>CAVZNH010000054.1:0-28904 GCA_963776505.1 uncultured Alphaproteobacteria bacterium
GTGCTCCTATGATACCGAAGAGAGCCTGGTCCTTGGCCATATGCTCTCGTTCCTATCCGGTTCCTATTTGTGGACATCGCCGCACGCGTGAGGCAGCGTTCTGGCTCGTTAGTGCGATGAGGCTGGAGGGCGGCGATGGAAGTCGCAGACTGGCTGCGACAGCTGGGTCTTGAACGATACGAACCAGCATTCCGGCAAAATGACGTAGGCCCCGCGGTTCTTCCCAGCCTGACGGCGGAGGACCTTAAAGAGCTTGGCGTCACCTCCGTCGGGCATCGTCGCCAGCTCCTGGAAGCAATCGCCGCGTTGCCGGGTAATGCGGCCAAATTCTCACCAGCGCGGACTACCGCTCCCTCCGCAGATGAAGGTACGCCTGAGTTGGTCGCGGAACGCCGCCAGCTCAGTGTGATGTTCTGCGACGTAATGGGCTCTACAGCGCTGTCGTCCCGCCTTGACCCCGAAGATCTGAGCAGCGTGATCCGCGACTACCAAGCGCGTGTTGCTGCGACGATCACGCGCTTCGGCGGTTTCATCGCCCGCTACGTCGGCGACGGCGTGCTGACCTACTTCGGCTGGCCCGAAGCGCATGAGGCGAACGCCGAGAGCGCGGTTCGCGCCGCCCTGGCGGTGATCAATGTGATCAGCCAGGCTCCGGTCCGAACCGAACAACTGCAGGTTCGCATCGGCATCGCCACGGGCCTGGTGGTGATCGGCGAGCCGATCGGGGCGGGCGATGCACGGCAGCAGACGGCAATCGGCGAGACGCCCAATCGAGCCGCGCGACTGCAGAGTTTGGCCGCGCCCAATGGGATCGTTACCGATTCAGCGACCCGCCTGCAGATCGGCGCACTGTTCGACCTCACCGATCTCGGTCTGCAAGCGCTCGCTGGCTTTTCCGCGCCACAGCGCGCCTGGCGGGTCCTGAGCGAAAGCGGCGAAGTAAGCCGGTTTGAGGCCCTGCGTTCGGGGACCACGCCGCTCGTCGGCCGCGCCGAAGAGCTGGACCTGCTTTTGCGACGCTGGCAGCAGGCAAAAGCTGGCGAGGGGCGGGTAGTGCTGGTCTCGGGCGAGCCGGGGATCGGCAAGTCGCGGCTGACAGCCGCGTTGTTACAGCGCATCGAGAGCGAGCCGAACACACGGCTGCGCTATTTCTGCTCTCCCTACTATCAGGATAGCGCGCTCCATCCATTCATCCTCCAGCTGGAACGCGCCGGCGGATTTGCACGCGACGACACGGTCGAGCAAAAAGTCGAGAAGCTGCGGGCACTCCTGGCTCCAGGTGCACGCAGTGACGATGAAATGGCATTGTTCGCCGAGCTGCTGTCGCTGCCGAACTCCGCCATCGACCTCAACCTCAGCCCGCAGCGCAAGCGCGAGATGTTGTTCCAGGCACTGCTGCATCAGCTCACGGTCTTGGCGCAGAGCCGACTGGTTCTTATGGTCTTCGAGGACGTGCATTGGATCGACCCGACCACGCGCGAGTTGCTCGACCTGACCATCGATCGCGCAGCGCGGCTGCCCGTCCTCGTCGTCGTCACCTTTCGCCCCGAGTTTCAGCACGGCTGGAGCGGGCAGCCACACGTAACCACACTGACGCTGAACCGGCTCGGCGGGCATGACGGCGCCGCGCTGGTCGAGCGGACCGCCGGCAGCGCCAGCCTCGCCCACGAGACCATCGCCGAGATTGTCGAGCGCGCGGACGGCGTGCCGCTGTTTGTCGAAGAGCTGACTAAAGCCGGTACTCGAAAGCGACGAGCGCGACAATCGAGTTGCTGCGGTGTTAGCGACGAGCTCATCGTCGGCCCGTGCAATCCCTGCCACGCTCTATGCCTCGCTCTTGACAAGGTTGGATAGGCTCGGGGCAGCCGCCAAACGGGTGGCACAGGTTGGTGCCTCCATCGGGCGGGAGTTCGCCTATGAGCTATTGGCTATCGTAGCGCGGGGCAGCGAAGCCAGTTTGATTGCCGAGTTGCGCCGCCTTTCGGACGCCGGGCTGATCTTCTGCCGCGGTACACCGCCCGACGCCATCTACATTTTCAAACATGCGCTGGTGCAAGATGCTGCCCACAGCACGCTGCTAAGACGTGACAGGCAACAGTTACATGAGAGTATCGCGGAGGCCGTGGAGGAGCACTTTCCTGAGCGAACTGCGCGAGAGCCGGAGCTATTGGCGCATCACTTCGCTGAGGCGGGGCAGACGGAGCGCGCCATCGAATATTGGCTCAAGGCGGGAGAACGTGATATTGGACGCTCCGCGAACCTTGAAGCTGTCCGGCATTTGACCCGCGGCCTTGACGCGCTACGGACGCTACCGGAGAGCACCGAGCGAGACCATCGTGAACTCGCATTTCAGATCGCGATCGGTGGCCCGCTAATTGCCGTCCACGGCTACTCAGCTCCGCAAACGGGCGCCGCGTACAAACGAGCCCGCGCACTCTGCGAACGACTCGGCGAAGTAGAGCCTCTCGTCGCTACGCTCAGCGGCGAGTTCGTATATTACTTTGTACGCGGCGATTACCCCATGATGTGCCGGCTGACCCACGAGGCTCAGCAGGTGTCCCGACGGGTCGCGAGCCCGATACTTCAGCTTGCCGCTCATCGCCTTGCCGGGATGACGGCTATGCATTTCGGGGACTTTCCCCAAGCTCGATCCGAGTTCCAGGCGATCCTCCCCGTGTACGACGCACGTGAGCATCGGTCCAAGCCGGGATATTACGTGCACGATCCGGAGGTCTCGGCCCTTACCTATCTCGCCCCGGTTCTATGGCTGCTTGGGTTTCCTGATCAGGCACGTCTCTCGAGCTTGGCGGCGTTCCGGTGCGCTGCGGAGTTGGACCAAGCAAACATTATGGCCCATGTGCACAACTTCGCCGGCGCCGGGCTCGCCGAACTGATCGGCGATGTCTCAGCAGTACGGGCCCACGCCGACGCAATGATCGAACTGGCCGATCGGCACAGTCTGGGCTATTGGCGCGTAAACGGGCTGATCCTTCGCGGCTGGGCAATGGCGCAAGATGGTGCAACCGAGTCAGGTATTGGGCTCATGGTCGGCAATGTGTTGGACCGCGCGGCGTTAAATGTCGGGTGGTATCAGGCCCGTTACTTGTGCATGCTCGCGGAAACCTATGCACAGTCAAACCAAGCTGTACCGGGTCTAACCATGATCAGAGAAGCCAAGGCTCTGGCTGCGCGGAACGACGAGCACATGTGGAAGGCAGAACTCGATCGAGTCGAAGGGAAGCTCCTTGAGGCACAGGGCGCACCAGCCGCGGATATCGAAGCCTGTTTCGCCCGTGCTATTCAAAAAGCGCGTGAACAGAGCGCTAAGTCGCTGGAGCTGCGAGCCGCGGTAAGCCTTGCTCGGCTGTGGATCGAACAGGGCCGGAGCGCCGAAGCCCGCGATCTGCTCGCCCCAGTTTACGGCTGGTTCACCGAAGGCTTCGACACCGCCGATCTGAAGCAAGCAAAGGGGCTTCTCGATGAGTTGACGTAGGCGGCCGTCGGCATGCCCAACAGTCTGACGCGGATGGCCGCTTTCTTGCGTCGGCGCGGCAAAAGGTCTCCAGGACACTCGCGCCCTCGACTGTTGGATTGCGCCCAATTCGGTCGTTCCAGCCCGACCTCGCCATCACTCAAATACAGACATTCGGCCAAGTGCTGCGGCAGCTGCTCTGATATCTGCCGTGGTGGTGGGCAGCAGTCATTCAGATGCTTTCGTTCAAGGGGGACGAGCGGTCGCTTGGTTGGGAGTCGGCTTCGCCTCGAATGGGGGCCCCGTCATTCCGGCATTCCTGCAAGACGATAAGCCTACGCCATGCGCGCCAGATCGACCGGACGATGCGGACCAGTATAGTCTGCCATTCGAGAAACCTGCATGTGTGGCGCCAGCCGGAGCACCTCTTGCATCGCCTGCCGCGCATCATCGAGGCGGCCCGCAAGCACATAGGCCACCACCAGCGCGCGCCGCGCAGGGACAAAGTTGCGCTGATCGACGACGGCCCGCTCGGCTGTAGCCACAGCTTCGTCGTGACGGCCCTCCTTGCTGAACGCCGACGCCAATCCGGCCCTGAACTGGTGGAGCAACGGATCAACCGGGCTTAGACGGATCGCGCGCTCCATTTGCGGGATCGCCGCCGCCGTATCGCCGAGAAAGTTTCGCGTCTGCCCGGAAACGTACCAGGCCATAGCCGAGCTTGGATTGAGCATGCAGGCACGGTCGATCACCGGCATGGCGGCCTGAGGGTTCATGCCGACCACCGAGAGGGCCAATGCGCCATAGCAAAGCGCGATCGGATCGTCCCGGCCTGTTTGCGCAGCCAACCACGCCAGGCGCACCCCTTCGGCGCTTTCCGGTGCCGAGGCGGGCAGCAGACCGCTGGCTCGCATCCCGCCAACGCAGAACGCCGCGAGGCCATAGGCAGCGCCATAGGTCGGATCGAGTTCCGTGGCTCTGATAAACAGTCCGTGGGCCGCGCGGATGGCCTCGCCGCTGCCTTCATGCATACTTGCCAAACCGCGCAGGTAACAATCATACGCACCCAGGTCCTGCGTTGCCTTGTGCCGCACGCGCTCAATCTCCGCCCGCTGTAGACGCGGCTCGATGGCGCCTGCCACACTCTCGGCCACGCGGGCCTGGAGGTCGAACACGTCGTCGAGCGCCCCATCGAACCGGTCGCCCCAGAGATGCGCGGCGGTGATTGCATCCACCAACTGGCCGGTGATGCGTACCCGATTGCCGGCGCGACGGACACTGCCTTCCAGCACGTAGCGGACGCCAAGGTCGCGGCCGACGTCGCGGACATCCACCGCGCGGCCCTTGTAGGTGAACGCCGAATTTCGTGCGATCACGAACAGCGAGGGGATGCAGGCCAGCGCCGTCGTGATGTCCTCGACCAGGCCATCGACAAAATATTCCTGCTCCGGATCGGCGCTCATGTTCTGGAACGGCAACACCACGAGCGATGGCTTATCCGGCAGAGCCAGGCCTGGCCGCTCCCGGCCGATCGACGGACCGCGCGTGGCGGTAACATCTGCTGCCAATAGGTAGCCGCGCCTGGGCACCGTCCTGAGGATCCGTTGCGCGTCATCGCCAATGGCGCGGCGAATATCGCGGACACACTGGGTAATGCTGTCGTCGGTCACCGCGATATCGGACCAGATCACCCGATTGATGGTGTCGCGGTCGAGCAGCTCGCCCGGCGTTTTCAGCGAGGAGACGCAGCAGCTCGAAGGATTGCCGCCGAAGCGGAATCTCCTGGCCGGCCGTCGTGAGCAGCGATCCGCGCCTGAGGTCAAGAATAAAGTCCTCGAAGCTAAAGGCCGCCACAATGGGTGCGGTGTCCATGCTGTTCCCCGGAAGCCTTAGGCCAACCATCCAAGCAGGAATCCGCGCCCCTCACCACAGGTAGGTTTCAGCGAGATTTCGTTTGAATTTCGCCCAGTCTTCAGGTGTCGCGGCCGATAATTGTGGTTGGTTGGTTTTGCCAGACGTCGCGTTTCGCGGCGACGATACGCAGAGCGTCACGTCACCACTCGTGGACAAGGAGAAGAAGCATGACGGAACAAGAAAGTGCCCGACGGGCCATCCTGCAATCTATTGGCGTTCTGCCAATCGCGGCGCTGCTTGCGCAGCCAGGCAAGGCGGTTGCGCAAGCGACGGGCACCAGCCCAGCTCGCGTCGATACCAAAGGCCTCACCGCAAAGATCAAGTTCGAGCAGGTCATTTCCGGTCCGTTCGCGGATCTGAATGGCAAGTTCAAGCTGCGGGTCACCGAACTAGTTCTTGAACCAGCAGGGTACGTCGGAGAGCACAACCACGTTGGTCCCGGAATTCGCCAAGTCACCGCAGGCGATATGACCTATGTCCTTCCTGATCGAACGGTTGTCTACAAACCAGGCGACTTCTTTTTCGAGAGCGGTGACATCAACCACACTGTCTTCAACAAAACCGACTCGCCTATGGTGCATCTGCTGTTTGAAATCTTGCCCGCAGATCTGAACGGGCCTTCGCTGATCCCGGCTCGGCATCATTGAGGCAGTCGCGACGAACAGGTCTCTCCTGATCGGAGGTACGATGCGTGCGGCCTTGGCAATATGTGCGGCCTTGTTGGTGCTTCCGCATATGCGGCGCCGCCCCCAGACGCCAACGGGAGGTTCACTGACTGGTTCAGGAGCCTCAAGGTTCCTGGTGTGCCTGGTGCGATGTGTTGCACAGTGGCTGATTGCCGAATGGTGGATGCCAGGTGGAATGATTGGACGCAGCACTATGAAGCAAGAGTGACGCGCGAAAGGTTCGGCACTACGCTCCGGACTCGGTTTTCGCAGGAGGATAACGAAGCAGACGAAGCAGCAAAAAGCGCCTGGATGCAGCGGTGGATTACCAAATATGGGGACCGCCCCGATGTGTGGATTGAGATCCCCGGAGTCAAGCTTAATACGATTCAAAATCCTACGGGACATGCAGTGTTGTGTTGGTCCATCTTCAACAGCGAGTCCAACGGTGTTTACTGTTTCGTTCCATTCACTGCCGCCATCAACGTATGGTCCGCACTGATGAATGTGTTCGTTTGACTGACCGATCGTCAAACGGCGGGTCGGGGCCGCTATGTGCCGTCGAGAATCCCACGGGAACGTCCGCTCGTAGCCATTGGCCACTCCAAAGCTGCCCTTCCGGATTCGTGAAGAGTTTCGGACGCCGCTTGGCGTACGAAAGTCCTCGAGGAACGAACCCGCGGTGTGTGGTCGGAGGCTTATGGGGATTTGAGGAGTTGCGTGTGCTGAGTGTTACAGGCGTGGTGTTCACCCGGCTGCCCAGGGCCGCCGTTCGGGCGGTTTTGTCGGCCGATCAGGGCACTGCTCTCAATGACGCGGTTGGGCAAGTCGGCGCTGACGTGTGGGATCGGCATGATTGACGGCGCGGGCGTGTCACCGGGCGCGTGGGGTGTCGATGGCCTATGGGATAAGGCAACGACACGGCGTAGGTACGAGGCGTGCCGGGTCACGGCGTCATCATCCCGGTTGATGCGGGAGAAGCTGGCGGCGCGCGCGGTTGCATCCAGCGTTGGAAGGTTTCGATGATGATCATGCGCCCACCGCAACACGGACAAGGCGGCCGCGGCTCCATCAGTTCGACCGGTTCAGCCGACTCGGCTACCGGCGGCACCGCGAGCAGCGCACGGGCGCAGGCGACATTGGCCTTGCGGCCGGCGCTCGCGAGCAGGCCATAGTGCCGAATGCGGTGAAAGCCCTTCGGCAGTACGTGCAGCATGAAGCGCCTGATGAATTCACCGGTGGTCAGCGTCATCGTGCGATAGCGCTTGGCACCGTTGCGGCGATAATCCTTGTAGCGGAAGGTGACGCCGTCTTTGTCGAGCGAGATCAGCCGGCGGTTCGAGATGGCGACGCGGTGTGTGTAGCTCGACAGATAGGCGAGCACCGCCTCTGGCCCGCCAAAAGGCGGTTTGGCGTAGACCACCCAGTTCTTCTTCCGCAGCCGTGCGATGAGGTGCGTGAAGGCGCGTTCCTCGCGCAACCCGGCGTGGTCACCGAAGAAGGCGAGCGCGCCGACGGTATGAAGTTCAAGCAGGCGCGTCAGGAACAGGCGGCGGAACAGTTTGGACAGGACACGGACCGGCAGGAGGAACGCCGGTCGCGAAGAGATCCAGCGCGTGCCGTCCAAAGAAATGCCGCCACCCGGCACGATCATGTGGATGTGCGGATGGTGCGTCATCGCCGAGCCCCAGGTGTGGAGGACGGCGGTGATGCCTATGCGCGCGCCGGATGACGCCGGTCAGCGGCAATGGTGAGCATGGTCTCTGACGCCGTCCGGAACAGCAGGTCGTACACAACCGCCTTGTTGTGCCAGGCGATGTCGGCGACTTCGGCGGGAACCGAGAATACGACGTGGAAGTATCCGACCGGCAATAGGTCGGCCTCGCGCTCGGCCAGCCAGGTGCGCGCGGCAGCGCCCTGGCACTTGGGGCAGTGCCGGTTGCGGCAGCTGTTATAGGCGATCCGCCAGTGGCCGCAGTCCTCGCATGCCTCGACGTGGCCGCCGAGGGCCGCAGTGCGGCAATGCTCGATCGCCGACATGACCTTGAGCTGATGAAGGCTCAGGTGACCGGCATGGGTGGCCCGATAAGCAGGGCCGGCGGCACGGAAAATGTCGGCGACCTCGAGAGAGGCGCGCACCGCCTCAGCCGGTGGGTGCGATCTCTCCGGCCCGGAACATGCCGAGCTTGTCGAGCGGGCTGGTCACCGTGCGCACCGTTCGGGTAGCGACCTTGGTGTAGAAGGCGGTGTTGTCCAGCTTCGCGTGCCCGAGCAGAACCTGGATGACGCGGATGTCGACGCCGTCTTCCAGCAGATGGGTGGCAAAGCTGTGGCGCAGCGTGTGCGGTCCGATCCGCTTGGTGATCTCCGCGGCCTGTGCCGCCTCGACGACGATGCGATGGAGTTGCCGGGTGCTGATCGGCTTCATGGCGTGCTGTCCTGGAAACAGCCAACCGTCGCGATGCATCACGCCCTGTTGGTGCCCGACCTTCCACCACTCGCGCAGCACGGTGAGCAAATCTGCCGGGAGCATGGCATTGCGATACCGGCCACCCTTGCCACGCTCGACCCGGATCAGCATCCGCTCGCTGTCGATATCGGCGACCTTGAGCGCCGCGACCTCGGCCACGCGCAGGCCAGCGCCATAGGCGACCAGAGAGCCGCCTGATGCTTGAGGCAGGTGGTCGCGTTGAGCAGTCGCGCAACTTCCTCCCGGCTTAGCACCACTGGCAGGTTGCGCGGATGCGCCACCCGGATCAGCTTGCGTGCCAGGTCAGGCCGGTCGATCGTGTGCGTGAAGAAGAACCGCAACGCCGACACAATGCTGTTCATGGTCGGCGTCGGCACGCCGGCATCACGCTGCTCGATCTGGAACCGGCGCACGTCATCCGCCGTCGCCGTATCAGGTGAGCGCCTCAGGAACGTTGCGAAGCGTCCCACGTCGCGAATGTAGTTGCGCTGCGTCTCTCGCGAGAAACGGCGCATGTTCATATCGTCGATCAGACGTTGGCGCAGAGGGCTGATCGCAGTGGCGGGACTGGGGTCGTTCATTGGTCGGCTCCTCTCGGTTGAAGGAAGCCGAAAAGCTCAGTCCGCCTTGGATCGCGCTCAATCGAGGCGCAACAGTCGAGCCTCTATTCGGTCATCAAAACCCGCACCCATCCCGCGAAGCGGGTTCGTTCTTCGGCCAGCACCTGTCAGGCGGCTCAGCGCCCAAGGCGGCCATTTGGTCGGTCATCGCCACCGCTCGGAAGCGGACACCCCTTCAAGTTGTTATCAACCGGCAGGCGTTGAGCGGAAACCCCGCGGGAATTTGTGGAAGGCGCACAGGTAACCGCGAAGCTGCCATTCCTCAGCTTCCGACTGGCTGAGCTGCGCGAGCCAGCATGAGCCCATATCCGAGCGCGATTATGATCTCGTCGCACCGGCAAAGAGCAGCTTTCGAGAGATCACGTCAACGGAACAATGTTCTGGTTCAAGTGAAAAAAGTTGCCGGGATCATACTTTGCCTTGATTTCCCGAAGACGCCGATAGTTGGGGCCGTACGCCGCCGGGACCGAGTCGCCAGTTTCATCATCATCCAGGTAATTCACATATCGGCCCGGCGCGATGAACGGCTTCATCGCCGCGTAGCTCTCGCGCACCCACGCCGTGCAGCGGTCTGAAATCGAGGGATCCATCGTCTGCGACGCGACGAGGAAATTGTACCCCTCCTGCCGATGCGGAAATGCTGTGTCGGTTGGGCCGACCCGAGTGGCCGCTCCGTGGAAGTGCTCGAGCAGCATCTGTCCCATCGGCGTTGGACAATGGTTGAAATACTCGATCATCGTATCGATGGCATCGTCGCTTAACTGGGTGAGAAAGCTCGATTTCCAGTAATTCAGGGCACCTTTTGGATAACCATCGTCGAGCATGCTGTTGAGCCGGCAATACGGTATCGGACCGAGCGCATCCATCACCGGCGAACCGAAACTCTTGATAGGCTGCACGGCCATCTCGCCTTGGGCAAGTGGGCCACAGTGGCAGGCGACCATAGCCGCCAGTTTGGTGCCGGAGCCGTCTGGCGCATGGACCAATGTAGCGGCTACAGAGTGCTCGTCGGGGATCGCCGCGCTGAAATCCCGATAGAACCGTAGCATTTGACGGGCGCTGTCGAACGAGTAGGCGATCAGACCTCCGGTAACCGTGGGTCCAACCGGAAACAGCCGGTACTCCAACGATGTCACCACGCCGAAATTGCCGCCGCCGCCGCGCACCGCCCAGAACAGATCCGCGTTCTCCTCGGCGCTCGCTAGCAGAACCTGCCCCTCCGCCGTGACCAACTCAACCGACTGGAGATTGTCGAGGGCCAAGCCGTATTTCCCCATGAGCCATCCGATGCCGCCGCCGAGCGTCAGGCCGGCGATACCCGTGGTCGAGACGGCGCCTCCGGTGACGGCCAAGCCATGCAGCTGCGTCTCGCGATCGAGGTCGGCCCAAGTCGCGCCGCCTTGCGAACGGACTGTTCGGCGACCCGCGTCGACGTGAATACCCTTCATTCCTGCCAAGTCGATCATCAAGCCGCCTTCTACGACGGCGCGTCCCGCAACGTTGTGGCCGCCGCCGCGAATCGAGACTTCCAGACCGAGGCCGCGCGCAAGCTTGACAGCGTCGACGACGTCCGCAGCGCCGCGGCATCGGGCAATCAGAGCCGGCCGTTTGTCCACCATGCCGTTGTGGACACGCCTCGCGTCGTCGTAGCCCGCATCGCCCGGCTGGAGCAGCTGGGCTGAAAACGTGCCCTCTACCTCGGACACAGCTTGTGCGACGGATGACTCTGAAACCATCGGCTGCCTCCTGTTCCAATCCCCAAACACGTTGATAGTTCGGCGCTATGCGGCACCACCGGTAGATGCGCTGGTTTGCCGTTGCAAACGAGAAGTTTTCAGGCTCCTGGCTGAATTAAATTCAGCTATAATGCACCGATGCGGAGACTCCCGCCATTGACAGCCCTCCGTGCCTTCGAGGCGGCAGCGCGGCACTTGAGCTTCAAGGCGGCTGCGGACGAACTCGGTCTGACGCCGACGGCCATCAGCCATCAGGTACGGTTGCTGGAGACGGTTGCAGGCCGCGCCCTGTTCCGCCGCCGGCCGAGGCCGCTGACCCTGACTTCGGCGGGCGCGGCACTCTTCCCCGTGGTTCGGAGCAACTTCGAGACAATCGCCGAAGCCTTTGCTGGGTTGCGCGATGAGGCTGCCTCCCGGCAGTCGGAAACGGCGAACGCCGACTTGCACGACTGTGGCGATAGCAAGTCGCGGGGCACAGCCACGGGCCACGGGCTGAAAGGCGGTCCGGAACATCTGTTGACTATTCCGCCGCGGCTTTCTTTGGTCGTGCTGCCGTTTGCGAATATCGGCGGGAATGACGAGCAGGAATACTTTGCCGACGGCATCACGGAGAGCCTCACCACTGATCTATCGCGCATTTCGGGTGCCTTCGTGATCGGCCACAATACCGCCTCCGTCTACAAGGGCAGCGCAACCGATCTCCGGCAGATCGGCCACGACCTGAACGTGCGCTACGCATTGAAGGGGAGCGTTCAGCGCGGGGGCAACCGGCTGCGCGTCAACGTACAGCTGGTCGATTGCCATCCCGCCACCCATCTATGGGCCGAGCGATTCGACCAAGCGGTGGCCGATCTGTTCGATATGCAGGACGAAATAGTCGCCCGGCTCGCAAGTCAATTGGGTGCACAACTCATCGAAGCCGAGGCGCGGCGCGCCGAGCGTTCGCCCGATCCAGATTCGATGGACCTCTATTTTCGCGCGAAGGCCCTCATCAATCGGGGATCAACCGCCGAATACCTGAAGCCCGCCGAGGCTTTGCTGCAACGAGCGCTGCAGCTCGATCCGAACAACGTCGACGCGTTGGCGGCAAAGGGATGGGTGGATATGGACTTTGGTGCCGGGTTCCTGGCTGACGATCGCCCCGTTCGCCTGGTGTCCGTGGAGGCAAGCGCGACCAAGGCGCTTTCCCTGGCACCCGATCATGCTTTTGCGCACCTTGTGCTTGGCTCGTTCTACAGTGCCGTAAATCGCAGCGACGAGGCGATTGCCGAGTTTGAGCATGCCCTGATTCTGGATCGCAACCTGGTCTATGCCCATGCGCTCATCGGTATGGCAAAAACTGCGCTCGGGCGGGCGGGAGAGGCTGAGAACCATTACAGGGAAGCACTGCGACTCAGCCCTCGCGACGTCTCAGCTCATCACTGGATGAGCAGTGCCGGAACATCTAAGCTGCACCTTGCGAAGGATGAAGAAGCGGTGTTGTGGTTTCGCCGCGCCATTGAGGCTAATCGCAATTTTGCATTCACCCATTGGTCGCTTGCAGCTGCATTGGCCCATCTTGGCAGGATGGACGAGGCGCGCGCAGCGGCTAGAGCAGGGTTGAAGCTGGAGCCCAGCTTCACAATCGCCCGCTTCCGCGCCGGCGCACGCAGCGAGAACCCTGTTTATCTTGGCGGTCGCCAGCGCATCTATGAGGGTATGCGCCGAGCAGGTATTCCGGAGTAAATAGTCGGTGTTGGCTGATTTTCTCAGAGGCACCCGTGGCGAGAGACGGGTCCTGCGTGTCTTTGATAGGAAGCGTCGTCGGTTGCTGCCGTTCTGCTATCGTGAAGAGTTTCGGGCGCCGCGAGGCGTACGAAAGTCTCCGAGGAACGAACCCGCGGACCCCAGACGCTGGTCTATGGGTATTTCTGTTTTCGGCTGAGCGAGGCGAACCACGTCCGGTAGTGGCAGGCGTGGGACGTGACGCGATCTGTCTGAATTGTCGCTGGATCTGATGGCGTTGCCGGTGGGGACCGCTGGCAAGACGGGGGCTTCGGGGCGTCGCTGACGACGGATGGCGCGAACTCGATCGTTGGCCGCAATGAGGATGCTGCGGCCGGGAACTGTGGCGGGCCGTGCCGGGTCACGGCGAATTTCTCCCGGTTGGTGGAGTGCGGCGCGGTGGTGCGCGGGGCTGACGCCAGCGCTCGAACGTCTCGATGATGATCATGTGCCCCCCACAGCATGGACACGGTGGGCGGACATCGAGCGGCTCTTCCGGCACGTCGTCATCGGGCGGCGGCGCGACGACGAGTAGTTCGCGGGCGCGTGCGAGGTTGACCTTGCGCGCCGAACTGGCGAGCAGGCCGTAGTGACGAATGCGGTGGAACCCGCGCGGCAGGACGTGAAGCAGGAAGCGGCGGATGAACTGTCGACGCCGAGCGTCATGACCTGCTGGCGGTCCGCGCCACTCGCGGCGATAATCCTTGTAGCGGAAGGCGACGCCGGTCTCGTCGAAAGCAAGCAGCCGCCGGTTCGAGATGGCGACGCGATGAGTATAGCGCGAGAGATAGGCGACGCTTTCCGGCGCATCTGGTTCAAACAGCGTTCTGGCAGAGGTTCCGGGCAGACTGGCAGCGCGCCAGGATGCATGCTTCAGTATTCCGATCAGCAGCGGCAGCCCCGTGAACAGCACGGTGCCACCGACCACCAGCGCGACATAGAGCGTTGGGCTGCCCACCCGGAAGCTGCGTCGGGGGAAAGAAGCCCACGAGGAAGGAGAAGGCGATGCCCGCAAACCCCACGCCGGCGATGCACCACATGCCAACCGTCCCACCCGACACGCGATAGCTGCGCTGCAGATCCGGCTGCGCGGCCCGGGATCTCGAGCGCTTTCACGACTTGCCTGCGGCTCCCTACGACGCCTGCGAGAAGCGGGCGGCCCGGGATGCGCCGGGTATGCCGCCAATCACAGCGCCGATGCCGGCAGCGATTAGCGCTGGGGTCACCAAGACCGATAGTCAACCCTCCAACTGCCGTCAACAGCGCGGGCAGACCTTACTCGGCCTCCGTGCGAGACACCTGGGAATAGAATGCCTGCGTCCTCTATCTCCTGGACCGATCGCGACCGCCAGCTTCTGTTCGACCGTGTGTTCGCTGGCGAGCAGACTGAAGGCCCCACGATCAAACCCCGTGCCGCTGCAGGTCGAATGCCGCGTGTTCCAGTCGCTTCGCAGAGCCGAAGACCGCAACCACTTCTTGTATCGCGCCTGCCGTGGGCAGTGTCTCCGTCGTGAGTGGCAGGAATAATCAGTGGGCCAGGAGAATTGGCGGCGTAGCAGTGTTCAGCACATGCCGAGTGAAACCGCCCAGCACCAACTCGCGCAGACGGCTATGACCGTATGCGCCCATGACCAAAAGACTGACGCCTACCGAATTCACCCTATCCAACAGGGTCTCCACTGCCGGTCGGGACTCCTGCGGAAGAACGTGAACGGTCGTGGAGGCGTTGTGGTAGAGTAGCGAGTTGAGCAATCGGGTAACCGATTGCTCAGCCGGCGGCTCTTCCTGGACAGTGAGAATCAAAACACGCTCGGCCCTTTCGATAAACGGCAACGCCGCCGAAACGGCCTTTGCCAACTCAGTCGTGTCTTTCCAAGCGATGGCAACAGTGTTGAGCCTCACGGAGTGCGTGCTACTCGGCGCAATCAGCACGGGCCGCCCAGTATGCATAATAGCGGTCTCGAGCATAATCCTCGCGAGTTCAGCGTCTTCGTGGCTGCGGCCCAGGACCACCAGGTCGGAGGTTCGTCCATATGCAGCCAATTTTAAACGCGCGTCCCCAGCCTCAGCCTTCAATTCCGCAGAAGGAGCACCAATACCCGTTGCAGCGGTCGTGATCGCAAGGCTCTCAGTCTCACAGAAGTCACGGAAAAACCGCTGAGCTTCTTCCTGCCGGTCGGCGTTCTTCTGCTGAATGTTTCCGATCATCTCCGGGGCCAATCCGATGACGGCATCATCGAGATCGGGATAAACGTCCAAAACGCAGATGTGCGCGGCCGACATACGCGCAACGGCCAAGGCGGTGTGAAGTACGGGCAGATCGGCTACACTGCCGGTTGACGGCACGAGGATGAATTTTGAACATGAGTCCCCTCCGTCTGAACGCTAGGCGGTAGAGGCGCGCGATATCATTAATTCAGATCAAGCGTCGCCAACAGGCTGTGCATCGGCGCCTCCTGATCCGGCTTCCCCAAGCGAGGGTTGCACCCACATTATGTGGGCACGCACATACGTGGTTGCCACAGTTGGCCATTGTTCGGCCGCCTCGATGAAATTTTCGTAACGTGCGCGAAGGCCGTTCGGCTCGCGGGCGACAACCACTGTCACGCGCAGCAGGAACCAATCTGCGGGCAGATCGCTTCGTTCACTCTAGCTCCGGCTTTGGGCGCGCATGTACCCTTGATTCCTGATCAACGGTTCGTGTGCGCAGTGTTCCAGCGTCTTCCAGAGGTACCTAAGCCAACCGCAGCGCTGCTACTGGGGTGGTGGGATGAGGCATATGGTGCAAATATCGGCTGGACCATCGCAGCCGGTCATGGTCGCAACGAAGCCGAGCAGGACGACTGGGATGCCCAACGACTTTATGCGGCGCTTGAAAGCGAGATCGTGCCAGAGTTCTACGATCGCGATGCCGGCGGGGTGCCACACGAGTGGCTCGCGCGTATTCGGCGCAGCATGGAAAGGCGGCGTGGGAACAGCGGGTTCGCCGAAACTGGAAAAGTGTGCGCGTCGGCACGCCGGACGTCGCTCAAGAAGGAGATGCATGGGTTTACAGGGCTCCGTGTATCTCGGCGAGATCGATGCTGACGATATCCAGGTTGCGAACGATGATCGTTTGTTCTTGAGTGCGCTGCGATCATCGTTGATCGCAGCGCATGGAGGAACCAGTGCAGCCCACACGCTCCGTATCCACCTTCATCTGCGCGGCAACAGTCTATGTGTCGCTGGAGTTGAGCCACTCGACCTGGCTGGTCACTTCGCTACTGCTTGGCAGTGCGAAGATGTCGAAGTACTCGTCGCCCGCCGGTGACGGACCGGCATTTTCGGGCCGGGGAGGGGCGTGACGTTCAGAATTATCTGTCGTGTAGTTTCAACATCATCTGTCGCGCCTGGCACGGTGCGCGTTGACGAACTTTAGAAGGTCATTTTCGGTTGGCGGCTTCTCCAGCACCTCAATCCCGAGCAGGGTCGCGTGCGCGACAATTCTCGGCGAAGACGCTCCGGTAATAAGTGCCCGCCGATAGGCGCATACGGCCAAGGCTGGAGTCCACAACACTAACACCGGTCCGGTTAGCCTTGTGGAAATCCGCGGCAAAGCGCGCCAGTCGGTCGGGATTCCGCAATCTCGACCGAACGGGGAGAGGTTCGGCGCAGAAAGCCGCCGCGTTCGAGCGTGGCGAAAGCGCGTGCGACGGACTCGGGCGAGGTTCCCAGATAGTCGGCGATATCGAAGCGGCTCATGGGCAGAATCAGCCGACAAGTCTGTGATTCAAAGAGTTCAAAGTGCTGTCGGCAATCGAGGAGAAACGACGGCAGCCTTTTCACATTGTTAAGTTGCCCAAGAACAATGATCCGACGCTGTGCATTGCGCAGCTCGTGTGCCACTTTGGTGAGCATGTGCAACTGGAGCAGGGGTTCTCTCAGCAGGAGGTGCCGCAGTCGCTCCAGAGGAAACCGAAAGAATAGCTGCCGTGGTCAGAGACTCCGCGGAATTGACGTAGCGCCCATCCTCCGCGATCCCAAACAGGTCTCCAGGCCACATGAAACTAAGGACCTGGCGGTCTCCGTTTGGCAGATGCTGGCTAAGCCGCACGATTCCACTATCAATCAGGTAGAGGAAATGAGCGTCTTCGCCCTCAGAATAAATGGCAACGCCACCGGTCTGATACTCGATAAGTGTAGCAATCGTTGCCAGCTTGGCTTGCTCCGCCGACGTGAGCAGATTGTCCAGTTTGGGCCGTTGTTCCCTAGTCGCAAGAAACTCCCGTGCGATAATCTTGGGGCGTCGCCCTTTTACCTCTCTGCGGGAAGTGGAACTCCGCGTCATTGATCCGCTCCGACGAGACCTCAGGTTCGTGCCGTCGAGAATTCGAGGCACCAGCGGGTAGACGGCACAGAAGATCAGGCCGGCGGGTAAGCCGGGCGTCGAAGACCAGGGAAACGGCCTTCGTCATAATGCCCATCCAGCTCTGCTCGATCGATAACCAACCCATCCGGGCCAATCGCTCGTCGCTCGGCGAACGTCGTATGAATCCTTCAAGAGTTCGCACGCCATATGGATCGCCAGATCACGCGAGCGCGCAGCACGGGATTTAACTCTGCTATCGCGGTCTTCGTAGATGACGTGCCAGACCATCGTCGAGGTTTCCTGACCGTTCACATCCCAAGCAGCCATTCTTGGATGGCATCTATATATGATAACCAACCATTATCATATATAGAGGGCACACCTGAGCGCCCTCATGCTTAATCCGGTTACGGTGCGCCAACCCAAGCGTGCGCCGTTTCCTTCTCGCCAATCGGGAATACACGAATCTGGCCCGGCAATAGGAAGCGGAGCGCGTTTACCACGTGCGCGATCCAGGTCACGTCCGTTACGACGGCCACGCGCTCCCAACGCGTCCAATACTCGACCCCAACCCTGAAGTCCTCCCACACCGCTCCGGGTTCCATGCCGCTGAAGTCCGCGCCGATTTCATAATAGCACCGAATTTTCGGATGCTTCTTGGCGATCGCCTCAACTCGCGGGATCAGAACCTCTTCGTAATTCTGCCGCGTGACGCGCCCGACAGCGCTGGCCGCAATAACGTTGTCCGGAAACCCTTCCAGGATTTTGATCATGATCATTTCCAGGGTCTTGCGCTGACTGGTTGGTAAAGTGCTGGGCATCGTTCAACAAGCTAGTTGTGGTTGGAGTGGGTGACATCGAGTGGGGGTCTTGGGTAGGGTGGCATGGCTACCCTATTGGCATTGGGTAGCGGGACAGTGGGAAGGGTCAAATGCGCGCTCGCAGGTCTCATTCTCGTTGCTTCCGCGGCCTTGGCATTGTCGCACCTGGTAACGCCGGCCTGGGCCGACGAAACCCCAGCCATCTTGGCACCGGCAGACGGAGCAAATGTATCAAGCCCCGTCACCGTCGTCGTGTCGCCCAGCGCCGGCACGATGACAACGGCAGCTCAGGGCAAAGGCATGAACATGGAGGCAGGCAGCCATTTGCATCTGATTGTCGATGCGCCATTGCCGGAACCCGGGAGCGCGGTCCCAATGGATGCGCAGCACATCCACCTGATGCACGGTGAGTCAAAGGTGAACGTGCCGCTCGCCCCGGGCCGTCACACGCTCCAACTGCTGATGGGAGCGCCCGGTCATCTGGTTCCGCCACATCCGCAGGTCTCCACAATCGTAACGATCAACGTCAAGTGACGGAAATCGACAGCAGTGCTAGGCCGCCATCTACCCAGGCTTGGTCCGCACACTGATCATTCAATCCCGAGAGGGAGAACGATGCGCCCGTTGCTCGCTGCCGTCTTAATAACTGCGCCGCTTGCCGCCTTCGCCGATGAGGGGGGCATCCACGTCGATCATGTCTGGTCGCGCGCCGCAATGACTGGGCATGAGGGCGTGGTCTACCTGACCATCACAGACACAGGCCCGCCAGACATGCTGACCGGCGTCACAACGCCGGTCGCTGCCGAAGCCGCACTGCATCAAAGCATTGACGATCACGGCGTGACGAAAATGCGGCCGGTCGGGTCGCTGCCGATCGAATCCGGCAAGCCCGTGACACTCGCGCCTGGCGGCTACCACATCATGCTGATGGGCTTGAAGCAGACGCTCAAGCAAGGCGACAACTTCCCGGTCACGCTCAGATTCGCAAGAGCGGGGCAAGTGACGGCGACGGTGATAGTGGAGAAAGCTGGCGCCACAATGCCGGGCATGGACCACGGCAACATAAGCGGCATGGGTAACATGCCGATGCCAGGCAGCGGGAAGCAACCGTGACGCCGGCACGGAGGCGCGCTGATACAGGACGCGGGGGCTCTCCTTCGGCTGCCAAAGATAAATCGGATTATCACGTGCTAATTTGACCGACGGCCCTTGCATCTGGGCCGCCGGTTTGCCGAGGGGCCGGCTGCATGGCGAATACCGCAAGATCAGGCATGCTTGCCAGCGACAGCGTCGGCACGGACAACAGCCCGAGGCATAGCAGAATGCCCCAGCGGCGATCGATCCTGCGACCAATCAAGGACATCGCAAGTCCCGATACGGCCATGCCGATCGTGCTCGCATTTACCGCGAAGCTCATCATGGCCGGCGTCGTCCCATAGGCACGTGTGAGAGCCGGAAGGATCGCCTGCGTCGCGAAGAGATCGACCACAGTCAGGAACGCCGTCAGGCCGACCAGCAAGGCACGTGACAGGCCGCCGAGGGTGCGCTGCACGCCTCTGGGCGCGGTGAGCACCAAAGGAAGTGTCGTCGGCGTCATGGCAGGTGTGCTCCCTTGCTCGGAGAGAGATGCTGGCGCGGCCATTGGAATGGCCACGCCTTCGCAATGGCATCGTTCGTTCGATCACATCATGTGATGATCGGTTTCGGCGACGGGAAACAGATCGGCCGACAGCAGGATGACCGTCTGGGTCCCCAGGTTCTTCCACCAATGCGATGTTGTGTGCGTCTCGGTCGCGACGTCGCCCGCGCGATGAATGATGGGAACCGCGCAGGTGCTGGCGTATTCGACGATTTCACCCTGAATCATGTAGATGATCGCCGGACGGTTCGCATGCTGATGCCAGGGCACCACGCCACCAGGCTGGATCTCCAGCCGGCGCATGCGCAGGAGCCGCCCCTTTACCGCCGCGGGCTCCTGGGCGAGGTCGATCGACGCGATCACCGCATCGGATACGCCATTCGCCGGTGTCGAGTTCATCTTCTCGCCCGAACCATCCGGCCGAAGCTTGTCGGCGGGGCATGAGCCGGCATAGGCAGGGCCGGCAAGCGAGATGACACTGGCGATCACGCCGGCCAGGGTCAGACTGCGTCGCATCGTGGTGGTCCGATAGGTCATGACTGATCAATCCTTCATGTTAGCGGTAGGACCGGGATGATCCTGCACTCACGCAGGAAGGATCGAGCATCGAATGCGCCATTAGAAATGCCGTATTCGCATCAACTCGATTGCTGATCGCTATGGGAACACGGGACCATGATAAATGCGGCCGCACCTGCCTGTCGGATGACAGACAGGCGCGTCGCTGTTTGATCGGGTGACGCCGTCAGGCAGCCCAGGACAGACGGCGGGAAATTCTGGTGACGTCACCTATGCGCAACCGCATGAGCGCGTCGGCACCAAGTGCCCGGCCTGGTGGATCAACGACAAAGAGCAACTGGATGATGATCAGGAACATGTAGGTCCACGGCCATTCGCCGGGCGCGGAGTAGAGCCCAAGCCACAGGTTCAATCCCATCAACGCCCCTAACAGCGCGCCGCCGCGCGAGTAGAGGCCCAATAGCAACGATACCCCGATCGTCAGCTCCACGAGGTAGACCAGCGGGCCGAAGATCGCGAGGTGCGGCAGAACGATGTCCCGCACAAAGACGCTTTGCAGCGCGAGCGATGCATGCGCCACCTGTTGCTCCATCCAGTAGCGCAGGCCGGCAAAGTCAGGTGGAGATCTTCCACAAGGTCTGTTGCCACCACATCAACCCGACCAGTACGCGCAACGCCCAGATCGCGAGGCCGCGCGCCGTTCGTTGTTGCGGATCGCGTTGCCACGTCAATGCGGCGATGGCCATGCTGACCAGCAGCAGTACCCAAAGGGCGTAGGTGTACCAGGCGGGCTTCGACAGAAATTGGATAACATCATGCAGTGGGGTTGGTTCCATTGCCGTCACTCCTTCCCATCATTGATACTGGATGCGATGGAGGTGATAACTTCGCTGGCTTTGTTAAAAGCAGCATCGCGATCCGTGATTTGGTGCCGCTGCGCTATCCACATGAAGTCCGTATAGGCGGTCCATACCTTCCAGTTGGTCTTGGTAAACCAGAAGCCGCACTGGCCAGTCGAGGCCCGCCACCGCCTTGGATGTGACAAACTGGGCACCTAGCGCGGGATTGCCGAAAACCAGCAGTGTCGATGGATGCAGTGCAATGCCTGCGTCAGCTGCCAGCTTCGACTGATCGATCGCAGTGAAGAACGTGATGCCCTTGCTAGCGATGTCTTGCTTCAACCTGTTGATCGTCTCGTCCATGGGATAGGCGCTGGGGACCTGAACAACGCCATCGGCGGCGACTTGCGGGTCGGCCAGTGGCTTCGGCGCGGTCGCTGCCGCGGCAAAAACGGCGGCAATCAGTCCGAGCGAGGCAAGCTTGAGGTGATTTGCGAGCATGGCCCTTTCTCCATAATGCCCGCGGCGTCGCAGGCGGATGCTTGTCAGAGTGCCCGCGCAGAACGTAGTGCGGAAATGCCGAATGGTTCCTGGTTCTATGCCCCCGGGTTATGATCTAATTGGTGGACCCTCAAGCAACCTTCGAACGCCATATGACCCCTTTCCACCCATGGCGACCCGGGAGAACGTCCGCTTTCGATGAGCCGCGATCGCCGAACGACTGACGTGGGCGCAGAGCAGGCCCTCGCGGGGTCAAACGTCTATGTCCGCCCTCCACCCATGATGCTGATGTTTATGGCGGCTTTCGAGAAATGCGCGTTTTCGCCTGAGCGACCAACATGGGGAGCTGCCTCGCCTTCGGTGCACGTGTCGGGGCGCCGGAACTCAGGCCGTTCGTCCCGAGTTCGGGTCAGTGGCTGGTGCCGACCAAAATCGGTCATTCCTGCACTAGCTGGTCGCTCCAGGGATGCAGTTATTCATAAAGTTGGCGGTAACCGGGTCTCGTCTGAACTGAACTGTTGGTGGTCATCGGCAGCATCATCTACCATGCCGCCGGATTGAGGAGGAGCTTGTGCAGCGGTTCGTTTGCTTCGTGGCCGCAGTTGCGACGGCGGCCGGTGTGGTCGCCTATATGGCTCCGGCATCTGGCCAGTCCGATGGAGAGGCCGCCCCGATCTACGGGATCAAGATCCCGGTCGGATACCGCGATTGGGAATTGATCGCCGTGAACCACCTTCTTGTGGCAGGCAAGGCTGACCAGTTGCGCGCTCAACTCGGCAACGATTTAGCGATCAAGGCCTTTCGTGAAGGCAATGTCCCGTTCCCGGACGGCGCCATTATTGCCGCAATTCACTGGACGCATGTCCCGTCCGAAGACAACGACAAAGTCTTGTCCGGTCCATTCCCCGGCGCTCAGTCGTTTGTTGTCGGATCGGCCGTGAATGTTCAGTTCATGGTCAAGGACTCTAAGAAGTACGCCGCGACGGGCGGCTGGGGGTTCGCTGACTTTACCGACGGCAAACCTGGCAGCGAGGCGTTGCACAATACCTGCTTCCCCTGCCACGCGCCGGCGAAAGATCGCGATTATGTCTTCACCCGTTACGCACCTTAGAGCGGCGACGGCGGGGCACGTCGCATGACCGCGACCAGCAGCAGGCAGACGAACAAACCGATGCCTGCGGCGAGGAAGCCGCCGACGTAGAGGGACAAACTTCTTGCCAGTCGTCGGTGTGCCCTGATCGCCGAAGCTGGTGAATGTGAACGACGCGCGGCCACGCGGCGAAGTCCGGAATGTACCAGATTCCGGAGCGGCGTCGTCCATACATGTAAGGGGAGTCGGGCCTGCAATTGACCGATCTTCGCGTGGTAAGCGTAGACAACCTGCCTCGAATTTCCATCGGTATAGCTGGTGGGTTGGCGTCCACCGTTTGCTCGAACTTGCCATTGAGACGGCGAGCACGACCCGCGGATTGCAAACAGGTTGCAGCGTGTGCCAGGACACGGTGACCTCAGATGATGCCATCTGCCCCGAACTGCAGATGCAGCCCGGCCACTGCAGGAGCTTGCGGCGACTCAGTTCGAGGTGTCGTGTTCTTCTGTGGTCATTTGCGTTTGCCATCCTGCCGTGGCGGAGCCGACAGATGCCGCACGGTAGGCTCGGAAGACTACCCCCCGTGACTTGATGACTTTTGCCCAGACCGCGCCCGAACCGTTCTGATAGCGGCAGAGGGTTGGCATCGTGGGCCGATCGCGCCGAATATTGGCTGGCCGCATCGGTGCCGTTCCCCACGCGGGCCTGGCCAGGAGCACAGCATGAGCGTCCGCAATCATTTCCTGCGCCTGCTGGCAGGGATGCTTCTCGCCGCCGGTTTGTTTGCCCTCGGGGGACAGCAGGCGAACGCTGATGACCTCGCCACGATCAAGCAGCGCGGCACGCTGATCGTCGGTGTGAAGGCGGACTATCCCCCGTTCGGATTCCGTTCGCCCTCCGGCGAGATCGTAGGGATCGAACCCGCGCTGGCCGCGGACGTGGCCAAGAGCCTGGGCGTGAAGCTGGAACTCGTGCCGGTGGTTGCTTCCAACCGCATGCAGTTCCTGCAGCAGGGCAAGATCGATCTGATCATCGCCACGATGAACGGCACGCAAGGATCGCGGATGGGCGGTCGACATCGTGAAGCCCGACTACTACGCCGCCGGCTACAACATCATGGTGCCGAAATCGATGAACCTGAAGTCGTGGGCCGAGCTGAAAGGCAAGCAGGTGTGCGGCATCGAGGGCGCTTACTACAACTATGAAGCGACGATGAACTTCGAGCTTCACGTCGTTGCCTTCCCCGGCCACCGCCGAAGCCCTGACAGCGTTGAAACAGGGACGTTGTGTGGGGCTGCTGTATGACGACACCTCGATCGAGGGCGACATGCTGGAGCCGGAGTGGAGCGATTACGACATGCCGCTCAAGTCACAGGAAGTGCAACCCTGGGGTCTTGCCGTGCGAAAGGATCAGCCGGAATGGGCCGCCTACCTGTCCACCATGGTCAAGAAGTGGGCGAAGGACGGCACGATCCTGGACCTCGAGACCAAGTACCATATCAAGCATTCGAAGTTCGCCGAGGATGCGCACCAGAAGGCGTCCATGTCTTCCGGCGATTAGAAACCCGCCGAGGCAGCTGTCCTAAAGTGGTTTGCCGCGGCGATGTAGCTGCCAGTCGCGGCGGCGTACAAGTTGGCCGGGAGCTGCCTGTCCCCTCTGGAGCGCACGGCGGGCCAAAGCCGACATTGCAATAGGTCGGCCTTCTGACTGCTGTCGACCCACAGCCGCCGTTCGCTCCCATCGGTAGCAATGCCGGCTCATGCCCCAAACCTGCCGTTCGGAACCCCGTCGGGATCCGGCTCAGTTGATGGAAAGCGGTCATTGGGGCGATAGGAAAGTCAGGAAATTTCGCGCGGCTCATAGAACGTTCAGGATGCGCCGATTAGCCGCCGCTGGCCGCAGTCTCGCCCGGCGATGTTTGCGGTTCACCGCGGCTGTTCGTCCCCATGCGTGCGTTTCTGCTCGCTACCTCTGCCGGCCACCGCGCGCGATTGATGCTCCCAAGAGGCGCGCTGTCGGGCGTCGAGTTTCCGGTCACATCGAAATACACGGCTTCGTCTCCGTAAGCTGCGATCTTGGCAGCAGCGTGAGCCGCGCGACCGTGTGAAACGGGGCTTGCGTCTCGTCCCACTCGATACTGGCATTCTCGATCCAAAAGCTGGCGTCCCGACGCCTGCCCCAATAGGTCATTCTCTCGGTGTCGAGGAACTGCAGACCGAAGTCGAAACAACTCATTCTTGCGTCATCGTTAAGGTGCCGGACCAGTTCCTCCTGTAGCGAGTGCGGGTTGTCCTTCCGCAAGGCGCGTACGGGGTTTTCGAGGCTCGGCGTCGCGCAATACTTCACGACCTCCGTCGGCCCATGGCAGAACGGCACGTCGCTCCAATAGCGCAGCTGCTGATAGGGTAAAATCGCTTGGCGCAACTGCGACTGCACCAGCGCTGCCGTCCCAATACAGACCCTTCAAGTAATGACCACGCTTGCCGCGAAAGATGAAGACATGGCCGCTGACGGATCAGCGCCGATGATCTGTTGCACCTTCGCCGCCAGACCATCAAAGCCGGCCCGCAGATCGATCGGCTGGCAGGCGAGAAACACCTTCGTTCCCGGCGCCAGGCCAATCATCGCGTCCCGCGCGCTGCCGACAGCACCCGCCGCAGCGCCAACTCCTCGACGCTGCCGTCGACCCGCACCCGAACCCCGTCGGGCAGCTCGATCTCCATCACCCCGGCGCGCCCCGCCAACGCCGCGACCGCGCCGCGTGCGCCGAGCGCACCTGCCGCCGCTCGCATCGCCCGGTCCTCATACGAAGGAGCCGCAATAACGCCCGATGTCCATCGCCGGCGGCGTTCGATACGTGCGACGATCTCGCCGTCCATTCCAGAGAAATCCTCTGTACGTCCAGAAGGACCCAGCTTCGCCAGGAACGCTAGCCTTGGCCACAATTATCCCGACGTGTCAGAGCGAGCGCTTACTCGGCGCCCGCCTTAAGGGGGCAATCAATTTCCTGGCCGACTGCGCCAGATAGCGATCAACGGACTGCGCCATCTGATCAAAATGACTGCATCGCGCCGCCGCCGTCGCACTGCCTGCGGTCCCGACGGGCATGCAGAATACGATTTGGCGAGGTCGGGTCTGCAAGCGCCCCGATGTTGATCTGGATCAACCTCCCGGGCTATCTTTCTGGCATTGATCCTGGCCGTATTGGATAGGCGGATGTGGCGGAGAAATGAAATGATGATCCGAGTCCAAAAGCAGGACGAGCTTCCGGTGCCGATAAGGTTTGCGTGGCTCGAACTTACAGCCAAGTGCAATTTGGAATGCGTTCACTGCTACGCTGACAGCGGCCCGAGTGCCGGACACGGGTCGATTGAGACGTACATCGATGGAAGGAATTGATAGACGAGTTGGCTGCGGTGGGTGCGCACACCGTACAGTTTATCGGGGGCGAGCCGACAATATTTCCAGGGTTTTCCGATCTCGTGAAATACGCTGTCTCAAGAAAATTGTTTGTTGAGGTTTACTCCAATCTTACGCGCCTGTCAGAAGACATGGTCAATTTATTTAAGTCGCATGGAGTTTCCGTTGCGACCAGTTACTATTCGGATGATCCACTGCGGCACGAACAGGTGACGAGATACCCCGCAGCCATTCACGGACGCTCAGCAATATCAGACGGCTCATCGGAGAGGGCATTCCACTGCGTGTAGGATCGTCCAAGTGTATGAACACCAAAGAACGACGGAGGCTGCACGACAACTAAGGAATAGCGGCGTTTCCAACATAAACATTGATCGTCTTAGAGGTGTAGGACGCGGCTCTTATGGGAGGGGCGCGTGCGTAGATGAACTTTGTGGCGCCTGTAGCGGGAAGAACCTCGCGATCGCATGTGACGGTTCCGTTTTTCCGTGTATTTTCGCTCGGTGGTTGGACGCCGGAAGCGTCAGCAAGTCGTCGCTAAATCAGGTGCTTTCTGCAGGGCGCCTTCGAGCCATCAAGGATGAGCTTGCAGAGAGTTTTTCTAAGCGTTAACGCTTCTGAGGGCGGCAGGCCCGGCAGTGACCCTGAGAAACCCGAGACTTGTGTACCGCCGTGCGATCCCGTTGAGCCGCATTGCGGACCGTGCGATCCCGTTGAGCCGGATTGTGGACCGTGCGATCCCACCTACGCGCGAGCGGTTTTCGGATCGCAGCGGTAATGTCGACCAAGCGCGGCCCAGGACAGGTCGCGAACCAATACGAGACCAGCAGGGTGCAGGCCCAGGCCCCGAGGGCTTTACGGATCTCGCGCAGCCGGGCGACCGCGTCGAGCTCGCCCGCGAGCGACACGTCGAAGGCTCGATGTCCGGCGGTCCCCATCGACGCGCGTCCGATCGGCGAGCGGATCAGCGCCGCGCGCGAGACGCGGTCACACGTCCGCAGCAGCGTGCCATTCCGCGGCGGTGGATCGCCTTGTCGGCGCGCAGGCCGTCGAGCCGGGTGAGGGGCGGCCCCGGCGCCGGGCCGCGTCATTCACCATCGCGCCGGCCCGCCTCTTTGGGTTGCTGATCGCTGAGGTTGGGTGCAACCCTGGCGTACGCGCCTGTGCTCCGTCCTACGCCACCTGCGGGGCGGTTGAGGATCGCCGCTCTTCGCTGAAGGCGGTCAAATCGTCGGCGCGTCCTCGCGGGGGTCGACAATCGTGTACAAGACCTCGCGGATCTCGGCCGGCGGTGAAGGGGTGGGCGCGAGGCCAAGCTCGCGTAAGTCGAGCCGCAGCCGCGTGTCGGCCGCCAATCGGCCTCGGATCGCATGACCGCTCAGCTCGTCGCCCTGGTCGATCCTGACATCGAGACTGCGCAACCAGAACTCGATCGAGCATATCCGTTCGATGATTAGCCTCTCGGGATAGGATGGCGCCCGGCCGAGGTGCCGGACTAGTTCGGCCCGGCGGTTAGCGCAAAACCGTTTTTTCGCCGAGGCTCTTTCGTGTCCATGTCCAAAGCCGCACCCCCTGCGTTCTGGAAAGTCCAAGCGCTGCCCGAAGATCTCGATTTCATACGCCGGGCCGAATGTCCGGAAAGGGTCGACCTCCTCGTTTCGGGTCGAGGGCGGGAATGACAGTAATCGGCGCTACCTCGCCGTTTCGGGCACGGCTAGCTGAACGACAGCTCACCACCCATCGCAGCCACCAGGCCGTCTCGCCCGCATGACTGCTTCGGAGCAGGCGTCGGCCCCGTCTGAAAGGCAATAATGGGCGCAGAGCAGCCTGTACCTGACCGAAAAGCTTGCCCACACTGCGTTGACGCAGGTGGATCTGCCATGTCGCGATAGCCTTTCAGTATTAAGGCCAGCGCCAACATGCAACACGCCCCACCGCGTACTTGCTCCAGCCGCTTCAAGCTCTCGTGGTGCAAATGCGTTAACTCATCCGGCGGCCTGTATCAGTTGTGGCTCCGCATTCCCAAGTGGATTGACACGGAGGCAGGTACGGCTGGACAGCGGGACCTTCCGTGGCAACGATACGGTCTCACCGTGATCGGCAGGAGAGGCGCGCCATGGCTTACGAGTTCTTCTATTGGCCGGAGATCCAGGGACGCGGCGAGTTCGTTCGCCTCGCGCTGGAAGATGCAGGCGCCGACTATATCGACGTGGCGCGTGGCCTGGAGAGCGAGGGACAGGGCGTTCCGGCCATGCTGGCCCTGATGCGCGGTGAGGGCACGTCACACATCCCGTTCGCCCCGCCGTTCCTGCGCGATGGCGACGTGATTGTCAGCCACACCGCGGCGATCCTGCTGTATCTGGGCGGGCGGATCGGACTTGCGCCAACCGACGAAGACGGCCGGCTATGGACGCATCAGATCCAGCTCACGATTACCGACATCGTCATGGAGGTGTATAATTCGCACCATCCGATCGATGAGGATAAGTGGTTCCACGAACAAAAGGATGAGGCCATCGCGCGTGCCGCGGTCTTCCGCAGGGATCGGATGCCGAAGTTTCTTGGCTGGTTCGAGCGGATTCTGGAGGCGAACCCGGCGGGTGCGGATCACCTGGTTGGTAGCTCCGTCACCTATGCCGATCTGTCCTTGTTCCAGTTGGTCGAGGGATTGCGTTTCGCGTTTCCTCTCGCGTCCGAGCGAGAGTTGGCGAAGCTGCCGCGCGTGATGGCCCTGCACAAGGCGGTGGCGGAACGACCGCGCCTGAAGGCCTATCTGGCGAGCGAACGGCGCGTACCGTTCAAGGAGACCGGGATCTTCCGCCGTTATTCGGAGCTGGATGGTTAGCACGAAAGGCTCAGGTGCAAATCTGATGAGACGACCCACAAAGAGAGCGGTAGCCGCGCGAGCAAGCATTCCCGGCACGGCAGTCCCCGCGATTTTGTCGGGTGTGAGGGCAGAAATTGGTGGCCATTATTCCGGGTACCAGTTCGCCTAAGCCTGCGTCTGAGCATCCATTGGGTACCCTCGTTGGCCGCCGGACCATCATGCCACGTGGACCGGCGCGCGACGACTATTCGCTCGCGA
>CAVZNH010000055.1:0-75344 GCA_963776505.1 uncultured Alphaproteobacteria bacterium
CCAAATTACTGGCGCCTGGTTCTACCTGGGGCTGTTGACAGCATGGATCTGGAGCGCCGCCTTGAGCCAACTCAGGGCGAGAGACAACGAGCGAGAACACAATTTCCGCCGCGCCGGCATGAGCGCAGAGAATCAACGGCCAAGCCGCTCGCAAGCACTATCGCTAATCCTTCCTCAACGCCCCTGCGCCTATTCTTCGGTGCGTGGACATCACCGTCTGTATCTGCACGCGTGACCGCCCGCGCTATCTGCGAGACTGTCTGAACGGGCTGTCGCCCCAGACGGTTGGAGCCGGACTGTTCGATATCCTGGTGGTGGACAGCGCCTCCTGCGGCCAGGCACCCGTGCAGATCGCGCATCTGGTGGCCGCATCCCAACGCACGGATGGTGCGTGTCGAGCGCTCCGGCGTCAGCCTTGCCCGCAACGTGGGCGCAGACGCCGCGGCACCTTCATCGCCTACATCGACGACGATGCGATACCGACGCGACTGGGTCGCACGGATCCTGGGTCATCGGGGAGGGCGACCCCGCCGGCTCTGATCGGCGGACAAATCTTGCCGCAGTGGGAGGCGCCCCTGCCGGCGTGGTGGCCCCCCATCTCCGCGGCTCTTTGTCGATTATTGAGCCCAAGGACAGGGGGAATACCGCAGCGCGGACCTGCCGGCCTGGAGCCGTACGGCGCGAACATGATGTGTATCTCCCGATGCTGGCGGTTGGCGGGTTCGGGCAAGTAGCGGTCGCGTCGGCGATACGCTGCTGTCCGACGAGGAAGTGCAGTTGGCCTGGCGCCTTCAGGCGGCAGGTTACTCGGCGCGGTACGACTCGCGCATCGTCGTGCAGCATCAAATCCAGGCGGTCCGGCTGACGCCGGGCTGGCTGCTGTCGCGTCTCTACTGGCAGGGCGTGTCCGCTGTGCTGACCCGGCGGCTGCTCGGCATCCGCCGCGGTCTGGCGTGAACTGCCGCGCAGGTTCGCGGTTGCCGTCCTGTTGGCGCCTGTCGGGTTGGTGCCGCGCCACAGCCCGTGGCTGGTGGCTGCCGATGGCGTCTCGCATACGCGGCGGGCTTCGTCGGTCCGCGCTCGGCCGCAGCCTCGTGCGGCGAGAGCTCGCGTGAAGCTATATTGCTGGCGGGGTGAGGCGCGGAACTTCGGCGACGAGCTGAACCCGCTGCTTTGGCCGCGGCTGCTGCCCGGTCTGTTCGACGACGATCCTTCCGCCCGTTCCTCGGCATCGGCTCGGTCCTCGAGCGCGCCATCCACCGGGGTGGTCAAGCTGGTCGCCGGCGCCGGCTATGGCGGCTATCAGCCCCGCAAGCTGGATGAGACCTGGCGCATCCACTGGGTCCGCGGGCCACGCACCGCGAGATTGCTCGGGTTGCCAGCAGCGTGCGGCCTGGCGACCCGGCGATGCTGTTCCCGGGCCGTTGCGGCGGAGGCCAATCGATCGGCTTCATGCCGCATTTCGAAAGCCTGACGGGCGCGTGGGCTGAGGCGGCCGCCGGGCCGGCATCGCACTCATTGATCCGCGCGGCGATCCCGCCGAGATCATCGCGGCGATCGGCTGCTGCCGACTCCTGCTGACCGAGGCGATGCACGGCGCGATCGTGGCCGACGCGATGCGGGTGCCTGGGTGGCGCTTCGCCCACTGGTCGCGGTGCATCGTGCAAATGGCTGGACTGGGCAGGCGCACTGGACCTGCAGGTCCGCTTCCGGCCCCTGGCCGCCTCGTCGCTCTCCGAGTGGCTGCACGCTTCCCGCTGGCCGACCCGGCGCGGCCATCATCTGCTGCATCGTGCACGCCCCATCTGGATCGCTGCCGCGGTTCATCGAGCAGCGCCGCGGTCACTCGCTGCCGCCGCTGCGCAACGCCGCAGCTTTCCGCCGCGGCGGCGCTCGATCGCTGCCGGACACGCATGCTGGAGCGCATCGACGCGCTGCGGCGCGATCCGTGGCCACTGCGCACCTAGGGATTGGCACCCTTCCACCTTGCGTCTTCGCGGCAATTCCGCGTAGCACCGGTCGGGCTGCCACGGAGCGTCCGCCGCCTATGTCCCGCTATCCTGACCACGCGAACCCCGACCTGCTGGAGCGCATCCCGCTCAGCGCGGGTGGTACTGGACGTGGGATGCACCACCGGGGCGCTCGGCGCGGCCTATCGGCGATACAACCCCCGCGCGCGGCTGCTCGGCATCGAAAGGATCCCAAGGCGCCGGGATGGCGACGCAGCGGCTGGATGAGGTGGCGGTGGTGGATGTCGAGAACGATCCGATGCCGTTCGCGCTGGAGCGTCCGCTCGATTGCATCATCTATGGCGACGTGCTGGAGCACCTGCCCGATCCATGGCCGGTGCTGCGCCGCCACGCCGAGGCGCTGAGCGACGATGGCGCCATCCTGATCTGCGTGCCGAACATGGAGCACTGGAGCTTCGCCGATCGGCTGCTGCGCGGGACCTGGAAATATGAACCGAGCGGCCTGCTGGATGAGACGCATCTGCGCTGGTTCAGCCTGGAGACAATGCGCGAAGGGCTGGAGGCGATGGGCCTCGTGCCGCATGAAGTCAGGCCGCGCATATTCGATGCTGCCAGCGCGAGGCCTTCGCCGACGAGATCGCGCCGGCGCTACAAGGCTCGGCGTCGATCCGCAGCCTACGCGCAGCGGGCAGCGCCGCTGCAATTCGTCTGGCGCGTTCGCAAGCGCCGCGTCCGCTAATTGCGTGTCTCGGCAACATGCTGGAACCGGTCGGCGGCGTGTCGCATGTGCGCGTCGTCTATCCACTGCAGGCGATGCGCACCGACCCGCGGTGATGACCCGCTCGTAACCGGCGGCGAGATCGAGGTGCCAGGCACGACACGCCGCGTATATTCGTGCTGCACCGGCCCACACTGTCGGGCGATCGGGGTGCCGGTGTGCTCCGCGATCTGCTGCCGATGGCTGGGTGATCGTCACGGAGTTCGACGACCATCCCGACCACTTCGGCATGCTCAATGCGGACGAGGAACTCGCGTTCCGCGGCGTGCATGCGGTGCAGACCAGCACGCCGGCGCTCGCCGCGATCCTGCGCACCTCAATCCCGAGGTCGCGGTGTTCCCCAACATCATCCGCAGGCTGCCGGATGTGCGCAATTTCGTTGACCCGCAGGCGTGACATTGTTCTTCGGTGCGTTGAACCGCGAGCGGGACTGGGCGCCGCTGATGCCGGTACTCAACGCGGTGGCGGAGAAGGCGGGCGAACGGCTGCGCTTTCGCGTGGTGCACGATCAGGAGTTCTTCGACGCGCTGCACACGCCGCACAAGCAGTTCACGCCGACCTGCGACCACGACACCTACCTGGCGCTGCTCGGGCAGTGCGAGATCTCGCTCATGCCGCTGGCGATACGCCATTCAATCGCGCCAAGTCGGACCTGAAGTTCATCGAGGCCGGCGCCTGCCGCGTGGCGTCGCTGGCGAGCCCCGTCGTCTATGGCGACAGTATCGAGGATGGCCGCACCGGCCTGCTGTTTCCAATGCCGGAGAAGTGCGCGATCGGCTGCTGCGCCTGGTGGCGATGCCGGAACTTGCGCGCGACCTGGGCGATGCGGCGCGTCACTACGTCGCCGGCGAGCGCATGCTGGCCTATCAGGTGGAGCCGCGGATCGCCTGGTACCGCTCGCTCTGGGCGCGCCGCGTGGAGCTGACCAGCGCTCTCTATGCCCGGCTGTTGGAGTTGCCGCTGCTGGCCGACGGCGCACCCGTGGACATGGGCACGCTGCCATGACATTCGATGCCGCGAGACTCTCGAGCTGCTACGCACGACCACGGAGGTAGGCATCCACGCCGGCGAGGAACCGGGTGCGCCCGGTCACCATCTGGATTGCCGTGGTCGACGACGCGGTTTTCGTGCGTTCGGTGCGTGGCCCGCGAGGAAAGTGGAACACCGCCGCGCGCGCCGATGGCCGCGCGACGCTGGAGGTCGATGGTCGGCAACTCCCGGTTAAGATCACGCCGCCGATGAGTGACGCGGCGACGTTGGAGGCTGTCAGCCAAGCCTTCCTGACCAAGTACACGGCCAGTCCGTATGCCAAGTCGATGGTCGCTCCCGAGACGCTGCCCACGACCCTGCGGCTAAATACGGCGTAAGGCTTCAGGGAGCGTCAGCGCGGAACGGCGCGACCAGAACATCGCGGAACCCCGGCTCCGCCGGATCGATCGGCTCTACCGGCGTCACCCCGTGCATCACCCGGTGATCGTCCACCCACGCCGCATCGCACGGTTCAGCCAGCGTAAAGCTGCCAAGATCGCGCCCATCCGCACCACGGATCGAGGTGACGCCGCTCTGGATGTTGCGCCGCCCGATCAGCAGCACCAGCACGTAGTCCACGCCGTCACGGTGCATGCCTTCCGGCGTCGGCTGCCCCGCCGCGCCACTGCGCGCCTCGATGCGGAACTGATGCACCTCGATATGCCAGTCGCGCGTCGGCGCCAGACGCTCGAATAGGGCTCGGCAGGTGGCCAGGATCGCCGTCATGCTCGGCCCGTCGGCGATCTCGGGCAGCACCGGGTCGAACCAGCGCGCGATGCCGCCATTCAGCGGGTTGTAGTCGCGGCTTTGGTAATGTGGCTGGTTCGGCTTGCGGTGGATCGGCTCGCCGCTGCGTGCGCCGAACGCGGCATGACGACGCTTCCGGTAGCGGCCGCCGTCCGCCATGTAAGTGTCGAGGCCAAGATCGTCCCAGCTCGCCGCAAACGCCGGCCGTCCGCCATCGACCGAACAGCGCGCGCATCTCCGGCCCATGCACAAAGGCAAAGCCCTCGCCCGCGATTGCGGCGGCAGCTGCTTCATGGCTGCCTCGTCAGCCGAGACCTGGCGCACAGCGACCATCCGTCCCATCGGTTGTAGACTGATCCCAGCTCTGCGAACCGCTTCTTCATGCGCCGATTGAACTCGCGCTGCACGTTCCAACGCCCGAAATCCGTGCAGACCACTTGGCCGGCGATTGTCGCCGATGCGCCGTCCAGCCTGTCCACGCCCCAGAGTTGCAGATCGCTCAGCATCCGCGCCGAGAAATCCGCGTCCTCGCGCATACCGGTCACGATATCCTCCAGCACATCCAAACCCGGTCGGTGTCCTCGTCCGCCGCGACGCTGACCGAAACCGATGCGTTGCCCAGCCCGCGGTTCACGTTGGTCACCGTCGTCACCGAGCTGAACGGGATGAGGTGCACCGAGCCATCGCCCGCGCGCAGCCGGATGATCCGGACCGAGAGGTTCTCCACGGTGCCGGTCAGACCGGCGACGGTGACCGTGTCGCCGACCTGCATCGCGTTCTCCAGCAGCAGGAAGATGCCGGTGATGAGGTCTCGCACAAGGTCTGCGAGCCAAAGCCGATCGCCACGCCGACGATGCCGGCGCCGGCGAGCAGCGGGCCGATGTTCACGCCGATCTCGGACAGCACCATCATGCCGCCGACGGCCACGATGGTGATTGACAGCGTGGTCGCAGCAGCGGCAGCAGTGTCCGTAGCCGCGCCGAGCGCGCCGCCTGCGCCTCGCGGGCCAGCATGGCGAGATGGCGCTCGATCGCCGCGTTGACCGCCTCCCACACCGCCACCGCCAGCAGCACGGTGACCGCAAGGTCGAGCAGGCTGGACAGCAGGCGGCGGCCAAGCGTGCTGACCGCCAGCCAGTCGAAGGCGCCAAGGCCCCAGAGCTGCACCAGCGCAATCGCGGCGATACGAAGGATCAGGCGCACGCGCGATGCTGGCCATCGCAGGATGATAGAGCGCGAGGCGCGCCTCGATGCCCGGATAGCGTGACGCCCTGTCCGGCCGCGCGACATCGCGCGGTCAGCCGCCGAGGAGACGATCTGCGGGAGCCTCGCAGGACATCACCACGACAATGCTGCCGACGTAGCGCAGCATGTTCGCGTAGCCGTGCTGCACCTCGATCGCCCAGGCCAGCCACAGCCCCGCCAGCAGCATCAGTGTCAGCCAGTGCCAGATGCGCGCCAGCCAGTTGCGCAGCGCCGCGACAGGGCGACTTGTGCCCTCCGGCGCGCGCAGCATCCGCCGCACCGTTCTTCGCTGCTGCAGCACGATGATCGCGAGGAAGACTTGTCGACGAGGCCGCCGCCTTCAGCAGCGCGTCATGTGCGGTGTCCGACAGGCCGAGCAGCGACCCCACCTCGGCGCCGCATACCGAACACGCTGACCACAGCGATGCGGCTGGTCCAGCGCATGGCGTAGGCGGCCGCATTGTCGTCATCGTCAGCATGCGAAGGCGCGGCTGCGGGCAAGAACATGGCCCGCGCGCGCAAAGGATGGCGGCGCAGAGCGCGTAGGCGTCGATCACCGCGAGCAGCAAAGGCGGGGCGGGTCTCTGCCGCCGAGCAGGTCGCGGCGAGCAGATGGCCGGCGGCCAGAAAGGCGAGGACCGGCAGCAGTTCCAGGGCGCAGCGGCCAAGCATCCAGCGGCATGCGCCGCAGCAGGGTCAGCGCCGCGCAGCCGACGCCGGTGCGGCGGCTCGGTTTCGCCGCGCTCGGCGCGGACCTCGGCATCCTCGTCGGATCGGCGCGCCGCCATTGGGTGCCCGGCGCACCAGCGCCAGGATCGGCGCGCCACCGCGCGCGCATTGCCCAACCGACGGCGAGACTCGCGCCAGGACACGACGAGCGCCAGGCGGTGTCCAGCAGGATGTCGCTGCGCCCACGGCTCCGTGGCCATGATGTGCAGCCAGCCCCACAGCGGCGGCACGCTGTGGATTGCGCCGAGGGTGGCGGTTGCCTCGCCGGAGAGGTGGTTGAGGAACCTGGAGCGCGCCGGCCAACACCTCGGCGCCGAGACTGCCCGGGGCGATCGGGGACGGCAGTGCTGGGAGGGCGGCGGGCTGGCGGCTGGGCCTGCGCGATGGTCTTCAGGGTGCTGACGAGCTGGTCGCGCTTCTGCGGGTCCTGCAGTACTTCGAGGGTGTGGCGCGCATCGTCAGGACTGACCTGGGCGTGAGCGTGCGGCGCGATGGCCAGCAGGCTGGCGAGGATCAGCGGGCGACAGCATCATGGCTCCAGACGACAGGAAGCGAGATTGGTCAACAAAATGGCAGCGCGCGGGCGGGTCCGCTCCTGCAAATCGGCGTGGGTTGGGGTGGGGGGTCGGGCTCGCTATATCACCCCGGTGAAGACCTTCCTCGCCATCATGGTCGCCCTGCTGATGTTCGCCACCCTCGGCGTCCTGTTCGCCGGCTTGTTTGGCCTGGTACGCGGTGGCGGCGACCCGGCGCGGTCCAATCGGCTGATGCGCTGGCGTGTCATCCTGCAGGGCGCGGCGCTGCTGCTGTTCGCCCTGCTGATGACCTTGCTGAAGTCCTGATCCGGCGTTTGACAGGCTACCGGCCCCTGCATATGGTCCGCCGCCTCTATTGCAGGTGCGAACAGGCGGGCAGTCCGGCCCGCTGGTGTGCAACATTCCTCGGAAGCGGCACGGTCCTCCCCATGAAAATCCTGGTCCCGGTCAAGCGGGTGGTCGACTACAACGTGAAGGTCCGCGTGAAGGCGGATGGCTCCGGCGTGGAGACCGCCGGCGTGAAGATGTCCATGAACCCGTTCGACGAGATCGGGGTGGAGGAGGCGGTCCGCCTCAAGGAAAAAGGCATCGCCACCGAGATCATTGCTGTCTCCATGGGCATGCCGCAGTGCTCGGAGACGATCCGCACCGCGCTCGCCATGGGCGCCGACCGCGGCATCCTGGTGGAGACCGATGTCGAGCTGCAGCCGCTCGCGGTCGCCAAGCTGCTGAAGGCGATCGCCGACAAGGAGCAGCCGAAGCTGATCATCCTCGGCAAGCAGGCGATCGACGACGACATGAGCGCCACCGGCCAGATGCTGGCGGCGCTGCTCGGCTGGCCGCAGGGCACCTTCGCCTCGAAGGTGACGATCGAGGGCGACGGCGATCACGGTGACGCGCGAAGTCGACGGCGGGCTGGAGACGGTGGCGCTGACCCTGCCGGCGATCGTCACCACCGAACTGCGGCTGAACGAGCCGCGCTATGCCTCGCTGCCCAACATCATGAGGGCGCGCAAGAAGCCGATCGACAACGTGAAGCCGGCCGATCTGGGCGTCGATCCGGCGCCGCGGCTGACCACGGTGAAGGTGGCGGAGCCGCCGAAGCGGAAGGCCGGCGTGAAGGTCGGCTCGGTCGCCGAGCTGGTGGCGAGCTGCGGACGGAAGCGAAGGTGATCTGACCGATGACGGCACTGGTTCTGCTCGAATTCGACGCGTCCGGCATCAAGCAGCCGTCGCGCAGTGCGGTCGCCGCGGCCGCGAAGCTGGGCGAGGTGCATGCGCTGGTCGCCGGCAGCGGCGTGGATGCCGCCGCGCAGGCCGCGGCGAAGCTGCCGGGCGTGGCGAAGGTCCTGATCGCGGATGCGCCCGCGCTGGATCATCTGCTGGCCGAGCCGCTGCCGCGCTGCTGATCGCGTTGGCGCCGAACTACGACCATCTGCTGGCCGCCACGACCGCGGTCGGCAAGAACATCATGCCGCGGGTCGCAGCACTGCTCGACGTGCAGCCGATCAGCGACATCGCCGACGTCGTGGACGCCGACACCTTCATCCGGCCGATCTATGCCGGCAACGGCATGGCAACGGTGAAGTCGGCGGACGGCAAGAAGGTGATCACCGTCCGCGCCGCCAGCTTCGATCCGGTGGCGGCGGAAGGCGGCAGTGCGCCGATCGAGGCCGGTCGATCCCGACATGCCCGCGATGTCGCACTTCGTCTCGGCCGAGTTGTCGAAGAGCGAGCGGCCCGAGCTGACCGCCGCGCGGGTGGTGATTTCTGGCGGACGCGGCATGCAGGCCGGCGATAACTTTAAGCTTTTGGAACCAATTGCCGATAAACTCGGCGCCGCGGTGGGGGCATCCCGTGCCGCGGTGGAACCGGCTTCAGTACCCAACGACTATCAGGTCGGGCAAACCGGAAAGATCGTCCGCCCCGGAACTTTACATTGCTGTCGGATTTCGGTGCCATCCAGCATCTGGCCGGCATGAAGGACAGCAAGGTGATCGTGGCGATCAACAAGGACGAGGAAGCGCCCATCTTCCAGGTCGCCGACTATGGCCTGGTGGCTGATCTGTTTGCGGCATTGCCGGAGTTGGCAAAGGAACTGGAGCGCTCCTGAATGAACGTCGAAGTCAAGCCGACGCCCGCCGGCGGTTCGCTGCTGGCGGAGCCGCCGGATATCGCGCGTATCGGCGTCGTGGGCGCCGGCCAGATGGGCAACGGCATCGCCCATGTCTGCGCGCTGGCGGGCCTGCCGGTCATGCTGCTCGACGTCAAGGCCGAGCCGCTCAAGAGGGCGATGGCGACGATCACCCGCAACATGGACCGTCAGGTCAACCGCAGCCTGATCTCGGCCGAGGATCGTGACGAGGCGCTGGCGCGAATCGCGACCACCACGGAATACGGGGCGTTCGGCGACGCCGATTTCGTGATCGAAGTCGGCGACCGAGAAGGAAGAGGTGAAGCGGGCGATCTTCAAGCTGCTGACGCCGCATCTGAAACCGGCCTGCCTGCTGGCGTCGAACACCTCGTCGATCTCGATCACCCGGCTGGCGCGGCCACCGACCGGCCGGAAAAGTTCATCGGCATGCACTTCATGAACCCGGTGCCGGTGATGAAGCTGGTGGAGATCATCCGCGGCATCGCGACCGACGAGCCGACCTTCCAGGCGGTGCACGCGCTGGCCGAGCGGCTGCACAAGACCCCGGCGGTCGCCGAGGATTTCCCGGCGTTCATCGTCAACCGCATCCTTGTGCCGATGATCAACGAGGCGGTCTATGCGCTGTATGAGGGCGTGGGTTCGGTCGCCGGCATCGATATCTCGATGCAGCTGGGCGCGAACCATCCGATGGGACCGCTGGAGCTGGCGGACTTCATCGGGCTGGATACCTGCCTGTCGATCATGCAGGTGCTCTACGAAGGGCTGTCGGACAGCAAGTACCGGCCGTGCCCGCTGCTGGTGAAGTATGTCGAGGCCGGGTGGCTGGGGCGGAAGACCAACCGCGGGTTCTACGACTACACGGTGACGCCGCCGCGACCGACGCGGTAAGGGCGCTACTGCGCCGGCACCCGCGTCTCCGCCAGTTCCGCTGCCACCGCCGCCTTCACCACGTCGAGCGTGTGCTTCACGTCGGTCGCATCGTGGGCGAGCGAGACGTAGAACTTGCTCTCGCCCTTCAGAATACCGCTATCACGGAAACGGCGATTGAACCGGCGCTGCATCTCCGTATCGGCGCGCAGCCAGCCGCGGTAGTCCGCGATATCGCCGGCGGCGTAGACAATGTCGAACAGCGGCGGCACGCCGATCACCTGCGCCGGCAGTCCCGCCTTCTCCAGCGTGGCGGTCATGCCCGCCATCAGCTCGCGCCCGGTCGCGAACACCTTGTCGTAGGCGCCCGGGCGTCGCAGCACCTCCAGAGTCGCCAGGCCCGCCACCGCAGCCACCGGATTGCCGGACAGCGTGCCGATCTGGGTCAGGAACCTGTCGTCGCCGACCTTGCCGCGATCGAATAGCGACATGATGTCCTCGCGACCGGCGATCGCCGCTAGCGGGAAGCCGCCGCCGATGACCTTGCCCAGCGTGCAGAGGTCGGGCGTCACGCCGTAGAACTCCTGCGCGCCGCCGTACCAGAAGCGGAACCCGGTCACCACCTCGTCGAAGATCAGCGGAATACCGTGCTCCTTCGTCGCATCCCGCAGCGCCTGTAGGAACCCGGGCTTCGGCGGCAGCAGTCGCTGGAACGGCTCGACGATGACGCCGCCGAGTTCGTCGTGATGCTCGTGGATCAGGCTGGCCGCCATCGCCGCATCGTTGAACGGCGCGATGATCATCTCGTCGCGCACGCTGCGTGGGATGCCCGGCGAGTCCGGCACCGCCTGCGGGAAGTTGCCGGGGCGTTTCGGGGCCAGGCTCATCAGGCTGTAGTCGCTCATGCCGTGATAGCCGCCCTCGAACTTGAGGATCTTGTCGCGGCCACGGAACGCGCGGGCGACGCGCATCGCGTAGGCGTCAGCCTCGGTGCCGCTGGAGACGAAGCGCACCTTCTGCGCACAGGGCACCGCATCGACGATCTCGGCCGCCAGTCTGATGCCGTGCTCGTTGTTGGCGAAGAACGTGGTGCCGCGCGGTATCTGCGCCTGCACCGCCGCCATCACGTCGGGATGGCAGTGGCCGATGAACATCGGGCCGGAGCCCAGCAGGAAGTCGACATACTCGTTGCCGCTGACATCCCAGACACGCCCGCCGCGCCCTTCGCGGATCACGATGTCGCCCGCGAGGTTGCCGAAACTGCCGGCCGGCAGCACGCGCTGCGCCAGCTCGAGCAGTGTCTGTTCTTCCTCGCCGCGGGTCCGTCCAGCCATGCTCATTACTCCGCCAATGCCATACCCATCGCCCGCCGGCGCGACCGCCAGTCACCGACCAGCACTGTCAGCACGGTCGCCAACATGAAGCAGACCGAGCTGTAGAAGATCCAGCGGGGCATGCCATTGTCCATGAACCAGCCGCCCAGCATAGGGCCAATGGTGCCGCCGATGTTGAATCCGGTGGTCACGATGCCGAACACGCGGCCGGCCATGCCGGGCGGTGCTGCGGCGCGCACCAACATGTCGCGCGACGGCATGATCATGCCGCCGAGGAAACCCGCCGCCGCCATCGCCACCACCAACAGAATTACGCCCAGGTTGAAGGTGCCGATCGCGAAGGTGATCGCGGCCGCTGTCCCGAAGCCCACGGCAGCGACTTCGGCGTGGCGGCGCGTCGCATCGGCGACGAAGCCGCCGGCGAGCACCCCGATCGCGGTCGCCATCAGGTAGGCCGACAGTGCGAAGTTCGCGGCGGAGAACTGTACACCGTACAACGCGACCAGCGCCACCACGGAGAATGTCGTGATCGCGCCGGACGACAGGCTCAGCAGCGCGAACAGCCCGGTCAGGCTGATCACCGCGGGTGACAGCAGCACGCGGGCTGGCGCGCGATCCGTCTCCCGCCGTCCGGCGGCGACTTGGTGGGAAGTGACCTCATCGAGCGCGGGTGTCAGCAGCAGAGGTAACGCGGCCACGGGGCCCAACAGCCCGGCGAAGATCAGCGCGGCGCGGAACCCGGCGATGCTCGCCACCAGCAGCATCACGGTCGGTGCGATGGCGCTGCCGAGGAAGCCGGCAAAAGTATGAACCGAGAAGGCCCGGCCCACGCGTGCGGGATCGATCATCGAGCCCAGGATCGAGTAGTCGGACGGGTGATAGACAGAATTGGCGACGCCCGCGAGCACCGCGGCGGCGATCATCCAGGCATAGACCGGAAACACGCCGATCGAGCCATAGGCGATGCCCGCAGTGCACAATCCGAAGATCAGCATGCGGCGAGGTCCGATGCGATCCACCAAGTAGCCCATCGGGGCCTGCACCAGCGCCGAAGTGACGTTATAGATCGTGATCACCAGCCCGAGCTCGACGAAGCCGACACCCAGGCGCTCACGCAGCACATAGAACAGTGGTGGCAGCACGAGGTAGTGGAAGTGGCTCACCAGATGGGCGGCGGAGATCAGCCAGAGCGCTCTGGCTTCGCTGACCTTTCTTGTCTCGGACGTCATGCGCTTTTCTTACGGCATTCCCGCTCACGCGGGAACCCAGGAGCCGTCATGACAGGGGTGCGGTCCGCAGGTCGAGATCGAGGCGAGCCGCCAGCGCCACTGACAACGCGATTGCATCGGACGCGGGCCGGCTATAAGCAATTCGCAATATTCTGGAGGGATTCGATGTCCGGAAGGCCAGACGAACACCAGCCCGCGCGGCCGGTTCCCTGGGCAAGACTGCTGCTGCTGATCCCGTTCATCGCCATCCTTTGGGTGCCATTCTACAACAGTGTCGAACCCACATGGTCCGGCGTCCCCTTCTTCTACTGGTACCAGCTCCTCTGGATTGTCCTGGGCGCCGTGATCATCGCCATCGTCTATCGCCTCGAGCACTGAGCGGGACCCCGCGCATGATCAACTGGACCGCGCTCATCGTCTTCCTCCTCCTGTTCGGTCTGGTCACCTGGATGGGCTTCATCGCCGCGCACTGGCGGAAGGGCGATCTCGACCTGCTGCACGAGTGGGGGCTTGGCGGCCGCCGCTTCGGCACCATCGTGACCTGGTTCCTGATTGGAGGCGATCTCTACACCGCCTACACCTTCATCGCGGTGCCCGCACTGCTGTTCGGTGCCGGGGCGATCGGCTTCTTCGCCGTGCCGTACACGATCATGGTTTATCCGATCCTGTACATCGTGTTCCCGCGCCTGTGGTCGGTGGCGCACAAACACGGCTACATCACCACGGCCGACTTCGTGCGCGGACGCTTCGGCAACCGCTGGCTCGCCCTGGCAATAGCGCTCACTGGCATCCTTGCGACCATGCCGTACATCGCGCTGCAACTGGTCGGCATCCAGGTCTGTACTCGGCGCCATGGGAATCGAGACCAGCGGCCTCGGAGGCGATCTGCCGCTGATCATCGCCTTCGTCATTCTGGCGGCGTTCACCTACACGTCCGGGCTGCGGGCACCGGCGATGATCGCCGTCGTCAAGGATGTGCTGATCTACGTCACGGTGATCGCCGCGGCCATCGTGGTACCGCTGCATCTCGGTGGCTACGGCAAGGTGTTCTCGCCGATCCCCGCGGCCAAGCTGCTGCTCGCCCCACCGCCCGCCGGTTCGCTCGGCAGCTTCAGCGCCTACGCCACGCTCGCCCTCGGCTCGGCACTGGCACTGTTCCTCTACCCGCACTCGATCACCGGTGTCCTGAGTAGCTCGAGCGCTCGCGTGGTGCGCCGCAACGCCGCGGCGTTGCCGGCCTACTCGGTGATGCTCGGCCTGCTGGCGCTGGTGGGCTTCATGGCAATCGCGGTCGGCGTGCAATCAATGCCCGAGTTCGCCGACGGCTTCAAACGCTACGGCAACAACTTCTCTGTCCCGGCGCTGTTCCTGGCAATGTTTCCGTCCTGGTTCGTCGGCGTCGCCTTCGCCGCCATCGCCATCGGCGCACTGGTGCCGGCGGCGATCATGTCGATCGCCACCGCCAACACGTTTACCCGCAACATCTACCGCGAGTTCGTTCACCCGGCATGCACGAACGCCGAGGAAGCGCGAATGGCGAAGATGGTGTCGCTGGTGATCAAGGCAGGCGCGCTGGCTTTCATCATCTTCGTGCCGCTGCAGTTCGCGATCTATCTGCAATTGCTCGGTGGTGTGTGGATCATTCAGACACTGCCTTCAGTGATCCTCGGTCTGTACACGCGGATGCTGAACGGCTGGGCGCTGCTACTGGGTTGGGCAACCGGGTTCTGTCTCGGCACCTGGATGGCAGCGTCAATGAATTTCGCGCCGGTGTATCCGCTGAGGATCCTTGGCACAACGGTGCCCTGCTACATCGCGCTGGCTTCTCTGGTGGTGAACCTGGTCGTGGCGGTCGTGCTGTCGCTGCTGTTCAACGCAGCGTGGTCCGACCGGCACAAAGACACAACGGTGGCCGGGGACTACGCGTAGTCCCGCCGAGAGACACTGCAACCGACGGCTACACCGCATAGACGCCAACATAAGCGCGCTGGCCTGCCTCCGATCGTCACGGCCGGCCTTGTGCGCCTTGTGCCGGGGCTGCAGAATCGACGACGGTACGACTGCGGTCATGTGTCCGGCCTTGCGGTGCGGTCGACATGACCGCGGCCCAGATGGGTTCCGCGAGCGAGCCTTCAACACGTCTGCGGTTTCGCATAGCGCCGTTGGATGGCCCGGGATATCGCTCGTGGTTCGACCGATCGCCACCTTCCGCTGTCGCCCTTTCACCCGCGATGCCAGCGGTTCAGGCGACCGTCGCGGGACGGTATGCCTCACCGCTGGTCATCATGGCCCACACGACACGGGCCATCTTGTTGGCCAGCGCGACCGCGCCGCGAGCTTGCGCGGACGGCGCTGCAGCAAGCCCAGCAGCCAGGCGCTGGTATTCCGGCTGCCTGGTTTGACAGTGCGGACCACGGCGGTTGCGCCGAGCACCAGCAATTGGCGCAGCTGTTCGTTGCCCTGGCGCGAGATCCAGCCCTGGGCCAGGTCGCGATCGAGCGCCGTCAACTGCACGCTCAACACCCCTCCAGTTGCTGGCGACGCAACTCCCGGCGCAGCACCACCTCTCCCCGATCGCCCACGCCATGCAGCATAAACCCATGCTTGGACGTATCAATCGATATCAGCTTATGCTCCGTCACAGACGGCCTCCCATGTTGGCGTTGCACGACCTAACATCTGGCACTCGATGCCGTGGGGCCGCCCACACCAACCCGTCTTCGATACAGGCGCAGCCGTATCAGTCGGCGGCCATCTCCCGCGCCACGCCCCCCACGACCCGCGCCATCATCGCGGCCGCATTCCGGCGCAGGATCTGCTCGCGCGCTTCCTCGCCAATCTGCGCATCCTCGAGCGCTTTTCTGGTCCAGTTCACGCCGAACTCGCTGCCATCGGTGCCACACACAATCCTCTCGGCACCGTACAAACTGACCGCGGCCTCGATCGCACGCGGGCCGAAAGAGTTGCAATCCACGTACACCTTCGCCTTCCGGAAGCGCGACGACGGCAGCTCCTCCTCCGGCGTGTCGAGCATGCTGCGGTGATCCATCCGCTCGACCTCGTACGGAATATTGCCGCCCAGATTGTGCACGACGACCGTGACGTCTGGATACGGCGCAAGGAACTCGGTGAGACACAGCGTCACCATCACCGACGACAGGCTCGCCTGCATATCGAGCGTGCCATTCCGCCGTCGCGCGTTGTCAGTGTCACCCGAGACCTTGGGATAAGCGTCGCCCGGCCGTGGGCCATGATGGATCAACAGCGTCGCGCGGTGGCGGTTGGCGACCTCCAGCAGTGGACGCGCCGCTTCGGCGTCAACGCGCGTGAGGAAGAAGTTGCCCGGCAACTGCGCGCCGATCATGCCCGGCAGCCCCAGCGCCCGCTCCAGTTCGGTGGCCGCCGCAGATATGTCCGTCAGGGGCAGTGCGGCGAAAGCGGCAAAGCGGCCAGGATGCTCCTGGCAGATCGCCGAAAATCCGTCGTTGACACGGCGACACAGCGCCCCGGCCACTTCCGGCGGCTGCGACTCGATCCAGCAGAACGTACCGAGGAGCGACAGCACGCTCGTCTCAACTCCCTGGCGGTCCATGCGCCCGAGATGAACATCGACGTCATCGAACGCCTTGGCGAGCGGCTCTTCGCCCATCCGTGATTTCAGTACCTCGGCGCCCTCCTGAGTGCGCAGGATGCGCGGCTCCTTGCTGCGGGCGCGCAGGGCGTCAGCTATTTCGGCGGGCTTCCAATGCGTGTGCATGTCGATCATGGCTGTCATGGCGGATTCCTTCCCAGGCCGGCTGACAGCTTAATCCCACGGCGCCTGGCCGCAACCTATGACGACGTTCAACCATCGACGCTCGATGAACGGCCCGCAGCTTCTCCCCCAACAAGTCGGTAGCTGGCATTAAGGGCTGGGACAGCACCGAACGGGATGGATCATGCAGCGGAAATCTGACAGCCGCGGAGTGGAAAGCGAGACAGACGCAATGTCTCGTGCGGGTTATTCCCGTCGTCACCTTCTCCGCACGGCCGCGGGCGGGGGTGCGGCGCTCCTCGCTGGATGCGCCCTTCCGGTGCGCGGCCCGGCCGTGCCGAGGGGCGACGTCACCCAGGCGAGCGTGCTCGGCCTGCCCAACGAGCGCTTCTTTCCATTACACGGCACGGAGGCGATGAGTGGGGAGGTCGTGGCCGCCGTCCAGCGCCGGCAGCGCCTGCTCGGCCTCGCGGCGGATGATCTGCCGCCGCACATGGATATCCTGGCAGTGTCCGGCGGCGGCGAAAATGGTGCCTTTGGCGCCGGCCTACTGTGCGGCTGGTCGGAGGCCGGCGACCGCCCGACGTTCCTCGGGGTCACCGGCGTCAGCACCGGCGCACTGACCGCGCCGTTCGCATTTCTCGGTACCGCTTACGATGCGCAGTTGCGCGCCGTCTATGCTGACCTCGAGCCAGCCGACGTGCTCAAGCCGCGCGGCCTGATTGCTGGTGCGCTGTTCAGCGACGCGATGGCCGACAACTCACCGCTCTACAAGACCATCTCTGGCTACCTGACCACTGAGATGCAGGCAGCCATCGCCAAGGGCTATGCCGAGGGCCGGCTGCTCTGGATCGCCACGACCGACCTGGACGCCCAGGTGCCGGTGATCTGGAACATCGGCGCCATCGCCGCCAGCAACCATCCCCGCGCACTCGACACGATCCGCCGTGTGCTCCTGGCTTCGGCCGCCGTTCCAGGCGCGTTCCCCCCGACCATGATCGACGTGACGGTGAACGGCGTCGCGTATCAGGAAATGCACGTCGATGGTGGCGCCTTCGCCCAGGTGTTCCTCTACCCGGCATCGCTGACCCGTCTGCGGCGCGAGCGCATGCGGCAAGGCAAACCCGTGCCGGATGTCGAGGCCTACGTCATCCGCAATGGACGACTCGACCCGGACTGGGCCGCAGTGGATCGCCGCACACTCGGCATCGCTCAGCGTGCGATTACCACCATGATCAGCGTGAGCGGCCAAAATGACGTTGGTAGGATCTACACCACCACCCAGGCTGACGGCGTTGGCTACAATCTGGCGTTTATCGGCGCTGATTTCACCATGGTGCTGCCGGAGCCCTTCGACCCCGGCTATATGCGCGCCCTGTTCGACTATGGCTTCCAGAAGGCGCGCCACGGCTATGACTGGGCAAAGCATCCACCCTGGCTAAGTTAGGGCTTGTTGGGAATAAGTGAATCGAGTTGGCACGGGTCGTGCTCCTCGTCATGGCCGGCGCTGGCCCCGGTCGCGCTGGCGACGGCGATGTGACAACCGCGCGCAGCCACAAATCGCTCGCCATGTCCTGTTTATGCTGGCCTATTGCCTCGAATGGCACATGCGTCAGAGCCTCGCGCCGATGCTGTTCGAGGACAGCGACAAGCAAGTCGGCGAAGCACTGCGTACGAGCTTGGTGGCAGAGGCGCAGCGCTCGGTGGCGCGCGCGGCCTGGAAGTGCCAGTCGCTTCATGCGAGGTGAATGATGCACGACGTTGTCATAATCGGCGGCGGTCATAACGGCCTTGTCTGCTCCGCCTATCTGGCGATGGCGGGGTTCAAGGTTGTCGTGCTCGATCAGCGGCCCGTGGTCGGGGGCGCCGCCGTCACGGAAGAATTCACCCCCCGATTTTCAAACTCGGTCGCCTCCTACACCGTCTCGCTGTTGAACCCGAAGGTCATCCGGGACCTCGATCTCAACGCCCATGGATTGCGCATCGTCGAGCGTCCGATCGCCAACTTCTTGCCTTTGGATGATGGACGCTTCCTGAAGGTCGGCGGCGGTCAAACGAAATGCGAGGTCGCGAAATTCTCGATGCGGGATGCGGATCGTCTGGACGATTATCAAGCGCGGCTGGCGGCGGTCGCCGATGTCTTGCGCGCCGTCGTCCTCGAGACGCCGCCCAATGTCGTCGAGAAAGCGCCGCTCACCGCCATCACCGAATTCATCAAGTTCGGCAGGATGGGCAACAGAATTCGAGCCCTTGGACTCGATCTGCAGCGAGACCTTCTCGACCTCTTCACGGCATCCGCCGGCGACTTCCTCGACGGCTGGTTCGAGAGCGCGCCTATCAAGGCTGCTTTCGGCTTCGACAGCATCGTCGGCAATTATGCGAGCCCCTACGCGCCGGGCTCGGCCTATGTTCTCCTGCACCATAACTTTGGCGAGGTGAACGGCAAAAAAGGTGTCTGGGGCCACGCCATCGGCGGCATGGGTGCCATCACCCAAGCCATGGCGAAAGCCGCCACAGATCACGGCGTCAACATCAGGCTTGCCACGCGGGTACGCCGGGTCCTTGTCGAGAAGGGCCGTGCTGTGGGCGTCGAGACGGACAAGGGCGAAGCAATCCGTGCCACGGCCGTCGCCGCAGGGATCAATCCCAGGCTCCTCTACCTCGACCTGGTCGATCCGCTTGTCTTGCCGGCGGGGTTTCGCCGGCGCATGGAAAATTGGCGCTGTGGCTCGGGCACGTTTCGCATGAATGTCGCACTTTCCGAGCTGCCGGACTTCACCGCCCTACCCGGTCGCGCATGTGCCGAGCACCATGCCTCGGGCATCATCATCGCGCCAAGTCTCGCCTACATGGAGCGCGCCTATTTCGACGCACGTTCTGTCGGCTGGTCGCGCAGCCCAATAGTGGAATTGGTCATTCCCTCAACACTCGACGACACGCTCGCACCGCGCGGACAGCACGTGGCGAGCCTGTTCTGCCAGCACGTCGCGCCGCAGCTACCCGACGGTTCGTCATGGGACGACCATCGCGAAACCGTCGCCGATCTCATGGTCGAGACGGTCGATCGCTACGCACCCAATTTCCGTCGCTCCGTGCTGGCGCGCCAGGTCTTCTCCCCTCTCGACCTCGAAAGGACATTCGGCCTGATCAACGGCGACATTTTCCATGGAGCGCTTGATCTGGGGCAGATCTTCTCGGCGCGGCCGATGTTGGGCCACGCGGATTACCGCGGTCCGATCAAAGGTCTTTATCTGTGCGGCTCGGGGAGCCATCCGGGAGGCGGCGTGACGGGCGCGCCCGGGCACAACGCCGCTCGCGAAATTCTGCGCGATCTCAGGCGCGGGCGGCGTCGGCCATCATGGAAGGCTCGCCACGGATCAGGTTGACGCGCTTAGTCTCGATCGCAAAGCTGTAGCGAAATCATGGAGGGCGGGTAATGCCATTCGATGGTGAAGTCCGGCCGCACGTGCTGTCCGGAGGCCCGACCGCCGCGCAGTCGGCCGTCGTGCTCGACAGGGTGGAACTCCTTCTCGATGGCGGCGCGAAGTGGGCACGGCGCGCTCTTGAGACGGTCGATGGCAAGCGTTGTCTGCTCGGGGCAATCCAGCATGTCCGGCACGAACTCGGAACCAAGGACGATCGCGCTGCCGAATACCTCGCGCGCGCGATTGAGGAATGGCAGCTTCGCAAGGGTCTGCCGCCTCTCGGCGACGGCGGTGATTGCAGCATCATTGGCTTCAATGACGCGCATCGGCGCGGCTTTGCCGATATTGCCGCCGTGCTGAGGGAGGCCCGCCAACTGGCCATGGTCGATACCGTGGTGGCGGCTGCAGAAACCGGACAGGCGGCCTCTGCTGGCAAGTCTCACAGGCCTCGGGCTGACCAGGCTGTCATGGCAGTGTGACCGCTCGCCGCCCGGCTCCGGCACTTTGGCCAATCCCGTGCTATTGTTCACCCCCAACGGAGACTTCAGCTGGGGGGAGTTCGGCTTAGCATGCCTGGTCCAGACGCAGGCTGGTCATGAACCCGCAGAAGCGGCGCGTGCTGGCCTGCCTGACGCTGGCTCTGGCCTACGTGGCGTCAGGCCGCCTGGGGCTGCTGTTGGCTGTGCCGCCGGGATACGCGACAGCGATCTTTCCGCCCGCGGGCATCGCCATGGCCGCCGTGCTTATCGGCGGACGCGGGACACTGCCGTGGATATTCGCCGCATCGTGTGCACTCAATCTCTGGGTCGGCTCAACGATGGAGCAGGACAGCGCGGCGCTGGCCTTCGCCGTGGCGGTGACGATCGCCGCGGCCTCCGTCGCGCAAGCCGCGGCAGGCGGGTGGGCACTGCGCAAGCTCATCGGCTACCCAGCCACCCTGGACAACGTCAGGGACCTGGGGCGCTACCTGCTGATCACGCCGGTGTTGTGCCTGACCAGCGCCACACTGTCGCACGGCGGCATGGCGGCGCTTGGCGCAATCGACACATCTGAGGTCGCCTCGAGTTGGCTCTCCTGGTGGATTGGCGACACGCTCGGCGTTCTGCTGTTCCTGCCGCTGGTCATGGTGGCGGCTGGCGAGCCCCGTGCCCTGTGGCGCGGCCGCGCGCGATCCGTGGCGCTGCCGATGGTTCTGTTCTTCGCGCTCTTCGTGGCGATCTTCGTTCGCACCAGGGCGTGGGAGCGCGATCAGTCCCTGGCCGAGTTTCAGCTTCTGTCACAGGGGTTCGCCGACAAGCTGCAGTTCCAGTTGGAGGCACAAGAGGATTTTCTCCAGCAACTCAGTGCGAGTTGGAACGGACCGTCGCCGCTATCACCCAAGGATTTCACCACGCTGACCAGTCGCCTCTTGCAGCGATACCCTGCGATACAGGCGATCGAATGGGCTCCCGAGGTTGGGCGTGCGGCGCGCGACAAGTTCGTGGCGACGCAGCAAGAGAACAACCCCAGCTTCGCTATCCGCGAGCGCGATAACGCCGCGGGAACCCGGCAAGCCGACGATCGAGCCGAATTCTATCCCGTCACCTATGTTGAGCCCCTGCAAGGCAATGAAGCCGCGGTTGGCTTCGATCTTGCCTCTGATCCCGAGCGACGTGCCACGATACTTCGCACGATCGCAACCGGAACTGCGGCTGCCACGGCTCCAATCAGGCTGGTCCAGCAGCCTGAGGATCTCAGTGGTATTCTGTTGACCTTGTCTGTCCCGCACGGCGCCGAACGGGCCTGGCGTGTTGCTGGTCGTCCTTCACATGGACAAGTTCATCGCGGCCACGCTCGGTCCCGCAAGCCAGAATCTCGCCGCCGAATTTGTCGATCAGGCGGCAGGCCAGCCGCTGTTCGACACCCTCGCGGACGGCTTTGCGATAACGGCGTATGACCATGCGATCAACTTCGGCGGAAGAAGTTACGCCATCAGGACAGCGCCGACGCCGCACTACTCCGCAGCACACCAGGGATGGCAGAGTTGGGCCGTGTTGGTCGCCGGGATATTGAGCACCAGCCTGCTTGGCGCATTCCTTTTGTTGAGCACCGGCGAACGCCAGCGGTTCGCCCGCCTGCTGTCGGAAAGGACGCGGGAGCGTGACCGTATCTGGCAGGTATCCGAGGACCTGCTCGGCGTAAGTAATTTTGATGGCTACTTCACGAGCGTGAACCCTGCCTGGACGAAAACGCTCGGCTGGAGCGAGGACGAGATCAAGGCGCTGCACGTCAACGAATTGCGCCATCCTGACGATCTGCTGATCGGTACCGAAGGCCGACGACGACTCGCCGAGGGTGCTGGCACCGTGCGGATCGAGAACCGTTTTCGCCATCAGGATGGTTCATATCGCTGGATCTACTGGACGATGACCGCCCAGCAAGGCCTGATCTATTTGATCGGACGCAATGTCACTGCCGACAAGGCAGCGGCTCAGGCGCATCGGCAGACCGAAGACCAGTTGCGCCAGCTACAGAAGATGGAGTCCGTCGGCCAGCTCACCGGCGGCATCGCGCACGACTTCAATAACCTCCTCACCGTCATCCTCGGCAATCTCGAGCTTCTTGAACGATCGCTCGATGCCGCATCCAGCAGGGCGCTCAAGGCTGTCAAGGCGGCGATGACCGGCGCGACGCGGGCGGTGACCTTGACGCAGCGTTTGCTTGCCTACGCGCAGCGTCAGCCATTGCGGCCGCGCACGGTGGATGTGAACGAGCTGGTTGCCGGCATGGGCGATCTGATCAGCCGCACGCAGGGCGAGATAATCCGCTACGAGTTCGCGCTTGGCGCACAGCCGCCATTTTGTGTCTGTGACGCCAACCAGCTCGAGACGGCACTGCTCAATCTGGTAATCAACGCGCGCGATGCGATGCCGCAGGGTGGACGGTTGACGGTAGCGACTGCCAACGTCGCCTTCGACGAAGTGCGCGCGAGCCTCCGCCGCATTGCCGCGGGCTCCTACGTGATGCTCGCGGTCAGCGATACTGGGGTCGGCATGTCGCGCGAAACGGTCGAACGTGCATTCGAGCCGTTCTTCACCACGAAAGGTGCAGGCAAAGGGACCGGCCTTGGCCTCAGCATGGTGTATGGTTTCGTCAAGCAATCAAACGGTCATACCGAGATCGAAAGCGAGCCCGGGTCCGGCACGACGCTGCGGATCTTCTTGCCGGCCCTGGCCGCTGGCGAAACCGGGGGAGCTGCATGGGACCGAGAGCCCGCCGGTCGGCGCCAGCACGCGCGGGGCAGGCGAGACGATCCTGGTCACCGAGGACGATGCGGGTGTGCGCGGCTATGTTGTGGAAGCCCTGCGGGAGCTGAACTACGCCGTCATGGAGGCGGACGATGCCGCCGCCGCGCTGGCGATCATCGCTCAGGCCGATCTGCGGATCGATCTGCTGCTGACCGACGTCGTGATGCCGGGAATGAATGGCCGCGAATTGGCCGACCGGGCAAGGCGGGTTATGCCAAACATCCGGGTCCTGTTCATGACGGGATACTCGCAGGACGCCATTGTCCATCAGGGCCGGCTCGACCCCGACATCGAGCTGCTCGAAAAGCCATTTCGCAGCGAAGGGCTGGCTATTCGGGTGCGCGCGCTGCTCGATGCCGGGTCGATGCACTGAGTGACTAGCGCAGACCGCGCGCACAAGATCGAGGTGGCAGCGTCGAGCTGATGGGAACCCGGCAACTACGTCGCCGAAATCGAGTAACGGCCGCCCAGCGAATACGTTCCGGGCCTCGGGTTCAGCGGAGAAGACGCCGGCGCACACGGCGGTGGCTGCAACGGGCTCGACACTCGGCGTGTCCGCCGTCAGCGTCGCCAAGAGATCTTTTGACATGATCGGTGGTCCGGATCCGAAAGTCCCGCATTCGGCACCGACATGATGGCTGAGCCGCGGTGACGCTGCTCAGCGAAACCTCTGGGGGTGCGCAGCTCAAAGCGGGGTAGCGATCATGGCCTCTGACACGATGACAGCACAGATCTCCGGCAAGGCTGGCTTTATCGCGGCACTTGACCAGAGCGGCGGATCGACACCCGGTGCGCTGCGCCTCTACGGCATTCCGGACAGCGCCTATAGCGGTGACGCCGAGATGTTCAGGCTCATGCATGCCATGCGCGTGCGCATCATGACCGCGCCGGCCTTCACCGGAGCGAAGGTCATTGCCACCATCCTGTTCGAGGGCACGATGGATGGCGAGGCACAGGGAAAGCCTGTGCCCACGTTCCTGTGGGAGGATCGGGGCGTCGTTCCCTTCGTAAAGGTCGACAAGGGCCTCGAGCCTGAGAACAACGGCGTCAGCCTGATGAGGCCCATGCCAGCGCTCGACGCGCTGCTTGCACGGGCAGTGAAGCTCGGCGTCTTCGGCACCAAGATGCGTTCCGTCATCAACCTGCCATCGAAAGACGGAATCGCTGCCGTAGTGGCGCAGCAGTTCGAGGTGGCCGCGCAGATCGCCGCGCACGGCCTCATGCCCATCATTGAGCCAGAGGTCCTGATCAAGAGCCCGGACAAGGCCGGCGCGGAGACCATCCTGCTTGCTGAACTCAAGCGGGGGCTTGACGCCTTGCGCGGCGACAGGAGGGTGATGCTCAAGCTGACAATCCCGGACGCTCCGGATTTCTATTCGGCTCTGATCAATCATGAACGCGTCGCCAGGGTTGTGGCACTTTCCGGCGGCTATACGCGGGGCGATGCCTGCAAACGCCTCGCCGCCAATCACGGCATGATCGCCAGCTTCTCGCGTGCCCTGGCCGAGGGGCTGACACATTCGATGAGCGATGGCGAGTTTGACGCGGCACTGGCCAGATCCGTCGACGAGATCTATCGAGCCTCGACCGTGAAGGTCTGACGCCTGGCGACCGGGGCGTCGGGGGAATCAGCCGCCGGCGCGTATGGTCGCGGCAACCTTCTCGGCAATCATCATCACCGGAATGTTGATGTTCGCGCATGGGATGGTCGGCATCAGCGATGCATCACACACCCGCAGGCCTTCAATGCCGATCACCCGCGCGTTGGCATCCGTGACCGCTGTTGGATCCGCCGGGTCGCCCATGCGGCAGGAGCCGCAGGCATGCCAGTTGCCATTGATACCTTGTCGTAGATAGGCCTCCAGCAAGCATTCGTCTGCGGCCAGGGCGGCCGGAGATTTACTTGTCCCTGAAACAAAATTCATGATTTTCTGTCTGATGTCTGCGCTACGATCCATAACGGGGCCGCCCAATGCGGTTAGCGCGGCATTACGACGACTGGGGCGAGTAAGTCCGCGAATGCGGGGCGAATATCCGACAGGGAACAGATTCGTTACGACACCTTCCTGCTGCGCCGCAGCCATTGCACGCGACATCAACAGAAACCCGTCTTTCAGGCGCGCCATGTCGCGCGGATCTGAAAGCATCCGGAAATCAATCTCGGGAGGCGCAGCCTGCGAGGCGCCCAGACGTACACGTCCGGTGGAGTAGGACTTGTTCACCCAGCACCCGACGGCTCCGATCCGCCATCCCACCGAGTGCCAACCGGTGCGCGCCAGAATCTCGATATGCATGTCGCCAGGGGGAGCCCCCTCTATCCCCGAGGAGTATCGGACAGCCGCCTGGAGATGATGCCCCTTACGATCAAACAGACGCGCTGACGGATTAAGATAACCAGCGATACGGGCCGCGGGATGTTCCTGTAAATTCTCACCCACGCCCGGTCGATTAACCGCAACTGGAATGTTGCGTTCGGCAAGATGCACGCCTGGCCCGATGCCGCTCTTCATGAGGATCACCGGGCTCTGGAGTGCGCCCGCGGAAACAATGACCTCGCGGGCCTTGATCGATGCGCACTCATTGTTTCGTATCAGACGGCCACCGTCGACCCGTCCGTCCACGATGGTCAGTCCCTCGAACAGCGTCTTGGTGAGAATGGTCAGATTTGGTCGACGACGAACCTCGGGTGATAGATACGCTACGGCGGTACTGGCACGGCGGCCGTGCTGATCCAGGTTGATCGACGTCGGAAATACGCCATCGACCCAGGGGCCGTTCTGGTCCTCGTGCTCCGCATAGCCCATATCGGCGAAGATCTTTACGATGGTGCGTGTGAACCCACTCCAGCCGACGCGGCGATGGCGCTGTATCGGCATGGGCCCCTCCCCTCCATGGAAAGGCTCACCAAAATCAGCATCGGTTTCCAGCTTCTTGAAGTACGGCAGCACATTGGGCCAACTCCATCCAACCGCGCCCTTCGCTTCCCATTCGTCGTAATCATAAGGCGATCCGCGATTGGCGCAGATCCCATTGATCGACGAGCCGCCACCCAGGATTCGCGCCTGCTCATATAGCCATGATTGGCCAGGTCGGTTCCCTCCACTGTCGCCGCGCGATGCGACCAGGGACGGCCATAGCCAATCGGGCTCAAAATGGGTGCGCCCCGGGTAGGCCGCCGCAAGCTCGGGCGGGATTTCGGTTGCCGTAAGATCGCGTCCGGCCTCTACCAGCAGCACACGTGTCGCAGGATCTTCGCTGAGCCGCGAGGCAAGGACGCAACCAGCCGAGCCGCCACCGACGATGAGAAAGTCAACTGGTTCGGAGGGTAGGCTCATCCGGTCAGGCCCCGTCGTTGTGCTGCTGCAGCGACGGCTCCCATTAGAGCACATGGGAAAACTGTCAACAGGACTTGACCGGGCGAATATCCCGAAACTCTTTGAAACAATGAGCTCGACGTTGCCGCCCTTAAGCCTGTAGCCTCAGAAGGCAAACGCGGCCGAGTTCGCGTTCATCAATGAGCAATCTGACGAAGAAACGCCGCTAATCAGTAGGCGTTCTTATCATGCAACAAGACACGAACAGTGCGCCATATGATTTGCAGGTCGAAAGCGAGCGACCAATTGCGAATATAATGGAGGTCAAGCGTTACCCTGTCGCGGACGTCCTTAGCAGTGTGTAGCGCTCCCCGACTACCATTTATCTGCGCCCACCCTGTTAGTCCGGGCTTCACTCGTTGTCGTATCCGGTATGCCGGCGCTGCCTGATCCAACGGCAGGCCCTCGACTGTCGTGCCGACAGCGTGCGGCCGAGGCCCGACCAAAGACATGTCGCCACGCAGGACATTCAGCAGCTGTGGCAGTTCATCGAGGCTACGGCGCCTCAGCCACGCTCCAACCGGGGTGATTCGGTGATCGCCCCGTCGCGTTTGTGCGGCCCCCTCCGCATCCGAAAGGTGCGTAAACATCGTTCGAAACTTCAGCGCCTCGAAAGCATGGCCGTTATGGCCCACCCTCAGTTGCCGAAAGAGAATTGGGCCGGGCGAGGTCAGCTTGACAAGTGCCGAGATGGCCATCATCGCGGGCGCCGCCAATACGAGCAAGAGACCGGCGAAGAAGATATCTTGTGCCCGCTTCAGCGGAGCCTGCCAACCGAGCAGCGACGGGTAGCTGGCCCGTATGAACGGGATGCCGCCTAATTCAACGGTGATCGACAGAGGCAATTCCAGGTTGTCCAGGGATGACGCATAAAGCACGTCCACCCGGGTGCTCTGCGCCAACCTCATGACACTCCTTGCCTCGGCGGCCTCCAACCACGGCTCGGCGAGAATAACGACGTCGACTTCGCCCTTGCGGACCATGTCAACGAGCTCATCGTGCTGTCCCAGCACGGGCAAGCCGCAGATCGTTGTCGGCGCCCTAAGCCCGTTCGCGGGATATGTGTCCTCGCAATCGACGACGCCAACGATCCGCGCGGATCGAGGCAGCGTCTGGTGTAGGCTCTGAACGAGTCCCGCACAGCGTTCGGGCCGGCCAACAATCACGATGCGGCGCGGGTTTGCGCAGGCGGCAAAAATCGGCCGACCTAGAACACGCACGGAGATCACCGCCAAATAACTGACGACCGGGAAGAAAAACACCCATACGATCAGCCCAGCTGCGTCCGTCCCGACAAACTTGAGCCGCTCGAGCGACTGGTGCGGCAGCATGGATCCGGCGGGCACGATCGAGGCCAGCACCAGAAACAACGCGGCTCCGATCGACTGCAGCCAGGCTGACGCGAGGCTCCATGGCCGCACGCCCCTATCGAACAGCGCGCCCTGTTGGCCACGCAACGCAACGTGCGCTACCATCAACGAGCAGACGCATATTCCGAGCCATGGGTGAGGAGGGTGAAAGCCGGGAACAAATGCCTTAGGTATTGCAAGCGACGCGAAGAAGATCGCGATAACGGCCAACGCTTCGGCCAGACGCGCAGACACGGCTACGGGCATTAATAATTAGCCTTCTTTCTCCTGAGTCTCCGCGTCACGCACGAGCTGTTTTTGACATCGTCCTAGGTCGGTGCTAGTGGCTTCTTGTGCCTCGTCTGACGCTGGACCAAAGTATCTCATTTTTCGAGGCCAAGAGTCGAGCCTGCAGGAACCTGCGGGAGCGCAATATCGCGTGATCGACACGACCACTCATGCATGCCTGCAAAGGAATTGGTCGTAGAATTCTAATCGGAATAATTGGGTGGCTGGCGATCTTGCAGCTTGTTTCGATCCTCGTTGAGATCGGCAAATAACAATAAGTTGAAGGGGCGATTGTGACGCCGATCCCGGCGTGTATCCTAGAGGGGAACGCCCGTATAGGTTGAGGGTCTTTAGCTGCTCTTGGGCCCACCGCTCAACAGACGCTCGACCAACACTGCGGCAACGATGATGGCGCCGATTGCGGTCCCCTGCCAGTATGGCGAGACGTTCAGCAGGTTCAGCCCGTTGCGGATGAACACCATGATGAAGCCGCCCAGCAGTGTGCCAATGATCGAGCCACGGCCGCCGAACAGACTGGCACCGCCGATCACGACGGCAGCGATCGCATCCAGCTCCAGTCCGGAGCCGCCGATCGGGTCAATGGACAGGATGCGCGATGCCAGGAAGATGGCGGCCACTCCGCTCATCACGCCGGAGACGACGTAGGCGAGCACGCTCCACAACGCGATCGAAAGACCGGCGACCCGTGCCGCCTCGACGTCTCGACTCCGATCGCGTACAGCGTGCGGCCGCCTTTGGCGTATGTCAGAAACAACCAACACAACGCATATGCCACCAGCAGCATGCGAAGCTCGATCTAAGTCGCGGGCAATTGCAGCACGCGCTTCATGCCATCTCGCTTTGCACGCCGAGCTCGGTCACCACGCGCTGCCGCGCCGCCTCCGCGTCAAAGCCGGACGGCACCTCGGCGAACGTCATGCCGACAAGCCCGAGCCGATGTCCGCGCCGACCCTGCACCGGCACCAGCAGCGAGTGCAGGCTCCCGTGCTGCCTCTGCGACCAGTCCTTCCGCCGTCGTGGACAGCGCGCGAGGGATGCGTGTTTCTTCGATTTCCGGAAAACCGCCACCGACAAATCCCGGCTCAGCGGCCTGCGTGCCGTTCACTCGATCGAAACAGAACAGGCGTGGCCCGTCGATGTCGATCCAATAGGTCGTGCCGCCATGCGCCCCCGCCAGCGCCTCGAGCACCGTGTGTGTCCGCTCCGCTGAGCTTCGAGGGGCGGCGAACATCGCCAGCCGTTCGATATCGACCAATCGGCTCGGAATATCCGTGACGCTCACGCCATCGCTGAGCACCACGATGCGATCGGCAATGCCGATCACCTCCCCGAAATCGGACGACACGACAACGCAGGCAACGCCATCCGCAGCCACGCGGCGCAGCAACGCATAGATGCTGCTGCGCGTGCCGATATCCACGCCGCGCGTCGGCTCGTCCAGCAGCAACAGCCGCGGCCAGAACACCCAGCTGCTCGCGCATCCCGCCGCATGCTTGCGTCGAGCAGTCGTTGCTGCGGCAACTCCAGCAGGTCGAGCAACCGCCGCACCGAGGCATCGCGCACGCCATAACCGAGCCCCGGTCCGGCGTGGCCGCCCAGATGCGCGAGCATCAGATTCTCGCGCACCGTGAAGTCGGGCACGATCCCCTGTCCTCGCCGATCCTCCGGCACGAAACCAATTCCGGCGCGGATCGCCTCACGCGGGGTGTGCGCGCGGAACGGCCGGCCATTCAACTCTATCGTGCCGGAACTCGGTCGTCGCAGGCCAAAGACCGTCTCCAGCGTCTCCGACCGCCCCGCGCCGATGAGACCTGCGAGCGCCAGGATCTCCCCGCGACATACATCGAACGATACGTCACGGACCCGCGGCGGAGCGGCCAGGCCGCGCACGCGCAGCACAACCTCCTCGGATCCGGCAGTATTCGCCGCCCCCTGCCGTGCGTAGATGTCGGAAACCTCGCGCCCGACCATCAGCCGAACCAATTCCGACTGCGTCAGCAATGGCGTGGGCACGCCGCCAGCCACCACATGCCCTTCGCGCAGCACGGTCACCCGATCGGTCACCGAGAAGATCTCCTCAAGCCGATGCGAGACGAAGATCACGCCGCGGCGGCGGGCCGCCAGGCTACGGATGATGTCGAACAGCCGCTCGCTTTCATGCGGCGACAGCGCGGCGGTCGGCTCGTCGAAGATCAGGATGCGGCTGTCGAGCGCCAGCGCCTTGGCGATCTCCACCAGCTGCCGCTGCGCGATGGCGAGATCGCGCACCAGCGTATCGGCCGTAAGTCCGGTGCCCTCGCCGAACTCCGCCAGCAGCGTCTGTGCCTGCGCGCGCATCCGGCCCCAGCGCAACGTTCCGCGCATGCCGATCCGCGGCAGCATGATGTTCTCCAGCACCGAAAGATCCGGCGCGAGCGAGGTCTCCTGCATGACCATGGCGACGCCACTGCGGATCGCATCGCGCGCGCCCGCGAAATGCACGCGCCGCGTGTCGATGCGAATTTCACCCCGGTCCGGCTGCAAGACCCGGCGTCAGTAGGCGAGCTGCTTGCCGGCCGCGCGTGCCGGCGATGGGCCTGTGGCGAACGCAGCGGCGGAAACTCCGGCCGTCGCCACCAGGCCGCGGCGCGTGATGGTCCGGTTCACGAACGTCCCTCTTGTGTAATTCGGTTCGCACGACCAACGCGTCCCCCAAGCATCCACCGCGCCAACCCGTAGCTTCAACCGCCGACGCCACCTAATCTTCCAAGCAATCCCGGCACCAAGCAGGAGGAGCCATTCCAATGCCGATCGACCCGGTACACCTGCCGCTCGGCCATCTCCCCAACACGCGCTACCCGGACCCGCGTGTCGAGCAACTGGACAAGCGTTTCAGGCGCCAGGGCAACGCCGCGATCGAGCGGATCGCGCACGGCTTCCGTTGGGCGGAGGGACCGGTCTATTTCCGTGACGGCGGTTACCTGCTCTGGAGCGACATTCCGAACAATCGGATTATGCGCTGGCTGGAAGACGACGGCCACGTCAGCGTCTTCCGCCCCAACTCCAATTACTCGAACGGCAACACGCGCGACCGTGAAGGCCGGCTGGTGACCTGCGAGCACGATACGCGGCGGGTGACACGCACCGAATACGACGGCAGCATCACCGTGCTGATCGACCGCTACGATGGCAAGAAGCTGAATGCCCCGAACGATATCATCGTGGATTCCACAGGCGCGGTCTGGTTCACCGATCCCGGCTACGGGATCGACGGCGAGTACCAAGGCCACAAGGACGAGTTTGAACTACCAGGCCATGTCTACCGCCTCGATCCCGCAAAAAAGACGGCCACCGTTGTCGCCGATGATTTCGTTCGCCCGAACGGACTTGCATTATCGCCGGACGAAAGCCTGCTGTACGTGGTCGACAGCGGCGCCACACACGGCGGCCCGGCGCACATACGGGTCTTTGCCGTGGAGGACGGCAAGTGCCGCGGCGGCCGCATCTTTGCCGACGATTTCGCGCCCGGCTTCACCGACGGCCTGCGCGTCGATGCCGAGGGCAATGTGTGGTGCAGCATGGGCTGGGCCGACCCAGGTGAAGACGGCGTGCGTTGCTACGCACCGGATGGCGACCTCATCGGCAAGATCCATCTGCCCGAGACCTGCGCGAACCTCTGCTTCGGCGGCAAGAAGCGCAACCGTCTGTTCATGTGCGCGAGCACGTCGATCTACTCTCTGTACGTTGACGTGCAAGGCGCCCAGCTACCCTAGTCCTGGAACCATAGGACGGCGAAACATGTGGGCTGTCATTGCGAGGAGCGCGGCGACGAAGCAATCTCGGTCAAAAGTTCGCTCCATCGAACGAGATTGCTTCCTCGCTGCGCAATGACAATGTCGGCGTGATGCCCTTGCCGCCGGAAAAGGAAAAATAACATGGCCGAGATCGAGATCTACACCCAGCCCTGGTGCCCCTTCTGCGCCCGCGCCATCAGCCTGTTCAGCAGCAAGGGCGTGGCGTTCCGCGAAATCGACGCACCACACGGCTCGGCGGCGCGTGAGGAGTTGATCCGCCGGTCCGGCGGACGCACCACGGTGCCGCAGATCTTCATCGATGGTCGGCATATCGGCGGCTGCGATGATCTGCTGGCGCTGGACCATTCGGGCCGGCTCGACCCGCTGCTGCACGCCGGATAACCACCCTATTGCCATCAGCCGTTGGCACTCCCTTGTCACGAATGCCAGAATTGGCCATCTAGGTTGTGCCATGATCCATTACGACCTGCGTTGCAGCCAGGACCACGCGTTCGACGGCTGGTTCAAAGACAGTGCCGCGTTCGACCGGTTGGCGAAGCGCGGCATGGTGGAATGCCCGCATTGCGGCGACACCAAGGTTGAGCGCGCTCTGATGCGGCCCGCGGTCGGCAAGCGCGAGTTGCTGCCCGCCGCGCCAATCCCCGCGCCGCAGCCGCCTGCGCCACCCGACGCCGTTGCCGGCGGCCCGATGCCGGCGCACATGCGTGCCATGCTCCAGCGGATGCGCTCCGAGGTGGAAAAGCACTGCGATTACGTCGGCCCGCAGTTCGCCGAGGAGGCCCGCAAGATGCACCGTGGCGAGAGCGAGAAGCGTGGCATCTATGGCGAGACCAGCCCCGAGCAGGCCGAGGCGCTGGCCGACGAGGGCATCGAGATATCGCGCATACCCTGGGTCCCGCGCGCCGACGGATAGGCAGCCCTCAGCCGCCGATATCGTCCGCCGCGCGCTGCAGTTCTCGCGCCAGGGAAGCCAGCAGGTTGCGGCACGTGGCGCCGTCGCCGATGCGGGCGGCAGCCTCCATTGCACCGGCCGCCTGCGCCAGCGCATGGGCGCCCACCGCCAGCGCGCCGCCCCTCAGGTTATGCGACGGCATCACCGCCGCGGATATCTCGTCCGAGACCTAGCGCCGCTTCGATCTCGCGCTCGTTCTGGCGCGCGGTGTTCAGGAACTCCATCAGCAGCGACCGCAGTGTCGCCTCATCGTCGCCAAGCCAGCTCCGCAACATCGGGCGATCCACTACGGTGGTGGGCGGATCGACCGGCGGCGTCAGGGCAATCCAGCGACCGAGCGTTGCGCTGAGCCGCGCGATCGCCACCGGCTTGGCCAGATAGGCGTCCATGCCGCCCTCCAGGCATCGCTCCTCCTCCCCGCGCATGGCATTCGCGGTGACCGCAACGATGGGAGTTCTGACGGCGCCAACTGCTGCTTCCCGCGCACGGATCTCGCGGGTCAGCGCATACCCGTCCATTCGCGGCATGTGCATGTCAGCCAGCACGACGGCATAGCGACCGGGCTGCCACAGCGACAGTGCCTCTACGCCATCGACCGCAACATCGACCGTCAGGCCCAGCAGGCCGAGCAGGCCTGTCATGACCTGGCGATTCACCGGATGGTCATCGACCACCAGCACGCGGCTGCCGGTCGCGCAGACGGCAGGCAGCGGCTTCGGAGAATTGACGGCGGACAGCGCCAGTGCCTCAGGTGCGGCACGCAGCCGCAGCGTGACGGTGAACACCGAGCCGATGCCCGGGTTGCTCCGCACCTCCACGTCACCATCCATCAGCTGCGCGAGCCGCCGCACGATCGAGAGACCAAGGCCGCTGCCACCGAACCGGCGCGTGGTCGAGCTGTCGGCCTGGGCGAATGGCTGGAACAGTCGCGCCCGTTCGTCTGCACTGATGCCGATACCGGTGTCGGTCACCTTCAACGTCACGTCATGCCGGCCCTCGCCAACCGGCGCCGACGTCGCGCTGACATGGACGCTGCCGGTCTGCGTAAACTTCACCGCATTGCCGAGCAGATTGAACAGGATCTGGCGCACCCGCACCGGGTCGCCGATCAGCGCGTCGGCCGAAGCCTGGCGCAACCTCCATAGTGAAGCGCAGTCCTTTGGCGGTGGCCTGCGGCCGCAGCGCCTCGACTGTCCCGCCCACCAGTTCGGACAGCGAGAACGGCGTCTCCTCCAGATCGATCCGGCCAGCCTCGATCTTCGAGAAATCCAGCACGTCATCGATAATGCGCAGCAGCGCCGATGCGGACGAGCGCATGGTCGCCACGATGGCACGCTGATCGCTGCTGATGCTCTGGTGCTCCAGCACTTCGAGCATGCCGAGTACGCCGTTCATCGGCGTGCGGATTTCGTGGCTCATGGTGGCGAGGAAGGTGGACTTCGCCTGGTTCGCCGCCTCTGCCTCGGCGCGGGCAGCCTCGGCGGCGTCGCGCTCAAGCGCCAGCTCTGTCTCGCGCTGCTTGAGTTCCGTGATGTCGCGCACCACCACCAGGCGGCTGTCGTCCGGCATGCGCAGGAAACAGCGCTCCACCCATGTGCCGTCGGGCCGCTGGCGAACCTGCTGGCGGCCGTCGGCGCGGGTGAACAGCGCGAACTGCGCCGCGACGTGCTCATCGGCCGTGGCGGCGGTGCGAGGCACCAGGTGGTTCTCGTACTGATACCGCCAGATGTTCTGCATCGTGCCCAGCGCGACGATGCGCTCGCGCGGAATGCTCACCAGCTCGAACATGGCCTTGTTCGAGGCGATATAGGTGCCATCTGCCTCCGCCGAACCCACACCGTCGCGCATGTTGTCGAGCAGCGCCTGCATATGTCGGCGGGTGCGTTCGGTCTCCGCACGCGCCGCCTGCAGCTCCGCGTCACGCTCCCTGCTTTCGGTGATGTCGGCGGTGGCGCCAACCAGGCGGTGGGCACGACCATCCGGGTGGCGCAGCGCTATGCCGTACTGGCGCACCCATCGCCACTCGCCCGCTGTGCCAAGATAGCGGTACTCGTGGTCGAGCCGCGGCGTTTCGCCCTTGATATGCGCCAGCAGCGCGGCTCGATGAGCCTCGAAATCGTCGGGGTGCACCACGCTCGCCCAGCCATCGGCGGTGTGCACCAACTTCGGCCTGCAGGCGCCGCACTTCGTGGCCCAGCGGCGGTCGGTCGAATCTCGCCGGTCTCCAGGTTCCAGTCGTAGACGGTGAGATTGATCGCCGCCAAGGCAAGCCGATGGCGCTCCCCATCCTCCGTGTCCATCAGCGGCTCCGGGCATCCAACTTGGTTATCAAGTTGTAATAAAGCTCATATGCCACAACTAAGTTGCAATCGAAACTCAGCCCTCGACGGCAACAAGGTAGTTGACCGAAAGATTGCGGCTGATGCCCCAGCGCCCGGTCAGCGGGTCGGCCACCAGGCCGGTGATGTCGGATACCCGCATCCCAACGCGCCGCAGCATGCCGTCGAGTTCAGCCGGCGTGATGAATTTGCGCCAGTCATGAGTGCCGATGGGCAGCCAGCGCAGCACGTACTCCGCACCCGACCTTGGCGGCGAGGAATGACTGCGGCGTGCGATTGAGGGTCGAGAGGAACAGCTTTCCGCCCGGCGCAAGCAGCGCGGCGAGCGTTGCCAGGAACGCCGTCGGGATCGGGGACGTGCTCGATCACCTCCAGTGCCGTGATGATAGGGAAGCGCGCCGGCTCGGTCAGCAGGTCCTCGGCGACGCCGGTCCGATAGGCCAACGGCAGGCCCTGGCCTTCCGCATGGGCACGCGCCGCCTCGATCGCCCCGCCGGCGGCATCCAGGCCCAGCACGTCAAAGCCCAGGCGAGCAAAGGCCTCGGCCGCCACCCCGGCGCCGCACCCGACATCAAGCAACCGTGGTCGGGTGGCAGCAGCGAAATACTCCCCCTCCCCTTGCGGGAAGGGGTGGGGGGAGGGCAGTGCGTCCAGCCCTCGCCCGATCGCAGCGGGGACTGGCTCCTGATCCGCGCCGCAATCCATGCCACCCGCGTCGGGTTCATCCGGTGCAGCGGCCGCATCGGACCGTCCGGATCCCACCACCGCGCCGCGAGCGCGTCGAATTGTGCAACCTCCGCGGGCGAAACTGTCACGCTTGGCATGGTTGCCCCTGTCGTTCCGCGCCAGTATGAACACCTGGAATCGATCACTGACAACTGGCTGGAATGTCGCGAATCGTGATGAAGTTTGGCGGCACCTCTGTCGCCGACCTCGACCGCATCCGCAATGCCGCGACTCGCGTGAAGCGCGAGGTCGATGCAGGGAACGAGGTCGCCGTCGTGGTGTCCGCCATGGCGGGGGTCACCAATCAGCTCGTGGCGCACTGCCAGGGTCTGTCGCTGCTGCACGACGCGCGGGAATACGACACGGTGGTCGCGACCGGCGAACAGGTGACCACCGGCCTCCTGGCGATCGCGTTGCAGGAGATCGGTGTCGAGGCGCGCTCCTGGCAGGGCTGGCAAATTCCGATCCGCACCGACAACGCCCACGGCAAGGCGCGCATCGCCGACATCGAGGGCGCCGAGTTGATCCGTCGCATGAAAGCGGGCCAGGTCGCCGTCGTGTCCGGTTTCCAGGGCGTCGGCACCGACAATCGCATCACCACCCTCGGCCGCGGTGGCTCCGACACGTCGGCGGTCGCCCTGGCGGCCGCATTGCATGCTGATCGCTGCGACATCTACACCGACGTCGACGGCGTCTATACCACCGACCCGCGCATCGTCCCGACAGCACGCAAGCTTGCGCGCATCAGCTACGAGGAAATGCTGGAACTGGCGTCCGTCGGCGCCAAAGTGCTGCAGACGCGCAGCGTCGAACTCGCGATGAACGAGCAGGTGCGGGTTCAGGTGTTGTCGAGTTTCGCCGACGTGCCGGGCACTTTGGTGGTGGACGAGGACGAGATCGTGGAAAAGCAGAATGTCTCCGGCATCGCCTATTCGCGTGACGATGCAAAGATCACGTTGCGGCGTGTGCCGGATCGGCCAGGCATCGCCGCCGCGGTCTTCGGCGCGCTCACCGACCACAACGTCAATGTCGACATGATCGTGCAGAACGTTTCGGCCGACGGCATGACCGACATGACATTCACGGTGAGCAAATCCGACCTGCCGCGCGCGCAGGCGACGCTGGCCGAGGCACAGCCGCAGATCGGCTTTTCCGAGGTCCTGGCGGACCCCAACGTTGCCAAGATCAGCGTGGTCGGCGTCGGCATGCGCAGCCATGCCGGCGTTGCCAACACGATGTTCCGCGCACTCGCCGACAAGGCGATCAACATCCAGGTCATCTCCACCAGCGAGATCAAGGTCAGCGTCCTCGTCGCCGCCGAATACACCGAGCTGGCGGTGCGCGCCCTGCACACCGCCTATGGTCTCGATGCCGCCTGACATCGCCATTCCCGACGTCGCCCCGACCGCGTCCCGCGCGGAACTGGACCGCCTGTGGGCGCGCGGCACCGCATTTCTCGGCTGCGAGGTCGCCATCCTGGGCGGCGCCATGAGCTGGGTCAGCGAACGGCACCTGGTGGCGGCCATCTCCAACGCAGGCGGCTTCGGTGTGATCGCCTGCGGCGCCATGGAGCCGGATACGCTGGCGGCCGAAATCGCTGGAACGCAGGCGCTCACGGCCCGGCCGTTCGGCGTCAACCTGATCACCATGCATCCGCGGCTCGACGCACTGATCCAGGTCTGTCTGGAGGCGGGCGTTGGACACATCGTGCTGGCCGGCGGGATTCCGCCTGGCGGTGCGGTGCGGGCGGTGAAGGACGGCGGCGCGAAGCTGATCGCCTTCACCCCGGCCCTGGTGCTGGCGAAGCGGCTGATCCGGTCGGGTGCGGACGCGTTGGTGATCGAGGGATCCGAGGCCGGTGGGCATATCGGTCCGGTGTCGCTGATGGTGCTGGCGCAGGAGATTCTGCCGCACATCCACGAGGTGCCGGTCTTCGTTGCGGGCGGGCTGGCTCGCGGCGAGGCAATCCTGGCATTGCTGGAGATGGGCGCGTCCGGAGCGCAGCTGGGCACCCGCTTCGCCGCCGCCACGGAGTCGATCGCGCATCCCAACTTCAAGCGTGCCTTCATCCGGGCAGCCGCGCGCGACGCGGTGCCTTCGGTGCAACTGGACGAGCGCTTCCCGGTGATCCCCGTGCGCGGTCTGGTCAACGAGGGGGTGAAGCGCTTCCTCCGCTTCCAGGCGGAAACGCGCGATCGTTTCGAGGCCGGTGAACTGACCAAGGATGCGGCGCAGCTCGCCATCGAACATTTCTGGGCCGGGGCGCTGCGGCGCGCGGTGATCGACGGCGATATCGAGACCGGCTCGGTGATGGCCGGCCAGTCGGTGGGCATGGTGACGGCAGAGCAGCCGACGGCGGAGATCATCGCCACGCTGGTGGCGCAGGCCGTCGCCGCGCTGGTCGCGCGCAATCGCGCCACCTGATGCCCACTCCCCGCCGGCTGCTGGCCAGACTGCGTGAGACGATGGCGCACGGCACCGCGCCATTGCAGGAGCTTGTCCATCTCGCGGCAGCGGAACTGGTGAGCGAAGTGTGCTCGGTGTACGCCGCGCGGCCTGGCGAGATCCTGGAGCTGGTCGCGACCGAAGGGCTCAACCCCAAAGCCGTCGGCCACACCAGGCTTCGCTTTGGCGAGGGCATCGTCGGCCTTTGCGCCGCCACGGCGCAGGTCATGAACCTGCCGGACGCGCAGAACCATCCAGCTTTCGCGTATCGACCGGAAACCGACGAGGAACCTTTTGCGTCCATGCTGGCAGCGCCGGTGCGGCGTGCCGGTCGAACTTTGGGCGTGGTCGCGGTGCAAAACCGCAACCCGAGGGGCTACTCGGAGGAGGAGGTGGACGAGCTGGAGACGGTGGCGATGCTGCTGGCCGAGGTGCTGGCGTCTGCCGGTGCCGCCGACAGCGCCGAGGAAGGCGTCGCGGCCACGGTGCCGCGCGTGTTCGCCGGAGCGACCTTGGTCCCCGGGATCGCCATCGGCCCGGTCGTGATGCACGGCAACCGTCGACGCCCGGTCAGGTTGCTGGCTGACGATCCGGAGGCCGAACTGGCGCGGCTGCACGAGGCCACGCAGCGCATGCAGCAGGGCGTCGATGAATTGATCGCCGGCGTGCCGGATGGCTTGGCGAATGGTGCGGACGGGTCGGCATCGCGCGATGTGCTTCAGGCCTATCGCCTGATCGCCGCCGATGCCGGTTGGCTGAAGCGGGTCGCGGAGGTGATCCACAGCGGACTGTCTGCCGAAGCGGCGGTGCAGCGCGTCGCCGGCGAACTGCACGACCGCACGCGCCGCATAACCGACCCCTATCTGCGCGAACGGCTCGCCGATCTCGAGGATCTGGCGGGTCGGCTGCTTGGCGCGCTGGACGGCGACAAGCCGCGCCCCACCGTGCCGCCACGGCGCCATCCTGCTCGCTCGCCGGCTCGGGCCGGCCGAGTTGCTCGAATGGCACGCCGCGGGCATCGCCGGCGTGGCGGTCGAGGAGGCCAGTCCCGCCGGCCATGCCGCAATTCTTGCGCGCGCGCTCGGTCTGCCGGCCGTGGGCGGCACCCGCGGCATGCTGGACTCGGCGGAGCCAGGTGACGAGGCGGTGGTGGATGCCGACGACGGCCAGCTCGTGCTACGCCCGGAGGCCGAGGTGCGGTCGACGTATCTCCGCGAGTTGGAGGCGAGGACCGCGTTGGAGGCCGGCTGGGCGCCGCTACGGACGCGGCCGGGTATCACCGCCGACGGCGTCAAGGTCAGCCTGATGCTCAATGTCGGCCTCACCATGGAGGTGGCGCAGCTCGACACCACCGGCGCTGAAGGTATCGGCCTGTACCGCACCGAGATCGGCATGCTGGCGCGTGGCGCGATCGCCGATGTCGCGGAGCAGGCGGCGAGCTACGCCCGCGTGCTCGACGCCGCCGGCGGGCGGCCGGTGCTGTTCCGCACGCTCGACCTGGGCGCCGACAAGCTGCTGCCCGGTGATGCGCCGGAGGAGGAGAACCCGGCGATGGGCTGGCGCTCGCTGCGCATCGGCCTGGACCGCCCGGCACTGCTGCGCCGGCAGTTGCGCGCCCTTCTGCTGGCGGCTGGCGGGCGGCCGCTGTCGGTGATGTTTCCCATGGTCGCGACGGTGGCGGAATTCCGCGCCGCACGCGCGCTGCTGCTGGCGGAGGCGCGGCGGGTCCGCCCTGCGCCCGGAGCGGCTCGATATTGGCACCATGCTCGAAGTGCCGGCGCTGATGTGGCAGTTGGACGAGCTGCTGCGCGAGGTGGACTTCGTATCCGTCGGCTCGAATGACCTGCTGCAGTTCCTGTTCGCGGCGGATCGCGGCACGCCCGCCCTGTTCAGCCGCTACGACCTGTTGTCGCAGCCGGTGCTGAACCTGCTCGAGTTCCTGCTGGAAAAGGCCCGCGTGGCCAAGGGCGGCAAGGGTGTACCAGTCTCGCTGTGCGGCGAGGCGGCATCGCGCCCGCTGGAGGCGATGGCTCTGGTCGGGCTTGGCTTCAAGAGCCTGTCGATGCCGGCGTCCGGCATCATGCCGATCAAGGCGCTGCTGGCTGACCTCGATTTGGGCGCATTCCGCCCCGTGCTGACGGCGATCAGACGCAACACCTCGGGGGCCGCCAGTCTCCGCGAGCCGATCAGCGTCTGGGCACGCGAACATGGTCTGGCGTCTGACAGAACAGTCAATTTTAACGATTTAATCGCGCATGCTTCAGTAAAGACCATTCGACTGCGGACGCAAACAGAGTCACTGTAAAGACGTTGATAGACAACAAGCCCGCATGTGCGGGCCCACCATGATGCAGGATCGCAAATCCACGTTGGCGGGATGCCGAAGCACTGCGTCCGCGATCGAGCGGGACGCGGCGCCTCCCGGTGCGCCGAGAGCCGGGGCCGATTTGCGTGCCGCGCGCGAGCGGGTCGGCTGGTCGATACGAGGAAATGGCGTCCGCGCTGCACATTCGCCCGCAGTACATTCGAGGCGCTGGAAGCCGGGCGCATCAGCGAGCTCCCGGGCAATGCCTATGCGCTCAACTTTCTCCGCACCTATGCCGGCGCGCTCGGTCTCGACCCGAACGAGACCGCCAGACGCTTCAGGGCCGAGGCGGCGGGAGTGGACGAGAAGACCGAGCTGACCTTTCCCGTCCCGGCACCAGAACGCGGCGTGCCCGCCGGTGCGGTGGCGCTGCTCGGCGTGCTGTTGGCCGTCGGAGCCTATGCAGGCTGGTACCGCCTGTCAGGCGAGGGCAGGTTGCCGGCCGAGACCAGCATGCAGATCCCGCTACGCCTCGCCCCGCTTGCCGAACAGGCGGTCCGGCCGAGTGCAACCCCGGTCGTCGCGTCGGTGCCCGCGCCGGTCGCGCCGGCGCCGGTCCAGCAGGCCGAGGCGCCGCCGGTTCCGGCAATTTCCCCCAGTTCGGCCGCAGCTGCCGCGTTGGAGCCGCCGCCGGCTGCCAATGAACCGTCCGACCAGCCGCGCATTGTGCTCCGGGCCAGCGCCGACGCCTGGGTGCAGGTACGTGACCGGGCCGGCCCGGTGCTGCTGACCCGCATCATGCATCCTGGCGAAACCTGGGATGTACCGCCGAAGCCAAACCTGCTGCTGACGACCGGGAATGCGGGTGGCACCGACCTTGTCGTGGACGGCCAGACCAGCCCGTCGCTCGGCGGCAGCGGCGTGGTGCGGCGCGACCTGCCGCTTGACCCGGACCTGATCAAAGGTGGCAGTTTGGTGACGGCAAGCCCGCGACCCAATCCCCAGTAGCGGTCCGGCAGCAGAACCCCCATTCTATCGGCGAGCATCGCGCCGCAGCATACGGAGAGGGACAGTATGAGTTACCGGCCGTACCAGGAGATTGTCCGGCGGAAGTCGCGCCGCGTGTATGTCGGCCGCGTGCCGGTGGGCGATGGCGCGCCAATCACCGTGCAGACCATGACCAATACGCTGACCACGGATGTCGCGGGCACGGTGGCGCAGATCCGGCGCGCGGAGCTGGCAGGGGTGGATATCGTCCGCGTCTCGTGTCCCGACCAGGAGAGTGCGCTCGCGCTGAAGGACATCGTGCACGAGGTGAACGTGCCGATCGTCGCCGACATCCACTTCCACTACAAACGCGCGATCGAGGCCGCGGACAGCGGTGCCGCGTGCCTGCGCATCAACCCAGGCAACATCGGCAGCCAGGAGCGCGTGAAGGAGGTGATCCGGGCGGCGCGCGATCACGGCTGCTCGATGCGGATCGGCGTGAACGCCGGCTCGCTGGAGCGGCATCTGCTGGAGAAATACGGCGAGCCGAACCCCGAGGCGCTGGTGGAGAGCGCGCTGTACCACGCCGACATCCTCCAGCAGCACGATTTCCACGACTTCAAGATCAGCGTGAAGGCATCCGACGTGTTCCTGGCGGTGGCGGCGTATCAGCAGCTCGCCGAGGTGTGCGACCACCCGCTGCATATCGGCATCACCGAGGCCGGCGGCCGGCGCATGGGCACGGTGAAGTCGGCCGTGGGGCTGGGCTCGCTGCTCTGGGCGGGCATCGGCGACACGCTACGGGTGTCGCTGTCGGACGAACCCGAGGAGGAGGTGCGGGTCGGCTGGGACCTTCTGAAGGCCCTCGGCATCCGCCATCGCGGCGTGAAGGTGGTGTCGTGCCCGTCCTGCGCGCGGCAGGGCTTCAACGTGATCCAGACGGTGCAGACACTGGAGGAGCGGCTTGCGCATATCGAGACGCCGATCACGCTGTCCATCATCGGCTGCGTCGTGAACGGCCCGGGCGAGGCGCTGATGACGGATATCGGCCTGACCGGCGGCGGCAACGGGCGGCACATGATCTACCGCGCCGGCAAGACGGACCACACGATCGATGGCGGCTCGATGGTGGATCACATCGTCGAACTGGTGGAGGCGAAGGCCGAGGAGCTGAAGGCGGCGAAGGAGGCCGAGAAGTTGGCGGCCGAATGAATACATGAGTGATCCCGGCGACGCCACTCGACATTGGCCCGTTCGTGAACGCGGTCGCGAGGCTGCGAGAGGGGCTCGATCGACATCGCCGGGAACCAAACGACGAGCAGTTGCGCGACGGCCTGATTCAGCGGTTCGAGTACACCTATGAACTCAGCCATCGGATGCTGCGACGCTATCTGCGGCTGATCGCGCCTTCGCCGGACATCTACGGCCAGATGCCGTTCCAGGACCTGATCCGCACTGGCAATGAGCAGGGTCTCCTGCGAGGCGATTGGCCTGCGTGGCGCCGCTATCGCGACATGCGGGCACGGACCAGTCACACCTATGCGGCCGCCATCGCCGCGCAGGTTGCCGCAGGGATCCCGGAGTTCCTGGCCGAAGCAGATTATTTGCGGGACCAATTGCAACAGCGCCTGCGATGACCGCCGCAATGGACCTGCGCGAAGACCATGCCGCCATCGTCCGCAACGTGCTCTGCGCGCACCTACCCCGTGGCGCGCGGGCCTACGTTTTCGGATCGCGCGCTCATGGCGGGGCTCGACAGTATTCCGACCTCGATCTGGCGCTCGAATGGGACCGTCCGCTCGGACTGGACATAATTGGTCAGATCGCTGAGGCGCTGTCCGAATCCGATCTGCCGTTCAAGGTCGATATCGTTGATCTGTCGCTGGTCGATCCAGCTTTCAAAGCGCGCATCGCGGCGAACTGGATTGCTCTGCCGGCGGAGGACGCGCGGTAATCCATCGCTGGGCCAGACGAAGCCACCCCACTACCGGCCGTCCGCCGATGAACATGACCCGTGGCCGCTGAGCGCGTCGTAGAACGCCTTGTCCGCCTCCAACCCGGTCGATGCCCGCGACATCACGCGATCCTTTAAGGGGCGCAGGCGCTGGTGCAGCGGCACTTTCTGTTCGAGGCGGTCGAGTTCGTTGCGCACGACGCGATCCTGTGTAGACATCAACACGGTAGTGTACACCAATCTCAACGCCGTGCTTGCGTTCAGACGGCTTCCGGCTAGCTTGCCGCACCCACCACAGGCGACCACATCAGCCGGACGCACATGGCCACCGAACTCCAACCCGCCCGCGGCACCCACGACCTGATCGGCGAGGACCAGCGCCGCCATCAGCACGTGATCGACACCGCCCGCCGCGTCGCCGCCACCTACGGCTTCGACGAGTGGTCCACGCCGATCTTCGAGGACACCCGCGTGTTCTCCCGCACCCTCGGCGAGACCTCCGACGTGGTGATGAAGGAGATGTATTCCTTCGCTGACCGCGGCGGCGACCACGTCACCCTCCGCCCGGAGGCCACTGCTGGCCTCTGCCGCGCCCTGGTGACCAACGGCCTGACCCAGTCGCTGCCGCAGAAAATCTTCTGCGCCGGCCCGATGTTCCGCTACGAGCGCCCGCAGAAGGGCCGCTACCGCCAGTTCCACCAGATCGACATCGAGCTGATCGGCTCGGCCGAACCGCTCGCCGACGCCGAGGTCATCGCCTGCGGCTGGGACATCCTGAAAGCCCTCGGCGTCGCCGGCGAGACCGTCCTGGAGATCAATACGCTCGGCGACAAGGAAAGCCGCCAGGCCTACCGCGATGCACTCGTGGAGTACTTCACCGAACACCAGGGATCGCTGTCCGCCGACAGCCTGGCGCGGCTCGATCGCAACCCGCTGCGCATCCTCGACTCCAAGGACGAGAAGGACCGCCGGATCGTGGCCAACGCGCCGACCATCGCCGGCTACCTCACCGAGGCCGCCGCCACGTTCTACGCGCGGCTGCAGACGTATCTCGATCGCTTCGGCGTGCCGTTCCGCGAGAACCCGCGCATCGTGCGCGGCCTCGACTACTACGGCCACACCGCCTTCGAGTTCGTCACCGACAAGCTGGGCGCGCAAGGCACGGTGATGGGTGGTGGCCGCTACGACGGTCTGGTCGAGGAAATGGGCGGCCCGCCCACACCGGCCGTCGGCTGGGCGGCCGGCATCGAGCGCCTCGCCATGCTGTTGGAAGACCCGCCGCCAGCGCCGGCAGCTGTCGCCGTGGTGCCGGTCGGTGACAGCGCGGAAGTGGCAGCGCTCGACGTGCTGCAGACGCTCCGCCAAGCCGGCATCCGCGCCGAGATGGCCTATCGCGGCAACCTGCGGCGGCGGATGGAACGCGCCAACCGGATCGGCGCGCGAGCCGCGGTCATCATCGGCGAGGACGACATCGCGCACGGCGTCGCCCAGGTGAAGGACCTTGCAACCGGCGAACAGGAGGCGGTGGCGCTGGCGGAGCTCGCCGCTCGACTGCGATGACCCTGGCACCCAAGCTGGACCGCATCGCCGCGCGCGCCGAGGAATTGCGTGACATGCTGACCCATGGCCTGTCCGGCGAGGCCTACGTGAAGGCCTCCAGGGAGCTCGCCGACATCGAGCCCGTGGTCGCGCGCATCGGCGACCTGCGTGCCGCCGAGCGCGCGCAGGACGATGCAGAGGCACTGCTCGCCGACCCCGAGATGCGCGAACTGGCGGAAGCCGAACTGCGCGAGCTGAAGGAGCGCATTCCGACCCTGCAGCACGAGATCCGCATCGCGCTGCTGCCGAAGGATGCCGCCGATGAACGCGCCGCCATCCTGGAGGTGCGACCTGCCGCCGGCGGCGACGAGGCGGCATTGTTCGCGACCGAGCTGTTCGGGATGTACCAGCGCTATGCGGAAGCCAAAGGCTGGCGCTGGGAAATCCTGGAATACAACGACACCGAGCTGGGCGGTCTGAAGGAAGGCATCGCCGAGATCACCGGCCGCGGCGTGTTCGCCCGCCTCAAATACGAATCAGGCGTCCATCGCGTGCAGCGCGTGCCGACGACGGAGAGCCAGGGCCGCATCCACACCTCCACCGTCACCGTCGCCGTGCTGCCCGAGGCGGAAGAGGTCGATGTGCAGGTCGACGAGACCGATCTGCGCATCGACGTGTATCGCGCATCGGGCGCCGGCGGCCAGCACGTCAACAAGACGGAAAGTGCGGTGCGCATCACGCACATCCCCTCCGGCATCGTGGTCGCGATGCAGGAGGAGAAGAGCCAGCACAAGAACCGCGCCAAGGCGATGAAGATCCTGCGGGCGCGACTCTACGAGCAGCAGCGCGCCGCGGCGCACGCCACACGCGCCGCCGACCGCAAGGCTCAGGTCGGCACCGGCGATCGCTCAGAGCGCATCCGCACCTACAATTTTCCGCAGGGCCGCGTGTCCGATCACCGCATCAACCTGACGCTGTACAAGATCGACCGCGTCATCATGGGCGAACTCGACGAGTTCATCGATGCGCTGACGGCGGAAGATCAGGCGGCGCGGCTGGCGGCCGAGGACTGACCGGCGCCTTCCCCCGCGACGCGCGCGATCAGCGCCTCGTACGCCGCGAGATAGTCCGTCATCGCCAGGTGCTTCTCGGCATAGCGCCGCGCGTTCTCCCGCAGCCCACGTGCGAGTGTCGTATCCTCCAGCGACCGCAACACCGTCTCGCGCCAGTCCCTTCGGATCGAAGAACGGCACCAGCAGCCCGTTCTGCTCGTGCGCCACGAACTCGCTCACCGTCGGCGTGTCGCTGCCGATCACGACGCAGCCCGCGGACAGCGCCTCGCGCAGCGACCATGACGCAACGAACGGGTAGGTCAGGTACACGTGCGCGTCCGAGCGCTGCAGCATCGCCACATAGGTCGGGTAATCGATGCGGCCAGGAAACACCACCCGCTGTCGGGTCGATGCTGTTGCCGAGCTCCGCCAGCATCTTCTGCCGCCAGGTGCCTTCCGCCGGCGGCATGCCATAGCTGATGCCGTCGCCGCCGACCATCACCACCCGCATGTCCTTGCGTGCACGCAGCAGGTGCGGCACCGCCCGCATCATCACATGGAAGCCGCGATACGGTTCAAGGTCGCGCGCCACATAGGTGACCAGCTTCTCGTTCGGCTTGATGACGGCATCGCCGATCCTGAGATTGCGCCGCCGCACCTGCGGATTCGGCTTGCATACATCGAGATTGACGCCTTCCGGCAGCAGCGTGATGGATTTCCGCGCCCACTCCGGATAGGTCGAGAGCTGCCATCTGGTCGGCGTCTGCGCATGCGCCCCGAGGTTGAGCGCCAGCAGGTTGACCGCGTTCTTCGCCCGTATGCGCGGGTGGTCCGCGGTCTGCGTCGGGAATTCCGGATCGAACCCGACATCGATGCCGTTGATGCAATAGTAGAATTCCAGATAGCCGAGCAGCGGCGTGTCGGGCCAGACGTCGCGGATGTTGAGCAGTTCGCCCCAGCCGTGGTGCCCGATGATGATGTCCGGCTGGAAGCCGAGCTGCTTCAGAGTGGCCGCGGTATGCGCCACGATCTCGGCGCGCCGCACCGCCGCGTCCAGTTCGCGCGCCGCGACATGCGCCTGCGCCGCCGCGCCCTTCGGCTTCGCATACGGCACCGTCCGCACACCGGGAATCCGATTGGCGTTTGGCTCGGTGATGAACACGAGGTCGTGCTGCTTGGACGCGACGAGGTGTCGGACGAGGTGCAGGTACTGCCCAGGAAAGTTCTGGTGGACGAACAGGTATTTCACGCCGCGACCTGCTGGCGGGTGGACCGTCTGCGGTCAGCGCGATCTGCGGACTGGCGGCCGGCCGGCCTGGACTTGCGGGCGGCCGGCTTCGTCAGTGCCAGTGCAGGCTGCGTCGCCGGCTCAGCCGGCTGGCTCGCTCGTCCGCGTGGAGCGCGTGCCGCAGCCGAGCCGCCGCGGCGGGGGCTGATCGTCACCTGAAACGCCTCGAGCGCCGCCAGGCTCTCGGCCTCGCAGGTCTCGCCTCCCGGCACCGGTCCCACCGAACTGCCGTCGACAAACGTGGCGGCGTAGCTGCACTCATGCGTCTTCGCCGCGCCGCCCTTCAGCCGCACCTTGAGTCCGAGCAGGGGCAGCGCCATGCCGCGGCTGCCGCAGAACTTGCCGCCCTCGATCCAGGGCGACAGCCAGCCTCGTCCCAGCACCGCCTGATACTCGATGTCGGCGGTCTTGATGCCGTCGCGCGGGGTCAGGCTGAATCCTTCGATCCACTGACGGCTGCCGCGCGACGCCGGCCCAGTCGCCGATCTTGCCTCCGACGTCGCCGGCGCGCTGCACGTGCACGACCGTATCGGCGTCCTCTGGCGCCACCCCAGCGGCCAGTGCCTGTCCCGCACCGCCAGCCGCCTGGGTCTCCGTGCCAGGCTCGGCGCCCAACCGCATCACCTGCAGTCGAGGCGCGGTGTCGGGCGGCGCCGACGGCGCCTGATATACCGTCACCAGCACCTGCGCCGGCCCTTCGGCCACGCGGATCAGCGCCGCGGTATCGCTGCCATTCATCCAGCCGTCGTCGCGGAATGTGCTGATGCTCACCGCATCCGGCCGTCCGGCGGGACCCGGCGGCAGCGAATGCGCACCCCCGGGAGCCCCGATCGTTCATTCGCCGCCGGCGAACCCGGCGCCTGAAACACGCAGAACAGACCGGTGTCCAGCGTCATCAGGTGGCCGGAGACCTTCAATTCGGCGACGCGATGCTGTGCTGCGCTCTCGCGGGGAGCGGCCTGGGCTGCGGCAGGTCTGCGAATGGCAGTGGCGGCTTCGGACATTCGGGATCTCGCTTTCTTGGTCACGGCAGCCCGGCGTGATTGGACCGCTCAAGCGACGAATGGAGGGCGTTGCAATGCAAGCGATACTGTTACCAGACGTCATTATTGGCGAGACAGGCCCGCTCGCTGCAATCAAAGCGTTATTAATTGCGTGCGCCGGCAATCCGAGCGGCAGCAGAAATCCGCGCCCGGTGCGCCGGATGCGCTCGGCCTGAGCGCCGATGTCGAACGCCGCCACGCGCAGGCCGGCGCGCCACGCCTCGCCAAGGCCGAAGCACCAGGTCTCCGGCCAGATGGATGGCAGCAGCGCAAGTGACGCATTCTGTGCCCGGATCAGGCTGACCGCCTCGTCCGGCGCATAGCTTCCAGTGATGAAGACGCGCCCTGTCGCGAGCAGCCTTCGATCGTCGATCGTGTGTCCGACCACGACAAATTCCAGAGGCAGCCGCCGATCCGCGGCATCCTGCGCGCAGTCAAGGATCACCTGATAGCCCTTCTGGACACCGATCGCGCCAACTACGCAGATACGGCTCGCATTCGCCGAATTCGAGCAACGGCGGCTCGCCAAGCGCCGCATCGTCCTCATGCGGCTGCACCGTCGGACGCACGGCCGGGAAATGCCGACGGATGCGAGCGGCGGCGTCTTCGGATGGCGCGATGACACGCCGCGCGCCGGCCATCAGCCTCGCCGACCGCCGGCGCAGCGCCGCAACCGAGATGTCCTCGTCGATCAGGTTGCCCGCATCTGGCGACGCACACTTCGCATTGTGCGACGTCAGGCTCGCCACAATAGCGCTCAGCCGCGCCGACCAACGCGACGCGGCCGCACAGCCAGGCATAGTCGTGGACATGCAGGTCGTAGGGCACCTGAAGGTGCGCGATCACCTCGAGCACCGAGGGGTGATGGCCGACCAGGTGGTGCAGCTCGATGGCGCGCGGGCGTTCCCGCGCGAGCAGGCGCTGCAATTGGCCCAGTTCGCTCGGCATCGCGAAACGCAGATTGGGATATGCGTTCGCGGTGCCGTCGCTGACCGTGACGCATCGTCGCACCGTCCGGCGCCCGCGAGGGGCGCAGCACGATCGCGCGGTATCCGCTATCGCGATGGGCTTCGACCGATGCCGCGATCTGGCGCTCGACCCCGCCGCCCGCAGCGTGCGTGATCAGCACCAGCGCCTGACCGCCGCGCCGCCGCGCCGCGCGCCAGCGCGCCAGGTCCAGGCGCCGCCGCGCCTCTGCCAGCGGGTCCGCCTCCGCATGCGCCGCGATCAATTCGGCGTAGCCGGGGTGCAGCCGCTCCAGCAGGGCCGCGTTGCGCGCCCGCAGATGCCGCGCCGCCGTGCCGAACGAATGTCCGCCGACATGCGCGACGAATACCCCCGGCGCGGCCACATTCCGCCAGCCCAGGTGGCGGGCGCGCAGGCAAAAGTCGTTCTCCTCGCCGTAACCCTGGGCGAACAGGTCGGCGCGCAGCAGGCCGACTGCATCAAGGCACGCGCGGCGAATATACAGGCAGAACCCGACGCCCACGGGGATGTCGATCGCGCAGCCGCCATTCACCCGTCGCGCCAGCGCATCAACGCGCGCCGTCTCCGCAAGATCTGGCACGTCGTTGCCGCCGCCCGGATCGGGATAGTTCAGGATCGTCCCGTCGTTCGACAGCGGCGTCACGGTGCCGATATCGCCCGCGCCGTACGCGACGCCGCGCAGTTCCTCCAGCCAGCCGGGGCCGACCAGCGTATCGCTGTTCAGCAGCACCACATCGCGTCCGGCCGCCGCGCGCATGCCGACATTCGCGCTGGCGGCAAACCCGAGGTTCCGCGTGTTGCGGATCAACGTGATGCGTCGCCGCCGCGCCAGCGCATCGAGCGCCGCAACCAGCCCGGGCTCCGGCGAGGCGTCATCGATCACGATCAGCCGGCTTGGCCGCGCCAGACTGGCGAGGACGCTATCGAGACAGGCGAGCGTGTGTGCCGTCCCGCCATGCACCGCCACCACGACGTCGACCGGGGGCCGCCGGCGCGATGTCGTCGCGATTTGAGGGATGACCGCGACAGCAAGCTCGGCACGCGGATCGAGTGGACTGCCGAACAGGTCCTTGCCGTCACGACCGCGCACGTGCAGCAGCCCGGTCAGACCCTTCAGCGCGTCCGCCGGCACGGTGAAGCCCCGCGGCCGTGCCAGCAGACCGCTATCATCGATCCTAACCTCGGTGTCGGTCGCCGTGACCCTGATCTGCCCGCGTCCCTTCGCCCGGCTGATGGTCAATACCGGATCGACCCCGGGGTCGCCGGGATGCCAGGCCCAGCCGGTCAGGCCACCATCGCTGCAGCTCACACATCCGACAGTTGCCGCAATCGCCGCGACATCGAGCGGGCTGCCCAGAAGCTGGCGCCCATCAGCAGCCACCACGCACACCCTCCCCCTCCCCTTGCGGGAGGGGGCCGGGGGGAGGGGGCAGTTCCCATCCGTCACCCGCACAGTGAACGCACCGTCTCCCGACATGCCGCACCAGCCCGGCGCATCAGCGTCGCGCGCGATGGCGTCGGCGAGCGTGGCAAATCCGGGGTCCGGCACGTGGCGCCGCAGCGCCGCGGAAAGCGCCTCGGCCGCGCCCGCGGCGTCGCCACAGCCTCCGGCGCGCCGTTGCCAGTCCCAGCCATGCCTCCCGCACGTCGCTCGTGGCACTGATCGCCGCGAACAGCGTCGATGCGCGCATGTCGTCGTGCCCGAGACACGCAGTGGCCAGCGCCAGTGCCAGCGTCTGATCGCGCGGTGCCAGACGGCAGGCGCGCTCCAGCCAACGGCGCCCTTCGGCGGCATTGCCGCTGGCGAGTTCGTTCCGGCCGCGCTCGAACGCCTCGAGCGCAAGCGCAGCATTCTCAGCCGGTTCTGTCAGCGTGCGGCTGCCTGTTGCGCGGCCGCTCGCTTCGGATCGGGCGGCGCCATTTGGGGCAGCTCGAGTTTGGGCGTCTCCGGTTTGGCCGGCTCCGGTTCGGACAATTCCAGTTTGGCCGGCTGCGGTTTGACTGGCTCCAGTTGGGGCGCCTCCGGTTCGGCCAGAGCCTCCGGCTTTGCCGGCTCCGGTTCGAGCGGTCCCGGTTTGTGCATCTGCGGTTCCGGCGCCCCCGGTCTGAACGGATCCGCTTTGGTCACCTCGGTCGGGGCAGGTGGCAGGGCCGCCAGATCGCTGCGCGCCTCCTGCAGCCCTTGCGCCAGCGCCCGCTCCAGCCATACCCGGGCGCGCTCCAGGTCACGCTCGCCGGCGAGGCCGCGTGCAAGATAGCGGCCCAGCATCATCTGGGCGTGCGGATGCCCGCGTTCCGCCGCGGCTCGGAAGCAGCGCTGCGCGGTGGGCCGGTCGGTCGGCACCTCGTGGCCGCCGCCATGCATCGCTCCCATGGCGAACATCGCGCCCGACATGGCCGCGGCCGGCCGCCTTCTCGAACAGCGCCAGCGCTGCCGGATGGTCCTTCGGGCCGCCGCGTCCCGTCAGCATCAATTCCGCGAGCTGGACCTCGGCTTCCATCATGCCGACATCGGCGGCGCGCTTGATCCAGCCGCGACCTTCCTCCGCATTGGCGTCCATACCGCGCCCTTCGACCAGCATGCGGCCGTACCAATACTGCGCGTTCACCACGCCATCGGCGGCGCGGCGCAGCCATTGCGCGGCCTTCCTGTCGTCGCGCTCCACGCCGACACCCTCGGCCAGGCAGACGCCGAAATTGAACGCCGCCACCAGGTCGCCGGACGCCGCAGCCTTCTCAAACCACTCGCGAGTGCGGATCGCGTCGTCGGTGCCGCCTTGTCCGTGCAGCAGCAGGTTGGCCAGATCGACGCGCGCCGTCGGGTCCCCCGCTTCGGCCGAGACGCGGAACCAACGTGCCGCCTCCTCGGAGTCTCGCACCACGCCGGCACCGGTCAGATGCAGCATTCCCAGCGCCCGCGCGCCGCCACGGTGGCCAGCCTCCGCGGCGCGGCGGAACCACATCGCCGCCTCGGCGTAATTTGGCGGCAGCTTGCCGCCCTTGGCGTAAAGATCGCCGACCACCGCCGCCGCCTCCGGATCGCCGTCGAGTGCGGCGCGGCGCAGCCAGGACTCGCCTCCGGTCGGGTTGGCCGGCACTGTCACGCCTTGCATCAATGCCATGCCCCATCGGGCCTGGCTCGGACGATTGCCCTTTTCCGCCGCCTGGCGGAACAACTGGATCGCGGCCGCTCGGTCCGCCGGCATACCCATGCCGCGCTCGGTCATCAGCGCGAGCAAATACAACGCAGTCGGCAAGCCCGCGTCCGCGGCACGCCGCAGGTGCTCTGCCACCTGCGTCTGCTGCTCCGGACCCGCAGCGCTGCGCGCCAGCGACAGAGCAAAGCCGAGGGCGCCCTGTGGACAGCCGGCTTCCGCCGAGCGCTCGTACCAGCGATGCGCCTCCTCCAGGTCGCGCATCGGCTCCGGTCCGGAGGTCAGGATGTAGCCAAGCACCGCCTGACCATCCGCGGAGCCGCCGTCAGCCGCCTTCCGTGCCCAGCGAAGGCTGGTCTCAAAGTCGGGCTGGCTCGCCTCGGTCGACGCGAACAGCCTGGTTCCCGGTCCGTCCTCCGCACGCGCGATCAGGCCATGAATCGCCAGCGTGGCAAGCTGTGCCTGCGCCTCGACGTAGCCCTGGTTGGCCGCGCGTTCGAGCCAGCGTGCGCCTTCGGACCGGCTGGGCGGCACGCCGGTCGCCTTCAAGGTAACAGCGGCCCACGCGGTATTCCGCCTCGGCAATCCCCGCCCGCGCAGCACGCGACAGCAGCGGGAAAGCCTGCTTGACGTCGCCCTGTTCGGCCAGCCGTAACGCCCGCCGCAACGCTGCGGTAGGAGAGACCGGGGCCAGCAGCCGAACGAGGAATGACATCCCTTACACCTCTCCCGCCCGCGGGAGAGGTACGATCACCACTCTCACGGCTCGCGCATCCCCTCGGAAGCGACCGGCAACGCTCGGCCCAGCAGATACTGCAGCACCGTCCGCTTGCCGACCTTGATATCGGCCGTCACCGGCATGCCGGGCATGATGCGGAACCCTTGCGGCGTGCCATGCAAGTCGACCCGATCGATCGCAATGCGTGCCCGATAGAACGGCTCCATACTGTTGCCAGGCAGCGGCACCGCACCGGTCGGATTCCGCTGGTCGTCCTGTGCGGTGAAACTATCCGCGCTGATCGTACGCACCGTCCCGTACGCCAGGCCATATTGAATGAACGGGAAGGTGTCGAACTTGATCGACACTGGATCACCGACATGCACGAAGCCGTCGTCGCGTCCCGAGATGTTCGCCTCGACTTCCAGCGGGGCATCCGCCGGCACCAGCGAAATGAACTCCTGGCCCGATTGCAGCACCGAGCCGACCGACACCTTCGCCACCGTCAGCACCGTGGCGTCGCGCTCAGCACGCAATTCAACCAGCTGCTTGCGAAGCTGCGCCTTGTTCAGCGACTCACGCGCATCGGACAGCTTGCCGATCGCATCTGCCAGCTTTTCCGCAATGTCGGCGTGCCAGGATTGCACATAGCCATCGCGCTCCGCGACCAGCGCGGCGAGGTCGCGCTGGGCGCTGTTTACCGTGTCCTCCGAGCTGTGCAGGTTGCGCTCCATCTCGACCCGGTTGTCCATCGCGGCCAGGGTGTTCAGCTTGCTGCCGACCTGCAGCTTTTCCAGGTCTCGCCGCATCTGCTCGACACTGCTCGCCACCTGCAGGCGGTTGCGGTATCCGGCAGCATCGGAATTCGCCTTGGCGATGGCGGACACCAGGCCATTGATCTTCTGCGTGTAGTTCTCGAGCTTAAAATTGTACTCGGCCTGGCGCTGACCGAAGATTGCCGCCTGCAACGCCAGATTGGGGTCGATCCCCGAATAGCTGAACGGCTGGCCGTCGCTCTCCGCCTGAAGCCGTGACACCTGCGCCTGCAGGCTCGACACCTGGGCTGCCAGCGCGCCGACATCGGCCGCGGCGAAAGTGGGATCCAGCCGCGCCAGCACCTGGCCCGCCTGCACCGTCTCTCCTTCATGCACATCGATCGAGCGTACGATCGCGGCCTCGAGCGGTTGCAACACCATCGTAGCCGAGCGCGACACCACCCGCCCCTGCGCGGTCACCACGCGGTCGACCGGGATCAGGCCGAGCGCCAGCAGGACCGCGACGAGCATGCTGCCGACGATCCACACGATCCCGCGCGCCGACCGCGGAACCGGCGCCGTGGTGATCGTCGTGGACGGCATCTGAAATTCGAGGATGACCGGCAGCGTCGGATCGCCCCGGTCCTCGACGACGGTGCTAATCGCCTTGGACGAGGGTCGGGGCGAGCGTGGCATGGCGTTGACCTTGATTGTCGAGATGGCGATTCTGCTGGGCCCAGAGCTGGCGATACACGGCGCAGCGTTCGAGCAGGACGCGATGTGGCGCGATGTCCATCACCTGACCCTTCTCCAGCACCAATATCTGATCGCATTCGGTCAGCGACGACAGCCGATGCGACACAATGACCATTGTTCGGCCGCGCGCGATGCGCAGCAGGTTGGCATTGACCAGCGCCTCGCTTTCCGGATCGAGCGCACTGGTCGCCTCGTCCAGGATCAGGATGCGCGGATCCGAGATCAGCGCGCGCGCAATCGCCAGCCGCTGCTTCTGGCCGCCCGACAGGTTGGGCGAGCCCTCCTCGATATAGGTCTCATAGCCGTTCGGCATCCGCTCGATGAATTCCTCAGCGCCAGCCAGCCTCGCCGCCCCGACCGCGTCCTCGAGCGTCAGACCTGGCCGGCCGGCGAGGATGTTGTCGCGGATCGAGCCACGGAACAGGAAGTTGTCCTGCAGCACGACCCCGAAGCTCTGCCGCAGATGCCGCAGATTGATCTCGCGCAGGTCGGAACCATCGATCTTCAGGAAGCCGGAGTAGTCGCGGTTGATGCCTTGCAGCAGGCGGGTGATGGTCGACTTGCCCGAGCCCGATCGGCCCACGATGCCGAGCATCGTTCCGGCGGGGATCGAGAAGGTGATGCGATCCAGTGCCGGCGTCTTGGTCCCGCCGTAGGTGAAGGTCACGTCGTCGAAGCTGATCGCGCCGGCGAAGCGTGGCCGCAGCCCACCCGACGCGGCATCGGCCTCGAGCGGACGGTTCAGCACGGAAGCCGCTTGTTCGATGGCCGCTGCGACATCCTGGTACTCATCCGTGAGCCGCGCCAGTTGCACCAGCGGTTGCGCGACACGCTGCGACAGCATCATGAACGCGAACAGCGCGCCAGCGCCCGTGCCGGTGGTGTCCGACAATGCCCAGTAGACACCCAGCAGGATCGCGCCCATCCACATGAACCGCTCGACCGGCGTGATCAGCGTCTGCGGCCAGTTGCCGAGCCTGCCGTAGGCCATGCGCCATTTGCCGGCCTCCGCGATCCTCTCGTCCCACAGCGCCTTGCGCTGTGGCTCGAGTGCCAGTGACTTCACCGTACGGATACCGAACACCGTCTCGCCCAGCGCGGACTGCTTGTCGGTCTCCGCCCGCACGACACGTGAGAACAGCACCGCGAGCGGCCGCAGGAACACCAGGATGATCATGGTGATCACGCAGGCGCAGGCCAGCACGATCCAGGCCAGAGGCGCATTCAGCCAGAACAGGAACGGCAGCAGGACGCACAGCGTCATCAGGTCGAGGAACGCAGTGAGCAGCCGGCCGGTGATGAACTCGCGGATACGGTGGATCTGGCTGATCTTGTACATCGTCTCGCCGGCCGGGTGCCGCTCGAAGTAGTCGAGCGGCAGGCGCAACAGGCGATTGAACACGTGCAGGTTGATCCGGGCGTCGATCCTGGTGCCGACGACAAGCACGATCAGCCGCCGTGCATAGCCGAGCAAGGTCTCGTACACGATGGCGACGCCGACGATGACGGCGATCAGGGCCAGGGTCGAGTACGAGCTGTGGGTCAGCACCTTGTCGACCACCGTCATCACCAGGAAAGGCGGGAAGATGGTCAGTATGCTGAGCGAGAATGAAGCGAGGCCGATCTCGCGCAGCGAGCGCTTCTCCTCCATCACGAGGCCGAACAGCCAGCGCAGCGAGAACGGCGCATCGGCCTCGGCATAGCCCCGGTTGGCTCGCAGCAGCACCGCCTCGCCAGCCCAATCCTGGCTCAACCGCAGCTCGTCCACCGCAACCGGTGCATCGGACGCGGGACTGGTCGGGTCCTTGACGAACACCACCTTGTGCTCGGCGTTGATACCGGTGAGCAGGCCCGCTGTGCCGTCGGTGAACAGCAGCACCACCGGGCCGGTATCGCGGAAACGCATCAGGTGGCGCCACCGCAGCCGCACCGCGCGCGACCACATACCCGCGTTCTGTGCCCAGGCCGACAGCGAGGCGGCAGAAGGCGTTGCGTCGCCCGCCGTGCCGCGAAATTCGTGCGGATCGAGTTCCAGCCCGTGGTAGCGCCCGGCGACGATCATGGCCAGCACGCGTGGATGGATCTGCGGCTCTTCGGCGGCGCCCAAAGCAAGCGGCGCACCAGTGTCGGCGCCGCCACCCGTGTCGGCTACAGACTGCGGCCCCTGCCCCGAAGGACCGGAGATGTGTCCGTCATTTGCATCCACGAGCAGTCCCCCTCAGAGGCGTGTCCGATACACGGACGGTTTTCATGATGCGTGCCGGACCGCTTCCGACGCATTCAAGCCCGGCAGTTTCCGCCGATTATAAGGTCGTCAACAGCAGAAACGCCGTTGGGGAGTATGCCCCAATCAGTATACAATTTACCAACGAATCCTTGCGCCGGGGTATCGATGACCCGACGGGGACGGCCAAGGCCTTATGCCACAGTCGGAGGTGAGGACAAAGCAAATGGTCGCGCTGGACGACACGGTAGGAGCCTTCGTGCCCGGGCCGCGCCTGGAGCGCCAGCCCCTGAGTAGCGGTCGCCTCTCGGGCCTCAACTTCGCCGTGAAAGACCTGTTCGACATCGCGGGAAGCGTGACGACTTACGGCAACCCGCGCTGGGCGGAAACTCACCCCAAGGCGATTGCAACCGCTCCCGTGGTGACCACGCTGCTCCAGGCCGGCGCCAGGCTGGTCGGCAAGACCAAAACCATGGAGCTGGCCTTCGGCCTGACCGGCGAAAATGTCTGGCAGGGCACCCCGATCAACCCGAATTGTCCAGACCGCTTCCCCGGCGGATCGAGCTGCGGCTCAGCCGCAGCGGTCGCCGCCGGCCTGGTCGACTTCGCCCTCGGCTCCGACACCGGCGGCTCGGTACGCATCCCGGCGAGCTATTGCGGCCTGTTCGGCATCCGCCCCAGCCACGGGTCGGTCAGCCTCGCAGGCGCCTGCCCGCTGGCGCCGAGCTTCGACACCTGTGGCTGGTTCGCCCGCAGCGCATCGTTGATGTCCGAGGTTGGCGACGTGCTGCTGCCGAGCGGACGCCAGTCGATGGACGGCCCCTTGCTGCGGCTCGAGGAGGCCTGGGTCAACGCCCAGCCGGAGGTAGCCGAGGCGCTGCGTCCCGCGCTGGAGAAGCTGGAGAGATTGCGCGGCAGGGCCGTCGGCATTCGCCTGATCCCCGAGGGGATCGACAGCGTCTTCGATCATTTCCGCACAGTGCAGGCGGAAGAGGCCTGGGCCTGCCTGGGCGGCTGGGTCGAGGCGGCGAAGCCGCAGTTCGGCCCCGGCGTCGGCGAACGCTTCGCCGCCGCCAAGGCTACTGACGCGGCAGTCGCAGGGCCAGGGCGCGCCTTCCGACGGGTGATGCAGGCCCGCGTCCGCCCGGTGCTCGCCGGTGGTGCTGTGCTGGTCTACCCGACCAGCCCCTGCGCGGCGCCGTTGCTCACCGCCAGCCAGGAAGAGCAGAATTTGGTCCGGCAGGCAACGATCGGGGTGACGGCTATCGCCGGGCTTTGCGGACTCCCCGAGGTAACGCTGCCGGCCGGCACAGTGAATGGCGCGCCGGTGGGAATTTCGCTGGTAGCTGGCCCAGGGCTGGATCAGGGACTGCTGACGTTTGCCTGCGATGCGGCGAACGTGCTTGGACTGCCGGTCTGAAGGGAGAGGCGAGGCACGATGGAGATAAGGCCGGCGACGGAGACAGACATCCCGGAGATCCAGTCGATCTACGCCTACCATGTGCTGACCGGCACCGGGACGTTCGAGGAAGAGCCGCCGTCTGTCGAGGAGATGGCGGACCGGTTCGCCAAAGTCGTCGAGCATGGTTGGTCATGGCTGGTGGCCACCGACGCGACCGGCGTGCTGGGGTATGCCTATTACACGCAGTTCCGCGACCGCTCGGCGTATCGGTTCTGCGTCGAGGACAGCGTGTATGTGCGCGAGGACGTGCGCGGCCAGGGTGTCGGCAAGGCGCTGGTGGTGCGGCTGATCGAGGACGCCACAGCGTGCGGGATGCGCCAGATGATCGCGGTGATCGGGGATTCCGAGAATACCGGCTCAATCGGCGTCCACGCGAGCCTGGGCTTTCAGATGGTCGGCACCTTGCGGGCGGTCGGCGTGAAATTCGGCCGCTGGCTGGACGTGGTGTCGATGCAGCGATCCCTGGGCCAAGGTGACGCCGACGTCCCTTAAGCCCGCCCAAATCCTCCCCCTCCCCTCGCGGGAGGGGGCCGGGGGGAGGGGACAAGCCGACAACCCCGCGCTCTGGCTCATGGTTGCTTACGGCTTCGTCGCCGCGCTCCCTCTGCCCCTCTCCGGCTTCACCCTCCGCCTATGGCTCTCCGAGGGTGGGGTCTCCCTCGGGCTGATCGGTCTGACCGCGAACATCGGCCTCGCCTATTCGCTGAAGTTCCTGTGGTCGCCAATCCTCGACAACGCTTCGCCGCCGGGCCCGCTGCGTCGCCTCGGCCGTCGCCGCGGCTGGCTGGCCACGATCCAGCCAGCACTAACCGCCGCCGCCGCTCTGCTGGCGCTGTCCAACCCGGCCCGCCTGCCGTTCCTCTCCCTCGCCCTGGCGGCCCTCGTCGCATTCCTCTCCGCCAGCCAGGACATCGTGGTGGACGCCTGGCGCATCGAGTCCTTTGCCCAGCACCGTCAGGGCGCCGCGATGGCCGCCTACATCTGGGGCTATCGCATAGCACTGCTGATCGCGACCACCGGTGTGATCTCCGCCGTCAGCGTCGTCGGCTGGCATGTCGCGCTGCTCGGCGTGACGGCGCTCATCGCCTGCGGACTGATCGTCACCCTACTTGCGCCGGAACCGCCACCGGCCGAGCGCCCCCTCCTCGCGACCCGCTTCGGCTCCCGCCTCGCCCACGCGGTGATTGCCCCGCTGCGCGACTTCCTCACCCGCCGCGGCGCCGTACTGATCTTGGCCTTCGTCGCGCTGTTCAAGCTGGGCGAGGCGATGGCCGGCATCATGACCGCGCCCTTCTATCGCGCGCTCGGCTTCTCACGCGAGGCGATCGCGGCGACCGGCTGGTTCTCGCTGGGTGGCACCCTCGCTGGCATCGCGCTTGGCGGCTGGCTGGTGGCGCATCTCGGCACCGGGCGAGCGCTGCTGCGCACCGGCTGGGCGCAGACCTTTGCCATGGCGATGTATCTGTTCCTCGCTGTGTCGGCCGGGGAGCACCATGTGCTCTACGCCACCGTTACCACCGAGGCGTTCGCGCAGGGCATGGCTGACGCGGCGTTCATCACCTACTTGTCCAGCCTGTGCTCACGCGAGTTCACCGCCACCCACTATGCGTTGCTGTCGTCCCTCGCGCTGATCTCGGTGCATACGATCGGAGGCGCCTCGGGCGTGCTGGCCGCGCAGGTGGGGTGGGTGGCGTTCTACGCGCTGTGCATGTTCGCCGCCCTGCCATCGATGGGCCTGATGCTGGCGTTGCTCCGACGCTATCCTCCCGACCCCCGAAATCCCGGCTGACTGTAGAGGTTCAGGAAGGTTAGTATAATTGTCTATTGATATGGGGACTTCTAACAACCACATTCGCCCCTCGCCTCACATCAAACGGCCGCCGCACCATGCCCATCCTCCCTACATCCCTCCCGCCGTCGCCGCCTGATCCAAATCCTCCCCCTCCCCTTGCGGGAGGGGGCTAGGGGAGAGGCCGCCCGCGACACCCCAGAACCGCCCGCGAAATTGAAGGCCGACAGCGATATGGACCACCACCCCGAATGATCAGCACCGCCATCGACCGGCGACGTGCGCTCTCGCTAGCCGGCGTCGCCTGGCTCGGCAGCAACCCCATCGCCGTCGCGCAGGACCCCGACCCCAAACCACCGTCGCCGGACACAAAGCGGGAAGACGAACCACACCGGCTCCCGGCCGACGTCACCACGCGACATGCGATCGATCTGCCCGGCCGTACCCTGCACTTCGACGCGACCGCCGGCTCCATTCGCCTCACCGGCGCCGACCTCGCATTCGTCGCCTACCAGTTGTCAGGCGCCGACAGGGCCCACCGCCCGGTCACTTTCGCCTTCAACGGCGGGCCCGGCTTCGCCTCCGCCTGGCTCAATGTCGGCGCAGTCGGACCATGGCGCATTCCACTCAGCAGCGATGCCGCCGGTCCGTCGTCATCCCCCGAACCGATGCCCAACGCGGAAACGTGGCTCGACTTCACTGATCTTGTGTTCATCGACCCAGCCGGCACCGGCTATTCCCGCGTGCTCGCGCGCGACCATGACGCGCGGCGCAGGCTCTGGTCGGTCGCCGGCGACATCGAATACCTCGCCAAAGCGGTCCGCCGCTGGCTCGACCGGTTCGACCGCGATGTGTCACCAAAATACCTGCTGGGTGAAAGCTATGGCGGCTTCCGCGCCCCTCGTCTGGCTCGCGAGCTTGCGACCAGCCAGGGCACCGGGGTCTCCGGCATGGTGCTGGTGTCCCCGGCGCTCGACTTCGGCGGGCGCAGCTCGGCTTTCGATCCACTCTACTATGCGACGCGACTGCCTGCGATGACCGCCGCCGCCCGCGCGGCCCATGGACCGGTGACGCGCGCCGGGCTCGCGGATGTTGAACGCTACGCCGTCACGGATTTCCTGCTCGACGCGATACGCGGCGAACGCGATGCGGATGCGATCGCCCGGCGCAGCACGCGCGTTGCCGAACTTACCGGCCTCGATCCCGCGCTGGTGCGGCGCTACCACGGCTTGCTCACCAGCGACGTGTTCCTGCACGAATTGGATCGCGCGCAGGGTCGCGTCGGCAGCATCTACGATGCGACCGTCACCAGCGCCGATCCATTCCCGCTCGAGGCGATGAGTGACTATCCGGACCCTGTGCTCGATGCGCTGAAGGCCCCCGTGAGCAGCGCGATGGTCGAGATCTACCAGACGAAGCTGAACTGGCGGCCGGACAGCGACTACCGGTTGGGCAACGCCGAGGCCAACCACCAATGGGACTGGGGTCGCGGCATTTGGAACTCGCCGCAGTCAATGGATGCGATGCGCACCGCACTGTCGCTCGATCCGCGTCTTTCGGTGCTGATCATGCATGGCCTGTTCGATCTGATCACACCGTATTTCGGCACGCAATTGCTGCTCGATCAGCTGCCGGAAACAGACATTGCCGCGCGAATAAAGCTATCGGTCCATCCGGGCGGCCACATGTTCTACACCGACGACATCTCACGCACGGCGCTGCGCGACGAGGCCGGCACACTGTTCGGAAGGCGCTAATTCGGCCGGCGCATCCATCAGGCAAGACTTGATCCCAGATCAATGTCAGTCGCTTGAACCGGTCCACAGAAGCTTAACGACTTGGTAACTTAGGGAGAATTCCAATGAATTTCAGAACACTCACAGCGGCCGCCGCGATCGGATTGGCGTTGACCGGCACGGGCTATGCTGCATGCGGCGTTCACCGCGCAGGCTATGAGTTTGCCCCACCCAACCAAAACCAAGGCGGCAACAGCGTGGCGTCGCGAGAGCAATTCGCGCCACCGAACCAGAACCAGGGTTCCAACAGCGTGGCGTCGCGAGAGCAGTTCGCGCCGCCGAATGAGAACCAGGGCGCCAACAGCGTGGCGTGCAAATAGAACGCCATCGGGCGAACGGAAATCGTGGCGCCCGCCCTCGTCGATCGGCCGCGTCGCAAGACGCGTCCTCGATACGGCGACTTGCCCGGTGCGGATCGTTCCTGAGCGGCGTTACAAGGCTCCATCGGCATCCATCGCCGCCCTGGCCGCCGCGCCGCTCGTGCCGAACAGCAGGAGCGAGCCACCGTCCTCGAAAGCCCATCCGAGCCGCGGACTCATCCAAGTACTTTCTGCCTCACACGTCTCTGGTGATTGTCAACCAGGCGAACCCTTCTAGACGCAGCGAGTTCTGCCTCTTTGCTACAAGGTCGAGCAAGCCCGCCCTCCATTTGATCCCGATCTCTCTGCGACAATAACTTCAGCAACTGGGCATGCATCGCCCTGCCGACGACCGATGGGTTCAAGAGCCGCGCGATCTCCGTTTTACCGCGCTGCCCTATGCGGCGAGCACTTTCCGGCCGCTCATAAATCGTCCGCATATGGCGTGCCGCGGTAGCAACGTTGGCGTCAGCCCAGTTCTGACCGTCAACGCCAATATACTCGCCGGCAAGGACCGGAACGAGCGCGTAGTCCACGAGATAGGCGCACTTACTCGTCGCGAAATCGCTTGTTCCGGAATAGGCAGTCAGAATCGTGGGTCGGCCGAACAGCATGGCCTCGGCTGGTCCGCGACCAAATCCCTCGGAGCGGTGTAGCGAAACGAAAGCGTCGGAGGCCTTGATGAGACCAATCAGCTCGTCACGGACCATCCTGATGTCCCGCAGCGAAATTCGAGGATCGGCACACAGCTCGCGCAGCTGCTCGAGACGTTCGTAGTTGTCCTCAGCGCCCATCGTCTTGATGACCAGGAAAACCTGTTCGTCACCCGACGGGAAGGCCTGCAGGAAGGCGCGCACGACTGCCTCAGGATTTTTCCGACTGATAAATGACCCGAAATGGAAAACGAAGAGAAACACCGTGGCATCTGCAGGCAGGTCCAGTTCACGACGCCCGAGTTCTCGCGGCGTTTCTGGCACAAATACCGCCATGGGCATCAGGCGAACCGGACGTAGTTGTTCACGCGAGAATGCAGCCGCCGCAAAACGCGTCGACGCCCAGATTTCGTCAAAGAAGGAAAATGAGTGGCGCCAGCAGCCAGGCAGACGTTCGAGCTCCCACGCCCAAAAACCCACAATCGTCTTCGCAAACACCCGTAATCTCTGCATGAGCCGCCAATCTGCATAGGCGGTATCCGCGTTAAGGTGCAAAATATTGATCTCGACCGCCACCTTGCAGGGAGTCGACAACGCGGAACCATCAGGCCGCAAGACTTGATGTGTGTCAGAATCAATAATGAGAAAATCGGAGAAACCAGCCGCCTGCAGGGAAACCGCCGAACAGCGCACGTCCTCACCTCGCCCTGTCGGAGCAGACCATTGTCCTGTCAGTGCGACCTTGGCCGTGTACGTCGGCCGCTCCTGTTCGGTCTCAGTCACGTCGGTAGGGCTACAGTGAGCGGTTGCCGCTGGTTTATCATGGGACCCGGTTGCATCATTCCACCACCAGGTCCTGAGCGCGGCCCAGCCAGCCGCAGTGGTGATGTCGAATTGCTGCTGTAGATCGGGCCGCGTCTCGTAAAGCAATTCAAGGACCCGTTCCAACAGCAACTGCCGTGGCGACTCCGACAGCAGATAGCCTTGCAGCCCGTCACCGAGTTGATCGACAGAGATCTCCAGCTCCCGCAGTCCAAAGGTTAATAGCCAGACGATATAGCTCCTTATCGAAACGCTGGTGTCGAGCGGAAAAATCTTCTGCACGTCATCGCGAAGGTTCCAGATCGCCAGCATGGCGTTTGTCAACTGGAATCCATCGACCTCGACGCCACTGGGCGCGTCAAAATGGGCACGCAGCGGCGCCACAAGCTGTTGCGGCCAATTGAATCGCCTCGCGGCGACATACGTGAACCAGAGACCGTGAGCCAGCCGGCCGGCGCGTTCGACCGGGAACCGGCGCCGGGGATCGTAGCACTTGTTGTCTGACTCGACGAACCTGGTTGCGACGAGGCCGGCCGTTATCGGAACGTCGCGATAGTAGCTGGAGGTGGACGACTCATGTGCCATCTGCTGCAGGAATTGCGGGGAAAACTCATGACAGTTCACCACGCCTTCCTCAACCCCGCTGGTCAGCGCCCACCCCAGGAAACGATAAAGGTTATCGGCCGTCTCAAGCCTGAAATGCGCGCGCAGGTCCGAACGCAGCTCCCAGCTCAGGGCAACCTGGACCGGCACGAGGATCCGCTTGGCGTCTAGCTGTGCCGTGACGTCGCCTTCGAGGAACCGGATCGCTTCGCGTGCTGGCCCCTGCCAGGCGGAGCGGCTCACCGATGGCCACGGCGGCGCGACATCGTCGACCGAGGCCGGACGGGCCTCCGGCTCGTTCCTGATCCGGCGAGCAGCCGCTATGCTGCGCCCGTCGACACCCTGCCTGCGCGCCTCGCCATTGAGGAACCATTCGAGGTAGCCATGGCTGCCCCGCGGCGTGAAAATATCGAATGCCTCCTGCAGGTCCCGACGGTTCAGCCAGAACTCGAACATGAAGCGTGTGACAGTGACGCCCTTCTCGGCAGCTTCCTCGTCCGGCTGATCGAAGAAGTTCGGCTCCGCTACCACACGCGACATGGCGTCCATGCGTCCGTTGTCGACGGCGCGCCGCAACCACTGACGCATGGCGTCCTCGATCGGACGGCCGTTGGGGAACGCCGCGAATCCATAGCGAAGTCGCGAGTACTTCTCCCAGCCGTTCGCGATCACACGCTGGCGGTAGAATTCGCATAGCGCCGACACCGGCCCCAGCGTCTCCGCCGTGAAGCGGTTCTGATGCTTGGAGAAGACCGTCGGGTCCTCGGGACTGATGCCACTGAAATGGAAGAAGACCAGCGGGCCGCCATTGACCAGCCAGGTGCCGTCACCGTCCTGTTCCATGCGACGGTGAGCGAGATTCCAGTAGGCCACGTTATAGCCCGGGTGCCGCAGGATCAACGGATTGGGCACGAAGGTTGGCGCCAGGTCCATCCAGCGCTGGTCGGTGAACATGTGGCCCGCGACGTCCACACGACAGTGCAGGTAGCACCGCTCGCCCCACCAGGCGATGAGGGCGCGTGCCTCAGGATCGTTGCGCACGCCGAGAAAGCCCAGGTTGTAGACGCCGGACTTCATGATGCTGAGGTCTGACGGCTCCTTGCCGTCCTGGAGCGGCTCCATGATGTGCGGGATCAGCACGATGTTGTGCGCGCCAGCCCGTCGAGGACCTCCACCATGGGGCGGAACAGCAGGATGTCGGGATCGAGATAGACCACCTCGTCATAGGCGAAGCGGTCGAACAGGTGGCGGAAGACGAACGGTTTGATGGCAGTGTTGAACTCGATGACCGAGTACCAAAGCTGCATGTTCGAGATCAGCTCGATGCCGATCTCGTCGCAGAAGATCAGGTCGGCCGCGGCGTCCAGGCCGGGGAATTCCCGGTAGCTGTCTGCCAGAACGATGAAGCGGTCCGCCTCCGGGTGGAAATCGCGGACCGACTGCATGAGGGTGACCGCGTAGGCGATGTAGTTGCAGGAGACGATGGTGAAGATGGCGCGCCGACGCGGAGTTGGGCCCGCGGCGCGGATTGGCGCCGACGCGGCGCCGGTGACGGCTCGTTGCGACAGGAGCACCGGGCTTGCGGCGGCGTCCCAATGTCAGCTTCTCGTCGTGATGGCGCTCCCCATCGGGCGGCTCATTCTTTTACCAGGGCCTGCGCTCCCTTCTTCGACCGCACCACCTACCTGAGCCAGCTCTCCGCCGACGACCTGGCCGAGGCCGAAGCGGAAGGCCCCTTCATCCACTACCTGCGACGGCTGTCGCTTGGCGGAAGCCTGCTGCGCACGACGCCATACTTCCACCCGGAATGGTACCTGCAGCGTTATCCCGACGTGGCGGATGCAATCGCCGCGCGACGATGGCTCTGCCCGCTGCATCACTACCTGGCGAACGACACCCCGACCGAGTTCGACCCACTCCCGCACTTCTCGGAACGCTACTATCTCGCCCGCTACCCAGACATCAGCACGGCAGTCGAGACCGGCCGCCACCGCAACGGCTACGAGCACTTCCTGCGGTCCGGTGCGCGCGAACTGCGCTCACCCAGCGAGTCGTTCGACCTGCACTACTATGTGACGGCGCACCGCTCCGTCCGCACGGACCTGGAAGCGGGCGCCGCCCCGCACGGCTTCGCGCATTACCTGACGATCGGCCGTGAGGCTGGGCTCGCCGTGCTGCCGCCGCCGGATGATGACGTGACCGAAGGGCAGGCGAAGACGCTGTTCCGGGCGCGGGCCCGGAACCTGCTGCCGCTGTTCGCCCGCCAGCCGCTGGATTTCACGGTCACCGACAAGCCCGGGCTTTCGGTCGTCATGGTGCTGCACAACCAGTTCGAATTCACGATGCAGGCGCTGAGTTCGCTGCGGCAGAACTGGCCGGCACCGATTGAGCTCGTGCTGGTTAACTCCGGCTCCAGTGACGAGACGCGGTTCATCGGCCGCTATGTGCACGGCGCGAGCCTTCTGCGGTTCGACGTCAATCTGGGCTTCGTCCGTGGCTGCAATGCGGGGCTGACCGCAGTTACCGGAGACGCGGTGCTGCTGCTGAACAACGATGTCGAACTCGGACCCGGCGCAATCGCCGCGGCGTTGCGGCGCCTCCACTCCGATCCGCGTATCGGCGCGGTCGGTGGCAAGATCATCCGCACCCACGGCCGGCTCCAGGAGGCTGGCTGCATCCTCTGGCGCGATGGCTCGTCGCTTGGCTATATGCGCGATGCCTCGCCGCTGGCACCCGAGGCCAATTTCGTGCGCGACGTCGACTTCTGCTCTGGCGCGTTCCTCATGATTCGCGGCGAGGTGCTGGCGGCACTCGAAGGCCTCTCGGACGAGTTCGCACCTGCCTATTACGAGGATGCCGACCTGTGCATTCGGGCGAGGCAGGCAGGCTTTCGGGTCGTCTACGATCCCGCCGTCGTGATCCATCATTACGAGTACGGCAGCGCCAGCAGTTTTCGTGCCGTCGAAGCCGAGACCGCTCGGGCGCGCGAGGTGTTCATACGCCGCAACCAGAGCTATCTGCGCTTTCGCTACATTGCCGACCGGCGAGCAGAGTTGTTCGCGCGTTCGATCGAGGACGACCGAAAGCGCATCCTGTTCATCGATGACCAGGTTCCGCTGCGGATGCTCGGGTCGGGCTTCGTGCGGTCCAACGACTTGATCCGGGTGATGGCCTCGATGGGGCTCCACGTCACTGTATTCCCGATATACAGTGCATCTTCTGACCCGGCGGCGATGTACGCCGATATTCCAGAGACGGTAGAGGTCATGCACGACCGCTCGCTCGAGGATCTTGGAGCATTCCTCGAGGCACGGGATGGGTATTACGACACAATCTGGATCGTCCGGACACACAACCTGGATCGTGTGCGACCAATTTTGGAGCCAGTGATTGTTGGCAAGGGTCGCCCGCCACAGATCGTGCTGGACACTGAGGCTATCTTTGCTGTTCGCGACGAGATCCGTGCTGCACTGACGGGCGCCACTCCGTCGTTGAAGCTGGACGAAGAAATCCGCCGTGAATTCGAGAACGCATCCTTTTGCCAGCAGATTGTCGCCGTCAACGAAGCGGAGGCCGCCGTGCTGCGGCGGCTGGTTTCGCCGTGTGTGTCGGTAATTGGCAGCATGCGCGAAGTCGCATTGACGCCGCGCCGATTTGAGACCCGGTCGGGGATCCTGTTCGTCGGCGCAATCCACACTTTTGCAAGTCCGAATTTCGATAGTCTCTGCTGGTTCATTGATGAGGTGCTGCCATTGATAGAGGAAGATTTGGGATCGGAGACCCGCTTGACGATTGCGGGATACCTTGGAAAAGAGGTGACACTCGATCGCTTCCGCGACCATTCGAGAATCACTCTGGTCGGCCCGGTTTCTGCGACAGATGGCCTGTATGGTTCCCATCGCGTCTTCGTGGCACCGACCCGGTTTGCCGCTGGTGCCCCATACAAGGTGTACGAAGCTGCATCCTTTGGCATTCCAGTCGTGACGACGGAATTGCTGCGGCGACAGCTCGGTTGGCGACACCAGGAGGAGCTGCTTGCTGCAGAAGCGGCGGATCCCGGCAGCTTTGCGAATTGCGTTACAAGATTGTACCGCGACGAGGAGCTATGGGAGAACATTCGCGGGGCGGCAGCATGTCGGCTGAGCTCTGAAAATTATCAGACACTTTACTCACGCCGCCTGAGTCAACTCCTGGTGGAGGGCCTCCCGCACTGAGGGCTGCGTCAGACCACACGGCTCGAACCGATCGTTGATCGCTATAGCCGCGACGTGGCCGAGCGTCGCCACGTGGCTGGCGCTGCACCGATCGCCTTCTTGAACGCGCGGGAAAATGCGGCCTCGAAGTCGTAGCCGACAATTTCGGCGATCTGTGCGAGGGATGCACTGGTACCGCGGAGCTTCTGCGCCGCGACCTGCATGCGCCAACTGGCGAGATACTGAATCGGCGGCACACCGATCAGGCGAATGAAGCGGTCGGCCAATGCTGAACGCGACAGGCCGACCTCGCGGCCAAGGTCATCGACGGTCCAACGCCGCGTGATGTCGCGGTGCAGCAACGCGAGTGCGCGCGCGACGTGAGGATCCCGCAATCCGGCGAGCCATCCGGTCTGGCCTTCCGGCAGTGTTTCCGCATAACGCCGCACCGCCTCGACAAACAACAGCTCCGAAAGCTTGGCCAGCACGGTCTCTGATCCCGGACGGCCGGCGGAGACCTCCTCCGCTGCATATTGGAAGGTTGAGCGAATCCATTCCGCTGCACCTCCTTGCTCGACGTTGAGCACGAGCAGGGGGGGCAGGGTCGAGATCACCGGATTGCCTTCGGCGCTGGAGCATCCGAGGAACCCACAGACCATCCGCGTCCGCCCACCGTCGCCGCCATGATGGATGGAGAACAGCTCGCCGTCCTTCGGCGCCTTGATGATTTCGTGGCCCTCCACCGGGGGCAGACTCAGATCGCTGCCCATCAGATGCACGTCATTGCGCGGCAGCATGACGACTTCGCCGGCCCCAATCACGAGTCCGTCTCGGCCCTCGTCCGCGATCCGGATACGAAATTCTCCCTCGACGACGTAATGATAAGCAATCATGTGGGACGCGGGTCCGAGAGCAGGCGCGCAGTGCTCGGCCCCGATGCGCGCGGCTATGCACCATGGCGCGAAGAAGTCCGCGTGCAAGAACACGCCACCGGTCAAATGCGCCACCCTCAAAACGTCGGATAATGCGTCCATAGCGGCTTCCTGGTCGGATCCGGTGTTTCGGTCATGTCTCCCGGTGGGCCGGTCATGGAACGTCGTTGGCCCTCCAGCCTACAGATAACCGCGTCAGCCGGCCGGTTGTCCATTCGGCCGGCGCGGACTTTGGGAAAGGAGCCAAGCAATGAATGCGATCAACAGGATCTCTGACACCGATCGCTATGCGCGCTGCATTGACACGTCCAGGCGGGTCAACTGGGACATGGATAAGGACGTGATCCGCTCACGCCACTTCGATGTCGCCCACAAATTCCTGCCGGATGGGCTTACTCTGGCCGATGAGTTCACGACGCTGTCAGCGCATGAAAGACGGTTCGTCAGCCAGATCCAGGGCCGTACCTATGCGAATGTCTTTGGTCTGGTCGAGCGCTTCATCAATGCCAAGGTCCTGGAGCTGAGTCGGGATCACTGGTTTGGCGACCAGGTCGCACTCGAGGCGCTGGTTCGGTTCAGCGAGGAGGAGTTGAAGCACCAGGCGCTGTTCCGCCGCATCGACACGATGGCCGGCGACGTCCTGCCCGCCGGCTATCGTTTCGACTTCGACGCCGATGCCGTCGCGCACGCGGTACTCGGCAAGAGCACATGGTCGGTATTGGCACTGACCTTGGATATCGAGCTGTTCACGCAGCTGCACTATCGCCAGAGCATCGATCCCGACACGGAACTCTCCGAATTGTTCAAGGACGTCTTCCTGTTTCATTGGAAAGAGGAAAGCCAGCACGCGATCCTCGACGAACTCGAATGGCTGCGCCACGACGCCGGGTTGACGGCGGAGGAGCGCGACCGGGCGGTCGACGACTTCATCGATCTGGTCGGGGCGGTGGATGGCATCCTGCGAGGCCAGGCCAAAGCCGATGCGGGGTACTTCGCGGCGAAGTGCGGCCGTGCGGTCGGCGAGGTCGAGGGGAGGGCGATCGAGGCCGCATTCCTCAAATCTTACCGCTGGCAATACATCCACTCAGGCGCCGGGCACCCACACTTCAACAGAGTGCTTTCCCGTCTGATAACCGAGAACCAGGGGAGGCGCATTCACGCGGCGCTCGCCACGCTTCAATGAACCAATACGAACTCTGATCATCACCCAGGTAAAGGTAACCAAACATGAGTGCCCAAACAAAGACCGCGGTCCCGAATGTCGTCAATGACATCAATGTCGACGACCTGCTCGCCCTGATCGAGGGCGTCAGGCGGGACGCCACGAAAGGCAAGACAAACTGGCGCGTCACCACGACCTGGCAGGGCCAGACGCGGAGCCGTGCGGAGGTCGAGAGTTTCGAGATCGGTGGAAAACGGGTGCCGCGCCGGTTCTCGATCGATATCGACGAACCTTGTGAACTGGGCGGAACGAACCGATTCGCCAACCCGCAGGAACATTTGATCGCCGCGCTCAACGCCTGCATGACGGTGGGCTATGTAGCGCAGTGCGCGGTACGCGGAATCACCCTCGAAAGCCTGGAGATCGAGACCGATGGCGAGATCGACCTCCGCGGCTTTCTCGGAATCGATTCCGCCGTGCCGCCAGGCTACGAGAACCTGAACTATATTGTCCGCATCAAGGGTAGCGGCACCAGGCATGAATTTGCCGAGATCCACGAGGCGGTGATGGCGACCTCGCCCAACTTCTACAACATGGCCCGGCCCGTTGCCCTCAAACCGACCCTCGTCGTCATGTGATCGAAAGCTGGGACTGGCGAGGCGATCGCAACCAGTGATCGCCTCGCCACGTGCTCTTACCATATATCGTCGGGGTCACTTTCGGTCGAAACAGGCATCCCGCAATGTCCGCTCGCCACTCTAAAGGCACTCAGTTTGCTGACGTCTTCGCTGGCTGGGGGACCTGGATTCGAACCAAGGCTGCCCGGTCCAGAGCCGGGAGTTCTACCGCTAAACTATCCCCCACCGGAGCGCGGAACGCGCAAATACCACGCCCCACCCGGCCTCGGCAACCTTACCAACCGTCGCAAGTTCGCGCCATGGAAGTGCCTGGTGCGGCTCGGAGACGTGCGCGGTTACACTCGGCTGAGCGCGTGCGCGGCGAAGATCGCCTCAACGGTGCGTGCCAGCCCGTCCTGCCACGCCGGCAGCCGCAGGCCGAACACCGCGGCGAGCTTGCCGCAGTCGAGGCGCGAAGTCAGCCGGTCGCTTCACTCTCGTCGGCCACTCATCCGTTGTGATCGGCGCGATCGTCGGCGTCTCCGCACCGTGACTCGCCGCCGCCGCGAAGGTCGCGGTCGCCAGCTCATGCCATGTCGCGGCACCCGTCCCGGCGGCGTGATAGACACCGGCATAGCCGCTCTGCCAACCGTCGGTCGTCAACCGCGCGGCAATGCCGAGAATCGCCTGCGCCAGATCCACAGCACTTGTCGGACAGCCGCACTGGTCCGCCACGACACGCAGATGCTTGTGGCGCTGCCCGGCGGCAAGCATCGTGCGGACAAAGTTGTTGCCGATCGGCGAATACAGCCACGACGTCCGCACCACGATCCCGCGTGAGCACTCCGCGAGCACCGCCTGCTCGCCGGCAAGCTTGCTTGAACCGTAAACGCCTTGTGGTGCGACCGCGTCGGTCTCCACATACGGCGCACCCTTAAGCCCATCGAACACATAGTCGGTCGAAACGTGGATCAGCGGAATGCCAGCCGCCTCGCACAGCCGAGCCAACTCCCGCGGCCCATCGCAATTCGCCCTGAACGCCGCTGCCGCGTCGTCCTCGGCCGCATCCACCGCGGTATAGGCTGCGGCATTGATCACCAGCGGCGGCGTACTTGCCGCGAATACCTCGCGCACGCTTTCAGGCCGATCGAAATCCAGCCTCGGAGGCCCCACGCACTCCACCGCCAGCCCGCGCGCCGGCGCCGCCTCCGCCAGCGACACCGCAAGCTGCCCGGTAACGCCAATGACCAGGATCGGTGCCGTCATGTCACGCTGTGTGCCACTCGCCGCACTCCGCCAGGCGCGGCAGGATGCGATCCTTGTCTGACAGGATCGCCTCGTCCGGCGCGATCGGCCACGGAATCGCGAGTTCCGGATCGTTCCAGATCACCCCACGTTCCGCCTGCCGGTCCCAGGGCGCGGTGACCTTGTAGATCACCTCGGTGTCCGCCTCGAGCGTGCAATAGCCATGCAGCAATCCCGCCGGGATCCAAAGTTGCTGCCAGTTCTCCGCCGACAGCACGACGCCGGCATGGCGGCCATATGTCGGCGAGCCGTGCCTGATGTCCACGGCAACATCCCAGATCGATCCGCGCACCACCCGAACCAGCTTGCCCTGCGCATTGGGCGCGATCTGCAGGTGCAGTCCGCGCACCACACCGCGATCAGCCGACCGCGCGTGATTGTCCTGCACGAACGGACCCGGCACGCCCGCCTCAACGAAGCGGCGTTCATTCCAGGTTTCCGAAAAGAAGCCGCGGTCGTCGAGAAAGCGCGGCGGCGTGATCAGCAGAACATCCGGAATGCAGGTCGGCTCAACAATCATTCCTGCTCCCCCTCGGCCAGTTCCATCAGCACGCGTCCCAATTCTGTCTTGCCCAAATGACGCGCGTGTGAGCGCAGCGTATCCACGTCGATATATCCCATGCGAAATGCGACTTCCTCCGGACAGCCGACCAGCATTCCAGTGCGCGACTGGATGGTCTGCACGAAGGTCGCCGCCTGCAGCAGCGAATCAGGCGTGCCCGCATCGAGCCACGCGCAGCCGCGCGACAGCCGCTCCACCGCCAGCACGCCGGCATCGAGATACAGCCGGTTGAGGTCGGTGATCTCCAGCTCGCCGCGCCCGGAGGGACGAATGGTGCGCGCCAGGTCGCTGACCGTCTGATCGTAGAAATACAGGCCGGTCACCGCCCAGTTGGATTCCGTTGCCGTGGGCTTCTCCACGATATCCATCGCGCGCCCCGCCGCGTCGAACGACACCACGCCGTAGCGCTCCGGATCACGCACCTGATACGCGAACACGGTCGCGCCATGCGGTCGCGCCGCCGCCGTGCGCAGCAATGCAGACAGATGGTCGGCATGAATGAGGTTGTCGCCGAGCGCCAGCGCGCAGGCCTCGCCGGCAATCCAATCGCGGCCGATCAGGAAGGCCTGCGCGATCCCGTCGGGGCGCTTCTGTTCAGCGTAGGTGAAGTGCACGCCGAAGCGTTCGCCGTCGCCCAGCAGCTTGCTGAACTGCGGCAGGTCCTCAGGCGTCGAGATCACCAGGATGTCGCGGATGCCGGCGAGCATCAGCGTCGACAGCGGATAATACACCATCGGCTTGTCGTAGACCGGCAGCAACTGCTTGGACGCCGCCAAGGTCATCGGATGCAGCCGCGTGCCGGAGCCACCGGCGAGCAGAATGCCTTTCATGCCGCAGTTCCCAACCGTTGTCCCGCATAGCGCCCGACGCGCACCGTCTGCCACCATTCGCGGTTCGCAAGATACCACTCGATGGTGCGCGCAAGGCCGGCCTCGAAGTCGTGCGGCGCGGTCCAGCCAAGCGCTGTCTCGGCGCGCGTGGGGTCGATCTCATAGCGGAAATCATGCCCCGGCCGATCCGTGACGAAGTGGATCGGCCGTTCGCGCGCTCCAGCGGGATCCGGCACCGGCGATCCAGTTCCGCGCAGATCGCCCGCACCACGTCGAGATTGCTGCGTGGCTGGCGGGCACCGATCGCGTACGTCGCGCCTGGCTCGCCAAGCTCCAGCACGCGCACCAGCGCGACCGCGTGGTCCTCGACGAAGATCCAGTCGCGCCGGTTCGAGCCGTCGCCATACACCGGCAGAGGCTTGCCCTCCAGCGCGTTCAGCGTGACCAGCGGGATCAGCTTCTCCGGGAATTGCCACGGCCCGTAGTTGTTGGCCGTGTTGGAGACGAGGGTCGGCAGCCCATAGGTGTGGAACCACGCCCGCACCAGATGGTCGGACGCCGCCTTGCTCGCCGAATATGGGCTGCGCGGATCGTAGCTTGTCGTCTCGTCGAACGGCGGATCATCCGCGCCAAGCGCGCCGAACACCTCGTCGGTGGATATGTGATGAAACCGAAACGCCGCCGCGCCGCGCCGGGCTCAGCCCGGCAGAGTATTGCCGCGATGCCTCCAACAGCGTGAATGTGCCGATAACGTTGGTCTCGATGAACGTGGCCGGGCCGTCGATCGAGCGATCGACATGGCTTTCCGCCGCCAGGTGCATCACCGCGTCGGGCTGATGGGTCGCGAAGATCTGCCGCATCGCCGCGCCGTCGGTGATATCAGCGCGGATCAGGACATGTCGGTGTGACCTCGCGCTTTCTCCAGCGCGTCCTCGGAGGCGGCATAGGTCAACTTGTCGACGTTGATCACCACGTGGTCCGTGTCGCGTATCAGATGGCGCACCACAGCCGAACCGATGAAGCCGCATCCGCCGGTCAGCAAGACTTTCATGCCTCAGGCGTCCTTACTTGCACGTAACAATTGCCCACGGTCCCGTGATCAGAGGCTCATCCTTCGCTTATGA
>CAVZNH010000056.1:0-40704 GCA_963776505.1 uncultured Alphaproteobacteria bacterium
GCCGCAACGATCTAAGTGACAAACCGCCCACAGGGACTGGTCAAACTCCGCACACAGAATTCCGACAGGCCGGCGCTATGCCCCCAAAAACTCAACCTGGTTCTAACTCGCTTGCGCCACCTGCTGCCGCATGGCGTTGATCAGCGCATCGATGTTATCGTTGTTGCGGTTCAGATAGGACGCGTAATCCTGCCGCTGGGTCAGGCGCAGCGACGTCCCCTCGGCGATGACATCGATGATCTTTGGAGAAGTGGTCGGATTGCTGATGATCCAGTCCACATTGGTCGGTGGATTGTTTGGCCGCTCCACGACTGTGGATACCGCGGCATTGTCGTCGCGCATTTGCGCCCGACCCATGGTAAAGCGGACGCCGCGATACTCGCCCAGCTTCGCGGTGATATTGTTCACAAGCACCTGATGAAACAGTTCAGTGTAGCGCTGTTGCTGGTCGGCGGACGCATTGCGCCAAAACCTCCCGAGGCAGAAACGTGCCACGCCATCCACATCGACGGCGCCATCGATGATCGTAGTCAGCTTCGCGCGTTTTTCGCGGCCACTCTCAGGTCCGTTCACGACAGCGACGAGCTTATCCCCGATGCTCTTCACGAACGCGCTAGCCGCCCCGGCCGCACCTTGGGCGAACGCGGGGCGAGCCAGCTCGCATCGTCGGCAACAGGCAAGCTCCAATTTGGAGCAGGAAGGCACGTCGCTTCGGCATGTTGTTAGCCTCAGTCAATAGGACGGTGACACGGCCGGCGAGTAGGTCGCTGTATTGGGTGTCCCGGATTGCGGGAACCACACTGGGATCGTGGCACGCTTGTCATTCCGAGCATCCTCGATCTGCGCCCGCCGGTGTTGCCGATACAGGCTACGGAACGTTGCGTAAGGATCCAGCGCCGTCTTTTTGATGCTGTCGATATCGTCGAGGTGGCGCTCGCGCTGGTCAAGCCCGTTCATCGCGAAGCGAGACCAGTCGAGTGCCCGAACGGCTGTCCCCTGACCCACCCAGGTGAATGGATCCATTGCAGCATTGACGCCGAGTCCCACCGCATCGCGTGGATCGGACGGACCGAACACGGGCAGGAACAGGAACGGGCCCTCCGGAAGCCCCCACAGGGCCATTGTCATGCCAAAGTCCGAGTCATGGTCGGGGTATCCCCACCCCTGGGCGACGTCGAAGATGCCGAGTACGCCCGCGGTGGTGTTGATAAGGAAGCGCATCGTGGTGTCGCCGGCTCGGCGGGGTTTGCCTTCCAGGATGTCGTTGCCGAGCTGAACCGGGGTGCCGAGATTGGACAACACGTTGTGGATGCCGCCGCGCACGGGTGCCGGAATCAGAAAGCGATAGGCCTGTGCGGCCGGCCGCATGATCACTGTGTCGAGCCCATTGTTGAACGCATAGATCGCGCGGTTGGTGGGCTCAAGTGGATCGTTGGTTTCGTTGTAATCCGCAAGGGCGTCCTTATCGCTGGGCGGGGGGGGCGTGGCGCAACCATTCAGGCCGCATACCACGATCGCGGTGATCACCAGGAGGTGACAACGAATGACGGCAAGCATCGGATTCCTCGAGCGAAGTTCAGGGCGGCGGGAGACAACCCCGCGCCCGCTAATAGCAGCGGGTGGTTACGATCAGCTTGCCGGAGGGTAGGCGTGGGGCGGCCTCAGCGCAATCTGAGCGTGCCCCACACGATCTGCCCTTGCGCCGGCTCGAGAACCTGGGAAAAAGAGCCATGAATGATCTCCCTGACGCGCCGGCGACCGAGAGCGCGCCCCGTCCTACACTGGAACGCTGGCTTACCGGTACGCGTTTCAGCGCCCTTCCGGCAAGGGGTGCCGCCCACCCTCCGCCATTGTTGTCCTTCGAGTTCTTTCCGCCGAAGACCGAGGCACTGGAGCAGCAGCTCTGGCTGTGCATCAGGCGGCTGGAGCCGCTGGCTCCGAGGTTCGTGTCGGTCACCTACGGGGCCGGTGGCAGCACACGCCAGCGTACCCACGCCACGGTGACACGCATCGTGCGCGAGACCGGCCTTGTGCCGGCGGCGCACCTGACCTGCGTGGAAGCGACGCGGGAAGGTGTGGACGAGGTGGCGCAACAGTATTGGGACGCGGGGGTACGCCACATCGTGGCACTTCGGGGCGACGCCGCCGCCAGGGGAGACCTACCAGCCTCATCCGAACGGCTATCCGTATGCCGTGGACCTGGTCGCGGGGCTGAAGCGCATTGCCCCGTTCGAGATCTCCGTGGCGGCCTATCCCGAGGTCCATCCCCAGGCGACATCGCGGATGAGCGACCTCGACAACCTGAAGCGCAAGCTCGACGCCGGCGCCAGTCGGGCGATCACCAACTTCTTCTTCGACACGGCGGTTTACCTGCGGTTCCTGGATCTGTGCCTGGCCGCCGGCATCACCGCGCCTGTTGTGCCCGGCATCATGCCGGTGACCAATCTGGCCGGGCTGCGGCGGATGTCGGCGCTGTCGGGGGCGAGCATTCCGGACTGGCTGGGCCATATGTTCGAGGGACTCGATGACGACCCGGAGACTCGCCGGATGGTGGGCGCCGTCGTGGCCGCCGAGCAGGTGCGGCTGCTCCAGGCCAACGGGGTGGACGAGTTCCACTTCTATACGCTCAATCGGCCGGAGCTGACCTACGCGATCGCGCATATCCTGGGGGTCAGGCCAGGCGCGGCGAAATGATCCGCGCGCTACCGTTTGGTCCGAAGCGGTGTCGCGCCCTATACCCTGACCATGACCGACTACCTTGCGCGCCTGAATGCCGAACAGCGGGAAGCTGTCGAGACGGTGGATGGTCCGCTTCTCGTCCTCGCCGGCGCGGGGACCGGCAAGACCCGCGTGCTGACCACACGCTTCGCTCATATCCTGCTGACCGGCCGTGCCTACCCGAGCCAGGTGCTGGCGGTGACATTCACCAACAAGGCCGCCCGGGAGATGCGCGAACGGGTCAGCGCCATCATCAGCCGGCCGGTCGAGGGACTGTGGCTCGGCACCTTCCACGCGCTCTGCGCGCGCATGCTGCGACGTCACGCGGAACTGGTCGGGCTGAAGTCGAATTTCACCATCCTCGACTCGGACGACCAGCTCCGATTGCTGAAGCAGGTGATGGAGGCCGAGCGGGTCGACACCAAGCGCTGGGTGCCACCGGCGATGATGGCGGTGATCCAACGCTGGAAGGATCGTGGCCTGACGCCGTCTCGCGTGACAACGGCCGAGGATACGGACTTTGCCGGCGGCCAGGCTCGCGCTCTGTACGCGGCGTTTCAGGCGCGGCTGCGATCGCTGAACGCCACGGACTTCGGGGACCTTCTGCTGTACATGACCGAGCTGATGCGCGAACAGCCGGACGTCCTCGCGCAGTATCATCGGATGTTCCGTTACATCCTGGTCGACGAATACCAGGACACCAACCTGGTGCAGTATCTCTGGCTGCGATTGCTGGCACAGGCGCAGAGGAACATCTGCTGTGTCGGCGACGACGATCAGTCGATCTATTCATGGCGTGGCGCCGAGGTCGAGAACATCCTGCGTTTCGAGCATGATTTTCCTGGCGCGAAGATCATCCGGCTCGAGGCGAATTATCGCTCGACGGCGCCGATCCTGGCCGCCGCGTCGGGACTGATCGCCCACAATGACGGAAGGCTTGGCAAGACCCTGCGCCCCGGCCGGCAAGACGCGTCGGGCGAGCGCGTGACCGTCGTCGCGCTGTGGGACTCGGACGAAGAAGCGCGCATGGTCGGGAACCGCATCGAGGCGCTACGCCGCGACGGCGAACCTTTAAGGGAGATCGCCATCCTGGTTCGCGCCGGTTTCCAGACCCGCGCATTCGAGGAACGGTTGATCAATCTGAGCATCCCGTATCGCGTGGTCGGCGGGCTGCGGTTCTATGAGCGTCAGGAGATCCGCGACGCGATCGCTTACATGCGTCTGGTTGTGCAGCCTGCCGACGACCTGGCGTTCGAGCGCATCGTCAACGTGCCGCGGCGCGGCGTGGGCGATGCGGCACTGCGGGCCATGCATGAAACAGCGAGGGCGGATGGCATCCCGCTCATGGAAGCCGCCGCGAAGTTGGTCGCGAACGGTTCGCTGAAGGGCCGGACCAAGGAGCAAATGGACGCGTTGCTGCGGGGTTTCGTGCGCTGGCACGCGCAGTTGGAGAAGGACGGCCATGTTCTGACGGTCGCCACGCTGCTCGATGAAAGCGGCTATACCGATATGTGGCAGCGGGATAAGTCGCCGGAGGCGGCGGGTCGGCTGGAGAACCTGAAGGAGCTGGTGCGCGCGCTGGCCGACTTCGAGACGCTGTCCGGCTTTCTCGACCACGTGTCGCTGGTCATGGAGAACGATGAAGCGGCTGAGGGCGACCGCGTCAGCCTCATGACACTGCACGGTGCAAAAGGACTGGAGTTCGACACGGTGTTCCTGCCTGGCTGGGAGGAGGGCCTGTTTCCCAATCAGCGAGCATTGGATGAAGGAGGCGTGAAGTCGCTGGAGGAAGAGCGACGGCTGGCATATGTCGGCCTGACCCGCGCGCGGCAGCGGGCAATCATGAGCCATGCGGCGAACCGGCGGATCTACGCCAACTGGCAGACTAGCATCCCCAGCCGCTTCATCGATGAATTGCCGGACGATGTAGAGCGGACCGGGTCGGCGGCGATGGCTCGCGATGCAAGGACACTCGCAGCAACGACGTTCGCTGGTCAATTTCCGCTTGTGGCTCGGCGCACCCGCACGATCGAGGCATGGGACCAACCGGCGCGTCCCGCACGAGCCGAAGCAGTTCCAGTCGGCGCTCGCGTGTTTCACGAGAAGTTCGGCTACGGCGTCGTGAAAACGGCGGAGGACGGCAGGCTGGACGTGTCGTTCGAAAAGGGAGGCGAGAAGCGCGTGCTCGACCGGTTCGTGGAGAAGGCGTGACGCGATCTTTTTCGGCGAGGCCTATTCATTGCCGTGCCATCAATCTTCGTCATGCCACCGAGCTAGAAACCATCTCAGTCGATGTGCCGGAGTCCGCACTCCACGTCTATGTATCGGCACTATCGAGCGTCTGCACCACTGTCGGCTTCTTCTGCGATAACAGAACGCGTGCCTGGCGCGTCGAAGGATTGAAGCCCATCGGTAGCAGCGATCCTCAGCTTTCGGCTGCACTCGTGCTGGCCGCGCGCCTGACCGGCGTAGAGGTATCGGCGCAGAGGGCCTCGACGCCGACCGCAGGATGGCTAGCACGCACCTACGCGTCGTTTCCCGAGCAACTAATTGGCAGGCGGTTTGCAGTGCGTGGAACCCATCTACGGTACCCGATGTCGGCAGGGCGAATCACCCTGACCTTGGATGCCGGCCTTGCCTTTGGGTCGGGAGAGCATGGTTCCACGCGTGGGTGCCTGCGCGCGTTGGAGCGGGTCGCCTGGCGGCGCCCGCGACGCGTTTTGGATCTCGGAACCGGCTCCGGAATTCTGGCGATCGCGGCCGCTCGTCTCCTCAATCGCTGTGTGCTAGCGACGGACATCGAGCCATGGTCGGTGCGCGTTGCGCAGCAAAATGTAAAGCTGAACCGATTAGGTCGCCTCGTTAAGGTTCGGCTAGCGGATGGGTGGCGACATCCAGTGGTTCGCACCAGGGGGCCCTATGATCTTATTCTCGCCAATATCCTCGCCCGCCCGCTATGTCTGATGGCGCGTCACCTAGGGGTGCACTTGGCCCGTGGAGGGACGGCAATCCTTTCCGGCTTGCTACGTTCGCAGGCGCGTAGTGTTATTGCCGCGCACCTTCGTCATGGCCTCCGATTGGAAGGGAGTCTCCACGAGGGTTCGTGGACGACCCTAATCTTGCGCCGGCCAACCACAGCCAGAGTGCTTGTGACAATTCGGTAGGCGAGATAATCACGACCATGGGCATGGTTCGCTGCGAAGTTGGTTCAGAGACTTGTGGTATGTCACACCGTGACAGGCCGATATAGAACAACTCGCGATCGGTCATGATCTTGTATGACGTTGCGCTGGCGTTGCCACGCTGCGCCGCGGGCCACCAGTCGACATCCGGGATATTGGTGAGGTAACCGATCAGACATGCGGCTCCCGCGTGGATACCTAACGAGTTCTGAAATTGAGGCATAGCTGGATGAGGGGCAAGAAATGACGAGAGATTTCGCTGATCGCCTCACAAGTTTGCGCCAAGAACTTGCACACCGGCGCCTGGACGGTCTCATTGTCCCGCGTGCCGACGAATATTTGGGGGAATATGTGTCGCCGTCCTCCGAGCGTCTCGCCTGGCTCACTGGGTTCACCGGAAGTGCCGGAGTGGCCGCAGGTACTGATGGACAAGGCAGCGGTCTTTACCGATGGTCGCTATGTTCTGCAACTTGCGGAACAAATCGACTGCCGCCTGTGGGAGCGCAGACACATAACTGAGGAGCCGCCCCAAGACTGGCTGGCAAAAAATGCGCCGGCCGACGCAAAGATCGCGTACGACCCGCTGTTAATTAGCGAGGAGGGATTAACCCGTTATGGCGCTGCCGGTCTCGATATGACGGCGGTGGATGGCAACCCCATCGACGCGATCTGGACGGATCGTCCCCCTCCGCCGCTTGCGCCCGCACAGCCGCATCCGCTTGAGTACGCTGGACAGACCGCCGCAAAAAAGCGTGAACAGATCGCCGGCCTACTGCGCGAAGGGAAGCAGGACGCGGCGGTGATCAGCGATCCGGCCTCAATTGCTTGGCTGTTAAATATCCGTGGCGGCGACGTTCCGTTTACCCCATTCGCCCTGAGCGTTGCGCTGGCGCACGCCGACGGCAGCGCGGAACTGTTCATGGACCCGGGCAAGCTACCTGAGGAAACCCGTGCTTGGCTTGGCAATACAGTCTCGGTGGCTCCCCGCGGGGCGTTGGGGCCAGCGCTGGAACGTCTCGACGGCAAACGAGTTCGCGTGGACGCTGCCGCGACCCCCGTGTGGTTCGCCCAAAGGCTGCGCAAGGCTGGGGCGGTGGTTGTCGCGGCTCCTGATCCATGCCTGTTGCCAAAGGCCTGCAAAAACGAAGTCGAGCAGCAGGGTGCCCGAAATGCGCATCTACGGGATGCAGTGGCGGTGATTCGGTTCCTGCACTTCCTCGCCGAAGCCGGCCCCCGGGGCTGCGAGACGGAAATGTCGGCGGCCGCCAAGCTGCTGGCCTTACGCGAACAGGTGGATGGATTCCGTGGCGAAAGCTTCCCTGCGATTTCCGGAGTCGGAAGGCATGGCGCAATTATCCACTACCGGGTCACTGCAGAGAGCAATCGACCAATCCGGCCGAACGAACTATACTTAATCAATTCTGGCGCACAGTACCTCGACGGCACGACCGATATTACTCGAACAATCTGGACTGGCCCTGCTGATCCGTCGCTGGAATTGCGCGAGCGCGCTACGCGAGTAATCAAGGGGCATATTGCAATCGCCACGCTGGTTTTTCCCCAAGGTGTAGGCGGCGTGCATCTTGATGCGTTCGCCCGACGTGCTCTGTGGCAGGTGGGATTGGATTACGACCATGGAACCGGTCATGGAGTAGGCAGTTATCTCTCAGTGCACGAAGGGCCGGTTAGCCTGTCGCGTCTCGCTCAGCCAGTGCCGATTGGTCCAGGGATGATCCTGTCCAACGAACCAGGTTACTATCTGCCCGATCACTACGGAATCCGACTTGAAAATCTGCTGTTGGTGCAACCGGCAGAATTGAGCGGAGCGAGCAAACCATTCCTGTGCTTTGAGACGCTGACCCTCGCACCGTTCGACAGGCGGCTGTTCGTTCCAGCCCTCCTTGATGCAGCCGAACTCGGCTGGTTGAATGCATATCATGCGCAGGTGCTGGCGAAGATCGGCCCGCATCTCGACCCCCCGGTGCGCGCTTGGCTGAATGAAATGTGCGCTCCCATCGGCTGATGCTGATTCACTCAACGTCCCCTCGTCGCTTGCGAACTCGCCAAACGGTCAGAACAACCCGAATAATCCCCGCAGAAATCCCGGGGTCAGAGCAGCCAGCGGATTGACGGACACGTTCGGGTCGGCCAGCGGGCCACGCAGCGCGTAGCTCGCCGCGAACACGCCACCGCCGCGCTCCGGGCTGAACAGTTTGCCCACCAGCGGGATGTTTCCCAGCAGCGCGTTGAAGAAATACGCCGGCACGATGGTGCCCTGCAGGTCGATCGTCTGGGCATCCAGGTTGAGCCGTCCCTTCGCGGTCAACCCCAACGATTGGCTGAACGCCCGTGCGTCGGTCAGATCAAGCGCGCTGTCGGTCAACCGGAACGGTGCCACCAGTCGAGTGAACCCCAGGCCAGGGCCCTGCAACACCTCGACCAAGCCATACAGCGTCATTGCCTGCAGCAGCTTTCCGAATGCTGGTGCGTCGCGAATGCGGAACTGCTCGATGCTCGCGGTCCCGACCAGCGGCCGGTCCGGCTGCGCATCGTGGTACTGCGCCTGTACCGACAGCTTCCCGCCCTGCATGCTGCGGACATAGTCCAGGCCGCGCAGCAGCTCCCCAGCGTCATCGGTGCTGCCGGTGAACCGTCCCCCACCGCGGTCGGCGACGATCTGCGCAAGAAATGATGCCCGTGCGCCGATGCGCCCCTCGACACGCAACGTCTGGATCACGCCGCGATCGCTCCGGGCATGCACCACCACGCCATTCGCGGTGCGGCCCTGGGCCAGCAGCACGCGGTCGAACTTCGCATCCAGCGTCCATGGTGGCTGCTGGCTCCCTGCTGCCGCGCTTGACCGCGCCGCGGCGTTCGGCGGCGTCCTGCGCTCGAGCCGCGGTGCCAGGTCAAGCGTCGTACCGGTGAGATTGACCGTAATCGGACCCTCGGCCGGCAGGTCAAGCGTGCCCTGTGTGATCGTTCGACCCAGCACCAGCCGATCAAGGTGGAATCCCGACAAGGTTCCGCCACTGAATTGCGCGCTTCCGCGCACCGTGAGGTCGTCGCCATCGAGTTTCACCGCGTCGATCCCGGTGAGCCGGTCGTGGTCGAGCAAAATGCGCGCGGACGCTTTCGCCGAGGTGGCGCGCGGCTTGCGCCATTCGAGTTGCGGCACGAAAAGCTCCGCCCCGGTCAGATCGGCGATCACCGCCACATCGCCCAGGCCGCTCCGTCGTTCGCTCAGCACTGCCTGCATCTGCGCCGGTCCGCTCATCACTGTTGTCGCGTCGAGGCCTGCCGCTGCAAGCTGCCGCGCGTCCGGCTGCGCCGACACCGTCACACTCTGCACCACCTGCGTCGGCGGACCGGCGCGGAAGTCCGTCGACGCATCGAGTTTTGACGGAATCGACGCCAGCAGAGCGCGCCCGTTCAACTTCATGCCATCGGGATTGGCGCTTAGATCGAACACGCCCTGATCCAGATCGCGCCCCGCCACCAATGCGGTGACGTGCACTCCGTCAAGATGCGCCTGTGCCCGAATGGCGACATCGTCCATCTGGACATCATTCTGCAACGGAATGGTGAGGCTGAGCTTAACCGCAACCTGTCCGGTCGGATCTTTCAGTTCGATCGGATGACGATCGAGCAGCTCGAGACGCGGCTCACGCAGCAGCGCCAGCGTGTCGGGCAACGAGCCAGCGATGTCAGCATCGATCGCTCCCACCTGATGCCGCTGCATGATGCCAGTGATCCGCATTCTGCCGCTGCGGATCTGCAGGCCTCCCGTGCTGCCTTGCTTCTCGTTGCGCAAGCGCTGCCGGCCGCCGGTTGCGGTGATCTCCAGCGTATCGGGATCCACGATGCGCAATTGCGCCTGGCCGTTATCGATCGGCGGCACCGGCCGCAGCCAGTTTACCTGCAGCCCCTCGCCGTCGAGCGTGCCGCTAGCCCGCGTCAGCTCCATCGACGAAAAATCTGGCAACGCCGCCAGGCCGACAGCGACGTGGCCATTGCGTGCGATGCCGACCGGAATGTTGGCCACCAGCCAGGCCCGTGCATCACCGGCAATTCCCTCGGGCCACAAGCGCGGCAGGTCGGCGAAGTTCACCTGGTCGATATTGGCCGTCATATCAGCGCTGATCCGGTCGGCCCGGTGTTGCATGTCGCCGTGCACTTCAAGATGCGTGATCGGGCCATCGTCATGACCACGCAGGCTCACGCGCAGCGTCTGCACGGCAAGTGCGTCGGGCGCCCCAGAGGCCACGAGCCCCGCATTGAGGAACGGGACACTACTGCCGCCGATCCGCACGGAGCCGGCACCGGCGTCCAGATTGAGGCGCGCGTTGCGCAGTGCCAGGCCGGCATCGAGGTCGCACGTGGCCTCGCCGCCAACCGGCGCATCGAGCGCCGCAAGAAACGACAGCGATGGCGCCGCACGTGCGATCTCGCGCGGTGTTACTGGCGACAGTCGGGCACGAAGATGCGTCTCACTGGCGCCCGCCGACAACGTGGCTGACAGCGTCAGCTGCGCCTGTTGATCACCGAGTGCCAAACTGAACGTACCTGTGCCGTCCACACCGCCTTCCGGCCGACGGGTGAGATTGATCTCCGCGTGCGGCGCGCGCCACGTCACACCCAGTTGCCGATCGACCAGTGTGACGCGCGCATCATGGACGCGCACCCGGTGGAGCTGTCCCAGCAGCGCATTCGCACTGCGTACGCGGTCGCTGCCGGCCGGTCGCGCCAGCTCCGCCAGCAGCTCCGCGAGCGGTGTTTCCGCCGCCGAGGGCGCCGGCTCACCGCTGTCCGCCAGACTGCCGAGATCCAGGCTGATCGCACCATCCTTCGCCCGCACAAGAGTAAGCTGCGGCTCATCCAGCTCCACCGCCCGCGGCGCAAGGCGTCCGAACAGCAGCTCGTAGAGAGAAATCGACACCTCGGCGCGCGGAATATTGATCCGCCTCCGTCCCGACTGATCGGTCACCGTGACATCGGTCAGCCGTAGGTCGAGCGGCCGATCCACGCCCTTGGTGAAGCCCTCCCAGGCCAGCGCGGCAGATCCGATTGCGAGCCGAGTGGGTCCGCCATTGGCGTTCGCCGCGTCCTGCAGCCGGCCGCTGAACCAGGCCAGATCGACCGGCCCCTGCGACAGCCTCCAGGAGATCGCCCCGACGCCGATGCTGCCCAGCACTACCAAAGTGATCGCCAAGGTGCACAGCCGATGCACCGCCATGGCAGCGCCGATCGCCGCTTGACCAGGAAGATGCCTCACGCCCAGCCTTTACGCACATGACCGACACGAAATTCCGCCTGACCGCGGCTTGGCCGCGCCCGCATGATCCTGACGCCGCGGAACGGCTGGTCGAGCGCTTTTCCGAGCTCGGCCGCGCCGAGGCAAGGCTGGCAACCCGGCCGGCGGTGGCCGCGCTGCTGCGCGCTCTCGGCGGCAACAGCCCCTACCTTGCCGATCTCGCAGTGCGTGAGGCGTCCAGCCTGCGCGCGCTCATCGCATCCGGTCCTGACGCGGTCGTGGCGACGGCCATGGCCGACTTGGCGGCGGTCCCTCCTTCCGCCCGCCGCGACCGGGTTGCGTCCGCGATGCGTCGCGCCAAACGCATCGTCGCCCTCGCGACCGCCATCGCCGACGTTGGCGGCATCTGGCCACTCGATCGCGTCACCGCCACACTGAGCGACCTCGCGGAGGCCGCCCTGTCCCTTGCCATGGCGCACCTTCTGCGCGCCGCCCATGATGCGGGCGAGCTTCGCCTGCCTGATCCTACGGATCCGACACGCGGCGGCGGGTTCACGGTGCTGGGCATGGGAAAGCTCGGTGCCCGTGAACTGAATTATTCCTCCGATGTCGACCTCGTGCTGCTTTACGACCCGGGTGCACCAATATACACGGATGCGTCCGATGGCCATGCGGTGGGCCTCTTTTCGTCCCGCATCGCACGCAGTCTCGTTTCGCTCATGGAGGCGCGCGACGCCAACGGCTACGTCTTCCGCACCGATCTGCGTCTGCGCCCCGATCCCGCGGTGACACCGCCCGCGGTCGCGTTGCCCGCGGCGATCACCTACTACGAAAGCATGGGCCAAAACTGGGAGCGTGCCGCCATGATAAAGGCGCGCCCGGTAGCCGGCGACCTCGCGCTTGGCAGCGCATTCCTGGAGGCGATCCGCTCCTTCGTCTGGCGCCGCGGCCTGGACTTCGCCGCGGTCGCCGACATCCACGCCATGAAGCGCCGCATCGACGAGTACAAGGGAGGTGCGCTGGCGGACGCAGTCGACCCACTTGCGCGCATCGCCGGCCATAACGTGAAGCTGGGCGAAGGCGGCATCCGCGAGATCGAGTTCCTGGCGCAGACTCTGCAGCTAGTATGGGGTGGCCGCGATCCGGCATTGCGGGTGCCGACGACGCTTGGCGCATTGCGCATGCTGGTTCGCGCCGGGCATGTGCCGCGCAGTGCCGCCCGGGAACTGGGCGCCGCGTACCGCTTCCTCCGCCGCGTCGAGCACCGCCTGCAGATGTCCGCCGACCGACAGGTGCACGAGCTGCCCCGGCAGCCGGCAGAGCTCGCGCGGTTTGTGACGTTCATGGGTTACAGCGAAGCGGGCGAGTTCGCCGCGCAACTGCTGTACCACCTGCACCAGGTACGAGCGCGCTACGTGGAGGTGTTCGAGCTGGTGCCCGCGCTGCTGGCCCCCGCCGAAGGTGGCCTGGAACTGGACTTCAGCGGTGTCGACGCCGTCCCGGAAGCCACCGACATGACGCTGCACGCCCTCGGCTTCGGCAACCCCGAACGCATCGTGGCCGCTGTGCGCGGCTGGCAGGCAGGGCACGTGCGCGCACTGCGCTCGACCCGCGCACGCGAGCTGCTGGCCCAGTTGCTGCCACGCGTGCTGGCCGCACTGGCCCACCAGCCTCAGCCAGACATGGTGTTCAACCGGTTCGACGCATTCCTGGCGCGTCAGCCCGCCGGCGTGCAGCTTCTGTCGCTGTTCCAGCGCAATCCAGGCCTGATCGATCGGATTGCCGCGGTGCTCGGTGCCGCGCCGTCGTTGGCCGATCACCTGGCCAGCCATCCGGCGGCATTCGATGGCCTGCTGAGCCCCGAAGAGAACCCCAATCCGGCGCGTCTTCTGCGGGGCCGGCTGAAGGATGCGAGGCTGCTCGAGGATGTCATCGAGATCACCCGCCGCACCGTGCGCGAGGAGGATTTCACCGTCTCGGTCGCCACGATGGAGGGGCGGATCAACGCCGACGAGGCCGGCCTGCGCCGCACCGCGATCGCCGACGCCGCGCTGGAGGCGCTGTTGCCGCCCGTGCTAGCGGACTTTGCCACCCGTTTCGGCCGGGTGCGCGATGGGACGATGGCTGTGGTGGCACTGGGCAAGGCCGGCAGTCGCGAGATGATGGCGGGCTCCGATCTCGACCTCATGCTGATCTACGACCACGCGCCGGACGCGAGCGAGAGCCGTGGTGCGCGCCGGCTGCCGGTGAGCCAGTGGTTCGTTCGCGCCTCGCACGCATACGTTGCCGCAGTGACTGCTCCCGGCGTGGACGGCCCGCTTTACCAGGTTGACATGCGGCTGCGGCCGTCGGGGAACAAGGGCCCGGTCGCCGTGTCGCTCGGCTCATTCCGTCGGTACCATGCCGAGTTCGCGTGGACATGGGAGCGCATGGCGCTGACGCGTGCCCGTGTGGTGGCCGGTGCACCGGCGCTGCGCAGCCGCATCGAAGCGGCTGTCACGGAGGCGCTGACGCTGGCCGGCGATGCCGAACGCATCCGCGCCGATGCCGCGTCGATGCGCGCGCGCATGCTGCGTGACCTGCCGCCCGAAGGGCCGTGGGACGTGAAGCTGCGCGCCGGGGGCCAGATCGAGGTGGAGTTCATTGCCCAGGTGCTGCAGCTCATCCACGCGCGTGAGGCACCGGAGTTGTGTTCGCCCACCACGCGCATCGCTCTCGCGCGGCTTGCCAAGGGGGGATCATTGTCGGCGGACGATGCGACGTTGCTGATCAGCGCCGATCACATATGGCGCACGGTGCAGGGCATGCTCCGCATCACCGTCGGCCGCGGCGCGCGCGAAGAGCTGCCGGACGCATCCGCACGTGCGCTGATCGGTGCGGTCGCCGAAGCGATGGATCAGACCGGCCCCGTTGACTTGGCGTGGTTGCGCGGCACCCTGGATGACCTGGCGCGCCAGGTCCGCGCCGCATTCGTCCGATACATAGGAGAGATCCAGCCATGACCGTGCAGGAAGGCGATGTCGCACCCGATTTCGAGATGCCGGCGACCGGTACGCGCACCGTCAGCAAGAAGGCGCTGCGGGGCAAACCGTTCGTGTTGTATTTCTATCCAAAGGCCGATACGCCGGGCTGCACCAAGGAGGCATGTGCATTCCAGGAGGCGCTGCCTCAGCTCGGCCACATCGGCATCGACGTGATCGGCGTCTCGCCCGACAAGATGAAGCCGATCGAGAAGTTCGCCGAGAAGTACAATTTGACGTTTCCGCTGGCGTCAGATGAGGCGCATGCGGTGGCAGAGAAATATGGCGCCTGGGTCGAGAAATCGATGTATGGACGAAAGTATATGGGAATGGAGCGGAGCACATTCCTGGTCGACAAGGCCGGCAAGGTCGCCAAGGCCTGGCGCAAGGTCAGCGTGACAGGACATGCCGCGGAAGTTCTGGCGGCAGCCCAGGGGCTGAAGTAGCGACAGAAGGGGGAGCATACTCCCCTCCACCCGTGGGAGGGGTTAGGGGGAGGGGGCCTCACCATCCCCGCGCGCTGGACGACCGCAACCTGACTGGCTGAATATTCACCACGCTACAACCTGGAGGATTCGCATCAATGAAAGCCGCCCTCCTCGCCACACCGCTGCTGCTGCTGGCCACCATTGCACAGGCGCGCGACATCAGTTCGGAAATCGATGCCGCCAACGCGAAGTGGATTGCGGCATTCAACAAAGGCGATGCCGCCGCCGTCGCCCAGCTCTACACCGAGCGGGCAACCGCATTGCCGCCCGGCGCGCCGATGGCCAAGGGGCGTGCAGCGATCCAGGCGTTCTGGGACGGTGCGATCAAGGACGGGGTCAAGAACGTCACGCTGAAGTCGATTCAGGTCAATCAGTTCGGCAACGCAGCACGTGAGATCGGCGAGTACAGCCTCGACGCACCGAATGCACAGAAGCAGATGACGCACGAACAGGGAAAGTATGTCGTGCTGTGGCGGAATATCGGAGGGGGTTGGAAGCTCGACACCGATATCTGGAACAGCAACCAGTAAACAACGTCGCTCACTCCGTTGCGGTCGGCAGCCTTATCACGAACCGCGTTCCGCCGGACGCAACGGGTGACATGGTGAGCAGCCCACCATGTGCCTCGACCAACTCGCGGCAGATCGAAAGGCCCAGCCCGAGCCCGCCGGCCTTTGACGTGACGAAAGGCTGGAACAGCCGCTCCGCCACTTCTGGCGCGATTCCTGGACCTGTGTCGGCTACGGCGATCTCCACTGCTTCCGGCACAGCCTGCGTCGACACGATCAGTTCTCGGATGGCGCTCGCCTCCATCGCCTCCACGGCGTTGCGGACAAGGTTGATGATCACCTGGCCGATTTGAATCCGATCGAGCATCAGCGACCCGACCGCCGTGTCCAATTCCATCGACCTGCGCACGTCATGATACATCGCGCCGACCAGCCCGAGCTCGACCGCCTCGCTGACCACACCGTTGACGTCCTCGCTTCGTCGCGTGGTGCTGCGCTTGGCGACGTGGTCGCGCAACCGCCTGATCACTTCGCCGGCGCGGGTGGTCTGCTGGCGGATCCGCTCGACAATTTCGCGCACGCGGTCCGGATCGGCATTCGCGCTCGCCAGCATTCGGCCGAGGGCACCCGCGTAATTGCTCACCGCCGTCAGGGGCTGATTGAGTTCGTGCGCGATAGCCGAAGCCATCTGTCCCATAGTGGACAGCCGCGCGACGTGCACCAGCTCCGCCTGCAGTTCCTGGATGCGCGACTGGCTGCGGCGCTCCGCAGTGATGTCGCGCACGATCTTCGAGGCACCGATGATTGCACCAGATGCATCGAGGATCGGCGATATTGTCAGTGCCACTGCGAGCTCGCTGCCATCCTTGCGCACGCGGACAGTCTCGTAGTGTCGTAGCCGCTCACCGCGTCGCAGCCGCTCGAGGATCATCGCTTCCTCATCGACTCGATCCGCCGGCACCAGCAGGGCGATAGGTCGGCCGATCATCTCGTCGGCGTCGTAGCCGAACATTGTCTCGGCGGCGCTGTTCCACGCGGTGACCACGCCCTCCAGCGTCTTGCCCACAATGGCGTCTTCGGACGAACCCACGATGGAGGCGAGATACTGGCTCGCCTCGTAGGCACGCCGCGCCTCGGTGACGTCATTGTTGACCTCGGTCACCAGCGCCGCAGCGCCGTCCGGGTCGCGATGCAGCGACTGGTGGCTGACTACAACCACCTCCTGTCCGTCCCGCCGCCGATGGCGCAGCTCGCCGGTCCATTCCGCGCGTGCCAGCAATGCGTGATCGACGTCGCCGCGCGAGCTGGGGAACTCGGTTCGCAGCAGCTCGTGCGAGATGCGGCCGACCGCCTCGGCCGCGGAGAACCCGTATAGCCGCTCCATGCCACGCGACCAGTAGTGGATTTCCCCGGGGAAGCCGCGTGTCATCACCTGGGCGAGGCCCAGACCGGCCACGTGCGCCTCCAGCGAACTGATCCGCCGCTTCAAATCCTGCGCCTGGCTGTGCCGACCCGAACGTCCGCCTGTGTCGTGCGTTTCCACGATGCCACCATAGCCGTCTCAACGCCGGTACGCACGGTTTTGCGCCGGCACGCCAGTCTGCCTAGTTTACCGTAACCGATCCTGGAGATGCGCAATGGCTGAGGAGTTGCCCCCGCGGGAGGCAATGGAGTTCGACGTCGTGATCGTCGGCGGCGGTCCATCCGGCCTCGCCGCCGCGATCCGGCTCAAGCAGCTGGCGCCGGACGCCGCTGTCTGCCTGGTGGAGAAAGGCAGCGAAATCGGCGCGCATATTCTGTCCGGCGCAGTGCTGGAGCCCCGCGCGCTCAACGAGTTGATCCCCGACTGGCGCGAGAAGGGCGCGCCACTGGAAACGCCCGCCAGTGACGACCGCTTCCTCTACCTCACCGCGACGCGCGCGTTCCGGCTGCCCACCCCGCCGCAGATGCACAACGCCGGCAACTATATCGTTTCGCTCGGCAATGTCTGCCGCTGGTTGGGGCAGCAGGCCGAAGCGCTCGGCGTTGAGATCTATCCGGGGTTTCCCGCCGCCGAACTGCTGGTGGACGATGGCCGCATCGTCGGCATCGCCACAGGCGACATGGGCATCGGCAAGGACGGCAATCCCACCGATAACTTCCAGCGCGGCATGGAGCTGCGCGCACGCTACACGCTGTTCGCCGAGGGTTGCCGCGGATCGCTGTCTAAGCAGCTCATAAGGCGCTTCCATCTGCGCGATGATCATGATCCGCAGACCTATGCAATCGGCATCAAAGAGCTGTGGGAAGTCCCCGCTGCCAACCACAAACCGGGCCTCGTCGAGCACACGATCGGCTGGCCGCTCGACTCACGCACCTATGGCGGTTCGTTCCTGTATCACTTCGGAAACAACCTGATTTCCTATGGCTTTGTCATCGGCCTCGACTACCGCAATCCGTGGCTCTCGCCATTCGACGAAATGCAGCGCTTCAAGACGCATCCGGCGGTGCGCAAACACTTCGAAGGCGGCCGACGCATCAGCTATGGCGCGCGAGCACTGAACGAAGGCGGACTACAGTCGATTCCGCGCCTCACGTTCCCCGGCGGCGCGCTGATCGGTGATGCCGCCGGTTTCGTCAACGTGCCGAAAATCAAGGGCACGCATACGTCAATGAAATCGGGCATCCTGGCGGCCGAGACCGTCGCCGCGGCGCTTGCCGGCGGAGGCCCCGGCGATCTGTCAGACTATGAGTCAAAGCTGCGCGAAAGCTGGGTTGGGGATGAATTGTCCCTCGTCAGGAATGTCCGGCCGGCGTTCGCGAAGTTCGGCTTGTGGGGTGGCCTGGCTTATTCTGCGCTCGATACCTACGTACTGCGCGGCAAGGCGCCCTGGACCTTCCACCATCCGCATCCAGACAATGAGACGTTGCTGGAGGCGTCCGCCGCGCAACAGATCGACTATCCGCGACCGGACGGCGTGCTTACCTTCGACCGGCTGTCGTCGGTGTTCATCAGCAACACCAATCATGAGGAGAACCAGCCAAGCCATCTGCAGCTTGCCGACCCGGAGCTGGCGATCACGCTCAACTGGCAGCGCTACCGGAGTCCCGAGGCGCGCTATTGCCCAGCGGGTGTATACGAGATTGTCGGGGCTGACGAAGGCGATCCGCGGCTCCAGATCAACGCGCAGAACTGCGTGCACTGCAAAACATGCGACATCAAGGACCCGGCGCAGAACATCAACTGGGTCACGCCGGAAGGGGGCGGCGGACCAAACTACCCTGGCGGCATGTAGCAACGGCTCCCCCGTCAAACGGCCTTTCATTCAAATCCGCATGACTCTCACGGACGTCTGACGTAAAGTGAGCAGATGCAGCATGTCCGCCGCGCTCGTCGCGCGCTCCTCCTCGCCCTCACGCTGTTGTCAGCCTGCGCGGCGGCCGATCCTTCTCCCAGCCGGGCCACGGCCACTCGCCCTAGCCGCGACGCGCCGTCCCAGGTCTACGGGGAATTCCTCGCCGGCCGCTTCGCCATGACCCAGGCGGATGCGCAGACCGCGGCCACCGAGTTCCTGCATGCGGTGGCCGCCCGCCCGAATGATCCCGAACTGCAGCAGCAGGCGTTCATCGCCAGCCTGATCGCCGGCCGTTCCGAGGCGGTGCAGCTCGCCCGCCAACTGCCGGACAGCCAGGCAGCGCAGCTTCTGCTGGGTCAGGTCGAGGTGCGCGCCGGCCATTGGCAGGCGGCAGAGCAGCGTTTCCGTGCGCTGCCGCGTCAGGGCCTCACCCAACTGCTGCAGCCATTGCTGGTCGCCTGGGCGCAGCAGGGTGACGACCGCACAGACGCAGCGCTGGCCACTCTGCGTCCGCTCGTCGAATCCCCGCGCTTCCGTGGCGTCTATACGCTGCACGCCGCGTTGATCGCCGACCAGGCCAGGCGTTCGGCAGAGGCAGCCAAGCTGTATCACCAGGCGCAGTCCGAATTCGGCACTCTGAACCTGCGGCTCGCTCAGATCATCGCCAGCGAGCAGGCACGCAGTGGCCACTTTGGCGACGCGCAGCGCACCCTGGCCGCGCTTGCCGCCAATGCGCCTGAAATGAGCATCGCCCTCGGAGCACTGACCGCCGCTACCATGTCTCCGCCTGTGCCACGCGCGGTCGACGGGATCGCCGAGGCCTATCTCGCGCTTGCAGGCACGCTGCGCGCGCAGGATGCCGGCGATTTTGCCATGCTGCTGCTGCGCCTGGCGCTCGATCTCCGGCCGGACTTCACCGCCGCGCGGCTGCTGGCGTCTGACATACTGGTATCCGAGCATCATCTCGAGAACGCCCTGCAGATGCTTGCCTCGGTGTCCAACGATGATCCGTTGATCTCGGTCGTCCGCCTGCAGCGCGCGGACCTGACCGGACAGACGGGCCACACCGAGGATGCGATGCACGAGTTGCAGGGCCTTGCCCACGACTATCCCGACAGCCCGATCCCGGCCATGCGCCAGGGTGACATGCTCCGCGGCAAGCAGCGCTTCGCAGAGGCGATCGCCGTTTATGACCAGGCGATTGCTCGGATCAAGACACAGTCGCCAGCCGACTGGCTCGTCTACTACGATCGCGGCATCTGCTACGAGCGCTCGCACCAGTGGACCAGGGCGGAGGCGGACTTCAAGCGCGCGCTGAAGATCTCGCCCGATGAGCCATACGTGCTGAACTATCTCGGTTATTCCTGGGCCGACATGGGCCAGAACTTGGCGCAGGCACGCGAGATGATCGAGAAGGCGGTGCAGCGTCGCCCCAATGACGGCGCCATCGTGGATAGCCTGGGCTGGGTAATGCTGCGCCAGGGCCAGGTGACGGACGCGGTGAGCACATTGGAGCGCGCGGTCGAACTGGATCCCGAGGATTCGTCCGTCAACGGTCATCTCGGCGATGCCTATTGGGCGGCGGGGCGGAGGCTGGAGGCAGCCTTTCAGTGGCGCCGTGCGCTCACCTTCAATCCCGAGCCGGACGATGCGGCGAAGTTGGAGGCGAAGCTGCAGGGCGATCGGCAACCGACCCTGGTCAGCGGCCAGTAGCTTTGTGCGCCTAACCGAGGCAGCGCCAGCCAAGATCAACTTCTATTTGCATCTGACCGGCCGCCGCGACGACGGCTACCATCTGCTTGACAGCCTTGTGGCGTTCGCCGAAATCGGTGATGTGGTACACGCTGAGCCTGCAGGGTTGCTTTCGTTGCGGGTGGCAGGCCCGTTTGCCGGCGGATTGTCCGCCGAACCTGACAATCTCGTGCTCCGAGCGGCACGTACCCTGGCGACTGAAGCCGGAGTACCGGCTGGGGCGCATATAGTGCTGGAGAAGCATCTACCCGTGGCCTCCGGTATCGGCGGTGGCTCGGCCGATGCGGCCGCGGCGCTGCGACTGCTATGCCGATTGTGGGGGCTGTCGCCTGATCGCGCTGTACTGGCGAGGCTGGCAGGTGGACTTGGCGCGGACGTGCTAGCCTGCCTGTTCGGCCGCACGTGTCGCATGGGTGGGATCGGTGATCGGCTGGAACTTGCGCCCACCCTGCCAAAGTGCGGCATCGTGCTGGTCAATCCGGGAACTGCCGTCGCCACGGCCGACGTGTTCCGCACACGGCGCGGAGCGTGGTCCTCACGGGCGACGCTGCCCGCTGGCTGGGCGGACAGCATGGCGATGGCACATGACCTGGCACCACTGCGCAACGACCTGGAGCCCGCTGCCGTCACGCTGCGGCCGGTTATTGCTGACGTCCTCGCGGCATTGGCGGCGTTACCAGGCTGTTTGCTGGCTCGTATGAGCGGCTCGGGCGCGACCTGCTTCGGTCTGTTCCCAGATCACGAAACGGCCGGGCGTGCTGTAAGCGAGATGCGGTGGAGTGGCTGGTGGTGCTGGTCCGGTTCGCTGTTGCAAGGATGAAAGACTTTACCTTGCTCGGCGCGCGACCTATGCACGCGTGGCCGGATGGGGCGTAGCCAAGGGGTAAGGCAGCGGATTTTGATTCCGCCATCGGAGGTTCGAATCCTCCCGCCCCAGCCAGATCGGCTGTGTGTTGAGCCGATCGTGCCCAAGATCGGCACATCAGTGCCGATGGAATTTGGCCCGTCTTCGCGGATTCGACACGCCCCAGGGCAATTTCGGCGGGTCGGAAGCCGTATGTATTTGATATCTGCCGGAAGTATTTCAGGAGGGCAGCCGAAATCAGCTGTAGTGAAGGCTTACTCCGTTCTCCCTCACGCGGATTCTCCGGTTAAGCAGTCATCGACCGCTCTTCCAAATTAATCCGAAGTTTGCACTTGGTGTTACTGGAATGCCGAATTCTTCTGAATTGCTTAGGTTCAAAAGGCTTCCCGAAAGTGTCCATGTGGCTCTTCAGGTCGTGTCCGTGGTGGTGTAGGAGCTGTGGATAAGTGGCCCGCCTACGCCAGACTCTGGCGCTCGCTACGGCAGGCCACTTACCCACAGCTCCTACACCACCACCAGGGACACGACCATGAGGTGAACGTGATGCGCGGTATGTTCCGGGATCAGGGTGGGCTGTTTTCTTATGTATCGCCTGAGTCGCGTGTTCCGCCCGGGCATCCGTTGCGCAAGATAGGCGGGCTGGTGCGCGATGTATTGGCCGGGCTGAGCCGGAGCTTTGCCCGGCTCTACGCGAGAGAGGGGCGACCGTCGGTGCCACCGGAGCAGTTGCTGAGCGCCCTGTTGATCCAGGTGCTGTATGGCATCCGCTCGGAGCGGCAACTGATGGAGCAACTGAACTACAACCTGCTGTATCGCTGGTTCGTCGGCCTGTCGCCGGACGATTTGGTGTGGGATCCAACGACGTTCACCAAGAACCGCGAACGCCTGCAGACCGGCGAGGTGTTTGAGAAGTTCATGACGCGGCTGCTCAATCATCCTCAGGTGAAGCCGCTGCTGTCGGAGAGATTCGGTGGACGGCACGTTGATCGAGGCCTGGGCCTCACAACGGAGCTTCCGCCCCAAGGACGGCAGTGACGAGGACGGTTCGAACTTCCACGGGCAGACCCGCAAGAACGACACGCACCAAAGCACCACCGACCCTGACAGCCGGCTGTATCGCAAGGCGGCCGGTCGCGAGGCGAAACTGTCTTATATGGGCCACGTCACCATGGAGAACCGTCACGGGCTGGCGGTGGCAGGCATGCTCAGCAAGGCCACTGGCACGGCCGAGCGGCGCGCCTCCGAGGCGATGCTGGCGGTCAGACGCAAGCTCGCCGGCCGTCGTATCACGGTGGGGGAGGACAAGGCCTACGACACGGCCGATCATGCGGCGAAGCTTCGCGCCGTCGATGTCACGCCTCACGTGACGCAGAACCACGGTCTGACCAAGACCGGCAGACGGCGGCGCAGCGCCATCGACGGACGGACAACCCGACACACGGGGTATGCGAAATCGCAATCACGGCGCGCGATGATCGAGTGCATCTTCGGCTGGGGCAAGCAGCATGGTACCCTGCGAAAAACCAAGCATCGCGGCATCGCTTTCCGCTCGCATTTTCCACAGCTGCGTGGGTGAATTGGTGCGGATGGTGGGTCGAATTCTAGCGCCGAGTTACACACACAACGCTGCACGTGGCTGAGTGGTCGCCGCGAGCCACTATCTGCAGTATCGGACGCCCTCAGCTCTGGGACCTCCCGAACATGATCCAACCGCCGCTGCTTGGTGTGGTGAATGCCCCCAGCGCGGTCTCTGCCCGAACCTTGACCTGCCGTGCACCCGCCGTGCCGCGGAGTTGCTCGATGCAGTCGGTGTACATCGCCGTCCGCGTCCGCCCGTTCCCCAGATTGCCGCCGCTCGAGCAGAGCGGGTGCGGTCCCTCGACCCTGATATCGCCCGCGTAGAACGCGAACGCATCGCCGCGTTTGACGCCGTGCCACTGGAAGGCCTCCAGGAAGAACTGCGTCATGGGTGCATAGCCGTCGTACGGATTGAAGATATCAACGTCCTCGGGCCCAAGCCCGGCACCCTCGTACATTCTCCTGGCGGCGCGGTCGGTCCAGTCCTCGATCTCGTCCAGATCGGCCTGCGTGGTGCGCTGCTTGAAATTGTGCTGTGAGTGATTGAGCACATAGACCGGCGTCTGCCGCATGTCGCGGGCGCGCTCGGCGGTCGTGAACAGATACGCGGTCGATGCATTGACCGGCCGGTCGCAGTCCCACAGCCGGAGCGGGTTCAGCACGTAGCGCGAACTGAGGTACTCCTCGACGGTGAGCTGCGGTACCTTGTGGGTGGCATTGAACCCCCACGGCGTGAGCAGCCCGTTGCGGTGCTGGTTGATGACGAAGGGCGCGAGGTCGTCGTGCTTGCCACCGTATTTCAAACAGTACCGACCGTGCGGGAACATGTTGATGAAATCGTTGCCGCCGTGATTGCCCCACGGCGCGGTCCATTGGCGTGCGCCGCGAGCGTAGTCGTCGGCGTTCTCGCCACCGCGGCGATAGCGGCCTTCGAGATTGCCTGTCGGATAGATGACGAGACAGGTGCTGCAAACGCCGTCACCCACGGCCTGTGCCGCCATGCCCACCATTTCGCTGATGGTCGGCAATCCTGTCGGCGCAAATTTGACGTTGGGCAGCCCCATCTGCGCGATCAGCCACTTCGCGTTGACCAGAGTGAGCCCCCACTCCGAATCGTAGGGCGGGGCGAAGTAGGGCCGCGGCGCCCACTGCGACGCGGAGCCGCCGCTGCCGCCTGCGATATGGCTGTCGCAGCAGATGACGCCGTCGATCTGATCCGGCGTCACGCCTGCCTCGTCCATCGCCTTCTGGCAGGCCAGGATGGAGTAGGCACCGAGCGTCTTGTCCATCGAGACGCCGTCCCAGCGACGATCGACCGGCGAATGTCCGACACCAGCCACTGCGACCTTGCCGCGGTGCTCCCATACGCCGAGCCCGTCCTTGTCTCGCCGCCACTGATACCGCTCTGGCGCGCTCATGGCTCCCCCTTTCCTCTATGCTCTGGCTGTGAAGGTATGGCAGGGACGAGCCGGTTACCACGGCACAGAGAATTTGACAGGTTGCCGGAGCATATTTCTTTGCCGCCTGAAGCGACAGTGGCCCGTCTTTGGCCAGAGGGACCACGACTGTCATTATCAGCCGCCGCGCCGCCTGCGGGGGTTTCCTGAAGGGCTGCCGAACGGACTATCCGAATGCAGAGACACGGGTCAAATGATGTTCGATCAAAAATGCCCTACCCAGCCAGGCGGAAGATAGTGCAGACGAATTACGCAAGGGCCGGGAGCGCTGTTGCCACGCTTCCCGGTCGGACCCGGGCCAGAAGTGGAGCTATTCGGATCAATAGACGTCAGCTCGGCCTCGATTCCGTCATTCCGACTAAATTGGATAAGAACGGTATACTTGATATGTCCCTGGCTGGTACGGCTTTGAAGCGGCGGCGAACCAGATTGGCCGTAGGTCGTCTGTAGGAGGGCGAGAACGTGGTTGAACCGGGCCACGCAAGCCCGAGCAGGCTCCAACGACGTCGATAGTGCGAGGGCGTCCACCGCCCTGCGGTTCTTGTCATAATTCTGCGTCACATCAAATGTCAGACCTTGGATTTTGGTCCGATATGTCAGAACCGGAACTTCGTCCTTGGATGTGATCACGCCATTGCCGTGATTGAGTTTGACGGCCTCGTTGCTCGCGCTTCCATAAGGAATGTTGCCGAAACCTTCGGGGCCGCGCGACCTCGATTCTCCCGAACTGGCAGCAAGCACTGCATGCGAGATGAAAGTTGCGAACAATGCGATCGCCAGCGCTTTCAAGCGTTTCCCTGCTGCGGTCCCCACCGTCGAAACCCAGTGGTTAGCCCGGCTTCCAACCGTGCGGCACTCCCGTCAAGCCCGAGCAAAATATCGGTCTTACCACCGAACGGAATGCCATTGCTGCCGTCACCGGCTGCCATCTGGTAACGCCTCCACTGAGGCTGATTCCCAGAGCGGCCAAGGACTGTTGTAGATTGACGACTGGCTGCAACCAGTCGTCCGCGGCGGCTGGCGAGGCCCATATGGTCACGGCTGCAAGCGTTGCTGTCAGTCGCCGCATCAAGGGTCATCATCATGCCAGACGTGAAAGGTCATTTTTCTTGCTCCTCATGACGATGAAGCTCGATATCTCGCGGTCAGGATGGAGCCAATCTTCTTGCGCTGCGCGAAGATTTGGCTGGCCACGCCGGATCCGACCTCGAGGCCGTAGAGCGAACCACCTGACAGAAACAGCGAATCGATGCGTGGATAGCCGCCAAACAAACCTGGCGAACCTCGCGCGTCGACCTCGCACAAGGCACCGTCCGGGAAGTGAAACACAGAGCACCCGGTCGGCCCTTCGCGGTACTCTGCTGTTCCGATGCGCACCCGGGGAAGATCGAACGAGACGCCGTCCTCTATCATCACGGGTTTTGGTTCGTCTGGTTGCGGCATCCTCGGGTTTCCTGTTGCTGCGTGGGATGGTTCCGCAAGGTCTGCAGCCGGCACGATCAACACTGCAGCCGCGCCTTCGAGGACGGTTCTCCTGGGGATCATTTCACCTCTCAGCACGGCGTCAGGCGAAGGTCGGAGATAGCCCGCCGGCGAAGAGGGACGGCCAAAGTCGAGACCAGTTGGACGCGAACTGGAAGGTGTCGAGATCGGTGAAGGTCTGTCCAATCACCTGCATGCCCGAAGGCATCCGGTCTTCAACCAAGCCGAGTGGCACATCCATGACCGGATAGCGGTTGAGGAGATTCCAATGCCACGTCATGGCGAACCCCAGCCCGGTGCCCGCCCACGGGTCCACTTTGTTCTCCTTGCTCTTGAACATGTCGGCGCCGACAAGAGGCGTCGACATGGTCGGCATGAGGAGAACGCGATAGCCTTTCCCGAACACGCGCTGCTGGACCTGTCGGTGCAGTCGTTCCAGCAGCACTTCGGCTTCTTCGGCTTGGCGCGGCCCAATGGCTCCGACCTGGTCGAGCATCTCTGCCATATAGGGCGAGAGCAGATCTCGATGGGAATTCGCTATCTCGATCAAAGTACCCATGGACGACGACATCAGCCCGCGCAAGAAAACGAATTTGTCTTTCTTCGAGAAGCCGCAGTCGACCTCGTCTACGACGCATCCGGCGTCGCGCAGCGTCTTGAGGCCTTTCAGCATCGCGTCCTTCACCGACGGAATGACGTCGGCAATCGCGGTGCCCCAATCCACGGCGATGTGCCACCCTGAAAGGTCCGGGTATTGGTAGGGGTAGTCCAGGCGAGGCCGGATCGTGGCCATGACCTTCTCGGAGGGGCCGACGATCGCGTTTTGGAGATGGACGAGGTCGTCGAAGCGTCTCGCGAGCGGGCCCGAGGTCGCGAAGGGCGTTTCCCCAGCGGCGACCCGGCCGAACGGCGGCCTGAAGCCGTAGAGACCGCATTGCGAGGCGGGAATGCGGATCGAGCCGCCCATGTCCGACCCAGTGGCGAGCGTCGCGAAGCCCGCGGCCAGCGCCGCCGCCGATCCCGCGGACGACCCGCCCGGGGAGTACTCGAGGTTCCACGGATTATGGGTCGTGCCCCAGGCGCGGGTCGAGGCGCCGAGGAAGAGGTAGAATTCCGGCACCGTCGTCTGGAACGGCATGACAGCGCCGGCCGCCTCGAGCAAGTCGATGACGGCTGCGTTTTCCGTTGCGGGCGGCGAGTCCTTGAAGATGAGCGAGCCCTGCGTCGTCCGCCAGCCCGGCCGATTGAATTCGTCCTTGATGGCGACCGTAATCCCTTCGAGCGGCCTTGCGTCGCCGCGCCGATACCGATCTTCGGACTGTTGAGCCTCCTTCAGTGCCTGATCGAAGTGCTCGTAGGTGATGCAATTGATCTTCGAATTGAGCGCCTCGATCCGCTTGATCTGCGCCTTCAGCAAATCGACCGGCGAAGCCTTCCTGGCCCGGAACATGGCCGTGAGGTCGTCGACTGACGCATAGCAGAGCGCTTCGTCGGACTCGGCCTGCGCCAACGCGATGCTCGCCTTCATCACGACCGGCGTGGCAAGCAGCCCGGCCATAAGACTTCGCCTATCCATTTGTATGCCTCCTTGTCATGTCTGTATCTTTGATCTTTTGCGATCAATCAGAACACGAACGTGAGTTGCGTGCTCAACTGCCAGTTGGCTCCGAATGTCGGTCTTATTGCGTTGTAATAAGCGCTGACTGACAGATCGACCGGGAGCGTGCCGATGAGAAAGATCCGTCCGCCGCCGCCGCCGATGGGCACTGTCCACTTGGTTCCGCTAACTTGCCAGTTCGCCGTGATGTTCGGTGCGGAGGAGAGGTACCACCCGTCGTCGAAGTTGTAGGCAACAAAGGGGTTTGCGAGAAAGTTGCTGTAGCTGTTGCCCGAAGGTCCGGGGGTTCCGCCAAGTGACCAGACATTGTTGAGCAGCGCGCCAGCGACCCATGGGCCGCCCGAATAGACGATCACCGCGCTCGGACCTGCGCCCCAAACGCTTGAGCCGAGAGTAGCGCTGCTGATCGTTGGAAGCTGCACGACAGGGCCGACGCCCCAGAGCCACCCGTTTACATCGTGACTGGGGGAGAGAAACGCAGTGAAAGATATCGGAGCAGTCCCGACTGGCACGGTCGGAATTGACGAGCCAGGGTTCCAGACGACTGGCAGAATCGTGCGGGTGATGAGGTTCCAGTCGTCATTGACATGGAAAGGAATAACCGGCTGCAGATTGAGGACGTGCTGTGTTCCTTGGTGTGGCCCGTAGCCAAAATTCACATTGTATTGCAATGGCAAACTGATGAGATCGCCGACTGGATTCTGGATTTGCTTGGCGAGATCCGTTGCGCTCTCTGCTGCAGCGTTGTCGCCAATAACCACCCTTGGTCCCTGAGCCGTCTGTGCCCCAGCGGACGTCCATGTGGCCGCCAGCACACCGGCGAGCAGACACGCCAAACGTCCCGAAACGACAGCGCGCATTCTACCCCCGGCTTGGGGAGCCGAACTGTGGAGGGGGCTTCTTTAAGCAAAGCTTAATGCGACTGCTGTCAGTGAACCTTGGGCCGAGCCGAAGCCCAATGGTCCGATTAAGCCCGCTATAGCACCGAATGCGCTCATCCGGTTCCGGAAAAACAGGGTCGCGGGCTTGGATCGCTCTACCCGACGACCCGCCACTCGTGGATGAGCTGGTCCGGGGCCACCTCCTCGAACGTCACCTCGACGGCGGCGCCCACCGGCACCTGGTAGGGCGGGGTGCCCGGGCAGATTGGAATAGAAATTGACCCGCGGATCCGCGTCCAGCGTCACCATCGCCATGTTATACGGTTGATCGGGCATGCGCCGGTTCAGCCGGCCATCCTCGATCACGATGTAGCTCGCGATATGGCCGCGTCCCTCGACCTCTTTCCACGTCAGACCGGCAGCCGACCCGCACACCTGGCAGGCCTGCTGCGGCGGGTATTGCAGCCTGTCGCAGGCAGCGCAGTGCTGCAACACGAGCCGCCTTTGATTGACGGCGTCCCAGAACGGCTTGCTCAAAGCATCGGGGACGGGGATCAGCTTCGGCATCGGTTCACCCCTCGCCCCGTCCAACCCACTGGCCATAGACCGGATACTGGGAACAGATGAACTCGATATACGCCGGACGACCCGACGTATTGACATCGAGCGCCCGCCGCAGGGCCGGGATGACCTCGGCTGGCTCGCTCACCCGCTCGGTGTGGAAGCCCAGCGCGCCGATCACCTTCGACATATCCACCTCGTCCGGAGCCCAGTACCTTGTGGGTGAAGGGATCGTGTCCTGGCCCCCAGAAGCCGGGTCCATACCCGGCAAAGCCGCCATTGCTGATGTGCACGACCGTGACACCGAGTTTCTCGCGCAGCAGAACCTCAAGGTTGCCCATCATGTAGCCGAGGCCCGCCTCGCCGGTCACCGCGACGGATGCCCTGTCCGGAAACGCCTTCTTGGCGGCAATGGCAGCGGCCAGGCTGAAGCCGAGCGTGGAAACATTGCCCCAGCCCAGGAAGCCGCGCGGGATGAGCGTGTCGAACACGGTGCTCAACTGGTCGCGCGTGTTGCCGGACTCGTGCGTCACGAACGAATTGCGCAGATCCAGCACCTGCATGAGATCGCCGTACACCCGATAGGGGTTGATCGGCGTCTCGTCGGAGTTCATGACCTGCCGGTATCTGGCGAGCGCCTCGTCGCGTGCCGCCCTCACTTCCGCCGCCACATTGCCCGCCGTCCGTCCGGCGCCGGACGTGCGGTCGGACACCTCCTGGCGGAGCGCCTGCAAGGTCAGTCGCGCATCGCCGATCACCGCGTGCGCCGTGGGATACATCTTGTTGATGTGCAGCTCGTCGACGTTGCAGTGGATGATGGTCTTCTTCGCCGCATCAGGAATGGCGTGGCTGAAGCGGCCCGGCGACAGGCTCGATCCCACGACGAGGATGACGTCGCTCTTGTTCAGGTAGTGCGCGATCTGATCGCCGCGCACGCCGACAAATAGCGGATGGTCCTCCGGGAACGCCCCTTTGGCCTTGAGCGTCGTGATCACCGGCACATTCACGAGCTCGGCCAGCGCTTTCAGGTCTTCCGAGGCGCCTGCGTAGATGACCCCCTCGCCGGCGTAGATCAGCGGGTTACGGGCTGCCAGAAGCTGGTCGACCGCGGCGCGCACATCCGCCGGGTCCGGCGCCGATTTCCAGCCCTTCACGGGACGGTAGGGGTCGGCGGTCTCGTCGTATGTGGCCGTGGCATTGGGAACAGCGAGGATCACGGGGCCCGGTCTGCCGCTGCGCAGCATGGTGAAGGCGCGGCGCATGAACTCAGGCGTGCGCTCGGGCTTGTCGAGATAGCCGAACCACTTCGATACGGTCTTCATGGCCGATGCGACGTCGGTACTGGCTGTTGCCCGAGCTGCCGGCCGGCACGCCATCGGTGATGCATAGAACGGGCGAGCCATCCTCATAGGCCTGCGCCATCCCAGCGTAGGCGTACTGCATGCCGGCGGCATTGACGCCGCCTTGGAAGGTGCACACCCCGATGCGTGAGCCCGCAGTGATGCGCGAGAACGCGTCGGCGACCGCGACGGCGTAGCGGTCGTCGCGCATCATCAGCATCGGCACCCCTTCCCGGCCGAGCGCGTTGTTCACCCGGCAGACAGGGAAGGTCGAAACCCAAGCCACACCCTCCTGCTTGAGAATGCGGACAATGCCGGTCGCTACATCGATCGTCATGGATGTGGTCTCCTTCGCATGGAGCCGAGCCGTTCAGCCTCCGTGTGGGCGCACCGATGCATGCCAGCATCAACGACCAGCCGCATGCGGCGGTGTCATCGGCGTCGCAATCGCAGGCAATCCGAAAAATGACGGGCACCTGTCGCCCTGGCAAGAGGCGGTCGGGCGTGAGGTCATCCCGACGGGCCTCACGCTCGGGCTCTTCATGATGCTGTTTCAAGACGTCGTGTTCGGCTGACCGGAACGCGGGGAGCGCGTGCAGCCTATAAGCGCCAAGAGATGACGACAGGCATCACGACTGGCTCTTGAGCCAAAGCCGATACAGCTTGATGCTCCCGATCCAGCTCTCGACTCCGGCAGCAGGCTCCGTGGGAGGGGGGCGGCACAAGCCGACACCCAGATCGATCCGTCGTTCGAGGCGAATTCGAAGAGGATCCGCCATGTGCCCGGGCAATTCCGCAATGCCATCTGCGGCAGAGCGATCTGTTGGCGTCATGCAAAAAGCTGCGTGTCGCGATTGAGATAATGCGTTTCGACGGACGCACGGCGAGGCGTTGCACGATCGTCTCTGGCTCGCCTGCCAGCAATTCGGCAACATCGCCGGACCACCAGGCATTCGCCATGCGCGGTCAGTCGGGTTCGGAATCCTTGCGGAACGGCGATTGCTCAGCCAGATGCGCCATCTCGGCCCGGATGCCACGGCGTTCATCGTCGAGGAAATTGCTGATCGCACGTCGCAAGCCGGAATGCGCGATCCAGTGTGCCGAGTAGGTGGGGCGAGGTAGATAGCCACGCTGAATCTTGTGGCGTCCCTGCGCGCCGGCCTCCACGCGCTGCAGGCCATGTTCGATCGCCCAATCGATCGCGCGGTAATAGCAGAGCTCGAAATGCAGAAACGGCCAATCGCCGCGACAGCCCCAGTTGCGACCGTACAGCGCCTCACTGCCGGCAAGGTTCAGCGCACCGGCCACTGGCTTGCCGGAGTTCTCCGCCATCATCAGCACCACACGCTCGCCGAGCCGCTGACCGAGCAGCGAAAAGAATGAACGGGACAGATAGGCCGAACCCCATTTGCGGTCCACCGTCGAGCGGTAGAAGCGATAGAACGCGTCCCAGTGCGCCTCAGTGATGTCGGCTCCGCTCAGGGCGTGGAAGGTCAGACCGGCGGCATTTGCGTCGCGCCTCTCGCGCCGTAGCACCTTGCGCTTGCGCGACGACAATGCGCCGAGGAATTCGTCGAAGCTCGCGTAGGCGGCGTTCTCCCAGTGGAACTGCATGCCGAGACGCTGTAGCCAGCCGGCCTCGCCGAGTTCCTGCCATTCAGGCTCGGTGCAGAACGTCACGTGCACCGACGACAGGTCGAGCGAGCGGCAGGCCTGCTCCAGCGCCGAGGCCAGCGCGGCCACCGGAACGCCGGCCTCCGGATGACGCAGCAGTCGCGGCCCAGGCGCGGGGCTGAACGGCGCGGCGACCTGGAGCTTCGGATAGTAGTCGCCGCCGGCGCGTTCCAGCGCATGCGCCCAGCCATGGTCGAAGACGTATTCGCCATAGCTGTGCGACTTGGCGTACATCGGCGCCACCGCCACTACCTGCCCTGCCTCGCCACGCAGTACCGCATGCTGCGGCAGCCAGCCGGTGCGCGCGTTGGCCGAACCGCTGTCCTCCAGCGCGCTCAGGAAGGCGTGGCTCACGAACGGATTGCCGTTCCCGGCGCAGGCGTCCCATTCGGCTGCGGGAACGTCGGCGATCTTCTGGTGCAACGTGAGGGTCAGTGTGGCGGAACCGTCGGGCATAGCGTGAGCCTAACCGATCTCGAACATCCCCTCCACTTCTACTGCGGCATCGGCAGGCAGCGCCGGGACGCCGATCGTGGTGCGGGCATGGCGGCCGGCCTCGCCGAACACGGCAACGGCAAGATCCGAGGCGCCGTTCATCACCTGAGCATGCTGAGAGAATTCCGGTGGCGAGGCGATGAAGCCGCCCAGCCGCACCACCCTTTTCACCCGATCCAGATCGCCGCCGCAGGCCGCCTTCAGATGCACCAGCACGTTGATGAAGCAGAGCCGCGCCGCCTCCTTGCCGCGGTCGATCGACAGACCGGCACTGACCTTTCCAGTGATCGCGATCTTGCCGTCCACCGCGGGCACTTGGCCGGAAACGACCACGAGACTGCCCGTGATGACGTATGGGACATAATTGGCGATCGGCGGCATCGGGCTCGGCAAGGTGATGCCAAGTTCCGCCAGCTTTATTTCGATTTGGCCGGCCATTTCACGCTCCTTCAGTCTATGGGCCGATTGCAGCAGGCGATGCGTTGAGACGCAAACCTCCAACCGCTCTTTACGGTGGTTCAGCCGATGTTAACGCTGACCTGACCATCGTTTCGCGGCATCGCTGCATCAGGCGACCGGGCGAAACGCATCCAAGGAGCCTGCTACGTGAGTCTGACATTGGACCTCTCGGAACGTCTGGCTGCCATAAACATCGACGCGGCGTGCCTACCTGCGCGAGCTCCGGCCGCTGATCGCCGAACATATCGATGCCGCGATCGACAGCGCATACGAGCAGATATTGCGATTCCCCGAGGTCAAGCGGGTCTACGGCAGCATCTCGCTCGATGAAGCCAAGCGGGCGCAACGGCAGCACCGGCTGGACGATATCTTTGCAGCCACGTTTAGCGAGGCGCAGCTCGCCCATTCCGTCGCAATGGTCGAAGCCCGCCAACGTTCCGGCCTGGCGATGCGCTGATACTTTGTGTTCTGGGCTGTCATACTCGTCCGTCTGCTAGAGGCGATAGCCCAGGCCTCTCGCCGGCGTCCGGAATGCCTGCGGGCACAGCTCGTCGCAACGGTCAGAGCCATTTTATTCGATATTGAGATATTCGCCGCAGTCTGCACCCATGCCGCCGAGAGTGTGGCGGCGGCCGAGCTCAGCAAACATGCCGAAGGCTTCGAGCGCGAAGTGTCGAACCTCGTCAAGTCGGTGGCGGCATCGGCGCTGCAGTTGCACGAGACCGCCCAGTCGATGAACGCGACCAGAGATGCCGTCAATGCCATCCAGGGCATCAGCGCCACCATCGGCCAGATCAGCGAGATCACCTCGGCCATCGCCGAAGCAGTCGAACAACAGAGCACAGCGACCCAGCAAATCGCCCAGAAGGTCCACGGAGGTCACCCGCAGCAGCGGCATTGCCAACAGCAGCATGGCGGCGGTAACCAATTCGGCCGAGCAGACCGGCAGTGCGGCCGTTCAGGTTGTGACCGGAATGGAGGGGCTCACGCACGAAGCCGAGCGGCTCAGCCTTCAGGTGGATCAGTTCGTAACGCAGATCCGGCGCACGGGCTGACAGATGGGCGGAACTGTCTACCTGGAGACCACCTTGAATCCTCGCCTGCGCGCGCGGGGTGAGCCTGCGGGCAACTCGAGCGGCAGCAATGGTGCATGGTCGCGGCTGCCGTTGCCGACAGTGTCGGCCTCCTCCGGTTCAGCTTCGGGTATGTCGCGTCGCCCCAGATAATTCGTGGCGAGATGGCGGAACGTGTAGTCCAGCAGCGACGTCGCATTTGCCACCGCGGGATCGCCTTCCACCGCACCGGCGGGACCGAACCGCGTGAACGTGAACGCCTCGACGAAAGCCTCCAGCGGCACGCCGTGTTGCAGCCCCAGGCTCACGGCGATCGCGAAGTTGTCCATCAACCCGCGGAACGCCGCGCCCTCCTTGTGGAGCGCAATGAAGACCTCGCCCAGGGTACCGTCGTCGTACTCGCCGGTGCGCAGGTACACGCGATGGCCGCCGACCACGGCCTTCTGCGTGTAGCCGGCCCTCCGTGTCGGCAACTCCCGCCGACGCGCTGCATGCGCGGGGTGGGCTACGGCTTCCGGCCGTGCCGGCATGACACGGATGAACGGCGCCACCGCGTCATGCATCGCGGCATGTGCAGCGGCGCTGGCCACGGGAAGCGGATCGCCGCCGGCGAGAGCTTCGGCAAGCGCGGTCTCGGCGGTGATGCCGTTTGCCGCCAGCCAGGCTCGGGCGGTCCGGCTTAAGCCGCCGGTGGCGGCGAGCGGGGAGAATGCTGGCGCGATGCCACCGGTCTCGACGCCAAGCAACGCATCGGCCGGGCCAGGCTCGGCAATCTCGGTCAGCGCGGTGTGTCGCAGGCCCTTCACGGAGGTAGCCGACTGACGGGCAGCGAGGGCCGCGTCGACGAGCCCCGGCAATGGCGTTTCGTCAGGTATTGCTGGCCAATCTAGCGTGGCCGGCGTCACGTTGCCGAACAGGCGCGCCAGAGCACCGGACGCTGCCTCGGCCCGGCCACGCAGAATGGCGGCGAGCGCGCGGGCAATCGCCAGTGAAGCATCCGAACCGTAGTCGACACCGAGCAAGGCCAGGAGGCCGGCAAGATCTGTCACACCGACTGCGAGCCGGGGTGCCGCGGGCGCGGCCAGCGTGAGGGTCGTCACCGCTGTCTCGATCGCCTCGACGAAGGCGGGTGCGTCGAAGCCAGCGTCAGCGTCGTGGAACGAGGCGAGGTTCAGCACGAAGCCTGGGATCGCCCCGTCACGCCCTTGCCAGATCGGCGGGGACGGAGACCCATGGCGCAACAGGAGCAGCCGGTGCAAGCGCTCGGCCAGCGGCATTTCCAGCCCGGCGCGCAGTGCCCTCTCGGCGATCGGGCGGATCCAGGCGTCAGCGGCGGTGGCCAGCATTACCGGCTGCTCGCCAGGTATCAATGCGGCCAGCGCGGCCGCCGCCGCGTCATCCCAAGCGGCCGGCAATGTCACCAGTCTCGGCGAGGCGTCAGGATCTGCCCCCACCGCAACGCGACGCATTCGAACGCCCTGCCATGCCCGGGTTGCCTTCATGCCTGTATGCTAGGCGGACCCCGGCAACTCGGAAAGCGTATTTTGCGACTTGCGCGCCGCCGGGCCACAAAATCCTGTGGATGATCCATTGAGTGGACCCGGCTCAACGAGCTTCGTATACCCTGTGGCATGAACCTCGGTACCTGGCTGTTCACCTTGCTGAAGGGCGGGCGCGTTGGCGCCGACGCGGACGGCAATATCTATTATGAGGAGCGGCGTCCGCGCGCCGGCTACCGCGTGCGGCGTTGGGTTGCGTATGCTGGCGCTCCTGAGGCATCGCGGGTGCCACCGGAATGGCATGCCTGGCTGCACTACACCACGGACGCGCCATTGGCGGAGCGGGCGCGACGGCCGTGGGAGAAGCCGCATCTGCCGAACGCGACCGGAACGCCCGCCGGCTATCGTCCCCCGGGTCACGACTACCGGGGCGGCGCGCAGGCAACGCGCCACCGGGGATTACGAAGCCTGGACCCCGGGCAGCTGAGGCCGACAGGTGCATCGTCGCAGCATCGCCGAGGTGTTGACCGGAGCGGCGGTCCTGCTGGTGGCGGCCGGCTTTCTCGGCTACGCAGTCGCCCACTCCGGACGCACGACGACCTCCGGCTATACCCTCTACGCGAAGTTCGACCACATCGACGGTCTCGGCGTGGGCGCCGATGTGCGGATGGCCGGTGTCAAGGTCGGCAGTGTCGAGCAGGAACGGATCGATCCGCAGAGCTTTCAGGCGGTGGTGTCGCTGTCGGTGCGTGACGACATCAAGTTGCCGAAGGACAGCGCCGCGATCATCTCAAGCGAGAGCCTGCTCGGCGGGAAGTACCTGTCGCTACAGCCTGGCGGCGATGGGGCCATATTGCAGCCAGGGCAGACCATCACCATTACCCAGGGGTCGATCAGCCTTGAGGACCTGCTGGGCAAGTTCATCTTCAGCATGACCAATGCGCCGAAGGGTGGCGAGACCCAGCCCGGAGCACAGAAGCCATGATTCCGCCGCCTCCCAGTGTCGGCCGCAATCCGACGGAGCACCGGTTTCCTGCCGCGAAAAGCTGCGAATGCTCGCCGAGAACCACGCCGAACTGGCGCAGGCGCTGCAGGACGCGTTTGAAGACGCGGTCCTGATGGGCGTGGACGAACAGACGATGCGTCGGGTCCTGGCCGGCATGGTCGAGGGTCTGGAATCGCCAAAGCGTGCCGGTCGATGACGCCGGAGAAGCCTTCTGACGTTTTCCAGGGCGGTGCCCTGACGACTGTTATACTCGCGATCCTCACCATGCCTGCACTGGCGCAGCCGATGGCGCCAATTACCGCCACCCCGTTGCTGCCACCCTCGGTGCAACAACAGCAAACGCCGGCCGTGACGCAGCCGCCCGCGGATCAGGTGCCGGCGGCGGTGCAGGAGGCGCCGCCCAGCGCACCGAAGCCCATGCAACTGAGGTGGGTGCCGCAGGGCAGTGCCCAGTTGCAGGTGCTCGACAAGGTGAATGCGCAGAATGCGGTGCTGACCGTGAAGGTCGGTCAGGAGGTACGGTTCGGCTCGCTCAATATCCAGGTTCAGGCCTGCGACACGCATCCGCCCGATCAGCCGCAGGACTCCGCGGCCTATCTGACGATCACCGACAGCCACGCCGACGCGCCCGGATTCCGCGGCTGGATGCTGGCAAACAACCCGTCGCTATCGATGCTGGAGCATCCGGTCTACGATGTGCGCGTCGTGAGCTGCAAAACGTAGTTGATGGGCGAGCTCCTGCCGTCATTCGCTCGGGCGGCTTTGCTGCTCGACCTGGATGGAACCCTGTTGGACCTCGCGCCGCGGCCGGATGCCGTGGTGGTGCCAGCGGGATTACCGGAGGTATTGCGCGCCTTGCGGCGGCTGGTGGGCGGCGCCGTTGCGGTCATAACCGGGCGTCCGGTCGAGACGGTCGATGCGCTGCTTGGTGATGCAGTATTCGCTGTGGCAGGAGAACATGGCGGTGCGATCCGCCACCGGCCCGGCCAAGCGATTGAACGCTCGCCACTACCCTCACCGCCGGGCGGCTGGCTTGTCGAGGCGGAGCGTCTGGCCGAGCTGCATCCCGGCGTGCTGCTGGAGCACAAGGCGCGCGGTTTTGCGCTGCACTATCGGGGGGCGCCCGCCGCGGGACAGCCGCTTCGCGAAGTTCTCGAGCGTCTGCTGGCTGGTTCCTCGGAATTTGAGCTGCTGCCCGCTCATATGCTGTGGGAGGTTCGGCCGCGCGGCGCCGACAAGGGCAAGGCGTTGAAGGGGCTGATGGATCGTCCGCCATTTCTCAGCCGCCTGCCGGTGTTTGTTGGCGACGATGTGACCGACGAGGACGCCATCGCCGCAGCAGAGGCGATGGGAGGCGTAGGGCTCCGCGTGCAAGACGCCTTCGTCGACGCGGCCGGTGTGCGCACCTGGCTACAGGCGATTGCGTCGAGCGGAGATTGGCCCGAGGGCGTCGTTCCCGTTCGGTAGTGGGCGAGGCAGCTCGGTCGAAATCCACCAGTCTATGACCTTGGTCACACCTTCGGCTTCGCCGTGCGCATAAATCATATGCCAGGAAGCCAGATTATCCCGCCGCGGCAAGAAGCCTATCTCCTCGCCATCGCAAATGGTGCGATGCAACAGAAGACTAGCTCCCTTGATGGGGCGTTTTGAGGAGAGAGACCATGAAGATCATGCTGCGCGCAGCCATCGCGGCATTGAGTATCGCCAGCATCGGTTCAGCGATTGCCGGTGAGGGTGAGGGCACTGTCGCCAATACCCAGTTCACCGAGGTACCTGGCGTCGTGGCCCAGGCAACCGTCCAGAATGCCCCGTCGGTTGCGACGGCGCAGAATAGCCAAGCGGTGCAGGCCTATGCCACCCAGTCGAGCCGAGGCACCTGGCTTTTCGCGCCCAACGCCAACCAGGGGGGCAACAGCTAGTTCTTCCCGGGGAGCGCAAGCGAAAGGGGCCGGCACTTGCGCCGGCCTTTTCGTTTCAGCGTCCCTCAGACCGTTGCGTCACAGCTACGCGTGCCGAGCGTTGCCTGACCGAAAACCTGACTGCAACGAACGCAAGCGCCGCGCGCAGGTCACGGCGCCGATGCTCTGTCAGATAGCCGAGGCCGACGATGGAAGCCGCAAGTGCCACCGCGCAGAACCAAGGGGGAGCGTGCATCACGTCCCAGTACAGAATGAGCAATGGCAGGTGGAACAGGTAGATTGTCAGGGTGAATGAGGCGAGCAGCCGTATCGGTTTGCCGAGCGGCAGCAGGAGGCCCACCAGACGATGCGCGTGTGCGGCGGCATAGAAGTTCAGGGCCACCAGCACCGCCAGGGCGTAGTCGGTGAGCGGGTAACCGGAGAATGCGAGTTGCCCGGCCGTCCGCGGCCAGCGAGCCTGGAATGCGTCATGCAGTGTGGTGCCGATGGCGCTTTTGACCAGAAGAATTGCCAAGACAAGGCTGCATACCCACAAGACGGTGGCGGCCTTTTCGGACAGGCTCCAGCGTTCGATGTTCCAATAGACCAGTGCCCCGAGCAGCCAGCACGGCATCAGCAGCAGGATCTTCGGGCCCGCAAGGATGGCCAGCGCAACCGCAACCGGGGCTCTGGCGGGGCGCCGCAGATACGCCCAGGCGCCGAAGATCGCATAAAACCAGGCCTCATAGTTCAGAGACCAGAACGGACCGTTCAACGGCGGCGCCACGTTGAGGAACCAAGCCTGTCCAATGAACAGTACGTTCACGCCAGTGCGCAGCCACGTGCCGCCATCGGCGGGTTCCGGCGAGAACACCGAACGGCCGGCGACGTGGAACAGGATCACGCCAAAGACGAGGGCCGGCAGCGCGACCGACCATAGCCGCGAGAGCCGATTAAGCGTGAAGTCCGCCAGCGTGCGGTCATGTCCATCGGTCACATACGCAATCACGAACCCCGACAGCACGAAGAACACGATCACAGCCGCCGGACCGGGCCAGTGAAGCGGATGGGTGGAAGCAGGACCAGCCACGCATGACTCAGAACGACGAGAAGCGCGGCAGTGAATCGCGTCAGGTCAAGGTACAGGGACAGAGCGGGCGGTATTGGGCGTGCATCCTTGGAGCGAGGCACCCCTGGTGCGCCGTGCGAATCTACGCTGCGGCGCGTCCGCCGAAATGCGCGTCCAGCGCGTCGTAGCGGATCATGTCGCGTGTATCTCGGCCAACATGTCCGGTGTGGCGACCTCGACCATCAGGCGATTCTCGACCCAGAACTCGATGACATGGAACGCCGGCGGCTGACCGGGTGCGCCGCGGCCGAAATACTGGGTGCGCCAGCCCTCGCGGTGGCCGATCCGCTCCACCTTGGCACGATCGAGCGGCACCGACAGCAGCAGATGAAACGGTGCGTAGCCGGCCTTCGCGTCGCGCGCCGCACGCACCTGCCTGTCGTCCGTGCCCGGCACCAGCGTGACGTTCTCGGGATAGATCTCGATCATCGAGCCGTGCCCATCGCCGCTCACCGCCATGAACGAGTTGGCGACACCGCCGGGAAATGGATACGCGCGGCCATCCATCAGCTCGGCCAGCACATCGGCGACGTGCTTCGGGTCGCGCGCCGAAATCGACACATGGTGGATCATCTCGTGGCCTCCTCAGTAGGTCCGGAAGATACGCGCGATCTGCTCGGGATCGGTCGTGACGGTCAGTGCCAGTGCCAGCAGGATGCGCGCCTTCTGCGGCATAGCAGGTTGTCGGCGATCAGGAAGCCTGTATTCGCGAGCCGGGTGCCGCGGAACGTGCGGCCGGAACCGCACGCGTGCGATTGCACAACCAGGATGCCCTGCGCAACCGCCTCCTTCAGCGCCTCGAAATCGCCCCGCGGCGCAAAGCCCGGTGCGAAGCCGGCCGAGACGATGCCCTTGGCGCCGGCGGCGATGAATGCGCGGACCGCGGCCCGTCGCGCACCCGCATAGGCATAGGCGATATCGACGCGCGGCAGTGCGTCCAGCGTACCGATGTCGAACTCGGTATCCGGGTAGCAGCGGCGCAGCGGGCGGCGATAGAACGCGACCGCGTCGCCATCCGCATGGCCGAGCACGCCGAAGTCGCGCGAGCGGAAAGTCTGTAGCCGCAGCGTGGCGGTCTTCGTCACATCGCGCGCGGCCTGGATTTCGTCGTCGAGCACATGAGAAACGCCACGCCGCGCGCCTCCGGGCTGCTGCGACGCGGATCGCATTGACCAGGTCGAGCCCGGCATCGGTCGAGAGCCGCTGGATGGCCGCTGTGCGCGACAAGTACCACAGGCACAGCGACCTTCAGCGTCAGGTCGAGGACGTAGGCGGACTCCTCCAGCGTCGCCGTGCCGTGGCCGATGACGATGCCCGCAAGATCCGGGTGTTCGGCACCAACGCCCGCACAGAAACACCAGCGCCTTCCAAATCGTGAAATTGATCGCGGTGCTGGGGATGTTGCGGTAGCGGACGGGAAGCACGTCGGCG
>CAVZNH010000057.1:0-35000 GCA_963776505.1 uncultured Alphaproteobacteria bacterium
ACTCGCGTAGCGGCGGGCCCGCAGCCGGCGCCGGCACGCTCGAGGCGCGCGAGATACTCGAATCCGCTTTCCGCGATCTGCCCGGGGCGATGGACCATCCCGGCCTGCTGCACCTGCACGTGCACCTGATGGAGATGTCGCCGCATCCCGAGGCGGCGCTGGTCACCGGCGACCGGCTGCGCGAGTTGATCCCCGACATGGGCCACCTGGTGCACATGCCCACCCACATCGACATCCAATGCGGCCACTATCGCGACGCGATGCACTGGAACCAGAAGGCGATCATCGCGGACCGCAAGTTCTACGACCGCGCCGGGCCGATGAACTTCTATTCCGGCTACGGATCCATAATTACCACTTCGCCGCCTACGGGGCGATGTTCCTCGGCCAGTATGCGCCCGCGATCGCCGCCGCCGATGAGCTGATCGAGACCATGCCCGAGGCGATGCTGCGCATTCCCTCGCCGCCGATGGCGGATTTCTTCGAGAGCTACGTTTCCATCCGGCAGCACGTGCTGGTTCGCTTCGGCAAATGGCGCGAGATCATCGCGCAGGATCTGCCGGCGGACCGCGAGCTCTACTGCAACACCGTGGCGATGATGCACTACGCCAAGGGCGTCGCCCATGCCGCGCTGGGCGACGTGCCGGCGGCGGAGGCCGAACAGGCGCTGTTCCGCGCAGCCGCGAAACGGGTGCCCGAGTCGCGGCAGATCCACAACGTGAAGTGCGTGCAGTTGCTGGCCATCGCCGAGGAGATGCTGGAGGGCGAGATCGCCTATCGCCGCGGCGAGCACGATGCGGCGTTCGCCCGTCTTCGCGCCGCCATCGCGCTGGAGGATGACCTGCCCTACGACGAGCCTTGGGGCTGGATGCAGCCGGTCCGCCACGCGCTCGGTGCGCTGCTGCTGGAGCAGGGCCGCGCAGCGGAGGCCGAGGTGGTGTATCGCGAGGATCTCGGCCTCGGCGGCGCGCTGCCCCGCGCGCAGATCCATCCCGACAATCTGTGGGCGCTGCGCGGGCTGCTCGACTGCCTGGAGCGGCGCGGCGAGACCGCGGAGGCCGCGCTGATCCGCCAGCGCGTGGAGTTCGCCGCCGCCCGTGCCGATGTGCCGGTGTCGGTGTCCTGCTTCTGCGCCCGCGGCAGGGCCGCCTGAGCAGCGGCATTTGCAGAGATGCTACGGGGAGGCTCGTGCGTTCTACCCCGCGGGAGCGATGATGATGCGGCGGTTCTGCCGGCCCTTGTTCTCGATCTTCAACACCGCGATGCGGCCGATCTCGCCGGTGCGCGCGACATGCGTGCCGCCGCAGGGCTGCAGGTCGACCAGCGCGTCGCCCTCGCCGATGCGCATCAGCCGCAGCCGGCCGGTGCCGCGCGGCGGCGCCACCGACATGGTGCGCACCAGGTCGGGATTGGTGTCCAGCACCGCCTCGTCCACCCATTCGATCCGCACCGGATGGTCCGCCTCGATCAGCGCGTTCAGCCCGGCCTCGATCTTTTCTTTCGCCGGCGGGTTGGGCAGGTCGAAATCCAAGCCGCGAGCGGTCCGCGCCGACCGAGCCGCCGGTCACCGCCGCGCCCTTGATCAGGCTGCACAGCAGATGCATCGCGGTGTGCATGCGCATCAGCCGGTAGCGGCGGTCCCAGTCGATCTCGCCTTCCACCGTCGCGCCGACCGAGGGCAGCGCTGCACCGGGCGCGGGAAGATGCAGGATCGTCTCGCCTTCGCCTTTCACGGTGTCGGCGATCGCCGTCTCGCCGCCGTCCCATCGCAGCACGCCGACGTCGCCGGGCTGGCCGCCGCCGCGCGCGTAGAAGACCGTGCGATCGAGCACGATGCCGTCGGGCCCGCTCGCCAGCACCGTGGCGGTGGCGGACCGCAGGCGCGGGTCGTCGAGGAACAGTCTTCTCTGTCATGCCGCCAGCCACTCCTTCCGCAGCGCGGGCCGCTGCGCGGCGAGCCACAGCAGACCGATCATGGTCACCGAATTGGTCAGGCGCCCGTTCAGCGCCGCCGCGATCGCGCGCTCCGCGGGCCAGACGCGCACGCGGATGTCCTCGTGCTCGCTCGCCATGCCGGCGTGGCCGGCGATGCCGTCGCCATCGGCCCGCGGCGCCTGCACGCGGCCGACAAAGAGTTCGCACAACTCGTCGGCGCCACCCGGCGTCAGCAGGAAGCCGCCGATCCGCCGCATCGGGCCGACCTCAAGCCCCATCTCCTCCATCGTCTCGCGCCGCGCCGTCGTCTCTGGTGTCTCGCCATCGTCGCAGAGGCCGGCGGGCAGCTCGACCAGCACCGGATCGAGGCCGGCGACCAGCGCTGGCAGGCGGAACTGCTCGATCAGCACCACGACGTCTGCCTCCGGATCATATGGCAGCACCGCCGCGGCACGGCCGCGCCGCCACACCTCCCAGGTCTGCTCGCCGGACATCGTGCCGTCGAAGCGGCGATGGCGGAAACGCACCACGTCGAGCGGGAAGCGCCCGCTCCAGACGCGCTGCTCGGAGCTGACCTGCGACATCGGGGTGAGTGGGAAGGCGGGGACAGCTGCGGGGCGCCATGCGGCCAACATAGAGACGAGGCGCCGCAGCGCCACCCCTGGTGTCAGGCAGGCACCGCCGTTGCCACGAGCTGACGCAGGCGGCTCGCTCCGGCCGCACCCTTCAGCGCCTCGCGCCAGCTCGATTCCGCCACACGCTGATGGGCGGCGATCGCCTCATCGGCGCCGGTGATCATCGCAACACCCGTGTGGGAGGAGGGATGCGAGTCCGGCCGGAATGGGTTGATCGCCAGGCTGACTCGGTCGCGAGCGCGCAGGATCTTGAACGCCGAGGTCGGCTCTGCCGCGGTCAGCAGCCCGAACTGGAGCCCCATCGGCTCCGCTTCCATCAGCGCGGCCATGTTCTCGACCTCGGTCACCGCCACATCGCGGCCGATACGGCGCACCCGGTCGGAGACATTCATACTGGCTGTCACACCGGTCTCCAGCAGCCGCTGCACCGAAGATAGCGACACCATCGCGATGATCCCGGGCCGCCGCATCGCATACATCCGTTTGCGCGCGGTCAGAATGCCCAGCACCTGCTCAGCCATCGAGCGCATCGCCGTGCGTTCCGCGGTCACCTGGTCCGCCGCTTCGTCGAACGCCTCGGCGAGCGCGTTGTCGTAGGCGTCCGAGGTGGTCAGGTAGCAGATTGGCCCGAAGAGCTGCAGGATCTGGTCGGCCGTCTCCTCGAACTGACGGATGCGCTCGAAGTAGCCGATCGGGCGGTTGTAATACTCGACGCCGATGCCCAGCAGAGATAGCGGCGAGATCTTCAGCAGTTCCGCCAGCCGCTTGATCGTGTCGAGCTTGATCACCTCGCCTTTTTCGTAGCGGTAGAGCGCGGCACGGGACACGCCGAGACGCGCGGCGATCTCCTCGGCGCGCAGCCCCAACTCCAGGCGATACGCCCGCAACTGCTGCCCGATCTCGGTAAAACGCATGGACATCCGGCCTTCCCCTTGGCCTAATGCCCGCAATCCGAGCGTGTATCGCTCGAATCCAGAATCGACGCGGGCGAGAAAGCTTAAGACATGCCCGTTCCCGATTTCAACCCCTGACTAAATACTGCGACTCGTCGCCGCCCGGTATCAGCGGATCATTTCCGTCCGCGAACAGAAAAGTCGGCCAGGCCCTCGATCGCCAGGATCAGCGCCGAATGGTCCAGGTCCGCCCCGCCGTGTGCCGCACAGGACGAAAACATCTGCTGCGCGGTCGCCGTATTGGGCAGGGAGAGGCTGAGCTCCTTCGCCGCCGAGAGTGCCAGATTGAGGTCCTTCTGGTGCAGCCGGATGCGGAAGCCAGGATTGAAGGTGCCGTTCAGCATACGTTCGGCGTGCACCTCCAGGATGCGCGAAGAGGCGAAGCCACCCATCAGCGCCTGCCGCACCTTGGCCGGGTCAGCGCCTGCCTTTGCCGCGAAAACAAGAGCTTCCGCGCAAGCCTGGATATTCAGCGCGACGATGATCTGGTTGGCCACCTTGCAGGTCTGACCGGCGCCAGTCTCCGCACCGACATGGGTGATGTTCTTGCCCATCACGTCGAACAGCGGCTTGGCGCGGGCGAATGCCGCCTCGGGTCCGCCCACCATGATGGTCAGCGTGGCCTGCTTGGCGCCCACCTCGCCGCCCGATACCGGCGCATCCAGATAGTCGCAGCCCAGGGCGTTGATCTTCTTGGCAAAGGCCTTTGTCTCGATCGGGCTGATCGAGGACATGTCGATCAGCAGCTTGCCGCGGGAGAGCCCGGCGGCGGCGCCGTTCGAGGCGAACAGCACATTCTCCACGTCGGGTGTATCCGGCACCATCAGGATCACCACCTCGGACTTCTCGGCGACCGCCTTGGCGTCCGGCACGACCTCGGCGACGGCGCGGATGTCGTCAGCCAGCGAGGCACGATCAGGCACGATCAGCGAGTGCTGCGCGTTGTGCAGATTGAGCGCCATGGGGCGGCCCATGATGCCGAGGCCGATGAATCCGATCTTCATGGTGTGTCTCCCTAAACTCCGAATTCCTGGCGCCATTTCAGGCCGGCGACGGTATCGCCGGCCGGGCGGTATTCGCACCCGACCCAGCCGCGATAGCCGAGTTCATCCATCCGCCTGAACACGAAGCGCCAGCCGATCTCCCCGGTTCCCGGCTCGTTGCGCGCCGGGACGTCGGCGATCTGCATGTGCGCGATCACCGGCATGAACTGTTCCATGCGCTTGGTGATGTCGCCTTCGGTCGTCTGGCAATGATAAACGTCGAATTGCAGGCCGAGCCGGTCGCGCCCGATGGCCTCGACGACGGCGGCGCCCTGCGCCTCGGTATTCAGAAAGTATCCTGGCATGTCGCGGTGATTGATCGGCTCGATCACCAGCATCACGCCTGCTTTCGTCGCGTGCTCGGCTGCCCAGGCCAGGTTCGCTGCGTAGACGCTGGCCGCGGTGACCTGCGACACGCCTGCCGGGACGATTCCCGCCATGCAGTGCACCAGCTTGCAGCCCAGCGCGCCGGCATAGTCGAGGGCCTGCTTCACGCCGTCGTGGAACTGCGACTGGCGACCCGGCAGGCTGGCCAGGCCGCGCTCGCCCTTTGCCCAGTCGCCCGGCGGCATGTTGAACAGCGCCTGGGTCAGGCCTTCGCCATCCAGCCGCTTGCGTAATTCCGCCATTGGGTGCTCGTAGGGGAACAGAAACTCCACGCCGTCGAAGCCAGCCTTGCGGGCGGCAGCGAAACGGTCGAGGAACGGCACCTCGTTGAACATCATGGATAGGTTGGCAGCCAGGCGTGGCATCGCGGACCCTCCCCGGAAATGCGGCGGGAGGCTACAAGCGGGCGGGGGGATTGACCAGCGCATGACCGCGGAACGCGTGCTGATGGCATTGCTGCTCGGCGGGATCGGCGTCGGCTGTGTGCTGGTACTTTATCCGTTCTTCTCGTCGTTGCTGTGGGCCGCGATCCTGGTCTTCACCACGTGGCCGGTGTGCGATTGGCTGCACCAGCAGATGCGGTTGCGCCGCGGTGCGGCCGCCGGCGTGATGGTGGCACTGACCGCCGTCGTGCTGGTGTTGCCGTTGGCGCTGGCCGCTCCCGGCGGCGCCAACGACGTCAACCACCTGCGTGGCGTCATCGAGGATGCGCTGCGCGCCGGGCTGCCCGGTTCACCGGAATGGGTGTTCGAGATCCCCTTGGTCGGTCAGACGCTGGGCGATCTGTGGAACCGCTGGGCGGCCGATATCACCGTCATGGTCGAGGCGCTGCGCCCGTACTTCGGCATCGTGCTGGAAGGCGGGTTGAGCCTGCTGCTGGGCCTGGCCAACGGCGTGCTGCTGTTCGTGCTTGCGCTGTTCATCGCGTTCTTCTTTTACCTGTATGGCGAGCCGATCGCGGCGCGGCTTCGCGTTATCCTGATGCGGATTGCTGGCGCGCGCGCGCAGCGACTGATCGATGTCACTGGCGCCACGGTGCGGGGAGTGGTGTGCGGCATCCTGCTGACTGCGATCGTCCAAGGCATGCTGACAGCGTTCGGGCTCTGGTTATCGGGCGTGCCGCGGCCAGTGCTGTTGGGTGCTGTAGCGGGCTTTCTGGCGGTGCTGCCGATCGGTGCGCCGGTCGTGTGGATCCCCGGGGCACTGTGGTTGATGAGCAGTGGCCATCTTGGCTGGGGGATCTTCCTGGCGGTCTATGGTGTCGTGGCTGTCTCAGGTGCCGATTCCGTGATCCGGCCGTGGTTCATCGCGCGCGGTGCGCAGCTTCCCTTCCTTCTGACGGTACTCGGCGTGTTGGGCGGCGCGCTCGCATTTGGCCTGCTCGGGATTTTCCTTGGCCCGGTGCTGCTGGGCATTGGCTATACGTTGGTCAACGAATGGGCCGAGACAGAGGAAGTGTTGTCGGTCGATCATTGAGGGACAGATCGTGAGCGAACGAGGACCACAGGAGTCGAACCCGCATCGCGCGCTCGTCGGGCTGGCGGTAATCGTGGCAGCGGTCGTCGCTGTACTGTTCATCGTGCATCGGCTCGACCAGGCAGCACAGCTTCAGGACTGTGTTGCCTCAGGTCGAACCAACTGCGCGCCGATCGAGACGCAAAGGTAGCAGCGGATCACCCGGCGGTCAGACGTTCGTCACCTGATCGGCGAGAACGACGACGGCATCACGAAGGCATTCTCCTGCTTCACGACGACGCCGGGCGGGTTGCGAGCGGGCCACTGACCGGTCGCGGCGGCGGCGGCGCGTACCGACGTGCGCTCGTTGGCGTCCTTGTAGGCCCAGATGTGCACCCACTTGTTCAGCGCGCCGAACTCCGAATACATGCCGGCGACGAGCGGCGAGAACTTTTGCCGTCCCTCGATCTTCTCCGACCAGCGCTCGATCAGGCCGGGAATCGAACCGGGTGTCAGCGTGTACTGGCGGATTTCGAACAGCGGTCCGACCTGGCGCGGCTCGAGCGGTGGGGAGAACGGCGCCGGAACGAACACCTCGCTTTGCTGGTTGGTGATGAATTCGCGGATCGGCGGCGGCCAGTTCGCTTCCTTCAACCCGGCTGTACGCACCGCGGCGCGATGCTCGAAGCTCTCATAGGCCCAGACATGGATGATCTGGTTAAGCGGGCCGACCTCGGTGTGCCAGAATGCTGCCAGTTTCGAGTGCTTCTCCCGGTTCGGCAGCGACTCGCCGAAGCGCTTCTCCACCTCGGCCAGCGTGCCAGGCTGTAGCGTGTAGGTGCGCATTTCGATGATCATCGTCGTCCTCCCCCTTGCACTGGACGGCACAACCTTAGGCGATGTGGCTTCCGCTGGAAACCGGTGCCGCTTACTTGAGCTGGTCCGCGACCTTGTCGAGGCCGGCCTGGACACACGGCTCGTCCACGCCAGGCGAGCCCGACACGCCGACGCCACCGATCACATCGCTGCCCACCTTCACGGGCAGGCCACCGGGGATCGCGATGACGCTGGGCAGTGTCACCTGCTGGCGGACAACCGGGTTGTTGTCAGCGTAGCGCTTCGCGTACTCGGAGGTCGCCGTGCGAAAGCTCAGTGCGGTGTAGGCCTTGCGGCGCGCGTTCTCCATCGTGTGGGGGCCGGCGTTGTCGGCGCGCATTGCCACGATGATCTCACCGGCGCGATCGACGACCACGGCCGACACGGCATAGTTCTTGGCGCCGCAGCTTTCGATCGCCGTCTCGGCGATGGTGCGGGCGATCGTGTAGGAAAGATCGCGGTGGGTCAGAAGCTGCGCCTGAGCTGGGACCGCGAGTGTGGCGGCAGCGAAGCCGACAGTTATAGCAAGTGATGACGACATCGTTGTGCCCTTCTTGTTTATCGACTGACGGCCTGCCAGCCTCGTTCTGTCATGCAGGATCGCGCCTTTGTTTCGTCCACCTGGATCTCGGACCTGTCATCATAGCCCGAGACCGCGACGACCTTGGAGCTCTGCTTGCGGCACTGCGCGAGGTCGCTCTTGTAATCTGCGTCGCCATAGTTGGGGTGGCTCGCGTTCTTGTACTGCGTTGAGTCACAGCCACCCAATGTGGCGAGCAGCATCGTCGCGGCAAGCGAGGCTCGGGGCAGCCGACGGCTACGCATCGTTTCCTCCATGATAGCCTGCAATTTGGTAGTCACGCTGGCATAATGCGCACCTCGCGCCAACATATATCGCCATGATAGCCTTCGCTGAGCTGCTCGAGCGCCTGGTCTTCACGCCATCGCGCAACGCCAAGATCGCGCTGCTGCGGCGTTATTTTGCGACGCAGCCGGATCCGGACCGCGGAGTCGGACTGGCGGCGATCACGGGCGAGCTGTCATTCACTACCGCCAAGCCGGGCTTGATTCGCGAGCTTGCTGCGGCGCGCACCGATCCGGTGCTGTTCGCCTGGTCATACGACTACGTCGGCGATCTGGCCGAGACCGTCGCGTTGATGTGGCCCGCTGCGCGAACGAACGCCGCCCCACCACGTCTCGCGGAGGTGGTGGAGACGTTGGAGAGTGCGCCGAAGATCGCGCTGCCCGACATTGTCGCCGGTTGGCTCGATGCGTCGGACGCATCGGTGCGGCTGGCATTGCTCAAGCTGATTACCGGTGGTTTGCGTGTCGGTGTCTCAGCGCGGCTGGCGAAGGTCGCACTGGCCGAGATCGGCGGCGTGGAGGCTGACGATGTGGAGGAGGTGTGGCACGGCCTTGCACCGCCCTATCTGTCGCTGTTCGCGTGGCTGGAGAAGCGCGCTCCGCGACCCGATCCGGCGCAGGCGCCGGTGTTTCGTCCGCCGATGCTGGCACATCCACTGGAGGCGGGGGACCTCGTTGGCATGCAGCCGGCTGACTGGCGCGCCGAGTGGAAATGGGATGGCATTCGCGTACAGCTCGTCGCGACCGAAGGTGGCAGACGACTCTATTCGCGCGGCGCCGAAGACATCTCCGGTGCGTTCCCGGAAATTGTCGAGGCGATGGATTTTCATGCTGTGCTGGATGGCGAACTGCTGGTTGTCCGCGACGGACAGGCTGCTCCGTTCGCGCATCTGCAACAGCGGTTGAACCGCAAGGTCGTCAGTGCGCGCGTGATGGCGGAGTATCCCGCAGGTATCCGGCTGTACGATCTGCTGTTCGAGGCGGCCGAGGACGTGCGTCCGCTGTCGTTCGATTCACGGCGAGTGCGGCTGGAGGCATGGTATGCGCGAACGCGCCCGGCACGGATGGATCTATCGGAACTGATCCGGTTCGCCTCGCTCGATGAACTGATGGTGTTGCGGGATGGTGCGCGCGCGGCCTCGATCGAAGGGCTGATGCTGAAGCGCGGCGATGCCGCCTATGTTCCGGGTCGGGTGAAGGGTCTGTGGTGGAAATGGAAGCGTGATCCGCTGAGCATCGACGCGGTGCTGATGTACGCGCAGCGGGGTCACGGCAAGCGCAGCAGTTACTATTCCGACTACACGTTCGGCGTGTGGCGCGATGATGAGCTGGTGCCGGTGGGGAAGGCCTATTTCGGTTTCACCGATCAGGAGTTGGCGTTCCTCGATCGCTGGATCCGCAACCACACGGTGGCGCGGTTTGGACCGGTGCGCGAGGTGGAAAAGTCACTGGTGCTGGAAGTGGCGTTCGACGCGGCGCAGTTGTCCAATCGCCACAAGTCCGGTGTGGCGCTGCGGTTTCCACGTATCGCGCGCATCCGAACCGATAAGCCTGCGTCGGAGGCAGATCGGTTGGAGAACCTGATGGCGCTGGTGGAGAACAGGCCTGCGGTCGTTGCGGCCGATTGACCGGCAATTGGTCACGTGCTGCGCTCCCACCATACTTTTGGGAGGGCGAACGATGCCGCTGATGCCGAACAACGCGAAGCGCAAGATGCGGGCGGGCGAGGTGGCGCTGGGTTTTGGCGTGCACCACCTGCGCAGCATATCCACGCCGGCGATTGCCGCGGCCACTGGTCATGATTGGCTATTCCTCGACAACGAGCACGGGGCATTTTCGGTAAGCGAGATTGCCCAGCTTTGCATGGCCTCTTTGCCTATCGGGGTCACGCCACTGGTACGCGTGTGCGCCAATGCAATCGACGAGGCGACGCGCGCGCTGGACAATGGCGCGCTGGGCATTGTCATGCCGCACGTTGATACGGCGACGGAAGCGCGACGCATCGCCGAGGCGTTCCGCTATCCGCCATTGGGTCGGCGAAGCTGGGGTGGTCCGCCTGCGGTCTATGGTTTTCAGCCGCCGCCTATGGTGGAGGCTCAGAAGGCGATCAACGATGAGATACTGACCGTGGTGATGATCGAAAGCCCGGAGGCGGTGAAGAACGCCGCGGACATCGCTGCGGTGGATGGTATCGATGTGCTGTTCATCGGCACGTCGGATTTGTCGTCTGAGCTGGGGATTGCGGGCCAAATGGGCCATCAGAAGGTGATCGACGCATACAAGGCCGTGGGCGCCGCGTGCACGAAGCATGGCAAGATACTCGGTATGGGCGGTGTTTACGACGAGGAGAATGCGTCGCGCTATGTCGGCATGGGCGCACGGTTCGTGCTGACCGGATCGGATCACAGCTACATCATGATGGGCGCGAGCGCACGCAGCGGTTTCTTCGCGGGCTTGCCTCGCGCGGTGTAGGGACGGGACAAGAAGATCAAACAGGCCAACAGATGGGGAGGACGTCATGCCAATCGTGCACAACGTTGCGAAGCGGAAGCTGAGGGAAGGTGACATTGCCCTAGGCTTTGGCCTGCACCATCTGCGCAGCAGCGCGGCGCCGATGCTGGCTGGTGCAGCGCAGCATGACTATCTGTTCATGGACATGGAACACGGGGCATTTACCGTGCAGGAGGCGACGCAGATCTGCATCGCTTCGCTGGCCGCTGGCATCGCTCCGATCGTGCGCGTCTGTGCCGGCGCGATCGATGAAGCGACGCGTCTGCTGGACAACGGCGCGCTGGGCATCGTGGTGCCGCATGTCGATACCAAGAAGCAGGCGCAACGTATTGCCGATGCATTCCACTATCCGCCAATGGGGCACCGAAGCTGGGGCGGTCCTCCGCCAATCTACAGTTACATGGCACCGCACGTGTCGGAGGCACAGAAGGCGATCAACGACGAGGTGCTGACGGTGGTGATGATCGAGAGCCCCGAGGGTGTGAAGAACGCCGACGACATCGCCTCGGTGGATGGGATCGACGTGCTGTTGATCGGCAGTTTCGACCTGACATCGGAAATGGGCATTCCGGGGCAGATGGGCCATCAAAAATTGATCGATGCCTGCGAGAGGGTCGGCGATGCCTGCCGCAAGCACGGCAAGGCACTGGGTGTGGGCGGGATCAACGACGATGAGGATGCGCGGCGCTATATCGCCATGGGCTCGCGTTTCATTACCTCAGGTAACGATCACAGCTTCATTGTGAAGGGATCGATCGAGCGGGCTGCGTTCTATCGCAAAGTGGCCGCCGAGGCCGGGGATGGGAGCAAAGCCAAGGGAGGGAAGAAGAAGCGCTAAGCCGCTCATGGGTGGTCACGGGAAGGTGAAGGAAACCGAGCGGGCGGCGGACACTTTCGGACAGCGTGACGGCATCCGAAGGGAATGGCATGGCCACGCTACAGAATATACTCGACGACCTCGGCAACGTGCCTGGCGCGCTTGGCTCGGCGCCAATCAATACGAACACGTTGAGCCAACCCTCCACGCTCAGTTTCATCAGCGCGGACGTTGCGGCGGCGCTGACGTCCGCAGCGCCGGTCGCTCCGACAGTGGCCGCGCCCGGTGCGCCTTACCCTGCAATGTATGTCTTCGGCGACAGCCTGTCCGATACGGGGAATGTGTCGCTTGCCACGCTTGGGCAGGTACCGGTATCGCCACCGTACGCGGCCCGTAGCTTCAGCAATGGTCCGGTGTGGGCACAGGACCTTGCACAGTCGCTCCACCTGCCTGCACTGCAACCGAGCCTTGCTGGAGGCACTGATTTCGCCTACGGCGGTGCGGAGACCGGACAGACGCCGACACACACGCTCAATCCGACCGATTTTGCATCGCAGTATGGGCAGTTCCTGACGCAGGTTCAGTCGCCACAGCCCGGCGCACTCTATGCCGTTTGGACTGGTTCCAATGACGTGCTCGATATCGCCAACAACAGCTCGTTGACCGCGGCACAGCAGCAGGCCGACGTGGGTGCGGCGGTACAGAATGAGGTATCGGTGATCAGCGGGCTGGCGGCGCACGGCGCGCAGAACATGCTTGTGCTCAATGTGCCCGATCTAGGGAAGACCCCTTACGAGACGGCGCGCGGGCCGGCCGTGGCACAGTCCGCGACGTCACTGGCTTCGCTGTATGACAGCGAACTTGCGACGGCGCTGCAGCCCTTGGAGGCGTCTGGTGCGCTGAAGATCGATCTGGTGAACACCTTCTCGGTAATAGACCAGGCGATTGCCAATCCTGGCGCCTATGGCTTCACCAACGTGACCGATCCGCTGTGGAGCGGCGGCCTTACCAGTTCCAGCAGCGGGACACTTGCCGCGAGTGGCGCCGCGCAAAGTCAATATCTGTTCTTCGACGGTCTGCATCCGACCGCCCAGGCGCACGCGCTTCTGGCATCCGGGATCGCTCAGGGCCTTACCGGCGTCGCTTAGTCAGCGATAGTCGAACTTCGCTTGCCAGCCGGCCCTCCCTTCGGGCAGGAGGTCGAACAGGTGCCAGAGTGTGCAGAAATCGTCGCCGGGTTCGAAACCGGTGTCGGCGACGCGGGCGATGGTGTCTCCTTTGCGTTGGAACACGGAGACACCCGGTAGCCAGCCGCCTGTCGTGGACCTATAGCCCATGTCGGTGGCAAAGCTGGTTCCCCGATGGCTGACCATGGGAAATCGCCAGCCCCGAGCCGCAGCAAAGCTCTGCTGCACATGTGGTGGATCAGGGCTGGCAACGACGAAGGCCGCGCGATCGACGATGTGTGGATAGATGCCGGTGAAGCCATCGGCCCAGAGCGTGCAGTGCGGGCAGCCGCGGCCCATGTTGTGGATGACAAACAAGTCGCGCCTCTCGCCGAACAGCTGCGACAGGCGTACCGTCCCGGTGGGAATGGCGAAATCATAGTCTTGCACAGGCTCCGGCTCCACGTCCGCCTGGGCCTGGCGCATCTTATGTCGCAGTTCGGCGATCTCTTCGCGCCAGGCGGCAAGTTTCGCGGCGGTCTCGCGGTATGCCATGGTGGCGTCAGTCCTCGGTACTTGTCGTGCCAGCGCACCCATTCCATGGGGTACCTTAGGCCAACTTCATCGCGTCCCTTCGGCACAAGATCGAGGTAGTGATAGGCGCCGTTCATCATGTCGAGGCCGCGTGCGTACGTGGAATAGGTATGATAGATCGCGCCATCCGCAGCCTTGTAGAAGACGCTGATTCCGGGTCGCTCGGTACCCGAAGACTTCATCCAAGTGTAATTGTAGAAGGTATCGCCCTTGATTTCATCGGGCGAGAATGTGACGTGATAGTCGTGATTGAAGTCGCAACCGGCGGACGAGACCCACTTAAAACTCCAGCCCATGCGCTGCTTGTATGCATTGATCTTGTCCAGTGGCGCTGACGAGATCGCCATCAACGTGACGTCACGGTGCGCCAGATGAACGTCGACGCCGTTGTAATTGTCGGCCCAGAAAGAGCAGCTTTTGCAGCCTTCCTCCCAGTCGGGACCGAGCATGAAGTGGTACACCACAAGCTGCGAGCGCCCAGCAAACAGGTCGGCCAGGGTTTCGGGCCCGTTGGGGCCATCGAACGCATACGGCTTATCCACACGCTCCCAAGGCAGTTCGCGTCGCTCCGCACTCAGCTCGTCTCGCAGGCGATTGAACTCCTTCTCCTTTGCGAGGAACTTTTTGCGAGCCTCGAGCCACGCGTCGTGCGAAACAACCGGGTGATTGTCGATCATCGCTTATGCTCCTTTCTGCGACGCTTGCGCTTCGGGTGTCCATCGATCTCCAGGATCGTGGCGGCGAGCAGGTCGAACTGACGCTGCCAATACACACTGTAGCGGTTGAGCCAGACGGCGGCCGCCATGATCGGGCCGGCATCGAGGCTGCAGCGGCTGATGCGGCCCGAACGCTCCTGGCGCACCAGGCCGGCGCGTACCAGCATGTGGATGTGGCGCGATACAGCCTGCAACGAGATGTCGAACGGCGCAGCCAGCTCCGACACCAGCAACTCCTCCTCGCCGAGCTGCTGCAGGATGGCGCGACGCACGGGATCGGACAGCGCGAAGAATACGCTGTCCAACAGCGCCTCCTCGGCGTTCGCCTCCTGCTCGACGGTGCGCAATGCGGTCGACATGGGCGGCGCTATTATCAACGTATCGGTTGATAGTCAACAGACTGGTTTACGGTAGGCGCGGGCGCGCGGGCGCCTTACGATCGCGTCGATCATGCAGAGGATAGGCAGATGGTCACGAAGACGCGACACTTCCGCGAGCTGAGCGAAGCAAACGAAATCCTGGTGCAGCGCTGCCTCATCGCGGCGCGGAGAGAAGCCAAGCACGGCGCGACGCGATGACGCAAAGACGTGGTGCTCGCAATCGACTAGCCGTCGATATCGGCGGCACGTTCACTGATCTCGTGCTGGAGCTGCCTGACCGCACGCTTTCCGCGAAGCTGCTGACCACGCACGCCGCGCCGGATGAAGCGGTGATCGACGGCACCCAGACGATCCTGCGCGAGGCGGGCATCGCCGCGTCGTCGCTTGATCTGGTGATCCACGGCACGACGCTCGCCACCAACGCGTTGATCGAGCGCAAAGGTGCGCGAACCGCGCTGATCACGACCGATGGATTTCGCGACTCGCTGGAGATTGCCTACGAGCACCGGTTCGAGCAGTACGACCTGTATATGGAACGGCCGGAGCCGCTGGTTTCACGAGATCTGCGGCTGGAGGTGCCGGAACGCCTTGCCGCAGACGGATCTGTGCTGCTCGCGCTGGATGAGGTTGTGCTGGAACGTCTGGCGGCGGCAATCACGCAACACGATATCGAGGCGTTGGCGATCAGCTTCCTCCATTCTTACATAAACCCCGCACATGAGGAGCGCGCGCGAGAGGTGATATCGCGCGTGCTGCCGCATCTGGCGATCAGCATCTCGTCGGAAGTATGCCGAGAGATCCGCGAATACGAGCGGACCTCGACCGTGGTGGCCAACGCTTACGTGCTACCCATGATGGATCGCTATCTCGCACGGATGCAGGATGGATTGCGCCGCATCGGTGCAGCCTGCCCATTGTTGCTGATGATGTCCTCGGGCGGCATCTGCACAGTGGAGACTGCACGTCGCTTTCCGGTAAGGCTGGTCGAGAGCGGACCGGCGGGCGGCGCCATACTGGCGAGACATGTTGCGGCTCGCGGCGGTTACGAGCGGGCGATTTCCTTCGACATGGGCGGCACAACCGCGAAGATAACGCTGATCGACGACTATACACCGCAGCAATCACGACACTTCGAAGTCGCGCGTGCCTATCGATTTGCCAAGGGTAGCGGCTTTCCGGTGCGTATCCCTGTCATCGACATGGTGGAGATTGGCGCCGGTGGGGGTTCGATCGCGCGTGTTGACCGGCTGCGGCGCATCGTCGTTGGGCCTGACAGTGCCGGCGCAGATCCGGGCCCGGCATGCTATGCGCGCGGTGGCAACCAGCCGACAGTGACGGATGCCGATGTAGTGCTGGGCCGCATCGATCTGACGCGCTTTGCCGGTGGCAAGATCGCGTTGGATCCCGCGCGGGCACTCAAGGCGGCGACCGAAGCTATCGCTGCACCGCTGTCGATGCCTGTGCAGGAAGCGGCGCGCGGTATCGCCGAAATCGTCGACGAGACTATGGCGAGTGCGGCACGCGTGCATGCGGTGGAGAACGGCAAGGAGACCTCGGGTCGCACGCTGATCGCTTTTGGCGGCGCGGCCCCGCTGCACGCCGTCCGGCTGGCCCAGAAGCTCGGTATTCGCCGAGTCGTGGTGCCGCCGGATGCCGGTGTGGGTTCAGCACTCGGCTTTCTCGGTGCGCCGATCGCCTATGAAGTTGTGCGCACACTGCTGGTGCGGCTCGATGCACTGGAGCAGAGGACGATCGATGCGCTGTTCGCCGATATGCGCGCCGAAGCCGAAGCAGTGGTGCGGCTCGGCGTGCCACGGGGAGCGTTGGTCGAAACGCGTACGGGGTTCATGCGCTACCGCGGGCAGGGTCACGAGGTTGCGGTGCTGCTGCCCGACGGTGCGCTCGATCCTGTCGCCCTGCGTGCAGCGTTCGACAAGACGTATGCTCGCGTCTATGGCCGCGTGATTCCTCGACTGGAAGTCGAAGCCGTGACCTGGACGCTGTCGCTTGCGGAGCCGCATGACCTGCCGGAGCAGTTGCAGGTGCCGGCGGTAGCGGGCGCCGCAGCGCCGATCGGACGGTGTCGCATCGTCGAGCCGATCAGCGGCGAAGCTGTCGATGCGTTGCAGTTCGCGCGTGGGGCATTGCTTGTGGGAGCCCGCGTATCCGGGCCTGCTGTCATCGTCGAAGACGGCACCTCAACCATCGTGCCGAGCGGCTATGTGGCGCATATTGGCGGTGCCTCTGACATTGTGATCGAGGAGATTGAGGCGTGAGTTGCAGCAACATCTCGGAGATCGAACTGCAGATCATGTGGAACCGCCTGCTCTCCGTGGTGGAGGAGCAGGCGCAGACATTGGTTCGCACGGCATTCAGCACATCGGCGCGCGAGGCCGGCGACATTTCTGCGGGCGTGTTCGATCTGGCGGGGAGGATGCTGGCGCAGGCGGTCACCGGCACGCCAGGTCACATCAATACCATGGCGCGTTCGGTCGGGCATTTTCTGGAGGTGTTTCCGGTCGGGCAGATGCAGGACGGCGATGTCTACATCACCAACGATCCGTGGAAGGGCACCGGCCATCTCTACGATCTGGTGGTGGTGTCACCGACCTTCATGGACGGACGCATCGTGGCATTGTTCGCCTGTACAACGCATCTGGTCGACATGGGCGGCGTCGGGCAAACGCCGGAGGGTCGGCAGATCTACCATGAAGGCCTGTTCATCCCGCTGCTGCGACTCGCGCGCGCGGGCGAGATGAATGAGGACCTGCTGGCGATGATCCGCTCCAATGTGCGCGAGCCGGTGCAGGTGATTGGCGACGTCTATGCGCTGATCGCGTGCAACGAAATCGGCAGCCGGCGGCTCATCGCGATGATGCGCGAGTTTACCCTGCGCGATCTGGATATGCTTGGTGAGGCGATCATCAGCCGCAGCCGGCAAGGCATGACGGAGGCGATCGGCAGGTTGCCGCAGGGCACCTGGGGGGCGTCGATGCGCATTGACGGTTACGAGGCGCCGATTGATCTGGTGGGCACGCTGACCATTGGCCGCGACACAATTCACGTGGACTACACCGGCACATCGGGCATGTCCTCCTACGCGATCAACTGCCCGTTATGCTACACGGAGGCATATACAACGTTTGGTGTTAACTGTGTGGTGGCGCCACATATACCGAACAATACGGGGACGCTGGATGCGGTGCGCGTCACCGCGCCAGAAGGCACCATCCTCAGCGCGGTCCATCCGGCTGCAGTGTATGCGCGCTCGGTGATGGGGCACATGCTGCCCGACGTGGTGTATGGCTGTCTCGACCAGGCGCTGCCGGGACGTGTGCCGGCAGAGGGGACGTCCAATCTATGGACGCTCAATCTGATTGCAGGGCATGGGCTGACCGGAATCGGTCGCGCCACGGGCACGTCGTTCATGGTGAACAGCTTTCACTCGGGTGGCGCGGGTGCACGGCCGAAACAGGACGGGCTGTCGGCGACGCCGTTTCCATCCGGTGTGCGCAACGTGCCGGTCGAGGCGACCGAGGCCATTACGCCGTTGGTAATATGGCGCAAGGAGCTGCGACAGGATTCCGGCGGCGTCGGGCGTCAGCGTGGCGGGCTGGGGCAGGTGATGGAGATCGGATCGCGGGAGGATGCCGCATTCGGTATCTTCGCACGTTTCGAGCGGGTGAAGTATCCGGCACGCGGGCGGCATGGCGGTGGAGCGGGACAAGAGGGGCGGCTGTCGCTGAAGTCGGGGGCCGAGCTGAAACCCAAGGGCCTTGCTGTGGTGCCGGCGGGCGATCGGCTGGTCGTGGAAATGCCAGGCGGTGGCGGCATGGGCCCGGCGAAGGAGCGCGATCCTGAGGCGGTACGGCGCGACGTGCGGCTGGGTTATGTATCTCGCGAGGTGGCGCGGAGCGGCTACGGCGTCGATACATGACAGCGGTCCGGCGCGTCTGGCGTGTGGAGACGCGCGTAGTTCGTCGCGGGCCGCTGCCCAGCGGTGAATTCGCACATTGTGATGGGATTGCCTCGTCGCTCGCTCCTCGCAATGACAAGGTTGCAATGCCGCACTCGCGCTACGACGATTGCGGATTAAGAGGATATAGTGCGTTTCGCCAACCCAGCTTCATTAATGCGAAGCCCCAATCCCGGTCCGTCAGGCAAGTGGAACATCCCGTCGATCGGCTTCGGGGGGTTCTCGAATACCGCGTGCGTTCGCGTGGACGGGTCATTCCATTCGATCGGTTTGCTCGCCTGCAACTGCGCCGCGACGACGTGCATGTTGGCCATGTGGCCGATCATCGGCTGCGTCTGGTGCGATACAAGTTCCACGCCATGCGCGTGCGCGAGTGCCGCGCAACGCACCATACCGGTGATGCCGCCCATCTTGACGATGTCGGGCTGCACCATGCGAACCCCGGCGTTGATCAGGTCGGCTAACGCGGCCAGCGTGTAGGTCTGCTCGCCGGCTGACACGGTGATGTCCAGCGCACGTGCGAGCTCGCCCATCGCCTTGACGTGATAATGCTGCACCGGCTCCTCGAACCACCAGTAGCCGAGCTCCTCCAACGCGCGGCCGATACGGATGGCGCCGCCGGTGGTAAAGCCGTTGTTGGCATCGAACGCGAGCGGGAAGTCATCGCCGACCAGTTTGCGCACCGCCCGCGCCTTGGCGATGTCGCCGGGAATGTCGTGATCCAGCAGCGTGCGAGGATTGTCGAAGCGGATCTTGATCGCCGCTGGCTTGTCCTTCAGCCGCGCCTCCACGACGCGCAGCACATCGTCCAGGCTGCGATCGCCGTTGCCGCCGATCGAGGCATAGAATGGCAGCGCCGTGCGCCATGCGCCGCCGAGCAGCTTGTAGATCGGCAGGCCGGTCAACTTGCCCTTGATGTCCCACATCGCGATGTCGAGCGCGGCCAGCGCGCCGGTCAACGCGCCCTCGGGCCCGAGCTTGACGCAGGTATGGAGCAGCGTGTCCAGCAGCACGGCGTGGTCCAGTGGGTCCTTGCCGATCAGAGCCGGTGCCAAGTCGTGGCGAATGATGCCGAGCGAGGCGAGGCCGCCCTGCATCGGGGATGCCTCGCCGATGCCGTCGATGCCGTCATCGGTGTGGATGCGCACGAAGGCGCTGTGCTGCGTGGGCTTCTCGTCCGGCGTCCAGCGCACCTGGAATGCATCGATGCGGGTGATCTTCATGGCGCATTCTCCCTCCGGTCAGCCTTCAATCAACACCGGCGCCATCGAGGCGACAAGCAGAAGTGCCATGGCGATGTTGAGGGCGCAGCCGCGCAGGTGAATGCAGCAGCCGGCCGGCGCCGCTGCCGGCCTTCATAGGGCAGTATAGCTGACCTTCCATTGCGGCGCGTCACGTTCGCGTGCCGCACCTTTTGAGCGAAGGATCGCAACGGTATCTTCAGACAAAGAACGGCAGCGAGGTTTGGCGATGGCGGGCGAGACGTTGCATGAGGACAGCGATGTGCTCGGACAGGAAATTCTGGACCGGCACCGTGCGATATCGACCATCATGGAAGAGCTGGAAGCGATCGATTGGTACGATCAGCGGATCAAGGCCAGCGCAAATGCCGAGCTGCAGGCGGTTCTCGCGCATAACCGCAACGAGGAGAAGGAGCACGCGTCGATGCTGCTGGAATGGCTGCGGCGGAATGACGCGGAGTTTGACGGCCACATGCGAACCTATCTGTTCAGTCAGGGTCCCATCCGTGAGGCTGGCACGGGCGGCGGCGCCAGTGACGTCGCCGGTGGCCTCTCGATTGGCAGTCTGAAGGGCTGATCGATGAATCATCTGTTCCGCGAATTGGCCCCGATTTCCGAAGCCGGATGGCAGGAGATCGAGAACGAGGCGAAGCGGACGCTGAAGACGACCCTGGCCGCACGGAAGCTGGTGGATTTCGTGGGACCATTGGGGTGGCAGGCATCAGCGGTCGGCATCGGTCGCAGCAAGACCGCGGAGCCACCCGCGCGCACCAGCGTCGAGACGCGACTGCGCGAGGTGCTGCCGCTGGTTGAGCTACGCGTGCCGTTCGAATTGCGGCGCTCAGAGCTGAGCGCGCTCGATCGCGGAGCAAAGGACTTCGATACCGATCCGATCATCGACGCTGCGCGCGAGATCGCGATCGCCGAGGACCGGGCGGTTTTCCATGGCTATCCGTCCGCCGGAATCCGCGGCATTTGCGAAAGCGCCGACTCATCGGTGCAGATCAGCGGTGCCACGACCGACTATCCGGCGCTGGTGACGAACGCGCTGAACCGGTTGCGCGATGCGGGGGTTGGCGGGCCGTTTGCCATCGCTCTGAGCGAGCGTTGCTACGCGGAGCTCACCGAGGCGACCGACGATGGTTATCCTGTGCTGCAGCACGTGCGGCGGCTGATCGATGGACCGATCGTTTGGGCGCCCGGGCTAGAGGGCGCTGTCGTGCTGTCGATGCGCGGCGAGGATTTCGAGATGACAGTGGGGCAGGATTTCTCGATCGGCTATCTCGATCATGATTCCGGGTCCGTACGCCTCTATATCGAAGAGAGCTTCACGTTCTGGTTGCTGTCCCCACAGGCCGCAGTGCCGCTGGTGTTTCCGAGTTCTGCCGCGCCAAGCTAGTCGCCGCGGCATCAAGCGTCCCATCCGCTGCGGCAACAACCTTGTAGACGCCGCAGGCATTCTCCACGGAAACCAGTCCGTCGCGTACATCTCGCGCTACCAGCGCCGGGTCGCGCGTGGTTGGGTCGCCCATGCCGGCGCCGCCCGGCAGTTTCAGGATCAAACGGTCGCCGTCTGGGATCACCTGGAAGCCCTTGGTACGCAGCTTCGGTCCCGACATCAGTGCCACCACGCCGGCGGCACCGTCCATGCCGCCTTCGCGGCCTCTCGGTGGGTTGGCGACGCGATCGAACGTGGCGTTGACCGCGAATTCCAGATCGCCCTTGGCGGCGACCTCCATGGTCTGCCCGGTGCCGCCGCGCGTGCGGCCGGCGCCACCGGAATCGGGGCGCAGCTCCTTCACCCAGAACACCACGGGTGCCACGTTCTCGGTGGCCTCGACCGGCATCGTTCGGACGCCGGAGGGGAAGGCCGTGGCGTTCAATCCATCCTGCATCGGACGCCCCCCGGTGCCGCCGGAGTTGAAGGTGATGATCTCGAAGTCCGGAACCACGGGACGATTGCCGCGCGCCTGGCCCGACACCGACGAGCCGCCGCGCAACGGCATGTTCCACAGCGCCGATGCGCCTTCTGCCATGACGCGTTCGGGTACGGCCTGATGCAGGCAGCCCATCATCAGGTCTGGCAGCAGGTGGCCGATCACGTGGCGCACCGACACGGGAAAGGGATGCGGCGCATTGAGGATGCAGCCCTCGGGGATCTTCATGCGGAACGGTGCGAGACTTGCCCAGTTGTTGGGAATCTCCGGCGCGACGACGCACTTGATGCCGAAGCAGGAATAGGCGCGGCAATAGGCGGGCGGCACATTGATGCCGCGCGAGGCGAGGCCGGATGTGCCGGCGTAATCGACCTCGATGCCGTCATCGAGGATGGTCATCGCCGCCTTCAGCGTGACCGGTTCTTCGTAGCCGTCGGACCGGATCTCGGCGTGATACGTGCCCCGCGGCAGGCGCGCGATTTCGGCAAGCGTAGCGCGATGGGAGCTGTGGAAGATGAACTGGGCGAGCGGATCGAGGCTATCCATCTCGAATTCGTCCATCATCTCGACCAGGCGATGCACACCAGCGTCGTTGCATGCGCACAGCGAGTAGATGTCGCCTTCCAGCTCCACCGGCAGCCGCGAGCCGGCGCGCATGAACTCGAAGAAGGTCTCGTTGGGGCGGCCCTGATCGAAGCACTTGATGATCGGAATGTACATGCCTTCCTCGAACACCGAGCGGCCTTCGGGTCCCATGCCGAGACCGCCGACATCGATCACGTGCGCGGTGTTGGCGAACAGCCCGACGATGCGGTCGTTGTGAAAGGCAGGCGTCACGACCGTGAGGTCGTGCAGATGGCCGGTGCCGAGCCAGGGGTCGTTGGTGATGTAGTGATCGCCTTCGCGCATGGTGTCGGCTGGGTATTTGCGCAGGAAATGGCCGACGCTCTCGGCCATGGAGTTGACGTGACCCGGCGTGCCGGTGACCGCCTGCGCCATCATGCGACCGTGCAGATCGAAGATACCGGCGGACAGGTCGCCGGCCTCGCGCACCGTGGTGGAGAACGCGGTGCGGATCATGGTTTGCGCCTGTTCCTCCACCACGGCGATCAGGCGGTTCCACATGATCTGGCGATGGATCTGCGCAAGTGCGTTGGTTTCGTGCGCCATCAGGCGTTCTCCTGTGTCAGTTCGATGTAGCCGTAGCCGTTGACGATGGCGCTCCATCCGCGGCTGACCAGTGTCGAGGTCTCGTCCTCAGCGATGATCGCCGGGCCGGCGATTTGCACTCCAGGTGAGAGCGAGACGCGGTTATGCACCCGCCATGGCGAGACTTCGCCGGTTGTCGTATCGCGCACAAGCTGCGTGCGAGAGGGTGGTGCGTCCGGTGCGGACACGGCAGCGTCGCCGGGGACCTGCATGCCAGGATCGTCCTGCGGCACCGTCGCCACGACCACGGCGTAGCTCATGATCTCGACGTCGGAACCGGGCACCGGGCGATCATAGAACCGTGTATATTCAGTGTCATAGGCAGCACGGATCTGCGGCACGTCGTCTGCGCCGAGCGGGCGCGCGGGCAGGGGGACGGGAATTTCGTGGCCTTGGCCGACGTAGCGCATATAGGCGATGCGGCTCTGCTGTGGTCGGCGCACCGAAGCTTCCTTGTGCGACGACCTCCATCGCCTCGGCTTCCATGTCGGAGAGAAGCGTGTTCACCGCGGCGACGTCGAAGCTGGAAAATCGCTGGTAAAGACTGCGAACAACCTCGTAACCCACCGGCGCGCGCAGAAAGCCGATGGCACTGCCAACGCCTGCGCCCGACGGCACCAGGACATGCCTGATGCCGACCTTCTCGGCGACGCGACACGCATGCACCGGGCCGGCGCCACCGAAGGCGATCAACGTGCGGCCCTCATAGGTCTTGCCGGACTCGATGGCATGTACGCGCGCGGCGTTGGCCATGTTCTCGTCCACCATCTCGATGACGCCGAGTGCTGCCATCTCCGCAGTGAGCCCAAGCTTGCTGGCGACGTGCGAAGTCAGCGCATCATGGGCCGCCGCTGCATCGAGACGCATCGTGCCGCCGGCGAAGCGTGCGGCGTCGTAGCGGCCGAGTGCGAGGTTGGCGTCGGTCACCGCGGGTTCTGTACCGCCGCGGCCATAGCAGGCGGGACCGGGATCGGCGCCGGCGCTTTCCGGCCCCACCGCGATGCGGCCCATCGTATCAACATGCGCGATCGAACCGCCGCCGGCGCCAATCTCGACCATCTCGATCACCGGAATCCGCAGCGGCAGACCCGAACCTTTGCGAAACCGCCCGACGCGCGCGATCTCGAAAGCGCGCGAGGTCTGCGGCTTGCCGTCATCGATCAGGCAGATCTTCGCGGTGGTGCCGCCCATGTCGAACGACAGCACATTGGCGATACCGCATTGCCGCGCAATGGTCGCGGAGAAGATAGCGCCACCTGCGGGACCGCTCTCCACCAGGCGGATAGGGAAACGGCACGCAGTCTCGATCGTGGTCAGTCCGCCGCCCGATAGCATGAGGAACACCGGACCGGTTACGCCGCTACCGCGCAGTCCGTCCGCCAGTTCGCGCAGATAGCGCGCCATCAGTGGCTGCACGTAGGCGTTGGCGACGGTGGTGGAGAAGCGCTCCCACTCGCGCATCTCCGGCGAGACCTCGCTGGACAGCGATATCGGAATGTCGGGCAATGCCTCGGCCAGGATGTCGCGCGCGCGGCGCTCGTGCGCCGGATTGACGAAGGCGTGCAGAAATCCGACGGCGACGCTTTCGACGCGCTCCCGTTGCAGGTGCGGCACGAGTGCGCGAACCGCATCGACATCGAGTGGCAGGAGCACGTTGCCTTCGTTGTCCAGCCGTTCGGGAACCGGAAGGCGCAGATAGCGTGGCACCAGCGGCTCGGGGAGCACGATGTTGAGGTCATACTGGTCGTAGCGGCTTTCGTTGCCCATCGCTATCACGTCGCGAAAGCCCTGCGTGGTGATCAGCGCCGTGCGTGCGCCCTTGCGCTCGATCACTGCATTGGTGGCGAGCGTGGTGCCGTGGATCACGATGCCGATGTCCGCGGGCGAAACGCCAGAGGTCAGCAGGATATCGCGTACGCCGGCCAATACGCCCTGTTCCGGCGCGGAAGGCGTGGTCAGGACCTTGATGGTGGAGCGCTTGCCGTCATGCTCGAGCGCAAGGTCGGTGAAGGTGCCGCCGATATCGACGGCCAGTCGAGCAGAAGGCATCCAGTCCCCTGGCGGATTGTTCGAATGCGGCAGTGAACCCGTTCGGCCGTGCCGTGGCAAGCGCGGGGTTGCGCCGCATGTCTGTACTCTGCTATCGTGATATCATATCAGGAGGGCGCAATGGCTCAACTTGTGGTGCGCAATCTGGACGACGAGGTGAAGGCAAAGCTGCGCCGTCGTGCCGAGGCGCACGGGCACAGCATGGAGGAAGAGGTGCGTGCCATCCTGCGAGATGCGGTGAAGGAGGAGGTTCGCCCGAGAAGTGGGCTTGGAACCCGCATTGCGGCTCGTTTCGCCGGCATCGGGCTACGCGAGGGTGAGGAGATACCGGAGCTCCGAGGGTACGCAATCGAGCCACCCACCTTTGACTGAATGGTCATTCTCGATACCAACGTGATTTCGGCACTGATGCATCAGCGGCCCCCGGCTTCCGTCCGGCAGTGGCTTGACCGTCAGGCCGAGCTGTCAGTTTGGACGACATCGATCACTGTTTTCGAGATACGTGCTGGCATCGAGGTATTGCCGCAGAGCCGCCGTCGTCGATCACTGGAGATTGAGTTTAGGCGACTGGTTGCAGACGACATCCAGGGCCGTGTCGTGCCCTTCGATGCCTCTGGGGCAGAGGCTGCGTGCGCTGTTGATGGCGGAACGGAGGCGTGCTGGCCGGACCGGTGACCTGCGCGACACGATGATCGCTGGTATCGTCATCGCCAGCCACGCAACTCTCGCAACTCATAACATGCGCCACTTTGCTGATCTGCCAATACCCGTTGTCGACCCCTGGAGCGCGTGACCCTCAATACACCACGCTCTCCCACATCGGGCGATTGTCGCGCACGCGCTCATAGCCGAACGGCGTGAGGTCCAGGGTACTGGTAGCCGCCGAAGCGGATCAGTTCGGCGACGGCGCGGCCGGTCGCCGGACCATGCTGCACGCCATGGCCGGAGAACCCCGACGCGACGATCAGATTGGGAATGTCGGGAAAGGGCCCGATCACCGCGTTGTGGTCGAGCAGGCACATGTCGTAATGGCCCGCCCAGGCACGCTGCAAGCGCAACTGCTCCAGCGCCGGAATGCGCCGCGCCAGTAGCGGCCAGAGAGGGTCTTCCAACAGTTCGAGATCGGGATCGAAATTGCCTTTTGGGTCTTGATCGGAACCGGCCGGCGGGGAGATGCCGCAGATGAAGCCGTCACCCTCCGGGCGGATCCACATGCCGGACGTATCGAACACCAGCGGCATGCCTGCGCCGTCCAGCGGTGCGCGGATCATGAAGACGGTGCGCTTGCGGGGCTCGATCGGCAAAGCAATGCCGGCGAGCGCGGCGATGCGTCCGGAGGCGGGGCCGGCGGCGATCACCACATGGTCCGCCGTCATGCGCTCACCGCTCGCAGTGCGCACAGCGGTGGCGCGGCCGGCAACGACATCGAGCGCCACTGCTTCATCATGGCAGTAGCGTGCGCCACGCTCGATTGCATCGGCGCGGACCGCGCGCAGCAGGCTATAGGCGTCGAACCAGCCCTCGTGCTTCAGGCCCAGCGTGGCACAGGCCAGGCCCTCCGTGTTCAGCCACGGGAAACGCGCCGCGAGCCTGTCGGGATCGAACAGCGCGACCTCGGCGCCTTCGGCCAATTGCATATCGCGGTTGGCCCGCAGCGTTGCCTCGCCGTCGGGGCCGGCCAGGACGAGATAGGCGCGGCGGACGAGGCCGACGCGCTCCGCCATCGCCTCGAGAAATGCAGCGCCGAACAGCGACATCCGCACGTTGAGCGGTAGCGAGAACTGAGTGCGGATCGAGGCGGCGGACAGCGTTGTGGATGCGAACTGATAGGTCGGGTCCTTCTCCAGCACGATAACCTCGCCGTGGCCGGCAAGGAAATATGCCGTGCAGGAGCCGACGATGCCGCCGCCGATAATGATGGTGCGAGACATGACCCCACCCTGACGCGCGGCTGGCCCATTCGCAACCCATCGGCCTGGCGATAAGATGCCGCGAAATGGGGAGCCGCTGATGCCATCACGCCTGGTACTTGCTGCTCTGATGCCGCACGATGTCGTGGTACGGGCGCGGGACGAGTTCGACGCGCTCGTGGTGGACGGCAAGGACGACATGACGGCAGAGCAGGTAATAGAGGCGGCCACTGTACACCGTGCCGATGCCATCATGTTCACCAATACGCTGCCGTTGACCGCGGATGCGATCGCACGACTGCCGGCGAGCGTTCGTGTGGGCGCCACAAGCAGCGTTGGCTATGACCATATCGACGTGGCGGCGGCGAAGGCTCGCGGCCTGGTTGTGACCAACACACCCGGCGTGCTGACCGAATGCACCGCGGATTTTGCTTTCATGATGCTGCTGGCGGCGGCACGTCGGGCCTACGAATACGACAAGCTCATGCGTGCCGGATGGCGCTACCGCATTGGTCAGGGCGATCTGCTGGGCGTTCGCGTCACCGGCAAGACACTCGGCATTCTGGGGATGGGCCGCATCGGTCAGGCGATGGCGCAGCGGGCACGGGGCTTCGACATGACCGTGCTGTATCACTCGCGCAACCGGTTGCCGCCCGAGCAGGAGCACGGCGCGCGATATTTCGCTTCGTTCCACGCGATGCTGCCGCACTGCGATTTTCTGTCGCTGCACGCGCCGGCCGGCCCGGCGACCGACAAGATCGTCAACGCCGAGGCACTAGGCGAAGCTGAAGCGCGGGGCGGTGCTGGTGAATGTCTCGCGCGGCGGGCTGGTGGATGAGGACGCACTGCTCGATGCGCTGACGTCGGGTCAGTTGTTCGCCGCGGGGCTCGACGTGTTCCGATCCGAACCAGACTTCGACATGCGCTTTGCCGCGTTGGACAACGTGATCCTGTCGCCGCACATCGGCAGCGGTTCGGTTGAGACGCGTAATGCCATGGGCTTCCGCGCGTTGGACAACATCGCGGCGGTGCTGGCGGGGAAAGGGCCGATCGATCCGCTGTGGACGTGAGTCCACAGCGGTTTCGTAGCGCTATTGCAGTGCTGTTATCTGCCGCGCCGACATCGACTGGATCGCCGAAAGGCGCTTGAACAAGCACGTCGGCCGGAATGTCGGAGGCCACCGGCATCCAGGCAGTCGGCGAATTTTTCGTAGATCTGCGCCTCGGTCAGAGGCCGCGATGCGTGACCGGTGGCGCGCTTCACCGGCTCGCCGGCGATCGTGCTGCCGTCGGCGAGTTCCACCGTCACCTGATCCTGAGGTGCGGCGCCGGGCAGTTCCGCATCGTATTCGCTGGTGGTGACGATTTCGACCTTGCGCATCAGTGCCTGTATGTCGGGACGCTGAACGAATTCGTCGGTCAGCTCGCGCAGGCCGACACGCTTTGCAACAATGCCGCTGGCCATGGCGAACTCCATGCTGAATTTGGCGGCAAGGCCCGTCTCCGGCTGGTGATTGCGCAGGATCGTGGCGAAATAGTCGCTGATGTTGACGGTGATTTTCTGAACGTCATTCGCATTGACCGGCGTCGCGTTCACCAGGTCGATCATGCAGTCGATCGCGCGATGCGTGCAGTAGCAGGTCGGGTATTTCTTGATGCCGAGGCCTTGGGTCAGAATTGCCCAGCTCTCGCCAGGCTTCGCCTCGCTGGCGCGGTCCTCGGTGCCGGTGGGCGAAATCGCGTGCAGGAAGCCCTGCGGATGTTCCAGTGCATCGGTGCTGGCGGTGAAGCCGGCCTCCGCGAGGCGCGCCGCCATGATGCCGGCGTGCGCCGCTTTGCCCGCGTGAAATGGCTTGGTCATCGTGCCGAAGTTCGCCATCAGGCCGGAGCTTTGCGAGGCGCCGAGGGCGATCGCCTGTGCTGCCTTGTCGGCATCAAGGCGACGCAATGATGCGCAGGCCGCGGCGGCGCCGACCGCACCGTAGAGACCCGTCGGGTGCCAGCCCTTCTCATGCAGCAGGCCGGAATCGCGGCGGAACAGTTCTGCCCAGGTCTCGTAGCCGGCAACGTACGCGACGATCATGTCGGCGCCGGTCGAGCCTAGTGTTTCCGCTTCGGCGAGGATTGCCGGAACGAGCACCGTGCTGGGGTGGCCGCGCAGACCGACATCGTCGTAGTCGAGCGCGTGCGCCGCGGTGCCGTTGATCCATGCGGCTTCCGGTGCGGTGCTCTTTTCCTTGCCGAAGGTCAGCGTGGCGGGGCCATCGGCGGGCGCCAGCACCTGCTTCATGATGCGCACGCAGTCCTCGCGGCGGCCGGCGATCATGGTGCCGATGCAGTCGATGAAGCCAAGACGCGCGACTGCGGACGGCTTCCTCCGGCAGGCGGTTGGGCGACAGGTCGGCGACAAATTGGCCGAGGGTTTTGGTCAGGGACATGATGTGATGCTCCTCGGAGTTTGAGTCAGTTCAGTTTCTCGCGGAGCGCCTTCAGGCTGCCTCCCATCTTCACCGAGCCCGGCAGTGGATGGCCCACGATGTCCTCGGCGAGACGCGCGACTTCGATCAGCTTGTCGAGATCGATGCCGGTTTCGATCCCCATTTCATCGAGCATGAACACTAGGTCCTCGGTGCAGACATTGCCGGCGGCACCCTTGTGCGCGGCGAATGGGCAGCCACCCAGGCCGGCGACGGTTGAGTCGAAAATCGAGACGCCCATCTCGAGACCGGCATACGCGTTGGCGACGCCCATGCCGCGCGTGTCGTGCAGATGCAGCGACAAAGTCAGTTCGGGGAAGCGCTCGCGAACCTTGCCAACCAGTTGCTTGATCGACTTCGGCGTCGCCCAGGCCATCGTGTCGGCGAGCGAGAACACCTGTGGCTGCACGCCATGCTCGGCTGCGATGTCGAGCAGTTGCTGCATCAGGTCGAGCACGCGCTGGTGCGGGATCTCGCCTTCGAAGTTGCAGCCGAACGCCGCCATGATGCTGGCCCGCTTCAGCGGGATGTTGTGGTGCTTGTACATCTTGATCGTCTCGTGCGCCTGCTGGATGTTGTCCTCCATCGAGCGCTGCTGATTGCGGGCGAGGAAGGTTGGCGACGCGGTCAGCGAGAACGAGCCTTCGATGTCGAGCCGGTTGGTCGCCATCGCGCGCTGCAAACCCTTCAGGTTGAGCCACAGTGCGGTGTAGTGGACGCCAGGCTTGCGCTCGTAGCGCTGTACCACCTCGTCGGCGTCGGCCCAGCCTGGCACGCGGTTTGGGTTAACGAAGGACGCAACCTGGATGTGATTCAGGCCGGTTTCCGATAGCGCATCGATCAGCTCGATCTTGCGGTCGGTGGAGATCGGGCCCTTTTCGAACTGGAAACCCTCGCGCGGGCCTTCCTCGTTGATCTGCACATGTTTGGGAAAATCAGACATCCGGCGCTCCCTCTCTTCGTGGTGAACGCCATTCAAGACCTGGGCGAGCCGAAAGCCAAGGGCGAGCGCAGAGGCACCCAATATCATTCAATCGTCACGGTAGATTGGAAGCAATCGCATCCGGCTCCGCCTATTTGGCGCCTTTGAGGCAGTCGGGGAAGCTAACGGCATGCGAATAATACTACTGGCGGGTGTGGCAGCATTTGCCGTCAGAGTAACGGCCGCGGGAGCACAGACACTCCTGCCTGGGGCACCCACACAGGGTCAGGCGGCGTGGCCTCTGCCGGCGCAAACGCTGGCGATCTCCAACGACAATAACAACTCACAGGCCGCAGCGCGCTCCGGCCCGGTCGCCAATTCGACTCCGGGGACCATTGTGGTCCACATCAACGGGCGCGTGAACGCAGGCTTTGGCAGCTTCTGGAGTAACGCGGATACGAGATCTGCCACGGCGCCGGCGACGGGGAGCCTCGGCGCCATTCTCGGCAATAACGGTGCGGGGACGGTCAAGCTGGCGCCCGATACACTGTATAGTTACGCGCGTACTCTATTTCGGCGCTGATGCGATGGCGACGAACGGGCTGCGCTACGGCGCGGCAATGGAGATCCGACAAAACTTTACCGGACAGATCAGCAATAATAGTAGTTCAGGCGCCAGCGGTTACTCCTCGTTGGAGACACTGTTCGTGCGGCGCGCGTTCACCTATGTCGCCGGCGACCAATGGGGCATCGTGCGGGTCGGTCAGGCGGACGGCGTCATCGGCCTGTTCGACAACGGCGTCACTACGTTGCAGTACCTGCCGACGGGCAATTTGCAAAACGGTAGCGATCTCGCCAGCCTGGCGCCGACGAACGCCCAGGTGCCGTTCTTCTTCCTGTCACTGGATGGCAACGAGTACGCTTACGCCAAGGCGGTCTATCTGTCGCCGCAGATCGCCGGCTTCGATTTTGGCATGCAATACGCGCCGAACACATCGAATGGGTTCGGCTTGGGCGGTTCGAACAATGCGTTCAGCGGCTCCATTACTGGCGCGGGCACCGGCACCGGCAACACTTGCGCGGTGGCGAATTCCGGCTGTCCTTCCCTGTCGTCTGGCCCTGGGATTCTGGATGGCGCGCGCGTCACCAATCAGATGACGTTTGCCCTGCGCTATCAGGGGATTGTCGGTGGTGCGGGGGTTTATGCCTATGCGGCTTACGGGCTCAGCGGTCATGCGAACTATACGGGTGCCACCACGCCCGCCATCCTGGGGACGACGGCGGTTCCCGGCAGCAAGTTCACCGGCCGGTATGACGGGTTGAACTTCGGCAATGGCGGCCTGGCGGTGACCTATGGCGGGTTTACCATCGGCGGGAATATCATCGGTGGACGCATCAGCGGAGTTCTGGCTCCCGCGCCGCAGGGTGGCGCCGGCGAGATCGCGTATATGGTGGGCGCGAAATATGTCGCCGGGCCGTTCACGGTGGGTGTTGCGGCCGAACGGGGAGACTTCCAGGGGAATGTCGCCCTGGCTGGAATCAGTCAGCGGCGTGGGCAGGCGATTGACGTTGGTGCAAGCTACACGGTGGCACCTGGGTACCTGGTGTATGCGGAGTACCAGTATCAGAACCTCAAGCAAAGCGACTTCAACTTCATTTCGGGTGCCGTGGGTTCAGGAGCGAATAACAGCATCCAGTCGCAGGGGTTCGTCATCGGCAATATGGTGAGTTTCTGAGGGTAGGCAGGCTCGCTGAGGCCTCCTACCATCACGTCATGCGGTGCTTAGGGAGGAAGGCGATGACTGGTCCGACGCGGTTGCGTGCCTTGCTGAAGGCCGAGGCGATGGTGGTGGCACCTGGTGCCTATGATGGCCTTACCGCAAAACTGGTGGCGCAGGCCGGATTTCCCGCCGTCTACATGACCGGCGCGGGAACCTCCGTGTCGCACGGCTACCCGGATTTCGGCCTACTGACGATGAGCGAGATGGTGGAGAACGCCGCGCGGATCGTGCGCGCTGTCGATGTTCCCGTCATTGCCGATGCCGACACCGGCTATGGCAATGAGCTGAACGCGTTCCGCACTGTGCAGGAGTACCAGGGGCGCGGAGTGGCGGCGATCCACATCGAGGATCAGGTATCGCCGAAGAAGTGCGGCCATCTCGATGACAAGGAGATCGTGCCGCGCGAGGACTATATCGCCAAGATCCGTGCTGCGGTGGCGGCGCGGCGTGACAGCGATTTCATGATCATCGCGCGGACCGACGCACGCGCGGTTGCCGGTCTCGATGAGGCGCTGGCGCGGGCCAATGCGGCGCTGGCCGCGGGTGCTGACATGGCGTTCGTCGAGGCGCCGCAGACGATGGATGAATTGGCCGCGGTGCCGCAGCGCGTCGCTGGTCCGTGTCTGCTGAACGTCGTGCGCGGCGGCAAGACACCGGAGATCGATCTGCGGCGCGCGCAGCAGATGGGCTATCGGCTGGCGATCGTGCCGGGCCTGCTGCTGAAGGCGGTGATCGGCGCCTGCGACGAGATGCTTGCCGAGTTGAAGGCGACGTTTGTGCATCCTGTGCCGCGCACCGACATGACGGTGCGCGAGGCATTCAACCGGGTCGGCGCTGATGAATGGGACACGTTACGCACGCGCTTCCGAGATTCTCCCGAGCGCCGCGCCGCGGAGTAGCGTCAATACTGGCTTCGTGACAAGCTGAACCGGTCCGAGGAGAGGGGGAACGACCATGGTGACGGTGGGCAACGGTGATTACGTTTACGAACCAGTAGTGGACTGGGCGAAGCTGCCGCCAGGCTGGTCGTTCAAAGAGATCGGCTCGGTTGGCGTCGACAAGAACGACAACGTCTACGTGTTCAATCGCGGCGAACACCCAATGATCGTATTTGACCGTGAGGGCAACTTCCTGCGCTCGTGGGGTGAGGGGGTATTCCCGCGGGCACACGGCGTGTTCATGGCGCCGGACGACACGATCTGGCTGACCGACGATGGCGATCACACCGTGCGGCAGTGCACGCTGGAAGGAAAGGTGCTGCTGACCCTCGGCATTCCCGGCAAGCCGGCGCCGTACATGAGCGGCGAGCCGTTCCATCGCTGCACACATACAGCGATGTCGCCGCAGGGCGATATCTATGTATCCGATGGTTACGGCAATTCGCGGGTGCACAAGTTCTCGCCGAATGGGCGGCTGCTGCTGTCGTGGGGCGCGCCGGGCACCGATCCGGGCGAATTCAACATCGCGCACAACATCACCTGCGATGCCGACGGCTGGGTCTATGTCGCAGATCGCGAAAACCATCGCGTGCAGGTGTTCGACGGCGACGGCAAGTACGAGGCGCAGTGGAACAATCTGCATCGGCCCTGCGGACTTTTCATGCCGCCCGGCAAGTGCCCGATCTGCTACATCGGCGAGTTAGGCGCGGTGCAGCCGGTCAGCCGCAATGTGCCAAATCTTGGACCTCGCGTGACGATCGTGGATCACACCGGCAAGCGCATCGCACGGCTGGGTGGGATGGGACCGGGCATCGGTCCGACCGAGTTTCTCGCGCCGCACGGCCTGACGGTGGACTCGCGCGGCGATCTCTATGTCGGCGAGGTTTCGTGGACCAATTGGCCGCAGACCTGGCCCAATCAGCCGCGCCCCGACAATCTGCGATCACTGCACAAATTCAGGAAGGTGTGATCCGCTAAGGCAAAAGGCGCCGGGCTGTATTTATTTGTGCGGTGCAGCGGAAATCTGCCAAGCTTGCTCTGCGTGGCCAGCAAGGGAAGGACGCACGCCATGAGCTTGAAGGGCAAGGCAGCTCTGATTACCGGGGCGACGAGCGGCATCGGGCTCGGAATCGCCCGCGCGATGGCTGCGGCCGGCGCCGACGTCATGATCAACGGCTTCGGCGATGCCACCCAGATCGAGACACTGCGGGCCGACATTGCTGCCGAACACGGCGTGCGCGTGGGCTATTCAGGCGCCGACGTCTCGAAGCCAGACCACATCGCCGCGATGGTGCGGGAGACTGAGGCGAAGCTTGGGTCGCTGGATATCCTGGTGAACAACGCCGGCATTCAGTTTGTCGCCGATATCGAGGAGTTCCCCACTGAACGCTGGGACGCGATCATCGCCGTGAACATGTCTGCGGTATTCCACGGTATGCGGGCCGCGATACCCGGGATGAAACGGCGCGGCTGGGGACGCATCATCAACATCGCCTCGGCACACGGGCTGGTGGCAAGTCCGCAAAAGGTGGCCTACGTCGCGGCCAAGCACGCCGTCGTCGGCATGACGAAGGTGGCGGCGATCGAGTTGGCCAATCATGGTGTGACGGTGAACGCGATCTGTCCCGGTTGGGTGCTGACGCCGCTCGTGCAAAAGCAGCTTGAGGACCGGGCGAAGCAAGAAGGCACCGACGTGGAGACGCAGAAGTTCCGCTTCCTGACGGAGAAGCAGCCGATGGCGCAGTTCTCCACGCCGGAGCAGATCGGTGCGTTGGCGGTGTTTCTGTGCTCGGACGCGGCCAAGACGATCACCGGCACGCCGCTGTCGATCGATGGCGGCTGGGTAGCGCAATGATCGGCGGTTGGTGTAGACATCCGTAATGAATGAGATCGCCCGGTTTGCGGCGATGATGCGGCGGTCGGCCGAGCTCAAGCAGCGGATTGCGGTCGAGCTAGCCGACGCCGTGATCGCCGTGGTGGATGCCTGCGAGGCGAGCCTGCGGCGTGGCGGCAAGCTCATGTTCTGCGGCAACGGCGGATCTGCGGCGGACAGCCAGCATCTGGCGACCGAGCTGCTGATCCGGCTGCGCGGGTCGGTGGAGCGGGCGTCCTGGCCGGCGCTGGCGCTGACGTTGGATCCGGCGGCGCTAACGGCGGGTGGCAACGACTACGGCTATGAATTCGTCTTCGAGCGGCCGTTGCGTGGGCTGGGACGCCCGGGCGATGTG
>CAVZNH010000057.1:40000-110829 GCA_963776505.1 uncultured Alphaproteobacteria bacterium
GGCTTAGAAGCAGCCATCCTTTAAAGAAAGCGTAATAGCTCACTGGTCTAATAGAAATCCCGCGCCGAAGATGTAACGGGGCTAAAGCCACGTACCGAAGCTGCGGGTGTACTTGTCCGAGCAATCGGACTGGTGCGCGGTAGCGGAGCGTTCCGTAAGCCTGCGAAGCGGCAGCTGTGAGGCGCCGTGGAGGTATCGGAAGTGCGAATGCTGACATGAGTAGCGACAAACAGAGCGAGAAACTCTGTCGCCGAAAGTCCAAGGGTTCCTGCGCAAGGTTAATCCGCGCAGGGTGAGCCGGCCCCTAAGGCGAGGGCGAAAGCCGTAGTCGATGGGAACCAGGTCAATATTCCTGGGCCTGCCAGAAGTGACGAACGTGAAGTCTTGTCTGGGCTTATCGGATTGCCCAGGCTTGTGGATCGTTCCAGGAAACAGCTCTGGCGACGAGACCGTACCCGAAACCGACACAGGTGGACTGGTAGAGAATACCAAGGCGCTTGAGAGAACGATACCGAAGGAACTAGGCAAATTGCTCGCGTAACTTCGGGATAAGCGAGACCTGTTGCCGGGCAACCGGTGGCGGGTGGCACAGAGCAGGGGGTGGCGACTGTTTAGTAAAAACACAGGGCTCTGCGAAGTCGAGAGACGACGTATAGGGTCTGACGCCTGCCCGGTGCCGGAAGGTTAAGGGGAGATGTGCAAGCATTGAACCGAAGCCCCGGTAAACGGCGGCCGTAACTATAACGGTCCTAAGGTAGCGAAATTCCTTGTCGGGTAAGTTCCGACCTGCACGAATGGCGTAACGACTTCCCCACTGTCTCCGGTATCGGCTCAGCGAAATTGAATTCCCCGTGAAGATGCGGGGTACCCGCGGTCAGACGGAAAGACCCTATGAACCTTTACTGCAACTTTGCAGTGGCGCCAGGAAAACTCTGTGTAGGATAGGTGGGAGACTTTGAAGCCGGGGCGCTAGCTTTGGTGGAGTCATCCTTGAAATACCACCCTGAGTTTTTCTGGCGTCTAACCGAGACCGGTCAGCCCGGTCCGGGACCCTGCATGGTGGGCAGTTTGACTGGGGCGGTCGCCTCCCAAAAAGTAACGGAGGCGCGCGATGGTGGGCTCAGGCCGGTCGGACATCGGCTGTTGAGTGCAATGGCACAAGCCCGCCTGACTGCGAGAGTGACAGCTCGAGCAGAGACGAAAGTCGGCCATAGTGATCCGGTGGTCCCGCGTGGAAGGGCCATCGCTCAACGGATAAAAGGTACTCTAGGGATAACAGGCTGATCTCCCCCAAGAGTCCACATCGACGGGGAGGTTTGGCACCTCGATGTCGGCTCATCACATCCTGGGGCTGGAGCAGGTCCCAAGGGTTCGGCTGTTCGCCGATTAAAGTGGTACGTGAGCTGGGTTTAGAACGTCGTGAGACAGTTCGGTCCCTATCTGCCGTGGGTGAAGGAGACTTGAGAGGATCTGTCCCTAGTACGAGAGGACCGGGATGGACGCACCTCTGGTGCACCGGTTGTCGCGCCAGCGGCACCGCCGGGTAGCTATGTGCGGACGGGATAACCACTGAAAGCATCTAAGTGGGAAACCCACCTCGAAACGAGGTCTCCCTGAGGGCCGTGATAGACCATCACGTCGATAGGCCGGGTGTGTAAGGGCGGCAACGCTCTGAGCTGACCGGTCCTAATCGCCCGATAGAGCTCGTGATCGCGCCATGCATGGAAATCATCCTCAGCTTGTCTCCGGGGGTACCCGGGGACCGCACAGCAAACACCAGAACCTCGATCAGCCCTGATTACGGATGGGCTGGATGACCTGGTGGCTTTGGCGGGGGGCCTGCACCCGATCCCATCCCGAACTCGGCCGTGAAAACCCCCAGCGCCCATGGTACTGCGTCTCAAGGCGCGGGAGAGTAGGTCGCCGCCAGGTCTTCCAGCCCATCCGTTTTACTATTGGCGCGGGGTGGAGCAGCCCGGTAGCTCGTCAGGCTCATAACCTGAAGGCCGCAGGTTCAAATCCTGCCCCCGCAACCACTTTTATCGAACTCCGGGCCTGGCAAATTCTCAACCTTCTGGCTGAAGTTGATGCGGTGGACGGCCCCTGCTGAACGGCATCGAGTGCCTGCCGTGGTCGTCGCTGAATGACGCCACAATTGAGAGGAGCCGTCCACTGGGCTCGCCTGATCGGAGCGTCCGGGCACGAGGTGCGGCTGATCCCGCCGTCCTACGTCAAACCGTATGTTCGTCGCAGCAAGACTGATGCTGCGGATGCACAGGCGATCTGTGAGGCGGTGGGCCGGCCGAGCATGCGCTTCGTGCCGGTGAAGTCGGCGGCTCAGCAAGCCGCGCTCCTGCATCATCGCGTGCGCGACCTGCTGGTCCGGCAGCGGACCATGCTCATCAATGCACTGCGCGGCCACCTCGGGGAGTTCGGCATCATTGCCCGGCGGGACGGCACCGTGTCGTCGATCTCATCAACCTGCTGCAGGATGCCGGCGACGCCGATGTGCCAGCACTGGCACGTGAGGCGCTGCGGGGTCTGATTGCGGAACTGCATGCTCTCGAGCAACGAATCGAGGCTGTTGAGGCAGTGATTGTGCGAGAGCACAAGACGAACGCCGTCAGTCGGCGATTGGCGAGCATTCCAGGCATCGGACCGATCACTGCGTCGGCGATCGCCGCCACCATTGCGGATCCCTCGGCGTTCAAGTCGGGCCGCGAGTTGGCCGCGTGGATAGGGCTGGTGCCACGCCAGCACTAGCGGTGGCAAACAAAAGCTCGGCCGCGTGTCCAAACAAGGGGACCGCTATCTGAGACGTTTGCTCACCATTGGCGCGACAGCGGTGATGCGCCGACTGCCGGGCAAGACGGACGGGCATTCGGCATGGGTCAGGGCGCTGCTGGAACGACGCCCATTCCGGTTGGTCTCGTTGGCGCTGGCCAACAAGATGGCGCGGATCGCCTGGGCGGTCATGGTGCGACAGGAGGAAAAGAAGCCACTGGCGGCTGCCGCCTGAACACCATCGGCGTCGCGACAGCGCTGCGACGGCGATCGCGAGGGTGAAAAGGGAGCTGATGCAATATCGGTCGTGACCGAGGATTGGGACAACCCGAAAACCGGGCGGAGCTCAGAGCTCGCGGTCATCGCAGTTGGATCTTCCCACGCGACACTGTAATTGCGAATCAGAATACTAAGCCATCTCAGGGGGTCTCACCAGGCGATCACTCCCCGCTTGGTACACGTCCGCTACAATGCAAGGCCGCAGAGCAGCATCGGCTGACTGCGCCAACTTGTCCTCGCGGTGCCCGACTGGTCATCGCAGTTGACGCGAGCCCTTATATCCTCCCCTATCTTCTTCTGACCCGAGAGTGGTCAGGGCTTGCGTACCGGGATGCAAATCTACTGGCGCGCATTGTGGGACAAGTCGGGTGAAGAAGTGACCTTTCATTTCAATCCGCAATATCTCGGGGGCAGAACGGCGGAGCCTATCTCGAGTTCGGAAAGCGGCAGGGGCCGGGGGATGAAGGGCGTGGATCTATACGCTCAGGTTCGTTATGCGGTTCAGATTGAAGGCGTGAGCCGGCGGGAAGCGGCGCGGCGTTATGGGATCGACCCGCGGACGGTGGCGAAGATGCTGGCGTTTTCGGTGCCGCCCGGGTACCGGCGGAGCCGGCCGCCGGCGCGTCCGAAGCTCGACCCGTTCACCGGGATCATCGATGCGATCCTGGCGGCTGACGAGGGACGGCCGAAGAAGCAGCGGCATACCTCGAAGCGGATCTTTGAACGGCTTCGCGACGAGCACGGCTACGCTGGCGGGATCACCATCGTTAAGGACTACGTGCTGGCGCGACGGCTGCGGCATCGCGAGGTGTTCGTGCCGCTGCGGCACGATCCTGGCCATGCGCAGGTGGATTTTGGCGAGGCGCTGGCGGAGATCGCCGGGGTGGAACGCAAGATCCACTTCTTTGCGATGGACCTGCCGCACAGCGACGCCTGTTTTGTGCAGGCCTATCCGGCGGAGACCGCCGAAGCGTTCTGCGACGGGCACAACGCCGCGTTCGAGTTCTTCGGCAAGGTGCCGCGCTCGATCCTGTACGACAACACGACGCTGGCGGTGGCGCGCATCCTGGGCGACGGGGTGCGCCAGCGGACGCGGGTGTTCAGCGAGCTGCAGTCGCATTACGTGTTTGCCGACCGGTTCGGCCGGCCCGGCAAAGGCAACGACAAAGGCAAGGTTGAGGGGCTGATCGGCTGGATCCGCCGGAACCTGCTGGTGCCGGTGCCGCGGGCGGCGAGCTTGGCGGCGCTGAACGAGCAGCTGCTCGAGGGTTGTCGGCGCCGGTTCGGGGATCGGCTGCGCGGTCACGAGGAGACGATCGGCGAACGGCTGGTCCGGGATCTGGCGGCGTTCCACGACTTGCCGCCATCGCCTTACGACGCCTGCGAGAAGAAGGCCGGCCGGGTCAGCTCGCTGTCGCTGGTGCGCTATCGCGGCACCGACTACTCGGTGCCGACCGCCTACGGCCACCGCGAGGTCCTGATCCGCGGCTACGTCGACGAGGTGGTGATCTCCTGCGGGGCCGAGGTGATCGCCCGGCATCCGCGCTCCTACGAGCGCGAGGACTTCGTTTTCGACCCGCTGCATTACCTGGCGTTGCTCGAACAGAAGATCGGCGCTCTCGACCAGGCGGCGCCGCTGGTCGGCTGGGATCTGCCCGAGGAATTCGCCACGCTGCGTCGCCTGATCGAGGCCCGCATGGGCAAGCGCGGCAAACGCGAGTTCGTCCAGATCCTGCGGCTGCTGGAGGTATTCCGCCCCGAGGATGTGCTGGCCGGCGTCAGGGAAGCCATCGCCCGCGGCGCGATCGGCTTTGACGCGGTCAAGCATCTGGTGCTGTGCCGGATCGAGCGCCGGCCGCCGCGGCTCGACCTGACGGTCTATCCCTACCTGCCGCGGGCGAGGGTGGCGACGACCTCGGCCAAGGCCTATCTCGACCTGCTCGCCGGGGTCGCGTCATGAGCGATACGCCGCAACTGCTGCTCGCCCATCATCTCAAGGCGCTCAAGCTGCCGACCTTCTTGCGCGAATACGACAAGCTCGCCCAGCAATGCGCCGCCGAGGGCGTCGATCACCCCCGCTATTTGCTGCGCCTGGCCGAACTCGAACTGATCGAGCGGGAACGGCGGATGATCGAGCGCCGCATCAAGGAGGCGCGGTTCCCGACAGTGAAAAGCCTCGACAGTTTCGACTTCACGGCGATCCCCTCGCTCAACAAGACCTTGGTCCTGGAGCTCGCCCGCTGCGAATACATTGCTCGCCGCGAGAACGTGATCGCGGTCGGCAACAGCGGCACCGGCAAGACGCACATCGCGCTCGGGTTGGGGCTGGCGGCCTGCCAGAAGGGCTTGTCGGTCGGCTTCACCACCGCCGCCGCCATGGTCCACGAACTGATCGAGGCCCGGGACGAGAAGCGGTTGCTGCGCCTGCAGCGTCAGCTGGCGGCCTACAAGCTGCTGATCATCGACGAGCTCGGCTATGTGCCGCTGTCGACGACCGGCGCCGAGCTCTTGTTCGAGGTCTTCAGCCAGCGTTACGAGCGCGGCTCCACCATCGTCACCACCAATCTGCCGTTCGACGAATGGACCGGCGTGTTCGGGTCCGAGCGGCTGACCGGCGCGCTGCTCGACCGGCTGACCCACCACGTCCACATCCTCGAAATGAACGGCGACAGCTATCGCCTCAAGCAGAGCAAGCAGCGACAGCGCCGGACGTAACCCGACCGGCGGTCAGCCTGCCACGGTGCTCACTGCGGGGAAGGTCCGGTGCTCGCCATGCTCGCGGTGCTGCGCGTGGCTCCGCTCCTCCCATCCCCTACGCTGCGCGCCGTGGCCACGGGTGATGCCAGGTCGGGACGGGAAAGCAGGCTCATCGATCGAACGGGAAAGCTGAGTTTCGTGACGCTGCTGGCGGACCCATGCGCGCGTTCTCCACCGTCAGTGATGCATTTTTACTCCGGCCCGCCGATGCATTTTCTCTCCGGCGTTGACAGGTGGCGCAAAAGTTCGTCACGGTCTCCTACGCTCAGAACGGAGAGGATGTAATGTTGTGGCGCGTGCTGGGCGGGGTGGAGCGCGGCCGTTATGTCGCGATGTCGGCGCGGCCGAGCCGCAAAATGGGTTCGGTAAGCTGCGCCTTCTATCAACGTGGCAGGCGGGGGCTAAACCTTGAGCCCGCCCGCGGTGCATTCGAACGTCTGTCCGCTGCCCGCACCGCGGCGACATGGTCGCTGTTGAAGGTCCCATTCGCGGCCGAGGTTCGGACCTTCAGCGTCATGTGTGCTCCTCCGGGCGACCAACACATTCGTTGTTCCCGTACAAGCGGCGGATACGTATAAGAAACGGATATGGGAGGGATAAAGTATGTTCTCCGGTTTTTGGCCTCGTCTCGGGCACGAAAAAACCAATCAATTATCCAACGCGTACCAGCAGCAAATTGTCGATCTTGTGTCTGTCGTAAAGGCCCGCGAGGCTACTGTCGTTCAGCGAGAGGAAACCGTCCGGGAACGCCAGCGGAGAGTCGAGCAGCTTGAGCAACTACTCCACACCTATCAGCAACAAGTTATTGATCTCGTATCTGCCATAAAGGTCCGCGAGGCTACTGTCGTTCAGCGAGAGGAAACTGTCCGGGAACGCCAGCGGGAGGTCAGGCAAGACCATCGGCACTTCGCCACAGCAATCGATGCTGACGACGCTAAGCCTCTCGTGTCAGGACCAAGCCAATCTTTGACACGACAAAACAGCGCTGTTTCCCCGGCCAAGGCGTTATCTCGGTGGCGCCAGTACGCAAGTAACATTCACGGTATGCTCGGTTCGCAAAGCCCTCTCGACAAACCCTACGTCCTCGAAAAAAAAGTCGATGGCGTAAACACGCGCCTGCTAATTGCCACCATTGAGGGGCAAGATTGGTACGATAAGCCATTCTATCCGTTCTGATACCGAATCTGCATACTTGGAGCAACTTGGCATGGTCCGCTCAGGCGACACCGTTTTTGATTGCGGCTCAAACCAGGGGAGTTGAATTCCCTTGTCTATTCGGCTATCGTCGGAGAGACTGGGAAAGTTGTCGGATTCGACCCATTCAGAAACAATATTGAGATCAGTCGTATCAACGCCGACCTGAACGGTCGATTGAATATAGAGTTCATCCAGAGCGGTCTTAGTAATGCGACTGGCGAGACATCAGTCTCTCTTGCAGAGCAATGCATCCACATCGGAAATACTGATGCGCAGGATGTTACTTCCATATCGCTGGAAACCTTAGATAGCTTTGCTATGTACAAGCCAAGCTTTGTTAAAATAGATGTCGAAGGTGCGGAAGTACACGCTTCTGGAGGGCGCAAAATCTCTCATAGCATCCCGACCTTCGTTTTATATTGAGACTCACGCAGGCCTCCTGCCAAGATTTGGAAGAAAGCAGATGGACATATTCAAACACGTTACCTTCGATGAGTATAATTTCTTTATCAATCGCGCAGGGGGCTACCTGTTGGAGCCTTACGCTGGGGAATTCGAACTCGTGGGCGATTGCCAGGTTTTTTGCATTCCCAAAGGAAAGGAACTCGGCACGAAAGTATATTTCTAACTCAGCTTATTCAGCGCACTCAGGCTGGTTGCGCCGCCTGACCAACGGCCTGTGCGGCTGAGCGAAACAGAAAAGAGCAATTCCACGCGGAAGTAGGTTTTGTCGGCGCCCGCCCATCTGATCGGACGGGTTATCAGTGTCCGGTGGTGAACAGCTAATTCCCCCTCAGTCTCGGGGGTAAGAGGTGGCCGGGCGAATCTGAACAGTCCGATAAGTGGAGCCCTGCCCGTGACCTGGGCTCGGAAAACTGGGCCGTTCTGAATTAGAAAAACCCGGTAGGTTTGGCCGTTTGGCAACCGAGGGTGTGCATAATCCGTGACGATATTCGCCCGCTCCGGTTCGCACCGCACACCCGAAGTGTGGGGTGCGGCCGCCGTGTGAAAGGGAGCTGAGCCGGTCATGCCCGCGCCCACACATGGCCGATCGCCGAGTCGAAGCACTCCGCACCACCAAAGTGGCAGCGCAAACCGGTTCCTCCTCGCGGAGTGCGGGAGCATGAGGCCATGAAAGACAGGACGAATTCGGCCAGCGAGGCGCCCATGGAGAACGGGGGGCCATCCACGCAGAGATCTTGGACGACTTGGGGGGCGGGTGCCGGTCGGATCGCGCCCTTGGGCCACTTGTGGGCAATGCCAAGCAGCCGGCTCAGGAGGCGCCAGTGACGGCGGACCCGACACGATCTGAACGTGCGACCTTCGCCTTCGGAGAGAAGGCGGCACTGGGAACCGCCCGTCAGATCGGCTCCGGTCTAAACCGAGTTCGACATAAGTGGTTGCCTGCCCCCGCAACCAATCAGCCTGACGGATTGTGGCAGTGCTACCGTTCGACTTGGCCAGCCACGTCAGAACTTGTCCTTCTTCGCGCGCAGATCGGCGAACGTCGCGACATCGGGCGCACGCAGGAATGGATTGGCGTCGAGCTCGACTGCCATCGTCGAGGGCACCGTCGGCTGGCCCGCGGCGCGTTGCTGATGCGCCTGTTCGGTGCGTGCCTTCAGTGCGGCATTGTTCGGATCGACGCTGAGCGCGAAGCGGGCGTTGCTCTCGGTGTATTCATGACCGCAGCAAACCTTCGTGCCGCCCGGTAGCGCCGCGAGCTTGCGCAACGAGGCGAACATTTCGGCCGCCGTGCCCTCGATCAGCCGGCCGCACCCCAGGCTGAACAGCGTATCGCCCGACAGCAGGATTTCGCCGTCGGGTATGAAGTAGTTGATCTGCCCGCGTGTGTGGCCTGGCGTGTCGATCACCCGCGCATTCGCGCCGCCAAATGCGACGACGTCGCCTTCCTTCACCGCCTCGTCGAGCTTCGGCAGCCGGTGCGCGTCGGCCCCAGCCCCGACGACCTTGGCGCCCTTGAAGTGCGTCCGCACCTCGTCGACACCGGCGATGTGATCGGCGTGGTGGTGGGTCAGCAGGATCAGGTCGAGCCTACCGCCTGCCTTTTCCAGCGCGGCGATGATCGGCTTGGCATCGGCCGGATCGACGATGGCAACCGCTCCTGTGCTGCTGTCGCGCAGCATCCAGGCATAGTTGTCGGACAGAATGGGGACGGGTTGTGCTGTGACTGTCATGAAGGGAGTTTAGCATCCCCTGGCGCGACCGAAAACCGCTCCCGTGCTATAGACCCTGCCCATGGCAGCCGACGCTCACGCAGCGGCCGACTTCTACGGAACGTCCCGCGGGGCCGTGGCCGCCCGACTGATGTGCGAGCGGTTGACCGCGATGTGGCCGGACCTGCACGGCCAGTCGGTGCTAGGGATCGGCTTCACCGCGCCATATCTGGGGCTCTGGCACGACCGCGCTACGCGCTGCATCGCACTGACACCGGCGCAGATGGGCGCGACACGATGGCCGGTGGGTGCACCCAGCCTGTCCTGTACGGCAGACGAGGACGCTCTGCCGTTCCCCGATTTGACGTTCGACCGCGTGCTGCTGGTGCACGGGCTTGAGGCAGCCGAAAGTGCGCGTCGCCTGTTGCGCGAGACCTGGCGCGTGCTGAAGGACGATGGACGGTTGCTGGTGGTGGCGCCGAATCGCAGCAGCATGTGGGCCTATTGGGAGAGCACGCCTTTCGGGCATGGCCAGCCCTATTCGTTCGGCCAGATCGGTAGGTTGCTGGCAGCCTCGCTGTATCGTGTGGAGCGGCGAGACACCGCGCTCCACCTGCCGCCATCGAACTGGCGCCTGGTGTTGCGCGGCGCACGGTTGCTCGAGCGCACCGGGCGGAACTGGTTGCCTGGTTTCGCCGGCGTCACGATCACTGAGGCGGTGAAGGACATGTACGCCGCGATGCCGGTCGAGGCGGTGCCTCGGCGGCGGCTCATTCTGGCGGAGCCAGCGTAGAGCTGTGCCTGTCCGCGATCAACGATAGGGAGCGCCCACGATGATCTGCGACGTCCATGCCCACTACATTCCGCAGGCATTCAGCGACTTCATGGGCGATCGCTTCTCGCCGCGGGTCGGTGTCTCGGCGCCGACGGGCATCGCGAGGCACCCGGTGTCAGACTCGCAGGCCGACATCCAAGGTAGGCTGGAGCTGATGGACGCCGCCGGCGTCGCGACGCAGATCTTGTCGCCCCATCATCCACCTTATCTGCCTGACGAAGCTGAGTGCGTGCAGGCGCTGCATCTGTTGAACGACGGTTATGCGGACCTGGCGCAGCGTTATCCGGGGCGGATCGCGTCCTACGTCATGCTGCCGCTGCCACACATCGACGCGTCGCTGCGCGAGATGGAGCGCGGCCTCGATCAGCTCGGCTGCGTTGGCGTCAACATGAACATCTCCTGTCTCGGGCGTTCGATTGCCGAGGCCGAATTCGAACCGATCTATGCCGAGATGAACCGGCGCGGCGCGATCCTGTTCGTGCATCCGTCGGTGACAGGGGTTTGCTCGCCAGTGATCAACGACTGGGGGTTCCGCGCGGCGATCGGTAACTCGGTGGAGGACGCGATGTTCGTCGCGCACATGATTGCGCGGCAGCTACCGCACAGGTATCCGCGCATCCGCTTCATCGTGCCGCATCTCGGCGGCCCGATCCCCATGCTGCTGAACCGGCTCGACAAGCAGGGCGTGCGCGATCTGGGCGAGTTGGCGGAATTGCCGAGTGTGACGGCGCGGCGGTTCTGGTACGACACCGTATGCTACGGGTCCAAGGCTGCATTCACCTGCGCCTGCGAGGCGTTCGGCGTGGAGAAGCTGGTGACTGGCAGCGACTATCCAGTCCTACAAGCCTATGAGGAATACCGCGAGACGTTTGCGTATATCGCGGGAACGGGCCTGTCGCAGGAGGATGCGGACAGGATCCTGCATCACAATGCGCAGGCGCTGTTCGGCTTCGCTCACTGACGAAAACTCGGCGATACCGTGAGCCATTGCCTGCCTTCGCGGTGCAGGCGGGTGCAACTTATGAGGGTGTAGCCTCAGCTACCGGCGTCGCAATTGGATCTGGCACAAGGTCTGGCATACATAAATTGAGACGATGCCTCCGGTGCGACGATGACCTTATCGACACCGAAGCGGAACAGCCGGGCTGATTGCTCTTCGCAGCCTCTCAAAGCGCTTTCACCGATGGGGAAATGAAATTGTTTGCCATCCGTGGGAATGCCCATTATTGGATGGCCGGAAGGATTTTGCCTCGATGGGAGACGCATGACCAATACCGCTAGGGAAGCGGAGCAGTGACACGCCTTTCTGTCCACGGAACCGGCGCGCTTCAGCAAGAAGAATCCCCCTTTGAATATCTGAATAAGATACCGCTTGGCCTCTCCGAGGTGAATGCTGGGTGTAGTCTTGTTACCGGGCAAGGACCTGTCCCAATGATGGCTGACAGAAAGCCGATTGCTGGAAGCCATCAACGCTCCGATCCAACGGAGGAGCCACTTTACCAAGCGAACAAGATGGAGTCGCTTGTCCGGTTGACCGGTGGGGTGGCTCACGAGTTCAACAATATCCTAAGTGTCGTTCTTGGGGCCGCTACCGCTTTGCGGTTTGACGCCGAAGCCCGCCAGGATACCAAAGCAATACGGCGTGCGAAGATGATTGAGCGATCGGCTGAGCGCGGGGGCAGATTGGCTGATCAGCTGCTTGCGTTTGCGCGGAATCAGATATTGCGACCGCAGTCGATTTCCGCCTACGACGCTTTGTCAGAAATACATGAATTACTCGCGCAGGCAGCCGGCGAGACCGTGCAGGTTCGTTTGCTGGCAGACCAAGATCTCTGGAATTGCCGCGTTGACCCAGGCCAGCTCGACTCGGCAATCCTGAACCTGGTGCTGAATTCGCGCGACGCGATGCCTGACGGCGGGAACATAACGCTGTCGTGCCATAATCGAACTGTGAGCGTCGAACAGCTGCGCAACCCGGCAAGTTCTCCCGGCGATTACGTTCGTATAGACGTCAAGGATTCCGGCACTGGGATTGCGGCTGATCTGCTGCCGCACGTGTTCGAGCCGTTTTTCACGAGCAAACCGATTGGCAAGGGGAGCGGCCTCGGTCTTGCTCAGGTGCATGGGTTCGCCGAGCAGTCCGGTGGGTGGGTTGAGCTGGAGAGCCACCTGGGGCGCGGAACGACTGTGTCAATCTATCTGCCGCGGCAGCCGGAAGCCGAAGTCACCAGCGCTGGTGCAGGATCTCGCACGAGAGGCGAACGCGACCGTCTTGGTGGTAGAACCAGAAACCGAGCTTCGGACAACGATCTGCGAAACCTTGGCTCAGTCCGAATATCGCGTTCTGGCAGCGACGAGCGCGTCCGGAGCAATGGCGTATCTCGTTTCGGATGAGCCCATACAGGTCATTCTTGCCGAATCTCACCTTCCCGGCGGCGTCAATGGCATTTCTTTGCTGCGAGATGCCAGTCGCATCCGACCAGGTATACATGCCTTGTTGACCTGCCGTGCAAGTGATGCTGAGGCCGAGGGGAGCGGCCCTAAGGATGAGGGCGTGGAGGTTCTGACAAAACCATATCAACCATCCGACCTGGTGCATCTGATAGGAGCGCTGCTCAAGAGCGCAACGTTCTCGATCGAGACGGAAGAGATATTGGCGGAGGTTCGCGACATCGGAGCGCCGGGGCCGTCGCCGGCAACGCGCAATCTGTCCGCTGACAAAGGGTCTGCCACATATGGGGCTCGTCGCACCGCAATCCGCCTGGGAGTCATGCCCTTCAAGACCATGAAAACGACGGGCGACGACACCGCCTTCTCGTTAGGGCTGGCCGAGGAAATTACCGGAGCTTTTGCACGCTTTCGCTGGCTCACGTGCGTTTCATCGGCATCGATCGCGACCGTATGGAGTGAACCCAGCCAGACACCCGCGTGGCAAGAACTTGATCTGGACTTTCTCGTGACAGGGACGCTTCGGACGGAAGCAAATCGGATCAGCATACAAGTACGGCTGCTCAACATGCGGGGCTCTGGCGAATTGATTTGGTCACGGGGCTTCGATAGCAGCCTGCTTGATGTCTTGAACCTGCAGGAACGGATCGCATCTGCGACTGTTGCTCAGATCGCGCCGGAGGTGCTGGTCTGGGAGGCTGAAACCGCCCTTTTGCGTCCTCAGATAAACCCCTCTGCTTATGAGCTGATGCTGCGCGCCATTCCAGCGATCTACCGCCTGGATCAAGAGACCTTTCGAGCCGCCGGCACCCTGCTGGCAAGTTCCTTGAAAGCGGATCCATCAAGTGCTGCGTGCCATTCGTGGCTGGCACATTGGTACCTGTTATTGATCGGTCAGGGCTGGGCGGAGGATCCGGCCGGCGCAAGCCATCGCGCCGGCCAACTTGCACACCAGGCGATCGCGCTTGATCCGGGGGACGCCCGCGGCTTTACCGTCGCTGGGCATATTGAGGCTTTTCTGCATAGGAAGGCTGAGGATGCGCTCAGCCTGCATGAACGTGCAATTGCGCTAAATCCTAACCTTGCCCTCGCATGGTGTTATTCCGGTCTGGCTCACTGTTATCTCGGGCAGCATACCGACGCCGTTCGGCATGTAGAACGTGCTCGGCGGCTCTCGCCACATGACCCGCATGGCTTCTTCTTCGACATGGCATTGACCATGCCTTTTTTGCTTTCCGGCGACTACGAGATTGCGGCTCAACTGGGTAGGCGCGCCCGTCACGCCCATCCTGGGTTTTCATCGACATACAAGGGATTGCTTGCTGCTCTCGGCTACCTTGGGCTTGCCAGCGAAGCGGCCCAGTTGCGAGAAAAGCTATTGGAGCTGGAGCCGCAGTTCTCGGTTCGAGACGCGGTAGCCCGGTCGCCGCTACAGCGGGCAGGAGGACCTCGAAAGGTATGCTGATGGGCTTCGGCTGGCAGGTATTCCCGAGGGGACGCAGCTTTCAATCAACCAACCACCTTCGATCTACTGAACGGACAGACGCCGTGACGGCGTTGGCGAGCGGCCACAGCATAGTCGCCAAAGCCGCGCGCGGGGTTCTGGTTCGGCATGACGACGCTCTCGTGGTACGCGTCCCAGTCGTCATCGCTCATCGCAGCCATGTTGGGCACGATGGTTGTAGAGTTCAGGGTGTCGTCGGCATAAGCTTGACGCGGTAGCGGCTGCACCTGAAGCAACGGGAAATCGGCTCTGAGATGCACTGGCTTGTGCGTCTGCGTAAGGCGAAGATTGGTGAACAAGGGACCGAACCAGCGATCGGTCTCAACGATGCCTTCGTAGAGACTGTAGCCACCAGGGCTGGCGAGGTTAGCGGGTGCGCGTATCAGCAGGCTCCAGTCTGGAGCGGTGCGAGCCATCAGCCCGGTCCAGATCTGCAGCGTGCCAGGCTCGGGCAGAGACGTCAGAAACGGAGGAGCGCAGCCGCGCAATGTGGCAGGCGCACGGCTATCGAAAGTCTCGGAGAAATCAGGAAATTGAGCGGACGGCGACAGAGGGAGCCAGTCGGGAGCTCCGTCGAAGTACCAGAAGACGTCGTGCCCGTCCCATATCAATTGCAGATCCATGGGAGGGAACAGCCACCAGCCATAGCCAGCCGCACTGGTGACCGCATCGCAGTAACGATAAGCGCGGGTAGGAAGCGTTCCGGCAGCCGCTCGATCGGCCCGCTGCGGCGGGCGGGCCTGTTCGATCAAGCGATGAAACTGCAGTAGCGATCCCGCACTGTCCACGACGGCGAAGCCTCCCAAACCCACGCGTTGCGGCGATTACTTGCCGAGCGGGAGGCGGTAGCCGGCACCGAAGCGGATCCGGCCGGTGTCAGCAATGCTCGGAACCTTGGGCTGGTCCAACAACGAGGGGAACTGCGACCGACAGCCTTGCAGTTCGGGGACAGGCAGGCCGGCGACACGGGCAGGAACAAAGCGCTTCGGCAGATTGTTCATAGAATTACTCCATTCTTGAAGTGGAAGTGCAATGACCGCGCGCCGGATTGCTTTTTGCGGCCAGGTGTCTCGAAGAGGACGACCCCTTTTTACCTCACGATTTCGTGATCGCGCAAGTGAATAATCACGTAAACGTGATAATACTGATTTAACATCGAAATGATCAAACACTGGTCGTCCGCGACTTTACCGTTAATCACGACGAACTGGTTGCGTAGCGGCAACGCTTCGGTTCGCGGTGCACGATTCCCAGCCAGCGGCTCAGATCAATGGTAGTGCATGCCCGGCTGCACCTTGCCGCGAAACACCCAGTAGGCGTAGCCGGTGTAGGCCAGAATGATCGGGACCAGCATCACCGCGCCAACCAGCAGGAATCGCTGGCTCGATGGCGGTGCGGCAGCGTCCCAGATCGTGATGTCCGGGGGCACGATCAGCGGCCACAGGCTAATGCCCAGCCCGGCATAGCACAGCGCAAACCACGCCTGAGCGCAGAGCAGCGGCGCGAGGTCGTGCCGTCGCGACAGACTGCGCCAGAACAGCAGAGCGACCAGTGCCACCAGGATCGGCACCGGACTGGTGAGCGCGATCCCCGGCCAGCCGAACCAGCGTTCGCTGAACGTCGAATTCAGCAACGGCGTCCACAGACTGACAGCGACGATGAACCCCAGCATTGCCACCGCCAGTACGCGCGCATATCGCCTGGCGCGCTGCTGCAGCAGGCCGCCGCAGCGCCAGATCAGCCAGCAGGCGCCTTGCAGCGCGTAGCCAACCACGACGGCGACGCCGCACAGCACGGTGAACCCGGTCAGCCAGTCCCACCAGCCCCCGGCATACGCGCGATCCTGCACGCGGATGCCCTGAAGCAGGCCGCCCAACACGAGACCCTGGGAGAATGCCGCCAACGTTGAACCGGCGCAGATCGCCCGATCCCACCACATGCGCCCCCGTGGGCTTATCGCGCGGAAGCGGAACTCGAAGCCGACGCCACGGAACACCAGCGCGAGCAGCATAGCGATGATCGCCGGATACAGCGCCGGCAGGATCAGCGCATATGCGAGCGGGAACACCGCGAACAGACCACCGCCACCGAACACGAGCCAGGTCTCGTTCCCGTCCCATACCGGCGCGATCGAATTCAGCATGACGTCGCGATCCTCGTCACGCCGCTCGATCGCGAGCAGGACGCCGACGCCCAGATCGAAGCCGTCCAGCAGGACATACGCCAGCACTGCGAAGGCGATCAGACCCGCCCACACCACCGGCAGCATTACGGAGCCTCCCGCAAAGCAGGGGCCGGCGTGATTCCGGCGCTGCGCACCGGCACGCCCGTCTGCGGACCGGACTCGCCTACCGTTGGTGGCCGGCGCATGAGACGAAGCACAAAGATAAGGCCGGTGCCAAACACGATCGCATACACAACGATGAGTGCCGCCAGTGACGCCGCGACGCCGGGCACGCCGATCGGCGACGCGCTATCGGATGTGCGCAGCAGGCCGTAGACGGTGAACGGCTGGCGGCCGACCTCTGTGACTGTCCAGCCTGACAGCAACGCGATGAACCCCGATGGCGCCATCGCCAGCACGACGTAGCGAAGCCATCGAGACTCATACAGCAGCCCTCGTGCGCGCAGCCACGCTGCCCACACGCCAACGGCCGCCATCAGCACTCCCAACCCCACCATGATGCGGAATGCCCAGAAGATGACAGGCGAGTTGGGCCGGTCCTGCGGCGGGAATGATTTCAAACCTTGAACGGCGCCGTTCCACGTGTGCGTCAGAACCAGCGCGCCGAGATGCGGCACCTCAATGGCCCAGTTCGTCCGCTCCTCCGCCATGCTCGGCATGCCGAACAGGATCAGCGGCGTGCCAGGCTGCGTGTCCCAGTCGCCTTCCAGTGCGGCAACCTTTGCCGGCTGGTATTGCCGCGTGTTCAGGCCATGCTGATCGCCGACCAGGATCTGGACCGGCGCGACCACCACGGCCATCCACATCGCCATTGAGAACATCAGCCGCGCGGCCTGGTTCTGCGCATCGCGCCGCAGATGGTATGCACCGACCGCGCCCACCGCGAACGCGACACACAGATACGACGCGATCACCATGTGCACGAGGCGGTAGGGAAACGACGGATTGAAGATGATCTGCCACCAGTCGTCCGGCAGAAAGCGCCCGTCCGGCGTCAGCGCGTAGCCTTGTGGCGTCTGCATCCACGAATTCGCCGCTAGGATCCAGAACGCGCTGATCAGCGTTCCGATCGCCACCAACAGCGTCGCCGCGAGATAGACGCCGCGTCCCACGCGCTGACGGCCGAACAGTAGAATGCCGAGAAAGCCGGCCTCCAGAAAGAAGGCCGTCATGCACCTCGTAGCCCATCAATGGCCCGACGATCGGGCCGGCCTTGTCGGCGAAGCGCGCCCAGTTGGTGCCGAACTCGTACGCCATCACCACGCCGGAGACGACGCCCATGCCGAACACGACGGCGAACACCCGCAGCCAGTAGTGGAAGACATCGCGATACACCTGCCGCCCTGTCGCGAGCGACATGGCCTCGAGCACCGCGAGGTAACTCGCCAGCCCGATGGTGAAGGCGGGCAGCACGATGTGGAAGCCGATGGTGAAGGCGAACTGCGCGCGGGCGAGAAGAACCGCATCAGATCCTGGCATGCCCACCTCGCGCGTTCAGGCCCGCCTGATAAGGGCAGATACGCGCGCTTGGTTCAAGCCGCTTGACGCATCTCCTCCGGCCGTACCTGCGTCAGGGTGCGCACGCCAACCACCTGGCGCAGGTTGCCCTCGACAAGGTGGACGACCTCGGCCGGCATCGCTGCCATGGCGATCTCGACATGCAGAGTCTCGCCCGAGCGGTGCGACCACATTCGGTCTGGGATCAGATCGCGCTTGGCGAATGGCTGCAACAGGCGTGTGAGAAGACCAGGTGCAGCATCCGCATCGAGCATGAAGCGGACGTCGACAGATAGATGGGCAGACATGGGAGAGAACTCCGGATGAACGACGCGAAGGCTAAGGGCGGGTAATCCCCGGCTGCTTAGGCAGCCGGGCCGCTAATTCGCGTCGTGGTGCTCCGGATAGTCATTTCGGTACTATAGACGCCGATCGTGGCGATCGCAAATCACGGCCACTCGATCTCTGGCAACCTCACCAGAGGGACCTGCCGCATCGACAGAGTGCGGTACTGTAGCGTGAGCGGTACCTCGACGTCCGGCGGACCGCCGTCGTCGGGGCTGTTCGCCAGCAGCGACAGCACAGCTTTGGCCGCGGTCGCGGCAGATCGGCTTATCGCCGCGTGTGCAGCCATCGAATCGAGCGTCTCGGCATAACCAACCACGCGCGCGCTCGCCGCGCCCATCGGCTGCAATTGTTCATCGAGCGCCACCGTCGCGGTGCCGGTTAGGTCGAGCGGTCCCCACACCAGTGCCAGATGCCGGATCTCGAGCGAGCCGCCGCTATCACGCCAAGCTGTGGCCCGTTCCGCTGGCGTGCGTCCGGGCGGAACTGGCCCGCTCAGCGCGCCATCAACCGCCAGACTGGCAATATGCGATCCTAGCGGATGCGCCATCCGTGATGGCAAGGTCATCGCCACGGCCCGGAGGGCGAATGCCAGGGCCGGATCACCGGATTGCGCTGCTGGTCGGATGTCCAGGTGCAGGCTCGCCGAGTCGATTCTGGCATCGTCGCCCACCGGCGTATTGGCACGCAAATGCTCTACGATAACATCCAGGAACGGGGGCAATCGCGCGGGCTGCAGCGGCAACTCAACGTCCATTCGGTTGGCAATAAAGGAGATCTCCGGATTCACGGCGAGGCGAAGCCGTTGCGTGCCTTTGGCTACGATCCGAAGCAGGCCCGGCCGTGGAAGTGCGATATGCAGCACGAGGCCATCGGCGCTCCACGCGAGCCCGCCCGGAATGTCGCTATTGCCGCCCGCCAGCGAAATCGCTGGAACGGTGAGGGTCGCGGCCAGCGGCCAGCCACCGCGAACCGGCACCCCGTGCGCTTCGATCCAGCCCGCTGCGCGCTGCTCGCTTGCCCAGGCGGTAAAACCAGCTTCCAGATCGCGGATGACGATTCGCCAGTAGAGCGTGTCGGCCGCCAACAGCACGAGCGGCGCGGCAAGCAGAACGATCCACAGCTTTCGCCTGCGCCACATCTTGCCTCGCCCCGAACCCGCGCCGCTTATAGGCAAACGGGGGGACAAGGCAAACGTGCGTCACTCTCTTTGCGCGCGAATATAGTCTGCCAATCTGCTACCCTTGCGCGTGGAGCCAGGGTTTCGTCCCACGCTGTGCAGATGCGGGTTTAGCATCGAATGTCGGCAAGAAACGTTCGCATTGCCAATGGCTTGCTGTTCCTGACTACAATTGCACACGAGGTTGCGAGGCACTCAGCCCACAGAGTTCTCCACAGCCGCCCTGCGCAGTGCTGCTTCGAGGCAGGACATGAGTTGCTCACGCCCCATTCCCGCCGGGATCGGCTTGAATATTCGGACATGTATGGTGCCGGGGCGTTTATGGAATGCCCGTCGCCCCCAGCAACGGCCAGAGTCGGTCACCACCGGGACCACCGGCAGCCGCGTGACCCCAGCCATCGCTGCGATCCCGGGCTGCAGCGGCAGCACGGAGCCTGGTTCGGCCCGCGTCCCCTCGGGAAAGATCACGATCTGGCGCTGCTCACGCACGGCACGCGCACCTTCCCGCATGAGCCTGCGTAGCGCACTGGCGCCGCCCTCGCGGTCCACCGCGATCATGCCGGCAAGCGGGAGCAACGGCCCGAACAGCGGGATGCTCAGCAGCTCGCGTTTAAGCACATAGGCGCAGCGCGGGACCAAGGTCAGCCAAACGAACGTGTCGAACGCCGATTGATGGCGCGACGCGATCAGGGCGGCGCCGCTGCCGATGTGTTCCCGGCCAGACACGTGCAGACGAACGCCGCACAGCACACGCGCCGCCCATACCATGATGCGTGCCCATAGCCGCGCGATGTTCAGCATTTGATGCGGCGCAATGAACCTGACGGGCGTGGCCACAACCACAGTCAATGCGAATGTGACGGCGAAGAAGAACAGATTGAACAAGGCAGAGCGGATCAGCGTCATCCGGCACGACCGGCATGCGCCGGCGGTGTTTCTCGCTCCGGCAGAACCCCGCTCAGCCCTGCCGTTGTCGCAAGGAACTTGAGATACTCCTCGGCGACCAGCCGCAGGGGCAGCATGGTGCGATCGGATCGCTCCGGCGGCACGACCGGCAGCGGGTAAAGCTCCGTGTCGGGCAACGCTCGCGTCAGCTCGGCAATGGCCCGCGGCATGTGATACGACGCAGTCACCACCAGCAACGAATGGATCTCATTCGCCCGCGCCCAGGAGGCTGTCTCTGCCGCATTGCCCCGGGTTGTGGTCGCACTGCGGCCGATCGCCACCCGCGTCGCCAGCGGCAGGGGATCGACTCCGGCGCGATGCGCGAGCTCCGCAAGTTCGGCGCCGCCGCCTATGCCCGACAGCAACAGGTGATCAGCACGACCCTCGGCCATCAGGCGCAGTGCTGTCTCGACGCGTTCCGGACCACCGGTAAAGGCGACGATCCCGTCGGTGTGCAGCGGCACTTGGCTCGGCCGGTCCACCTGTTGGACGAACCAGGCGAAGCCGACGCCGAGTGCCAAGACGAGGACCAGGTACTGGAACGCAGGCAACCACCAGCCGGTGCAACCGCCGGGTCATGGCAGGCGGCGCAGCCAGCGGCGCACCGTGGCCTGGGCGGTGAGAAAACCGATCGCTGCCGCGGCCGCCGGAAGGCCAGGCAGCGTGAGCCACAGCGTGGCCGGGCAGGCGGCAATGACGTCCGCGGGGGACATCGCCTCCGACGTCGCGCCGGAGAACGGGGCGGCGAGGTTCGCCAGCGTCAGCAGGACGGGCAGGGCAAACACCGCCCCGGCGATCCCACCTGTCGCTGCCAGCAGCGTTGCGCGACCGGCAAAGCGTGCGGCGATGTAACCGTCGGTGGCCCCCAGCCCGTGCACGATCTCGATAGCCTCGCGCCGCGCCGCGAGCCCCGACCGCGTTGCCACCGCAATGACCGCCGCGGCCACTGCGGCCACCAGCAGCAGCGCCAGCCCCGCGCAGGCCTGCAGGCTGCGCGCGAGCACGGAGAGCCGCCGGATCCACACACCGTGACTCTCGACCAGCGTGCCCGGCGCTGCCTCGTCCAACCGCCGTCCCATCCGGTCGAGATCCAGATTGGCGTCGGCCAGCCGTACCGCGATCACCGCCGGCAGCGGCACGGCAAGCCTCTCGGCGTCGCTGCCCAGCCAAGGGCGCAGGAGCTCGCCCAGTTCGTCATCGCTGAGCGCTCGTGCCGAGGCGACGCCGGGTGTGGCCACCAGCAGTGCCTCAATACGCTCCAGACGCGTACCGCCACCCTGCGCTGCCGGATCCCGCGGCTGCGGTACCTGCACAGTGAGCGCAGAGCTCGCGCCCTGCTGCCAATGTTCCGCCAATGACGCGGCCCCGACCCAGCCGGCCAACGCCAGCGCGGCCAGGACAGCCATCGCGGCGACCAGGAACGGCAGGATACGGTCCGAGATCGCCCGGCGCAGTCCGAGTTCGTCGAACCCGGCGGGCCGCAGCAGCCGACGCGAACGGAGCGTCGCCATTGCCTACGGCTGCTCCACCAGCTTGCCGCGCGACAGCCGCAGCGCGCGCCCGGGATGCCGGCCGACCAGCGCATCGTTATGGGTGGCGACCACCACCGTGGTGCCCAAACGGTTCATTTCTTTGAGCAACTGCATCAGCCTCTCGGCCTGCACCTCGTCGAGGTTCCCGGTCGGCTCGTCTGCCAGCAGCAGGCTGGGGCGACCGATCACCGCGCGCGCGATGGCCACCCTCTGCTGCTCGCCGCCGGAGAGTTCCGCCGGCCTGATTCCCGCCTGCCTGGCGAGCCCCACCCAGCGCAGCATCTCACCGACGTCGGCCCGGATCTGACCCTCCGGCCTGCCGGCGAGGCGTAGCGGCAGCGCCACGTTGTCGAACGCGGACAGATGCGGCAGCAGGCGGAAATCCTGGAACACCACGCCCATGCGCCGACGCAGGCGCGGCAGCAGGCGGCGCTCCGCTTTCTCGATGTCGGTGCCGAAGATCGCCAACCGGCCGCATGTCGGACGGATCGCGAGGTACATCAATCGCAGCAGGCTGGTCTTGCCGGCGCCCGACGGCCCGAGCAGCCAGCGAAACGCGCCGTCCGGCAGCGTGAAGCTGACATCATGCAGCACCTCGGGACCCGCCGCGGCAGCGCCCTGGCCGGCAGGGCCATACCTCAGCCCCACTCCGTCGAATCGAATCATCGCCACCATTCTTGCCATTCCGGGCGGCGTGCCGCCATTGCCTCGTGATCGGCGCTCCCGCACCATCTTCAGATATGCGAATCGTCTGTCCGTCCTGCTCCGCAGCCTACGATGTGCCCGACTCCCTTGTGACGGCCGGGCGCGTCGTGCGGTGCGCGCGCTGCGACGGCGAGTGGACGCCGGTGGAAGCCTCTGCTGTGCCCCCGGAGGTGCTCGCTGCCACGCCAGCCGACGAGGTGGCCACAGTACCAGCGAACGAGGCGGCTACCGTGCCGCCAGAGGAGGCAGCGCCGGGACCGCCCGCGCTCCCGGTGCCCGAAGCTCCTGCGAACAGGCTCGCGGCCACGCCGCGCCAGTCAGCCATGGATCGTCTCGCCGCTCAGTCGGCGAGGCCGCAGTCCTCGACCCTCCTGCGACTGGCCTGGGCAGCCAGCCTCGTGCTGCTCGTGCTGGCGGCTGGCGCTGCGTACACGTGGCGCGGACAAATCGTCGCTGCCTGGCCGCCAAGTGCCCACGCCTATGCCGCACTCGGCCTGAATCCGAAGACGGAAGCCCCACAATGACAACCGATATCGTCGATACGGCTTCCGGGCTGGCGTCCGACTCGCCCGTCGCCGCGCTGCGCCGGCAACGCGAGGCTTTCGTGCGCCACACCCAAGGCAGCCACGATGTATTGATCACGCCATCCGACCCTGGCGGCGTCAGCCTGATCGAGCGCGCCGCGGTGGCTTTGCGTGTTGCATCGATCGAACGCGACCACGCGCTGGTTGCGCATTACCAGAAGCGGCTGCTGGAGATCGGTGCGGACGTCGCTGCGATCGAGGCAATGAATGTTTCGCCGCGACTGAGGGCCATTCTGCGCCATGTCTCGCTGATCACCACGGCACCCGGTTCGGCGACCCGCGCGGACCTCGAGGCACTGCGCGATGCGGGCCTCGCAGAGCGCGACATCGTGGTGGTCGCGCAAATAGTCGCCTTCGTCAGCTATCAGGTACGCGTGGTCGCAGGTCTTCGTGCTCTGGCCGAGGAGACGCGTGCATGAGCGAGCGATTTACCCTGGAGCCGGTCGAGTGGGCCGCGTGGATACCGCCGGTCGATGCAGCGACCGCGACGCCGCGCCAGCGTGCGGCGTTGGATGCGAGTCCGCAGCGTGATTCTCCGTATTTTCTGACACTGGCACATGACGTCGACTCACTGGAGCAGCGCTCGCCGTTGTTCCATGCGGTGATGTATGTGCCGCGCGGCCTGCCGCGTGCCGACCGCGAGCTGGCAACCGTGGTCGTCTCGATCATCAATGGTTGCGTCTATTGCTCGTCAGTGCATGCGCGCAGGTTCGTGGAATTGACCAAGCGACCGGACGTGATTGTTCGCCTTTACGACGAAGGACCTGAAACGCAGCTTGAGCCGCGCCAGCGCGCCATTGCGGGTTTCGCGGCCAAACTGACGCGCGAGCCCCAGGCAATTACCGCGGCTGATCTTCGGCCGCTGCGCGAGGTCGGCATGGACCATCTGCAAATCCACGACCTGATCCACGCCGTGGCGATGTTCGCCAATGCCAACCGCCTGATGCAGACGCTGGGAGAGCCTGTCACGACATAGGGCTCAGCCCTCTGCATCAGTCCATTCGTCGCCAAACAGCTCGGGCGTGGCGAAATCCAGCAGAACTTGCCAGTGCGCCTCTACGTCACGGTTGTAGAACTCCTCGGCAAGGCCGGCGGCAAGCCACTCCGCGCCGGTGCTTATGCCGGGAATGTCGCCGGCGACCTTGCCAAGGCTCAGGCTGGCGGCGTGGTTGAAGCAGTGGATATCTGCCAGAAACGGCGCCGTGCCTGGTCGCTTCTCGGTGAACTGGAAATGCGGTCCGAGATACGGAAAGCCGCCCAGATCAGCATTCGCCAGTTCCGGTGGCGGCGTGTAGCGATCGGCCCATGTGGCAATCGCATCGGCGTAGGCTGCGATCTCGGGTCGCGCGGCGGGTTCAACAGTGAAGCCGGTCGCAAGTATGATGAAGTCAGCCGCAAACGTTTTGCCGCGGCTGGTGTGCATAATGACGTGATCGTCGCACATACGTATCGCCACTATGCTCGAATTGAAATGAAAGTTGGCGTTGGGATGACGACTCACCCGCAGTGTTGAATTGCGTGGCGGCGGCGGTCCCGTCTCATCGGCGTAATGCATCGTGTGCCACCGCCACGCCTCGCTCATCGCGCGATAGCCATTGGTAAAACCGGAGCTGCCGATGCCGGTCAACTTGTTGACCCGCGGCAGGGTTCCGCGCCGGACCAGCATCTGCAATTCCGCGCAGCCCGCCTCCAGCGCCTCGCCGGCATTGTCCATCGCTGAGGCCCCGCCGCCGACCACAACCACACGCTTGCCGCGCAGCGCGGCGAAGTCGATGTCGTTCGAAGTGTGCGCCCAGAAACGACGCTGAACGTCACGCATAAAGTCAGGAACGCGCGGCCGTCCAAGACCCTCGCGACCGGTTGCCATCACCACCTTGCGTGTCCTGATGCGTCCGCCCCCCACCAGTTCCAGGGCAAGCAGTCCATCCAGCGGATCGATACGCGGCACTTCGACGTTGTTCTCGACCGGCAGCGTCAGCACATCGCGGTACCACCGCAGGTAATCCATCCACATGACACGCGGAATCTTGTCGAGGCTCTCCCACTTCGCCGTGCCGAATTGGGCAACGAACCACGCGCGGAAGGTGAGTGATGGAATTCCAGCCGCGGGCCCAGTCAGCACCTTTGGAGACCGCAGCGTTTCCATCCGCGCGTAGGTCACCCACGGCCCCTCGAAACCGGCGGGATTGCGATCGAGACATCGGATGTTGCGGATGCCGTTGCGCAGCAGCGAAAAGGTCGCCACCAGCCCGGCCATGCCGGCGCCGATCACCACGACATCGCTGACCGGATCACCGCTGGCGTGTATCGCCGGCACCACCCAGTTTGGTGGCGGATAATTCAGGCAGGCAAGGTCGAACCGCACGCGCCGCGTGAGTCCGTCTATGCCGCGCGGCAACTCGTCAGATGCCGCCGATGTCAGCGGTGTATTGATCAGCTCTTTGGTGCGGTGGTCATCTGAAGCTGGACCTCGCGTCCATTATACCAAACATTGGCCAGATAGCCGCCCACGATGCCACCGACGACGAAGGCGACGTTGCTCGGCATGATCACGTCGAGCACCGTAGCGCCGACAACGACACCCGCGCCCACCGCCAGCCATTGCGCTGGATGGAGTATGACGACCCCCGCGGTGGCCGGGGTCGCCGTCTGGGCATACGCCGCGACTGGCGCCGTCAGGCCGGCCGCAATCAAGCCAACGAGCATCGCCTTGTGCATGGTTCGCCTCTTTCGCGTCAGGGCTGGATCACTCTCACCGATATCGTGCCAATTGACAACGGACGATAGTTGCAGCTCGCATGCCCGGCTGCACCACACGATGATCTCGCATTGATCACGCGGCGCGATGGGTCGCGCCCAGTTATACCGCAGGCATAGTATGGTGAATTTGGTTGTCCGCAAATATAATGCGCTGTCGTGCGGTCGGCTTTTGCCCTGCCGAACATCGCGCGCGCCGCCGAGATGCCGCAGGGTGCGGCGCCGTGGTATGAAAGTTCGCTGGCAATGATGTATGGCGCGGCGAACGCCACGGATTCTGCAGCCGGCTCTGCGTGGGCCTCAGCGCGCGCAATCGGCCGCCTGAGGCCGCCGAGAGGCGCGTCATCGGTGCGACACAACAGTAGAGTGCGATCACTCCCTTTCGCGCGTCGTCACGAAGTCCTGCGCGCGCATCAGCCGGTCGATTTGGCTCTCTTCGCGCGCAAGGGCAGCGGGTGTGGAACTCGCAATGGCAGCAAGGGGCGACGCCTTGGCTCAACCGCAGGCTATTCGGCCGCGGCGGCCTGCTCGCTCGGGCGACGTACGCGCAGCCGTCGGATCTGTCGCGGGTCAGCATCCAGCACACGGAACTCGATCCCGGACGGGTGGCTGATCACCTCGCCCTTCGTCGGCACCCGCCCGGCCAGCGTGAACACCAGTCCGCCAACCGTCTCGATGTCGGCATCGCGCTCGTCCTCCGACAGCACGGGACCCATGCGGTGCTCGAACTCCTCCACCGGCAGGCGCGCATTGATGTCGAGCGCCCCGTCGGGTCGTTCCACCACCATCGCCGCCTGCACCTCGTCGTGCTCATCGGCGATGTCGCCGACGATGGTCTCGACCAGGTCCTCGATCGTCACCAGCCCGTCGACGCCGCCGTATTCGTCGATCACCAGCGCCAGGTGCATGCGCTGCTGGCGCATCTGCAACAGCAGGTCCAGCACCGGCATCTGCGGCGCCACCATCAGCGGGCGGCGCAGGATCGCCTCCAGCGAGAACGCCTCCGGCCGGCCGACATAGGCGAACACATCCTTGATGTGCACCATGCCGATGATGTCATCGAGCTGCTCGCGATACACCGGCAGGCGCGAGTGGCCCTCGGCGCGGATCTGCTGCAACGCCTGCTCCAGCGTCACATCGACCCGCATCGCCACGATGTCGGCACGCTGGCACCATCACGTCATCGGCGGTGGTCTCGCGCAGGCGCAGCACGTTGGCGATCAGCGCGCGTTCCTGGCGGTCGAGTTCCGGCTGTTCGCCCGCCACCAACTGCTCGTCCGCCGCCTCCTGCACCAGCTCGGCGATCAACTCGCGCAAGCAGTGCTCCGGCTGGCGGCCGAGCATGTGGCGCAGTCGATCGAGCAGCGAGGCGCGCGAGCCGTTGCCGTTGCTCATGTGCGCTTCCACGGGTTGGGCACGCGCAGCCGATGCAGGATGCGCGCCTCCGCGAGTTCCATGCGGCGCGCGTCGCCCGGATGGTGGTGGTCGTGGCCGGCGAGATGCAGCGCCCCGTGCACCACCAGATGCGCGAGATGATGCGCCGGACGGCGCCGCGCGGCTGCGGCCTCGCGACGGATCACGCCAAGCGCCAGCAGCATCTCCGGCGCCGGCTGAGTGTAGGTCAGCACGTTGGTCGGCTTGGTTGCGGCGGCGATGGCGCGCGTTCAGCCGACGCACCGTCCGGTCGGCGGCCAGCACCACGGTGCCGCTCGCACCCGCCGCGCGGGCGGCGCGCGTCGCCACCGATTCGGCATGGCGGACCAGCCGGCGCCAGGCCGGCTCCGCAACGATGACGTTGACCTCGTCCCGGAACCCCGCTTGCGCGGGGCCGCTACTTGCCTCGGGGTCCATCGCCTATTTGCCGGTCCCCTCATTCTCGCCGCGCCGGCGGGCCTCGCGCCGCTTGTCGCCTTCCGCCGCAGCGCGCTGATCATACGCATCCACGATGCGCGCGACCAGCGGATGACGCACCACGTCGCGGGTGCCGAGCCGGACCACGCCGATGCCCTGGACGCCCTCCAGCGTGTCGAGCGCATCGCGCAGGCCGGAGCGCATGCCGGTCGGCAGATCGACCTGGGTCAGATCGCCGGTCACCACCATGCGGGTTCCCTCCCCCATGCGCGTCAGCCACATCTTCATCTGCACCGAGGTCGTATTCTGCGCTTCGTCGAGGATCGCATAGGCGTGCGCCAGCGTGCGGCCGCGCATGAACGCCAGCGGCGCCACCTCGATCTCGCCGTTGTTCATCCGCCGGATCACCTGCTCGGCCGGCAGCATGTCGTGCAGCGCATCGTAGAGCGGGCGCAGATAGGGATCGACCTTCTCCTTCATGTCGCCGGGCAGGAAGCCCAGCCGTTCGCCGGCCTCCACGGCCGGGCGCGACAGCACGATGCGGTCCACCTTGCCGGCCTGCAGCATCGCGACCGCCTGCGCCACGGCGAGGTAGGTCTTGCCGGTGCCGGCCGGGCCGACGCCGAACACCATCTCATGTGTCGCCAATGCCTCGATGTAGGCCGCCTGGCCCGGGCTGCGGGGGCCCACCGCGCCGCGGCGGGTGCGGATCGCCGGCACATCGGACAGCGGCAGCCGCGGGTCGATATCAGCGTCCGCCAGCCGGATCGCGGCCTCCACGTCCGGGCGGCCGATGCTCTCGCCGCGCTCCAGGCGGCGCCACAGCCCCTCCAGGGTCGCCTGCGCCGCGTCGACGCGCGACGGCTCGCCGGTGATCGCTACCCGGTTGCCGCGACACGACAGCCGCACGCCGAGTGCCTGCTCGATGCGGACCATGTGCCGGTCGTGGTCGCCGAGCAGCAACGGCAGCAGCGTATTGTCACTGAACTGGAGGGTCACGGCCTTGCCGTGGGGGGAGGCGGCGGAGATGGCAGGGATGGCGGTGGTCTGGCTCAAGCGCAGGCTCTCTCCTCGGTGAGGGTTCCAGACAATGAATTGGGGAGCGCGGCGGCGATCTGCACGGATATTTCTTTGCCGATCAGGTCTGACGGTCCGGTTACATGGACCGGCTGAAGGAATGGTGACCGCCCGGCGATCTGGCCGGGATGGCGGCCCGGGCCGGTGAACAGCACCGGCAGAGTCAGCCCGACGCAGCCGGCATTGAACCTGGCCTGCTGATCGCGAAGCAGGGCCTGGAGCTCCGCCAGCCGCCGCTCCTTTTCGGCGTCCGGCACCTGCGCCGGCGCGCCGGCGGCAGGTGTGCCGGGACGCGGCGAGTACTTGAAGCTGAACGCCTGGGCGAAGCGCACCTCGCGCACCAGCGCCAGCGTCGCCTGAAAGTCTGCCTCGGTCTCGCCGGGGTGGCCGACGATGAAGTCGGACGAGAGCGCCAGGTCCGGCCGCGCCGCGCGCAGCCTTTCCACCAGGCGCAGATAGTCGGCCGCCGCGTGCCGGCGGTTCATCGCGGCCAGCACGCGATCGGACCCCGACTGCACCGGCAGATGCAGGAACGGCATCAGCATCGGCAGGTCGCGATGCGCGGCGATCAGTTCATCGTCCATGTCGCGCGGGTGCGACGTGGTGTAGCGCAGGCGCAGCAGGCCGGGCAGCTCCGCCAGCTCGCGCAGCAGCCGTCCGAGCCCCCAGGTGCCGCCGTCCGGCGCCTCGCCATGCCAGGCGTTGACGTTCTGCCCCAGCAGCGTGATCTCGCGCGCGCCCTGCGCCACCAGCCGCCGCGCCTCGGCGATCACCGCGGCTGCCGGCCGGCTCGTTTCGGCGCCGCGCGTGTAGGGCACCACGCAGAAGCTGCAGAACCGGTCGCAGCCCTCCTGGATGGTCAGGAACGCGGTGATCCCCTGCGGCGCCGCCGCGTCGGGCAGGAAGTCGAACTTGTCCTCCGCCGGAAAATCGGTCTCGATCACCGCGCCCGCCGGCCCGCGCGGCGCGCGCCACCATCTCCGGCAGCCGGTGATAGGTCTGCGGCCCCAGCACGATATCGACATACGGCGCGCGCGCCAGGATTTCGGCGCCCTCCGCCTGCGCCACGCAGCCGGCGACCGCCAGGATCATCCGTCCGCCCGTCCGCCGCGCGCTGCTCCTTGAGCCGGCGCAGCCGGCCAAGCTCGGAGAACACCTTCTCGGCCGCCTTGTCGCGGATATGGCAGGTGTTGAGGATCACCATGTCGGCGCCCTCCGGCACCGGCGCCGGCGCGTAGCCCAGCGGCGCCAGCACATCGGCCATCCGCGCGCTGTCATACACGTTCATCTGGCAGCCCCAGGTGATGACGTGCAGACGCTTCGGGCCAGCCTCCGTCTTGCTCATCGATGCGGAGGAATCGTCAGGCTCGTGGAGTCGGGTCAAGCGCTGCAGCTCGGGTTCGTCTCCTTGGGCAGTCGGCAGTGTGGCAGGAAAGTCTCGTCATCCTGTCAACCATGCTTGGCATACTCAGGCATACGCCGGTTCGCCTGCCACGCCAGCCACCGCAGGCGCCTGCACCGGCCGGTTCTGCCGCAGCGTCGAGGCGCCGTCCGCCACCGCCTGCCATACCGCATGCGACAGCGCCTTGCGGCTGGCGAAGCGCGCCGGATCGAGCGGCGGATGCAGCAGGATGCTGACGCGCAGCCCGCGGTGCTGGGCAAAGCGCCAGAAATGCGTCGCCAGGTCCATGTCGCCGTACCAGGCGAACACCGGCCGGCTGGCGCGACCCGTCGGCAGGCCGCCCAGCCGGTCGTACACCACCGAGACCGGCTGGATCAGCGGCGGATCGTCGCCCTCGGCGATCGCGAAGAACGCACTGCGGAACGGCAGCACGCGCGAGCCGTCCGACGTCGTGCCCTCCGGGAACAGCAACAGGTTGTCGCCGGCGGCGAGCCGCTCGCGCATCGCATCCCGCTCGCGGCCGGTCGCATGGCGCTGGCGCGAGATGAACACCGTGCGGCCCAGCCGGGCGATCGTGCCCACGAAGCGGCCAGCGCCCCACCTCGTCCTTCGATACGAAGCAGGCGTCGAGCCGTGCCGCCGAGCACCGGCACATCGAGCCACGATGAATGATTGGAGACGAACACCACGGGCCGGCCATTCGCAGTGCCGGCAGGCGCGCCGATCACCCGCACCCGAAGCCCGAGCAGACGGCAGACCACCGACCAGTAGAACCGCGCGAAGGACGACCTTGGCGCGGCCCGGCAGCAGCAGGCAGACCGCCTGGACCGGCATGCACGGCAGCGTCCACAGCAGCACGCCGGCAGCCGCGACGCACGACGCGCAGCAGGACGCAGCAGGCCGCCAATCCGCCGCCGATGGATCGGCAGCGACGTCGGCATTCGGCGCCACGTCTTGGCGCGCCAGCATCGGGCGGCGAGCGGCCAGCCGACGCGGACGACGGGACGTTTCCCTCATGATGGACCGGGATAGCTCGCTGCACAGTTTCTTAACAATGGCGCGACCGTGACACTTGGAGGAACGTTTGGACCGTTTAGCATGGGACAGATGCGCCGGATCCTTGCTTCTCCTGATCATTGCCATTCCACGGTTCTGGTGCAGGACGCATGCGATAGCGGCCGATCCGCAGCCCTATTCCGTGACACTCAAGCCGACCGGGAACAAGACCCTGGACAGCGCGCTGCACGACGCGTCCTCGCTGATCTCGCTGCAGGACAAGGCGCCGGTCGGCGGCTTCTCGCTGGTGGAGCGCGCGCGCCAGGACGTCGACCGGTTCCAGACGGTGCTGCAAAGCTACGGCTACTACGCGGCGAAGGTGGACCTCACGATCGCCGGCCATCCCGTCTCGGATCCCGCATTGCCCGACATCGTCGGCCAACTGCCGGCCGAACCCAAGGCCGAGATCGCGGCGAGCTTCGACCCTTGGCCCGCAGTTCCACCTTGGGCAGGTGAAGATCAAGGGATCGGTGCCGACCGACGCGCGCGACAAGCTTGGCCTTGCCGCCGGGCGCTCCTGCCCTCGCCGCCGATGTCCTGGCGGCGCGCGACCGCCTGCTCAATGCGATCCGCGACGACGGCTATCCGTTGGCCAAGGTCGACCTGCCGCCCGTCACCCTGCGCCCGGCCGATCATCTGCTCGACGTCGTCTTCGATGCGGAAACCGGCCCGCGTGCCGACCTGGGACCGATCCACATCAACGGCCTGCAGGCGATGCACGAGGATTTCGTCCGCGCCGCCTGCTGATCCACCAGGGCGAGCAGTTCAGCCCCTCAGCGATCGACAAGGCGCGGCAGGATCTGCTGTCGCTCGGCGTGTTCTCGGCGGTGCGGATACAGCCCGCCGGTCAGCTGGACGCACAGGGGAACCTGCCGATCACCGTTGATGTGACGGAGCGCAAGCTGCACTCGGTGGACATGGGCGTCGCCTATTCGACCGACCTCGGCGTCAACGTCAACGCCGGCTGGCATCACCGCAATCTGTTCGGCAACGCCGAGCAGCTGAACCTGACCGGGGCCGTCAATCTGGGCGGCAGCGCCGTGACCAAGCCCGGCTATCGGTTCAGCGCACAATTCATCAAGCCCGACTTTCTGGCCCGCGATCAGCAGCTCGAGCTGGACTTCATCGCGCTGGACCAGAGCCTGAAGGCCTACGACCAGGTTGGCGTGATCGAGCAGGCGACGCTCAACCGCAAGTTCTCGCCGCACTGGAGCGGCAGCGTCGGCCTGCTGGGCGAGCAGGAGAAGATCACCCAGGAGGGTGTCTCCACGCACTACAACCTGTTCGGCGTGCCGATCGTGGCACGCTACGACAGCACGAACAACCAGTTCGACCCAACCGAGGGTATCCGTGCGAGCGCCGGCATCACACCAACGCAGTCATTTGGCAGCCAAAACGCGACGTTCTTCGTCATGCAGGCGTCCGGCTCGACCTATTTCGACCTCAGCGGCGAGCGGGCGCAGCGTCGTCGCGCTGCGGGGGCTGGTGGGCAAGATCGCCGGCGCCGGCGTGTTCAGCCTGCCGCCGGATCAGCGCTTCTATGCCGGCGGCAGCTCCACGGTGCGCGGCTTCCGCTACCAATCGATCGGGCCGCAGTTCCCGGACAGCAACCCGACCGGCGGCACCGCGATCTCCGCTGGAACAGTCGAGTTCCGCCAGCGCATTCTCGACAATTACGGCGTGGTCGGGTTCGTCGATGCCGGCCAGGTCACCGCCAACGGCGCGCCGTTCACCAGCAACTGGCGCGTCGGCGCCGGCGTGGGCTTCCGCTACTACACCTCGATCGGGCCGATCCGTGCCGACATCGCCGTGCCGCTGAACAAGCAGCCCGGCGGCGATGCGTTCGAGCTTGTACCTCGGGCTCGGGCAGGCGTTCTGAATGCGCCGCGCCGCGAAGTGGCTGGCCTGGATTCTCGCGGTCGCTCATCGGGGTTCCCGTGGTGCTGTTGGTGCTGGTCATCGTGGGAGCAAACCTCGAACCCGGGCGCAACCTGCTGGTCAAACTGGTGCCCAGCCTCACCGGTGGTCAGGTGGCCATCGCCGGCCTCGGTGGCCGATTTCCCGACGCGCTCAGGGTCGCGACGGTCGAACTGCGCGACACGAAGGGCGCTTACCTCACTTTGCACGACGTGGTGCTGGACTGGTCGCCATTGCGGCTCGCGGAGCGTGTGCTCGACATCGAGCGAGCTGACCGCGGGAGCGGCAGCGTGGCGCGGCAACCCGAACCGAGCTCGAGCAACAGCAGCAGTTCCGGGCTGCCGGTCAGGCTCGTCGTGCATCAGCTCCAGGTCGGGCGGCTTGAGCTGGCGCCAGCGGTTGTGGGTGCGCCGTATGCCTTGGCGCTCGATGGCGCCGGACGGCTCGAATTCGTATACCGCCGGCCAAGGGCCAGCTTGCCGTCACCCGCCTGGACGCGCCGGGAAGCTACAAGCTGGACGCCAATGTCGATGCGGCCCGGATGAAGCTGGCAGATTCAGGCCGACGAACCGCCGCATGGACTGATCGCCGGGGTGGCGAAGCTGCCGGACCTGGGCGCCATCTCGATCAACGCCACGCTGGATGGACCGCGCGACGCGGTCGCGACACATCTTTCGGTCTGACGCCGGCCCGCTTGCGGCGAGCGCGCAGGGCACCCTGGACCTCGTGCACAACGCCGCGGACCTGACGGTCGCCGCCCATGCACCGGCGATGACCCCGCGGCCGGACGTGTCCTGGCAGGCCGTCGCGCTCGATGCCCGGGTGCAGGGAGCCTTCGAGAGACCGAACGTGAACGGCCAGTTGCGGCTCGATCAGGTCGATGGCGGCCGGCGGCGGCGTGCAGCGCCTGACCGCTGACATCGCGGGCGACCAGGGGCTGGTGCGTCTGCATGCCGACGGCCGAAGGGCTGCGCGTCCCTGGCTCTCCGCCGGACCTGTTCGCGTCGGCGCCGTTGACGCTGGATGCCACCGCTCATCTCGAGGCCCCCGACCGGCCGGTCGAATTCACGCTGCGGCATCCGCTGCTGACTGCGCAGGGCTCCGCGCAGACCGCTGGTGCGCCTGCAGGCCAAGGTGCGGCTCACCATCCCGCAACTGGCGCCGTTCGCCGCGGTGGCCGGCGCCACACTACAGGGCCACACCACGCTCGACCTCAGCGGCGCGATGCAGGACGGCACCACGCAGCTCGCGCGTGACCGGCACGATCGGACTGGACTCCGGGACACCGCCCGCCCCGGCCCTGCTGGGAACGACGCGCACATCGACCTGCTGGCGAGCGTGCATGGCCAGGATCTCACGATCACGCGCTTCGCGCTGAACGGACAAGGAGGCCACTGCCTCGGTGCATGGCCACGCGGGGCCCGACAACGTCGATCTGGACTGGTCCGCGGCGCTGCTGGATCTGACCGCCGTGCAGCCGAGCCTGCAGGGCAAGCTCGCGGCCCAGGGCCATGTCGGTGGCACGCCGCAGGACCTTTCGGTGGCGGCGGACCTGAGCGGGCGAGGTCGCCACCGAGGGGATCAATCCCGGCGAGCTCAAGGCACACCTGCAGGCACAGGGTCTGCCGACCGCGCCCAACGGCCAGCTGACCGCCCAGGGCACGCTGCTCGACGCGCCGATCGAGCTGGCGATGGCGGCGCAGCGCCGGTGCGGACGGGGCGATGCATGTCGCGATCGACCGCGCCGACTGGAAGAGCGCCCATGCCGAGGGCGCACTGACCGTGGCGCCCCCCTACATCGCGCCCGAAGGTCGGCTGACCTTCGCGATGACACGGTTCGCCGACCTCGCCCCGCTGCTCGGCAAGCCAGTCACCGGCAGCGTCGAGGCGACGCTGGACTGCCACCGCGGCCGAGGCAAGGCTCGCGGTGAATGTGCGGAATGCCGGCACTGCCAGGAACCGCGTCGGTGTCACGCGTCGACCTTGAATGCGACCGTCACCGACCCGGCCAGCCATCCCGTGGTGGATGGCAACCTGTCGCTGGAGGGCCTGTCAGCCGGTAGGATCGGCGCGTCCGGCACGGTGCAGGCACAGGGGCCGATCGATGCGCTTGCGATCAAGCTGGCGGCCACGCTGCCCGCGCTCTCCGGGGCGCCGGCCAAGACTGAACGCCGACGGCGACGCTGGACGTGCCGCGGCGAGGTGCCACGCTGGCGTCGCTGCAGGCGGAGTGGAAGCAACCAGTCGCTGCGGCTGCTGGCGCCCGCGCGCATCGACGCCGCCGACGGCGTCGCGGTGGACAACATGCGGCTGGGCCTGCAGCAGGCGGTGCTGACGATCAGTGGCAAGGCCGGCAGCAATCTCGATCTGACCGCCAGCCTGCGCGATCTGCCCGCCGACATCGCCGCCATCGTCTCGCCGGAGCTGGCGGCGAACGGCACGATCTCAGCCGACGCGCGCCTCACCGGCACATCGGCGCGGCCCGACGGCACCGTCCAGCTCAATGCGCGCGGCGTGCAGTTGACGCAGTGGCCCGGGTCGGGCAATCCCGGCCGCCAACCTCACCGCCGAGGCGGCGCTGAGCGGTGGCGCCGCTCGGATCGACGCGCGGCTGACGGCAGGCAGCTCCAATCTCACGCTGACCGGCACCGCACCCGTTTCTGCCGGCGGTGCGCTCGACCTGCGGACCACGGGCGCTGGTCGATCTTGGCATGATCCAACCGCTGATGGCGGCCAGCGGACGCCGCGTGGCCGGCCGGCTGAACCTGGATGCGCGCATCACCGGCACCGCGGCGGCGCCACGGATTGCCGGCACCGCGCAGCTCACGAGCGGCGAGGTGCAGGACTACAAGCTCGGGCTCAATCTGCGGGCGATCACGGCGACCATCCAGGCGGACGGCGAGCGCATCCGACTCGCCCGGCTTCACCGCGCAGGCAGGACCCGGCACCATCGGCGGCTCGGGCACCATCGGCCTTGCCGCGCCGATGCCGGTCGATCTTACATTCACCGCGCAGAACGCGACGCTCGCCGCAAACGACATGCTGACCGAGCGGCTCGATGCGAACGTGACCGTCGCCGGCGAGGCGCAGGGCGACCTGACGGTGCAGGGCACAGTGCGCGTGCTCCGCGCGGACCTGCAAATTCCTGACAAGCTGCCGCAGAGCGTTGCGGTGCTGCCGGTGCGCAAGCCGAATGCGCCGCCGCAACCCACGACGCCAGCCGGCGCCGGCTCCCAATATCGCCCTGAAATCTGACCATCAAGGTGGATCAGTTTCTGATAAGCGGACATGGGCTGGATGCGGAGCTGGCGGGGGAGATCCAGGTCCGCGGCACCGCCGCCAACCCCCAGCCGAGCGGTGGCCTCAAGGTGCAGCGTGGCACGTTCGGCGCGCTCGGCCAGACGTTGAACTTCAGCGAAGGCAGCGTGGACTTCATCGGTGCCGGCATCGCCGACCCGGCGCTGCATTTCGTCGCCAACACGACCGCCAACAATATCATCGCAACGATCACCATCGGCGGCACGGCGCGCAATCCGAAGATCACGCTGAGCAGCGTGCCCGATCTGCCGCAGGACGAGATCCTGGCGCAGATCATGTTCCATCGCAGCACGAGCCAATTGAGCCCGATCGAGTTGGCGCAGATCGCGGCGGCTCTCGCCTCGTTCTCGGGTGCTGTCTCGGGCGATCCGCTCGCCAACCTCGGCAAGTCGCTGGGACTGGACCGGCTGTCGGTCGGCACCAACAACGCGGGTGCGGCGACGGTGCAGGCTGGGAAATATGTCGCGCCCGGGCGTTTACCTGGGCGCCAAGCAGAGCGCATCGGGCGGCAGCCAGGCGGCGCTGCAGTTCGATATCACCAAGGGCCTCAAGCTGGAGACCACCGCCGGCATGGGCGGCGGCAGTCCGCAGGGCTCGACCAGATTCGAGCGGTTCGAGCGTCGGACTGACCTACCAGTTCGAATATTGAAGCTGGCAGGCATCGCCGCGCGCCTGTATCACAGCCGATGGATACACACCGGGACGGAAATGCAGTCGATCGAGACAACGCTTCGAATGGTGCCGGGCTTTGCGCAGCTGGACAGCACGTCCTTGAAGCATCTCGCGGCTGCGGGCGAGCTGGCCGAGGTGGGCGCCGGCGACGTGCTGTTCCGGGAAGGCAGCCGTCCGGAGGCGCTCCACATCCTGCTCGAAGGCAAGGTGAGCCTGACCGGCACGGCGGCCGATGCATCGACCACGGTGATCGACATCCTGGGACCGGCCAGCAGCTTCGTGCTGGCCAACGTGCTGAGCCGAGGAACCCTACCTGATGGGCGCCCAGGCGATTTCGCAGCTCGGTGCTGGTGCGCATCGCGGCGGAGCCGATGCGTGCGGTGGTGGCGGCGCAGCCGGCCGCCGCGATGGCGATGATGCGCGCCATGTCGGCGGAACTCGCCAACATGACGCGCCAGGTGGTGGACCTGAAGGTGCGCGTCGCGGCGCAGCGCCTCGGCGACGTACCTGCTGAGCCAGGTGAAGGATCCGACCGCGACGCAGGCGAACTTCAGGCTGCCGGTGACCAAGGGACTGCTGGCGCCCTGGCTGGGCTGCCGCGCCGAGAACCTCTCGCGCGCCTTCATGGCGCTGCGTGCCTATGGCGTGGAGACGCATGGCTCCCGCGTCCTGCTGCACGACGTCTCAGCGCCTGAAGGCCTACGCCGGGCGTATCTGAGGCACTGGTCTCGGCGCAGGCGCTGCCGACGCTCGTCAGCCGGTCGAGAAGATCTTCGGTGACGCCTTCAGGCTGCGACCTCGGCAGAGGCGTGAAGGCTGACCTCGCGTTAGTCTGAGCCGCCTATCGCGCCACCGATGCGAAGGAGCGGTGTGACATAGATGATCATCAGATTTGTGGGATCGCCGCTCGAAACGGCCATCTATCTGCTCTGTGTGATAACCAGCCTGCTCTGCGCCTGGCTGCTGGCACGCGCCTGTCTGCGCGGAAGAGCAAAGCTGCTGCTCTGGAGCTCGATCTGCTTCGCGCTGCTGGCGCTCAACAATCTTGTCCTGACGGTGGATATTCTGCTGCTGCCGGCCAATGATCTGACCATCCTGCGAGTGATCACGGCACTGCTGGCTGTTGGCGTGCTGCTGTACGGCTTCATCTGGGAAGCCTCGTGAGCAATACCGTTATCGACTTTCTGGCGGGCATGGTGACGGCGGGATACCTTGCCTGCGGGCTGTTCTTTCTCCGGTTCTGGCACGCGGCCGCGACTTTCTGTTCCTGGCATTCGCGCGCGGCGTTCTGGTTGTTGGCCTTGAACGCGGCGCTGGTGAGTCTTCATCCCAGAGCCGGATCAGCGGCGCACCTGGTTCTATCTGCTGCGCGTGGCGGCATACCTGCTGATAGCCGTCGCGATCGTGCGCAAGAACACCGGTGGGCCCGCAGCGGAGTAGTCGGAATCTTGCATTGTCGAAAGCTCCTGCCGCTGCGCTGCTGCGCGCGTCGGGGAACCTGCCGGCTCCTGTGAAGATCAGGGGAGCTAACCAAATTGAAGGACCGGGGTGCTAGAAGGCCACTTGGAGCGGGAGATTGATGTCAGCGCCAGCGTCCTCCGTCTCTGCAGCCAAGCGCGAAGTCCTCCACGGGCTGGCAGAGGCCCTTGCCGCGCTCGCCGGGCGCATTCAGAGCCAGGGCGAAGCAGCACATGCGGTGGGTCTGCTGATCGCGGAGGCCGAGGAGCTGGCAGCACGTGCCTGGGAAATCGCGTGTGCCAGCCGCACCGACACGGATGCTGCTGCAGATCTTGCCGCAGCGGTAAAGTCCTTCGTCGAACATACAAAGGCGCTCTCGCAGCGAGTTGCGCGCGAAGCGTCCACCAGCAACGCGCTCGCTACGATCCTGCGCGCCGAGGCGATTGAGCTGAAGGCGGCTGGGCGTGAAGTGGATGGTGTCAACGACATGAAGGTTGTACGCGCCTGTCTGCGACCGCTTCTCGATAGACTTGCGGCAGTACCGGAGCGTCTGTCGGCTATGACGGAGATTGCCTCGGACGTCGCGGGGCTTGGCGACATGGCCGTGGCAATGGCTGCACATACGCAGGGACTGCACGAGAGTGGTCGCAATCCAGGGATCGCCGCGGTCTCGCTGTATAGGGAGCTGCGTGGCTTTGCCGACGCTGCGGGATCAGCCGCCAGCAGAATGTGGGAGGACGAGAAACAGATACAGCAGACGATCGCCCAAATGCATGAGCAGACCAATCAGCTCGGGTCGCCAGAGGCGGCAGCCGCGGCGCAGCGCAACGCCACCGCAGCGGGCCGCATACACGACATGATCGTACAGACCAAGGCGACGGAGTTGCGCGGATCCCCCACCGAGCCATCCAAGCCCTCTCGAGGAATGGGCTGGGGTTATGCCCCTAGACCACCACGATAGGGTTTCGCTGCGATCGTGTCGTTGGCTCCAGGGCGGCGCGTACCGTATTTTCCTGCTTCTCCCGGCACGAGCGGTAGCGGGTACTAGCGCCGCGCCTCGATGCGGTCCCAGATCATCGCCTCGATGTTGATGCCGTCGAAACGGTCGATCTCCTGGATGCCGGTGGGCGAGGTGACGTTGATCTCGGTGAGCCAGTCGCCGATCACGTCGATGCCGACGAAGATCATGCCCTGCTCGCGCAGCGTCGGGCCGATCGCCGCACAGATCTCGCGGTCGCGCGCGGTCAGCGTGCACTTCTCCGGCCGGCCGCCGACATGCATGTTGGAGCGCGCCTCGCCTTCCGCCGGCACGCGGTTCACCACGCCGACCGGCTCGCCATCGACCAGGATGATGCGCTTGTCGCCCTGCCGCACTGCGGGCTCGTAGCGCTGGAACATCAGCGGCTCGCGCGAGCGGGCGAAGTGCATCTCCAGCAGCGCGGCGAGGTTCTCGTCGTCCGGCTTGATGCGGAACACGCCGGCGCCGCCGTTGCCGAACAGCGGCTTGACGATGATGTCGTTGTGTTCGAGGCGGAACGAGCGGATCGCCTCGAGGTCCCAGGTGATCATGGTGGGCGGCATCAGCTCGGGGAAGTGCGTGACCAGCAGCTTCTCCGGCGCGTTGCGCACCGCGGCGGGGTCGTTCACCACCAGCGTCTTCGGATGGATGTGCTCGAGCAGGTGCGTGGCGGTGATGTAGGCCATGTCGAACGGCGGGTCCTGGCGCATCAGCACCACGTCCATCGTGCGCGAGATCGAGCTAGCGCGGATTCGCCGAATGCGTAGTGGCCGCCGCGCCTGCGTTCCACGGTGACGGGGCGGGCGCGGGCGAGCAGGCGTTCCTCGCGGCGTTCGCCCTGGCGCTTGACGCCCTCGCGCAGCGCCATGTGGCGCACCTCGTAGTGCCACAGCGCGTGGCCGCGGCTGCTGGGCCTCCAGCATCAGGGCGAAGGTCGAGTCGGCGTCGATGTTGATCGATTCGATCGGGTCCATCTGGACCGCGACCTTGAGCGTGCGTGCCATGCCCAGGCCTCGTGTGGTATCTGGCGATACTCTCTATGGGCAGAAGCTGCGGATTGCCAGAGGCGCCAAGCGGAGCAGGCGATGATCCTGATCGGTCAATACGATTCCCCATTCGTGCGGCGCGTGGCGATTGCACTGCAGTCTGTATGGCTTCGGATACGAGCATCGTCCGTGGTCGACGTTCGGCGATGCGGATCGGATTGCCGCGTTCAATCCGCTGCGCCGGGTGCCGACGCTGGTGCTCGACGATGGCGAGTCGCTGATCGAGAGCGGAGCGATTCTCGACCACCTCGATGAATGTGTCGGCCCGTCCCGCGCCATGATAGCGGACCGCGGCGTCGCGCGCCGTCACGCCCTGAAGGTCTGTGCCCTGGCGACAGGCCTTGCGGATAAGTCGGTCAGTCTCGTCTACGAGCGGGTGTTGCATCAGGCGACGTCCGAGCAATGGATGGATCGCTGCCGGGCGCAGATCTCCGACGTGCTCATCGCGCTCGAAGCGAGCCGCGCCGCGGAAGCGCTCGCGGTTCTGGTTCGGCGATGACATCGGCCATGCCGACATTGCCGTCGCCTGCGCCTTGCGCTTCAACCGGGAAGCACATCCCGGGCTGTTCGATGAGCATCGCTGGCCCAGTCTGGCGGCGCATGCCGGGACCTGCGAGAACCTCGAGGTGTTCCGCGAAATCGTCCAGCCGTTCCTGCCGCCGTCATAAGGGCAGCCGCCGAAGCCCGATGCTGTTCAACAGCCTGCCTTTCATCCTGGGCTTCCTGCCGCCCGTGCTGCTCGCCTATTGGCTGCTGGCGCGCAAAGACCAGGCGCGGCTGTATTTCCTGCTCGGCGCATCGCTGGCCTTCTACGGCTATTGGGACTGGCGGTTTGAGTCGCTGCTGCTGGGATCGATCGTGTTCAACTGGCTGTTCGCCGAAGCCTATTTCCACGTCCACCGAAAATCGCTGCTGATTGCGGCGATCGTGCTCAATCTCCTGTCGCTCGCGGTGTTCAAGTATCTCGGCTTCTTCGCGGATGCCGTCGCGGACGCCACGGGTTGGCACCTCGCTGTTCCGGCGATGCTACTGCCCATCGGCATCAGCTTCTTCACATTCCACAACATCATCTATCTCGCCGATCTCCACGCTGGGCGAGCGCCACGCTATTCATTGCGCGATTACGGGCTTTACATCGCGCTGTTCCCCCAGATCCTGGCCGGTCCGTTGGTGCGGTACTATGAGATCGTGCCGCAATTCCGGCTTTCGTCCGCTGCGCGAGGGGTGGGAGGCACGGTGCGTCCAGGGCATCGCGCTGTTTCTCATGGGCCTCGGCAAGAAAGTGCTGCTGGCCGACGCGCTCGCGGCGCTCGCTGATCCCGTGTTCGCAGCCTCAGCCGACCGCGCGCTTGCGATGGGCGAGGCGTGGACCGCGGCGCTTGCCTTTCCGTTCCAGATCTATTTCGACTTCTCGGGATATTCCGACATGGCGATCGGGCTCGGGCTGATGCTCGGCTTCGGTCTGCCGGTGAACTTCAATGCGCCCTATCGTGCCGACGGTCTGCGCGAGTTCTGGCGGCGCTGGCACATGACGTTGTCGCGGTTCCTGCGGGACTATCTCTACATCCCGCTGGGCGGTAACCGGCACGGTCTGGCACTGCAGGTGGCGGCGCTCCTCGTCACCATGACGCTGGGTGGGCTGTGGCACGGCGCCGGATGGAGTTTTGTCGCTTGGGGGACGTTGCACGGATTGGGATTGGCGGCGGGTGTGATATGGCGCCGCTGGCTGTCGCCGATCCCACAGCCGGTCGGCTGGGCGATGCTGATGGTATTTCTGCTCGTGTCGTGGGTGTTCTTCCGCGCGCCTGGTCTCTCCTCGGCCTGGCACCTGCTGGTTTCCATGGTGGCGGGCGCCGCGCCAGTCAGACCCGTCGGATCCGGCGTCATTGCCATCGCCGCCGCGGTCGCGATGATCGGCCCGACGAGCCAGGATATCGCCGCGCGACTGCGTCCCTGGCGCTGGCTCGCGCCAGCCGCGGCGTTCGCGACACTTCTCCTGCTGTTCAAGCTGGGCGACGGACCGGCCTATGAGTTCATCTACTTCCGCTTCTGACGTCGCATCCGACGCATCGCGCTGGCGCCGCCTGCTGTGGCGCTATGCGGCGATCACGCTGGCGGCCGGGCTGGCTCTCGGCGTTCTCGTACTGGTGCTGGATCCGTATGACACCGGGCGTTTCGCACTGCTGCCTGCGTACGGCGTCGCCGATTTCGGCCCGCGTCTCGCCTCCGCCAGCATCGCACGCCGGCAGGATGTCGACGCCGCCATCTTCGGAAACTCCACGGTCCAATTGCTCGACCCGGCGCGGCTGTCGCGGCTGAGCGGCCGCAATTTCGTGTCGCTCGCGGTTCCCGGCACTGGCCCGGTCGAGCAGCTCGCGCTTGCCGACTGGTTCCGCCGCCATCATCGCTCGCAGTCGGCGCTTGTCTTCGGCATCGATGCGTCCTGGTGTACGACCGCCGACCCGACCAAGCTGAGCCATCCTTTCCCGTTCTGGCTCTACTCGTCGGATCGGTTCGACTACGCGGTCAACATGATGCGCTACAAGTCGTTCGAGGCCGTGCTGCGGCGTCTGAAGCTCCTGGCGGGCTACGAGCGCATGGCGCAGTCCGACGGCTATCGCGACTACGACACGGGCAACCCATGGCACCTGCCGGAGTTCCGCGAGCCGACTCAGCAGGAGAGGCCGGCACAAACACCGATTGAAGCAACAGACGATTTTACTGCGCCGCCATTGTTGCGACAGTTCTTCGCCAGGCTCGATCCCGGCGCGCGCGTCGTCATCGTCTTTCCTCCACGCTACACCACAGCTATTCCGCCACTTGGCAGCACGGCTGCGGCGGATCTGGATGCCTGCAAAGAGACATATCGCCTGCTGGCCGGCGCGCGCGCCAATACGCAATTGCTGGATTTCCTCGTCGACAGTCCGATGGCGCGGCGCGACGAAAACTTCTGGGACGCCATCCACTACCGTGGCCCCGTCGCACGCGTGATAGAAGATCGCGTCGTGGACGCGCTCAAACGCTAGGCAAGCATGTGTCTGTCAGTCAGGGCAGTCGGCGATTTTCTCTGAAGGAGGTGACCACGCTGCTTTCCCCCGTCGCCCGCGCGCTCGGTCAGCTCGACGATCCGGTGTTCCTCGGTGTGCTGCTGCGCAGCCTGCTCTGGGCCGCCGTGTCCTTCATTGCGCTGCACGCCGCGGCCATCTGGGCGGTGCACCACCTGCTTGGACTGCAAGGCTGGCTCGGCTGGGCGGCCGACATCGCCAGTGGCGTCGGCGCGTCACTTCTCGCTCTGTGGCTGTTCCTGCCGGTCGCGGTGATCATCGGCACGCTATACATCGATCGCATCGCTCGGGCTGTCGAGCGCCGCCACTACCCGGCGCTGCCACCGGCGCGCGGCGCCCCGATCGCCGCGCAGGTCTGGGATGCGATCAGCATTGCCGCGCGCATCCTGCTGCTCAACGTTCTGGCGCTGGTCGCGGCACTGATCCTGCCGGGTGTGGGCCTGATCCTCGCATGGCTGATCGGCGGCTATGCCATCGGGCGCGGCCTGTTTGCCGCGGTGGCGATGCGTCGCATGCCGCGGCCGGCGGCCGAGGCGCTGTATCGCCGCGCCCGCCCGGCGGTTCTGGCGCAAGGCTGCATGCTGGCGCTGGCTGGCTACGTGCCGATCCTCAACCTGCTGATACCGGTCGTCGGCACCGCCGCGATGGTGCACGTGTTGGACCGGGTGCTCGTGGCCCATGCGGATCGTTGTGGATAACCGTGCGCCACCAGTTGTTCCGCTGTGAGTGGCCGTGTTAACCCGGCGCCATCACCACGACTCCTGATATTTTGCCAGCTGAACGAGGAGCCTGTGTTCAAGCGTCGCAAGCCTGACGATCCGCACGTCGAACAGGACACCAGCTTGCCAGCGGGCTGGTCGCTGCTCGATCAGGTGGACACAAACGACCATTCCGAGGCCCCGAGCGGACCGTTCGACAACGGTCTGGGTGTGCCTCCCTTCCGTCCCGCCCCGCCGCAGGAGGTGCAGACCATGTCACGGCAACCTTTCACCACCGCGCCTACCCCGCCGCAGGCCATGCCGGCTGCCGGCGTGCGGCCCGCGCTGCCTCCGATCCGCTCGCCGGCCCGCGATCCATCGGAACGCCGCACGCTGGTCGTCGGTCGCGGCATCAGCCTGCAAGGTACGGTGCAGGACGCCGAGCGCCTGGTGGTCGAGGGCACGATCGAGGCCACCATGATCCACGCGACCGAGCTGGCCATTTCGCCCGGCGGCATCTTCAAGGGCGAGATCGAGGTCGAGGACGCCGAGATCGCCGGCACGATCGACGGCACGCTCACCGCCCGCGGCAGCCTGATCGTGCGCACGACCGGCAAGGTGCTGGGCACCGCCCGTTGCCGTCGGCTGCAGGTGGAGGACGGAGGGCAGATCACCGGCCACATCGAAATGCTGACCGACCAGGCCCGGTCGGAGCCGGCCGCGCCCCGCACGATCAGCGAACCGGCCGTTTAGAGGCCTGCGAGGCGGGGGCGTTGCCCTGCGCCCCATTCCTCCACCTGTCTCGCCTCACGTGTTCCGCCGTAGGAGGCCTGGGTTCAAGGCAATGCGGCAGGCAAACGAGGCAAAGTAGATTGTCCGCATGCGCTCATACGGGTGAAGCATGCGAACCCCCGGTGGAGTCGGCTCCGACCATCCTCGGCATGTACCTGTTTACAGTCGGCACGAAGATGAGGGTGCGGACGGCGCCACGCATGCTGACGCGCCGCTTCGGCGCGATCCAATCAGCGCCAGGGAACTTCCGGCTCTACCACGAACCGGTGTTGGGCATGCTGGTCCAGGGTTCAGCGGGCGGCAGCGCGCCGCCAGCCTGCAGGAGCTCGATGGAGATGCCATCCGGCGTGCGGATGAACGCCATGCGGCCGTCACGCGGCGGGCGGTTGATCGTTACGCCGCGGGCGATGAAGGCGCTGCAAGTGTCGTAGATGTTGTCGACGGCGTAGGCAAGGTGCCCGAAATTGCGGCCGCCGGTATAAGGCTCGGGATCCCAGTTGAAGGTGAGTTCCAAAGCGGCCGCCTCGTCGCCGGGAGCGGCGAGGAACACGTTGGTGTAGCGGCCCTTCTCGTCCGGACGACGGCGGATCTCGTGTAGGCCGAGTACCCCAAAGAAGGCGATGCTGTCCTCCAGCGAACTGACGCGGATCATGGTGTGCAGATATTTGGTCATGAGCGTGTCCTCAGCGAGGGATCGAGGTGTGGCGATAAGGATGCTAAAGATGGCCGCCAAGGTTATGCAAATCAGCCGAAAAATCGCCGTTCGCTCCTTTCCACCCTTGAGCAGCTATCAGCGACGCACCCCGTTCCGGTGTCGTTCAGAGACAGTCTTTGGGCGCTACCGCCTCGCCGCCTGATACGCGGCGAGGCAGGCCAGATCGACGATCTGGCTGACGGATGCGTCCATCGGCATGATCTGCACGGGCCGCTCCATGCCCATCAGCAGTGGCCCGATGGTCGTTCCGCCACCAAGCTTGCGCGCCAGGCTCGATGTGATGTGCGCCGAATGCAGCCCCGGCATCACCAGCACGTTGGCATCGTCGGTCAGCCGGCAGAACGGGTACAGCGCGCGGATCGACGGCTCAAGCGCAACGTCCGGGCTCATCTCGCCGTCATACTCGAAGTCAACCTTGCGCCGATCGAGGATCGCCACCGCCTCGCGCATCGGCGCGTTGGCCGGCTGCATCGGATCGCCGAAGGTCGCGTGCGACAACAGTGCCACGCGCGGTTCGTGCCCGAGATGGCGCGCCGCCTGCGCCGCACCAATGGCGATCTCGGCCAGCTCCTCTGCGTTGGGTCGGAAGTGCATCAGCGTGTCGGCGATGAAGATCGTCTTCCCGCGCATGCCCAGCACGAGAGTGAGGCCGAACGCGAGGCCGCCGGTCGCCGGCACGATCGCATGGCTGATGTCGTCGAGACATACCGCGGCGGAACGCGTCAACCCGGTCACCATCGCATCGGCGTCACCAGTCGCCACCATGCAGGCGGCGAACACGTTGCGGTCCTGGTTCACCATGCGCTGGCAATCGCGTTGCAGGAATCCGCGGCGCTGCATTCTGCCATACAGGAACTCGACATACTTCGTGTTGGCGCCAGAGAGCCGCGCGTTGTGGATCTCGATCCCCTCCACGATGCCGAGACCAAGGCTGGCCATGGTCGCCTTCACGCGATCCTCGCGGCCGATCAGCACCGGCCTGCCATAACCGGCGTTGCGATAGGCGACGGCGGCGCGCACCACCTTCTCCTCCTCGCCTTCCGCGAACACCACGCGGCTCGGGTTGGTGCGCACGCTTTCCATGATCGCGTCGAGCGCGCCGGCGGTCGGATCCAGCCGCCCTGACAGTTCGCGTGCATAACGACGCAGATCGATCAGCGGACGCCGCGCGACGCCGCTCTCCATCGCCGCGCGCGCCACCGCGGGGGGCACCCAGGAGATCAGCCGCGGATCGAACGCGTTCGGAATGATGTAGTCCGGACCAAAGGTAAGCCGCCGTCCGGCGGATGCGGAATGCACCTCGTCCGGCACATCCTCGCGCGCCAGATTGGCCAGCGCCTCGGCCGCGGCAATCTTCATCGCCTCGTTGATCGTGCTGGCCCGCACATCGAGCGCGCCGCGAAAGATGTACGGGAAGCCGAGTACGTTGTTGACCTGATTCGGGATAGTCGCTGCGCCCCGTGGCGATGATCGCGTGCGGACTGGCCTCGCGCGCCTCCTCCGGCGTGATCTCTGGATCAGGATTGGCCATGGCGAAGATTATCGGCTTGTCGGCCATGCGGCCGACCATGTCCTTGGTCACCGCGCCTTTGACAGACAGTCCGAAGAACACATCCGCGCCGTCCAGCGCGTCGGTCAGCGTGCGCGCCTTCGTGGCCGCGGCATGCGCCGACTTCCACTGGTTCATGCCGTCGGTTCGGCCCTGATAGACCACGCCTTTGGTGTCGCAAAGCACGACGTGTTCCGGCCGCATGCCCATCGCCTTAAGCAACTCGACGCACGCGATGCCGGCCGCGCCGGCGCCGTTCACCACCAGCTTCGTGTCGCGCAGATCGCGTCCGGTGAGATGGCAGGCATTGATCAATCCCGCGGCGGCGACGATTGCGGTGCCGTGCTGGTCGTCGTGGAACACCGGGACGTCCATCAATTCGCGCAGCCGCTGCTCGATCACGAAGCACTCCGGCGCCTTGATGTCCTCCAGGTTGATGCCGCCGAAGCCGGCAAGGAAGCGCACGGCGTTCACCACGTCATCGACATTTTCCGAGTCGATCTCCAGGTCGATGCCATCGATGTCGGCGAAGCGCTTGAACAGCGCGATCTTGCCCTCCATCACCGGCTTGGCTGCCACCGCGCCGAGATTGCCCAGCCCCAGCACAGCGGTGCCGTTCGACACCACCGCCACCATGTTGCCCTTCGCCGTGTAATCGTAGGCGAGAGCCGAATCGCGCTGGATGTGCAGGCAGGGCTCCGCCACGCCGGGCGAGTAGGCGAGCGAAAGATCGCGTGCGGTGGTGATCGGCTTCGAGATGCGCGTCTCCAGCTTGCCGGGTCGCCCCGACGCATGCAGCGCCAGCGCTTCTTCCGCCGATATGTGCGCGGTGCGCGTATCGATGCTGCCGTCAGCCATGGCTGCTTCCCCTGTAGCAATTCTCTCTCGCTCGCCGTCATCATGCAGGGCACAGGCGCGTGATGGAAGCCGGTTGCTCTGAATCACCGAGTCGGCGCATCACGTTACCAGCCGAAAACCAGTTTCGCAGAAACCGGGAGAACGTCATGGCATTGCACACCACGGCCGCTGCCGCGGCGCAGCTCGACCCGTTGGAACACGAGACCATCCGGCGCGTTGCCTGGCGCCTGATCCCGGTGCTGATGCTGGGCTACTTCTGCGCCTACCTCGATCGCGTGAATGTCGGCTTCGCCAAACTGACGATGCAGCACGCGCTCAACTTCTCGGAAGCCGTGTTCGGTTTTGGCGCCGGCGTGTTCTTCATCGGCTACTTTCTTGCGGAAATCCCCAGCAACCTGGTGCTGAACCGCGTCGGCGCGCGCAAATGGATCGCCCGGATCCTGCTCACCTGGGGCATCATCTCCGCCCTGACCGCCTTCGTCTGGAACGACTGGAGCTTCTATGGTGTCCGCTTCCTGCTCGGCTTGGCCGAAGCGGGCTTCTATCCGGGAATCGTGCTGTACCTGACCTGGTGGTTCCCGTCCTATTACCGCTCGCGCATGATGGGGATCTTTCAGTCTGCCAGCGTGATCTCGCTGATCGTCGGGCCGCCGGTATCGGCGTATCTGCTGACGATGGATGGGTGGCTCGGCATACAAGGCTGGCAGTGGCTGTTCCTGATCGAGGCGCTGCCGCCCATCATCATGGCCGTCGTCACCTGGGTGCTGCTGACCGATCGTCCGATGGACGCGGCATGGCTGAGGCCCGAACAGCGGAGTTGGCTTCAGCAGCGTCTCGATGCGGAGCAGTCGCAGCGCGAGTCGGTGCACCGCTTCGAACTTGGCGAGACCATGCGCAACCCTCGCGTCTGGCTGCTGACGCTGGTGTACTTTGGTCAAAACGTGTCGGGTTACGGCCTGCTGTTCTTTCTGCCGACCATCGTCAGGTCGTTTGGGGTTTCGACGATGATGAATGGCGTGGTGAGCGCCATTCCGTTCGTGTTCGCTGCCGTGGCGATGATCTATTGGAGCCTCCGCTCCGACCGGTCGGGCGCGCGCACGATGTACGTCGCATCGGCCTGCCTGCTGTCCGGGGTCGCATTAATTGCGTGCGTCTTCATCGGGCCCGAACATCCGGTCTGGATGATGATCGTGCTGATCCTGGGGATCATGGGTCAGTACACGATCGCGCCGACCTTCTGGCCGCTGCCGACGGCCATGCTGTCAGGCGTTGCTGCGGCGGGCGGGATCGCTCTCATCAACGCGGTCGGCAACCTTGGCGGCTTCCTTGGACCTTACATGTTCGGGCTGATCAAGGACGCGACTGGCGGCAGTGATCTGATTGCGCTGATGGCAATCGGCGCTGCGCCGGTGATCTCAGCCGTCATCTTGGTCGCTCTGGGGCACGACAGCCGGCTCGAGCGCATTCCGTCCAAGGCCGCGGCGGCAGAATAATTCAGCCGGTTCGGCGGCTTTCGGAATCGCGGGGGCGCGGGGTAAACCAGTCCGATGGCCGCATCCTCCCGCTCGCTGAATGCTGCCGGCGCCACGCCCGCAATGGCGCAGTGGTTTGCCGCCAAGGAAGCGCATCCGGACGCGCTGGTGTTCTTCCGGATGGGCGACTTCTACGAGCTTTTCTTCGCGGATGCGGAGGCCGCCGCCGCGGCACTCGACATCGCGCTGACCCAGCGTGGCGAACATGACGGCCGGCCGATCCCGATGTGCGGCGTGCCACAGCACGCGGCGGAGGCGTATCTCGCCCGCCTGATCCGCCGTGGTTTCCGCGTCGCGGTGACCGAGCAGATGGAAGATCCGAAGTCGCGCACCGGCAAGGCGCCGATCCGCCGCGAGGTGGTGCGTCTCGTCACCCCAGGCACGATCACCGAGGAAGCGCTGCTGGAAGCCGGCAAGGCCAATCTGCTGCTCGGGCTGGCGCAGGATCGCGACGGCATTGGCGCCGCATGGCTCGATGTGTCCACCGGTCTGTTCGAAACCGCCGCGTTGGCACAATCGGAGGTTCAGGGCCTGCTCGGGCGGTTGGAGCCAGCCGAGATCCTGTCGCCGGCCGGGTTGGCGCTCGGCGAGTGGGTCGACAAGCGCGCGCCCGATGTCACGCCATCGCCGCCTTTGGTGGCGCGGCGACGGCTGGCCGAGACGTTCGGTGTCGCCAGCGTGGACGCATTCGGCAGCTTCACCGATGCAGAGGCGATCGCTGCGCTGATGGCGGTGGACTATGTGCGGGTCACGCAGGCCGGCACGCTGCCGCGTCTTGCCCGGCCGTCGCCGCAAGGCCGCACCGGACTGTTGGCGATGGACGCGGCGACGCGCGCCAGTCTGGAGATCCACCGGGCGCGCGATGGCGGCACACAGCACTCGTTGCTCGGCACAGTGCAGCGAACGCTGACCCCGGCGGGTGCGCGACTGCTGGCCGGATGGCTTGCCGCACCGCTCAGCGATCCGGAGGCGATCGCGGCGCGGCAGGATGCATGGGCGTGGATGCTGGGCGAGCGCGAGGCCGCCGTGCGCCTCCGGGCTGCTTTGCGGACTGCGCCCGATATTGCGCGGGCGCTCGGGCGATTGTCGGTCGGACGAGGCGGCCCCAGGGATCTCGCCGCGATACGCGACGGTTTGCGCGCCGCGCGAGCGGCAATGGCGGCCCTGGGCGGGTTAGAGAAGGCAAAGCTGCCCCTCCCCTTGCGGGAGGGGGTTGGGGGGAGGGGGCCGTGGAACTCGCACCGCCCCCTCCCCCTAGCCCCCTCCCGCAGGGGGAGGGGGAGGCTCTGGTGTTTGCTTCGTTGCCTGTGCTGCTGCTATCGGCGGGCGCCGCCCTGCAGGTCGATCCAGCCCTTGAGCAGACGCTGACCGACGCGCTTGCCGACCCTGCACCGCACCGCCTGGACGACGGCAACGCGATCCTGCGCGGGTTCGATGCGGAACTCGATGCCGAACGCGCGCTCCGCGACGACAGCCGGCGAGTGCTGGCGACCCTCCAGCTTGACTGCGCTCAACGCTACGGCGTTGCCAGCCTGAAGATCCGCCACCACGCGCAACTTGGTTACGTTCTCGAGGTCCCAGCCGCCGCAGTCGAGAAACTGCGCGAATTCCCTGAACTGACGCTTCGTCAGGGCATGGCCAACGGCGCCCGCTTCACCATGCCCGAACTCTCAGACCTCGACCGCCGAATCTCCGAGGCCGGCGAACGCGCCGCCGCGCGCGAACGCGCAGTGTTCGCAGAACTGGTACGGATGGCGCTTGCGCACGCCGACGCCCTTGCCGTCTGCGCCGACGCACTGGCCCTGCTCGACGCCATCCAGTCCGCGGCAGCACTCGCGGAGAGCGGCACGTGGTGCCGTCCGCTGGTCACCGACGACGACGCATTCCTGGTCCACGCCGGCCGCCATCCGGTAGTGGAGGCGGCGCTCGCCGGACACGCGCAGTTCGTGCCGAACGACTGTGACCTCTCGCCGGACCAGCGTGTGCTGCTGCTCACCGGACCCAACATGGCCGGCAAGTCAACGTTCCTCCGGCAGAACGCACTGATCGTCGTCCTCGCCCAGGCCGGGCTGCCGGTCTCGGCGGAAGCCGCGACAATCGGCGTGATCGATCGCCTGTTCTCCCGCGTCGGTGCTGCCGATGATCTGGCGCGCGGGCGGTCCACGTTCATGGTCGAGATGACCGAGACGGCGGCAATCCTGCACCAGGCCGGCCCGCGCTCGCTGGTGGTGGTGGATGAAATCGGCCGCGGCACCGCGACGCTGGACGGTCTCGCCATCGCCTGGGCGGTACTCGAGGCGCTGCATTCAGCGATCCGCTGCCGTACCATTTTCGCCACACATTTCCATGAACTTGCCGAACTGGCGGACCGGCTGCCGCGATTGAAACCGCACACAATGCGAGTGAAGGAATGGAAGGGGAGCGTGGTTTTCCTGCACGAGGTGGCTGCCGGTGCCGCCGGCCGCTCCTGGGGCGTGCATGTCGCCGAACTGGCCGGCGTGCCGGCGCCAGTGGTGCGCCGCGCCGCCTCGCTGCTGGCGTCGCTGGAAAAGCATGGCGGGCCCTTGGGGGCCGCTGGGGCGCCGCTCACGGCTCTGCCGCTGTTCGCCGCCTCGCCACCGGAAATCACGCCCGAACCGGATCCGCTGGCCGAGGCGATCGCCGCCCTGGAGCCGGATCGCATGACCCCGCGCGAGGCGCTCGACGCATTGTATCGTCTGAAAGCGCTGCTGGCAGTTCCCGACACGGCTGCGACCTAGTACGCTGCTGCGCATGCTGACCCCTGTTGCCCAGCCAAAGCCGCCCGAGGCGTCGATCTCCGCCCTCTCCGCCGCGCTCGCGGCGCTGGCCGAGGACGGCGCGCCGGTGTCTCGCGATGCCGCGCTCGGGGCATTTCGCCGCCATCTTGCGCGCATTCAGCAGCACGTGCAGCACGCCTTCGAGCAGGACCAGATCACCGGCCTGCAGGCCGCCCGCCTGCTCGGCAAACTGACCGACGGATTGATCTCTGCGCTGTACGAGCACGCCACGTCGGATACCGGATTTGGCGAGCCTGACCATCTGTCGGTTGCGGGAACCGGCGGCTACGGCCGCGGCGTGCTCGCACCGTTCAGCGACATCGACCTGTTGTTCCTGACCGCCGAGGAGGCGTCGCGGCAGACGCTGCAGGTGGTCGAGTACATGCTGTATTTCCTGTGGGACCTTGGCGTGAAGGTCGGCCACGCCACCCGCTCGATCGAGGACTGCCTGGTCGAGGGTGCCAAGGATACCACGATCCGCACCGCGCTGCTGGATTCGCGGCACATCGCCGGCGATGCGAAACTGTTCGCCGACTTCCACGCCCGTTTCCGCGCCGCCTGCAAGGAGGCCGGTGTCGCCGAATACATCGCGGCCAAGCAGGCGGAGCGCGACGTGCGTCACCGCCGCTATGGCGACAGCCCGTTCGTCGTCGAGCCGAACGTGAAGGAAGGCCGCGGCGGACTGCGCGATCTGCAGACGCTCTACTGGATCGCGCGCTACGTCTACGACACGCAGACGATGGGCGAACTCGCCGATGTCGGCGATGTGCTGTCGCCATCGGAGGCGAAACATGGCCGCCGCGCCTGGGAGTTTCTGTGGACGGTGCGGTTCCATCTGCACTACGTCGCCGGCCGCGCCGAGGAGCGACTGACGTTCGATCTCCAGCCGGTGGTCGGCGCGCGGATGGGTTACACGCGCCACGGTCGGCAGGACGGCGTCGAACGTTTCATGCGACACTATTTCCTGACCGCGCGCGAGGTCGCGCGGCTGACGCGGATTCTCGAGCCAGGCATTCTGCGCGAGGCGCTCGGTCCGCCGGCGGTCGCGCCGGAAACCGACCCGGCGCTGCTGAAGTGCGGCTTCGTGCTGGCCGAGGGCCGTCTGATGGCGGTTCCCGGGCGCGATTTCGATCGTGAGCCGCTGCAGATGCTGCGCATCCTGCAGGTGGCGCGCGACCGCAATCTGGAACTGCATCCGCTCGCCATCCGTTCGCTGATCCAGAACGAGCGCCGCGCCGTGGAACTGCGCAGCGATCCCAAGGCGGCGGCGCTGTTCATGGACCTGATGTGCGGCAAGGAGCCGGATCATCATCGCGGCAGCCAGCATCCCGATGGCGCACGCTGGCTGTCGATCCTGAACGAGACCGGCTTCCTCGGCCGCTTCATTCCCGACTGGGCACGCATCGTCGGGCAGATGCAGTTCGACACGTATCATGTGTTCACCGTCGATGAGCACACGATCGAGGCGATCCGCGTGCTGAACACGCTGGAGCGCGGCGAACTTGCGGAGGTGGCGCCGGTCGCCACCAGCCTGCTCGATCACCTGCAATCGCGTCGCGCGCTGTATCTCGCGATGCTGCTGCACGACATCGCCAAGGGCCGCGGCGGCGATCATTCGGAGATCGGCGCCGAGATCGCGCTGAAGGTGGGGCCGGAACTCGGCCTGACGGCGGAAGAGACCGAGACGGTGTCGTGGCTGGTCCTGCACCACCTGCTGCTGTCCGCGGTCGCGTTCAAGCGCGACATCGAAGATCCGAAGACCATCCTCGACGTCGCCGATACCATCCAGTCGCCCGAACGGCTGCGCCTGTTGCTGATCCTGACGGTCGCCGACATGCGCGCCGTGTCGTCCAAGGTGTGGAACGGCTGGAAGGCGACGCTGCTGCGCGAGCTCTATGCCCGTGTCGCGGAAGTGCTGGCCGGTGGCCTGTCCACGACCGAGCGAGACGTGCGGGTGGAACGCGCGCGCCACGCCGCGGCGGCGCTGCTGTCCGACTGGTCGAAGGCAGGACATCGAGAAATTCACTTCACTCGGCTATCCCGGCTACTGGCTGTCATTCGACCCCGAGACCCATGCCCGTCACGCAAGGCTGGTGCGCGATGCGGAGGCCCGACAGGCTCCGCTGACCGTGGACACGCAACCGCTGCCGGCGCGGGCGGTGACCGAAGTCACGGTCTACTGTGCCGATCACGCAGGGTTGTTCAGTCGAATTTCTGGCGCACTGGCGGTCGCCGGCGCGTCGATCGTCGATGCGCGGATCCACACGCTGACCAATGGCATGGCGCTTGACACGTTTTGGATCCAGGACGCCGCCGGCGGCACGTTCGATGCGCCTCACCGGCTGGCACGTCTGGCGGTGCTGATCGAGCAGGCGCTGTCCGGCCGCATCCGCCTGAGCGCGGAAATCCGCAAGATGTCGAAGGTGCTGCTGGGGCGGCGAATGCGCGCAATCCACGTTCCACCGCGCGTGGTAATCGATAACCACGCCTCCAACACGCACACCGTGCTTGAAGTCAACGGCCGCGACCGGCCTGGCCTGCTGCACGATGTCACCGCGGCGATCAGCGACCAGGGGTTGCAGATCGCCTCGGCGCACGTTACAACCTACGGTGTACGTGCCGTCGACGTATTCTACGTAAAGGATGTATTCGGCCTGAAGGTCGAGAACGAGCGGAAACTCTCCGTCCTGCGCGACGCGCTGCTGCAGGCGCTGGCCAATCCGGACGAGGCGGAGCCGGTGCAGACGGTTCCGGCCAGGAAGCGCCGCCGGGTCGCCGCCGGATGAGCATTTGGTAATCTGCCTTCGCAATTGAAATACTCGCCGAGCAGACGAGTTTGATGCTGCACGGCAATGGTGACGGCTATGATTGCCGGCGGACTAGAAAGAAGCTTACCGTTCTGTCATAGCCGACCAAACAAAGTGGAGGACTGATCATGCGGCTACTATCAAGGACGGCGTTCGCTGCGGCGCTGCTTGGCTCGACCTTTGCAGCGTCGGCGTTTGCCGCGGCTCCGGATACGACGGGCTGCCCCCCGGGGCTGCACCGTGCGGAGTTGGAAGGCGGCGGCGTCGGCTCGGTGAACGCAGCAACCCGCAAGGCGGACTTGGAAGGCGGCGGCGTCGGCTCGGTGAACGCGGCGACCCGCAAGGCGGAGTCGGAAGGCGGCGGGGTTGGCTCGGTGAACGCAGCGACCCGCAAGGCGGAGTCTGGAAGGCGGCGGCGTTGGCTCGGTGAACGCGGCGACCCGCAAGGCGGACTTGGAAGGCGGCGGCGTTGGTTCGGTGAACGCAGCGACCCGCAAGGCGGGAGCCGAAGTGGCGTCGACGGCCTGCATCAAGTAGCGTATCGCCGATTGGCTGAAGTCCCGAACCCGGCTGGCGGCACAAGCGCCAGCCGGGTTCGTCCATTATGAGCCCGTGCCGCCCATCGACAGCGACACCCATCGAGCGCCGCTCTTGCCCTGAACGAGTATGGCGAGGAACGGGCGCCGTTTTTGGTGCGCGGTCTGCACAGCTTGTCGCACATCGTCGGGCGTGGTCACAGGAGCGCCTTGCGCGGCAGTGATCACGTCGCCGGCGACGATACCGAGGTCTCGCGCCTCGCAATCGGCCTCCACCGAGGCGACCAGTACGCCGCTCACCTTGGCGTCGATACCGAACTGCTTGCGCGCCGCGTCGGTAAGCGCGGCAAGCCGTACGCCGGGGTCAGGCATCTTCTGAATCATCGCCTCGGCCATCTGTGCGCTCATCACGCCGCCGCCTGGCATATAGTTCGGCCATTGGTCGACCGTTGCGACGACGGATTGCTCCTTGCCATCCCGCCAGACCGTCAACTGCGCCTGCCGCCCGACCGGGATTTGCACGATCGTGCGCATGAAAGCTCTGGGGTCCTCGGGTTTGGTACCGTTGATCGCCGTCAGGATATCGCCGGGCCGCAGCCCCGCCGTGCTCGCCGGGCCACCCGCGTCCACCGCTGAGATGATCGAACCCTTCTCGCCGCGCAGGTCCAACGCCTCCGCGAGTTCCGTCGTCACGTCCTGAAGCGTGAGGCCGAGCCAGCCGGGCTTGGGATGACTGGGGTCAAGCAGTTGCCCGACTACGAACTTCGTTGTGCCGGCCGGAATGGCAAAGCCGATCCCGATGAAGCCGCCGCTCTGCTCAGGGTTGTAAAGTGCTGTATCTACGCCGACCACCTTGCCGTCGAGATCGACCATGGGGCCGCCTGAGTTGCCATGATTGATGGCCGAATCGGTCTGGATGTAGTCGTCGAATGGCGTGTCCTGAATATCCCGGTTCAGCGCGCTGACAATTCCCGACGATACGGACATGCCGAGTCCAAGTGGGTTGCCAATCGTCAGCACGGGATCACCGACGTGCAGGTTCTCGCTGTCACCCCACTGCAGCGCCGGCAGCGGCCGACCGGCATCCACCTTCACCACCGCAAGGTCGGCCATCGCGGCAACCGCCAGCAGCTTGCCAGAGACGCGATCGCCGTTCTCGAAGATCACCTTGATATCGATGGCACCGTCGATAACGTGCTTATTGGTGACGATGATCCCGCTCGGATCGATGATGAAGCCGGAGCCATAGGTCTTCACCCGACGCGGTGACTTCGCCCTCCTTTTCCGGCTGCTTCACCTTCCAGGTCGAGATGTTGACGACCGCCGGCATCGCCTTTTGCGCCACGGCGGCATCGCCGCTCTCCATGACGCGCGCCGCGACCGGCCCAGTCGCCAACGGCGTAGCAGTGAGTGCGACAAGCGCCAGGGTCAGGATGCGGTTCATTGGGCCTCCCAATTGGGGCATTCATACCACACCAAAAATGGTAGCCAAATCCATTGAGGCACGCTGCAAGTTCGGCGATCCACCGGTTCACATCACACTCACCTTGTGCGGCTGCAATGCCAGGGCTGTGGCAGCAAGGCCGGCACCTCATCGCGATATCCGCGGTAGGCGGCGCCGAACTGCGGCGCAAGAAAGCGTTCCTCGATGCTGATCTTGCGCAGGAATGCGGCGATGATCAGTGCCAGCGCGATCAGCCCGCGCCACTCCCCCAGGGCGATCGCCGAACCGAGGACCGCCAGCAGCAGGCCGGTGTATATCGGGTGGCGCACCCAACGATACGGCCCCGAGCGGATCAGCTCATGATCCCGCTTCAGCGTCACCATGCTGCTCCAGTTGCGGCCAAGCCAGATCCGGGCGGCGACGCTGAACGCGAGCCCGAGTGCAACAAGCACTAGACCCAGCCAGAACCAGCCAGCGACGCGCGGCAGGAAACGCGCGGCGAGCCACGCCATCGGCACATGCTGCATAGCCAAAAACGCGGCGCCTAACGCGAGAGGAATGCCGTGCGATAGGCGTGAGACGAAGCTCTCCTCTCGGAGGGTCGGCTTGGCGCCGATCGCCGCGATGGTCCAATAGAGCAGCCACGCCAGCCATAGTGCCGGAATCGAGTACTGATAGAACGCTCGCATCACTTCGTGCGCGGCGGCTTCGCGACGGGCGGTGGCGTCTTCGCGGGATACTTGCACCACGCCGCCGCCACGCAGCGCCAACACTCCGGCATTCGCGCCTTGCACACATAGCGTCCGTGCAGGATCAGCCAGTGATGTGCGTCGCGCAGCAGCTCGGGCGGAATGCGGCGCACCAACGCGTCCTCGACGGCGCGCGGCGTCGCGCCTTGCGCAATTCCTGTGCGGTTGCCGAGGCGGAAAATGTGCGTATCGACCGCCATCGTGCTTTCGTTGAATGCGACGTTCAGCACGACATTCGCGGTCTTGCGGCCAACACCCGGCAGCTTCTCCAGAGCTTCGCGGTCACGCGGCACCTCACCGCCGTGCCGCTCGATCAGCTGGCGCGACAACTCGATGACGTTGCGCGCCTTGCCCTGCCAGAGGCCGATCGAGCGGATATGCTTTGCCACGCCATCGACGCCGAGACGCAGCATTGCCTCGGGCGTGGCGGCTTCCTTGTAGAGCGCCTCGGTGGCGCGGTTGACCGACACGTCGGTGGCCTGCGCCGACAGCACCACGGCAACCAGCAGCGTGAACGGATCGATGAATGTCAGTTCACTGCGCGGATCGGGATTGGCCTTCGCAAGTGCCTCGATGAAGCCGCGCACCTCCTCACGCGTCATGGCGCGCGGCTTGCGTGGCTTCGCCTTGGCGGTAGGCGCTTTTGTTGGCATGCGGAGGCTTGTCGCGCGCTCACGTTTGGACGGCAAGGGTGTGCTGGCGGCGTAGCCGCGCTACATTTGGCCGATGAGTGGCGAAGCCACAGTGTTCGAGGCGGTGATTGTGCCGCACCGCAGCTTGTCGCAGCGCGGGCTGGCGATTCTCATGGCGGTGATCGGTGCACTGTGTGCGCTGATCGTGCTGCGCTTCTGGCTGATCGGCGCGTGGCCGGTGGCGGGGTTCGGCCTGCTGGAGATCGGACTCGCAATCTACCTGCTGCGGCTAAATGCGAACCGGGCGCGCGCGAGCGAGCTTATCCTGCTGTCCGAGCAGGCGCTGCGGATTGTGCGCACTGACCAGCACGGCGCTCGGGAGGAGCGGGTGCTGCCGACCGGCTGGCTGAACGCGGTGATGGAGGAGCCGGCCGGTAAGGTGCCGCGGTTGCTTCTGGTCGCGCGCGGCGTGCGCGAGGAGATCGCGACGACGCTGGGCGAGGTCGAGAAGCGCGATCTATGGGCGGCGCTGCGCGAGGCGCTTAACCGACTACACAATCCGACCTTCGACAATCCGCAGCTGCGCGGCGACGAAGTCAGCTCTCGACCGGCCCCATCGACTTGATCAGGTCGAACACGCGCTTACGCACCGCTGGGTCGGTGATGCGATAGTAGGCCCGCACGAGTTCCAGGGTCTCGCGGCGGTTCAGCGCATCATCGGCGAAGCTGTCCTGTGTCTCGGAGAAGCCCGAGGCGCGCCGGTTCGGGCCACCATGGGTGTTGGTCAGGCTCTCCGGCATGTCATCGAAGAAGAAGCTGATGGGAACATCGAGGACGCGCGACAGGTCGAACAGCCGCGATGCGCCCACGCGGTTCACGCCGCGCTCATACTTCTGCACCTGCTGGAAGGTCAGGCCAAGCGCCTCGCCCAGGCGTTCCTGCGACATGCCCAGTAGGGTGCGTCGCAGACGGATGCGAGAACCGACGTGAACGTCGATCGGGCTGGGCCTTCCTTCCTTTTCGGCACCCACGACGTGTTCGCCGCGCGCCATGTTCGCATTCCCTTTCACTTCATTCAGCATCGACCGCTCCCCGGGGCCACTCGCACAACGGCGGCTGGACTGTTGTTAACAGAACCTTAACCACACAACCGTCAATTGTCAACAAGAGTGTCAAAATTTTCATACGGTATTATTTTTCCTACTTCGTGAGCCGGTTTTCGGCGAAGTGGCAAGCTTCAATCAACCTGACGCTGCAATGCGTCTTGCCACAAGCCCTGCTCCGAGTGCAACCGATCCCGAGATGGCTGGCAACCAGAGGCCAATGCGAGCGAACAATGTCTCCGGCAGCGGTCCTGGCAGCCCGACGGTCAGGATACCCGAAGTCTGCAGCTCGATCCTGCCCAATTCATGGCCGTGCGCGTCGAACGCCGCCGAAATGCCGGTATTCGCCGCGCGCAGCAGCGGCAGCCCCTCCTCCACCGCGCGCATCCGCGCCGCCGCGAGGTGCTGGCGCGGCCCGGTCGAGTTGCCGAACCAGGCGTCGTTGGTGACGTTGACCAGCCAGCTTGGCCGGTCGCGGCGATCCACGACCTGTCCGGAAAAGATCGCCTCGTAGCAGATCAGGGGTCCGAACGGCGGCAGCCCCGGGACGTGCAGCGTACGTGGTCCCGGGCCCGAGGCGAAGCCGTTGCCTGGCATCACCATGATCGGCAGTGGCAGCCAGTCCGGGATGTACTCGCCGAATGGCACCAGGTGCCACTTGTCGTAAACACCGCCGATCACACCGCCATCCAGCACCGCGAACAGGCTGTTGCGCGGGCGTCTCTGCTGATCGAAGCGGACGCTGCCGACCAGCGCGGGTGCGCCTTTGGTCGCCTGCTCGATTGCCTGCCGCGCCGGCTCGTCAAGGTCGAGCAGACCGGGAAACGACGTCTCCGGCCAGACTGCCACGGCCGGGCCAATGATGTGGCCCTGCGAACTGAGATCCAGGTAATGCTGGAAAATTCGCACCGCGAGCGCCTGGTCGAACTTCTGGCCCTGCGCCACATTGCCCTGCACCAGCACGACGGCGAGCACCTGTGGCGGAACGGTCTGCTGCAATCGCCAGACGCCGACTGCGACCCACGCGGCGAGCAGAGCCGCACCCGCGGCGCGCCAACGCCATCCGAGAACCGGCAGGGCCGCAAGCAGCAGCGTCACCAGGGTGAGGCCATGCACGCCGATCCATGCCGCGGGCTGGATGAGCACGTCGCCCACCGGGCCGGGAACCTCCCAGACGCTGCCCAACGGGTTCCAGGGGAAGCCGGTCAGCACGAACTGGCGGGCGAGATCCGCCAGGACCCAGGCACCGGCCAGTGCCAGGACGCGCGGCCATCCCGGCGACGCGAGGCGGGCAATGAAGCAGGCGGCGGCGATGAACACCGCGAGCGCGGCGGCGACAGCCGGTACGGCGAGCGGCACCAGCCACCAGAAGCGCGCCGCCTCGAACAGAATCGCCTCGGTGATCCAGTAGAGGCCAATCACATGATGGCCGAACCCGAACCACCAGCCGCGTCGCGCGGCGACCGCGGGCGACCGCGCCGCGTCGAGCAGGACCAGCAGACCGGGCACCGAAACCAGCAGGACCGGAATGATGTTGAACGGCGGCAATGCCGCCGCCGCAAGCGCTCCCAGTCCGAGCGCTGCCAGATCAGCGCGGAAACCGCGCAAGGCGGCGAGACTCGACCGGAGGCGTGCAAGCATGCCAGCCGGCTACACGGCCGCCCGGGCCCGGGCAAGGTCACGCCGCGCGGCAAAAGAAAGTGGCATGACCACGGTTCCGATATGATATTGCGCTGGCAACCCTCCAAACCGAGTTAGCTTGCATGCTGCTGTTGATCCCAGGCCCCGTCACCACCCGCCCCGAGGTGCGCTCGGCCATGTGTCAGGACTTTGCCCCTTGGGACAATGACTTCCGCCCGCTCTATGCCGGCATCCGCGAGCGGTTGCTGAGGATCGCGCATGGCGTTCCCGGCGAACACGCAACGCTGCCGTTGCAAGGTTGTGGCCACTTCATCACCGAGGCCTCAATCCGCACCTTCGTCCCACTTGGCCACAAGGTGCTGATACCGGCCACCGGCGCCTATGCCGACCGGATGACCCGGCTGGCATTGGAAGCCGGCCGTGTCGCGGTGCCACTGGCATTATCGGACGTCGCAGCCACCGACCCCGACGCCGTCGCCGCCGCGCTGACCGCGGATCCCGATATCAGCCATGTCGGGCTTGTCTACAGCGAGACCGGCAGCGGCGTCGTGCACGACGTCGCGGCGATCGGCGCAGTGGTGCGACGCCTGGGGCGCCGGCTTATCGTCGACGCGGTGTCGGCGTTTGGCGCGCTGCCGCTCGACCTCTCGGAGCAGCCGGAGATCGATGCGGTGGTCTTCACCTCCAACAAATGCCTCGAAGGCATGCCAGGCATGGCATTCGCGATCGCGCGCATCGATCGCCTCGAAGCCTGTGCCGGCAATGCCGGAAGCTGGTCACTGGATCTGTCCAGCATATACGCGCATGCGCTGCACCACGGCTGGGGCAGCTTCCGCTTCACCCCACCGGCGCAGGTGCTGAATGCATGCAATGTGGCGCTCGATTTCCTCGATGCCGAGGGCGGGCAGCCGGCGCGGCTGGCGCGCTACTCTGCCAACATGCGCACGTTGTATGACGGTGTCCGTGGGCTTGGGCTCACCCCGTACCTGCCGCGGGACGTGCAGGGTCCGATCATCGTGAATGTGCACGCACCGGCCGATCCGGCGTGGGACCTGCAGCGCTTCGTCGATGTGCTCAAAGCGCGCGGGGTATTGATCAGCAACTTCTACGATACCGAGCAGCCGAGCTTCCGGGTGGGCTGCATCGGCGCGATCACGCCAGCGGACATGGCGCGCGCCGTCACGGCGATGGGCGAGGCATTGGGCGACTTGGGCATCACGCGGCGCAAGGCGGCCTGAGCCTGCTTGCGACGGCGCCTGAGAGGCGGCAGGCTTCTGTTCCCGGGGATTGACCGGGGACGGAGGAGACAGGACAGATGCCGGACGCCACGCGCGCGCCATACATCTACATGGTGCAGATGGACATTCCCGCCCAGTACGAGGCGGACTTCAACCGCATCTACGATACCGAGCATGTGCCGGAGATCATGAAGGTACCCGGCGTGCGCGGCTGCACGCGCTACGTGCTGGAGAAGACCAACAAGGACGGCATGGCGCGCTACCTCGCGCTGTACGAGATGGATGCGGCCAACGTGATGGAGAGCCCGGCCTGGCTGAAGGCGTCGGAGATCGGCGACTGGGCGCCGAAGATCCGTCCGCACACCACCAACCGGTCGCACACCGTGATGCGCAAGATAGCCTGAGGAATCGGAGACAATGAAAAGCGACCTGGAGATCGCCCGCGAAACCAAGCTGCGCCCGATCGCGGAGATCGCCGCGAAGCTGAATATTCCCGACGACGCACTGGAACCCTATGGACGCCACAAGGCGAAGATCGGCCTCAATTACGTCAAGGCTCTGGAGGACCGGCCGGACGGCGCACTGGTGTTGGTGACCGGCATCAGTCCCACGCCTGCGGGCGAGGGCAAGACCACCACGACCGTCGGCCTAGGCGACGCGCTGAACCGTATCGGCTCGCGCGCGGTGATCTGTCTGCGCGAGCCGTCGCTGGGTCCGAGTTTTGGCATGAAGGGCGGTGCTGCCGGCGGCGGCTACTCGCAGGTCGTTCCGATGGACCAGATCAACCTTCACTTCACCGGCGACTTCCACGCCATCACGTCGGCCAACAACCTGCTGGCCGCGATGATCGACAACCACATCTACTGGGGCAATTCACTCGGCATTGATGCGCGGCGCGTGTCGTGGCGGCGCTGCCTCGACATGAACGACCGCGCGCTGCGCAGCATCGTGAACAGCCTTGGCGGCGTCGCGAACGGCTTTCCGCGCGAGGATGGCTTCGACATCTCGGTGGCCTCCGAGGTGATGGCGGTGTTCTGCCTGTCGCGCAATCTCGACGAACTTCAGGAGCGCCTTGGCCGGATCATCGTGGCGCAGAAGCGCGACGGAACTTCGGTGACCGCGAAGGACCTGAAGGCCGACGGCGCGATGGCCGTACTGCTGAAGGACGCGCTGGCGCCCAACCTGGTGCAAACTTTGGAGGGCTCGCCCGCGTTCGTGCATGGCGGTCCGTTCGCCAACATCGCGCACGGCTGCAACTCGGTGATGGCGACGCGGCTCGGCTTGAAGCTGGCCGACGTAGTGGTGACCGAGGCCGGTTTCGGCGCCGACCTGGGTGCGGAAAAGTTCATCGACATCAAGTGCCGCTCGGCCGGCCTGAAGCCCTCCTGCGCAGTCGTTGTGGCGACGGTACGCGCGCTGAAGATGCACGGCGGCGTGGCGCGCAACGCGCTGGGCACGGAGAACGTAGAGGCGGTGCAGCGCGGCGTGGCCAACCTGGCGCGGCACGTGGAGAACCTCGGAAAATTCGGACTGCCGGTGGTGGTAGGCGTGAACCACTTCACCTCTGACACCGAGGCGGAATTCTCGGTGATCCGCGACGCGATGGCCAAGCGCGGTGTGGAGGCCATCTCCTGCACCCACTGGGGTGATGGCAGTGCGGGTGCCGAGGCGCTGGCCCGCGCGGTGCAGCAGAAGATCACGCTGAGCGAGGCAAAGCCCGCGCCGCTGTATCCCGAGGGTATGAAGCTCGCCGACAAGATCCGCACCATAGCGCAGAGCATCTACCGCGCAGCGGATATTGCCGTGCCCGATGCGGTGGCGCGACGGCTGGAGGGCTTCGAGAAGGCGGGCTTCGGCCATGTGCCGGTGTGCATCGCCAAGACGCAGTACAGCTTCACGTCGGATCCGACGGTGATGGGCGCGCCGGAGGGCTTCACTCTGCCGGTACGCGAGGTGCGTCTGTCCGCCGGTGCTGGCTTTGTGGTGGCGATCTGCGGCGAGATCATGACGATGCCCGGCCTGCCGCGCGTGCCCTCGGCCGAGGCGATCCATCTGCGCGATGATGGGGAGATTGAGGGGCTGTTCTAGCTACCGGCGCTTGTCTCACGACCATGCCTGGCGGCGGACCCGCGCTGGATGAAACCGGTACTCGTCCTCGCCGCGGGCGATCTGGTTGTTGATCGCGTGATTCAAACCGCCGGGGATTCATCACGCATTACCTACGCACATTCGCCAGCGCGAGATCGATCAGCTCGTCGAGCCGGCCGTTGAGCACCGCGCGCACCATGTAGAGTGTGAACCCCTTCGCCATCTCCGCGGTGATCTTCGGCGGCATCGCCAACTCGTTCCGGCTCACCACCGCGTCCACCACGACTGGTCCCGGATGCGCGAGCGCCTCGGCAAGACGGCCCTCGACGTCCGACGGATCTTCGATGCGGATACCCTTGATGCCGACCGCTTCCGCCATCATCGCGAAATTCGGGTTCTCGAGTTCCGTGCCGGTGTTGATGAAGCCGGTCGATTTCTGCTCCAGCTCGATGAAGCCCAGCGCACCGTTGTTGAACACCACGATCTTCGCCGGCAGATCGAGCTGTTTCAGGCTGAGCAGATCGCCCATCAGCATGGTGAAGCCGCCGTCGCCTGAGAGCGAGATCACCTGCCGCCCTGGAAAGGCCGCCTGTGCGCCGATGGCCTGCGGCATCGCGTTCGCCATCGAGCCATGCCAGAACGAACCAAGCAGCCGGCGTCTGCCGTTCATCGCGAGATAGCGCGCGGCCCAGACCGTCGGCAGCCCGACGTCGCAGGTGAAGATCGCATCGTCGGCCGCGAGCTCGCTCAGCACGCGCGCGATGTGCTGCGGGTGCAGCAGGCCGCCCTTCCGGCCGGTCGCCAACTCATCCAGGCCTTTGCGTGCATCGCGATAATGCGCGGTCGCAGCGTCCAGATGTGCACGGTCGGTCTTTGGCGCAAGCTGTGGCAATAGCGCATCCAGCGTGGCGCCGACATCGCCGATCAGGCCAAGGTCGACCGGCACGCGTCGCCCGATGTTCTCCCCCCTGATGTCGATCTGCGCGATGCGCGCATTGTCGGGATAGAACTGCCGATAGGGGAAGTCGGTGCCGAGCATGAGCAGCGTGTCGCAGGCATGCATCGCATGATAGCCCGAGGAGAAGCCTATCAATCCGGTCATGCCGACGTCGTATGGGTTGTCCCACTCGACATGCTCCTTGCCCCGCAGCGCGTGCACGATTGGTGCCTTCAGCGCCTCGGCCAACGCCACTACTTGGCGGTGCGCTCCCTGACAGCCGGAGCCGCATAGCAGAGTGACCTTGCTCGCCTTGCTCAACCATGCGGCCAACTGCGCGATCGTCTGTGTGGATGGCACGACCACCGGGCGCTCAGGTCGCAGTCCTGCCGGCTTTGGCGCCGGTGCCCGAATGGCCTGCCGCAGAGCGACGTCGCCTGGGATCACAATCACGGCGACCGCGCGCTGCGATACGGCATGGTGAATCGCCATCTCGAGGGCGCGCGGCATCTGTTCCGCGCTGGTCACGAGTTCACAGAACGAGCTGCATTCGCGGAACAGGTTTTCGGGATGCGTCTCCTGAAAATAGCCTGAGCCCAACTCTGCCGACGGGATTTGCGCGGCCAGGGCAACGACCGGCACCCGCGAGCGCTGACAGTCGAACAAGCCGTTGATCAGGTGCAGGTTGCCCGGTCCGCAACTGCCGGCACACACCGCCAGATTGCCGGTGAGGTGCGCGTCCGCACCGGCCGCGAAAGCCGCCACTTCCTCGTGCCGGACGTGCAGCCATTTGATGCTCCCCTGCCGGCGCAGCGAGTCAGTGAAGCCGTTCAGGCTGTCCCCGACGATTCCAAAGATCCGTTCGACGCCCGCCGCGACGAGGGTTTCGACCATCTGATCGGCAACGGTGGTGGCCATGTGGCGCCGGCTCCTTCAGTCTGATGAAGCATCGCTTGTCAGCGGCCTGGAAAGTCCGCGGGCAATCCGCCTCCGCCCGATGCCGCCCTGATAGCGTCGGCCAGGGCTGGCACCAAGACTGGATCACAGCGGGACGGAAACCTTGCCTCCGCGCCGGGTGATCGCTAACTGAACTCCTCGCGAGCGCTTGAGGAGTACTCGGATGGGCTACAGGGTCGCTGTCGTCGGCGCCACCGGGGCGGTCGGGCGTGAGATGCTGAAGACGTTGTCCGAGCGAGGGTTTCCGGTGGACGAGGTGGCCGCGCTGGCCTCAGGCCGCTCAACCGGACAGGAGATATCGTTCGGCGAAAAGCAGGTGCTCAAGGTGCGCAACCTGGAGACGTTCGACTTCCACGGCTGGGACCTCGGGCTGTTCTCGCCGGGAGCTTCGGTCTCGGCAGTGCATGCACCGCGCGCGGCCGCCGCCGGCTGCGTGGTGATCGACAATACCAGCCAGTTCCGCATGGACCCGGACGTTCCGCTGGTGGTGCCCGAGGTGAACCCCGAGGCGCTGCGCAGCTACGGCAAGCGCAACATCATCGCCAACCCGAACTGCTCGACCATTCAGATGGTGGTGGCACTGAAGCCGCTGCACGACCAGTTCAGGATCAGGCGCGTGGTCGTGGCGACCTACCAGTCCGTCTCCGGCGCGGGCAAAGAGGGGATGGACGAACTCTACGCGCACACGCGCAAGGTGTTCGTGCATGAGCACGAGAATCCGGAGCAATTCACCAAGGAGATCGCTTTCAACTGCATTCCGCACATCGACAAGTTCCTCGACGACGGATCGACCAAGGAGGAATGGAAGATGGTGGTCGAAACCAAGAAGATCCTCGACCCGAACATCGCTGTGCACGCCACCTGCGTGCGCGTGCCGGTGTTCATCGGTCACGGCGAGGCGGTGAACGTGGAGTTCGAGAATACGGTGACCGCCGGCGAGGCGCGTGCGGCGTTGCGCGAGGCACCGGGCGTCGAGGTGGTGGATGTTCGCGAGGATGGCGGCTACGTCACCCCGCTCGAATGCGCCGGCGAGGACGCCGTCTATGTCAGCCGCATCCGCAAGGACGCGACGGTGGCGAACGGGCTGTCGTTCTGGTGTGTGTCGGACAATCTGCGCAAGGGCGCGGCATTGAACGCGGTGCAAATCGCCGAGACGCTGATCGCACAACGGATGCTGGCGAAGGCGGCGTGATCGGCTAAGGGTCGATCGTCTGGCGAAAGGCGGCGATCGCACCCGGCAGCTGTTGCGCCAGGTTGGCAGCCGCATCGATCGTTGGTGTAGTCCTGTCCGCGTCGAAGTTGTCGTAGGCTCGAGTTGCACGGTTGCGAAACCTCCGTGTCTCGTCAGCCGAGGCTGCCAATTCGGGCGGCAGGATGAGCCGGCCGGTCCACTGTGTCACGCGCGACCCTTGCGACCAGATCTGCGTGCCACGGTTCGCCGCTTGGTCGGGTCTCGCTCAGAAGATCGAGAATGCGCAGCAGCGCATTCTCCAGCGACGTGTGACCCACCTGGATCGCACTGCCGCATGTCGAGACCTGGTATCGACGACTACAGCAACGCCCAGCCTATCGTGAGCATGTCATGGTCCCGTTCGGAGAATTGCGCGGGCGGCTCGATTTCTGATGCCGGGTGCCTGCGTTGACCCTGCTTCCCCGAAAGCGTAAGCAATTGTAACGGCTTGGGGCCAGTCGGCCGGCCGACAGGATGGAGCGATCCATTGCGAGACGTACGCGACGCGCTGATGGTGGCGCGCAACTCGGACGGCAGGCTGATCAGCCGCCCGCTTTCTCCCCATCTCCAGGTCTATCGTTGGCCGGTCAGCATGGTACTCTCCATCCTGCATCGCGTCACCGGCGTGGGGCTCGGTATCGGCACGCTGCTGCTGACGTGGTGGCTGGTCGCCGCCGCGGTCTCGGATGGCGCTTTCGCTGGCATCCAATGGTTCCTCGCCACTCCAGTCGGCATGCTTCTGCTGTTCGGCTGGACGCTGGCGCTGTTCTTCCATTTCTTCGCAGGCATCCGCCATTTGGCGTGGGACGCCGGCTATGGCTTCGAGCAACCCTGGTATGAGCGATCGGCCTGGGCGGTGGTGATCGCCACAGTGGTGGCGACGCTGCTGCTCTGGATTATCGGCCTCGCGGTGTGGTGGTGAGTTGCGGCATGGCAAAAGCACCGCATATCGACATCATGCGCTCGCCGCTCGGCCGGGCGCGCGGCCTTGGGTCCGCCAGGGCGGGGGCCACGCATTGGTGGGTCCAACGACTCACCTCGCTTGCGCTGGTGCCGCTCACGCTGTGGTTCCTGTGCGCCATGGTGCGGATGACCGGCGCAACCCGCGACGACGTCGTTTCCTGGATGGCTGGTCCGCTTCCGATCGTGTTGATGATCGCGCTGGTGATCGCCACGTTCCACCACCTGCAAGCTGGCCTTCAGGTGGTGATCGAGGACTATGTTCATCAGGACTGGCTGCGCGTCGGCTCGATCCTGGTGATGAAGGCCATCGTGCTGTTGCTGGCACTGGCCTGCATCGTCTCGACGCTGCGGCTCGGCCTATAGGCGAAAGGATATCGATGAACGCGATCACCCTGCCCTCGTCGCGCGCCTACAACATCGTCGATCATACTTATGACGTGGTGGTGGTCGGTGCCGGCGGCTCCGGGCTGCGCGCAACCTTCGGCATGGGGGCGGCCGGTCTGAAGACCGCCTGCATCAGCAAGGTGTTCCCGACCCGCAGCCACACGGTGGCAGCACAAGGCGGCATCGGTGCCGCGCTGGGCAACATGGGCGAGGATGACTGGCGCTGGCACATGTACGACACCGTGAAGGGGTCGGACTGGCTGGGCGACCAGGACGCGATCGAGTACCTGTGCCGCGAGGCGATCCCCGCGGTCTACGAACTCGAGCACTACGGCATGCCGTTCAGCCGCACCGAGGATGGCCGGATCTATCAGCGTCCATTCGGCGGTCACATGACGAAGAACGGAGAAGGCCCGCCGGCACTGCGCGCCTGCGCCGCGGCCGACCGCACCGGGCATGCCATGCTGCATACGCTGTATCAGCAGAGCCTGCGCAACGACGTCGAGTTCTTCAGCGAATATTTCGCTCTCGACCTGATCATGAACGACGAAGGCGCCTGCTGCGGCGTCACGGCGTGGTGCCTGGAGGACGGCAGCATCCACCGCTTCCGCGCGCAGATGGTGGTGATAGCGACCGGCGGCTATGGCCGCGTCTACGAGGTCTGTACCTCGGCGCATATCTGCACCGGCGACGGCAACGGCATGGTGCTGCGTGCAGGGTTGCCATGCCAGGACATGGAGTTCGTGCAATTCCACCCGACCGGCATCTTTCCCGCCGGCTGCCTGATCACCGAGGGTGCGCGCGGCGAGGGCGGCTACCTCACCAACTCAGAAGGCGAGCGTTTCATGGAGCGCTATGCGCCGAGCGCGAAGGATCTCGCCAGCCGCGACGTGGTGTCGCGCTCGATGATCGTCGAGATCAATGAAGGGCGCGGCTGCGGGCCGAACAAAGACCACATCATGCTGCACCTGGAGCATCTCGGTGCCGATATCCTGCACGAACGGCTGCCGGGCATATCCGAGACCGCGCGGGTGTTCGCCGGCGTGGAGGTGACGAAGGCGCCGATCCCAGTGAAGCCGACGGTGCACTACAACATGGGCGGCATTCCGACGAACCATCATGGCGAGGTGCTGTGGCCGACCGCGAGCGATCCCGATGCGGTGGCGCAGGGACTGATGGCGGTGGGTGAGGCCGCGTGCGTTTCAGTGCACGGCGCGAACCGGCTGGGCACCAATTCGCTGATCGATCTGCTGGTGTTCGGCCGAGCGGCTGCGCACCGGGCTGCCAAGCTGGTGCGGCCCGGTGCGAATCAGGCGCCGCTGCCGCCGCGCGCCGGCGAGCGCTCACTGGACCGGTTCGATGCCACGCGCCATGCGAAGGGCGGTTCGCGCGTCGCCGAACTGCGGCTGGACATGCAGAAGACGATGCAGACCCATGCGGCGGTGTTCCGCGACGGCAGGACGATGGCGGAAGGCGTGTCGAAGATGCACGCGATCTGGCAGGGCATGGCGGACATGTCGGTGTCCGACCGCAGTCTGATCTGGAACAGCGACCTGATGGAGGCGCTGGAGCTGCAGAATCTGATG
>CAVZNH010000058.1:0-44091 GCA_963776505.1 uncultured Alphaproteobacteria bacterium
GTGACGGCGCTTTAGCAGCCCGGTTCGGGAGGGCCGGTGACTCGGGTCATACTGGGTCCCGTCGTCGCGCCAACGTCCCGAGGGCGTAGGCCGTCTCTCTCATACCTGAAGCCAATCAAAAAGCTGGCCGGCCTTTCTCAGGACAAAGGAGAAAATAAATCTTTATTGTGGCCGCATATTGCCTTTGTGCCGAAAAATATCCTCAACTGGCCGTTGTTCGCCTTGGGCTTTTCCCGTTCGGTTGCTCCTGGCGAAGCGACTTACGCGACAGAGGAGAGGCTCAACCTTGATCGATCGGACCAACGCAAACGCTGTGATCAGGCGCTTCGTGGTTGTTCTTGTCCTCTGTCTTTTTGTGCCGATCCACGTGAAAGCCGCCGACGGCCTGTGGCCACCTCGGGTGCCGTCGGGAACGGCGCTGGTCGTTGGTGACCAGAACGAGGTGCTGCAGACCGTCATGGCCGCATCCGGGGAACAGGCGAGGCTCGCGGAAAAAGTTTCATATGCAAATTTCCTCGGCGGCCCGGCGGTGCTGGAAGCATTTCGCGCCGGTGCGCTCGACCTCGCCACGGTAGGAAACACGCCGCCCATTCAAGCGCAGGCGGCAGGCGAGCGCGTTCTGATCGTCGCTGCCTCGCAACTGTCGGGGCCGGAGTATGGCCTCGCGCTGCGGCCAGGCCTCACGCTGACACGGCTGGCGGACATTCGCGGCAAGCGCATCGGCTACGCCGAGGGAACTGCGCGTCAGCCCTTCGTGCTCAATGTCCTCAAACTTGCCGGCCTCACTCGGGCGGACGTGACATTTGTGCCGTTGCGGTCAGCCGACTTCCCCGACGCCATCCGCTCGGGCGGCATCGATGTGGGTCCCCTGAACGAGCCGCACTTCTCGCGCTACCTCGCCGATTACGCGGATCGCGGCGCGAGTGCCATCCCGGCATCGGAGATCGCCCGCCTGCCCCGCGGCCTGTCCTATCTGTACGCGAGCGGCGCGGCTCTCGATGACAAGACCAGGACCGCGGCGATTGCCGATTTCGTCGCGCACTGGATCGCCGCCGTCCGATGGTCCAAGGCGAACCGCGACGCCTGGGTGGATGCCTACTACGTCAAGCGGCAGAATCTCTCAGCCGCCGACGGCAGGAAAATCGAGGAGACTGCCGGCGACGTCAGCTTCCCCATGTTGCGCAGCCTGGTCGAGACGCAGCAGGCGACCGCCGATCTGATCTACCAGGCGGGCGACCTGCCGAAACGCCTGGATGCGCGGGCGGAGTTCGATTTTCGCTTCGACGCTGTCATTGCTGCCAACACGCCCGAACCGGCGACCGGATCGCGCGTGCCATGAGCCAGCACGTCGTTCGATCGGCTCTGCGAATGGGCTTTACGGCCGATTCCGCCTCCCCGGGACGGGCGCCGGCCAGGAACCGAAACCGACGCCTGGCGCCGCGCCGGCTTCCGCTTGGCGGTATTCTGCTCGGACCTCTGGCATTGGTCGTGATCTGGCAGATCGCGTCGATGACCGGGCTGCTGTCGCCAAAGATCCTCGCGGCACCTTCAACCGCTGCGACGACCGGGTTCGACATGCTGGTGAGCGGCGTACTCGTCCACCACCTGCTGGCCTCTGCGCAGCGCGCCTATCTGGGGCTTGGGATCGGGGGCGCTTTCGGGCTCGCTTTTGCGCTGATCGCCGGCTTGACCCGGAGCGGCGACGCGATGGTTGACGGCCTCGTGCAGATCAAGCGCGCGATCCCGACCTTGGCGTTGATACCGCTGGGCATCCTGTGGCTCGGGATCGGTGAGGCCATGAAGGTGGCCCTGATCGCCACCAGCGTGTTCATTCCAATCTACATCAACACCCACGCCGGATTGCGGGGCATCGATCTGCGCTATGTCGAGCTGGCCCGCACGGTCGGTCTCGGCCCCGCCGACTTCCTGCGCCGCATAGCCATTCCTGGCGCCTTGCCCGGTTTCTTCACCGGGTTGCGACTGGCGGTGACCACGTGTTGGACGTCGCTGGTCGTGCTGGAACAGATCAACACCACCAGCGGCATCGGCTATCTGATGAATCGAGCGCGCGACTATGGCCAGACCGATGTCATGGTCGTCGGGCTCGCCGTCTATGCCATCCTGGGTCTGGTGTCCGACACGGTGGTCAGGCTGCTGGAGCGGAAGGCTCTGGCGTACCGCAAGGTGCTCGGCTCGTGACGGTGCATCTGCACGCGCTGACCAGGGGGTTTGCAGGGCGAACCGTGCTGGACGTCGCCGCCCTGGATCTCCCACCGGGCCAATTCGTGGCGCTGATCGGTCGGAGCGGGTCCGGCAAGAGCACGTTGCTGCGCGCCATCGCCGGGCTCGACGATGACGCGGAAGGCGACGGGACCATCGTTGTGTCTGGCAGTCGCTCCGTTCTGTTCCAGGACTCGCGCCTGCTGCCTTGGGAGAGTGTTCTGCGAAATGTGACCCTTGGGCTGCGCGTGCAGGACGCAGATCAACGCGGCCGGGCAGCCTTGGCCGATGTCGGGCTCGCCGGACGCGAGGATGCCTGGCCCAACCTTCTATCGGGTGGCGAGCAGCAACGCGTTGCCCTGGCTCGATCCCTGGTTCGACAGCCCGCTTTGCTGCTGGCGGACGAACCGTTCGGCGCGCTTGACGCGCTGACGCGGCTTCGCATGCACGAACTGCTGTTCCGGCTGGTGGAGAGGCATCGCCCAACGGTCCTGATGGTGACGCACGACGTGGACGAGGCGCTTGTACTTGCGGACCGGGTGCTGGTCATGGAGCAAGGTCGCATCATCCTCGATCAGGTCGTGGATTTGCCTCATCCGCGGCGGAAGACCGGCGCACGCTTCGCATCGCTCCGGGGCGATCTGCTCAGCGCTCTCGGTGTGGTGGTTGGGGTTTGAGCGACCAAAGGTCTGATGCTATCGGCCCGGCCGGCGTTCGCGCGTCCCCATCGACGTCGCACGCGGCAGCGTCACAGTTGGGCAGCCAGTGCCAGTAGGCCGGACGGCGCCACGCGCCGTACAAGGAAGCATCGAGTGATCCACCTCCTGGCAACACGCCACACGCATTCGCCACCGTAAGATCGTTGTGGGGTTTAAGGCATGGCCCGCGCCGCTCGGGCATGCTCACCACCGAGGTCCTCTTTGCACTCGCACGCAGCGATCGGCTCTCAGTCCGTGGCCTGGAGCGCCGGTGATTCCAGTCATACCAGCCAACAAATGCCGCATGGGACGAGTACCTGCATCGAATGCAGGGAGGCCACGGACATGGCGGCAGAAACACAAACCGGAATGGACCGCGCAGAAATGAAGCGGTTCCTGCTCAAGTCGAAACAGGAGCCGGTCAACTGCGCACTCGGCGTCGGCGACGACAAGAGTGTCGCGTTGCTGATGCTGTCGCCGCATCGCTCCGCCAAGTCGCTGCAGGGCGATCTGCAGAAGCAGTTCCCCTCCGCCTTCAACACTCGCTTCGGCACCGCGGTGGTCGATACCGAGGACGACCCGACGCTGGTCAAGTTCATGCTCAACAAGGCGGTAACCAGCATGGCGCGCCGGCTGGTGAAGACGCTGAAGGGCACCGGCTTCCGCAAGGTGCAGATCCTGCTGGAGGACGGCTCACCTGTAGAGACCGCTGCCGAGGAGGAAGCGTCGGGGCAGGCGGGCATTGGCGCGGCCGCCGCCGCGCCGACAGTGCGATCGGGGTGGCGCTCGCATCCCCTTCGCACGCAGGCCGACCGGCACAGCAGCTCGGAAATGCCCGCGCGGCAGCACTGGCGGCAGCCTGACTCGCCATCCTGGTTCGAGCGTGCGTCGCACTGAGATGCGATCGCCGATCCGACGCAGCAACAGAGAGCATTGGCCAAGCAGGCCCGCATGGCCAACGTCAACATCAAGACCGGCAATCTGGTCTACGCATGGCCACCGGCATCGAGCAGTTGCGTCGCGCGCTGGACGCCATTCAATCCCTCAGGAGATACGGCGGCCGAGGAATCCGTTCCGCCTCCGCCACCACCCCCGATGCCCAGAGCCTCAGGCGCAAGCACGATCCGGCGGCACTGACCCAGGAGCTGACCGAACTAATCCGTCGTATCGCGGAAGTCTCCGATCCCGCCCGCAAGGAAGCCTTGGCCAAACAGGCTCGCGAGGCGCAGGTCAACATCAAGACCGGCAATCTTACCTACGCCGCCGCCAACATCGGACAATTGCGCGGCACGCTGGACGCGTCGGCACCGGTCGCATCAGACACCGCGCAAGCGGCCACCGACCCGCGTGTTGCGCAATACCAGGCGGCCTTCGCCAGGCTGATGCCTGCGCTTGAGACGGTGCTGCAGATCGCGCCGCAACGGCGTCAGGGGATCGATCTGCAGACCCAGTTGTTCAACGCCGCGATGGCGGCGGCTGAGTTTGACCAGGCCAAGGAAGCGCTGATGGAAATGGGCCTTCTGGCCAAGCCGCCGGCCGATGCAGTGGCAGAAAGCGGCGCCGATATCGAGGCGCTCAACCTTGCCTTCCGCAAGTCCCGGCTGACATGGGGCCAGACGCGGCAGAAGGTGCATGGCCAGATCCGGCAGTTTCAGGCAGCGCTGCGCAATGATCTGCGGGATGAGCCCGACTTCCGCGAACTGGATCTCAAAGTCGCACTGCTGGATCGCGTTCTGCAGCGGCTGGACGGCAGTCTGGAGACAAAGCTCGACGAAGCGGTGAACGCCGACCAGAGGGACGCGAAGCAGCGCCTGAAGCAGCAAAGCCGCCAGCAGGTCCTGGACTACATCGCGTTCGTCAATGAGAACCAGATGATCGCCCGCCTGGACAGCAACCGCTACATGCCGCTGACCGTGTGTGCCGATCTCACGGGGCAGCTCGCTGCCTTGGCCGCTTCGCTCACCTGAGCCGCCACGATCACCCAACCTGCGTGACACAGGAGTTCAACCATGCCTGAAGATAACAAGAAGGCGCTCGCCCGCGCGGCCATCGCACATGTGTTCGACACCAACGCAAACCCAGCGACGCCGAACGTATCCGGCTACGACCCGATGCCGCCGCTCGATCTGCAGGCGATGGGTTACAACGTCGCGATTCCGGCAGAGCACCCGGCGTCGCTCGGTTACAGCGAAATGCCACCCCTGACGAAGCCTGCGAGCACCGCCCCGTCCGGCTACAACTCGATGCCACCTCTGAACCTGCAGGCGATGGGCTACAACGTCGCGATTTCCTGCGGAGCAGCCGGAGTCGCTCGGTTACAGCGCCACGCCCGACCACAACGTACCGACCGGCTACATCGGCGACGTGCCGGACGGCGAGCCGGACAAGGGCTACAGTCAGACACCCGGCACCGACGACGCCTCCGGCGAGCCGGCCTACACCGAGGTAATGAGCACTGATGACGCGTCCGGCTACGTCTCGCTGAGAGACCGCGGCCATGTGCCGGATGGCGAGCCGACAACCAGCACTGCCTCCGGATACGTGGACATCCTCGGCAACAACAACTCAACCGGACCGGTCGGACCGGATTCGGTCACCGGGCTGCGCGGCAAACAGCTCGGGGCGAAATATGTCGGCGAGGAGAAAGGCGAAGGCTGGCGCAAGAACCGCAAGATCGAGGGCCGGCAGGTCGAGACCGAGTACTTCAGCGAGGAGAAGAAGAACCGGAGCAAGGTCGCATTCGACCAGGACGGCAAGGCTTCCGATTACAGTGGAGAGCTTGACGGCAGGAAGGGCTTTGTCGTCGATCCGACGACCGGCAACATGCATGTGTTCACGGAGAACGACAACCGGACCGAAGGCGGCAAGGTCCTCATGACCCACCATTCGTCGCCGCTGAGCGGCAAGCCTGTGGCGGGCGCCGGCATGGTGAAGTTCGAAGATGGCCAGATCACCAACATCACCGATCAGAGCGGACACTACAAACCTGAAGCGGAATATACCTTCCAGACGGTGCAACAGATAGGTGGCTCCGCTGCGAAGAGCCCCCTGCTGGACGACACCACCAAGAAGGAAGCGACCGTCACACTGCTCGGCAAGACCGGCATGCTGACCGACGACGAGTACGCTCCACTGAAACAGGCCTATCAAACCGCCAAGAACAGGGCTCTCTCGGACGTTGAGGAGAAAGCGGCGCTCGACAAATTCAAGGAGGATGTCAACCGCGTCAGTGCGCTGAAGCAGCTGCAGGCCCCGATAGGCGAGGCGGAGTACGCTAGGCTCTTGCTGACGAAGCAGCCAAAGCCGCTGGAGGGAACCAAGGTCGATAGCGCCATCGAACAGGCGATGCGCGCGCGTCAGATCGAGCCAGGCTCTGAGGGCGCGGCAACCCGCCTGAAGGCGGCTCTCGGTGCAGAGGCGCTGGAGAAAATCAAGGGCGACAAGGAAGAGATCGCGAAGCTCAGCCAGCAGTATGGCGTCGTCGCGATCGACGACGGGTTCGCCGACGGCCCTGAAGTGACGGGTTTTACCGTCGGCACAAAGTCCGCCGCGACATTGACCGCACAGCAGTTCCTCCAGACGGGCGGCAACGAGGCTCAGATCCGCACCAAGCAGCGGATGATGAGCGAAATCCAGCCCGACAAAAAGACAGCGCTGAAGAAGGTGACAGGCGGTCCGGTAAAGCAGGAAGAGCTGCGCGGTGACCTGGCGTCAAGGAAGCAGAGCCTCGACAAGCAGCTGAAGAAGCTTGACGCAAAGATCGCTGTGGCGGAGCAGCCGGACGGTTACACCGGAAAGGTGGACAAGGCCGAGTTAGCCGGGTTCCAGGAGCAGAAGAAGGCGCTGCTGCAGGAAATGGAAGCTTTGCTGGCGGAGACAGCTAGCGATGAATCGAAGGGCAAAACTGGTGGCTCGAACGCAAATCCGCCCGGTGTCTCTCTAGCGAAAACCTATCCGACAGCCGAGCTGAAGGCGGACGAACAGTGGATGCAGGAGCAGGAGGCAGCCAAGAAAGAGGCAGAGCGGTTGCACGAGGAGGAGGAGCGGCTGCGCAAGCATGAGGAGCAGCGCAAGAATGAGGAGCGGCTGCGCAAGCATAATGATGAGGAGCGGTTGCAGTTCATTTGGGCTCACCTGGGCGGCAAGGTGGAGAAATGGAAAAGAGATGGTCTCACGGTGCAGGAGATCCACCGGAAACTGCATGACGAGGAGAAGGTATCTCATCAGGATCTGGATGCGTTGGGCTTGCCGGGCTGATCGCAAGGGCCGGCATGGCACGATGAGCGCCCGCCTGTGTTGGACCACGTGCGACTCTAGTCATACCCCTCACTGCATGCTGCATGCGACGAAAGCCACATCGAATGCAGGAGGCCACTGGCATGGCGAACGAAGTGCAGACCGGCATGGACCGGGCAGAGATGAAGCGGCTTCTGCTCAAGTCGAAACAGGAGCCGGTCAACTGCGCGATCGGCATCGGCAACGACAAGAGTGTCGCGTTGCTGATGCTGGCCCGCAACCGGTCCGCCAAGTCGCTGCAGGGCGATCTGCAGAAAGACTTTCCCACCGCGTTCAATACGCGCTTCGGCACAGTGATGGTCGATACCGACGACGATCCGACGCTGGTGAAGTTCATGCTCAACAAGGCGGTCACCAGCATGGCGCGCCGGCTGGTGAAGACGCTGAAGGGCACCGGCTTCCGCAAGGTGCAGATCCTGCTGGAGGACGGCTCACCGGTAGAAACCGCCGCCGAAGAGGAAGGCCCGGAAGAGACGACTGCGGACGGCGCCACGACCGGTGCGCCCAAGCCGGATGCGGCCGCACTTGTCGCGGCGCTGACCGCGTTGGTTCCGCGCATCGCCGATGTCGCTGATCCCGCACGGAAAGAGGCACTGTCCAAGCAAGCCCGCGAGGCGCAGGTCAACATCAAGACCGGCAACTTCACCTATGCCGCCGCCGGAATCGAATCGCTGCGCCGCGCGCTGGATGCCGCTCCAGCCCCTGGCAGCGCCGATACGAATCAGGATCAATCCGACATTCCCGCCCCGCCGCCCGCACCTCCGCAAGCCGCGCCAGTGCCGGATGCGACGGCACTGGCGGCGGCGCTGACCGAACTCGTGCGGCGCATCGCGGAGGTCACCGATCCCGCGCGGAAGGAAGCCTTGGCGAAGCAGGCTCGCGAGACACAGGTCAACATCAAGACCGGCAACCTGACCTACGCCGCCAGCGGCATCGAAGCGCTGCGCCGCGCACTGGAGACACCCGCGGCAGCAGATGCATCGCGACCGCAGGAACCAGGCCACGACAACGGCGATCCCCGAGCCATTTGGCGCGAGGCGAAGGAGGCTCTCGATGTCAGCCTCAATGCGTTGGCCAGCAAACTGCGCGCGCATAACAATCCCGACATGCATCGGATCGCCGATCTTGGCCTGTTCAGCATCGGTCGCACCGAGAACGTCGGCCTGAACAAGGCGCTGATCGAATATACCGGGGCGTCGGCTGAGCGGCGCGGCACTGCCACACAGCAGCTCCGCCAGGCGATCGCTGCCTATCGCGCGATGATGACCAAGAGCCGCGCCATCGAGCTGCTCGCGGACACGCCGTTCGGCGCCAATGTCCCGTTCCAGGCGACACTCGGCGGCGCGCTGGACCGGATCGAGCGCACCCTGCGCTAGCGGCTCAACCTACGACCTGCGTCACGAAACGAACCTCTCGAAGGGAGCTATTCCATGAGCGAGACAATGTTGCGCGACCCGCGCCAGCCAGTGCGCCGCACGCCGGGGATTCGGTTGGACATACCTCTGGACGCCGAAGAGACGCCGGAGAAGATCGCCTGGACGGCTGCTTTCCTGCAGATACTCGGCGTAACCAGCAAGCGCGACACTCAGGGCGCGCTGCAAATGGACATACTTGCTGTCTGCAAGACGATGGAGGAGCAGACCCTGCCGGCAGATCCGTTGGAAAATCCGTATTGCGCGGCCAATCTTACAGACGAGGCAGGCTTGCCGCTGCCCGCCGGTCTCAAGCCGGGCCCCGAGTTCATGGCGTACCTCAAGGCGTTGAAGGACTACGAGGCGGCAGAGATTCCGCGTCCGTCAAAGGTCATCGCAACGCTGCGGGCAAAGGCGCAAGGCTATCTCGACCACTACGACGCCCATCCTAAGCTCATCCAGTCACAGCCGCAGAACCTGCGCAAGAAGATGCTCTGCGAAAATACCATCGCCGAGTTGCGGAAGTACGAACTGCGCGACCAGGTTCAGGCGCTTGGCAATCCGCCCTGGGACAGTCCGAAGTCGATGCAGGCCGCCTCGCTTAAAGCCGAGGCTGATTTCGTGTCGATGAACAATGCCCCGGCCGAGGTACTCGGCGGCGATCACGTCTCGCCCGCGTTCTGGATCAATCGGGCCGCCGAAAATGGTAAGCCGGCGAAGAGCTTCATCTTCAAGCCGACGAGCGTCGATTCGGGGATCGGAATTCCGAGCGGCGGTGAAACCGCGCGCGAGGCAGCCGCAGGACGGCTCGGCGACCTGCTGAAGGGTGCCACCGGCATTGACCTCGGCGTGCCTGAAACGCACGTCGTGGCATTGCCGAAGGAGCGCTTCCCAGCGGATGCGCTCAATAAGGTCGCGCAGACCGATCCGCTGGTCGGATCGCTCCAGCAGTTCGCCCGGACCGACGGCGATCTGCGCAGTCAGTCCCAGGCGGATCGCAACAAGATTCCCGCCACCGAATGCCAGAAGATGGTGATATTCGATGTGCTGGCGCTCAATCTCGACCGTCATTCCGGCAATCTGCTGATCACGAACACCAGTGGTACTCCTGTGATCACGCCGATCGATCACGGCCAGACCTTCCCCGATGCGCAGAACCCCAGCACGATCGGACAGATCACCACCCAGCTCGGCGACCGGTTCAACGCCACGCTGGGACTGCCCGGCGCGCACGAGCCATTCTCCAAGGAAATGCTCGAGGGAATCGAGCGGCTGGATCCGATCGCGCTCAAGCAGGCGATGAAGACCGAGGTCGGTGATCTCGAAAAAGCCTTCCCCGGTACCGGCAACACGATCAGCGAGGCTTCCATCGAGATGTCGCGCCGGTCGGCGATGTTTCTGAAACTCGCGGCGCCAAAGATGTCCCCTGCGTCCGTTCAGGTGGCGTTGGGACAGAACGCCGCCGAGCTGTTCGATCCGACGCTCAGCGATGATGCATTCACCATAAAGGCGCAGGCGATAGTCGTCACCGCCGTGGGGCAGCAGGAGGCGCTCGCCGCGTATTTCTGCATGACGAAAGGCGAGCAGGTCATCATGGAGAAGGCGCTGCGAGACAATGGCTGGCCAGTCAACGACCGCAAATGGATGCTGACGAACCCGTCACGGGCTCTCGCGCTCTACCAGGGTAACGTCAGAAACCCCGTCATGATGCAGAATCTGACCGACAAGCTCGGCAGCGACGTGCTGAACAGGATGCTCAAGCACTACACGTTGGTGACGATCAATCAGTACCAGGATAACACAGCCAAGCTGCCCGACCTTGGGGACATGACCGACGACAAGCGACAGCAGGAGCTTGGCGAGCTGCGCAAGGCATTTCCGAACTTCACAGTGTACGACGAGACGGATGCGCTCGTCGCGTGGAAGAGGTTCACGGACGCTGGCGGCATGCAGGCGCTCAAAACGGCGGAGGACAAGTTGAAAGCCAGTGCGGGCGCGATCAAGGCCGCACGCGACAGCGTTGAAATCGCACTCGAGCAGATCCTGAAAGCCAGTTCCCTGGTCGCACTCAACGACGAGCAACGGGATGCGAAGCTGCGCGCCCTGAAGACGGCTTTCCCGGACGAGAAGTTGAACCCGGCCGATCCCTGGCAGGTCAGCCAGGCAATCAGCCGGTGGGATGCCATTTTGGGCTTCGAGTACGCGGATCAAAAGGGGCCCGCGGCGGTCAAGGTTGCGGCGGATGGCATGCAAAAGAAACTTGTGCCGCAGGATTTGAGCAGTGCCGAGAGCATCATCGCCAACGCCAAAAGCCTGCTGCAGGTCTGGTCGGCCAAAGAAGAGTTGGATGAGCTCGACAAGGTTTGGCCGCAGGGCAATGCCAACCCTGTTCAGCAGGCGAAAAGCCTCGCAATGTGGCGGGAATTTAAAAGCCTTGGCGGTCAGTCTACTTTGGACAATGCCATCAAGGACATGAGTTTTCCACGCTCGGACATCAAGTCACTCGAGAAGGGGCTCGAGACGCTGCGCCTCTACGCGGCGTCCGGCATCGCGATGAATGGTGTGCAGCAACAAAATCCGGATGCGATGATAGCTGCCGCGCCAGTCGTCGTACTGCGCGAGTCGGCGAAACTCTTCCTTCCGCCCGGTCACGCAGTCTATTCGCGAATTGACGACCTTCAGGGTTACTCTGGTGCAACCTCCGAACAGAAGGCCCTCTTTACACGAACGGTGCAGGCGCTGCGGGTCGTGGTCATCGATGCGATCCGCGCATTCCTGACATCCAGCATGTCCGCCTTCCGGCAACGGCGGGACATTCTCGCCAAAACCATGCCGGCCGATGAACGTGGTCGCCTCGACACCCGTTTGGACAACCTGGCACGGAGCATCTCCGGCGGAAAGTACGATGCCGCTCTGGCGCGCGAGGTGAAGGAGATTGCACGCCAGGTCGGATAGTCACGGACGTAGCAGCAACCCTGTCCTGGCCCCGTCGATCGGGGTCAGGCCGGGAACTTCAACGCCGCCGACGCGCTGATGCTGTCGAGGATCGCGGCTGCGCGGCAACCCATGCGACCATCTCGGCTTGGGATGCGGTTCCATGCACATCGGATCCACGCGCAGCGCGGATTCCATCCCTGCGTGCGCAGTATGGCCCGCATCTCGTGGGGTCACTTGGCCACAACCTTTGACACGATCGGAATGTCGATCGCCGGCGTCCCGCACTTTGCGATCCTTGTGTATGCCAAAGCTGGACGAGCTGCTGGATGCGAAAATGTGGCCGATCTCATCGAGTGCACCCACACGTTCGTCGCTGCCACCATCATCGGAGGCATGGCGCACGCGGCCTGAGGCCGCGCGTCATGCATACGCGTAGCTGAACTCGCTCCCCGCCACGCCGACCTGAACACTGGCGACCTCCGCGCCCTCGACCATCCGCTCCAGCATCGCGGCGCTGATCGCCGGCAGCATCGTGTTGGTCAGGATCGCGTCGATCATCCGCCCGCCGCTCTCGGGCTCCGTGCAGCGGCTCGCGATCAGCTCCACCACCGTCCCGGTCATAGCTGAACGCCGCCTCGTGCTGCTCCGCGATGCGCGCGGCGATACGCTCCAGTTGCAGGCGGATGATGTCGCCCATCACCGCGTCGCTCAGCGGATAGTAAGGCACCGTGATCAGCCGCCCCAGCAGCGCCGGCGGGAACACCTCCAGCAACGGCGCGCGCAGCGCCTTGGCGACACGCTCCGGCTCCGGCAGCCGCCCAGGGCCGCACCCATGGTCGCGCCCGGCCGACATGATCAGCTCGGTGCCGACATTCGACGTCAGCAGGATCAGCGTGTTGCGGAAATCGATCTGCCGCCCCTCGCCATCCTCCATCACGCCCTTGTCGAACACCTGGAAGAAGATCTCGTGCACGTCGGGGTGCGCCTTCTCCACCTCGTCCAGCAGCACCACGGAATAGGGCCGCCGGCGCACCGCCTCGGTCAGCACGCCGCCCTCGCCGTAGCCGACATAGCCGGGCGGCGCGCCCTTCAGCGTCGAGACGGTGTGCGCCTCCTGGAACTCGCTCATGTTGATCGTGATCAGGTTCTGCTCGCCGCCATACAGCGCCTCGGCCAGCGCCAGCGCCGTCTCGGTCTTGCCGACGCCCGACGGGCCGCACAGCAGGAACACGCCCACCGGCTTCGACGGATTGTCGAGCCCCGCCCGCGCCGTCTGCACCCGGCGCGCGATCATCTCCAGCGCGTGGTCCTGGCCGATCACCCGCCGGCCCAGCGTCTCCGCCAGCCCGAGCACCGCGCGCACCTCGTTGTTCACCATCCGGCGCACCGGGATGCCGGTCCAGTCCTGCACCACCGCGGCCACCGCCTGCTCGTCCACACTCGGCAAAATCAGCGGCGCCTCGCCCTGGGCGGCGGCAAGCTCCGCCTGCAGCGGCGCCAGCTCCGCCAGCATCGCCTCCCGCGCCTCCCGGTCGGCGCCTGTCCTCGCGCAGCGCGCGCGCGCAGTGCGAGCACCCGATCGACCAGCGCCTTCTCGGCCTCCCAGCGCGCCTCCAGCTCCGCCAGCGCCGCCTGCTCGCGCCCCAGCGCCTCGCGCGCCGAAGCCTCGCGTTCGGCGACGCCGATGCCGATCGCGCTCTCCCGCCCGATGATCGCAAGCTCGGTCTCCAGCGCCTGGATGCGCCGGCGGCAATCCTCCACCGCCGGCGGCACCGCATGCTGGCTGACCGCCACGCGCGCCGCCGCCGTGTCGAGCAGGCCGCACCGACTTGTCGGGCAGCTGGCCGGCCGGGATGTAGCGATGCGACAGCCGCACCGCCGCCTCGATCGCCTCGTCCAGGATCTGCACCCGATGGTGCTTCTCCAGCGGCGAGCACGATCCGCGCATCATGCGGATCGCCTTGTCCTCCGCCGGCTCCTCGACCTGCACCACCTGGAAGCGGCGGGTCAGCGCCGGGTCCTTCTCGAAGTATGCTCTTGTATTCCGCCCAGGTCGTGGCCGCGATCGTGCGCAGCGTGCCGCGGGCCAGCGCCGGCTTCAGCAGGTTGGCCGCATCCCCGGTGCCCGCCGCGCCGCCCGCACCGATCAGCGTGTGCGCCTCGTCGATGAACAGGATGATCGGCTGCGGCGAGGACTGCACCTCCTCGATGACCTGGCGCAGCCGGTTCTCGAACTCGCCCTTCATGCCGGCGCCGGCCTGCAGCAGGCCGACATCGAGCACCCGCAGCGCTCACGTCGCGCAGCGGCGGCGGCACGTCGCCCTGCGCGATGCGCATGCGCAAAGCCCTCCACGACCGCGGTCTTCCCGACGCCCGCCTCGCCGGTCAGGATCGGGTTGTTCTGCCGGCGGCGCATCAGCACGTCGATCACCTGGCGGATCTCGGCGTCGCGGCCGACGATCGGGTCGATCTCGCCGCGGCGCGCCTGCTCGGTCAGATCGATCGGAGAAGCGTTGCAGCGCCTCCTGCTTGCCCATCACCGCCGGCGCCATGCGCCGCGTCTCGCCGGGCCCGGCGCCTCGGTCGCCGACCGGCGAGGCCTCCGGCGAGCCCGCCAGGATGGCGGCGAAGTCCTCGCTCAGCGCCTCGGCCTTCACCCGCTCGAACTGCCGGCTGATGGCGGCGAGCGCGTTGCGCAAGGTGGGCGTCTTCAGCGCCCCCAGCACGAGATGCCCGGTGCGCACCTGCGTCGCGCCGAACATCAGCGTGGCGAACACCCAGCCGCGCTCGACCGCCTCATCGACCTGCGGTGCAAGGTCGGAGATCGCGGTCGCCCCGCGCGGCAGCCGGTCCAGCGCCGCCGTCACGTCAGCGGCCAGCCGCGCCGGGTCGAGCTCGAAATGCCGCACGATGCGGTGCAGGTCGGAGTCCTGCGTGGTGCAGGATCTGATGCATCCAGTGCACCAGCTCGACATACGGGTTGCCGCGCAGCTTGCAGAACACGGTCGCGCCTTCGATCGCCGCGTAGGCCACGGGATTGAGCTTGCCGAACAAGGCGGCGCGGCTGATCTCGGTCATGGGGCGGTCTCCGCCACGGTGCTCGCTCGGCAGCTTTGCGTCGATGGTGCGCGCATGCTGTCGGCGCTCGCATCCAGGTAAAGATCGGCCGCGTCGGCGGCTTCTGTCGCGGCATGAGCCAGGTGGTCCAGCCGAGCGCGCCCGCCGGTCTTCCGGTCGCCGAGCCGGGTGGGCGGCACCTCCTCGCGCTTGAGGATGAGGTTCACGTCCCAGATCAGCGTGTCGCCGGCGTAGTTGCGCACGATCGGGATCAGCCGGTGGAAGCTGGCGCCGCCCGGCAGCAGCCGCAGATAGTCGGCGAGCGGCAGCGGGCCGATGACGATGCGGAACTTGTGCTGCCGGCTCCAGACCCGTCCGCCGAGCAGCGCGGTCCTGCCCAGCGTCCGCGGTCGCCGGCGCCTGCGCCAGACGGGTGCGGTCGCCGTGCGGCAGCGCCGAGCCAGGCGCCGATGAAGCCCTCGATCCGCACCGGCATGCGGAAGAAGCGGAGAGGATGGAACCAAGCCCCTCGGCATGCCGCGTCTGGCCCGCGAGATGCCCGGCGAAGTGCAGCTTGGCCAGGTCCGGCATGGCGTCGCGGTCGCGCAGGCTGTCCATGCCGAGCCCGATCAGCGCGCCGACATAGAGCGCGAAGCGGTCCTCTTCCGGACGGTCGAGGCTGACGGTCGGCCGCGCATTGGCCCAGGCGCGATAGAACAGCGACAGCGCGCGATGGTGGAAGATGTCGGCGAAGCGCTGAAAGGTCGGGTCGCGATGGTTGCGCCGCCGGTCGCGCGCGTATTCCGTCAGATGCAGCGGCAGCGGCGCCGTCCGGGCCGAACAGGCCGAAGAAATGCACCAGCAGCCGCGCCGGCCTGTGGTCCTGCGCGGGGCCGCCGGCTCCGGCTCCAGCCGGCGAGCGTGGCCGGGGCGAACACGACCGAGGGTTCCTGCGCCAGCCGCACCGCATCCTGCGCCGGCCGCACGCTGTCGGCCGAAGCGCGGCCGGTCGCGATGCTGCGCCTCGAGCCGCCGCATCGCCTGATAGAAGCCGTGCTCCCACGGCGCCTCCGCGAGCTGCGCTCGAGCAACTGCCGTCGCGAGGCTTGGGCGCGGATGCCGTGTCGTCGCGCATCACAGCACCGGGCGCTGGCCGAAGCTGCATCGGCCAGCGCATCACCTCGCCGCGCTCGGGGCTGCGCAGCACGGTCTCGGTGAAGGCGTTGATCGAGACGTATTTCGCGAAGAACCGATCCAGCACGCTGGCGAGCAGGATGCCGCCCGCGCCGCCGAACGGCGCCTCGTCGATGGTGAGCGTGATCTCCAGACCACGCCCCGCCGCGATGGGTCCCGGCGCCGGGGATGCGCCGCACGATCGGATGCGACGCGATCGAGGTCAGCCCCTCCAGCTGCCGCGCCGCGACCGAGGTCGCCGACGGCACATAGAGCCGCAGCAACTCGCGCAGCGCCGCCGCGCCCTGGCGCGCGTCGGTATCGACCAGGCTCAGATAGTTGAGCCCGAGATGGCTGATGAAGCGCCAGGCATACTCGCCGCCGCTGCGGCAGGGGCGCGGCGCGGTCGGGCCGACCAGGCAGCGGACCGAGGCCACCGGCGCGCTGACCGCGATGGTCAAATCGGTGTGCTGCTTGCCCACCGGCATCGACAGCGGCAGGTCGCGGTTGGTGCACAGCAGGTCGAGCCCGAGCTGGCGCAGCGAATGGTTCACCGGCGCCTGCTCCGGATCGACCAGCGAGATGTACACCTCGTGGCCGAGATAGCTCGATCGCGGCCCGCGCTGCCGGGCGCGCGCGCGAGAGCTGCCGCGGCTCGCGGCGCAGCATGTAATAGGCCTGGTGCTCCGGCGTTGCGGGTCAGGTCGTTGGCCGCATAGAACGGCAGGAATGGCTGCGGCGCGCTGCCGTCGGCGGCATAGCCCTCCACCGCGGTCACGCCGAACACCTCGAAATCGAGCGGGCGCACGCGGTCGGGCACCACGTGGTACTCGGCCTCGCGCCGTTGAGGTTGATGCGGTCGGCGCGCCTGGGGAACAGGTTGATCGCCGGCGTGCAGAACAGCCCCAGATGATCGGGACCGAACGAGGCGGCGAGCACCGGCTCGCTCCGGTTGAGCAGCAGGACGATCTCCAGCTCCTGCCCGGCGCAGCGCGACGACCGCGCGATCGAGCCGGCCGAGTTCCACGAACAGGAACCGCTCCGGCATGGCGAAGTATTCCTGCAGCAGCCGGTAGCCCTCGAACGATGCGGGCGTGCGCGGCAGCAGCGCCTCCTCGGGCTCGAACCCGAGCGGGCGCACCGCGGCGGCCGGCAGCCGCTCCTGCCAGGGCAGCGGCCGCTGCGCGGGACGCACATAGACCGCGGTGAGATTGGCGACGAGCTGCTCGTAGAGCCGCACGCGCGCGCCCTCCGGCCCGGCGAGAAACAGCGGCAGGCGCTCCAGCGCCATCTGCGCGAACGGTGCCTCGCCGGTCGCGCGCAGCCGAGCCGGATCGCCGCCTTCACGCCGGGCTGCTCCGGCAGGCCGAGCGCGGTGAGCGCGGCGGGCGAGGCGATGTATTCGGCCTCCGACAGCTCGATCGGCAGGAGCTGCACCGGATGGGCGGTGCGGAATTCGCAGTTGGTCTGGTCCTCGGTGCCGAGCAGGCTGCGCAGCTCGGTGCCGGGCGGCAGCGTGACGCCTTGCGGAACGCCGCGCAGGCTGGCCTCCGGGGCGGAACTGCACCACCGCCATCGCCGGCGTGGGCGCCAGGTAGTGCGGATAGACCATCTGCAGCAGCGACTGCGTGAAGGTCGGGAACTCCGCCTCCAGCTTGAGCTGGATGCGCGCGGCGAGCAGCGCGAAGCCTTCGAACAGCCGCTCGACATAGGGATCGGCGACATCGAAGCTGCCGAGGTTCAAACGCGCGGCGATCTTCGGGAACTCGCGCGCGAATTCCCCGCCCGTCTCGCGCACAAAGGCGAGCTCGGCTTCGTAGTGGTTGAGCAGCGACGGATCCATCAGCCGCGTCTCCTTGCGTCGGTGACAACCGCAAGCCGCGTCTCCAGCTCGATGGAGGTCTCCAGGAAGAGCTGTTGCGGTACCGGCTGCGTCCAGAGTTCGCCCTCGATCTCGAACACGATCGCGGGCGTCGGCCTGTCCTCGTGCGGCGCGCGCATCCGCACCTTCAGCGTCTCCGCCCTGATGCGCGGTTCATAGGCCCGGATCGCCTCGGCGATGCCGGCGCAGAGCGAGGCGATGCGATCGCTGGTGCCGACCAGTCCGGCGAAGCCACGAACGCCGAAGTTGATCGTGGACTTCGCCGCCAGCGGCGTAGGCCGAGAGATCCTCGGTCGCCGCCAGGTTGGTGGTGTTCAGCAGCCAGGCGAGATCGCGCAGCACCGCCTGGCGAAGCTGTTGCATGCCAAGCGTCTGCTGCTCGAAGGTCTCGCGCGTCTGCTCCGGTGCCGCGTCGGTGAGCCGGTCGAGGAGCGACGGCTGCAGCCTCTCCCGGCTCGCGATCTCATGCATCGTTCGATTCCTGTTGCCGGTCGGCCTACGCCTTGCCGGCAATCGGATTGGTGTTGTGGTCCTGGGTGTTCCTGATGCCGTTCCAACCGCCGGGGATCGAAGGCGCCAGTGTACCGTCGGGGTTCTGCTGGCAGTAACGGATCAGCAGGCCGCCGTATTCGAACGTCACCGTCTCCTTCGGGCTCTCCTCGTCATGCTCCCACTGGATGGTCTTCACACCGACCAGCTTGAAGTCGAAGCGCAGGAAGATCTGACCCGTGGTCATGCCGCCGGAGCTCTTGCGCAACGCCAGGACCACCTGTTTGAACGCGGTGCCGGAGCACGCCATGTCGAACAGTGTCGGCGAGGCGCGGTCGATCTTGCGGGTGATCGAGAACGCGTTGAACTTGACCTTGCCGGCACCGAGGCCACTGCTGTGGCTGCCGATGTTGAGCACCTGCTCGATATCGAAGCTGTACTCGTCAAGTTCGAAGAGCTGCTTGTTCGAGGCAAAGCCCTGCAGGTCAGGCTGCGCCAGCTCTTCCGTGTTGTGGCTCATGTCCACCTGCGATTCGGCGAGCAGCGGCGAGCCCGTGTACGGCACGAATGCCACATAGGAGTCGATAGCCATGGTATCCTCTCTTCTGGTTTGGGGATGTCAGGATTTGGTGGGTGTCGTTACTTCGGCATGCGGGAGACAAGCCGCAGTGAGACGGTCAGGCCCTCAAGCTGGTAGTGCGGCTTGAGGAAGAACTTGGCGTTGTAGTAGCCGGGATTTTCCTCGTTCTCCTCGACATCGACGCGGCCTTCAGCGAGCGGGTGCGATGCCTTCCAGTCTTCCGAGGACGTGTCCGGCGATCCGTCCACATACCGGTTCAGCCAGGTCTGCAGCCATTCGGTGAGCTGCTTCTTGGTCATGGAGCTGCCGATCTTGTCGCGCACCATGCATTTCAGGTAGTGCGCGAAACGGCAGCTCGCGAACAGGTAGGGCAGGCGTGCCGAAAGGTTGGCGTTCGCCGTCGCGGTCGGGTCGTCGTATTCCTGCGGCTTCTGCAGCGACTGTGCGCCGATGAACGCGGCGAAGTCCGAGTTCTTCTTGTGGATCAGCGGCATGAAGCCGTTCTTCGCCAGCTCCGCCTCGCGCCGGTCGCTGATCGCGATCTCGGCCGGGCACTTCATGGCCACGCCGCCGTCGTCGCTCGGGAAGGTGTGGGTCGGCAGCGCCTTCCACAGCACCGCCGCTCTCGATGCCGCGGATGCGCGTGCACCAGCCGTACAGCTTGAAGGCGCGCGTGATGTTGGTGGCCATCGCGTAGGCGGAGTTGGCCCAGCAGTACTTCTCGCTGTCGGCGCCTTCGGTGTCCTCCTCGAAGTCGAACTCATCGACCGGATCGGTCTTGGCGCCGTACGGCAGGCGGGCCAGGAAGCGCGGCATGCACAGGCCGAGATAGCGTGAGTCCTCGCTCTCGCGCAGGCTGCGCCAGGCGGCGTATTCGGGCGTCTGGAAGATCTTGGTCAGATCGCGCGGATTGGCGAGCTCGCTCCAGCTCTCCATCTGCATCACCGACGGCGCCGCCGCGGCGATGAACGGCGCATGCGCCGCCGCCGCGACCTGTGCCATGTCGCCCAGCAGCTGCACGTCCTGCGGGCCGTGATCGAACGAATAGTCGCCGATCAGCACGCCGAACGGCTCGCCGCCGAACTGGCCGTATTCCTCTTCGTAGACCTTCTTGAAGATCGGGCTCTGGTCCCACGCCGTGCCGCGGAACTTGCGCAGCGTGCGGCCGAGCTCCTTCTTCGAGATGTTGAAGATGCGGATATGCAGCATCTCGTCGGTCTCGGTGTTCTTGACGAGATGGTCGCAGGCCGCGCCAGCGCGAACTCCATGCGCTGGAAGTCCTCGTGATGCATGATCGCATTGACCTGCTCGGTCAGCTTCGCGATCGAGTGCCGCGACGATCGCCTGGATCGTGCGCAGCGAGTCATCGGCGATCAGCGTGGTGTGCGCCAGCGCCTGCTCAGCCAGCGTCTGCACCGCCGCTTCGACCGCCTCGCGTGCATGGTCGGTCTTCGGCTTGAACTCGCGCATGAGAAGCGCGGAGAAGTCGCTCGTGCCTTCCGTGACGACACTCGTCGCCGTAATGGAGGTCTGGGTCTCGCTCATGACTATTCCTCCGTGCCGGACGACATCGCATCGTCGGTTGAACCGGTGGGCTTGGGTGCGGCGACGAGGGTCCGCAGCAGGGCGGGATCGCCGAGGATGTCGCCGATCAGCTCTTCGGCGCCGCTCTTGCCGTCCATGTAGGTCAGCAGGTTGCAGAGCTGGGTGCGTGCCTCGAGCAGCTTGCTCAGCAGCTCGACCTTGCGCGCGACCGCCGCCGGACTGAAGTCATCCATCTTCTCGAAGGTGATATCGACCGCGAGGTTGCCTTCGCCGGTCAGCGTGTTCGGCACCATGAAGGCCACGCGCGGCTGCATCGCCTTCATCCGATCGTCGAAGTTATCGACGTCGATCTCCAGCATCTTGCGGTCGGCGACAGGCGGCAGCGGCTCTACCGGCTTCCCCGAGAGGTCGGACATGACGCCGACCACGAAAGGGAGCTGAACCTTCTTCTGCGACCCGTAGGTTTCCACGTCGTACTCGATCTGCACGCGTGGCGCCCGATTACGGGCGATGAACTTTTGACTGCTCGCTTTGACCATGACTGCCTCGCTCGGTTAGGGCGTGGCGCGAGCAATACCGGCAGTGGGTTTGGAAGCCTTATAGACTCCAATCACTCGTCGCGGGAGCCGACGATCGTCTGGGCCTGGGTGAGCCCATCGGGTGCCAGATCGCGCAGGATTTCCAGGAAGTTCTTGTCGACCAGGCCGCGGGCGCGCTGGAGCAGCATCGGCAGCGGGCTCGAAGGCTCGTAGCGCTCGTAGTACTCGCACACGAGGTCCAGCAGCCGGATGACCTCGGCACGCGATCTGACCGGAGCGAAACGCGCCACGTCGCCCGACTCGCCGGACTGGAGCTGCGGAGCGGCCTGAGGTTGAGCTGGCGTCATCGCGACCATGGGTTCCGATCCCTGCGCGGGTGTTTCGTCCTGGGAGGCGGTGGGAAACACGACATAGCGGTCGATGTCGCGGACCACCTCGGTCAGCAACTTGGTGAGCGGTAGGAAATCGGGGCCAGTGCCGTAGCCGGTGCGGTCGTCGAAGATCGCCGCGATCGCGGTCGCCTGTTCGGCCGCAACCAGCGCTGCGGCGCGCAATTCGGCAAGCCGGGTCATGTCGCTGTCCTGAAACGCCGAGCGGATCATGGCCTCGCTCGGCCGTTCCTGATCCGGTTCTGTTTCGAGAACGCCTGTGGCGAGGGCAATATCGCGCCAGGAGAACCGGCCCAGCCGTGGCGAGTTCGCCAGCGGCAGGTCACGGATATGGCGGAGCACGAAGCTCGGATGCGCCAGCCGGAGCAGCGCGTTGGCGCGCAGCGTCGGGTCGTTGTCGTCGTCGGGATCGAGCTGCGGATGGACCTCCTGCCAGGCCGCCGTCAGGAGTTGCCGGATCGATGCCAGCATCGCGGCGAAGTCGGCAAACCCGGCGAGATGCAGATGCGCCACAGCGAGATGCGTGAGCACTCGCAGATCGCGCGTGCGGTCCAGCAGAGCGAGCGCCTGCTCCTCGACCTCCTTCCAGTCCGGATCGGCCGCGGCGATGATCGTGTCGCCGTACTGCTGCTCGGGCTTGCCTTGAGCCGCACGTTCGAGCGCTCCGAACTCGGGGTCGAGTTCCAGGTTGGGGCCGGCCACGGAGCCGTCTGCCAGGGGCTCGGTCCAGGCACCGTCATCCGGCAACCCCATGCACTACTCCCATCAGTCAAATCGTCGCCACGGAGCTCACAACGACGGGAAGGCAGGTATGCGACCAGTTGACGGGTCAGGCAACGTGTCAGCGGCCCAACATCGCAAGAGACCGTCCCGCATTGCATTCGCTCCGCGTCCATTTGATGCCATGAATACCGCTCTATCGCTCGATGCAGTCAATTTCCTGCTGGCCGACGTGCGCGGCGCGCTCGGTCCCTACCTGAACGTGTTTCTCATAACGCAGCAGCACTGGAGTCAGTCGAGCGTCGGTCTGGTGACGACCGTCAGCGGCCTGCTTGGGCTTGCCGTGCAGACTCCGATCGGTGCCGCGATCGATGCGACCCGCTGGAAGCGCGGCCTCATCGTGGCGGCTCTCGCGGTGCTGGGTGTGAGCGCCATCGTCATCTACGCGGTCCCGCGCTTCTGGCCGGTGATGATTGCGAACACGCTGATCTCCGTGGTCGGCGACGTGTTCGGTCCGGCGATTGCGGCCCTCACACTTGGCCTCTGCGCGCGCACGGCGCTGGCACGTCGCATGGGCCGCAACGCGGCCTTCGATCACGCCGGCAATGTCGCGATTGCCGCCGCGGCCGGCGGTGTCGGATGGGCATTCTCACAGCGCTCGGTCTTCCTGCTCGTGCCGATCTTCGCCGCGCTTTCGACGGCCGCCGTATTGTCCATCCCGAGTGCCGCCATCGACCACGCGCGCGCACGCGGCGCGGACGGCGCCGAAACGCAGGTCGCGCCGGCCGGGCTTTGGCGCGTGCTGAGCGGCTGCCGGCCCCTGCTCGTCTTCGGCTGCTGCGCGCTGCTGTTTCACCTTTCCAATGCGCCGTTGCTGCCGCTGGTCGGCCAGAAGCTTGCAGCGGCGCACAAGGACGTGGCGACTGCCATGATGTCGGCGTGCATCATCGCCGCGCAACTCATCATGCTGCCGATCGCGATCGCGGTTGGCCGGAACGCCGACCGTGTCGGGCGCAAGCCGATCCTGCTCATCGGCTTCGCCGTGTTGCCGATACGCGCGGTACTTTACACGTTCTCCGATCAGACCTGGTGGCTGATCGGCGTCCAGTTGCTCGACGGAGTGGGCGCGGGCATTTTCGGCGCGATCACGCCGCTGGTGATCGCCGACCTGATGCGTGGCACGGGCAGGTTCAACGTGGCACAGGGTGCCGTCGCGACGCTTCAGGGAATTGGCGCCGCGAGCAGCGGGCTGATCGCCGGCGTCATTGTCGACCATGCCGGCTACGCGGCGGCGTTTCTCACTGCCGCGGTCATTGCGTCGATCGCTCTGGCAGCGCTCGTGCTGCTGATGCCGGAGACCGCGTCGCCCGAGGGGCAGAATGCATTCTCCCAGTCGCGGAGCGATCGCCGCTACAAGGCTAAACCAGGTTCGCCTTGCGAAACCCTTCCAGCAAATGCTCGCGGTCGTCGGGGCGCAGTTCGCGCAGATCGTCCAGGGGCAATGCCATGAGCGTCTTGAAGGCGTCTCCGAACAGCGTAAGGCCATCGGTCATCACCGCGTTGGCCTCCTCTGTCCGGTCGACCTGCCCGAGCGCGGCCATCAGGGTGTTGTAGGGCTGGCGGAAGGCGGGAAACGATTGGCGGATCTGGCTGGCGACAGCGATGGCCGCAGCATAGTCCCGGCTCCAGTAGTGCGCCCGTGCCATGAAGTGCAGCCACAGCGGAGTCAGCGGATCGAACGGGCTCAGCCGCATCGCTGTTTGCAGCGGTTCGATCGCCCTGCCCGGGAAGCCACCCCAGACACGGGCGCCCCCGAGGGCGCCGTGCGCTGCGGCCGAGTTGGGCTCGAGACTGACCGCGATCTCCGCCGTGGCCAGGCTTTCGGCGTGGCGTCCCGACATCCAGAGGGCACGCGCCAGCGCGGCGTGGCCTGTGGCATCCGTCGCGTCGATCGTCACCGCGCGCAGCGAGTGTTCGAGCGCGAGCGGCAGATTGACGGCGCGGAGATGCGGGCGAAACAGCGTGATCTCGCTCAGATAGGTGAGAGCCAGGGCGGCAACCGCGCGGGCGAACTCACGATCGAGCTCGATCGAGCGCTGGAAGAAGCTGCGTGCCTTCTCGGTCTCCGTCGCCTCGACCTTGGAGAGGTGCCACATCCCGCGGTGGTAGCTTTCCCAGGCGTCGAGGCTGTCGGCGGGCTTGCGCACGACGCGCTCGCGCTCGCTGCGCTCCAGCGCAGGCTGAATGGCAGCGGACACGCTGTTGGTGATCTCGTCCTGGACCGCGAAGATATCCGCGAGGTCGCGGTCATAGCGTTCGGCCCACACATGGCCGCCGGTTGTCGCCTCGATCAACTGCGCCGTGACGCGCACCCGGTTGCGGGCATTGCGCACGCTGCCTTCCAGGACATAGCGCACGCCGAGTTCGCGGCCGACGTCTCTGATCGCGACTGGCTTTCCCTTGTAGGTGAAGCTTGAGTTGCGGGCGATCACGAACAGTGATCGCGATTTGGACAGCTCGGTGATGATGTCCTCGGCGATGCCGTCGGCAAAGAACTCCTGTTCTGCATCATTGCTCATGTTGGTGAACGCCAGGACAGCGATCGAGGGCTTGTCGGGCAATGCGAGCGCGGATGCATCTTCTCCGGGCGACGTCTGGCCCCGTGCGGTCGCACCGGGCAGCACGCGATAGGTCCGCACCGGCCGGGCGATGTTCTTGAGGTTCTGTTCGCCCATGTCCTCGAACCCGACGTCGAGCCGTCCGGCCGCATCTTCCTGGACCCGCGCCGAGACGCAGATCCCGCCGGCGCCGGCCAATGCTTCAAGCCGGGCAGCGATGTTCACGCCGTCGCCGAAGATGTCGCCATCCTCGGCTATGATGATCTCGCCGACATTGATGCCGATCCTGAATTCGATCCGTTCCAGTGCCGGCAGGCCGCTGTTGTAGGATGCCATCAGGCGCTGCACTTCGCTTGCACAGCGGACCGCGTCGATCACGCTGGCGAATTCGATCAGCAGCCCGTCGCCCGTGGTTTTGACCAGGCGGCCGTTACTGGCCGCGATCGTTGGGTTGATCACCTCCGCCCGGATCGTGCTGAGCCGATCGAGGGTCCGTTCCTCATAAGCCCCTATGAGGCGAGAATATCCTGCCACATCTGCAATGAGCACCGCCGCCAACCGACGGTGGGTTGGCATAGAACGGGCCTCGGAGCCGGCGGCGAAACTTGGCCGTTCCGCCTGAGATCCAGGCGCAGAGCGGTGCGCACGGCCGGTTTCCGGGTCCGATGCTGGCGGCTCACGAGGCATGGCCATCGCGTCGACCAGCAAGGTCGTCGAGTTCGCGCGTATCCGCAGCCGCCGCCTTCACGTGGGCGAACGGATGGGCATCGTAGTGCATGGTAAGTTCGCAGGAATCCGAAGCGCGCGAGGCAGATTGTATGTTACGGGCCTCCGCCGCGTCTGGCCGGTGCTCCATGCAATGCCACACTTCGAAATCACCTCGATCCGCTTTGTCCATCACGGCGCGCATCAGGCAACAGACCGACATCGTCCCCGATCACGACGATCGGAGTTTCAGCCAAATGGTCACGGCACGCAACCAAGATGCCACGAAGCTCCGCCGAAATGCTTGCGTTGCGCGCCCATCGTCTGAACGTAACCGCAATGAACTCGGCCGCCGTGTCAATCGGAGACTGGAGATCCTTTGGGCCTGAACAAGAACATCGTTTCTGGTCTTGCGTGATTGGGGTTCGGCCCTGGGCTTTTTGCGCACCATCGTCAGGATGATGAGCGATGGCCTTGCCTCCGTCTATTGCGACGCGTTCGGGATGCGCTAGCCAATTACGGCTGCTCGCGCGATCAGGAACAACCCTGCACCGACGGCAACCGCTCCGGTGGCTCGGGCGACGCGCTCACCGGCCGGTGCGATACGTTCGACGGTGATAGCTGTCGTGATGGCAGCCATCACGCTTAGGTTCATGCTTCCGATGACCAGGAGGATCGTCATCAGATTGGCACAGCAGTAGCCGCAGTGGATTCCGAGGCGCAGGCCATGCCGCCAGGCCGTGCCGGCGTCGGCCAGCATCGTATGACCGTGTCCCGGTGCCTCGCGGCAGCATGCAAGGTGGCGTGCCTTCCACGCCGTGAACTGGAGCGCGCCGGCGATCACGACGACAACACCAACGGTGATCGGAACGACGTGCGCCAGCGCCGGGTGATGCATCGCAATCGCGGTCAGCGCGATGCTCAGCGGAAAGGCCGCCAATCCAAACACGGTCCATACGAAGAAGTACCCCGCGCCCACCAGTGCTGTCAGCCCACCAAGACGCGTCTCGCCTGTCCTGGTGACGGCGTGGCGGTAGCGCAATAGCATTGGCACCACGGATGGCAGCATCATCGCCACCATCATCACGAGCGACATGCCAAGGAATGACGCCGTGCCGGGCCACGTCTGTCCACACACCGGTATCCACGCCATCGACATCATCCAGCCACCGGGCATCGGCATCTCGCCCATCGTCGACATGGACTGACACCAGACGATGGTGCCCGCCGCACTGATGGCAAAAAGCAGAGCCGAGATGCCGAAGAAGGTCCGCTGGGGAATTCGAGCTGATGCGGCCATGGCCTGTGCATTCGGGGTTACGAGGGTTTTAGCCGGTTCCAAGGTTGTCGGGGGCGTTGCCTTTTCGGAAGGCGGCTTCTCCAGTGTCGGATACCTCGACCCACTTCGGGTCAGGCGAGGCCTCCGCGTCGTAGTTGTCGTGCCAGTTCCACCACTTGTACGGCGGGGTCTGGGGATAACCCTCCGGCGAGTCCTCCCAAGTCTCCTGACGCCCGAGTGCCGTGATATCGAGGTAGCTCCAGGTGGTGCCCATCGCCTCGTCGCCGCGGCCATTGATGAAGTAGGTGCGGAACACGCGCTCGCCGTCACGGACGAACACGTTGTGGCCGTGCCACTCATCCACCCCGAAGTCCGCGTCAAAGCTGTCGGTAATGGTGTACCACGGCATCTTCCAACCCATTCGTGCCTTCAGGCGCTCGATCTCCCTCTGTGGTGCGCGCGAAGCGTACGCGAGCGTTGTGTCGCGCGCGTTCAGATGGGCCAGCTGGGAAACCTGATCAGCGCCCAGGGAGCAGCCGCGGCAGCCGTGGTCGGGCCAGCCGAACACCCCCGGCTCGAAGAACGCACGATAGACGATCAACTGCCGGCGGCCCTCAAACAGTCCGAGCAGGCTGACCTTGCCCTTGGGCCCCTCGAATTCGTACGCCTTTTCGACGGCCATCCACGGCATCCGCCGACGCTCGGCGGCCAGCGCATCGCGAGCACGGGTGTGCGCCTTCTCCTTCACGAGGAGACGCTGGCGCGCAGCCTCCCACTCCTGCTGCGACACGATCGGGGGGGTGTTCATCGCGAAATGTCCTTTCCCATGTTCCTTGTCCCTCTCCTTGCGGATTTGATCGTTGATGGTCGTGAGACAGATTGGGACTGGGATCGAACGGTTGGGAGTTACAAGTGTGGCGGGATTCCGTTTTCATCATTCGCCACGCCTGCCTCCACGGTCACCGTCCATGACGGTGAGGAAGCGCCCTATCGCTCCCGGACCAGGGCAGAGCCTGACGATTTAACGGCATTGATGGCAGCAAGGCAGTCTTCTTTGTTGTAGTATTTCTCGACACTCTGCGCTGCCATCCGACCCAGCGGGTTATAGAGCGTCCAGCGCCAGAGATTTGAGCTGGGTTCCAGGTATATCAGATAGTGGTATTGCTCCTGATCCACCGCCTGCTCCTTGATCACGCCGCGTGGCTGGCGGCCGAATGCGTGTCGTCGCTGTCGAACGGGGTCTCCCCCGGCTCCGTTGCGCGCATGGACGGTCGCCTGCGGAAGCGCTCGTACCAGCGCGCGAGGTTGGGGGCGATGGCGCGCCAATCATCCTCGGGGTAGCGGAAATCGGTATTGCCGCACGCGCATCCCGCGGCTATCTGGCCGAGATCGACGTCGGTGCGGAAGTCATGCGACAGCTCGTCCAGACGCTGATAGCAGCGGTCTATCCGCTCCATCATCTTGCGGACAAAACTCGGGGAGAATTCCTGCTTGTTCTGCGAGGCGTCGCGCTTGCGCAGCAGCTCTGCGCGGCGCGCCACCAGCGATTCCATGATCCCACTGGTCGCCACCGACGCCACGGACAGGATGTGCCACCGCTCACGTCCGCTTTGTGGGCACAGGCGATAGCCACCAAGCTCGTCGTTCAGGTATTCGCAGATCAGCGATGATTCGGTCAGGCGTTCGCCATCCTCGGTCACCAGCGCGGGAATCCGGGCGATCGGCGTCGCCGCGAGGAAGTCCTCCCGATAGGGCACCGTCTCAGTGCCCCAGGAATGCGGCCATTTCGTCGGGATGATCTCCACCCGGTCTTCGAGGCCAAGCTCCCTGATGGTGACTGAGCATTTGCGAACGAAGGGCGATGCCGGCGTGTGGAACAGCTTCATCATGGCCACGGACCGTTAGGAGCCGGACGTCTGCCAGCCGATCCAGTCGCAGAACGCCTGGCCCATCACCAGGTCCAGGTCGGCGCCACGCAGCCAGGGCAATTCCTCGGTGAACAGTGTCACGCACTGGCGCCACGTACAATGCATGCGGGTGATGTCGGTGCCCCAGAACATGCGGTGCGGGCCGAATGCGTCGAACACACGATGCAACGGATCGTGTATGCTGCGGAACGGATATTGGTCCAGCGCATAGCCGGCCTGACCGGTTGCCTTCACCGCCACATTCGGATGCTTCGCCAATGCCAGCAACTGTGGCAGGTTGCGATAGGCGGCGTCCGCTCCTTCCGTCGCGCGCGGCACGCCCATGTGATCGATGCTGAGCTTCAGTCCGGGGTGACGCTCCGCGATTTCGCCAACCCGTGGCAGGAACGCTGATGCCTGCAGAGAAACCGGAATGTTCAGGCGTTCGGCCACCGGCCACAGCCAGTCCAGCGTGCCGTCGTCCGGCCAGGACTGCGACCGTGGATCGGAGAAGTAGAACCGCAATCCCTTCATCCCGGGCCGGCTTTTCCAGGTGTCGATCGCAGCGCGCTGATCTGCCTGATCCAGGTAGAACCAACCCATGATGGCGAAGCGATCCGGATGCGGCACGCGCCGCTTCGACGGCCAGTTCGTTCGAATCAGGGTCCCACATCACCGGGTGGACCACCGCGCGATCGACGCCGGCGGCGTCCATGGCGGCAAGCGCTTCCTCCTTCAGGTACGGCGTTTGGCGATGATGGGCGGATGGTGTGCCTTTGGCCCAGAGGTGGATCTGTGCGTCAACTATCATCATGGCAACTGGCTTTCGTTGGACGGTGGAGAACGATGCCTCCAGTGGGCGTTGCCTTCAACCGCCGTGATCGAGATGTCCTTCGGCAAGGCGTCCCAGCGCGGCGTGGATCTTCCGATCGATCTCGATCCCATCGCGCATAAGACGCGCGCGTGTCGCGTAGCGCGCTCGCCTGGAATGCGGATCTTCTCCACCCCAATCTGTGCGCGGTGTATTCTTGATCGCGCCGATCCGTCGGCTGACTTCCTGCCGATACGCGTCGGGTGACAGAAACAGGTCCGGTTTGAACGCGAAGAACATATAGCCGCTCACCGCGTCTGCCGGTCGTATCCCGGCGGTCAGGGCGCCAAGCGCGTCCATGGCCAACGCAAGTCCGAAACCCTTGTAGCCACCCTCCGGGCCACCGAACGGAAGCAGCGCGCCCTCGCGCGCAGCTACGGCATCCGTTGTCGGCTGTCCGTCCGGCCCGAGCGCGACGCCTGCAGGGATCGGTGTGCCGAGACGGGCCCGGAACTGCAGGTCGGTTCCCATAAACGCCGACGTCCCCATGTCGATAACAAGCGGATCGCTGTCGGTCGGAAAGCCGAAGGCAATCGGATTGGTGCCGAGCGCAGGCCGCGTGCCACCGAACGGGGCCACCGCCGGCGGAGACGCCACCGTATGGATCACGACCAGGCCGGCACGCGCGATCATTTCGCAATAATAGGCGCTGCGTCCGGTCATCCACGTATTGCCGAGGCAAACGACCGCAAGCCCATGCGCCTGCGCGCGTTGAATGGTCGCTTCGGACGCGCGATAGGCCGCGATCATGCCCGTCGTGTTGCCGCCATCGAGCAGGGCGGTGGCTCCGGTCTCGCGCACCACGCTGACGGAGTGCCGGGGCTGCCGGAAATTCGGGTAGTCGACCACGTTCAGCAATTTCGGCAGGCCGGAATATTCGTAGCCGCACAGGGCCGCATCCAGCACGTGATCCGTCAGGATGCGCGCATCTTCGTCGTCGAATCCGGCGCCGCGCATCGCGGCTTCCCCCAGTGCACGCGCTTCATCGACCGTCATGCGGATGCGGTCTTTGCCGGTCCAGTCGGCCATCTTCCAGCCCTCAGTATTTCCAGCCGAGGGTGCCTCGGGGTCGCAATGCTGTCCATCTTCGCTGCCGTTGCGGACCGCACCATCCCGGTGGACACGTGGCCGACGGAGTGCGCATGCTCTACGTCGCGGAAGGCTTCGGCTGTTGCACGCAAATGTGCTGGGAGTGTGCAGCTGCCAGTTGAAGCGCTTTCCGCCACCAAGCGACGCGGGAGGAGCCTCAATGACCACTCTCACCGAACACGAGCCGCATGGCGTGCATCAAACGCGAAAGGCCGCCGCCAGCGGCTGGATCGGATCCGCGCTTGAATACTATGACTTCTTCATCTACGCCTCGGCCGCCGCATTGGTCTTTCCGCAGATCTTCTTCCCGTCAGGCAATCCCACGGTCGCGATCGTCGCATCCTTGGCGACCTATGGCGTCGGCTACGTCGCGCGGCCGATCGGTGCCTTCTTCCTGGGTCACTGGGGCGATACACACGGCCGCAAAACCGTGCTGTTGGTCTGCATGTTTCTGATGGGCATCTCAACGATGGCAGTCGGTGTGCTGCCGACCTACCAGCAGGTCGGCATACTTGCGCCGGTCCTCCTCGTCGCTCTGCGCCTCATCCAGGGTTTTGCGGTCGCCGGGGAAATCTCCGGTGCCAGCTCGATGATCCTCGAGCACGCGCCGTTCGGGCGACGCGGCTATTACGCCAGCTTCTCGCTTCAGGGCGTGCAGGCCGGACAGATCCTTGCCGCCGCCGTATTTCTGCCCCTGGCCTACTACCTGCCCCAGGCCTCATTCAACTCCTGGGGATGGCGCGTGCCGTTCCTGCTCAGCGTCATTGTGATCATCGCCGGCTACATCATTCGCCGCGAAGTCGACGAGACACCCGCTTTCGCAGAGGAGGGCGCGCATCGAGCGGTGCCCAAAACACCGATACTTGAGGCCTTCAAGTATCATTGGCCGGACATGATCCGGGTCATCTGCATGGCGCTGATGAATGTCATCCCTGTCGTCGCCACTATTTTCGGGGGCGCCTACGCGGTGCAGGCAGCGTATGGCATCCGCTTTCCAAGTGCGGTCTATCTGTGGATACCGGTGCTGGGCAACATCCTGGCCGTTATCGTCATTCCCCTGGTCGGCCGCCTGTCTGACAGGATCGGCCGCCGCCCTCCCATCGTCGTCGGCGCCCTTTGTTCGGGACTTCTGTCCTTTGGCTATCTCTACGCGATCAGCATTGCCAACGTGCCTCTGGCTATTTTGATGTCGCTGCTTATGTGGGGCGTCATCTATCAGGGTTACAACGCGATCTTCCCAAGCTTCTATCCCGAGCTGTTCCCCACGAGCACGCGGGTCACGGCAATGGCCATCGCGCAAAATATCGGCACAACCATCACCGCCCTGCTTCCGGCGCTGTTCGCGGCAGTGGCGCCGCCAGGCTCCAGCAACATTCCACTGACCATCGGGGCGATCACCCTCGGCGTGACGATCATCTCGGCGCTCGCAGCCTTGAGCGCCCGCGAAACCTATCGCATTCACCTCAATGATCTCGGAAACGCCGGCGCGGTTCCCGTCGATAAGGAGGATTACGACAGGATGCGGGCTGGGCTCGTGACATCCGGCACGTCGGCGAGCGCACGTGCATGAATGCCCTCGATCATTTCGCGACTGCTGGCATGATTGAACCCACGGTCCGGCGGCATTATGCGGACAACGCAGACCCGTGTTGGAAATGACGCCATGATCACCGGCAGGACCCAACTGATCGTTCACCTCGGCTATCCCACCGAGTTCTTCAAGGCGCCGATGATCTACAATCCCTGGTTCGAGATGAAGGGTATAAACGCCGTCGTCGTACCCGTGGGAGTGCAGCCGCCGCAATACCCGTCGTTGCTGAAGGCGCTGTTCAGCACAACGAACGTGCATGGTGCCCTCGTCACCATGCCGCACAAGGTGACGACGACGCGACTTGTCGACGAGATGACGACGACGGCGAAGATCGCCGGCGCCTGCAACGCGATCCTGCGTCGGCCCGACGGGACGCTGGTGGGCGACATGTTCGATGGCTCGGGCTTCGTACGAGGTGTCGAGCGCAAGGGCAAACGGATTGCCGGCGCTCGCGCCCTCGTCATCGGCTGCGGCGGGGTCGGCTCCGCCATCGCGGCATCGTTGGCAGCGGTCGGGCTATCGGCGATTGGCTTATACGATCCGGTCACAGCCTCAGCCGAGGCGCTGGCCGATCGGCTGCGGCAATATTATCCCTCGCTGAAGGTCGCCACCGGCTCTAACGATCCCGCTGGTTATGACATCGTGGTGAATGCCACGCCGCTTGGCATGAAGTCCGGGGATCCCATGCCGCTCGACATCACCAGGGTCGCGTCGACCACATTCGTCGGCGAAGTGGTGATGAAGGAGGAGTACACGCCCCTGCTTCGCGCGGCGCGGGACAAGGGCTGCACTGTCCAGGTCGGCACCGATATGTTGTTCGAGATGATCCCTGCCTACCTCGAATTCTTCGGCTTCGGCACCAGCACGCCGGAAGAATTGCGCAAAGTGGCTACGATCGAATACTGATGATGCACCCGCTCCATTACTCGACGGCAGTTACCGACTTCTGTTCCGCGCAGGGTCGCGCCTGGCTGCAGGCGCAGGTTGGCGAGGCGCTCGCCGAGGGCGTGCAGGCCGCCGCGTCCGGTAAGGTCCCGAAGATGCCGTCGATGCCCAACGATCTTTCCAACGGCAGATCCGGTATGGTGGCAGAATGAGCTTCTCCCCGCTCGATTCCGAGCTGCTCGGCCCGTTGTTCGCGACCGATGCGATGCGGGCCTGCTTCTCCGACACGGCGTGGGTCGGCAGCATGCTGGCCGTCGAAGCAGCCCTCGCGCGCAGCGAGAGCCGGTTCGGTCTTGCGCCTGTAGACCTGGCTCCCGCGATCGAGGCGATCCGTCCCGAGGATCTCGACATCGCCGCAATCGGCGTTCGTGCCGGCGTGGCCGGCGTGCCGACGATCCCGTTCGTCCAGGCGGTGCAGGCGCGCCTGCCCGCGGAACTGGAGCGGTCATTCCACAAAGGCGCGACCACGCAGGACATCATCGATACCGCCCTTGTGCTCCGCATACGCGATGCACTGATGCTGATCGCTGTCGATCTGGACGCGATCATGGTCGGCCTCGCGCACCTCGCGGACCACCACCGCGCGACCGCCTGCGTGGGACGCAGCTATCAGCAGCACGCAGCGCCCGTCAGCTTCGGCTACAAGGTCGCTGTCTGGCTCACCGGCGTCGCCGATACCGCGGACCGTCTGCCCGAACTCCGCAAGCGGCTACTGGTCGCCTCACTCGGCGGTCCGGTCGGTACGCTGGCTTCTCTCGGTGCCGATGGTCCTAAGGTGCTTGCGGCCTTTGCGCTGACGCTTGGTCTTGGCGTCACGCCGCTCTGTTGGCACACGAACCGCACTCGCATCGCGGAAGCCGGTGCGTGGCTGGTGGAGTTGACCGGCGCGCTGGCGAAGATGGCAACCGATGTCGTGCATCTCGCTTCGACCGAAGTGGGTGAAGTCGCCGAACCATACATCGCCGGGCGGGGCGGTTCTTCGGCCATGCCGCACAAGCGCAATCCGGTGGCTGCGACGGTGATAGTGGCCGCTCATGCCGCCGCGAAAGGGCTCGCGTCGACACTGTTCGAGGCGATGGCTGCAGCGCATGAGCGCCCGGCCGGATTGTGGCACGCCGAGTGGAACGCTCTGCCGTTGCTGTTCGGCCTGGTGTCGGGTGCCTTGCGCGAGGCACGGGTTCTGGCGGAGGGCCTGGTCGTCGATGCGGACCGGATGCGGGCGAACATCGATCTGACCCACGGCCTGCTGTTTGCCGATGCGGCCGCTGCACGCCTTGGGGCGCGACTGGGTCGCGAAACCGCACATCGTCTCGTCGAGCATGCGGCCGAGCAGGTGCGACAGACGGGCGCCTCGCTGGCGGACGTGCTGGCTCAGGATCCGACCGCGCGCGATGCAGGCGTCGATCTGACGGCCGCGTTCGATCTTGACCCGGCAGTGGCGGCGGCGGCGCGCTGGGTCGATCCAGCACTCAATCACGCCAACGGCATCCGGGCACGGCTTGCATCCGACGATCACGACCGCGCCCGACCGGAGCTATCTTGACGGAAGGGAGGGGTGGTCGATCCTGATGCGGGTGCCGGCTCGGTAGATCCGCTGCGGGAAGGAATGCGCACGATGAACGATATATTCCGATTGAACTTGCAGCACGCGCTGGTGACCGGTGCATCGAGCGGATTGGGCCGGCACTTCGCATCTGTGCTTGCCGATGCCGGTGCGCAGGTCACCGTCGCCGCTCGCCGTGAGGCTCAGTTGGCGCAGACGGTGGAATTGATCATCGCCTCGGGCGCCCAGGCATATGCCGTACGTATGGACGTGACCGACGCCAGCAGTGTCGAGCAGGCTTTCGCCGCGGCCGAGACGCGATTTGGTCCAGTCACGATCCTGATCAACAACGCAGGCGTCACGGTCACCCGCCCGGCGCTCGACATGACCGAGAACGACTGGTCGTCGATTGTCGATACCAACCTCAAAGGCGTCTGGGTGGTCGCTCAGCACGCGGCGCGCCGGATGATCCATCACGGTGTCAGCGGCAGCATCGTCAACATCGCCTCGATCCTGGGTGTGCGCGTCGCCGGCGGTGTCGCGCCCTACGCGATCTCGAAGGCCGGTGTCGTACAGATGACCAAGGCGCTTGCGTTGGAATGGGCGCGTCATGGCATCCGGGTCAATGCCCTCGCGCCCGGCTACATTGAGACCGAGTTGAACGAAGCGTTCTTCAGCAGCGACGTGGGCAAGGCGCTGATCCGGCGGATCCCGCAGCGCCGCCTGGGCGAGCTGCGGGAACTTGAAGGTCCGCTGCTTTTGCTGGCGTCGGACGCCGGTTCGTACATGACCGGCAGCATCGTTGCTGTTGATGGCGGCCATCTGGTCAGCGGCTTGTGACCATTCCGCGCGCGTGACGGTGACAGGGAGGAAGTGATGGACCAGCAGGACACAGGGCATTTGTTCGAGACCGGCCTGGATCGCACTTCCGCCAACTTCGTCCCGCTCTCGCCCGTCAGCTTCCTGCGACGCAGCGCGGCGTCGTTTCGGGACAAGGTCGCGGTCATCGACGGCGAGCGCCGCTTTAGCTATGGTCAGCTCAGCGAGCGTTGTGCGCGCCTTGCATCCGCACTTGCGGATCGCGGCGTAAGGCGGCTGGACACGGTGGCCATCCTCGCCTCCAACATTCCAGAGATGATCGAGGCGCATTTCGCAATACCGATGCTTGGCGCCGTGCTCAATCCGCTGAATACACGGTTGGACGCTGCGACCATCGCGTTCTCGCTCAACCACGGGCGTGCCAAGGTGCTGATTGTCGACCGTGAGTTCGCCGCGCTGATGGGCATTGTTCGCACTCAGCTCGACCATGATGTGCTGGTGGTCGAGATTGAGAACCCCGGGCTGCCGGCGGTACCCGGCATCGGCGATATCACCTACGAAGCCCTGCTGAACGGAGGCGATCCGGCGTTCGAACTGCGCGAGCCGGATGACGAGTGGCAATCAATCTGCCTGCTTTATACGTCCGGCACGACGGGAGATCCAAAAGGCGCCGTCTACAGCCATCGCGGCGCCTACCTCCAGGCCCTCAGCAACGCGTTGATGTTCGGTCTGAGCTCCGACAGCGTCTATCTGTGGACGCTGCCGATGTTCCATTGCAGTGGCTGGTCCTACCCTTGGGCGGTGGTCGCGGTGGGCGGCACGCAGATCTGCCTGCGCAAGGTCGACACGGCGATGATCTTCCAGCTCATCGCACAGCACCGTGTCACCCATCTCTGCGGTGCACCGATTGTGCTCAACATGATCGCGCAGGCGCCTGACTCACAGCGCGTGGCATTCACCCACACAGTCAACTGCGCCACCGGCGGAGCGGCACCTCCATCGTCCGTGCTGCGTGCCATGGAAGACATCGGCTTTCGCGTCACGCATCTCTACGGTGCCACCGAGACCTATGGCCCGGCGACTTCATGTGTTCCCCAACCCGAATGGAGCGAACTTCCCGTCGAGCAGCGCTACGCGAACATGGCCCGCCAGGGCGTGGCATATCCGACGCTCGCCGGACTGATGGTCGCTGACCCGACAACGATGACCCCCGTGCCACACGACGGCAAAACGATGGGCGAGCTGATGATGCGGGGCAATACGGTGATGAAGGGCTATCTCGCCAATCCTGAGTCGACGGGCAAGACGCTGGTTGGTGACTGGTGTCTCTCGGGTGATCTGGCGGTCTGGCACCCGGACGGCTACATCGAGATCAAGGACCGCTCAAAAGACATCATCATCTCGGGCGGCGAAAATATTTCGACGCTCGAAGTGGAAGAGGTGCTTTCTCGGCATCCTGCGGTTCTCTCGGCAGCCGTGGTTGCCCAGCCAGATCCAACCTGGGGCGAAACGCCTTGCGCGTTTCTGGAATTGAAGCCCGGATATGAGGGGATCACCGAGGCCGAGATCATCCAGTTCTGTCGACAGTCGATGGCACGGTTCAAGGTGCCAAAGCGCGTGGTCTTCGGTGAACTGCCGAAGACAGCCACCGGGAAGATCCAAAAGTTCACATTGCGCCAAAGGGCCAGCGAACGGGAAGGCTAGCCTGCGTGCCGGTGCTCAGATCCGCCGACCGCGTCTGTCTTTGCCATCGTGCTTCGCCTGTGCTTGGAGCGCACCTGTGAGGGCAAGCAAGGTGCGTTCTGGCAACGTAGCCAGCTCTCCATCGCTCATGCCGGCGCTGTCCAGCGCCCGCAATAGCATCTGGGCCGAGAAGCGAGCAGCGATGAAGTAGCAAGCTGCATGTTCCGGCCGTCCCTCATAATCTGCGGCGATTGATCCGCGGCAGGCGAGCAGGCCGGCAAGGCAGAACGGAAACTTCTCAGGCACCTCGGTGTACGTGATACGCCGCGCTAACGTATCGCCGGCGATGTCAAGCGGATTGTGCAGATCGAGGCGGTAGTTTCTCAAGATGGTATCGCGAAGATCATCAAAGACTTCGAGTGCTTCCTTATAGCCGACGACCTCGCCGATCTTGATGCAGGAGTGCATCACCTTGTTCTCGTTGCCCGGCGTGCACATCGATTTCTCGGGCGCGTCTTTCCAGCGCATCAGCATTTCGACCGTAGCGCCGAGCGTCTTCTTGTAGAATTCGATCGCCTCATCGGCACGGCCTTCGAAGAACAAATAGGGCTGAACTTGCATGGGTCTTCTCCACAGATTGAACTTGACAAATACGTTGATATCAACATAATTGTGGCATGTCAACAGCCCAGTACCGCCTCGACGTTTCGTGCCGGGAACTTCCGTTCAGTGCGACGCCGCACGTCCGCGACACTTGCCTTTGTCTGCACGTGCAGCGCGCCGCCCGTGCGCTGGCGCGGCGCTTCGACGAAGCGCTGCGTCCGTTCGACCTCACGCAAGGTCAGTTTTCGCTGCTGACCTCGCTCAACCGCCCGGAACCGCCCAATGTCGGCAGCGTCGCGGCACTGCTCGCCATGGATCGCACCACGCTCACGGCCAATCTCAAGCCCTTGGAGCGGCGCGGCCTGGTCAAGGTCGCCGTCGACAAAGAGGACAAACGGAACCGGCGCTTGATCATCACCGCCGCCGGCCGCGCGCTGCTGCGTAAGGCATTCCCGATCTGGCAAAAGACGCACGCCGAAACCGAAAAATCTCTCGTCGGCATTTCCGCCGACGCCTTGCGCGCCGCGCTGCGGGCGCTTTCCTAGCTCCGTTCGTCGCCGCGCGCAGACATCGGGTATACCCGATGTCTGCCACGTTATATGCGCAAGTCGGCTATAGCCGACTTGCGATGGGGACCCAGGGGCAACAATCTCAGACACCACGAGCGGAGCCCTGGATTCCCGCTTACGCGGGGATGAGCGGAATATGGGTTTACCGACACGCAACATGACTATTTCCGCTGCGCCGCCACAAATTCGGCGAGCCGCGCCATGGTCTGCGCCAGGCCCTTGTCGGCGCCGTAGTCCTTGATGACGCGCGCGCGCTCCTCGGCAGTCGGGAAAACGCCGTGCCAGGTGAGCCGCGTCTTGCCGCCGAGATTCTCGAACGTGAGTGTTTGCTTGAACTGCACCGGTTCGACATCCTCGCCGCCGGCGTGGCGATAGACAATGCGCTCGGGCGCAACGATTTCATCGAACGTGATGCGGTTCTGGTAATCCCGGCCGTCCGGCCCGTGCATGACAAACCGCCAGACGCCGCCGGCCTTGAATTCGAAGGCGCTGGTCGTCGTGGTGAAACCGTCCGGGCCCCACCATTGCGCCAGATGCTTGGGATCGGTGAAGGCCGAGAACACCAGTTCGCGCGGCGCGTCGAACACGCGCGTGCCGATGATCGAACGCGGATCGCGCTCGAGGTCGATGCTATTTATCACGCTCACGCTTTGCTCCTTTGGCTTGCAGCGTCTTTAGGTAATCGTCGAGGCGATCGAGCCGCTCTTCCCAGAGCCTTCGATATTCGGATAGCCAGTCGTCGACCGGCTTGAGGGCTGCCGCTTCAAGCTTGCAGGGGCGCCACTGCGCCTCACGCGAACGCGCGATCAGGCCGGCGCGTTCCAGCACCTTGAGATGCTTGGAGACGGCAGGCCCGCTCATCTTGAACGGCTTGGCGAGCTCGCTCACCGTGGTCTCGCCGAGGGCGAGGCGCGCGAGAATGGCGCGCCGCGTCGGATCGGCGAGAGCGGAGAAGGTGGTGCTGAGGCGGTCGGTCGGCATTTGTATTGAACCATTCAGTTAAATAACTATTGGGTTAATTACGTGACAAGGCCCGACGGTCAAGCAGCTCTGGATTAAATTTTTCAAACGGCCTTTGATTGCATTGATAGCAATGCTATCATTTTCCTGTAAACCGCTCATGAAACGAAGGTTTTCTCATGGCGTCCCTCACCGTCCGTCAGCTCGACGAGCGCCTGAAGAAGCTGTTGCGCCTGCGCGCGGCCCACAGCGGCCGCTCGGTGGAGGACGAGGTGCGCACCATTTTGCGCGCCGCCGCCGAGGAGGCCGGTGAAGAGACCCTCGAAAGCTTCGCGCCGCTCGGCAAGAGCGCCCCGCCGGGCCGGGCAACGGACGCGCCAGCCGACAGCAAGCGCGTGCTGTTGATCATCGGCGGCGGCATCGCCGCCTACAAGTCGCTCGATCTCATCCGCCGGCTTAAGGAACGCGGCCTCGCCTACGCTGCATTCTGACGAAAGCCGCCGAGCATTTCGTCACGCCGCTGTCGGCTGGCGCTATCGTCGGCGAGCGCGTTTTCACCGACCTGTTCGATGCGTCGAGCGAATTCGATGTCGGCCATATCCGGCTAGCGCGCGAGACCGACCTCGTTGTCGTCGCGCCGGCGACCGCCGACCTGATGGCCAAGATGGCGAACGGTCATGCGGACGATCTCGCCACCGCCGTGCTGCTCGCGGCCGGCACCAAAATCCTTCTGGCGCCCGCGATGAACCCGTACATGTGGGCGAACAGAGCGACGCAGCGCAATCTGGCGCAGCTCGTCGCCGACGGCGTCGTGCTCGTCGGTCCCAACGAAGGCGAGATGGCGGAGAAGGGTGAGCGCGGCTTGGGCCGCATGGCCGAACCGCTGGAGATCGCCGCCGCGATCGACAGCTTGCTCGCCGGCGGCGCGCAACCGCTCAAGGGCAAGCGCGTGCTGGTCACCTCCGGCCCGACGCACGAGCCGATCGATCCGGTGCGCTACCTCGCCAACCGTTCATCGGGCAAGCAAGGCCACGCCATCGCCGCGGCCGCGGCGCGCGCCGGCGCCGATGTCACGCTGGTGAGCGGGCCGGTCAATTTGCCCGATCCGCCAGGCGTTTCCGTCATCCACGTCGAGAGCGCGCGCGACATGCTCAAAGCGGTGGAAAGCGCGCTACCCGCCGACGTCGCCATCTTCGCCGCCGCGGTCGCCGACTGGCGCGTCGCAAACGCCGGCGAACAGAAGATCAAGAAAAAGCCCGGCCAGGCGACGCCGGAATTGTCGCTCACTGAAAATCCCGACATCCTTTCCACCATCGCCCACCGCAAGACCGGCCGGCCGCAATTGGTGATCGGCTTTGCCGCGGAAACGGAGAACGTCGCCACCAATGCCAGGGACAAGCTCAAGCGCAAAGGCTGCGACTGGATCTGGCCAACGACGTGTCGCCGCAAACCGGCATCATGGGCGGCGACAGCAACACGATTCAGTGGTGACCGCGCAAGGCATCGAGCCCTGGCCGCCGCAGTCGAAGGAAAACGTGGCGAAGATGTTGGTGGAGCGAATTGCCAAAGAACCTGGGGAAGACTATGCGGCCATCTTTTCTCCGTCATCCTGAGGTGCGAGCGAAGCGAGCGCTCCGCGCGGCCACCTCAGGGTGACGGATCAAGGGTTCGCATGACCATCACCGTCCCCATCACCCGCCTGCCGCACGGCCTGGACCTGCCGCTGCCGGCGTATCAGACGCGCTGCCGCCGGCATGGATCTGCTCGCCGCGCTGCCGGCGGACGCGCCGCTCACGCTTTCGCCCGGCGCGCGCGCGCTGGTGCCCACCGGCATCGCCATCGCGCTGCCGCCGGGTACCGAGGCGCAGGTGCGGCCGCGCTCCGGCCTCGCCATCAAACACGGGCTCACCGTGCTCAACGCGCCCGGCACCATCGACGCCGACTACCGCGGCGAAGTCCAGGTGCTGCTGATCAATCTCGGCGGCGAGGCGGTGACCATCGCGCGCGGCATGCGAATCGCCCAATTGGTGGTTGCAACCGTTGCGCGTGCACAGGTGCTTGAGGTCGCCACTCTCGACCAAACCTCACGAGGAACTGGCGGATTTGGCTCTACCGGCAGTTGAATTTGATTATGCATATGTTTTCGGCTGGACGGACACCCGACTGTAGCCTATTACCAGCGCCTTTCGTGGTCCGTGGTGCCAAGCATGCCGATGGTGTCCCGCAAGGGCGTTCTTGCTATTGCCGCTGTAATCGATGTGGCGATCAACGCCCAAGGCCGGCCGGTTTCGGCCAAGGCGCTGGCGATGCGCCACAAGCTGCCGCCGCGTCATCTCGAACCCGTCCTGCAGGCGCTGGTGCGCGAAGGCATCCTGCGTGGCGTGCGCGGACCGCACGGCGGCTACGAACTCGCGCGCGAGCACCGCTTGGTCAGCGCCGACGATATTCTCCGTGCCGTCAACGCCGACGAGGACGCCGACCATCCGCAACTGCCACACTCGGCGCTGGCCAACGACGTGGTGAAGCCGGCGCTGGTCGAAGCCGAGCGCTCGTTTTCGTCGGCGCTCGCCGGCATCAGCGTCGAGGCCATGGCGAAGCGGGCCGGCGCGTTGAAATAACGCAACCGCGCGGTCAATCCGATTCACGTTCACGGTCTGGACTTTTTCGGCGCGAGTTCCTCGCGGGGGTAAAGTCTTCCGATTTGCGCGTGGCGCGGCGGACGCCATTCGCACTCCTGGGGCCAATCTGAAATGCCGGCGACAATCCGGACGGCGAGCGAGAGGCTGCGTGCTCGTCCGAGACGGGGCGGATTCCTCGCCACCTTGGTTCTTGCCATGTCGTGCGGCGCGCCGGCGCATGCCGGCACGGGCCTCATCGACCGCTTTACCGGCGCCGCCGCAACGGTAAGCCACGACCAGATTGCCGCCGCCACCACGACACTCGGTCTGTTCTGCTTCACCGCGCTGGCCATCGTCGTCCTGCTGCGCACGCGCAAATCCGCCGCCCTGGCGCAATCCGCGGCGCAGGACGAAGCCATGGTGCTGCGCGCCGAAATCGACCGCCTCAAGACCCTGCTGTTGTCGCAGCCGCAAGTGCTGGTGGCCTGGCCGGCCGGCACGGACGAGCCGGACATCATCGGCGACACCGGCATGATCGTATCGGGCTCGGCTGCCGGAGCGCGTGCTTGCCTTCGGCGCCTGGCTGGAGGCGGCGGCGGCGCAACGCATGGAGCACGCGGTCGACACCTTGCGCCGCGAGGGCCGCGGCTTCGTCATGACGCTCACCACCAGCACCGGGCGGCCGCTCGAGGCAGACGGGCGCGCGGTGGCGGGGCGCGCGGTGCTGCGCCTGCGCGACGTCAGCGGCATCGAGTCCGAGCTGATAGACCTCACCTCCCGTCACGACCGGCTGACCGGCGACGTCGAGACCTTGAAGACGCTGCTCAACTCGCTGCCGAGCCCGGTGTGGGGACGCGATCAGGCCGGCCGCCTGATCTTCGTCAACGCGGCTTACGCCCGCGCCGTCGGCGCCGAGGATTCCGCCGACGCGGTCAAGCGCGGGCTCGAACTGCTCGACCTTTCGGCGCGTGACGACTTCACGCGCGCGCGTGCCGGCCGCGGTCCGCATTCGGCCCGCGTGCCGGCCATCGTTTCCGGTGAGCGCCGCATTTTCGACGTGATGGATGCGCCGAGCGTTGCCGGTTCCGCCGGCATGGCAATCGATGCTACCGAAGTGGAGGCCGTGCGCGCCGACCTCGCGCGCAGCATCGAGGCGCACCGCCGCGTGCTCGACCAGCTCGCCACAGGCGTCGCCATCTTCAATGTCGACCGCAAGCTGATCTTCAACAACGCCGCCTTCCGCTCGCTGTTCGAATTCGACGGCGGCCTGCTCGAGCAGACGCCGACCGACTCGGCTTTGCTCGACGCCCTGCGCGCCAGCCGCAAGCTGCCCGAGGAGCAGGACTTCAGGCAGTGGAAGCAGCAACTGCACGAGGCCTACCGCGCGGTCGAGCCGCAGGAGCATATGTGGCACCTGCCGGACGGCCGCACGCTGCGCGTCGTCACCACGCCCAATCCGGAGGGCGGCGTCACCTATCTCTACGACGACGTCACCGAGCGCCTCGCCCTGCACCGCCGCTACGACGCGCTGATCAAGGTGCAGCGCGAGACGCTCGACCATCTCGCCGAGGCGGTCGCGGTGTTCGGCTCGGACGGCCGCGTACGGCTGCACAATCCGGCGTTCCAGCGCATGTGGAAGCTTGCCCCCGAGGCGCTCGACCAGCATCCGCATGTCGAGGCGGTGACCGCCTGGGCGCAGGCGCTGCACGACGACAATACGGTGTGGCGGAACTTGCGCGCCGCGGTGACCGCGATCGACAACCGCGAACCGATCGCCGCGCGCATCGAGCGGCGCGACGGCATGTTGATCGACATGACCGCCATGCCGCTGCCGGACGGCGCCACGCTCGTCACCTTCCAGGATGTCAGCGACACGGTGAACGTCGAGCGCGCGCTGATCGAGAAGAACGAGGCGCTGGAAAACGCCAACGCCATTAAAGTCGATTTCGTGCACCACGTCTCTTACGAATTGCGCTCGCCGCTTACCAACATCATCGGCTTCGCGCATTTCCTCGGCGACCCCGCGTTCGGGCCGCTCACCGACAAGCAGCGCGAATATCTCGGCTACATCACGGCCTCGACCAACGCGCTGTTGGCGCTGATCAACAACATCCTCGATCTCGCCACCATCGACGCCGGCGCCATGGCGCTCAACCTTACGCAAGTCGATATCCGCGCCTGCATGGACGAGGCGGCCGAGGGCGTGCAGGACCGGCTCAAGACGGATGGCATCGCGCTCGATATCCGCGCCGCGCCCGGCATCGGCACGTTCACCGCCGACGGGCGGCGCCTGCGCCAAGTCTTGTTCGATCTGTTGTCCAACGCCGTCGGCTTTTCGCCGCCGGGCGAGACCG
>CAVZNH010000059.1:0-19004 GCA_963776505.1 uncultured Alphaproteobacteria bacterium
ATAGCAAAGATCCGCTGTCAAACAACTCAGCAATCGGTAACCAAACCCCGTATGGACGGGAGAGCCCCTCTCGACTTCGCTGAAGCGGGTTCGCAGGTATCCAACATACGCGCCTCTGTCGATCTCGCATTCGAGATCCGGCAGTCGGCCTGATGAGGATGCGACCGCGAACAAACTGGCGGGCGTTTCGACCACCCTGACAGCGGAAAATCCAGCCTGCCGAACAATGTTGGCGAGGGCCTCTTCCGTATACAGGATCGCATGATATCCGCCGGAGAGCAGCGGCAGCAACATGTCGCCGTCCGGGTCTGTATCAAGGTAGCGGGCGTTGGGGGTGGAAATGATCAAAGTGCCAGCATCTGCGATGCGGCTACGCAGGTCCGCAAGGAAGACATGCGGATCGGCGATGTGCTCGAGGATCTCCATGCAAAGAATGACGTCATAGGGCGCCATTGCATCCGTCACGGCAAAATCACTTTCGATCCTGATCCCGAGCATTTCTCGACCCGCGGCGGCCAAGGCCCCGGGATCCAGGCCAATCGCATTCCAGCCAAAAATGCGAGCCGCCATGTCCACGCCAAAACCAAAACCACAACCAATATCGAGATAGTTCTTCGCAGGCTTTTGCCCCGCTATAAAGACCGCACGGGCGAAAGTATCGAAGCCAGCCCCTTGCTCAACATAGAAGCGCAGCGGTGCGTCGCTGATTGAGGTCGCCTCGTACGCCGGAGGTTGGTAGTCGACAACAAATGCGCAGTCGCACATACGGCACTGCACGAATGTAATTGTAGCGTCGCGGGATATCAACGAAGGGACGGAAAGGATTAGAGGATGTGGTCCGAGTGTCTTGCATACCGGACACTCGTTGGCGGTCTGCTCGCCGTGCAGCCAGCGTAGATGGCCCCAGCCGGCGGCTCCCCACACGGTTCGATTAGATCGTAGAGTGGGCCGCTGGGACCGTAAGGCAGCAGGGGAGCGAGGCACTCGGTACAACATCCGACCAGATCCCAATTCCAGTTCGTCTCACTCAGGGTCCGCTACAAATAGGTGCTTCGACGCGCAAGCGGCTTCCCCCCCATCGTCATGACCGGCCGCGTGCCGACCATCCAAGTCTTTGCCGCACGCGTCAGCAGGTCCTTAGCATCATCTGATCTTCAAATGCCGATCGATGAGACTGATATTGTAGCCGGTATATGTTGCAAGCAGCGACGGCCAATCGAACAGGCCAGGAACGCCGGTTGGATTGGAGCGTAGCAAGCCTCGCTTGATGAATGGGCAGGCAAACTCCACAATGAGCACATCCCAGAAAGGGTGCATTGGATTGAGGTCCGTGCCTTTGCTGATTTGCTCGGCCAGCCATCGTAGATATTGTATTTCCGAGGGCAACAGGCTGGCTTCGTCCGCATTGATGCGGGGTAGAATAAGCTCCAGGGCTTTCTCGGCCACAGCGCGATACGGGCACAACACTCCCGTCGTCAGCCCGTCGCGCACCAAGTACTGCGTAAGCCTTATTTCGCCCAGGCGGACAACGAGGTCCCGCGGCTGATAGGGCAGCAGGGTCGCCCAAAAGCGTCGGAAGGCTTCCGAGTTGACCGCACGATTACCTAGGCGGAGGTAGTATGATTGCAAATGGTAGCTTTTCCACCAGCTATCCGTAATGCCCCAGATATCCGCGCCGTCCTCACGCGCAAGACGTTCAACGCGAGCGAGATCAAATAAGGGACCATAGCAGGAGTCATTCATCAGGATCAGGCTCTCAATCTCCTGCAGCCCGTCGATCTGCTGAATCCCCGTCTTGTAGCAACCAAAATCGTGACCGAGATTCCGACGGTGAACTATCTTCCAGCTATAGGGGGCGAGTTTAGATGTCTGCGTCTCCTGCGCGTGCCGGGATGTCAGAACGACGACAATCCGGTACCCGATGCGTGAGAGGGCCTCAATCTGGGCTACAACATAATCAGCCACGATGCTGTGTCGATCGTAGCTCGCGTAGACCGCGTAGCGCAAACTCCCAGCGTTCGGGTCCAAGCCTTCCGCTACGTGACGGATCAACGGAACCCACACCGCGAAGCATGAGCCCCCAGCCGCCAACACATACTGTGCGATGAGCGTTGCCCACTCTATGCATTTCGCGACAAGTCGGCGTAGTCCAGCGGCAAAACCTCTCAAGAGAGCCTACTCGCCGTTGACGCGACCAACGGGACTGCCACAGCAGTCGGCATTGGTGTTTCGCCGCACTGGCAGGAACTGCATTGTCCGTTTGGCCTTACGACGCTGGGCGCCAGAAGGGCTTGCGGGTCCGCACTGGATCGAGCAGCGACCAGTCGCCCTGCTCGAGAACGTGGCCCTTGGGGAAAGGCGGCCGCACCTCCAATCCGAGCGAAACCATCACCCGATCGTCGCGGTAATAGCAGAGCAGCACGATCCGGCTCAGCACGCCGACGGCCGCACCACCCTCGGCGCGCAACTTCGCAGCGACCTCGCCACGATGTGCGGCATCGAGCGACGCGAAGGGACCGCCGGCCAGCGTACGCAGCTTGGCAAGCGCGGTACGCACGTCGTCGCGGTCGCGTCCGATGCTGTTCACGATGTCCGCGAAGATGGTGTCGTCGTCGGCGCCGGGTACGCCGTACTGCTCGCTCGGGGGAATGATCATTCCGGCGAGACAGCGCAGGTCAGCGATCTCGGCCTCGGTCAGGTTCTGGTCGTTCATGTCGGCCTCAATCGAACAGGGTTGCCAGGCGCTGCTTGATGCTGTCGGCGATGTACAGCGCCAGTGCCTGGATCGTGCAGGTCGGGTTCACACCGCCGGAGGTGACGAAGATGCTGCCGTCGACGATGAACAGGTTCTTCACGTCATGGCTGCGCCCCCACGAATTCACCACCGAGCTCTCGGGATCGTTGCCCATGCGGGCAGTGCCGAGTAGGTGCCAGCCGCCGTAGACGACGGGGCGGATGACGTTGACATGCCGCGCGCCGGCCGCAGCGAGTATCTCCTGACCGCGATCGATCGCGAAATCGAGCATGCGATTCGTGTTCTCGCCGATGGTGTAGTCGATCCTCGGTGCCGGGATGCCATGGCGATCCTTGAGCACCGGATCGAGAGTGACCCGGTTGTGCTCCTCTGGCAGGTCTTCGGTGCAGATGCCGACCGACATGCGATGACCGACGAGACCACGGAATGCGTCGTGGTGCCCCTCGCCCCAGGGGACCAGACCGGTGGCCTCCATGGTGACTGCCTCGGTGCCGATCCCGACGGTGCGGTTGAACTGGAAATTATAGCCGCGCACGAAGCCGCGGGAGCGATCGGTCTCGTAGAACTCCTGGCTCCAAAGGCAGAGCGGCGGCCCTCGATGCCCGTCCATCGGTTCATCGACATAGCCATGCACAATTGCCCAGGGATGGAACATCAGGTTCTTGCCCAGGAGTCCACTGGAATTGGCCAGCCCGTTTGGAAAGCGACCGGAGGCGGAATTCAGCAGCAACCGCGGTGTGCCGACGCCATTGCAGGCGAGTATGACGACCTCCGCGGGCTGGAATTGCTCAACGCCGTCGATGTCATAATACACCACGCCCGTCGCCATGCCGTCGTCACCGGTGGTGATCTCGCGCACGCGGCAGTTGGTCCGGAGCTCGACTCCGGCGCGGATGGCATGCGGCCAGTAGGTGATGTCGGTGCTCGCCTTCGCCCCCTGCGCGCAGGCCGGCGTACAGTGACCGAGATTGATGCAGGGCGCGCGGCCGTCATATTCGGTGGTCGCGATCGCGCTGTCGGATGGCCACCAGTGCCAGCCGAGCTTGTTCATCGTCTGCGCGATCTTGGCGCCGGACTTGCCCAGCGGCAGAGGCGGCATCGGCGGCTCGTGCGCCGGATAGGCGGGATCGCCGGCCAGGCCCGAGACGCCCGTCATGCGGTCGTTCTCGGCGAAAAACGGCTCCAGCGTCGCATAGTCGATCGGCCAATCGTCGGCCACGCCGTCAAGAGTGCGGACGCGGAAGTCGGAGGGATGCAGGCGCGGATAATGCGCGGTGTACATCACCGTCGAGCCGCCCACAGCGTTGAAGTTCACCACCTTGATGGGTGAGTTGTCGTCGTTGATCGGATAGTCGGCGGGCCGCTTGCGGATGTTCGGGCTGGTTGCGTAGTCGCTGAACACCCGCGCCTCGTAGTCCCGCCCGTTGGTCGGATAGTCGGACTGCTTCATCCAGTCACCCTGCTCGAGGCACAGGATCTTCATCCGTGTCTCGGCAAGGCTCCAGGCGACCGCGGCGCCCGAAGCCCCCGAGCCGATGATGAGAACGTCAACCTTGTCTTTCATGGGAAATCCTTTGCGGCCAGTCTAACCATACACCTCTCCCGCATGCGGGAGAGGTCGGCGCGCAGCACCGGGAGAGGGCGCCGCATGAACTCTTCTTCCACCTTGCCCGGCCACGGTTGCCACATGCCCAACACACCCGCCCGCGACTTGCGGCGCAACATGACCGATGCCGAACGGCTGCTCTGGTACTTCCTTCGTGCCAGACGCTTCGCTGGCTGCAAGTTCCGCCGCCAGCATCCGATGGGTCCGTTCATCGCCGACTTCGCCTGTGTCGAGCACAGACTGGTGATCGAAGCGGATGGCGGACAGCACGCCGAGCTCAGCCTCTGATGCAAGACGAACACGCTGGCTCGCAGCTGAAGGCTGGCGTGTCGTGCGGTTCTGGAATGATGACATCATACACAAGACGGACGATGTGCTCGAGGAGATCAGGAAGGCAGTTGAGCGGTAGTGACACCCTCTCGCGGCGCTTCGCGCCGACCTCTCCCGTGCGGCGGGAGAGGTGTAGCGAGGGGCTAGTTGCGCGCAACAACGAATTGCTTGTTGACGCAGTTCTCCAGCCGTCCGTCGCGCAGATAACGCGCCGCCGTGCGCGAGGCGAAGGCTCGATTGTCGCGCATGCTTTCGGGCGTGTAGAAGGCCGAGTGCGGCGTCAGCACCAGGCGGTGGCGGATCCAGTCCTCGTTGCGCTGCCAGGCGGCGATGAGACGCCGCTGCGCATTGGCCGGCTCCTCCGGCAGCACATCGAGCCCCGCGGCCAGCACTGTGCCATCCTTCATGGCGTCATACAGCGCGTCGACATCGACGATCGGACCGCGCGCGGTGTTGATCAGGATCATGCCGCGCTTGGCCGCGGCAAAGGCTTCCGCCCCGATCAGGTTGCGCGTCTCCGTCGTCAGCGGCGCGTGGATGCTGACGAAATCGCACTGGCCCATCAGCTCGGCCAGCGTGTCGGCCCGGCGGACGCCGATGGCGAACTGATAGCCGTTCGGCTGGTACGGATCATAGAACACGACATCCATGTCGAACGCCTTGGCGCGGCGCGCGGCGGCGGTGCCGATGCGGCCCATGCCGACCACGCCGTAGGTGCAGACCGACAGCCGCCGGCCGAACGGGTTGTGCGCGGGGCGCCAGTTGCCGCGCAGGTCGGCGTGCAGCTCAGAGTCGTGATAGGCGATGCTCTTGGCCAACGTCATCATCAGGGCGATCGCATGGTCGGCGACCTCCCGCGTGCCGTAGTCGGGCGTATTGCAGACGGGGATGCCCAGCTTGCCGAAGCGCTCGATATCGACATCGTCGTAGCCAACCCCGTACTTCACGAAGATCCGGCACTGGCGCAGCTTGTCGATGTATTGCGGCGGGCACGAGCCGACGATGGCGTCGGCGTTCGCCCATTGTTCGTCCGACACGTCCGCGGCGCTGGCGCAGAACTCGGTCTCGAAGCCTGAGCCGACCGCATCACGGGCGATCTGGTGGAATTCGGCCGGAAGGTTGGGCCAGAGAATGCGCATTGCCATCCTGTCGTACCTCGCTGCTTGCTGTTGCGCCGCATCGTGCCACCAGTCGGCGACAAGGAGTAGCCACGTGAACATCCGTGTGACCCGCCTGGCCAACCGCCCGATCATCGGGCCGGAGCTGCATCCCAGCATCGGCGTGAACATCCAGGGCCCATCGCTGATCCGCGTGCCCGACTGGATCGAGCACCGCCTCGGCGCCTACTACCTGTATTTCGCTGACCACAAGGGCAGCTACATCCGCCTCGCCTATGCGGATCACCTCACGGGTCCCTGGCGCGTGCATCCGCCAGGCAGCCTGCATCTGGCGCAGTCGGGCTTCCTCACCGCCCCGCCCGCCGTCTCCTCCGACGAGCTCGCGCATTTCGAGGCGCAGTATCGTGCGCGCGGCATGCCGATGTCGCACGACGTGCTGTCGGAAATCACCACGCCGCACATCGCCTCCCCGGATGTGCATATCGATGCGGAACGCCGCCGGATCGTGATGTATTTCCACGGCCTGGACGCGGTCGGCCACCAGGTCTCGCGTGTGGCGATCTCGCCGAACGGCATCGACTTCGCCGCCCGGCCCGAGGTGATCGGCCGTTCCTACATGCGCATCTTTCAGCACGACGGCATGACCTACGCGCTCACCATGCCCGGCACCCTGTCACGCTCGGCGGACGGGCTGAGCGGCTTCGAGACGGGACCGACGCTGTTCAATCCCAACATGCGCCACGCCGCCGTATTGAAACGCGACGGCGCACTCTGGGTGTTCTGGACCCAGGTCGGTGACGCACCCGAACGCATCCTGCTCAGCCGCATCGCGCTCGACGGCGACTGGCATAGCTGGCGCGACGAGCCGCCGGTCGAGGTGATGCGTCCTGAACATCCATGGGAAGGGGCGAGCGCGCCCAACCTGCCCTCGGTCCGCAGCACCGCCTATGGCGTGGTGAACCAACTCCGCGATCCGGCAATCCATGAGGAAGCGGGCGTCACCTACCTGCTCTATGCCGTCGGCGGAGAAAGCGGTATCGCCATCGCGCGCCTGGATTTCACGCCCGCAGAAGCTTGATGGAAGCGACAATCCATGGCGCCAGCCGCCTTGCTTCAGACGTGCTGCAGCGGCGCAGCACAATCCGCATCGGCGTCACCGGATTGGCACGTGCGGGTAAGACCGCTTTGCTCACTTCGCTCGCCGCCAATTTGCTGGCGTTGTCAGCCGGGCGGCCGTCCCTGCCAGCAGTATCCGATCGGCTGCGTGGCCGAAGGCCACAGATAACAATAGCGCCGGCGGCAGCTTCAGGCATCCCAAGATTCGAGGTCGCATCGCACGTCGCCGCACTCGCTGCCGACCCGCCACGATGGCCGGCCCGCACAACTTCCGTATCGCTGCTCGCCCTGGACATCGATGTGCCGAGAGAAGGCCTGCTCGCGCCACTGGCGTCGCAACGCCGGCGCCTCGAGTTCCTCGACTACCCTGGCGAGTGGCTGCTCGATCTCCCGCTGCTCGGTCAGAGCTTTGCGGACTGGTCAGAGAAAACTCTGCGCCGGCTGGAGACTTTGAACCACTCCGAGATAACCCGGGCGTTTCTCGGCTTCGTACGCGGCCTGCCGTTGGGCGTGCAGGCAGACGAGGCGCTGACATTGACGGGACACCGGCTCTACACCGAAGTGCTGCGGCGAATGCGCGATGAGGCTGGATTGGCGTTTCTCCAGCCCGGACGCTTCCTGATGCCACCGCCTGGCGCTCCACCGCCCTGGACGGAGTTCTTTCCGCTGCCTGGACGCAGCCCGCTCGCGAACCTCATGCAGGCCCGCTTCAACGCGTATGTGGATGCTGTCAGGCGCGACCTGATGTCGCCTATGTTTGGCGACCTCGATGGGCTTGTGGTCTTGGCCGACCTGCTTTCGGCGTTGCACCAGGGACAGGCTGCCTTTTCCGACGCACGATCGGCACTCGCCGCCGCAGCCGACGCCTTGCGTTGGGACAGCTCGTGGACAGATTGGTTGGCGGCATTCGCTCGATTGCAGCTGCCGCCACGGGCAATCAGGCGCGTGGCGTTTGCGGCCACCAAGGCTGACCACATCGCTGCACGTCAGCGAGGCAATCTCTCAGCGCTGATGCGTCGGCTCACGCATGTGCCGGAAGGCAGTGCGAAGTCCGCCGTCTTTGCGATCGCCTCGGTGCGCGCCACCGAGGATGTGGTGGAAACGCTGGCGGGTCGCCCGGTTTCTGCTGTGCGTGGCCGCATCATTGGCGAGCCACGGCCGGCACGCTTCTACCCCGGTGAGGTGCCTGACGGCGTTCCCGACGACCTGTTCTGGCAACACCGCTTTCTCGCGTTGCCGGACTTTGAGCCGTTGCGCTTGCCGGAGGACGGCCGCGGCGGCATACCGCAACTGGGACTGGACGCGCTGATAGCATTTCTGCTGATGGACATTCTTTGATGGACACTGCGCCCGAGCCATTCCTGCTGCTTGAGCCCGAGGCGGCGCCAAGGTTGGAGGCGGTGCCGGCTCTGTTGCCGACAGCGGAGCCGGTTCGCTGGCTGCGTTCGCCAACCCTCGCCGGCGCGGCGATTCTCGGTCTCGGCGTTCCGGTGCTCTGGGCAGTCTGGCTGGCGAGTGCGTTGTTCGACCGCTGGGGTGCGCTGGGTTGGGCGGGCCTTGCGATCTTGTTGTGTGGGATCGGCCTGATCGGCGTGGGCATCGGCCGGGAACTGCGCGGTCTGTCAGCGCTGCGCCGGGTCGATCATCTCCGCATCGAATTCGCCAGCGGCGAGGCTGCAAGGATAAAGCGGGCGGCACGGCGTTGGCTGGAAGGGCTGCCGCAGCACTCTGCGATCTTGCCGGCTCTGGCTGCGGCCGACACGCCGGAAACTGTACTCGCGCTGTTGCGCTCGGGGCCTGCGCAGGCGCTGCAGGATGCAACTGAGGTCCTCGGACGGAACGCCGCTCTTCAGAGCGTCGCGATCGTCGCGGCGACCCCTTCGCCCGCAATGGACGTACTGACCGTTGGCTGGTGCGGTGTCCGGCTGATACGGCAGATCGCAGCACTGCATGGGATGCGCCCGGGAATTCTGGGAACACTGGCATTGCTACAGAAAACCGCCTTGGCCGCGGCGTCGGTTGCCGCAGCCGAGATCGCCGTGAACGCCGCCACTCATGCGATGGTCTCGCATCCGCTGTTGCGCCACCTGGCGGGCGACGTCGCCGGCGCGGGAGTGGCAGCCCGTCGCATGATCGTGTTGGCTCGTGCTGCCGCAGTGGCCTGTTCACCAATAGTGCGAGGTTAGGCCTGCTGCGGAATTTGTGCTCCGACTCGCAACCGGCATCCCCCTCGTCGTCATGGCCGGCGGGGCGGCCGTCCCTGAGCCAAAGTATGGCGCGCACGAGTGAGGCGGTTGGAGGTGCGTCAGGTGATCGTCGCTGCGTGCCCCCGAGGCGGGCTATTGCCGCCCGCGACAATTGAGCCAATGATTCCAAGAGCGGGACCGGAGAGAAGAGAATGTCCGACGACCTGACGAACTCCCAAATCGCGCTGCTCTGTGAGATCGGGGAGTTTGATCTGACCAAGCTTACCGGAGATCAGAAACGTGACCTGGAGCGGCTTATATCCAGTGATTACGTGGAACCAACGGAGAGCCATACTGGGTCGGCCTTTACGCTCACAGCCAAGGGCCTGGAGTTTCTTGGCAAGCGCGGTGCCGGGTTGAATGAGGCGTAGGGTGACGCCGTCAACATCCGCTCCGGGATTTCAAATCAGCTAGCCCGTCCATGGCGGGACCAAGCAACGCCATGACGAGGATTACGCGCGCCAACTCGATTACGTGTTTCCCGGCAAGCCCTTAGCTGCACTGCGATCAATCGAGGGGAATTCCTCGTCTCCCGCATCTTCAGAAAGGTGACGCCACCGATGGCGGAGATCACCATGATGTACACCGCGATCAGCCACGGAACCTGACGGCTCAGCAGCCAGGCTGCGATCAGCGGCGCCGTGCCGCTGAAGATCGCCGCGCATATCGCATAAGGCAGGCCGATCCCCGACACGCGCACCTGCGTCGGAAACAGCTCGCAGAACGTGGCCGACATTACGCCGTCGACCATGGCCAGCAGCAGACAGCCGACGATATCCACCAGCAGAAACGTCATGAAGTCGCCGTTGTGCAGCAGATGCAGCATTGGCCAGGCGAGAACGAAGAAGCCAACGGCGTAAGCGATCAAGACGGGTCGTCGGCCGATCCGATCAGAGACCGCACCGGCAGTCGGGGTAGCGACGCAGAAGACCGCCAGCGAAATCACGCCCCCGATGAACCCTTCGCTGAGCGGCAAGCCACCTGCGAGATACGCATAGGTCGGCAGGAAGACTGTCCAGATGTAGAATTGCACCGTGCCCATTTGCATGGCGAACACGACAAACGATTCCCATGGGTGGTCCTTCAGGGCGCGCAGGATCGGCCGGCCCTCGAGCGCGCGTCGCTGCTCCGCCGCGACGAATGACGGCGTTTCCGGCAGCCCGATGCGGATATACAGGCCATAGAGCGAAACCGCGGCGCCGAGCAGGAACGGAATGCGCCAGCCCCAATCGCCCAGGGCGGGTTGCGCGATGAATTTGGTGAGCAGCGCGGAAACGCCGGTGGCGATCAGGATGGAGAACCCGATGCTCGCGATGTGCAACGAGCCTACGAAACCGCGCCGGCCAGCGGGCGCGTGCTCCACCAGGAAAGTCGCGGCCCCCTGGAACTCGCCGCCCGCCGAAAACCCTTGCAGCAATCGTGCGAACAGCAACAGGAGCGGAGCGGCGATGCCAATCACAGCATAGGATGGAGTGATGGCGACGATCAGACTGCCGGCGCCCATCAACAGGATCGTCAACGACAGCATCCGGCGACGACCGTAGCGGTCGGCCAGCGGTGACAGCACGACCGAGCCGACCGGCCGCATGACGAAACCGAGTGCGAACGTCGCAAGCGTCGCCAGCAGTGAGGTGGTCGCATTGCCGGACGGGAAGAACTGGCCTGCGAAAACGCTGGAGAGCAGGCCGTAGATCGTCCAGTCGTACCATTCGATGATGTTGCCGATCATGCCGCCGGCCACGGTTCGGCTGATCGACCTGCCGTTTGACTCGGTCCAGGACAGAGCCGCCGACGAGGAGCCGCTGTCACTCATGCCGCGGTCCTCCCCACGCCTCCCGGCAGCGCCGCCGTAACCCTCCCAATAGCCTGCTGAGTTGCGACATCGTCATAAGGGCCTGGTCCGGATTGGCGTAAGTGACGATACACCTCGGCTTGCGCGTAGCGGCGCACACCCTCAGGCAGCGCAGGGAGCCAGGCGGCGATGCGTTCCGCGGCGGCGCCATACATGGCCTCCCATGCGCTGCGGCCAGGCCCGAAGTCGAATGCAGGCAGCACGCCGCGCGCGGCAGCCAACTCTGCCCGACATGCCTGTGTCTCCTTCGTTTGCAACACAGCCTTGCGCGATGATCACGCCATAGACACTTCGGGCGCGTTCGGTCGTGACCAGCCCCGCGGCAACGTCAGCGACCACGGCTTCCGGGTCGCGCTCCAGCGGATCGCCCCAACCACCGCCACCGCCGCTCCAGATGCGGATCACCTCGTTCATGGTGGCGCGATACACGGTCTGCTTGCCGAGGTCGTGCGGCGGCTCTCCGGGGCGTTCGCTGGAATTGCCACTGGTCGTGGCGGCTTGGCCGCCCGCAGCACCCCAGGCGCAAAAGCGATGTTTATCCTTGCCGCGCATGACGACAACTGCGCTGGGATGGCGGATCTGCAGATCGTATTCCGCGCCGAACCCACCGCGGATATTTGCCGGCGCCTTCTGATATCGGGCCGCAGCCCAAAGCGCCGCACCAGCACGGGCGCTTCGGATTCCAACACCTCGACCGGCACGTTGCGCAGAAATGCCACCGATAGCTCTGAGCCGGAAATGCCGTCCTGTCGCGCATTGCCGCCGGAACCGCCGGATACCGGATTGGCCACGACCACACGCCCGGTCTCCCCCAGTTCGGAGGTGGAGATATACGTGATGACGACCGCGCCCGATCCACCGACCGGCGCCAGCCCCTCAACGGCCTGAGCGAGCAGGCCAAGGACAAGATCGTGGATGCGCATCGCGGTGGTGAAGCGCATGCCGCACGCGGCCGGGAAGCGCGCGTTCACCACCGAGGCCTCCGGCAGCACCAGATCGATGCAGCGGATGATGCCGGCATTGATGTGGATCGATTCGGACTGCGTGACCACAAGATTGGTCAGCGCCATGCACAGGAACGGATGATGCCGCATCGATCCCGTGGGCAGGTTCAGCGCCGCGCGGACCTGCGGGTCGGAGCCGGTGAAATCGAGCAGCACCGTGCCGTCGCCGCGCGAGATCAGTTTCGCAGTGATGCGGACCGGCAGGTCGCTGACATAGTCATCCTCGAAGTATTCATCGAAGCGATATTCGCCCTGCGGAATGCGCGCCAGCACCTGGCGGGCGAGCTGCTCCGTGCGATCCAACGTGGCGTAGATCGACTGTTGCACCGTCGCATAGCCATAGCGCTCGGTCAGTCGCGCCAGCCGCGTCTCGGCTTTGTCGAGCGCCGCAATGCAGGCGGTGATGTCGCCCCAGTTCAGCGCAGGGATGCGGCAGTTGTCGGAGAAGATGTTCCACAGTTCCTGATTGAGCACGCCCTTTCGCATCAGCTTGACCGGGCGCAGGCGCAGTCCTTCCTGGAACACCTCGTTGTTCCGCATGTCGATGCTGCCGGGTGCGTAGCCGCCGACATCGGTGCAATGGATGAAGGTCCAGGCGAAGCACAGCAGTCGCCCTTCCACGAACATCGGCTTGAACAGGTAGATGTCGTTGAGATGCATCACCATGCCACCCGTGGTGTACGGGTCGTTGGTCATCATCACGTCGCCCGGCTGCCAGTCGTCGAACGCGCTTGGTGCCAGCGTGCATCGGCACGCCCATGATCGGAGTCGCGCCGCTGCCGTAGGGATAGGCGAAGATCTCGCCCTCGTTGGTCACCAGAGAGACCGCGAAGTCCTGCGTCTCCTTCACGAAGGTGGTGTGCGAGGAGCGCAGCACGATCCACGCCATCTCATCGACGATGGCCTTGAACAGGTTGGCGAAGATCTCGACGCTGATTGCGTCCTGACGAACGGTGGCATCCATCATTGCGTTGACTTTTCCTTCTGGCGCGATGCGTTCCAGGACGAGTGCGCCGGCGGCGATGCGGCGTGCCTGCCAGCCTGGGGGAACCAGCGTTGTCGTGTCCATCTGGTTGATGATCGCCGGCCCGGCGATGGTATCGTCCGCACCCATCGCGGAGCGATCGATGACCGCGGCGGAGAAGGTCTGGCCGAGCAGGCGAACCGGGCGCGTCGCGCCGCGATGCGCTGGAGATGGGCGCCAGGAGCGGCGCCAGTCGCGGCTTCGGCATTTCGCCGACAACATGCGCGCGAAGTTCCTTCAGCCAGATCTGTGCGGCTTCGTTGGCGTGGCCATAGGTCGCGCGATGCGCCGCGTGGAATGCCGCGCTGATGCGCGCGGTATCGCCCTCGGCGAGCCATGCGCGATCAAGCGGCACGGTGACGTCGTAGCCCTGGCCGTCGTACCGCATCTCCGCCGCGATCTCGGTGCGTGTGGCGGCGGCAGGGAATGTGCTCGGTCTGCGCGGCGATCCATTGCTGCGCGGTGGTTTCCAAGCCGCGCAACAGTTCGGCGAGGCGACGCGGCGCGAGCCTGCCGAGCATCGTATAGACCGGCTGCACCAGGTCGCCTTCCAGGTCGGCGCGCGCCGCGCCCAGCGCACTGAGCGCGCCTGGATGCGACGGGATCAGGATGCGTATCGATTGAAAGCTCTTCGGCAAGCAGCGCGCCCAGCAAAGCGGCCGGCGCCACCGAACGCCACCATGCGGAAGCGCGGCGCATCGACGCCGCGGCGGGCCAGCACGTTGGAGGCCTCCGCCGTCATCATGGCGATGGCGATGCGGATCGCGCCGTCGGCGACCTCCTCCACCGAGCATGGCGAGCTGTGCCGCGATCGTGCCGAGCGCGTCGCGCGCCGGGCGATAGCTGCAGCGGCAATTTGCCGCCAAGGCGCTGGTCGCGGTTCCAGCAGACCGGCGACCAGAAACGCGTCGGTCAGCGCAGGGATCAGCGAGCCTTCGTGCCGTAGCATGCCGGCCCCGGATCGGCGCCGACGCTGCGTGGCCCGACCTTCAGCGACCCGGTCGGATCGAGCCAGATGATCGAGCCGCCGCCGGCACCGATACTGGACACCGCAACGGTTGGGATCAGCACCGGGAATTCCGCGATGTGCTCTTCCGAACTCAGCACCGGACGACCGTCGCGGACGATGCCGATATCCGCGCTGGTGCCGCCGACATCGAGCGTCATCAGATCGGCCGCCTCCCAGCCGGCATCGCGTGCCACCTCGGCAGCCCCGCTGACACCGGCGGCGGGACCAGACAGCAAAGCGACGACGGGACGGCCGCGCAGGCTGGTCGGCAAGTTCCGCGCCGCCGTTGGAGCGCGCGATGCGCGCAGGCGTCAGCGATGCGATGGTCCGTACAGACCGGCGACGAGCCGATCGACATAGCCTTCGACCAGCGGGCGGATGCTGGCATTGATGGCTGTCAGCACGCCGCGTTCGTATTCGCGCGCCTGCGGCCACACGTCGCTGGACAGCTCGACGCGCAGGTTCACGCCGCTGCGAGCGACGGCATCACGCGCAGCCCGCTCGTGCGCTGCGATTGCGGTAGCTGTGCAGGAACACGACGATGGCGATCTCAACGCCGGCGTCCTGCAGTTCGCGCGGCGGCTCGCACCACGGCCTCGGTATCGAGCGGTTCGACCTCCTGCCCGTCGGCATCGATGCGTCCGCCGATCTCGCGCACCAGCGCACGCGGCACCAACGGCTGCGGCCGGCGCGAATTCGAACCGCATCGGGTGCGGCACGGCAAGGCGCTGCAGTTCGAACAGGTCGCGGAAGCCGGCGGAAACCAACAGGCCGATGCGCGAGCCCTTGCGCTCGATCAGCGCATTGGTCGCGACCGTGCTGCTGTGGGTGTGGACGATGCGCTGCCACGTCGATTGATCGCCCTCGAGGGACGCCTGGATCTCATCGACGCCACTGAGGATGCTGGCGCCGGGCCGAGACGGGTGCTGGGCACCTTGAAGCAATGCAGTTCGCCGGAGCTGGTGATCAGCGCGAGGTCGGTGAACGTGCCGCCAACATCGGTGCCGAGAAAACTGGATGCAGCAATCATGTCCCGAGCTTTGGGCAATTCTCGCGGAATGCCAACCCCGCAAGCGGTATCCCCGTCGTCATGGCCGGCGCAGGCCGGCCATCCACGTCTTTGCTTTGTGCCACTCGCTCCACTTATTTCCCAACAGCCCTAAGCGAGCGGCGGAACCGAAGCAGCCGGACACCTGGAATGGCGCAAGAGCAAAGACGAAGGCCGGCAGCAGGATTGCCGGCCAGCGCTCAGACAATCCCGTCGCGACGCAACTCCCCAACCGCGTCGGCGTCGAGGCCCAGCCAGTCAGCCAGCACTTCGCCGGTGTGCTCCCCAAGCAGCGGCGCCGGCTTGACGGCTGTAGGGACACCGTCGAAGCGAACCGGCCAGGTGGGCATCGTCATCTCGCGTTCGCCGTGCTTCATCGTTTGCAGAATGCCGCGCTCGCGGAAGCTCGGCTCGTTGGTCAGTTCCATCGAATTCGAGCACAGCACCAGCGGGGACGCCGACAGCGCTCAACTGCGTCATCGCCTCGTGCTTCGTGCGCTCCCGCGTCCAACCGGAGACAATCTCATCCACCTCGGCCTCGCGTTTCAACCGCGCGTCGGGGGTGTCATAGCGCGGATCACCGATCAGGTCCTCGCGTCCGATCAACTTCAACAGGCGAGGCCAATGCTCGGGGTTGGCGCGGCTGGTCAGCAGGTAGACGTAATCGTTGGAGCCGCCAGGCTTGCACGGAAAGATGCCGCCGGGCGGGTTGTCGCTGGGCCGCCGCCGCGGCGCGGCTTTGCCGGTGCGCGCCTGGGTGATGAACGCGCCACGGCTGTAATGCATGACCGAATCCTGCATCGCCACCTGCAGCCGCCGTCCTTTGCCAGTGCGCGCGCGATCGAACAGCGCGCTGACGATGCTGAATGCCAGCAGCATGCCGGTGCCGGTGTCGCCGATCGTCGGGCCAGGCTTGATCGGTCTGCCGTTGGGTTCGCCGGTGATGCTCATTGACCCGCCCGCCGCCTGCGCGATCGGATCGAATGCCAGGCCGTTCTCATACGGGCTGCCGGTGCCGAAGCCCTTGACCTGGGCATAAATGATGCTCGGATTGATGGCACTGACGACGTCGTAGCCGAGCCCGAGACGCTCGACCGCGCCGGGTGCGAAGTTCTCGGTGAAGACATCGGCTTTCTTCACCATGTCCTTGACCAGCGCCAAGCCGCGGTCTGATTTCAGATTGACCGTGATCGACCGCTTGTTGGCGTTGTACATCATGAAATAGTAAGCGTCGCCGAAGCCTGTCCGGCCGGCTTCACCGCCCTTCGGATTTTCCACCTTCGCTATGTCGGCGCCCATCCAGGCGAGTGCCTCGGTGCAGGTCGTGCCAGCCTCGAACTGTGTAAGGTCGAGCACGCGAATGCCGGCCAGGCAGCCAGGTGATGCAGGAGTTATGTTCATTGGACTCTCCCTTTCTGGGAAGCATGTTATCACCTTCATAGACGGCAAGCTATTCCATCGCCGCCATTCGCGCCGTATGCGTCTTCATATCTCCCACTCGGTCTGCCACGATCCAGCGTCGAAGGAGGCACATCATGACGAAGGAAATACTTTGCGGCTTCGGCATCGACGTGGATGCGGTCGCCGGCTGGCTCGGCTCCTACGGCGGTGAGGATTTGCCCGACGATATTTCGCGCGGCCTGTTCGCGGGCGAGGTCGGGTCACCCCGTCTGCTGAAGCTGTTCGAGCGGTTCGGCATCAAGACGACCTGGTTCATTCCCGGCCACTCGATCGAGACCTTCCCGCAACAGATGCAGGCCGTCGCCGACGCCGGCCATGAGATCGGCATTCACGGCTATTCCCACGAGAACCCGATCGAGATGACACGCGAGCAGGAAACCGCGGTGCTCGACAAATGCATCGACCTCGTGACCAAGCTTTCCGGCAGGCGTCCGACCGGCTATGTCGCGCCGTGGTGGGAGTTCTCGACCGTCAGCAACGAACTGCTGCTGGAACGCGGCATCAAATACGACCACTCGCTGATGCATAACGACTTCACGCCCTATTACGTGCGGGTCGGCGATAGCTGGACCAAGATCGACTACTCCGGGAAGCCTGACGACTGGATGGTGCCGCTGAAGCGCGGGCACGAGACGGACCTGATCGAAATCCCGGCGTCATGGTATCTCGATGATCTGCCGCCGATGATGTTCATCAAGAAGTCGCCCAACAGCCATGGCTTCGTGAACCCGCGCGACATCGAGCAGATCTGGCGCGACCAGTTCGACTGGGTCTATCGCGAGATGGACTATGCCGTGTTCCCGATCACGATCCATCCTGACGTTTCGGGCCGGCCTCAGGTGCTGATGATGCTGGAGCGGCTGTACGCGCACATGATCCGGCCATCCGGGCGTGAGGTTCGTCACCATGAATGAGATGGCGGACGATTTCGCCCGGCGCTTTCCGCGCAAGAAGTAGCCGTAAATGTGTTCGCTGTGCGGTGTACTGGGTCGGCAACGAGCACTGGGCCGACGCGGCCGCGCGGCCGGGTGTTTACTACGCGCAACGTCGATCATCATCGATCGCCGCCGTGAGCGCAGGGAGCGCATGCGCATTGCCAATGCGATCCTGGCGCAGTTCGGCCTGAGCCTTGCGGATTGGCAGGGCATGGCATTCCTGTTGTCGACCCGCACCGGCAAGACCGAAATCGTCGCCGATCTCGGGCATTTATGGCCGGCGGCGGAGCGGCTTTCCGGCCGCCCTGCGATCCGCTGGCGCTGCCGTTGATCGAGCGCCTGGAGCGGCGCAATGGCTGAGGCGAACCGCCTTCACGCCGGTCAATCTGCTCACCGGCTTTCTCGGTTCCGGCAAGACGACGTTGCTGCGGCGTCTGCTGGCGATCCGGCACTGGCCGGAACCGCTGTGCTGATCAACGAATTCGGCGAAGTCGGGCTCGATCATCATCTGGTCGAGCGGATCGACGAAACCGTGGTGCTGCTGCGATCGGGTTGTCTCTGCTGCACCATCCGCGGCGAACTGGCGACGGCGATACGCGATCTGCATTCCCGGCGGGACCGCGGCGAGCTGCCGGCGTTCCGGCGACTGGTCATCGAAAGTACCGGGCTGGCCGATCCGTTCCCGATCCTCTCGACACTCAAGGCTGATCCGGTGCTGCGGCATCATTTCCGTGCGGGAGCGTTGTCACGACAGTCGACGCGGTAAACGGGCTGTCGCAGATCGAACGTCACCCCGAATCGATCCGGCAGGTCGCGGTCGCCGACCGGTTGGTGCTGACCAAGACCGATCTCGCGGACGACGCTCACCTCGCCGCCGTCTGCTCGCCCGGGTCCGGCGGATCAATCCGGACGCGCCGGTGACGCGCGGTGGAAGCCGGTCTCGATGCCGCGCCGCTGCTCGATCATGCAGCAACCGCGCCCGGTTCTGCTCGTTCCGCGGATGCACTACCGCACGTGTGAGGCCGGTTAGACAGCGATCACGGGGAAGCGCATCCAATCCTTTGTCGTCACCTGGCAGGAGCCGATCGACTGGACGGCATTTGGCATCTGGCTGACGATGTTGCTCAACCGGCATGGTGACAAGGTGCTGCGTGTCAAGGGCATCCTGAACCTCGTCGGCGAGGCGGCGCCGGTGGCAATCCATGGCGTGCGGCATCTGGTGCATAACCCTGTGCATATGGCTGGCTGGCCCGACGCGGACCGCCGGTCCCGTATCGTGTTCATTGTCGACGGCATCGAACCAGAGCTGGTCCGGCGATCGTTGGCGGCATTCAACGCGATTGGTGCGCCAGCGCCAGAACGGGTCTGACGCGGGGCTGCCCCGACCACGATTTGGCGGAACTCGCCCAATCGGCTCTACTGGAGCCACTCCACGTTGATGCAAGCCCATCAAAGGTCAAAGGAATAACCGAACCATGCGTCATAACCGCTTGCGCGCGC
>CAVZNH010000060.1:0-12719 GCA_963776505.1 uncultured Alphaproteobacteria bacterium
AAATGACGCTATCTGAGGGCGAACGGTATGAAGGACTTCACAGGCTGGGAGTGAACCTTCTCACTGGAGGGTCAGGCCGGCCACGCGAAAGAGGGGATCGACGTTCCGTTCGAGCGTGCGGATCACCGGCCCGATGCGCCGTCGCTCGATAGCCAGCGGCGGGAGCCGGCTCCCATTGTCCGCCAGCGTTGCGCATCAGGCCGTCGAAGTCGCGTGGGCAGCGCAGCGTGACCCAGCTGCCGAGCATGCCGAACTCGACAGGACCGATCCTCGGCGGCACAGGAAGGGCGTTCGCATGAAACGATTCTGCGCCCTTCGCACGGCGCGCACCAGACGGTTAGGTTTCCCAACCGGGAGGCGTTCACACGATGGATACCGTTCTCTTGCGTGAATATATGGCCGATGACCTCGACGAAAGTTGCACGCGTATGGCGTGAAAGCTGGATCTCCTTCGGACTGTTGCGACGGTGTCAACCTCTGGTGGTTCATTCAGGCGCGCTGGGCGTCGGCCTCGAACTCGTCACGGTGGATGCCTATCTTTCCGAGCGGCCCCAAACGGGTCCGCGGCAAAGCGTTCGCGTTCCTGCAGGCGATGAGCGCGATCGCCTTCCTCGTCTCCTATTTCCTATCGTGGCAACTGATCCCGAACAATCCGTTTGGCTACGACGGCTGGCGCTGGGTGGCGTGGATCGGCTCGATCGCCGCTGTCGTCGTCTGGTGGATCCGACTTGGCCTCCCCGAGAGCCCGCGCTGGCTTGCGCAGCAGGGCAGGATGGAGGAGGCCGAGCACGTCATGTCCGGGATCGAGGCGCGCGTCATCGCCGATTACGGCCGGCCGCTGCCGGAGCCAGAGAAGCCGCGCCCAGACGACTGATCCTCAGCTTAAGTCCACCTTGCGCCACCGGACTAGGCTTGATCACTCCCAGTCGAACTGAAGGCCGAGTGAAGGGGTGATTCTCCCCTATGTGCTGGCTGTTTCTGATCTTCTGCTTTCTGGTCGTCGCACGCTACTTTCGCATGACGGTGGCCTTGCCCGTTAGGATTTGTCATCGCCGCGGGTGCGCGCAAGAGTTTACGTTGGTGACACGCTGAGGAGCCGATGGAATGACAATTGTTATGGACCGAGCTGCCTGATAGCACGTCGCCGAACAGTTCCCAGGTCTTGCCCGTCCAGCGCATCAGCTGGATCTGGCGGATCGGGTGGAAATTGGTCGGGCTACTGCTAATCCGGATGCCTGGCAGCAGCGCGCCAACCTCAACGTCCTTCATGTTTGATGCCTGACGCATCAGGTTTTCATGCGAGAAATCGTTCCCGCAGGCACGCAGCACGTGGATGGTCGTCATCGTCGCCGCATAGCCGTACACGTAGAAGGAGTCTGATATGTCGGCGTCCGGTAGATACTTCTTCATCACGTCGCGCCAGTGCTGCAGCCCTGCATCGCTCTTCCATTGCGGATCGGTGGGATCCTTCAGATAGGCCGAGCTGATCACGCCGATGCCTCGTTCGACGCCGGCTGGCTCCATCACCGCGCCCACCGAGGTCGAGACGTTGGTCAGCAGATGCAGCGGCTTCCAGTTCATGTCGGCAACCTTGCGGATAATCTGCGCCGCGAATTTCGGGGTCGCGACGCTGATCAGCACATTGGCACCGGAGTTCTGCAGAGTGATCGCCTGACTGTCGATGGTCGAGTCGGTCACCTCGAACGATGCCGTGACGGCGCTGTCGAAGCGGTCCTTCAACACATCCTTGACGCCACTAAGGTAGTCCTTCCCGAAGTCATCGTTCTGATAGAGGATTGCGATCTTCGCATCTGGCGTAGTGTTCAGGATGTACTGCGCATAGATCTGCAACTCGGTGACGGTAGCTCGGCTGCCAGCCGATGGTCCAGGGATGCTCCTTGTAATCGCCCCACTTGTCCGCGCCGCTGCCAACAAACAGATGCGGCACCTTCTTCTGGTTGACGTATTTCACAATGGCAGAATTCGAGGGCGTGCCTAGCGTATTTGACAGACAGGCAACTATGTCCTGCTCAATCAGGCGGCGAACCTGCTCCACTGCTTTTGGCGGGCTGTAGGAGTCATCGTAGGAGATGAAATTCACCTTGCGACCGCCGACGCCGCCTTGATCGTTGAGCCAGCGGAAAGTGGCGGTATGAGCACGGCCGATGGCACTGTAGGCGGAGGCGGGGCCGCTATAGGCGGCCATGCTGCCAATTCGGATCTCCGAAGAGGTTACGCCAGGCGCCTCCGTGGCGCGAGCGACATATGGTAAAGCTGGCACAAAGGGGGCCGCTGCTATCCCAGTCAGCAGTGAGCGTCGACGCAACATCGCGTACCTCCCAACATCTTGTTCCTTTGAGCTGGAAGATACTAGGGGACTGGAGCGCCCGCGTGAACCTCACGGCGCGGCGGCTCAGGATTGGCCGCTCTAACCCAGGCCAATGCGCTGGTCTGGCGAGATGACAGGTTCCCGCGCCTGGCTTCTTCGATGGCCGGATCATGAGGCGAACGCGCGACGAGGACATAATTGGCGTGCATCACTCGTATCGCAGCGCTTCGATCGGATCGAGACGTGCTGCCTTGCGTGCGGGATAGTAGCCGAAGAAGATTCCCACGGCGGCCGAAAACAGGAAACCGCCGGCAATGGCGACGGTCGAGATCGGCGCTGGCCAGCCGGCGACGAGCGAAACGACCTGGGACAGAGCCACACCGATGGCGATGCCGGCGATTCCGCCGCTCACACTGATCAGCACCGCCTCGGCCAGAAACTGCAGCAGCACGTGCAGCCGGCGGGCGCCGATCGCCATGCGCAGTCCGATCTCGCGCGTGCGCTCGGTGACCGAGACCAGCAGGATGTTCATGATGCCGATGCCGCCGACCAGCAGCGAGATCGACGCCACCGCCGCCAGCAGAAGCGCCATGATCCGGCTGCTGCTCTCGGCGGTTTCGGCGATCTGACTCAGGTTGCGCACCGAGAAATCGGCGGTATCGCCGGGCTTGATGCGGTGGCGGCGCAGTAGCGTGTCGGTGACCTGGCGGATCGCTGGCTGCACTGCATCGGCGCTGACGGCCTGGAGGTAGATCTGGTTGACGAAGCCGGTCAGCCGCGATTGGAGCCCATACGGGTTAGGCGCCGGCAGGTAAACCCAGTTGATCGGCGTCTGCTGGGCACTTGGCGCGGCGACTCCCAGCACTTTGCGCTCGCCGGTGGTGAACGGGACCATGACGACATCGTCCTGATCCGTCCCGTAGGCCGTCTGCCCCTTGGCGGCCAGCAGGCCGATGACGCGCAGCGGCACGCCTTTCACCTGCACCAGGGCGCCGATCGGATTCTCCGTCGCGCTGAACAGTTGATGCATGACGGTCTGGCCGAGCAACACGACGAGCGCCGCCTTGGCATCGTCATCGGGCGTAATGGCGCGGCCGGTCTCGATCTGCCAGTTGGTGATCGGCGGATAGTTGGGACTGACGCCCTGGATGGTGGTGGTCCAGTTCTGATTGCCGTACTGCACCTGACCGCCCTGCCGGATCAGGTAGCTGACGCTGGCCACCGCCGGATCCTCGCGGCGGATCGCCTGCGCGTCGCCGACCGTGATGGTCGAGGCGCTGCCGAGCCCGGCCCGGATGCCGCCCGTGGTGGTGGCGCCCGGCACGACCACCAGGAGGTTGGTGCCGAGGCTCTCGATCTGCTTGCGCACCGCCTCGTTGGCGCCCTGGCCGACCGCGACCATGACGATCAGGGCCGCGACGCCAATGAACACGCCGAGCATGGTCAGCGCCGAGCGCATCCGGTTGCGCCCGATCGCCTGCATGGCGGCGGCCAGGATCATCAGCCCGAACGCCCAGAAGGCTCCCGCCCAGCGGGGCGTTACGCCATTCGGCTCACTGGACACGGGCAACTTGGTCGAGCGGATGGTGGTTGGTAGCGGCGCCGGCTTGTCGCGGCCGCACATCGGAAACGATCCGGCCGTCGCGCATCGTCACCACGCGGTCGGCATAGGCGGCGATGTCGGGCTCATGCGTGACGACGACGATGGTGACGCCGCGGTCGCGGTTCAGTGCCACCAGCGTGTCCATGATCTCATGCGAGGTGCGCGAATCGAGGTTGCCGGTCGGCTCGTCGGCCAGCAGCAGGCTTGGCTCGTTGATCAGCGCGCGGGCGATGGCGACGCGCTGCTGCTGTCCGCCGGAGAGCTGGCCTGGCGTGTTGCGTTCGCGATCCGCAAGGCCGAGCAGGGCGAGTGCCGCGCGGGCGCGGGCGAGACGTGGCCCCCGGTGGACCGGCCCAGCGCCCGCGTAGAACAGCGGCAGGGCGACATTCTCGATCGCACTGGTGCGCGCCAGCAGGTTGAAGCTCTGGAACACGAAGCCGAGCCGCTCGCTGCGGATGCGCGCCAGCGCCGGCTCGTCGAGACGCGCGACATCGACCCCATCCAGGAAGTACTGGCCGCTGCTTGGCCGGTCGAGGCCGCCGAGGATCGCCATCAGCGTCGATTTGCCGGAGCCGGACGAACCCATGATGGCGACGAATTCGCCGCGCTCGATCACCAGGCTGACGCCGGCCAGCGCATGCACGTCGACATCGCCGACATGGTAGGTCCGGGTGACGTTTTCGACGCGGATGACCGGTTCCGGCATGGCCGTCGCTCGTGTGCTAGAGGCGCGGCAGCGGCAGCGCGGTTCGGGCGGCGGCGCCGCGCTGCTCGCCAATGATCACCTGATCGCCCGGCTTCACGTCGCCCGACACGATCTCGGTGAAGCTGTCGTCGTCGAGGCCGAGCACGACCGGGACCGCGACCGGCTTGCCCATCGCGCAGCAGCCAGAGCCGTGCCTGACCGGGCGCGCCAGGGGCCGGGTTGGCCGTCACGCCGCCGGGCGCATAGCGCAGCGCCTGGTCCGGCACGCGGATCACGTCGCTGCGCTGGTCGATGATGATCTGGGTGGAGGCGGTCATGCCCGGCTTCAGCGCCAGATCGGTGTTGTCGACGCCGACCACGACGTCGTAGGTCACCACGTTCTGCACGGTCTGCGGCGATTGGCGCACCTGCATGACGGATCCCGGCAAACACCCGTCCCGGGTAGGCGTCCACGGTGAAGCTCGCCTTGTTGCCTTGCCTTGATCGCGCCGATGTCGCTCTCGCTGACATTGGTGTCCACCTGCATCTTGGTGAGATCGGTGGCGATCAGGAACAGCGTCGGCGTCTGGAACGACGCCGCGACCGTTTGGCCCATGGTGACGTTGCGCGATACCACGGTGCCGTCCACCGGCGAGGCGATGTCGGTGTAGCCGAGATTGATCTTCGCCGCGTCCAGCAACGCCTGATGCTGCTCGATGGTCGCCTCATCGAGCGCGACCTGCGCCTTGGCCTGCTCATAGGCGCTCTTGGCGATGTCGGCGACGTCCTGGGAGGCGTAGTTGCGCGTACCGCCAGCTTGGCGATTGCGCTCGTAGTTGACCTGCGCATAGCCGAGACTGGCCTTGTCCTTCTCCAGTTGCGCCTTGGCGACGTCGAGATTGGCGCTTGTCCTGGTCGACCACGCTCTGATAGGGGCGCGGATCGATCTTGGCGCAGACCTGCCCCTGCTTCACCTGCGTGTTGTAGTCGCAAAACAGCTGCTGGATCACGCCGGAGACATAGCTGCCGACGATGATGGTCAGCACCGGGTTGACCGTCCCGGTCGCGCTCACAGCGCGGGTTACCGCGCCGCGGGTCACAGGTGCTGTCGTGTAGCTGATGGCGGTTCCTCGGTTGGATGCAAACCACACGATAGCGACAAGCGCGAGCAGCAATGCAGCCGCCCCCCCGAGGAACCAGGCGCGACGGTGCGACCACCGGCGCGTGGGGGTCGAGGCACCGAGTGGCGCAGCCCTGGCCACGGGTAGCTCCGCCCGCGGCAGGTCCATGCCGCCAAGGGTGCGCGTCAGGCATCGGGGGAGCCGACAGTCTGGGAAAAGGCGACGCGCGTGCCGGATCTGACCTTGCGTCGTGCGATTGGAGCCGGATACCCCCGCCGAAAAGGGCCAACTTGGGCTGCGGTCAGTGGTGCGGAATGCATTGGCGGCCTAACATTCGCACACCAATCGAGGGGTCGTCGCTGCTGCGGCACCAGTTGGCCTTGGCTGGCGGGAGGTTCCAGCGATGCCCATGGTTCAATCCAAAGATTATCGCCCCGACGCTTGCGGCCGGGCTTCAGCAAATGCCCAGCCTCAATCTCCAAGACCATCACACCCCGCGCCACGCCGCCTTGAGCCGTGCCCAGCGCCCCCTCGCCCACCGCGCATCGTGTCGACTTGACCGCTGTCTGCATCGCCGCAGCGTGCAGCCTCTGCCGCATAGCTCGCGGTGCTGCCGGAGGTCGGACGCTTGGCTAGCTGTCCTTGCGGGGACGCAGCTCGGTCACCGGGCGAAGCTGGGCTGGCAGCGGCGTCCACCCGGCGATGCTCCGGGCGCACGCCCGCGCCTTCGCGTTGTCGGTGACTCCTGGGAACCGCCGGCGCAACTCGATAACGGCCGACAACTCTCCCTCCTGATTGAAGACGGCGCGGATAGCGGCGGCATCGGCTTCGGTGATGACGAACATCCCCAAAGCATGGTGGTGAGCACCACGGCTTGCAAGCGCGACGTGCGCTGCTTTCAGGCGTGGCAGCGACCAAGGCGTGCCAATCGCTTCGAACTCCTGTAGTCCACAACCCGCTGCCCATCTGACACGAACAACAGGAGGTGTGCCCCATGGCGTGGGTTGCTCTGTGACAATGGTCTACTTCAGTTCCATCCAGCATGCCCCTTCGGCTGAGGACCTGACACTCGCGGCGATGAAACGAACACCGCGGTTGCCATCCACGACTGTCGGAAACGACACCTCCGGCGCGACGGCCGCACCCTCGCGCGCCGCTCGAAGAGCGCGTGCCACCTCTGCATAGATCGTGGCAAAGCCCTCAAGGTAGCCCTCTGGGTGGCCGGCTGGCAGGCGCGCGACCCTAGCAGCCTCAGGATGGAACCTCGGTCCGCCTCGCGTCAGCATCTGCTGCGGCCCATCGGATGGCATGAACCACAGACGATCCGGTTCCTCCTGCGCCCATTCCAGCCCTCCCTTCTCACCATACACGCGCAGCCGCAGCGCGTTCTCATTCCCATGCGCCACCTGACTCGCCCATAACATGCCGCGCGCGCCAGCGGCGAAGCGCAGCAGTACGTGCGCGTTGTCATCGACACGCCGTCCTGCAACGAACGTCGAGAGATCCGCTAGAAGCTGCTCAGGCACGCAACCGGTGACAAAGCAGGCCAGGTGGAACGCGTGACTGCCGATATCGCCGATCGCGCCGCCTGGCCCAGACCGCAACGGATCGGTACGCCAGTCCGCCTGCTTCTGTCCGGTGGCCTCGAGCGGCCCTGCCAGCCATTCCTGCGCATACTCGACCTGCACTACGCGAAGCGCGCCGATGTCGCCGCGGGCCACCATGGCACGTGCCTGGCGCACCATCGGATAGCCCGAATAGTTGTAGGTGATGGCGAAGATGCGGTCTGCATCGACAGCCAGCCGCACCAGTTCATCCGCTTCCGCCACGCTGGTCACCAGCGGCTTGTCACAAATCACGTGGAAACCAGCCTGCAATGCCGCGCGCGCGACTGGGTAGTGCAGGTGGTTCGGGGTCACAATCGCCACCACCTCCATACCGTCGGAGCGATTGCGTTCCGCCACGAACATCTCTGTGTAGGAGGCGTAGCTGCGCGCTGGATCGAGACCGATCTCCGCGGCGGACGCTTGAGCGCGCTCCGGCTCGGACGACAGCGCGCCACAGACCAGGACATAGGCATCGTCGAGCCGTGCCGCGATGCGGTGCACGGCACCGATGAAGGCTCCCTGACCGCCGCCAACCATGCCGAGACGCACGCGATCGTTGGTCCCCATCGTCTCAATCCAGGCCGAGCATGCGGCGATTGGCCGCGTCATCCGTGGCGGTCGCGGCGAAGTCGTCGAATGCCTTGTCGGTTACGCGAATCATATGATCGCGAATGAACGGCGCACCTTCACGCGCACCCTGTTCAGCTGACTTTATTGCGCATTCCCACTCCAGGACCGCCCAGCCGGCGAACCCGTACTGCGCCAGCTTCGAGAAGATGCCGGAAAAGTTCACCTGCCCGTCGCCGAGTGAGCGGAATCTGCCCGCACGGTCCACCCACGACTGATATCCACCATACACGCCTTGCCGGGCGGTCGGATTGAATTCGGCGTCCTTCACATGGAACGCGCCGATGCGATCGTGGTACAGGTCGATGAAGCCCAGGTAATCGAGCTGCTGCAGCACGAAATGGCTCGGGTCGTAGAGGATCTTGCAACGCGGATGATTGCCGACGCGGGCGAGGAACATCTCGAAGCTGGCGCCGTCATGCAGGTCTTCACCGGGATGGATTTCGAAGCAGACATCTACGCCGGATGAATCGAACGCACTCAGGATCGGCAACCAGCGCGCGGCCAACGTGTCGAATGCTGTCTCGACGAGCCCGGGCGGCCGTTGTGGCCACGGGTAGATATACGGCCAGGCCAGTGCGCCGGAGAACGTCGCATGTGCCGTCAGACCGAAGCGGGCCGACGCGCGGGCCGCTTTGATCAGCTGGTCGACCGCCCAGGCCTGACGCGCCTCACGGTTGCCGCGAACCGCCTCCGGAGCGAACCCATCGAAGGCTTCGTCATACGCCGGATGCACCGCAACAAGCTGACCTTGCAGATGGGTGGACAGCTCGGTCAGCGTGACGCCGGCCTGCTGCCAGCGTGCCCTTGACCTCGTCGCAATACGCGTCGCTGTCGGCGGCACGATCGAGATCGAACAGGCGACGATCCCAGGACGGAATTTGCACGCCAGCGTAGCCGAGAGCGGCGGCCCACCCAGCGATAGCTGCCAAGGAGTTGAACGGCGCGGTATCGGCGGCAAACTGCGCAAGAAAGATCCCTGGTCCGCGCATGGAACTTGTCATGCGAATACCTCCTCGCCTGAACCAGTCGGCAACTTCTCCGGCCGGTCGCACGGTGTCTCTATTAAGATGTGATGGCCTTCGAGCGACGAACGTTCGAATGCATCGAGCACTTCCAGCACATGCAGGGCAAGTGTGCCGCTGACCCGATGCGGCCTCCCGCTACGGATGGCCGCCGCCATATCGAGCAGGCCGATGATGCGATGGTCAGCCACGTGCGCACCGGTACGCGTGATCCGGTTCTGTTCGCCATAGGCATGCCGGCTGATGTCGAGCGGCGCCCAATCGCCATTGCGCCTTGCGACCTGCGGCTCGCCGCCGAAGAAATTGGGATCCGGCACCAGCATGCTTCCTTCGCTGCCATAGATCTCGAGCGGCTGGCGTCTGTGTTTCCAGATATCCCAGGAATGGCTGAGCGCAACGTTGGCCCCGCTGGCGAAGGACAGCACACCGTTCACCGTGGTCGGCACCTCGACGGTGATCAGCTGACCGGCAAGCGGCCCGCCCGTTATGGTGCGCGTCTTGCTAGCGGTGGACGCCACGGCGGTCACGCATGTCACGGGACCCAGCAGGTTGACAAGCTGCGTCACGTAGTAGGGGCCCATATCGTGGATCGGACCGCCGCCGCGGTGATAGTAGAAAGCGGGGTTCGGATGCCAATCCTCCATGCCATGCGACAGCAAGGCCGCCGCACCGGCAACAGGAACCCCGATAACACCTTCATCGATCGCATAGCGACACGCTTGGTGGGCGGCGCCCAGAAACGTATCGGGCGCGCAGCCGATCCGCAGGCCCTTCGAGGCAGCGGCGAGCATAACCGGCTTCGCTTCCGCAAACCGGGTTGCCAACGGTTTTTCCAGGTAGACATGCTTGCCGGCTTCGATGGCCTGCAGGCTCACCGGCGCATGGGCCGCTGGCACAGTCAGGTTCACCACGATCTCGATTTCCGGATCGGCGAGCAGAGTATCCACAGACACAGCCTGCAGCGAGTACTCCGCAGCCTTCGTCTTGGCCGCTTCCGCACGGATATCAGCGACAGACTTCACCCGCACCAACCGTGATCGTGCCGCGCCACCTAGGTAGGCGGCGCTGATATTGCCGCAACCTATGATGCCGATGGTCGTTGCTTCCATGCCGTTCAGCCTTGCAGTCTCGATAGCCAGTCGAAGCTCGCGCGGGCGCAGCGTGCCGGATCCGAGGGCTTGTCGTGCTCGACAACCATCCAGCGCGCGCCGCAATCGCGGCAGATTTGCCACAATGTTCGCCAATCCAGCACGCCAGCGCCGACATCGGCCCAGCCGTCTTCGTCCAGCTTGGTGCCGGCTGGTGCAATATCCTTCACGTGGACGGAGACAACGCGATCGCGATAGCGTTGCAGCAACACCTCAGGTGCCGCACCGCCGCGTACCAGCCAGGCCACGTCCGCCTGCCACGTCAGCGGGCTGCCTTCAGCCTCGGCAAACAGCAGTTCCAGCGCGGTCTTCGTGCCGTCCTTTGGTTTCAGTTCCCAGTTATGGTTGTGATATCCAAGCTGGATCCCCTCGCCGGCAAAGCGCGTCGCGAGCCCGCCCAGTTCGCGTCCTAGCGCACGCCAGCCCGAAGCGTCCATGTCGCGCTGCGCCGGGGGAACGGCGGGCATGAAGAGCTGCTCGAAGCCGAGCAGCCTGCTCGCGGCAATCACCTGATCGGGTCTTTCCTGCAGGGCGGCGAGGCTGACATGCGAGGACGAGAATCCCAGACCGCGCGCGTCAGCCTTCGCCTTTACATTCGTCGCATCGTCCAGATGCGAACCTACGCACTCAACGTTACGGAACCCCGCGGCGGCGGCGACGTCGAGCACCGCGTCGAGGTCATTGAGCGAACGTAGCGTGTAGAGCTGGATCGACAGCATGTCTGTCACAGGCATGGCTATCTCCTGACGGGCACTCGCCGGGGTTCTGTGGTTACTATAGACCAAAATTGCTCATTGGTGGGGTTGCGTCTGGGCCATCGTTTCGTCGATTCAGCCAATGGTGAGATCGTGACCTGGTTTGACGAACACTGGGACCCTGTCCGCCGCGAAGATGCCTTATATCGGCCGCGGCTGACGCTTCCGAACCACCCCAGCGCAGCATTGCGTCAGCGGAGACTGGATGCGCTCCAATCATCAGGGCGCACTCCCGCTCCCGCTATCCCAGCCAGCCGTGAGCGAAACCCACGCGAAGGCAAGCGGCATGTGGGACAACCTTTTACACCGACGTATAACCAAGCTGTCCATTATCGTAGGACCAGACGCCCAGCGTACGAGAGACAACAGATCGAACCAACGCTGATCTCGATCAACACATGAGATCACTGGTCCACCTGAACTCCGTGATCCAGTTGAATGATCTGGATCACGGACCTTGGCCGTACCGCCATATGGCAGGCTAAAAGGCTTGGTTGCTCCTCAACCCGGTTGCGGGCAGTCGGAGGGTCGGGAGTCCCATGACAGCGCTACCCATCACAGGCAAGGTGCCCCCGCCGGTCACCATCGCAAATGCATCACCCAGCAATGGATTGGGCTTACGCTCAGTACTCCTGGTGGAGTCCTTTGTCTCGATACGGATCAAGCGGAATGCCGGAGTAGCCGGAGCCATAGTCGCTGATGTATCGCGTTCCCCAGGCTGGTCTGGGGTGATGCTCATGCCGTCCAGGAGGGTCACTCCCAACTGACACCCGAGCAAGTAAAGGTATTTATACCACACACGCTGTTGCGATCGGAACGAAATACTTACTCAGTCGACCGGCTCTGACCGGATCGGCTGGTGAACATGAGATCGTCGATCTAATACCAGACGCTGATCATAGCGCAGGCGAGTTCCGACGAGGGACTGATCGATGCACCGATCGCGGCGCCCAGCATCACGAGCGAGTTCGGACTGAAATCCGGTGCAGTCCGGCGTGGTGTTCTCGGCATTTGGCTGGACTTACACGCCGCTACAGATCCCGGGCGGCTGGCTTGTCGATCGCATCCACGGATGCTCTACCCGCTCACCATCTTCTTCTGGTCGATCGCAACGCTCTGTCTCGGGCTCTCCACCGGCCTCGTCATGCTGATCATCCTGCGCATGACTGTCGGGTTATTCGAGGTACCCAGCTTCCACAGCGAACCGTCGCGTGCCGCATGCCGCGCCGTGATCCGGCTGGATAAATCGGGGATACCGCCGCTTGAGCGGATCGACTCGACCTCGGCCCGATTGGCGCCGGGAAACTCCGCTGGATCGTGGTAGGCACCACCGGAACACGAACGACCACGCCAACCCGAGCGCGCCAGTAAAGAAGAAGATTGCCGGCCAACCAAATGTTACCTTGATCCACGCCAGCAGCGGGGTAAGGAAGGCGAGGCCAACGAATTCGGCAGACGTGTACACTGCGATGCAGGTGGCACGTGATCTCGGCGAAGCAGGTTGTGGCGACGCGGTCGTTGATCCGGTGGCGAGACTTCTTGGTCGTGCTCGGCTGCCGCAAGCTCTGGGACATCGATTTCGGTCATGTCGCCTGGGGCACCACGTCGACGTTCTTTCTGACCTGGTTTCCGACCTACCTCGTGACCTATCGGCACCTCGACTTCATCAAGGCTGGGCTTTACGCCTCGCTGCCGTTCGTCGGCGCCTTCGCGGCATGCTCTGCTCCGGCGCGCTGTCCGACTGGTTGTATCGCCGCGGGTTCAGCCTCGAGCTTCGCTCGCAAGACACCGATCATAGGCGGTCTGGCGCTGTCGACCA
>CAVZNH010000061.1:0-66793 GCA_963776505.1 uncultured Alphaproteobacteria bacterium
TCCAGACCTCGTTGCCCGCCATGGCATTATCGGCCGCTGCGCCCGCCGTGGTGGCCGAGCGGCAACCCGATGCCCCTGCGTGCTTGCCGGATCGGCAGCAACAATGTCGGTGTCGGCCGATGCTCAGGGTCCTCCGCCAGCATGCCACGAACCAGATCGCCGATGATCGGGGCAGGCGGTCATCGCGCGCCAGCGTAGTGTATGTGCCCAGCTCCAGCTTGCGGCGCAGGATCGTCGCGTCGTCCAGCTCCGCAAGCGGCGCATGCCCGAGCGCCAGACACAGCAACAGCACGCCGAGCGCATAGACATCATCGGCGATGCTGCCATCACCGCGCCCTGCTGGCAGACACATCGCTGAATAGGGTGGTTCAAACAGCACCGGCTGAGCCAACGCCGGTGGCGTTTCCCAGGCGAGGCCGAGGACGACCGGTTGGCCCGGTGCGCTCTGGAACACATTGTCGAGCCGGATGCCACGATGAGTGATGCCCCGCTCTTGCAGATGCTCAAGTACGTGGGCAGCGGGGCGGAGCACGCATTCCAGCAGCTCCATTTCAGGCCAAGGACGCGATCGGCCCTGCACACTTGGCCCCGGTGGCGCCGCGCAGATCGAGTAGCAGGCGCCGCCAACGGGACCGTATGCAATGGGCGTGAGCAGGCCCTCGATTGGTACTGCGAGCGTCTGAAGGGCGCGTGCGCGTGGCGGCCACCGGCGACCAAGCTGGATCGCCATCAGATCGGTTCGGCCGGTGAGACGATCGATCGCACCGAATGCGGCCAAACCGCCCACAGGAGGCAGCTTCCTGTTGGGGTCAACCTGGTATTGGTTGGCGACCAGAGTGCCGTCAGGTCGAGTTGCGTCAGGACTGGCCATGTCGCGGCCATCCTTGGTGACAAAGGTTGAGGATCGGTGATTGTCAGCCGGCGATGAGCGCGCCGAAGCGAAGTTATCCTTCGAACGGATCCCTCATCAGGATCGTGTCGTCCCGCTCCGGGCTGGTGGAGAGCAGCGTAACCGGTGCCTCAACCAGTTCTTCGATGCGCCGCACATATTTCGCCGCCTGGGCAGGGAGGTCGGCCCAGGAGCGTGCGCCGCGCGAGGAGCCGGTCCACCCCTCCATCACCTCGTATTCCGGTTCTGCCGCCGCCTGTGCACCAGGAGCGGCGGGCAGTATCGGTAACGCTCGCCGCGGATCCGATAGCCAGTGCATATCTTCAGCTCGGGCAGCCCATCCAGCACGTCCAGTTTGGTCAGCGCGAGGCCGTTGATGCCGCCTACCTTGACCGCCTGACGCACCAGCACAGCGTCGAACCAGCCACAGCGCCGACGGCGTCCGGTGTTCGTGCCGTACTCGTTGCCTCGGTCTCCCAGAAGCTGCCCGGTTGCGTCGGCCAGTTCGGAAGGAAACGGCCCAGATCCGACCCGCGTGCTGTATGCCTTCGCGATGCCCAATACGAAGCCCACTGCTGACGGCCCCACGCCAGCTCCGGACGCGGCCGTTGCCGCGACGGTGTTGCTCGACGTGACGTATGGATACGTGCCGTGATCGACATCCAGCATGACGGCTTGTGCCCCCTCAAACAGGATGCGGCGACCGGCCCGCCGTGCCTCATCCAATCGCTCCCACACAGGCTCGGAGAACGGCAGCACCTTCGGCGCCAGTGCGGTCAGTCGAGCCAGCACATCCGCCTTGGAAAATGTCTCGGCACCAAGCCCTTGCAGCAGCGTATTGTGATGGAGCAGCAGCTCGTCGAGCTTGTCGTCGAGGGTCTGCGGCTCAGCCAGATCGGCGATCCGGATGGCTCGGCGCGCGGCCTTGTCCTCGTAGGCGGGGCCGATACCACGCCCGGTCGTGCCGATCTTGCGGTCGCCGCGTGCCGCCTCGCGCGCCCGATCGAGTGCGGGGTGCATCGGCAGAATCAGCGTCGCGTTCTCGGCGATCCGCAGCGAGGCCGGCGTCACGTCAATACCTTGGTCCGCACCCTCTCGATCTCGGCCAGCAATGCTTCGGGATCGACGACCACGCCATTGCCGATGATGCCGATCTTGCCGCGCACCAAGCCCGAGGGCAGCAGCGACAATTTGTAAGTCTCGTTGCCCACCACCAAGGTGTGGCCGGCATTGTGACCGCCCTGGAAGCGCACGACGATATCGGCGCGACTGGCCAGCCAGTCGACCACCTTTCCCTTGCCCTCATCGCCCCACTGGGCGCCGATAACCGCGACATTCGCCATGCATCAGGTTCCAGAGGTCAGGGTACGGCACTGCCGTTCCTCAGTATATGTGAACACAGCAACCGGCGCGCCTCGGCCGCTGGATCTGAGTTCGGCGCAAGCGCGGCGATCGTGGCATAGCCCAGGCGCCGCATACGCGCAGCCTCGTCGGGATCCGCGCCGGGAGGGATGTAGAGCCGCTGCCGTGCCGTGCGCAGCGGGGCGGCGCGCAGCACGGCATCCGGGAACAAAGTAAGGCCCGTCGCCGGTTCCGCCTCGCCGCAGATATAGCGGCCCCCGCGTCCAAGCTCCTCGTGCCGGCCCAGCGCGTAGATCGTGACCGAGACACCGGTTTCGTAACGGAAGCCGCGGAACTCGACGGGATCGACCGTGAGGCGCAGCGCCGGTGCGCGGGCACGGATCGCCGCTATCGCAGCGGCCAGACGATCGGCGAGATCACGCCCCGCCCGCGGCAACCTCGCTGCCGCCAGAGCCACCAGCGCGCGGTCAGCGGGACCTGCGGCCAGCAGCAAATCGGTCAACGTCGATGCCAGGCTGCCGCCGTCGCGTGCGACAGACGCGGCGTCCTTTCGATCCAGAGCCCGTGCCAAGGTGGCCCTGGTTGCGCCCGTAATTCCCGCATCGTCCAGCAGGACCGGAACCAGCGTCGGCAATGTCAGGTCGAAGCTGGTTCGCATCAGGCCGGCGGACGCCAGCGCCTCCGCCCCAACCAGCACGATCTCCGCATCAGCGACGGGATTGTCGCAGCCGATCAGCTCGATGCCGGCCTGGGCGATCTGCCGGTCAGGCGCAAGCTGGCTGCCGCGCACGCGCAGACACTGGCCGGCATAGGAGAGCCTCAGCGGCCGCGGCGCCTGGGCCAACCGCGTCGTCGCGATGCGTGCGACCTGGGGTGTGGTGTCAGCGCGCAACCCCATCATGCGCTGGCTTTCCGGGTCCATCAGTCGAAAGGTCTGTTCCGCCACCGCCGCACCCGAGCCAGCCAGCAGGCTGTCCTCGAATTCCAGTAGCGGCGGCTTCACCCGCTGATAGCCATGGGCGGCGAATACCTCCATCAACGCCTCGACCGAGCCCGCCTCGGTTTCGGCGTCCGGTGGCAACAGATCGCGCAGCCCTGCCGGCAGCAGTGCACGGTGGTTGAAAACATCGTCGCTCATCGCGCCATCCAGCTATCAGCTATCGCGTCGTCGCGAAACCACCGTTTACCCTTGGTTATGCTGACTGTGTTTCGGCGTGCAATTTTGACCCCCTGAGCTGGGGGATCGGCGTCCAAAATTGACCCCGTGAATTGTGGCTTGTGGGCTGCCTGCTGAAGTTGCCTCCGGTTTCGTGGACACCGGACTATTTGGGTTCGAGGAGTCCCACAATGGCCAAGACAAGAGGAGCCTACCGCCTGAGTTCCGTCGCGAGATGATTGAGTTGGTGCATGCTGGCCGGACGCCTGGGGAACTGGCGCATGAGTTTGAACCAACGGCGCAGTCGATCAGGAATTGGGTGTTCCAGTGGGAACGCAACGCCGGTTGTGGCGACGGCGGCGGAGCGCGAGGAGCTCAGCCGGCTGCGGCTTGAGCGGAGATCCTCTCGAAGGCGGCGGCCTGGTTCGCTCGGGAGACGAACGTGATCCCACCGAAGGGTTCCGGTTGGTGAGCGATCGCCACGCCGATTATCTATCGCCACGATGTGCCGAGTGCTGGGTGTCTCCTCCAGCGGCTTTCATGCGTGGGTGAAGCGGCGTCCGTCGCAGCGTGCCGAGAGGTCCAGTGTGCAGGTGGTCCCGGTCGTTCGGACAGTTCCGGGAAGGCTGGTAGTAGAAGGTGCTGCGCATAATGCCGAGCAGGCTGCATTGCCGGCTTACGGGCAGCCCTGCGTTCGGCGTAATCATCGCCCGCCTCTCAGCAGTCGGGAGATGGCGGGCTGCGCGGCAAGAAAATCGCGTTCGACCTGCAACTAGCCGATCTTTCGGTGCAGATCGTCGATCGTCTTCTGCGCATCGTCGCCCGACGGCGCCTTGCTGCCACGCGCAAACAACTCGCTTGCTCGCTTCATCAGCTCCTGCTTCCAGGTGCTGATCATCGTCGGATGGATGCCGAATTCCGACGACAGTTCGGCCAGGGTCTTCTCGCCGGACAGCGTCGCCATCGCAACACGTGCCTTGAATGCCGCACTGTGCTGTTTCCTCTTTACACCCACGTCTCATGTCTCTTTGTACCGGTCAGACCTGAGCTTATCCGACTGTCCAAAAAATCGGAGCCGCCGCAGAGGCTGCGTTATTCCCCCGCCATTTTGAAACAATCTCGTAACACATTGGGGACTACAATTGCTGGAGAAATCACACGCACATAGCGTAGGCAGGCAGGAAAGGCGGAGTAGAGCCGGTTCGGCTCTGTGGGGGAAAGGCAGTGTCAGTAGATCTCAGCCCCACCCTTGATCTGCACAGACGCATTCTCAGTGAACTCGAACTACGTGAAGCCGCAACCAAAGAGCAGGAAACCGAAGCACGTAGAGCGCTTGATAATGCGCTACAAAGTATCGCGGCCGAGAGGCGTGCAATCAAACAGTGCCGCGACCTGCTGACCCAGGCCGCGACACTGTATAAAAGCTTCGTCGGCAAGGACCGTGTCACTACGCAGAGCGACGTCCCACAGCCAACCGAGGCACCGGTGACGGCAGCCGCCCCCGAGTTGACAGTTGCACCAGCAGTCGCGGGCAACGAACCATCCCCTCTGGCCACGGAAGCGCCTGCGCCTCACACAAACGTCCCACTACCAACTGAGTTACCGGTGGCCGTAGCCGCCCCCGAGCTGACACCCGCGCCAGCGATCGCGGAACCAGGGCCGCTGGCCACGGAAGCACCTGCGCCTCACACAAACGTCCCACTACCAACTGAGTTACCGATGGCCGTAGCCGCCCCCGAGCTGACACCCGCGCCAGCGATCGCGGAACCATTGCCGCTGGCCACGGAAGCACCTGCGCCTGACGCCAACGTCGAACAGCCAACCGAGGTATCGGCCGCCGCCCCTGAGCAGGCATTCGAGCCAGCAGTCGCGGGCGAGGAGCAACCCTGGCGGCGGAAGAGCCGGTGCCTGCCACGACGCCTTTGCCCGGTGCCAGTGCCGAAGCGGAGTCCTTCGCGAAGGTGGAAAGCCTCCGCAGTGAAATTACTGCGGAGACCGGGCGCGGAGGCGGCGGTAGTTGGTGGGCGGGCATGTGGCGACGTGGGGCCCGCGATGAGGAAGTGGAACTGAGCTGGAAGGAGGCTTACCCGCCGGTGGAAGGGGCCGAGCGTGCGATCTGGGATCATAACCATCCGAACCGTACGCAAGAATGACTTTATGTCGCGTCACTCTCGTCATCCCGCCGGAGGCGCCGTATATCTCCCGAATTTACTGCGTCACCTCGTTGTGCGCGTTGTCACAGTGATATCCGTTAGGAATCGCATGGCAGCCTGTCACATAGCTGTAGTCTGGCGGTGTTCGGGGCGTCGTGTTCTCGGTCAAGTCCCCATGCGAGCCAGCTATGACCAGGACTTCCGGTTGCGACGGAACTGCCTCCGCGGCGGCAGGAACTTGAATCGGGGTATCCAGGCCATAGGGCCAGATCGCAATCGGCAAGGCATTCTGCGTCAGGCCTCGCCGACGGAGGCCAGGACCTTCCTGCAAGCGCGATCGCTCCATCGCCACAGTGTTCCCAGAGCGTCGGCTCGCCAAAGGTGCTCGCGATACATGCATGGAGTGTCCCAACGAAAGTCGCACAGAACCGACCCTGTTCACTTGGCCCCAGGCTGTCTCGGGCGCACCTCCAACAAGACCCAGCATGGTAATCGCTGAAGCCCACAGAGCGCATCGATGCATGACACACTCGCTCATTCACCAATTGTGTGCCTTCACCTCAATCTGCCGAGAATGATGTTGTCAACCGACCGCCAGTTGACCGACGCATCTCTGATCCCGATTGCGTGAGCGGCCAAGGCTCTGCTTGCGGCCGGCAGGCAGGGTAAGCTCATTCATTGGCATATGAGCACCCCCCCATCGTCTGAATGTCCGGCCGGTCTCGTAGAGGCGCCTCCTCGGCGTCAGGCGCAGCCGCCGGGCCCCTGCGCAATGGTGATCTTTGGCGCCGGCGGCGACCTCACGAAGCGCTTGCTGGTTCCGGCGCTGTATAATCTTGCGAGCACCGGTCTCGTCCCCGAACATTTCGCGATCATCGGCGTCGATATTGCCGAGCGCAGCGCCGAGGATTGGCGTGACAGCCTGCATGCGATGCTGCAGAGCTTCGTCGGAAATCCTGCCAGCGAAAACCGCATCGAGGCGATCGACGATGCCGTGTGGCAGCGCCTGACCGCTGGCATGTCATATCTTGCAGGGCGATTTCAGCGATCGCGACCTGTTCGAGAAACTGCGGCTGCATTTGCATGACGTCGCTAGGGAACGGCAGACCGGCGGGAACTGTCTGTTCTATTTCGCCGTGGCCGACCGCTTCTTCGGTCCTCTCGTCGAGCAGCTCGGTCATGCCGGGCTGTTGGACGAGGAGGTGCGCGATGGCAAGCCGCAGCGCTGGCGGCGCGTGGTGATCGAGAAACCGTTCGGTCACAGTCTGAACTCGGCACGCGAGCTCAACACGCGTATCCGCCGTGACCTGCGCGAGGAACAGATCTTCCGCATCGACCATTTCCTCGGCAAGGAGACGGTGCAGAACATCATGGCCTTCCGCTTCGCCAACGGACTGTTCGAGCCGATCTGGAATCGCGACCGGATCGACCATGTCCAGATCACCGTGGCCGAGACGGTCGGTGTCGAGCACCGCGGCAGGTTCTACGAAGTGACCGGCGCATTGCGCGACATGGTGCCAAATCACGTGTTCCAATTGCTGGCAATGATCGCGATGGAACCGCCCGCGGGATTCGACGCGCGCTCGGTGCGCAACCGCAAGGCCGATGTCTTCGCTGCATTGAGTGCGCTGTCCGAAGACGACGCGGTGCGCGGCCAGTACGGGCCGGGAACGGTGCTCGGCGAAACGGTGCGGCCATATCAGACCGAACCGGACGTGGCGTCCGATTCCAATACCGAGACCTTCGTCGCGCCTGCGGCTGGCGATCGACAACTGGCGCTGGGCCGGCGTGCCGTTCTATCTCCGCACCGGCAAGCGCATGTCACGGCGCTACACCGAAATTGCGATCCGCTTCAAGCACGCGCCGTATGCGCCGTTCGAGGACACCCATGTCGAGGAGTTGCCGCCCAATTGGCTCGTGGTCCGAATTCAGCCAGACGAAGGTATTTCCTTGCAGTTCGAGGTGAAGCGGCCAGGTCCCGTGGTCGATCTCGCCGCGGTGCGCATGGACTTCAGCTATCGCGATTGGTTCCCCCGCGAGCCGAACGTCGGCTACGAGACGCTGATCTATGACTGCATGATTGGCGATCAGACCCTGTTCCAACGCGCCGACATGGTGGAGGAAACCTGGCGCGTCGTGCAGCCTGTGCTGGACGCGTGGGCCGCCAAACCACCGGCGTACTTCCCGAACTATGCCTCCGGCAGTGACGGCCCGAACGCGGCGGATCAGCTATTGCGGCGGGACGGCCGCGAATGGCGGCCGATCTAATATGGCCGTTGAGCTCGGCATCAATCCGATCACGTGGACCAATGACGACATGCCGGAGCTCGGCGGTGACATCCCGCTGGAGACCTGTCTCGCCGAGACGCGTGAGGCCGGCTACAGCGGCACCGAACTCGGCGGCAAGTTTCCTCGCACGTCGTCGACGCTCGCACCAATCCTGGCGCGGCACCATCTGAAGCTGGTCTCAGGCTGGTACGATGGACGCATCTTCGAACGCGACGTGGCGCAGGAATTCGCCGCGATCGAACCGCATCTCACATTGCTGCGCGATCTCGGCTGCAAGGTCGTCGTCTATGCCGACACTTCGGGACGGCACGGCTTCCCGCCGATCTCCCAGCGGCCGATGCTCGCGCCTGACGATTGGCCTTCCTACGGCCGCAAAGTGACAGAGCTGGCGGAGTGCATGGCTGCATTCGGCGTGCGCATGGCCTTCCATCACCACATGGGCACCATCATCGAGAGCGAGGCCGACATCGACCGGCTGATGGCGACCACCGGTGAAGCGGCAGGGCTGCTGTTCGACTCCGGTCACTGCCTGTTCGCCGGCGCCGATCCCACTGCATTGCTCGCACGTCATATCGCACGAGTGGTGCACGTCCACTGCAAGGACGTGCGGCGCGACGTGTTGGATCAGGCAATCAGGCAGGACATGGGCTTTCTGGACGCGGTTCTCTCCGGCGTGTTCACTGTTCCCGGCGACGGCTGCATCGCCTTCACCCCACTGCTGCGCACGTTGCGCGAGGCCGACTATGCCGGGTGGCTGGTGGTCGAGGCGGAGCAGGACCCGCGCAAGGCGCATCCGCTGACCTACGCAAAATTCGGCCATCGCAACCTTCGCGCGATGGCGCAACAGGCAGGTCTCAAGGTGACAAGCACCACCTGAAGCATTGCGAGTTCCACACCTGCCTGGCGGCGGACACGCGCTGAATAAAACCGGTAATCGTCATGGCCGGCGAAGGCCGGCCATCCACGTCTTCGCTTGATGTCAGGCACAGTCTGTTCATGGTTTCTTGTCAGGAGCGTGGCGAGAAGCAATCTCTACCTGGGATGGCGCAGTCGTGGACCAGCAGCTTCTCAAAGAACACACTGGTGCTGATCGCCTCCGCCGCCATCATGGCGTAAGCCCCGAACGCCGGGCAACGCCGAAACCCCGCCCGCATATACAATCGTATCGCCTGTTCCTGCCGAACTCCAGTTTCCAGCCGCAATACCGCCAGTCCCGCCGCAAGGGTCTCCATCTCGATGCGCGCGAGCAGCGCCTGCGCAACTCCCTTCCCCCGCGCGCCATCGCGCACGTACATGCGCTTCACCTCGGCGAAATCAGCAAACAGCGCGACCCCGCCGCACCCCACCGCCTCACCGTTCAGTCGCGCCACAAAGAACCGGATATGCGGCTGAAAGATCGCCTCCAGATCGAGGCCATGTCGCTGCTCTGGCGGGTACTCCGCCGACAGCACCCGATCGAGCTCACCGATCAACTCGCGCACCTCATCGGTCGCGGCCCGAGCCGCTTCGATCCGGACGCCTTCACTATTGCTCATGGTCCGCGTCTCACATGGGAGGGACTACGGAAATACATCACTCGCGACAAGACGTCGTCGAGCAGACCGCGGCGTGTCGCGGTCGCGCTTGCCGATTGCTCCGTCGATCGACTGTCCCGCATGATCCCGCCATGACCGTCCAGGTTCGCCCTCCGCCGTCTGCCGCATAACACCGACCTGCCGCTGCCGGCCTACGCCACCGCTGGTGCGGCGGGCATGGACCTGCTGGCCGCGGTCGCAGACCCCGGTCACCATCGATCCAGGCAAGCGCGCGCTGATCCCCACCGGGATCGCCATCGCTCTGCCGCCCGGCTACGAACTGCAGATCCGCCCCCGCTCAGGCCTCGCGTTGCGCCATGGCATCGTGCTGCCCAACAGCCCGGGCACGATCGACGAGGACTACCGGGGCGAAATCCAGGTGATCGTGCTGAATGCCGGCGACACGCCGTTCACCGTCGAGCGCGGCGCCCGTATCGCCCAGGCGGTGCTGGCTCCGGTGGTGCGCGCCCGCTGGCACGAGGTGGAGAGCCTCGACGCGACGACCCGCAACGAGGGTGGCTTCGGCAGCACCGGTCACTGAGCGCCCGTCACGCGATTGCCACGTGACCGGGGGGTGACTTCGCGTACCGGCCCGGGGTAACAGGGCGACGCCGCAACCTCAGCCCGAGCCCGATGTCAGCCACGATCCACCCCGCCCTAACGCAGGGACGGCGCCTGCCAAACCTGTGGGATGCCGCTGCGATCGTCTGCGTGTTCGCGGCGCTGATCGGCGTGGCGCATGAGGCGCGGGGCACCTTCGTGCCGATCAGCGCGCCGCACGCGCTGGCGGTCAGCCTGAACCCGGCCAACCTGCCGGATTACGCGGTGCGCACCACGATGCGGATGTTCGCCGCACTGGTGGCCTCGCTGCTGTTCACCTTCACCTACGCCACCGCCGCGGCGAAGAGCCGGCGCGCCAGGCTGGTCCTGATCCCGATCCTCGACATCCTCCAGTCGGTGCCGATCCTGGGCTTCCTCACCTTCACCGTCGTGTTCTTCATGAACCTGTTTCCGGGCCAGGTGCTCGGGCTGGAACTGGCGGCGATCTTCGCGATCTTCACCAGCCAGGCCTGGAACATGGCATTCAGCCTGTACCAGTCGCTGAAGACGGTGCCGGCCGATCTGAAGGAGGCGTCCGACAGCTTCCACCTGACGGCCTGGCAGCGCTACTGGCGCCTGGAGGTGCCGTTCGCCGTCCCCGGCCTGGTGTGGAACACCATGATGTCGATGTCCGGCGGCTGGTTCTTCGTCGTGGCGTCGGAGGCGGTGTCGGTCGGCGACAACACCTGGAAGCTGCCCGGCATCGGCTCCTATGTCGCGCTGGCGCTGGAGCAGCGCGACATTCGCGCGGTGTTCTACGCCATCGTCACCATGCTGCTGGTGATCCTGGCGTACGACCAGTTGCTGTTCCGCCCGCTGGTCGCCTGGTCGCAGAAATTCCGCTTCGAGACGACCGCCGGCGCGACGGCGACCGATCCCTGGCTGCTGCGACTGATGCGGCGCACCCGGCTGCTGAGCCTCCTCGCCGATGCGGTGGGCGGCGCCGTAACGGCACTCGGCGGCCTGCCGCTGCGTCTGCCGCGGCGGCGCCGACCGGTCGCGGATGAGCCAACCGTCGCGACTGGTGGACGCGGTATGGCTGGCATTGCTCGCCATTCTGGTGGTCTGGTCGCTCATCAAAGTCATCGATTTCGTCTCGGCTGAGCTGAACTGGGGCGATCTGCGGCAGGCCGTGACCCTTGGCCTTTTCACGCTGCTGCGCGTCATGATCCTGATCGTGCTGGCAACGCTGGTCTGGGTGCCGATCGGTGTCTGGCTTGGGCTGCGCCCGGTCTGGGCCAGGCGTGCGCAGCCCGCTGGCGCAGTTCCTGGCCGCGTTCCCCGCCAATCTGCTGTTTCCGCCGTTCGTGCTGTTCATCGTGTATTTCCACCTGAACGCCGACATCTGGCTGACGCCGCTGATGATCCTCGGCACCCAGTGGTACATCCTGTTCAACGTGGTCGCCGGCGCCGCGGCGTACCCGGGCGACCTGCGCGAGGCCGCCAGCAATTTCCGCGTCGGCGGACTGCTGTGGTGGCGCAAGGTGATGATCCCGGGCATCTTTGCCTACTACGTGACCGGCGCGATCACCGCCTCGGGAGGGTCATGGAACGCCGCCATCGTCGCCGAGGTGGCATCCTGGGGTAACACGAAGCTGACGGCGCACGGGCTGGGCGCCTATATCGCCGCAGGCGACCGACAAGGGCGATATGGCGCGTGTCGTGCTGGGCGTGGCGGTGATGTCCTGCTTCGTCCTGCTGTTCAATCGCCTGCTGTGGCGGCCGCTCTATGCCTATTCGGAACGACACCTGAAGCTCGGCTGAAGGAGAGGCGCGCATGGATACCACCGTCAGCCAGCAGTTGCTGCTTGAGGTGCAGGGACTGCAAGCAGGCCTACCACAAGGACGCCAACGCCGATCTCGTGGTGCTGGACGGCGTCAACCTCAGCCTGCGCGAGGGTGAGATGGTCGCGCTGCTCGGGCGCTCCGGCTCCGGCAAATCCACGCTGCTGCGCATCGTCGCCGGCCTGCTGGAGCCGACCGCGGGCGAGGTCCTGTGGCGCGACCGGCCGCTGCACGGACCAGCCGACGGCGTGGCCATGGTGTTCCAGAGCTTCGCCCTGTTCCCCTGGCTGACGGTGCAGGAGAACGTCGAGCTTGGTCTGGAGGCGCGCGGCGTGCCGCGTGCGGAGCGTGCGAAGCGTGCCGAGGAGGCGATCGACCTGATCGGCCTGGGCGGCTTCGAAAGCGCCTATCCGAAGGAACTGTCAGGCGGCATGCGCCAGCGCGTCGGCCTCGCGCGTGCTCTGGTGGTGCATCCCGATCTGCTGCTGATGGACGAGCCGTTCAGCGCGCTCGACGTGCTGACCGCGGAGAACCTGCGCACCGACCTGATCGACCTGTGGTCGGAAGGCAAGCTGCCGGTCCGCTCCGTGCTGATGGTGACGCACAACATCGAGGAGGCGGTGCTGATGTGCGACCGCATCCTGGTGTTCGCCTCGAACCCAGGCCGCGTCGCCAACGAGCTGCGCGTGCCGTTTCCGCATCCGCGCAACCGGTTGGATCCCGCATTCCGGCAGATCGTGGACGACATCTACGGTCTGATGACTCGCCGCCCGGTGCCAAGCGTTCGCGCGGTGGCCCCACCGCTGGCCGACATCGCCATGCCGCTGCAGCGTGTCGGCACCAACCAGATGGCGGGCCTGATGGAGGCACTGGCCGGTCCCCCATACAACGGTCGCGCCGACCTGCCCGCGCTGGCCGCGGCGCTGCAATACGAGGTCGACGAACTGCTGCCGCTCGGCGAGACGCTGCAGTTGCTGCACTTCGCGGTGCTGGAGGAAGGCGATATCCATCTGACCGAAGAGGGCCGCCGCTTCGTCAACGCCGAAACCGAGGAGCGCAAGAGCCTGTTCGCCGCCGCACTGCTCGCCTACGTGCCGTTGGCTCGCATGGTCCGTCAGGTGCTGGACGAGCGCTGGAACCATCGCGCCTCCGCGGTGCGTTTCCGCGACGAACTCGAGGACCACATGTCACCCGAGTACGCCGAGGACACGCTGCGCACCCTCGTCGCATGGGGCCGCTACGCCGAACTGTTCAGCTACGACGAGGAGGCGGAACAGTTCAGTTTGGAGGACATCGGTTAATCGGCGGATCATCTGGGAGCGCGCGCAGTGGGAACAGCAGCGTCGCTGCCGTCAAGCCAAGCACACCGCCGAGCAGCGTTTCCCACGCGCGGGCGGCAAGCAACACGATGGAGTGCTCGCCGCCCACCGCAAGCGTGACGATCAGCGTAAAGGCATACGCGCCACAGGCGATGTCGTAGCGTTCCGGGAGTGACATCGCGTAGATGATCATCGCGACGGCCGCCGCCGCCCATACCGCCAACGGTGCGGCACTGACCAACGGCAGGAACGCGAGGCCTATCGGCACGCCGATCATTGTGCCGACGATCCGGCGCTTCACCCGATCGATCGTGCCAGCGGCGGAGCCGGCCACGACATAGGTGCAGGCGGTGATGGCCCAGGCGGACTCCAGCAAACCTACTGCCGCGTTCAGGGCAACGATCATGAGCGCAGCCACGGCGGCCTGCAGCCCCATGGCGAGTTCCGGTCTGGGCCAACCCGCTCGGACAGGCAGCGGCGTCACCGGCGGCGGTCGTTCCGCCGGGCCGCTCAATACGCGCGGCACGATGGAAGCGATGCCGGCAAGAACTCCTGCGACCGCGACCATCGGCAGATCAGACACGTCGAGCCCTGCGCTGTAGGCAAGCAACTGACCGATATAGATCTGCGAGCCAACGCCGGTTCCGGTGATCCCGAACCGTCGCAGATAGCCCACGCGGAACGCGCCCAACGCGAGCACGGCCTCTGGCCCCACATGGCCCGGGCGTCGTAGGAACGGCGCCGCCACGATGAAGATACTCGCGCCCAATGCCGCGGCAGCCGCGAGCAGCACAAGGTCGCGGCTCGACTCCGCGCGCGTTGTACGGGCTTCCGACACGCTGCCCCATAACGCGAAGCCGCCGGCGAGCGAAGCCAGGCCCGCGTTGTCCGGCAGTCCTGCCGCAATGTCCGGCATGGTGCCGAGCATCGCCGCGATGCCATAGGCGGTGACGAGGCGCAGGCCCTTGATGCGCCGATGCGTCCCGGGATCGACGCGGTCGAGCCATGCTGTAACGGAGGTCAATTGCAATCTCCCCGGTCTCCAGGGCCGCGCCGTGCGATCCCCCTGTGACTTACGATGATACATTCCCAGGCCAGGGAGTTCGGGGGAAAACAGGTCACTACGCTACGTTGGGCGAGGCCGTGTGGCTTCATCGTTCGCCATCACAAGCGCGGCTGTATGCCTACGCGGCGGTACACGCGAGTTCCTTCGTCATCATCTCGCGCATCGCAAACTTCTGCAGTTTGCCTAGGCATGGGGTATTCGTCGACGAACCGCACACAGCGTGGAATTTTGAAGTGCGTGATCTGGCCGTGGAACGCCGACTTGCCATATGACAGGTTATGCGACAGTGAGATTACATTGATCCGCAACCGCATTCTTTGGCCACCCATGCTTCGCGGCCTTCCTTGACCAAAAACCACACAATTGCGAGCGACCCGAGAGGGTCAACCCACCATGCTCCCACAACAGCTTGCGCAACGAGGCTGACCACCACGACGAGCGACAGCCAGCCGCAGGTAATGCTTTCCATGGCATCGGCCCGCATCGCGCGGCTTCCAAGCTTGTCGGCAAGGCCGATTTTCCGCCGCGCGAGATAGCGCATGATGGGAATAGCAAAGACGCTGATTACAAGGCCGGGGATGGAGAACTCCGCGCCTTGGCGTAGCCACAGGCCCCAACCCGCAGACACCACCACGTATGCTGCCAGCGCGAATAGCAAAGCGCCGCCAATACGGCTGGCCAGTCGTTCCGCCTTTTCGGAAAACGCCTGTCCGTGCCAAAGCTCAACCGACAAACGCCAAATCAGTACCCCGGCAGAGATCAGTTCGATGATGCTATCGAGGCCGAAGGCGAGTAGCACCAGACTTCCCGCGACCAGACCTGCAGCGACGGCCACCACGGCCTCGATCACCATCCATCCAACGGTCAGCCATTCAAGTCGAAACGCTTCCCGGATCAGGGCCGGGCGGTGTGGATCAGTGACAGGGCGGTGCGGCGTGTCGGCGCAGCAGTCAGCAGTGCCGCAGCTTGTAGTAGAGGTCGAGGCTGCGGCATCAGGCGCGATTGTATCCATACCGACAGAGTAGCCCGTTTTCAATTAGCCGAAACCGTGCTTCACCAATCGGAGTGGCGCATGAATTAAGACTTTTTACAAAGGTGGAATGCCAGTTGCAGCCCTGAACGCCACTAAACCGATGGCCGCCGCTACTCCGACCAGGAGCGGGCCGTTGATGCGAAAGCGCAGCAGCGCCACCAATCCTGCCACAGCGATCATTGCCGTTACCCAGTCTCCGATTGCGCGCCCGCCGAGCAGGATCGCGGCAGCCAGGATGGCACCAATGGCGGCTGCATAGACGCCCTTGACGAAGCCCTGCACGAGCGGGTTGGCACGATGACGCATGAGTGGCGGAGCCGCGAGCTGAACCAGCAGGAACGAAGGCAGGTAGATTGCGATGGTGCAGACCACTGCTCCCCAGGTTCCGGCCACGAGATAACCGGCAAAGGTCGCCGCAGTCATCACTGGCCCAGGAGTCACCATGCCGACGGCGATCGCCGTCAGAAAGTCAGCGGTAGTGAGCCAGTGTCCTTGCTCCACCAGCCCCTTTTGCAGCAACGGGACCACGGCGAGGCCACCACCGAAGGTGAATGCGCCAGTGACCAAGAAGAACCACGCCATTTTGGCGAGCAGCACGAACGACGCGACATCGTGCAATCGCGGGCTGGCAGCGTGTCGTCGTGCCTGCAGGCTATACCAGCAGACGCCGAGCAGCCCGGCGCCGAGGAACACGGCGGTGAGAATGCTGGGCAGCACCAGCGTGGCTATCACAGAGATCGCGGCAATGGCGAATTGGAACCGATCCTCCATGCCCAGCCGGACCAACCGCCACCAGGATTGCAGGATGAGCGCGATGACCGCCGGGCTTACGCCGTAGATGACCGCGGTCAGCCATGGCAGGCCGTGCAGGTGGACATAGGCCGTGGCCAGCAGCGCTACCATCACCGAAGCTGGAAGGATCAGCGCCCAACCACTTGCCCACGCGCCCCAGAAGCCGCAGCGCAAGTGGCCCACGAAGATGGCCACCTGCACGGCGAGCGGGCCAGGCATTGTCTGGCAGACTGCGATCACGTCGCGCATCTGTCGCCTGTCGAGCCATCCGCGCCGCTCAACGAGGTCCCGTTCCATCAGGCCGCACAGTGCAACCGGGCCACCGAAACCAGTCACGCCGAGCCACAGGAAATACCTGATGACCTCCAGCAGACGATGCGCGCGAGATGGCGTGGCGGGCGTTTCCAGGATCACGGCCTGCCTGCCTTTCCTTCGTCCAGGTCGGCATTCGACTGCCGATGATCCTGCATGATGCACGCGCGTTACAGCAAGGCACGGCCCATGTAATCGACGGCCACTCTGACTTTGGCTGTGGGGCACCGGCTCGGAATGTCAATGCATGTGCATTGGCTCGCCCTTGGCCATAGCGAGATGATGCATCTGATGATGACCACCTTGCACCATGATGCCCATGAAGCCTAATGCACGGATCTTCTGCACATCGGCTGGGTTGCTGGTGGTGACCGTCAGTTCGACACCATTCGGAAGCGCCGTTGTCCGCACCGTCCAGCCATTCATTCCGTCTATGTCGCGGGCATGCTCTGGCACCATGCGCTGAATCGCCTCCAGCGTGCGGTCGCTGCCCGTCACCTTGATGCGCAGGCCGTTATCGATCGGCTCCCTTTGTGCTGCCGCTCGCATCGTCACTTCGTCCATGTCAATCAGGTGCTGCCGCAAGGCATCGACATCGACCTTGGACCAGTCAGTTTGTGGATCGGCTTGCAGTTTTCCGACGATCTCTTGAATCGCGCCAAACGCGGCCTGACCGGGTTCCGTGGGGGTTGCGGCCTGCTGGCCTGGCTGATGCCCCATCATGCCGCCCATCGGATGATGCATCGGCATCGATCCCATCGGCCCCGTGCCAGGTGACGGATTGCCCTGAGCGCTGGCACCGGTAGCTGTCGCCGCGATGGCGAGAACCAACACAGCGGTGCGCAGTGGCTTCATATTGATCTCCTGGATAAGTCGCCAAGACAGCGTTCCTAGCCTGGCGCGGGACAGGGCCATATGATCCGGATCATATGGCCCTCGACATGTCCGCATTTTCACCTGGCAGCCTGGCTGCCCGCCTGCTGGCAGTGCTGCATCAATCGCGGGTGACACGTCACCACTTCAGCCGCGGCGCGACCATCTTCCACCAGGGCGATCAGGCCGCGGCGATGTTTCTTATCGAAACGGGGCGCGTCCGCTTGGCCCGTGTCCTGGCAGATGGCACGCCACTCATCCTGTATGTCGCGCACGCAGGCGAAAGCTTTGCGGAAGCCTCCTTGTCGGCGGCGCATTATCACTGCGATGCCATAGCTGAAACCGACGCGGCGGTGCTGGCTTTGCCGAAAGCCGACCTGCTTTCCGCCCTGGCGGCTGATCCGGCCGAATGCCTCGCGCTGGCGCTGACGCTTGCCGCACAGGTGCGGGATTTGCGCGCCAGGCTGGAGCTTCGCAACATCCGATCTGCGAGCGCGCGGGTTCTCGCCTGGCTGCATCTGCATGCGTCCGGTAGTCCGCCTTCTGTGCCGATGCACCGCTCATGGACGCAAGTCGCAGATGAGCTCGGCCTGACTCGGGAGGTGGTCTATCGCGCGCTCGCAACGCTGGAGCGCCAGAAGCGGATCAGCCGGGGTTCTGGCTTCGTCAGCCTGATAACTCGCGGAGGGAATGCGTCAACGCCGCCCACTCATTAGAACCAGCCTAGCGTCACGCTACTCGCCGGGCAGGTTATGCAATCGATGGAATTGTAAGGCCCCGCAGTTGTCACCGGCGGGGTAAACTCAGCGCAGATCATGCCTTCGCCCAGCGGATCATCTGTGTGAGGCTCCACGATGATCCTCTATGCAGAACATCACCTAGCCGCGTAGCGCTCACAGCCGCCGCGCTGGGCGTGGTAGTCTGGGCTCCATGGCGAAGCTCCTCTGCGCCGGCCTCCTGTTGCCCCGCGGCCTCCCAGACTCCGGGCGCCCCCAAAGGCATGCGATGCCAAGTCGGGTAGCCGCGAGAACATCGGGAATAGGCAAAGGTCGTTGTGGCGTGCGCTGGCGGCCGCGTTTTAAAACCCGGATCGCCCGGTTTGCTGGATGGGGTCAAACCGATCAGCGATGACTCTCGGGCGGAGGGTTCTGTCGAATTTTGTCAAGGAGTGCGGTTGCGGCAGTGACGCACACCTGGGTGGACTCGTCGTCGGCACACTTGATGGTCATAGACAACTCGCCCACCCGGAAGTGGAGGATTGCGGCTCTGGTGTTGAACATTCGCATGCGGGTCGGCATCTCGTCACCGCGCATATGCGCCGGCATCTCACCACCACCCATGCCGGGAGACATCATCCCGCGTGTCGGAGGCGCTGTGGTCTGTGGTGGCGATGCTTCCGGCTGGTTTGGCGTCACGTTCTGCGCCTGTGCCGCTATGGTCGAACCGGCGACAGCGATAACGGCACCGGCGAGCAACATTTTTCTCATGATACGTCACCCCTGCTGTTATGACGGATTATACAGCGAGCGACGCAAAGCTGATTGATCCAGATCAATGGCGGGGATGTCATGCAACAGCGTAGCGACGAAACTCATGCAAGACTTTCGGTCGACATCCATCCGTAGGAACGTCGACGTTATGTCCTCCTCCGTCCTGGCATCGAGCACGATCACTTTAGCGCCTGACCCGGCGAGTGCGCGAAGCTGGCCACATCGACATACGTCCCTGTGGTGGTGTCATAGAGCCGGGCAAGTGCTTAACTAAGCGCCGGGCAGGGATGTCCTTCGCCATCGCTCATCATGCAGTGAGGTCATGCACAATCTGATCCGTGCCTGAGCGGCAGCGCTGGCATTGCCTGCATCTTAGCGTCTGTGCAGCCTAATCTATGCCGTCATCTGTATAAGTATTCAAATGCGAACGGAGCTTAGCAGTGCCTCGACTTCGCTGGTTCTCCTTACATCGGCGAATAAGCGGCTCATCGTCCGTAGTTCCGCATCGTGCGCTTCGCGGGAGACCTCGGCTATCCCGTCACTGACCAAAATCATGCGATAGTTGAGTTCGACGCCGCCGCGCACGGTATTCGACACACAGACGCATGTTGTTACGCCAGCGATAACACAGGTGGTCACGCCAAGGTTGCGGAGTGTGGTATCCAGCGGCGTGTTCGCGAAGCCGCCGAAGCCCTTCTTGACAATCACGGGTTCGCCCTCGCGCGGCCTCAGTTCGTCAATGATTTCGGCTCCCCAAGTGCCCTCAACACAGTGGGTGCGGTTCCAGGATTTGGGGTCGAATCCCACGCGCCAGTAAGGGAACGCTGCGTCCGAGTAGTCGGGCTTTAGGACGTGGGCGACGTAGATCACCGGACGCTCAGCGGCCCGGAAAGCGTCCGCGAGCCTGGACAACGGCGCGATTGTACCTTGGAGGAACGGGATGTCGAACCGCAACTCAGGGTGCTCCCGAGCAATACTCGGGAAACTGCCATCCTTATGAAGGAAATCGTTCTGCATATCGACGATCACCAACGCGGACCTTGAGATATCCGCGCCGGTGTTATTGGTCGGCATGTTTACCTCCCTACACTCCTGGTGCCGTTCTCCATGGTTTCCGCCGCTCCTCAAGTTAAGGCATGGGTTCAGACGCCCTGCAACTGCCGGGTTTGCCTCATAACGAGCGGCCGCCAGCAAACCCGCGTGTCGTGCGTAACTTTAGGACATCAGCACCAAACCCAGGCCACTGAAGCGATTGGATTTTTCTTACACATAAGTCGGGTGCGAAAGTCGGCCCGCCGGGCATTACGCCGCCCCGCTAATCTGGTTCTCCCACCAGTCGGCGCAGTCATGCCCGTCTCCATCAGGAGACACCCGGCCGCCAATTCTAACTTCGCAAGGCCAGTTAGTTATACAGACCGATTGACATCATCCATACTAACCACCACATCCATGCATTTCCCCATCACGGGCGCCACCTCATGCAACCCACACCTTCCAACCCCTCCGGCTCCAACTACCGCGAGACCTTCGCCTACCTCTGCTCCATGCTCCCCAAGTCCCCTGGCGACACGCCCGACGTCCGGGCCGTCCGCAACATGGGCGCGATGGACGCCGTCGAGGCGCTCAATCCCGCCGACGCCTTCGAGGCTCGGCTGGCCGCGCGGATCGTCGCCATGGACGCCCACGCCGCGGACGCCCTTCGCAGTGCCAGCCTCGCCGTCAACGACCCCGCCGAGATGCACCGCTGCCGCGCCCAGGCCGCGTCCATGTCGCGCCAGTCGAACGCGGCGTTGCGCGCGCTGCTGCGCATGCAGGAGACGCGCGAGAAACAAATGGCGGAAACACACCCCGCCGCCATGGAGCGCGCCGGCTACTGGTTCCACGAAATTCCCACCCCGGCGCCCGAACCTGAACCCGCGGCCCCAGCCGCCGCCCCCTTCGATCAGCTCACCGAGGCCGAGCGCTACGCCGTGCTCTACCCGGACCGCGCCGCGCGCATCCGTGCCGCGGGCGGCCTCCCGGCGACGCCGGACTTCGGCCCGCCCGAGCCCGACCTGGTCGACGAAATCGTCCACGGCTCCAGCGCCATCCTGCGCGCCCTTGACCAGCCCGCCGCTGCTGCGCGACCCCGCGTCAACTCGTCCGTATACACACCGCAAGCCGCGATCGTCTCATCCGATGCAGCAATGTCTCATGCAAACGCACCGTGAGACGCGATCATGCCTGTTTCCGCAGATGCGGCCGTCGCCGGTCCCAGGTGCGCAACCCCGCCACCGCCATGTTGGCGATCGCCGGCAGCAGACGCGGCTGCAGCAGGTTCGCATCGAACGCGCGCATGCGGCGCCCGTTCTCAGAGTAGCAGTCCTCGACAAACCGGCGGAAACTGAAGCCGTCGAGGAACATATTGGCTTCGGTGATCGCAAAATCCCTGCCGTCATTGATATCCTTGCCACGGCGAGCCATGCCAAGCAGACGGCGAAGCGCGCGGCCATACGTACCAGGTGGAGGTCAGTGCGCGCAGTGGTGGTGCGCCGCGTCCGCGCTGCACCTCGCGCCACGCCATGTAGTTTTAGCGATCGATCATGACGCGGAGCAGTTGCGCATGCCGCGCTTCCTCCACGCCTTGCAAGGCGACGGCCTCACGCACCAGCGGATCCTGAACCATCGGGGTGAATGCCGCGTCGTGCGAACCAACAGACAAGCCGCGCGATCGCCGGTGTGGTGGTGGGTCGCAGCAGCCGAGGGTCATAGCCGGCAAATCGCCGGTCGTTCTCTGTGAGGCAGGCCGCCATGAGCGCCGCCGGACTGATCTCCACGTCACTGACGGACTTGCTGCCGGTCAGCGTGAAGTTGTTGTCCGACGGTTTGCTGTCGCCGCCACCGAGGCCGCGTGCAATCCCGATGCGCTCCCAGGCCGAGGAACACCCACACCGCGGCAACCCGCAATTCAAACCAGGCGCGTCGCCAGAACGACAAACGCCGCCGATGCCATGCGAGCCAGTTCGCAAACAGCAGGATGTGCCGCGCCTCTTCCTGGATCACAGGCTCGAACGTATCGACGAGTTCCGGTGGGAAATATCCCGAACGTCGCGCCAGTTCGAACAGGCCGAACGCGAAGAAGCTGTCGATGCACTCGCTGAACCCAGTGACCAGATACGCCCATTCCAGATCCGACGGCTCGGCATACACAGGCTCAGGCGCCAGCGCGATTCCGTATGCCTGCACAAGATTGGCCAGGACCTCCTTGTGGCGTCCCTCCTCCCAGCCGTTCAGCTCGAGCGCCTCACGCCACTGCGCGTCCGGCAGGCTGGCGGCATAGCGCTGCATCCGCAGCCGCGCCTTGCCCTCGGTCTGCACCGCGATGTCCCAGATCGGCAGGCTTGTCAGCCGCTCCAGTGCCGCCCGATCGAGCCGGGGCCAATCGATCACCGACGGCTTGTACGGATTGAATGTCTCTTGGAACATCCGACAGGCGGCCTGACGGTGCAGATCGGTTCCCACATGCAGCTGTCGGGGATCCGAAAATCGCCAGTGGCGCGCCGCATGGTCAGCCGCCTCGATCCGCGCGGTCAGTTCAATCATCGCCGTCACGGCTGCTTGCCGACAATCGCGGTGGCAGTCACCTGGCCCGCGTTGGCGAAGGTCAGAGTGACCGGGAAGCTGTCACCCTGCTTCAACGCCTGCTTAAGCCCCATCAACATGATGTGGTAGCCGCCTGGTGCGAGTGTCACAGGCTTGCCGGGTTCGATCGGCAGAGGCCCCACCGGCCGCATCTTCATCACGCCGTGATCGTCGGAGCTGCGATGCAGTGCGGCTTCCGCGGAGACCGGTGTTGTCACGCCGGTCAACGTGTCTGGTGCGCCCGTGTCGGTGATGGTCAGATAGACCACGCCCTCATGCCCGGCCATCGCGGCACGCGACCAGACATGATCGATCTGGATCCCAGACTGTTCGGCACGAGCGACGGTCGTCAGACTTGCGCCGGCAAACGCGGCAAGCAGGTAACGCCTGTACATGACTTTGAGGCTCCACTGATTTAAATCGGCAAAGGCAAACTCAGATCGGGGAGGGGGGTCCACGTGGTTGCGCCGCGGCGACCAATCGGAGCGGCGGCGCCCGCGGTTGCGTAACCTTCAGCCGCACACCGGCAACGATTTGCCGGTCGGGCAGCATCGGCGTCGGCGGCAGGGTGGCCAGTGGCAATGCACTCGATACGCAGACCACGCACAGGACGCAGTTGTGCGCGGGATGTCCTGGCTGGTGCTGTGCCGGCCGTGATCCATCGTCGGTGCGGCAGATCGGTACGTTCCCGACCGGACGAGCCTCGGCGCCGAGCGGCGCCAGCGAGATTGTCGCAAGGAGAAGGACCTGGCACCAGACGGCGAACAGCGACGCGGCAAACCCGATCATGGGTTTCAGCCCCTGGCAGGGGATGGTCGCGTTGCGCTGAACTGCTCGCCGCACAGCCGCACCACTAGCCTCGCGCCATGCCTGCGGCAAGACGCAGGGCCTCCAGGGGGTGCTGATTGACACCCCGCCGCCTGTGCCGACACATGCACCGCCGCACCGGAAGGGGGAGACGATGATGGGACCGCTGGTGAACACGGACTGGCTTGCCGGGGAACTTGGCAAACCGGACCTCATAGTCTTCGACGCAACGATGTACCTGCCCAACGAGAACAAGAACGGCCAGGCAGAGTTCCGCCGCGCCCACATTCCCGGCGCGCGCTACTTCGACATCGACGTGATCGCCGATCCCGATACCGACCTTCCACACATGGTTCCCACACCCGGCAGGTTCGCCAAACTGATCGGCGGGCTCGGTGTGTCGAACGCCTCGCGTGTCGTCTTCTACGACCAGAAAGGCCTCGCATCGGCGGCGCGCGGCTGGTGGCTGATGGGACTGTTCGGTCACGACAATGCTGCGGTGCTGGATGGCGGCCTGCCGAAATGGCAGCGCGAGGGCCGCGCGACGGAAACCGGAGATCCGCCGTCTCCGCGACCCGTCGCCTACCGTCCCGACTACCGGCCGGCAAGACTGCGCGGCATCGGCGACGTGCTGGCCAACGTGAAGTCGCGCACCGAACTGGTGCTGGACGCGCGCGCTGCCGGCCGCTTCACCGGCGAGGTGCCCGAACCGCGCGCCGGCATGCGCAGCGGCCACATACCCGGCTCGGCAAGCCTGCCCTACACCGACCTGCTCAACGACGACGGCACGTTCCGCTCCGCCGACGCGGTACGCGCGCGGCTGGCGCAGGTCGGCGTCGATGGCTCCCGCCCCGTGGTGACAAGCTGCGGCTCGGGCGTGACAGCGTGCATCCTGACCCTGGGCATGCGCATCGCAGGGCTACCCGACGGCGCCGTCTACGACGGGTCATGGACCGAGTGGGGCGGCCGCTCCGACACACCGGTAGAGACGAAGCGAGCATGACCGATACGTCGAAGCGCGGCTTCCGCACGAAGCTCTCGCATACCGGTCGTGCCGGCACGCACGTGCACGGCTTCGTCAATCCGCCGCTGCTGCGCGGCTCAACCGTGCTGTATCCAACCGTGGCGGAACGGCGCGCGCTCCAGGCGAAGCGTGGCGAACGCGTGCTGACCTATGGTCTCGGCGGATCGGAGACGCACTGGGCGCTCGAGGACATGATTGCCGAGGTGGAAGGCGGTACGCGCTGCGCCATCGTCTGTTCGGGCCTCGCTGCGGTGACGACACCGCTGCTGGCGTTCCTCAAGAGCGGCGATCACTGCCTGATGCCGGACAGCGTGTACGGTCCGGCGCGCAACTTCACCGACGGTGTGCTCAAGCGCTACGGCGTGGAGACGACGTTCTACGATCCGGTGATCGACGAGGCCGGCATCACCGAGCTGATGCGGCCGAACACCACGGTTGTATATACGGAGAGCCCGGGCAGCCACACCTTCGAGGTGCAGGACGTCCCGGCGATCGCGCGTGTCGCACATGGGCGCGGTGCGAAGGTGCTGATGGACAACACCTGGGGCATCCATCACTTCCAGCCATTCAAGCACGGCGTCGATGTCTCGATCCAGGCGGCAACGAAATATCCAGCCGGGCACTCGGATATTCTGATCGGCAGCGTCACGGTGAACTCGGACGAGGACTGGCACACGCTGCATGCGGCATCGCGCGGACTTGGGCAGTATGCCAGCCCGGATGATTGCTGGCTGACTTTGCGCGGCATGCGCACGCTGGGCGTGCGGCTGGCGCAGCAGATGGACAGCGGCATCGAGGTCGCGCACTGGCTGAGCAAGCGGCCCGAGGTAAAGCAGGTGCTGCATCCTGCACTGCCGGGCGCGCCAGGGCACGCGATCTGGAAGCGCGATTTCACCGGCGCGTGCAGTCTGTTCGGTGTGGAGTTCAAGCCGGAGTACTCGGTGGAAAGCACGCACGCCTTCGTCGAAGCGCTGGAGCTGTTCGGCATCGGCGCGTCATGGGGCGGCTTCGAGAGTCTCGCGTTGCCGACCACAGGTGCCATCACGCGAACGGCAGCCGGTGCGAGGTTCGATGGCCCGCTGGTGCGGCTGCATATTGGTTTGGAGGATGTCGCCGACCTGACCGCAGACCTGGAGCAAGGTCTGAAGGTGATGCGCGAGTTCGGGCGTTGAAGGTCGGCTATCAGGTGCTGAAGTCTGCGGCTACCGTGGCGCTGCCCAATTGCCGGCTTCCTCTGGGTCGGGATTGGGATACGCGGCAGTGGCATCGTGGTCCAGCAGGTCAGCGTAGTACGAGCGACGCTGTTCGAACCTGACTGAGATAACTTCGTAGGCGACGCCCAGAGAAGTTGCCGCTCCATGTGGCAGGTCTCTGAACAAACCTGAACCCTTCCAGGCGACGTCACCAACAACAGCCTTGCATGGCACTGATGGACGATTGGTGACCGCCTCGATAAAGCGGTTGGCTCCAGCGACGCCCAAGGCATGGATGAGGTAAAAGTCCATGACTTGCAGGGGCCGATCTTTCGACTGTTCCTTTTGGTAGTCCAAACGTTCCGCAGCCAACAATGTAGCAATGCGCGGGTCGTTCCTGAGTGCCCATATTCTGCCCTTGGCGGGAGCGTGCACAACAAGATCGCCAGTGCCTGACCGATGAATCAGAGCCGCAAAACGGCTCAAGCCATGCTTTCCCCCGAACTTCTTAATGTTCTCCAGCCATGTCTGCTTCGTGAACTGCAACAGCCCCGCAGCAGAAGATGTCGTGTTCTTTGCGTTGGTCCGGAACCTGCTCTCGGTCGCTGCGATTGTGAGCAGAAGGGCTGGATCTATGCCTGTTGAACGCCCTGCATCCAGAACGGCAGCAACGACAGTCTCCGGAGGTCGCGAGGGTTGCTCGGCCAAAGATGGTGTCAGGTCAGTAGATGGTGTCCGTTTTACGTTGCGGGCAGCAGCGAAATGAATTGTCCAGGGGCTACTCAGAGCGAGCGTCGCAGAGAACGCAGATATCACCAGCCACGAGCGCGCACGCTGTGGAACTGCCATGCCGCTTGTTCCCCCTCAGTGTTGAGCGAAGCACTGGAAGGTGGGTCGATCGTGCAGCGCCTCACTGCCGAGGTATTGGAATGGCCCAACGGCGGATAGTGAACGAACCATCAGATAGTCGAGAGCTTCAACGCTCCTGCGCACAATCTCATTGTATATGCGTAAGCATGCGCCTTCGATGTTCAGAGGTTCTCTTGCGTTGAACGAGCATCACTTGCTAACCCACTGAGGAGGGTTGATCGCGCGGGTATCAGCATCCGTCGCACAACTATAGATTGATGTCTCGCCTCGCGGAATGTTGAGGCTAATTCAGCAGTAAAACCGGGACCCTAGGACCCGATCATAGCATCGCAACGGGTCGCACAGGCGATCCCGTGGCGCCACGGAATTTCGTCGCCAGCAGGATGAAGCAGAAGCTTCCCACCCCATCGCGTGCCAGTTCATCCAGTGCCAGGTTCTCGATCAGATACACCCCCGCCTCGGCCAGCGCGTGCTGGTGCACCGGCATCGAGATGCCGTGGTTCGGGTTGGGCAGCACCTCGACCGCCATGTTGTCGCAGCCGATCGCCACCACGCCGCGCTCGATCAGCCAACGCGCACCGGGCAGATCGATGCCCGGTTCACCCTGGAGATACCGCGTGTTGTCGATGCCAAAGAAGCGTCCCCAGCCGGTGCGGATCAGCGCGATGTCGCCTGGCTCCAGCGCCACCTTCGCTGTCTCTTCGGCGCGCGCCAGTTCCTCCGGCGTCACGACGCGACCGGGATTCAGATGCTGACCGCCATCGCATCCCGCCACATCCAGCAGCACACCGCGGGTGATCATCGGCGGCGCGTGCTCGATGCCGAGACGCTCCAGTCCCCAGTCGGTCACCGTATCGGCGGCGGACAGACCGTTGTATAGCCGATCGCCTTTCGAGAAGTGTCCGAGCGCGTCGATATGCGTGCCGACATGCGCGGTCATCTCGATGCGTTCCACGTTGGCTCCCGCATCGTTGGTGGCGCCCAGAGCGCGGCGGCGCTTGATCGAAGTCACGCCATGAGGCCCAGATCGACAGCAGAAACGGCGTCTGGTTCGGCACCATGAACGGTGCGCCCATGCTGATCTCATGGCTCACGTCATAGACGCGGCCGTCGCGCACCGATTGCAGCGCGGCAAGGCGCTTCTCCACGGTCAACAGATTACCGGCGCCGATCTGGTCCGTCGGACCCCAACGCGAATGGTCGTGCACAGCCATCGTCATCACCTCCGCTGATAGTCGCGTGAGCTATCTCAGCCTCGCCGACGCAGGAACCGGCCAAATGCCGCGAGGCTGGTGTCCGACACATGGTGTTCGATGCCCTCGGCGTCCTGCTCCGCTGCCTCAGCCGGCACGCCGATCGCCAGCAGCAGATCGACCACGATGCGGTGCCGCGCGCGCACGCGTTCGGCGAGCCGCTCCCCAGCCTCGGTCAGGAACACGCCGCGGTACGGCTTGGCCACCGCAAGACCCTCGCGCTTCAGCCGGCCAATCGTCTTGATCGCGGTGGCGTGCGACACGCCAAGGCGACGAGCGATGTCGGTGGGCCGCGCCTCGCCGCCATTCGCCAGCAGATCAGAGATCAGCTCGACATAATCTTCATGCAACGCGCCCGACTGCGCGGTGCGCGCCTTGCCGAACCGCCGCGCCTGCGTGGGCTCGGCCGGCATCTCGGCACGCCGCACAATCGGCGTACTGGCCACGGCAACTCCTGTGGTGGCGTCAGTTCAAACTGAAAAGAGACACCGACACGCCCATGGTCTGCAAGAGCAGCAGCAGATTGAGCGCCAGCACCATCGTCGCGGCGACCACCGCGATCGCCTGCGTAAGGCGCGAACTGACAAAGCCGCCCATCACCGCGCGTCGCCCCGACAGCACCAGCAGTGCGATCATCGGCACCGGTAGCACGAGGCTCAGCACCACTTGGCTGAGCACCAGTGCCTGCGTCGAATTGACACCAATGGCGACGACGATCACCGCCGGAACCATGGTGGCCAACCGACGCACCCATAGCGGAATGCGAAAGCCAACGAAGTCCTGCATGATCGTCTGGCCGGCCATCGTGCCCACCACCGAACTCGACAGCCCGGATGCCAGCAGCGACGCCATGAACACCGCGGCTGCGCCAACACCCAGCAGCGGCTTCAGCGTGTGATACGCCGTCTCGATCGCGGCGACGTCAGCGTGGCCCTCATGGAACACCGACGCGGCCATTGCCAGCATCGCCATGTTCACCAGTCCGGCGACACCGAGTGCGATCAGCACCTCGCGATGCGAGTAGCCGATGATGCGGCGGCGCTCGGCGTCGGTGCGCACCGGCACGCGGTCCTGCGTCAGGCTGGAGTGCAGGTAGATCGCGTGCGGCATGACGGTCGCGCCGATGATGCCGACCGCCAGCACAACGCTGTCGGGGCCGGCAAGCTGTGGCACCACGGTGTGGAAGGCGAAGAGGTGCCAGTTGGGCGGGGCAACGAACAGCTCGATCACGTAGCAGACGGCAATCACCCCGATGAACGCCGCAATGACCATCTCGAGTGGCCGAAAGCCCCGGCCCTGCAACAAGCAGCAGGACGTAGGTCAGTGCAAAGGTGATCAGCAGACCGGTCAGCAGCGGCAGGCCGAACAGCAGACTGAGGCCGATGGCGGCGCCGAGAGATTCCGCGAGGTCGGTCGCCATCGCGGCAACCTCGCTGGCGACCCACATGGTGTAGACCAGCGGGCGGGGGAAATGCGCGCGGCAGAGCTGTGCGAGACTGTGGCCGGTGACGATCCCCAGTTTGGCGGAGAGCGCCTGGAACAGCATGGCGACCAGGTTGGCGAGCAGAACGACCCACAGCAGCAGATAGCCGAACTGCGCCCCGCCCTGGATGTTGGTGGCGAAGTTGCCGGGGTCCATGTAGGCGATCGAGGCGATCACTGCGGGGCCAGCGAACGGCAGGAACCCGCGCAACCCGCGTCGCCGGCCGGCCAGCGCCTCGCGGCCGGCAGCGATCGTGCGATCCGTCAGGCTCAGGCTCTCGCTCATGCAGCCGAGACCATACTATGAACACACTCCCACAGAATGTAGCCGAGGCTACACTTGAAGGTAGTTAGATAGGACGGAAGGGGCCGCCGTCAACACCGGACAGGCAGAGAGGAGAGGCGTTGAAAGGCGATGAATGAGTTCTCCCCCTCCCCTTGCGGGACGGGGTTAGGGGGAGGGGGCCTGGATGTCCCGAGGTCCCCTCCCCATAACCGTCCGCAAGGGGAGGGGAGAACCGTGATTACTCCGCGAGCCTCGCGTGATCGGTCAGCCAGCAGTGGCCGTGCCGCCGCACCAGCGCGAGTGAGTCGAGCAAAGCGATCGCACCATACGGCCGGCCGAAGACGTGCGCGTGCACGGTGATGTCGAGGCATGCTGGCGGGCTGCCCAAGCGATCCCAGCTCTCCACGATCCGCGCCAGTGTGCGGGTGAACGCTTCGGGCTCGTTGCCGTAGCGCACGTAGAGCGGCATGTCGTTCACCTCCATGGTGAATGGCATGCCGATCAGCGATCCGTCAGGCGTATCGATGCGATACGGCAGATCGGCATCAAACATGTCAGCGTGCCAGCGGAACCCCGCGCGGGCCAAAAGCCGCGAGGTGTGCGCACTCGGCGTGCAGCGCGGACTGAGCCAGCCGTCCGGATGCCGTCCTGCCGTGCGCTGCAATACCTCGACGCAACGCGCGATATCGTCGCACTCGGCATCCTCGGTCAGATAAGCGGGCAGCGTGCCCTGGCTCCAGCCATGTGCCGCCACGACATGCCCACGCGTGGCGATCGCCGCCGGCAGATCGGGATAGCGCTCGGCCACCACGCCGCTGGTGTAGAACACCGCCCGTGCCTGCTCGCGCTCCAGCAGATCGAGCAGCCGCCACGCACCGACCTTGGGGCCATATTCTGCCCAGGACAACGCCTGCAGATCGGCCACACCCGGCTTCAGCGGATTGCCCATCGGTCCGATACCCGGGGCGCTGCCTTCGGCCCAACCTTCCAGCATCACGCTGAGCGAGATCGCCAGCGGCTTGCCGGCAGGCCAGCCCAATCCATCGGCAATCGGCATGAAAAATCCTCCGTCAGGGGCTTCCACCGCGGATTTCGTCGCCAAGTGTGAAGTAGGTCAACGACTGTGACGGTTTCAGCAAGGACGATGGCGGCATCTTGAAGCAGGGGAACGTGTCATGTCGGACGCCAGACAGCTCGCTCCAACGGATATCGCCAGGCAAGAGCTCCGCCAGTTCCTGAGCGTGGCTGAGCGGATCGGCATGGATGCCGACCGCCTGAGTCACTCGCTGGGGTTATCACGCGAGGACTGGCAGAACTGGCTTGGCATCCTGCACGACGCGCCGTTGCCGTCGTACCCCGCGTTGCCACGGCTGTTGCGCCACATCGGCTACTGGACCAGCCGTCTCGATCGCATGGCAGAAGCGGCGTTCGCCTGACGCGCGAGGCGTTTGCCGAAACCGCGGAGACGCGCCAGAACTCGGCGGGATGTCAGACGACGACCCTGTCTCGCCGCTGACGCCCGACCGATTGTATCGAGCGGCCGCCATTGCGGCACTGGATTTCGCGACCACCCACGAGCTGGCGCCGCTGCGCGAGTTCGCCGACCAGCCGCGTGCGCATGAAGCGATCCGCTTCGGCACCGAGATGGCGGTACGCGGCTTCAACATCTTCGCCATCGGCGCAATCGGCGCGCGCATTCAGGGTTCGGTGCGTGCTTTGCTGGAAGACGCGGCAGGCAAGCGCGAGAAGCCGTCCGACTGGGTCTATGCAAATAACTTCACGACGCCGCATCGACCTGTCGCGATTGCGCTGCCGCCCGGCCGGGCCCCGGCTCTGGACAAGGCGCTGGACAGGCTGATCGACGACTTGAAGGGGTCGCTGCCTGCGGCATTCGAAAGCGATGACTACCAGAAGCGCCGTAGCGCCATTGAGCAGGAGGCCCGCGGCCGCAATGAGCGCGCGTTCAGCACCGTGCGCGACAAGGCTACCGCCAAGGGTGTTGCGATCCTGCGCACTCCGATGGGCTTCGCCATGGCGCCGATGAAGGACGGCCAGGTTGTGCAGCCTGCTGAATTCAACTCCTGGCCCGCGGAACGCCAGCAGGAGGTGCAGGCGGCAATCGAGGAGCTGGAAAAGGATCTGGAGGAGACGCTGCGCGGGTTGCCACGGCTGGAGCGCGAACAGCGCGACGCGGTGCGCGCGCTCGACCGGGAGATTGCCCGCTTCGCCATCGCGCAGCCAATCGAGGAGTGCAAGGCGCAGTTCGCCGATCAGCCGAAGGTCGTACAGCACCTGGAAGCGATCCAGGCCGACATCCTGGAGAACGTCGCACTGTTCATCGCGCCGCAGTCGGTAGGCGAGGAGGCTGCCGCGCGGCTCGGCAACCTGTTCGACCGCTACAAGGTGAACGTGTTCGTCACGACGGCGGACGGCGAAGCCGCTGCCCCGGTGATCGAAGAAGTGCATCCGACCCTGAGCAATCTGGTCGGGCGCATCGAACATCTCGCGGTGCAGGGCGCTCTGGTGACCAACTTCCGCCTGATCAAGCCAGGCAGCCTGCATCGCGCCAATGGCGGCGCGCTGATGATCGATCTCCGCAACCTGCTCGCCGAGCCACTGAGTTGGGCGGCGTTGAAGCGTGCGCTGCTGCGGCAGGAGATCGTGATCGAGGACGCCGCACGCTTCATGGGCATGAACGCGACGGTGACGCTGGAGCCGGATCCGATCCCTCTCGACGTGAAGGTCGTGCTGTTCGGGGATCGGATGCTGTACTACATGCTGGTCGCGGCCGATCCGGACACCGCGCAGCACTTCAAGGTGCTCGCCGATTTCGACGACGACGTCGACCGTTCGCCGGCAAGCGAGGCGATGATCGCGCGGCTGATCGGCACGATCGCAGCGAATGCCGGCTTGCGGCCGCTCGATCGTGGTGGCGTGACACGGGTGATCGAGCACGCGGCGCGGCTGGCCGATGACGCCAGCAAGCTCACGCTGCTGGTCGAGAGTATCCACGACCTGGTGGCCGAGGCATCGCACCGCGCGGGGCAGGCAGCGCGCGAGGTGGTGACGCACGGAATGACGTCGAGCAGGCGATCGCGCAGCAGCGCCGTCGCGCCTCGCGGGTGGAGGAGCGTGCCCGCGAGATGATCCTGCGCGACATCGCGCTGATCGACACGACAGGGAGCAGCGTCGGGCAGGTCAACGGGCTCAGCGTCATGGCGCTCGCCGGCCACGCTTTCGGCAGGCCGACGCGGATCACAGCGCGTGTGCGACCTGGCATCGGGCGCATTGTGGACATAGAGCGCGAAGTGGAACTCGGTGGGCCGCTGCATTCCAAGGGCGTGTTGATCCTCGGCGGCTTCCTGGCGGGCCGCTACGCGCTTGATGTGCCGATGTCGCTGTATGCCAGCCTGGTGTTCGAGCAGTCGTATGGCGGCGTCGATGGCGACAGTGCATCGTCGGCTGAGCTCTATGCGTTGCTATCCGCGCTCGCGGCGGTACCGCTGCGGCAGGACCTCGCGGTGACTGGATCGGTCGATCAGCATTGCGTGGTGCAGGCGATCGGTGGCGTGAACGAGAAGATCGAGGGCTTCTTCGATGTCTGTGCCGCGCGCGGGCTGACCGGCACACAGGGCGTGCTGATTCCGCACTCGAATGCGCAGCATTTGATGCTCCGCGCCGATGTGGTCGAGGCCTGCGCCGCCGGTCGCTTCGCGGTCTACCCGGTGCGCACGATCGACCAAGGCATTCGGTTGCTGACGGGGCAAGTTGCCGGCGAGCGCGGCAGCGATGGCCATTATCCGGACGGCAGCGTGAACCGGGTGGTTGAGGATCGGCTGGGCGCATTTGCCAAGGTGCGGCAGGCCTTCGCACCTGGTGGGACATGAGCATGGCAACCGAACCGCAGCAGCGTCGCGTCGTCTTGCATCTGCATCACGGGGCAACCGAGAGGGTGCTCATCCGCGCGGCGGCAGAACTCGCGCAGATGCTTGGGCTCGCGCTGCACGGCGTGTTCATGCAGGACGACGCGCTGTCTGAACTTGCGGAGCTGCCATTCATTCGCGAGTTCCGTCTTGGTACTGGTGTTTGGCAAAAGCTGGATCGCCGGCGGCTTGTGGAGGAGCAGCGCGAATCTGCCGCCGAGGCACGACGGCTGCTGGATGAAGCGGCGGCGGCGCTGGGCGTCACACAGTTGTTCGAGATGGTAAGCGGCGACCCGGCATTGTTTTTTGCCGCCACGTCGCATGCCGGCGACATCATCGTGGTGGCGCAGCCGCGGTTGCCGGCGGAACGCCTGGTCCACGCCACGGCGCACTGGCTGGAAACGGCCCACAGTTGCGGCGCTTCGGTGATGCTGGTGCCGCAAACGCTGGCACGGCGGACCGGTCCGGTCGCGGCAGTGGTCTGCGCCGAGTCGGAACCAGCGCTCGCCATCGCGGCTCACATAGCCGTTGCAGCAGGTGAGTCGCTGCTGTTGCTGATCTGGGGTTCGGCAGAGCTTGCCAAGGCAGCGGTCAGGCAGGCGCATACCGCTGGACTGGCGTCGCGGCGGATCATCACGCGCAGCATCGAGGGAGTTGCGCCGGAGGATGTTCTGGACGGGCTGGGCGCGAGCAACGAGCGGCTGGTCGTGCTGACGCACGGTGCATGTGGCGCGGACAATGCGGCGGTATCGTCGCACATTGCGGCATCGCGTGGGGTTCCAGTTCTCGTCGTGGAGGATCTGAACGGGCCTACACGCGACGGGGATTGCTTCGTCGCTGCGCTTCTCGCAATGACAGGGTTTGTCAGAGCGGTTGCATGGGCGGCAGGACGTTCGACGGATCGAGGCCGAGTTCGTAAATTGCCATGCTCCACAGACAGAAGTCCGCGGGCGGTGGCTGAATGGGTGCTATCGCACCGTCGCGGAACAACTGCTCGAGACGCGAGCCCTTGAAGATGTTGTGCGCGCCGCCAAGCGTCAGCGCGACACGGGTGATGCGTGTGACCGCCTCGCCGACTACGTATTTCGCACGGTACAGCGCCGCGGTCGTCTCGGCCGTCGGACCCTGCGTGTCGCTGAGCCAGGCGGAGCGATAGGTGATCAGGCGCGCCGATTCCAGGTCGGCGCTGAGTTCGGCGATGTGGCGGCGCACGTCGGGATGATACGCGAGCGACTGCGCATAACCATGTGGCTGTCGAGTATGCATGACCCGGCGCAGCTCGTCGTACGCGGCGACGGCAATGCCGAGATAGACGGCCGTGTAGGAGCCCCAGAACCAGTTCAGGAAATCGCCGCGGAACCGCCTGGTGTCATCGGCGCGGAACAGCAATGCGCTGTCCGGAACGCGGCAATCCTCCAGTATCAGTGAGTCGCTGCGCGTCGCGCGCATTCCCAACGTGTCCCAGTTGGCGTTCACACGCCTTCCGGACACACCGCGTGGCACAAGAAGCAGCATGCCTGCGGACGGGCTCGTCGCATCGTCGGGATAGGCCATCACCATGACATGGTCGGCGGCCTCCAGCATCGAGGCGAACATCTTTCGCCCGGTGATGCTGTAGCCGCCATCCACACGTCGTGCCCGCGCTGTCAGTGGTCGTTCGCCGATCAGCGACGTGGTGCCGGGCTCGGAGAAGTTGCCGCCGATCAGCTTGCGCTGTCGAACCACGAGGTCCGCGATCAGTTCCTTCGCGGCGGGAGCGACCTCGGCGCTTTGCAGCACGGGCATGACGACTGAGGCATGCATGTTGAACGCGAGCGCAGTGGAAGGGCAGCCTTGGCCCAGCGCCTCATAGGCGATCGTGTGGTCCAGGAAGCTGGCGCCGCGGCCGCCCCATTCCTTGCCGATCGTGAGTTCGAGAAAGCCTTCCGATCGGAGCCGGTCGTAGTTCTCGGCGGGATGTGAACGCGTCCCGGTCATGTTGGGCAGTGCGGGTGGCAAAGTCGGCGGCAAGTTCCAGGCAACGTTGCTGGAGATGGCGCTGGTCGGCGGTGAGGGCGAAATCCATGGTCGTCAGTTAGCGATGGGGCGGTGTCGGTTTTGGCGCGGCCCCCGCCCCCCTGACCCCCTCCCGCAAGGGGAGGGGGAGGGATGGATTGCCCTCGTCGCGTTCAGCCGCGGGCGAGGGCATAAATCTGCGTGCCGCCGGGCGGGGTTGGATGCGCGGTCCAGGTCTCGCCGCTGTCGCGGCTGCTGTACACCTCGCCGCCGTTGGTCGCGCACGACATCAGCGCTGGCTGGCGTTCATCGAATGCCACCGCGAACATCGTATGCGGCGGCTTGGCGCCCAAATCCACGTTCGACCAGGTATCGCCGCCGTCGCCGCTGTACAGCAGCACGCCGGTGTCGCTCTGGAAGTTGGCGCCGGCGGCGACGAACAGCTTGCGTGGATTGCCGGGTACCTCGTGGATGTCGCGGCAGTAGATCTGGCCCTTGGCGTTCAGAGCATCGAGCTTCACGTGCCGCCAGTGATCGCCGGCATCGGTGCTGTGGAACATGCCGGCGCGGCCTATGCCGATCACGGTGCCGGGGCGCCAGCGGCTGACCAGAACGCCATGCATGTCCACTGCATCGTCGTTCAGGTATTGGCCGTGGCTGAGGTTCTCCCAGTGCTCGCCGCCGTCGGTGGAGCGGATTGTGCCGCCGACCTCGATGGCGGCGTACAGGTGGTCCGGCTGGTTGACGCTGGCGTCCATCATCAGCACGCGCTTGGCCGGATTGGCGCCGGGTGCGGTGGTGATCTCGGGGAAGCGCACGCCGACCGGCAGGCGGGTCCAGCGCTCGCCGGCGTCGTCGCTGCGATAGATCTCGCAGTTCTCGTAGCCGATGAACATCGTATCGGGATCGTGGGGGTGGAACAGGATCGACCACACGGGGAGGCCGTGATCGGCGATGGGCACCTTCTCCCAGTGCTCGCCACGGTCTGTGCTGCGATAGGGGCCTGATTGGGTGCCGGCGTAGATGATTTCGGGATGTAGCGGATGCACCGCGAGCGCGCGGATTGCCGGCGCCTCAGGTAGCCCAGTGTGCATTGGCTGCCATTCATCGTCGCCGTCGGTGAGGCGGTAGAGGCCGGCGTGAACCGTGCGGCCCCGTCCGGTTTCCCCGGCTAGGCCGAGGTAGATGAAGGATCGCTGGTCGTTCGCTCCGTTGGTTGCCATGGGATCGCCCTCCGATCTGCAGGTCGGGCTAGCTTGGCAAGGCTTGCGGGCAAACTGCAAGGCTGCATGCAGAGATTGTGGTGCGCGTCCCGCTGAATCGTGACATCATGTCGGATGTGAAACCCGAAAGGATATGGCTGTGGCCAAGGGGCAGAAGAGATCCAACCGCGAAGCCAAAAAGCCTAAGAAGACCGCTGCGGAACGGCTGAAGGCGAGCCAGACAGCAGCAAACAATCAGCTTGCACGCATGGGCGACAAGGACGCCGCGAAGAAGTCCTGACGATCCCGGCCGCTATTTGTCCGGCGGATCGGCTTTTTCGTTGGCCGCGACACGATTGCGGCGGGTGGCCTCGGCTGTGACCTCAGCCGAAATCCGCGCCAGGACCCCTTCGAGCCCTGGCGCCGACGTGGTATTCAGTCTCCTCAGCGGCGCGACGCAACGCCTCACGCCGCAACAGACGAGCGGTCATCGCGTCGAACTGCGGATCCGGTGCATCCTGGTCTGCCATCAAATCCTCCAGGGCTCAGTGGACGGTTGCTGCGACGGTAGCCTGCTCCGCTTAATAATCCCCGTCGTGCGCGCCGCCGGATGATCCATTGCCAGCCTGCGACTTTTCCTGGTGCTCCGCCACCATAGCCTCGGTGGTGATCATCAGCGAACCGACGGACGCAGCGTGCTGCAATGCCGACCGGACAACCTTGGTCGGGTCGATGATACCGGCCTTGACCATGTCCTTGAACTCGCCGGTCTGCGCATCGAAGCCCCAATTGTAGTCGTCCTTGTCGAGGACCTTGCCTGAGATCACCGCACCATCCTCGCCGGCATTCTCGGCGATCTGACGCATCGGCATCTGCGCCGCCTTGCGCACGATCTCGATCCCGACGCGCTGATCGTCATTTTCGGCATTGAGCTTGGCCAGGATCAACGATGCACGTGCCAAGGCAACCCCGCCACCCGGAACGATGCCTTCCTCTACGGCCGCGCGCGTGGCGTGCAGGCCGTCATCGACCCGGTCCTTGCGCTCCTTCACCTCGACCTCGGTGGAGCCGCCGACACGGATGATGGCGACGCCGCCGGCCAGTTTCGCCAGACGCTCCTGCAGCTTCTCTTTGTCGTAGTCCGACGTGGTTTCCTCGATCTGCGCGCGGATCTGATTGCAGCGTGCGACGATGTCGTTCTTCTTGCCGGTGCCTTCGACGATGGTGGTGTTCTCCTTGTCGATCAGCACCTTCTTCGCGCTGACCCAGCATGTCGAGCGTCACATTCTCCAGCTTGATGCCAAGTTCTTCGCTGATCACCTGGCCGCTGGTGAGCACCGCGATATCGTCGAGCATCGCCTTGCGGCGATCGCCGAAGCCAGGCGCCTTGACCGCTGCGACCTTCAGTCCGCCGCGCAACTTGTTCACCACCAGGGTCGCGAGCGCCTCGCCCTCGACATCCTCGGCGATAATGAGCAGCGGGCGGCCGGATTGCGCCACCGCTTCCAGCAACGGCAGCAACGGTCTGCAAGCCGGAGAGCTTCTTTTCGTGGATCAGGATGTAGGGCTGATCCAGCTCGATATTCATCTTCTCGGCATTGGTGACGAAATAGGGTGACATGTAGCCGCGGTCGAACTGCATGCCCTCGACGATGTCGAGTTCGGTCAGCATGCCCTTGGCTTCCTCGACCGTAATGACGCCCTCGTTGCCGACCTTCTGCATCGCCTCAGCGATCATCTGGCCGATCTCGGATTCGCCATTGGCGGAGATTGTGCCGACCTGCGCCGTCTCCGCCTTGGTGGTGATCTTGCGACTCCGCTTCTTCAGTTCATCGACCAGTGCAACAACTGCCTTGTCGACGCCACGCTTCACGATCCATCGGGTTCATGCCGGCGGAAACAGCTTTGCCACCCTCGCGCACGATGGCCTGCGCCAGGACGATGGCGGTGGTGGTGCCGTCGCCCGCTACATCGTTGGTCTTCGACGCGGCCTCGCGCACCATCTGCGCGCCCATGTTCTCGAACTTGTCGGAGAGTTCGATCTCCCTGGCGACGGTCACGCCATCCTTGGTGATACGCGGTGCGCCATAGCTCTTGTCCAGGATCACATTGCGACCCTTCGGACCGAGTGTGACATTCACTGCGTGGGCAAGTATGTCGACACCACGCAGCATCCGCTGACGGGCATCGTCGCCGAACCGAACGTCTTTCGCTGCCATTTGCTTATCTTTCCTGAAATCGATGATACGGGGCTGATCACGCGGCCTTTTTCTTGACGGCCGGACTGCCCTCAATGATGCCCATGATGTCGGACTCCTTCATGATGAGGAGCTCTTCACCGTCAAGCTTCACCTCGGTTCCTGACCACTTGCCGAACAGGATGCGATCGCCGGACTTCACCTCAAGGGCGACGATCTGGCCCTGCTCGTTGCGGGCACCTGGACCGGCAGCGACGACCTCACCCTCCATCGGCTTTTCCTGGGCGGTATCGGGGATGATGATACCGCCGGAGGACTTCTCCTCGGCATTGAGACGACGGATTACTACCCGATCGTGCAACGGACGAAATTTCATGGATTCTGACTGACCTGGTGCCAGCCGCTGAGGGCTGGTCGGCTTGCCCCGTACCTCGTCTGCACGCCTGGGTGCAGACCATCTGGCACTCTAGTCCTGGGAGTGCCAAACATGTAGGGCGCAGCGAGGTGCGTATTCAAGCCGCTCCCGCAACTCTTCCGGCTGGCAGCGCTATTGGCGCACTTGACACGCGCACAGCCTCTCGCGTGCATGGGTGATGGCCGTCTGCTAGCCTCGAACCAATTCACAGCCCGGCGCCAAAGGAGCCCTGACCATGCCCGTCGTCGAAACCGAGCGCCACGGCCAGATCCTGGTGGTGCGTATGAACCGGCCGGAGCGACTGAACGCGCTCAACCACGAAATGCGCACGGAACTCGCGCAGACCTGGAGCGAATTTCGCCACAGCGACGAAATGGAAGTGGCGATCTTCACCGGTGCGGGCCGCGCATTCTGCGCCGGCGAGGACATGAAGGAATCGCTGGCGAACGGCGCACCCGGCGGCACGGCGCCCCGCGATCGAGGACCCGTTCATGTCGGGTGCACTGGAAAAGCCGGTGATCGCCGCGGTGAACGGGTTTGCCATGGGTGGCGGCTTCATGCTGGTCGAGCGCACCGACCTGCGCGTCGCCGTGCGCGGTGCGGTGTTCGAGGTGTCAGAGGCGAAGCGCTGGCTGCTCGGTGGTTACAACCACGGCCACATAGCCAACCTGCCGTATCCGATCGCAATGGAGATGGCACTCGGCTTCCGCTTCACCGCCGAGCGCTTCTATGACGTGGGATTTCTGAACCGCCTGGTCGATGCCGATGAGCTGTTGCCGAGCGCGCTCGCCATGGCGGAGCATCTGCTGACGTTGCCGCCGGCCTCGCGCGTCAACACCGTGCACATGATGCGACAGATGCGCCCGGCGCCGTCGGCGGATCAGCAACGGCTGGCGGAAGCGCTGCATGAGCATGGCGCCAAGAGCGACCTCATGGAATCGCGCGCGGCGTTTGCCGAGAAGCGGTCACCACGGTTCAAAGGCTGGGATGATCCGCAGGACCGCTATCGGCTGCCGAAGCTGTAGCGTCAGCGGACCTCGACGTCCTCCCAGAATCCGACGCGATCGCGCACCTGCTCCATCCTCGGCTGCGGCGCTTCATAGATCCAGGCGTTGCGCACATGGCGGACGCCGTCGATGACCACGTCGTAGAACTGCACGCCGTGCGGGCATTCACGATCATGGTCGGTCTTCGGTGCCTTCTCCAGCCATTCCATGCGAACCGCCGATGGCGGGAAGTAGTGATAGCCGCCGGTTTCGACGATGTCGTCGCTGGCAGCAATCTGATGACCGTTGAGGACTGCTTGCATTTGCCGGTTCCTCCGTGCCTGAAAGGATTTCCCGCAAAGAGCTAGCGCCGCGGGACAGCAACGACAACCCCCTGACTTCTCCCAGCGCATGCCTTGTCGTCAGCGCATGCCTAGTCGTCCTCGACGCGGAGTTGCGATCGCTGCGAAAAGGCGAGACGCTATGTGAGACGGCTATGAACCGGGGGATATCGACGAAGGAGGGGGCCTCATGAAATATGACGTAGTGATCGTCGGCGGCGGAGCGGCTGGTTCGGTAATGGCCGGCCGATTGGCGGCAAACACGCATACTTCCGTGCTGTTGCTGGAGGCCGGGCAGGATTACCCCGATCCAGCCAATCTTCCGGACGAAATCAAATTCGGCCACACGCGCTTCGCCGAAGCGCCAGATTCACAACATAACTGGGCCTTGCGCGGCACCATCACCGAGGAGCAAGGCACGATACACGTCGCGCAGGGCAAGGTGATCGGAGGAGGGTCGTCGATCAACGGTCAGGCCATGCAACGGGGCTTCCCCGAGGATTTCAATTCCTGGGCGGCACTCGGCAATGATGAATGGTCGTACGACAAGATCCTGCCGTACTTTCGCAAATCGGAGCGTGACCTCGACATTCAGGATGATTGCCACGGCTCGGATGGACCGATGCCGGTCAGGCGCCGTCAGTCAGGTCCTTATCCTACCATCCAACAGGCCTTCCATGCAGCCTGTGTGCAGGCGGGATACGGCACCACGAACGATACGAACGGCTTGCATCCAGCCGGCCTCGGCGTGTCGCCGTCGAACAATATCGACGGCGTGCGAATGAGCACTGCCATGACGCATCTCAATCCGGTGCGCCACCATTTGAACCTGACGGTGCGGGGCGGAGTGTTCGTCCGGAAGATCCTGATCAGGGATGGCGAAGTCGTCGGTGTGGAAGCCGAGAGCGGAGGACAGGTATTCCAGATCGAGGCGGGCCGCGTGGTGCTGAGCGCCGGGGCGATCAGATCTCCCCAGCTGCTCATGCTCTCGGGCATCGGTCCCGAGGACCAACTGCGGCAATTTGGGATACCCGTGGTTTGTCATCTCCCTGGCGTGGGTCAGAACCTTTGGAATCACCTCAGCGCCCAGACGACCTTCAAGGTCAAGGACGGCATCTCGCTTGAGGCGCACCGCGATGCGGTGCACTTTTCCTTGCACTACACCGCCGAAGGATCAAGCGCCGTCAACGACATGGTGCTGAGAAGCAGCCCGGTCGTCGACGAACGCGAGGAGCGGTTTCCCGGTGTTCGAACCAAGTACTTGAGCGGTGATGTTCCTCCTGATCGGGTGGCCCGGATCTCGTGCACGCTCGGGCTGCCCGATGGCTCGGGATACGTCAGGCTGGCCTCGGCCGATCCCAGCGTCCAGCCCACCTTCAACTACCGTTATCTCCAGCATCCAAATGACATTCGACGGGTGCGGGAGGGTCTGCGGTTGGCGATAAAATTGCTGCAGTCCGATGCGTATGAGGACGTGGTCGATCACCGGATTCACCCGACAGATGACATTCTGGCCAGCGACGACGCTCTGGACCTCTGGATACGGCAAACCGTGGGCACAGCGAGGCATGTGTCCGGCACCTGCAAGATGGGACCGGATACTGATCCGATGGCGGTGGTTGATCAGTATTGCAGGGTCAAGGGCGTCCAAGGGTTGTCGGTGGTCGATGCATCGGTGATGCCGCGCATTCCCAGGTCAGGCGGCGCCCATGCAACGGTGATCATGATAGGCGAGCGCGCAGTCGAGTGGATTGCGGCGAACTAACGCCACCCCGGGGTGCTTGGCTGTGGGGGCGTTGAGTGGTTGCGGTAAATTATTGGTCGGCGCGGCGGAATCTGGACCAGATCCCCCCAGGTAGCAGATTTTCCAACGATTTCAAAGGTCAGCTACCAGCCGTCCGGGATGATCATTCGATGCGGGCTGATGCGGCCGACTTTGTTCGCCAACCGGCGTCTAAGCCATAGGCCACCCGAGGGACAGCAACCTCCCGGCGCCGGGAGGTTGTAAGCCAACCAATGGCTGAGCAAATGTCGCTACTGGCCGAAGCGGGCATGGTGATCGGCCCGATCGGGGACCCGATAGTGGTGGCGGACTTGCGGCTGGCGTCGCGCCTGCTGGCACGCCTTGCCTCACGGAGATCAGCGGGTCGACTGCTGCCGGTGTATGGTGGAATGGCGCGTCAATGTTCCTTGCGCCGGCCGGTCTGCTCGCTGTTCAAGTTCAGCTCCTCGCGGCAAGCTGATCCTGTCCGAGGCCAAGGGCGCATTCACTCTACCAGGAGTGGAGCCCCCTCGGCGGGCATCGCGCCCGATGCCCACTTGCGGCAGCTGTCCGATAAATTAAAAGAGCCGGGGTACTGTAGCAGAGACGATTTGCACGTGTTGACCGAACGGCGTGGGCAGCCGGGCTGCCCACGCCGTCAATCCAGGAGATTGTCATGGACGCCACTCCGGGTGCGCCGCGCAAGCGGGCTCTGTTCATCTCCAGCTATGACATTCCGTGTGGGATAGCCAATTTCACGGAGGGTTTGATGTCGCACCTGCGCCATCGCTTCGACGTGGAGGTGGCGGCGCTGGACCAGTACGTCCTACGCTCGACGGTCCCAGTTCTAGAGCGGGCCGGCGATAAGCTGATCGCCGACATCGCCACCTTTGCCAAGGCGTTCGACGTGGTCAACCTCCAATGGGAGGCGGGCCTGCTCGGGCTCGTGCCGGGCCAGATCGTGCGGCGGTTGCAGGCCATTCTGGCGTCACACCGCAACATGGTGGTCACCGCTCACAGCGTGGTGGCGACACCGCCGCGTCGGCTGGTCGAGGGCGTCGCCGCGCTGGCCCGAGGCCGGGTGCGGACGGCGATGAAGCAGCTGCAGGCGGAGGACTACCGCTTCGGGCGGGATGTCAACACGATCCTGCGGAGGGCGGCGAAGAACCCCGATTTCAGGTTGATCGTGCACACTAGGCGCGAGGCGCGGTACTTCCGCGAGGCGATTGGCATACCGCACGTCTATGACCATCCGTTGAGCATGATGCGCGAAGGATGGGACGATCGGTTGCCACCGGTTGGGCAGGTTGCCCGTGAACGGCTGCAGAAGCGGTTCGGTTGTGAAAAGAAATTCATTGGGTTCTTCGGCTTTCTCGGATCACACAAAGGGATCGTCACCGCGATTGAGGCAATGCGGTATCTGCCAAAGGGCTACATGCTGTTGTTGTTCGGTGGCGTGCATCCGCAGATGATCAAGGAAGCTGAGCGGACCAACGAGGCGATCCGCGATGTAATCGAGGCGGTGGAGGGCAAGCGCCCACGACAGAGCTTGTTCGACCAGGTGCAGTTCATGGGATCGCTGAATGATTTTGAGTTCGCTGCGGCGATGGTAGCGTGCGACGTGAACATTTTCCCCTATCTGGAGGTGGGGCAGAGTGCGTCGGCGCCCGCGAGCCTGTCGATTGAGTTGGGCCGTCCGACAGTGGTGTCGAACAACCACATGTTTATGGAGCTGGACCGATATATGCCCGGCGCGATGCAGTTTTTCGATATAGGCAACTACCTGCAGCTCGCGCAGAAGATACGCGAGGCGACGGAGGGTGAGCCGTCGTGCGGGACAGTGTCGTACAACGCCGCCACCCAGGCGGAGCTTTACGCGCGCGTATTCGAAAGACGCGGCGTGGTCATGCCCCAGGAGGCGTCGCGGCAACCACTAGCGGTGACTTTGGGAAGCTAAGGGGTTAGCGGGAAGGGCACATTATCCGCGGCGCTGGGACACCGAGGCGCTGCTACGGCGCTGCAATTGGCTTCGAGCACGAGCACGACGCACGGCAGACTGGAGGATCGTCCTGAACGGCCGTTGCGACTGCACCTGCTATCATCTGTTGCCACGGCGGCGAAGCCCCCTTGTGCAAAGAAAGCCCCTGGAAGCGAGGTCTTGCATGCTCTGGAAAAAACTGACCGCACTCGCGAAGTCCGCTCGGGAAACCCATCCTCCGGAACAGCGCCCACCGCCAGCTCCTAAGTTGATCCGTCCATCGGATCGCTGCTTATACCTTGGGAGAGACCGGCTCTTGGTGCAGGCGACCTGGGGCGGATGGATGGTCGTTCCAGCATTCAACGTCGACGTCGCGATTGGCGTCGTGAGAGACGGCATGATCGAGCCCTGGACAACCCGTCTCGTTCAGGAACTGCTCCGGCCCGGGCAAACATACATCAACGCCGGTGCCAACTTCGGATATTACCCTGTTCTAGCGGGACAGATCGTGGGCCCTGGAGGACTTGTCATCGCAGTTGATGCAAATCCTCACATTGTTCCCTATCTGCTCCTGACCCGAGAGTGGTCGGGCCTTCCGCACATAATGCAAGTCTACTGGCGCGCATTGTGGGACAAGCCGGGCGAAGATGTGACCTTTCACTTTAATCCGCAATACCTGGGCGGGGGAACGGCCATGCCAGTTTCGGGCGTGGCAGAACAGGCCGTCATGGATGCCGGATGGACGGCTCTCATCTGGTCTCCCGAGTTCGTCCAGCTCGCCGCCGCGCCTGATGGGCAGATACGCAACTTTGTAACCAAGTTTGTGGTCGAGACCGCGACAATAGACGAGCTGGTGTTCGATGGACGGCCAGTCGATCTCATCCACCTCGACATAGAAGGATCCGAGGCAATTGCTCTGCTCGGAGCCAGAAATGTGATAGCGCGTTCTCCACAGCTTCGGCTGATTACAGAGTGGAGTGCTGGGCACTACCAACGTCTCGGGAGCGTGGCGCGTGCCGCTTTCAACGAGCTTTGGGTCTTGCTGTCGAGCGCCGGCTTCCACGTTCGCCAACTGCTGCCAAAAATCGCGGCGAACGGCGGCATCTATGTTTCGGACGTGCTAGATTTCGAGTTTATGACAGAGCGCGCCGAACATGGCGACTACGTTTGGGTCCGTGCAGGCCAGGACCCCTGGGACGGACGGTCGAACCATCCGGCTGAGAGCGATTGACACTCTGCTATGGCGAGCGGGCCGCAGGGCGTTGATGAAATACACGTTCGTCATGACGTGCACGTAGTCGACCTCGTGCTTGATGCGCGCGGCGGCGGTGCGCCGATGCCACTCGCATCCCGATGTCGTCTTTGGCGTCCGTCGACCGCGCCAGTGACGCTGCCGGAAAAAACAGGAACTTGCCGTAGGCCCACAGGCGCGACAGATTGGCCGGCCGTACCGGCCGACTTCATTCCAGCGACTGCTCGAGCAGTAGGTGCTGAGGACTGGGCCCTGCGGCGGCGCACGACCTCGGGGACTCAGTCACCGTGCAATGCGCTCAGGCTAGGGCAAAGTTGCTGGCGTGCAGCGATCCCGCATCGATCCCGGGCAGCAACAACGAACTGCCTTTGCCCAGGTCGATCATCGCTCCACCGGAGATCGCCGAGGTCGCTGCCTGCACGTCGGTGAAGGACGCGAACTGCGCCTTGCTAAACTCGATCATATCCTGCGCGGGTTAAATCCGCTGATCGTGTGCGAACCGGCCGCGAAGCTGGTGAACACGAACTCATCGGGCGTCGCCGGCGTCGCCGTCAAGGTCTCGTTGGCCGACGTGCTGTAGATGAACCGCATATTATCGTCGAGGACGTTCCAGGCGCGGCCGGGATTACCTACAATACCGCTGGCGATAATGTTGGTGCCTTTCAAGTCCCACAGCGCGACCGACCCGTTGTCGTTCTGAAGGACGATGTCGGTGTTACGTCGCCGAAGAATTGCCGTGCCCTTGACGTGCCAAGTCGGCCCGGGGTTCGCCACAAGACCGGCGCTGAGAATACTGGTGCCGTTCATGTCCCACAGCGCGACCGACCCGTCGTCGTTCTGAAAGACGATGTCGGTGTGACCGTCGCCGAAGAAAGCGCCCGTGCCCTTGATATGCCAAGTCGGCCCGGGGTTCCCACAAGCCCGGCGCTGAGAACGTTGGTGCCGCTCATGTCCCACAGCGCGACCGACCCGTCGTCGTTCTGAAAGAGGATGGCGGTGTTGTCGTTGCCGAAGAAATTGCCCGTGCCCTCGATGTGCCAGGTCGGCCCGGGGTTCCCCACGAGACCGGCGCTGAGAACGCTGGTGCCGCTCATGTCCCACAGCGCGACCGACCCGTCGTCGTTCTGCAGAACGATGGCGGTATTACCGTCACCGAAGAAAACGCCCGTGGACTTGACGTGCCAGGTCGGCCCGGGGTTCCCCACAAGACCGCGCGCTGAGAATATTGGTGCCGTTCATGTCCCACAGTGCGACCGAGCCATCGTTGTTCTGCAGGACCATGGCGGTGCCTCCGTCGCTGAAGAAGCCGGGGGCGACCGATCCCGAAGGGGAGAGGTCGCTAAAATCGAAGGTAAACCAATTGCCGTTTGTGGCATCCTGGCCATAAACTCTGCCGTCGTAGGACACCAGCTTTTTGGTACCGCCGAAGTCAGGGATTGCCGCTCCATTTATTTCCGCAACGCCACCAGCGGAAAGAGTGTAGATATTCCCTGCAGCATCGGTGAAGGAGCCAGAACCAGGTGTGATGGCTATGCCGCCGGCCGTGCCCTCAATGTGCCACGTAGGCCCGGGGTTCGCCACAAGACCGGCACCGAGAACAGTGGTGCCGTTCACGTCCCACAGTGCAACCGACCCGTCGTTGTTCTGGAGGACGATGTCTGTGTTACGGTCGCCAAAGAAATCGCTCTTGCTCATGGTGGTGTGTTTCCCGGATCGCTGCTTGCTAAAGAATAACGCAGAGACGGTCGGGATCACGGATGGAATAATGGCGGTATAACATCAATTTTACGATAGCCCCTGCCATCCCCCCCGCCGGACTGAAGGGACTACGATGACCCGTCCGCTTTACCCTCAGAATGGCTTGAACGAAAGAAACCCTGAACATGACCCATCTGAGCGCTTGGTCCTTCGGGCGCCCCACCCTCCCGGGGGTCTGGCGGATCTCGCACCGAGGCGCAGGCAGCGATGGCTCTCCGCCTCCGCCCGCTACCCTGGCGCTGCCCCTCAGTTAGTCCGGGGTAGCAGGTGCATCCGTAATTGATTTCATTGGTCGGAGCGGCGGGATTTGAACCCACGACCCCCAGTCCCCCAGACTGATGCGCTACCAGGCTGCGCTACGCTCCGACCGCGCGGGATCGTCAGTTTACTAGTCAGGCCGTTCGCCGGCAACGCCGGTTACGGCAGCAACTCGCGCAACGTCACCAGTTCACGCAGTGTGTCTGTCAGCAACGCCCGGAGGCGCTCGACTTCCAGATCGGCCTTGGGCCGCGTGCCGGTACGTCCGAGCTGCGGCGAAGTGGTGGGCGCCAGGCCTGGCATCGGCAGCTCCGGTTCGGAGGGCAGCCCGGCGGCGCGCTCTGCCTCGGCTGCCTCCTGCTCGTCCGCCGGAGCGGGTGGTATGTCATCCGACAGTTTGCCGCCTCCCTCACGCAGCAGGCGCTGCACGCCCTTGATGGTATAACCCTGAATATACAAAAGATCCGAGATCCGCCGCAGCAGTGCAATGTCATCGGGGCGATAATAGCGCCGGCCACCGCCACGCTTCAGCGGCTTCACCTGGGGGAACTTGGTCTCCCAGAAGCGCAGCACGTGTTGCGGAATGTGCAGTTCGTCGGCCACCTCGCTGATCGTGCGGAATGCGTTCGGCGCCTTCTTCGGCCGCACACGGCCGACTGGCGGCACGGTCAGGTCATCAGCCTCGTCGCTCATTCGTCGTCATCCGCGGTGGGTGTTGTTCCATTCACGCGCGCCTTCAGCACATTGCTCGGGCGGAACACCAGGACGCGACGCGGCATTATCGGCACTTCCTGGCCAGTCTTCGGATTGCGCCCTATGCGACGGCCTTTCTGGCGGACGGAAAAGGTCCCGAACCCACTGATCTTGACGGATTCTCCAGATTCCAGCGCGGCGGACACGCGTTCCAGCACGGTCTCCAGGAGATCGGCGGACTCATTGCGCGACAGGCCGACCTGAGCATAGATCGTCTCGGCCAGATGCGCGCGCGTGACGGTCTGCATCCCAGAACGCTAGGCGCCGGTGCCGCCGCCGTCAAGCAATTAGCCAGGCAAAATCAATCAGGATCAGGGCGTTGCGAGGAGGCATCGGCATCGATACGAAGGGCTCACATGCGAACCAGTGCCGAGCCCCACGCCAGGCCGCCACCCAGCGCCTCCATCAGCACGAGGTCGCCGCGGCGAATTCGTCCGTCGCGGCAGGCCTCACTGAGCGCCAGCGGCACCGAGGCGGCCGAGGTGTTGGCGTGGCGGTCGACAGTGATCACCACCCGCTCCGGGGGAAGGCCAAGCTTGCGGCCCATGGCATCGATGATGCGCAGGTTGGCCTGGTGCGGCACCAGCCAGTCGATGTCTCGCTGCCGCAGTCCATTCGCGGCGAGCGCCTCCTCCACCGCTTCGGCGAGCCGGATCACCGCGTGGCGAAACACCTCGCGGCCATTCATCATCAGATGCCCGGGCTTGTCGTGGCGTCCCACCGCGCCATCGACATGCAGGATGTCGCCCAGAGTGCCCTGGGCATGCAGGTGAGTGGAAAGAATACCACGGTCGATGCTGCCGCTGCCCTTGCCGGCGCGGAGGAACACGGCACCGGCGCCGTCGCCGAACAGCACACAGGTGCCGCGGTCCTGCCAGTTCAGAATGCGCGAGTAGACCTCGCTGCCGATCACCAGCACCCCGTGCGCCTGGCCGGTGCGGATCATGCTGTCAGCGATCGACAGCGCGTAGATGAACCCGGCGCATGCCGCGGCGACGTCGAAGCCGAAGCCGCCGGTCACGCCAAGTGCGGCCTGCACGCGCAGCGCCGTGGCGGGGAAGGCCTCATCCGGCGTGCTGGTGGCCAGGATGATCGCATCGACGTCGGCGGGTGCGGCGCCGGCATCCGCAAGCGCGGCGCGCGCGGCCTCGGTGCCCATGAACGCCGCCGTCTCGTGTGCTGCCGCGATGTGGCGCTGGCATATGCCGGTGCGCTCGCGGATCCACTCGTCGGACGTATCGACCGTGTGTGCGAGCTCGTCGTTGCTGACCACGCGCTCGGGCAAATAGGCGCCGACACCGGCGAGGATCGAGCGAATGGCCATTGTCTTCCTTAAGGCGCGGTGGCGAGGCGCGCGCCGGTGCCGCCTTCCTTCTCTGACGCGCTGTGCTTCGCAGTCAGCGCCATCAATTCGGCGATTCGGGTCAAGTCCTCGCGGATGTGGTCGTTGAACCGGTGCACCACCATGTCCATCGCCACGTCCACCGCGTGGGCGAAGCCCTCCGCATCGGTGCCGCCGTGCGACTTCACCGCGACGCCATTCAGCCCAAGCATGACCGCACCATTGTAGCGGCGGGGATCCAGCCACTCGCGCAGCCGCTCGAGTGAGGGACGCAGCAGCAGATACGCGAGCTTCGCAGTGAGGCTGCTGCGGAACACCTGGCGCAGCAGGTCGCCGATCAGCTTGAGCGCGCCTTCGCCGGTCTTCAGCGCGACGTTGCCGGTGAAGCCGTCGGTCACGACCACGTCGGTGGTGCCGGCGGCTATGTCGTGGCCCTCGACGAAGCCGACGAACTGCGGCGCGACATGGCTGGCGCGGAGCGTCTCGGCGGCGAGGCGCAGCGTGTCGTCGCCTTTCAACTCTTCGGAGCCGACGTTGAGGAGACCGATGGAGGGTGCGGTCAGCCCGAGCACGGTGCGTGCGAACACGTCACCCATCACGGCGAACTCGACCAGGTTCCGCGCGTCGCACTGCACGTTGGCGCCGAGGTCCAGCAGCACCACGTCGCCGCGCGCCGAGGGGCCGATCGCGGCCATGGCCGGACGGTCGATGCCGGGCAGTGTCTTGATGACGATCTTGGCGAGGGCCAGCAGCGCGCCGGTGTTGCCGGCGGTGACCACGCCGGATGCCTCGCCGCTGGCCACCGCGTCGATCGCGACGCGCATCGAGGAGCCGCGGACGCGGAGCGCGGCCGTGGGCTTGATGTCGTTGCCGATGGCCTCGGGGGCGTGGCGGACGTCGCAGGCTGCGGCCGCGCGCTTGTGGCGCTGGAGCAGGGGGGCGAGCTGGGCCTCGTCGCCGACCAGCAGGAAGCGGGCGCCGGGGTGCCGTTCGGCGGAGATCTCGAGCCCCTCGACGACCATGGAAGGCGCGCGGTCGCCGCCCATGGCGTCCACCGCCAACGTGTAGGTCGCGGTCAAGGGAGGAGAAAGACCACGCCGCGTCCGGGCGTCAGGCGCGAACAGCGCCCTTCAGCGCGTCCCCGGCAGGGACAACTTCGCGTCCATCATAGTAGCCGCAATGGCTGCAGACGTGGTGGGGCCGCTTCAGTTCGCCGCAATTCGGGCATTCGGCGTGCGCCTCGTGGGGCAGCGCCTCGTGACTGCGACGCATGCCGCGACGGGACGGCGAGGTCTTGCGCTTGGGAACGGCCATGGGACAACGCCCCTCCGGTCTTGGTGACGCCCTGCGACCCGGCTAAGGGGAAGGGGACAGTCACAATAGGTCAACAGTGCAGGATCGCGGCGTCTAGCAGAGGGTCTGGCGGGTCGCAAGGGAGGTCCGCCGCCCAGGCGCTGACCAGCGGCAGCGGCGACTGCTTGCCAGCCTTGTCAAACGATCGACGCATGGTCTTCCCGTCAAGGCGATCGCGCCCTGCCCTCGGAGCGACAAAGTCCGGTATGGGGCGCAAGTCCCCTGATCTCCTCGTCTTGCCGGCGCTGTGGCGCGAGGCTAGTGGTGCGACTGTGCGGCAGGCGCTTCAGCAAAACACGACCGCCCCCTGTCAGGGGCTGAAACCGATGATCGGGTTCGCCGCGTCGCTGTTCGCCGTCTGGTGCCAGGTCCTGCTCCTTGCCACGATCTCGCTGGCGCCCCCGAGCGTCGAGGCTCGTCCGGTCGCGAACCCGCCCATCTGCCACACCGACCGTGGATCGCAGCCGGCGCAACGCCACCCGGGTCATCCCGCGCATAACTGCGTCCTGTGCGTGGTCTGCGTATCGAGCGCATCGCCGCTGGGCACCCTGCCACCGATGCCGATCCTGCCCGAGCCGGCAATTCGTTGCCAGCGCGCGTGGCAAGGTGACGCAACCGCAGGCGCCGCCGCTCCGACTGGTCGCAGCGGCGCAACCGCGTGGACCCCCCTCCCCGATCTGACTCTGCGTTTGCCAATTCAAATCAGTGGAGCCTCAAAGTCATGTACAGGCGTTACCTGCTGGCCGCGTTTGCCGGCGCAGAGTCTGACGACCGCCGCTCGCGCCGAACAGTCTGATATCCGGATCGATCATGCCTGGTCGCGTGCCGCGATGGCCGGGCGTGAGGGCGTGGTCTACCTGACCATCACCGACACGGGCGCACCCGATGCGTTGACCGGCGTGACAACGCCGGTCGCCACCGAAGCCGCACTGCACCGCAGCTTCGACGATCATGGCGTGATGAAGATGCGGCCGGTGGGGCCTCTGCCGATCGAACCGGGCAAGCCGATAACGCTCGCCCCAGGCGGCTACCACATCATGTTGATGGGTCTTAATCGGGCGCTGAAGCAGGGCGACAGCTTTCCGGTCACGCTCAGCTTCGCCAAGGCGGGCCAGGTGACCGTCACCGCGATTGTCGGCAAGCAGCCATGACCCCGACGATCGAACAAAGTGCGCTGATCGAGGCGGCCGACCACGCGGCGCGCCACTGGCGATCTGCGGATCCTGTGCGCTTGCATGTGGGAAGCGATCTGCACCGTCAGGCCGCCTGTCGGATGTTCCATGAGACGTTCAATCCGTACCGAGCCGTCGGTCATCGATTGGCCGAGCTCGTCGCCGGACGGCGCTGGAGCGGCTGACCAGCCTGCCGATCTGGGACATCGCGGTGCAGACCGAGGGCAAGGCGCGGCTGCGCATGCAGCCTATGCCGCCAGCCTCGCGGATGCGGACTGGCGCGAGGCGCATCGAGCTGAACGGCTGGGAGGAGGGACGGCACAAGGAGGTGCTTGTCCAATCTCGTGCAGGCCTACGGCATCGCGCTGGCGCCCGAGCCGGTGTATGGCGAGCCGCGCGATACCGGAATGGGCGTATCTGGTTACCGGCTTTCAGCGAGTGCATCGACAGTTTCTTCGCGTTCGGCCTGTTCGAACTGGCGAAGCGGTCCGGCTTCTTTCCGCCGGAACTGGTCGACACGTTCGAGCCGGTGATCCAGGAGGAGGCGCGGCACATCCTGCTGTTCGCCAACTGGCTGGCCTGGCATCGGCGGCGTCTGCCGTTGTGGCGAGCGGCCTGGTTCGAGCTGCGGGTCGCCGCGGTTTGGGTGTTCCTCGCCTGGGAGCGCATCGGCATCGCGCGCGGCATGGGCGGCGGCGAGCGGCAAACCAGCGGACAACAACTTCACGCTGACCGGCAGCAAGTCCGTCAGCGACGTGGACATCAGTCCGGCGTGCGCTGATGGCGGTCTGCCTGGCGGAGAATGATCGGCGGTTTGCCGGCTATGACCATCGGCTGTTGCGGCCCACCACGACGCCGGCGATCGCGCGGCTGCGTCTGTCGGTTCGCACGACGCCCGCAGCGTGGCGCGGCAGGAGTACCTCAATGACGATCAAGGTTGGGTCCGACGCCCACAAGGAGCTGTTCTGCCGGCAGTTCCTGGAGACGCACGAGCTGTACGATCCGGCGATGCTGCCATGGCCTGAGCTGGACGACGCACAGCTCGGCCGGCTTCGCTCGGTGCCGTTCTGGCAGGAGGTGTATCACACCGAACGTCGCGCCGGAGCGATCGTCGCGGCATTCACGCCGATGGTTCAGGATCCGCTGGTGCGTGAGGCCGTCGCATTGCAAGGCGTGGAGGAAGCGCGGCATGCGCAACTGCTTCGCGTCATGATCGATCGCTACGGTCTCGACGCGACCGAGCAGCCGCTGGAGGCGTTCCCGGCTAACCTGGAGACCGCGTTCATCGATTTCGGATTTGGTGAATGCATGGACAGCTTCCTGGGATTCGGCGCCTTCAAGACCGCGCGGCAGTCGGAATTCCTGCCGGAGGGCATGTTCGAGATCTTCGACGTGCTGATGCACGAGGAGACACGGCACATCGTCTTCTTCATCAACTACATGGCGTGGCGCGAGGTGCAGCGTGGACGCGGGGCTCGCACCGCTGCGCGCACTGACCTCCACCTGGTACTATGGCCGCGCGCTTCGCCGTTTGCTCGGCATGGCTCGCCGCGGCAAGGACACCAACGACGGCAGGGATTTTGCGATCACCGAGGCCAACATGTTCCTCGACGGCTTCAGTTTCCGCCAGTTTGTCGAGGACTGCTACTCTGAGAACGGGCGCCGCATGAGCGCGTTCGATCCGAACCTGCTGCAGCCGCGTCTGCTGCCGGCGATCGCCAACATGGCGGTGGCGGGGTTGCGCACCTGGGACCGGCGACGGCCACACCTGCGGAAACAGGCCTGATCGTGTCTCACGGTGCGTCTGGATGAGACATCGCTGCATCGGATGAGACGACCGCGGCTTGCGGTGTGCGCCCGGACGAGTTGGCGCGGTGTCGCGCAACCGCGGCGCGCCGAATTTCGTACCAGACTTACAGTAATGCGTCAGAAAAGTTCAATGGCATCAGTGGCCTTGGTTCGATGCAAAAATTTTGACTTCTGCACAGCTGGCAAGCCGAAGGCCCTGTGTCTTGACTTTTCGGCCGAAGCCGAGCCCCATCCGGGGCTTCCCAGAAACGCTCGGAAATGCATGACGGCAGCGCCCGCTGCCGAAATCCTATCTATGCAAAGGAGGTGGCAAATGAATAGGCTCGCTCAATGCCATTGTGGGTCGCTTCGCGCGAGAATATCCGGCGACCCTCTTATGGTGAGCTTATGCCACTGCCGCGATTGCCAGCGAAGGACTGGAACATTGGCGGGCAGTGGGGCGATTTTCGAGAAGGCTGAGGTCGCGATCGAAGGGGATCGCAAGGTTTTTGAACGGGATGGACAGGAAGGGCGCAAGGTTCGCTTCCACTTCTGCCCGTCGTGCGGAACATCGTTGTATTGGGATGTAGATTTCCGGCCAGGCTGGTGCGTCATCGCTGTTGGCGCATTCGCGGACCCGACATTTCCACCGCCCTCGGTGTCTGTCTTCGAAGAATCGAAGCATGCCTGGCTTCAGCTTCCCGATGGAATGAAGCATGCTCAACGTGGGCTCGTCTCGTCGGCGGCAAAGGTCGTTGGCGAGCCGCGTGACGATTAGCGCAGCCCCGTCTTGGAGGGCGGTCGGGCGTGTTGTAACAAGCTTATGAACATCCGGGCCCGGTTACGGCATCACATAGGCGGCGTAGTATCTTTCTCGGATCGTGAAGGATTTGGCACCCATCAGCGATCACGCGCCGGGTTCCGGGGTCGAGTGGGTTCACTTCAGCCCATGAGGGCGAGGCGAAACCGAATTCGATCTCGCCGTGGTTCTTTTCAAGCCACAAGCGGCGCGACCGGAGTTCCCCATAATCCTCATCCTGCCACTTCTGCGGTCGAGCACCCACAGCGTTCCAGTCAATTGTGTCGAGCCATGCCGTTTCCACCCGGAAGGCGCGCGGATTGGTCGCGATCAGCACAAGGTCAATATCAGAGGCCGGACCCGCGGATCCGCGTGCGTGTGAACCAACGAGAGCCACGGCCTGAAGCGTTGGCTGTGCCTTCGCCCAATCGGTAATAATCTGAATAATGCGCTTGGCTTGCATCCAGGCAGCCTAGCCGGTCTTGCTGCGGAAAGCTTGATTTATGCACCGAGACCGGACAAGGCATTGAGGCGTGCCACATGGCTGGTTTTTGGCTATATTTGCCTGGTTGCGTCACGTTCCGGGAAGAGCGCCGATGCCTCGCGCAATGACGTGTGAACGTATCAGTGCCACCGCACTTGTATCGCTGGCGGCGGCGACAACCGCCACGGTAACCGCAGCACCATCAGCCGAATTGGTACAGGTTGCTCCGCAGGCGTTCGAGAGCAAACAGCCTCTCTTGGGGTATCTGACCCGGCCGTATGGCAAAGGACCATTTCCGGCTGTCGTCCTCTTGCATGGCTGCGCGGGCTTTGGACCACGCGAAACGCACTGGGCCGATCAACTCCGGTCATGGAGTTACGTGGCGCTCGCCATCGACAGCTTCACACCGCGAAACATGGCAGACTGCAATGGGCCGACATCCGGCGTTGAAGTCGACGCCTTTTCGGCACTGCAATACCTGACAACAAAGCCCTTCGTGATCCCAGATCGAGTGGCCGTCCTTGGTTCTTCACTCGGTGGTGTCGCTGCGGTTGGCGACGTGGAAAGGAATTTGTGGCAACAGATGTATCACGTGAAGTTCCGGGAGCTGTAGCGTTTTATCCGACATGCACCGGCGACAGTGGTATGGTCAGCGTACCCACACTGATCCTGATCGGCGAGAAGGATGATTGGGCATGGGCACATGCCTGCCGAGAAATGACTGAAAATGCCACCAAAAAAGGTGCCCCGATCAAACTTGTCGTGTATCCTAACGCGACACACGACTTCGACGTTCCCGCAACCGGCCCATATCAAATTCTTGGTCATCACATGGCTTATGATCCGGAAGCGACTCAAGACGCCGAGAAGCAGGTGCGGAATTTCCTTCACGACGTGCTGAACCGACCGGGTTTGGCAGCGGCAACCCCTTCGGTCAAGTGAGCATTTGCGCCTGTACCACAGTCTGGCGCGGGCGATACTACGGGCCACAGAGCGCCTTCCCCGCTGGTTGTCGCCCGTCATGCGGGCTGGCACCCTCCTGCCATGGAGATACGAGATGCTGTGGCAGAGGACGCGCATGCCGCTTGCAGAGTGCTGAGGCGCTCGATAGCGGAATTGTGCCACGCGGATCACCGAAATGACCCGGCGATTTTGAGCCGATGGCTGGGAAACAAGACCCCTGAGTTCTTTATGTCGTGGATCAGCAGGAGATCCCCACAGACGCGCGACAGATGGTCACGTCCACTCGCTGGCGCCGACCTTTGTCAGGCACCTTTGACCCGCCGTGCCAACAAAGTGAGACACAGACCCCCTCGAAGTTTAGAACCCGCCGGGATGGAAGGATGCTCTCACTCACGCCCATTGTTTAGACGCCGAACACAATCGACCTGCGCCAAAAGCCGTGACTAGCGGGCGGGGATAACTGGACGTTCGATACGGCGGGTGGCCCAAACGATGGATCCCGGAGGACCGCAGTCAACCAAAACCCGGCCTTCCGCCCGCTTGCCTGGATATTCGCAGCGCCGATCAGGATCGCGATGTCTCTGGCGGGAGGGGTCTGTCGAGTAACACTTGCTCGCCTGGACCGAGCGCCTCGGCCAACGTTGCCGCGACGAACGCAGTCTTGGCATTCATATAACCAGAGATATCGTCATCGAACGCCGCGGCCAGATCTCTCTTCAGCTTCGCGTAGGCGTGAACTACCTCGGGATGGTTGCGCAAATAGTCACGAAACAGAAGCCGGCGCCGCCACCGGGGATGGTCTCCTTGCAAAATATGGAGGTGGTGTGTCCATGGCCCGGAAGGTCCCTTCCGGAAGAAAAGCTCGCCTGGCAATCGGGCCTCGGTACTGCGGCATGTAAGCATAACCCAGCGCCTGAACCGGCCCGACGCAGCTTGATCGTGCATCCGCGAGGGCGCGTACGCTTAACTGGATATCGATGATCGGCTTGGCAGCCAAACCTGGCACGGCCGTACTCCCAATATGCTCGATGGTCAGCACAAGGGGGCCGAGCGCGGTAAGAAGGCTCGTGCGCTCCTGCTCGAAGGTCTCCGGCCACGCCGGATTGTAATCTGAGACCACAATCGACCCGCCGCTATATCGTTCCATGTAAACTCTCCAATGCGGAATCAGCCTCCAAGATCGTAGCCCCGTCGGGCGCCCGCTTTCCACCCACTGCGGTCCTACTCACTGAGCGCAAAGAACTCGGTGATGGCAAATTCGCTTGGCCCAAGTCCGGTAGCAGCCATCACGTAATCACGCCTAAAGGCCGGACATAGCTGTGTCAAAGTCGTTGACACGTTCCGTGACGCCTACTTTAGAGGTCGAGCTCGACCGCGGTTCTTGGCGTTGAGCAGCAGATGAGCGCATTGCCTTCGGCTGGCGGGTCCAACGGCTCTGGCGCGTAGGCGAGTTCGCCTTCGATCAAGCCACTCTCGCAGTTGTGGCATACGCCCGATCGGCAGGACCAACGCACGGGAACGGCGCAGGCTTCCGCCAATTCGAGCAGGCTGCCGAAGCGGGAGTCCCATGGCACGGCGAGACCGCTTCGCAAGAACGTCACCATGGGTCCGCCGCCCGCGAGGACCGTCAGGACGATGCGGCAAGGCTGCGGCGACGCTGGAGATGCCCGGCGTGAGAGTGGGCGCGGGCCCGAACACTTCGACGTGGACCCTGGGCCAGGGAATGCCCCATGCCGCCAGGCCTTTCTGGAAATCCTCGAGGAAGCGGGGCGGACCACACAGGTAGAAATCAGCGTCCTGGGGAATCCCGAACTCGTGGAGCAGCTGGAGCGAGAGATGGCCTGGCCGATCGAAGTCCTGGCCGAGCATGTCTCCCGGCGCAGGCCGACTGTAGATCACGCAGCGATGGGACGCCCGGAGCGCAACGAGCAGATCGTCCGCCTCCTTGGCAAACGAATGGTGCGCCCGATCGCGGGCTGAATGCAGCCACCAAACCGGCCGAGACGCCCCGGCGTTTGTAGCCGCCGCACCATGCAACATCGCCAGCATCGGCGTGACGCCGACACCGGCGCTGATAAGGACGACGGGCGTCGCACCGGCCGCGAGCGTGAACGAGCCACGAGGAGCGCTGATCTCCAAGCGACTGCCTGCCCGGACGCTTTGGTGGAGAAAGCCGCTTGCGAGGCCGCGCTCGTTCTTGACGCCAATCCGATAGTTGGGGGTCCCGGGCGGACCGCACAGCGAATAGTTTCGCGTGACGGCGGGAGCATCCGGGTTCGGCCTCATGCGGACCATGATGTATTGGCCCGGTAGTGCCGGTGGCAGCGGCGAACCATCTTCGGCGGCGAACTCGAACGATCGGACGTCCGCGCTTTCCTCGCGCGAAGCCACGACCACAACCGGGCGGAAGCCACGCCACGCAAGGGGCGCCGACGCGCCGAGCCCGAGGCCAGCGTTGCCCGTTGTGCCTCCCGCTTCGGCAGCGGCGAGCAGCGCCTGCATCGAGCCTTGCCAGTCCAGGCTGAGTGCCGGAATTCGGACTGCGCGGCGCAAGGCTTCGAGCGGGTGCTCCGCCGAATAGAGCAGGGCATCGATCTCGGCGACCGTCATGCGCTCGGGGCCGTCAGAGAGCTTCTCGATGCGATCGCCGGCGCCGATCTCGCCTTCCTGGATGACGCGGAAATAAAAGCCGGGCCGGCGGTGCGCAACCAGCAGCGCGGCAATCTCCGGATGGTTCAGCCTGATGCCGACCCGGTAGCAGGTGTCGCGTGGCTGGCTGACCTCGACGACGGCGCCGCCGATCCTGAAGCGATCGCCGATGCAGACCTCGTTATCGGCGAGGCCCTCCACTGTGAGGTTCTCGCCGAAATTCCCGGCCACGAGATCCGACCGCCCAAGATAGCTCGCCCAGTACCGGTAGGAATTCGAGCTGGTACACCATGATCGCACGTTGCTCGCCGCCATGGCCGCGGAGGTCCCCTTGGCCGTCGCCATCGAGATTCAGCCGGCGGGCGAAAATCCGCCCCGTCACCGGCGTCTTCCAGACCGCCGTCCGGACAGTCCTGCCCTGCCACGCGACGTCCTGAGGAAGTCCGACATTAACCGAAACGATCACGCCCATCATGGAACCTCCGGTGCGGCTGCCATCGGAGGACGGCGAGTGTGTTTAGAAGGGAGTGCGAGGTCAAGACGACAAGCAGTGCCCCAACGCCGCGGTCGGTTGGCGGGGCGGCCAACATGGGCCATGATCCGGCCTTGATGGCCGACGAGAAGTCGATCTGGACGGGACTGAAACGCGGGCTCGCTCGCCGCTGCCCCAATTGCGGCAAGGGGCAACTGCTCAGAGGGTATTTGACCATCCGCTCGCCCTGCGAAGTCTGTGGCAACGACAACGCGGCCTATCCGTCCGACGACTTCCCACCTTATCTGACCGTCTTTGTTGCCGGGCACGTCATAGTCGCGCTCTTCATATGGACGGACAACGTCTATGAGCCTCCGCTCTGGGTAGAATTCGCGATCTGGCTGCCGGTGACGGTCCTTATGTGTCTCGCGTTGCTGCCGTTTATGAAGGGTGCGGCGGTCGGGTTGTGCTGGGCCATGAATATCGTCCGCCAGGAGTCGGCGACGTGACCTCCAGCGAAACCGACCTGCCAGTCCTCGAGTACCAGGAGATCAACGCCCATCTGCGGACAAACACGACAGCGTTCGTCAATTGGTTCAGCTTTTTCCTGACATTCAGCCTCGTGGCGGCCATCGCCTTTCTCGTCATCGGCGAGTATCGACAAGGGCTACGAGGGCTCGCGCTGCGGTATGGAGTGCCGATCGCCTGCCTGATGCTGCACGTTATCGCCCTCGCCGGCATCTTGATCTTCCGGCACTACGTCACCGCCGCGCATCGCAAGCTTGATGAGATCGTCAAGCTTCTTGGCGACACCGGCGGCTCGCCGGTCCCGGTGCGGTTCACTCTATGGATGACCCACCTGATGGCGGCAGGGTTTGTCGTGTCGTATTTCGCATGGTTTTCGTTGCTCTTGCTTCCCCGAGACTGATGGCCATCCGATCAGGTCAGTTCAACTGGCTCGGGGAATAAAGCCAGGCACGCCTGTCTCCACTACCGTGTTGAACCGGAGGTTCGTCTTGATGCCCTCCCGCATCTCCCGCATGGCGTCTTCAGGCAACGCCGATATCTCAAAGTTCTCTCGGATGTGGTGAGGTGTGGTCGAAGTGGTCAGGAAAGCGGTGCCGCGTTGTACGGCCCAGGCCAGCGCAACTTGAGCCGGCGTCTTGTGGACGCGCTGCGCGATGCCTGTGATCACGGGATCGTCCAACACTTTCGGACTCATGCCATGACCCAACGCTGCAAACGCCAGCAATACAATCCCGTGCTCCCGACAGAAATCGAGCAGGTCCCATTCAGGAAGGTACGGATGGGATTCGACCTGCACCACGGCAGGCTTGATCCGCGCTGCCGCAACGATCTCTCGCAGCTTCTCCAACGTAACATCGGATAAGCCGATCGACTTGCACCGGCCGTCGTCAACGAGACGCTCGAGCGCGCCCCACGTCTCGACCAACGTCACCCCGCGATCATAGATAACCTGACCGCGCTCGTCCCTCGGGTCCTGCTCATCGCCGGGCTGAAAGGCAAACGGCGTATGGATGAGATAGCAATCGACATAGTCGACTTGCAGTCGCCGGCAGCTCGCGTCAAAGGCGGGCTTGACCCGCTCAGGGCGATGATTGGTGTTCCATAGCTTCGTGGTAACGAAGACCTCCTCCCGTCGAACCGTCCCCGCCTTGAACGCTGCCTGCATCGCATCACCAACCGCCTCTTCATTGCGATATCGCTCCGCGCAATCGAGATGTCGAAATCCCAACTTCCAATGCGGTCTTCGTGGCTTGTTCGGTCACGACAGGATCCGGGATCAGCGTGCCAAACCCGACGGCAGGGATCGCGCCGGATCCGTGGGTTAGAGGGATCCTCGTATAGCGAAGTGTATCGGAGGTTGCCATGCTCAAACTCCTTTGTTCGAGGCCCAGACGCTGCATAAGCGACGGATCAGTTCGATGCAGCTTCCGCGCCTCAGTGTACCTGTCCGATAGACCGAGCGCCATGAAGAGGACGACCGCGATCGCAGTGGCGAAACAAACGGTCGGCCGAGGTATCCTTCCGGTCACGACGAGTGGTAGCCTTTCGACGCCGTCCTCTTCACCCCTTGCAACGGGTGCCCGACATGACCGAGCAAAACAACAAGCCAGGTTCGATCAGCGCGCAACCGACAGCGAATGGCGATGCTTCGGCGACGACGCGCAGTCCGCGCAGGCACCGCCGGAGCCCGCCCCGTACCGCAGAAAGCCCAAAAGGCTCCGCGGAAGCGAAAGCTACTGGCCGGTGTGCTCGGCGTTGCTGTCCTGGCGGTTCTCCTCGTGTTCGGCATCCCGTGGGTCGAGAACGATGCTCAACACCGTCTCCACGGACGACGCTTACGTGAATGGCCACGTAACGTTTGTTGCGCCCCGCGTGGCAGGACAGATTTCCCGCGTTCTGGTGGATGACAACAACCGTGTGCGCAAGGGAGATCTCCTCGCCGCAGTTGGACAAGGAGCCGTACCGGGTTGCGGTCTCCGAGAAGCAGGCAGCGGTCGACACCGCGAAAGCAGACCTGCAGGCAGCCAACGCGGCGGCGCGCGCGATCGAAGCGCAGGCCATGAGCCGACGCTGGGACCTGCAACACGCCGTGGAGGATGTCGATAACCAGGTCGCTCTGCTGCACGCACGGGTCGCCGCTATCAACAAGAGCAAGGCCGCACTGACGCTGGCGCAGGTTGAATTCGATCGGGCGAAGCAGCTCGTCGCCAGAGACGACGTGTCGCGTGAGGTGTACGACCGGCGGCAAGCGGCGCTGACGACGGCTGGCGCGGAACTCACCCAGACCCTGGCCGAAGTCTACCAGATCCGCGTCTCGCTGGGGCTGCCGGCGCAACCTGACGGGGGCGGCGATCTCGGCCAGGTGCCGGCCGATCTCGACGAGACCTTTTCGTCCGTCCTCCAGGCGCAGGCGGCGCTCATTCAGAGTGCCGCGCAACTCGGCGTCGTGCACTCGTTCGACCAGGGTCCGAAAGCGATGCTCGACCAGTTCTATAAACTGGGCGACGTCAACACCACGTTCGCCCGCTACGCAGCCAATGCCCCGGCCGTCAAGCAGGCCGAGGCGAAACTCGAAGCCGCCAGGCGCGATCTCGCGCAGGCCGAACTGGATCTTCGCTACACCGACATCATCGCGGAGATCGACGGCGTCGTCACGCGCCGCAACGTCAATCCGGGCAACTATGTTCAGGTCGGCCAGAACCTGATGGCGGTTCGCTCGCTCAACGAAATCTGGGTCGACGCCAACTTCAAGGAAACGCAGTTGCGCGATCTGCGCATCGGGCAGCCGGTCGATCTCGACGTCGACATGTACGGCGGCAAGCACGTCTTCAAAGGCCGGATCTCCGGCTTCACCGAGGGGACCGGATCAACCTTGGCATTGCTGCCGCCCGAGAACGCCACGGGCAATTTCATCAAGGTGGTCCAGCGGTTGCCGGTCCGGATCGACCTCGTCGATTACAACGCCGATCAGACACCTCTGTTCATCGGCACCTCGGTCGTTCCCTACGTCTACATCAACAAGCCGGCAAGCGGACCCGATGCCGGCAAGTTTCTCCAGACCTATGTGCCGCAGACCAATATCGCGCCGTCTCCGAGCCCTGGTCCGACCGCAAGCGCGTCGGGCACCCGCCGTCAGGCGATGGGCGATGAGCGGCACGTCGCGTCGTCGGCACCCCTGAATTCCCCATCCCGCGCGGCAGCAAATCCCTGGGTCGTCGCCGCTGTCGTCGTGGTGCCGACCTTCATGGAGGTGCTCGACACCACGATCGCGGTCGTGGCGCTGCGCTATATCGCGGGCGGGCTGTCGGCCACGGTCGATGACGGCGAATGGGTCATCACCAGCTACCTTGCCGCCAACGCGATCATCCTGCCCATCACCGGCTGGCTGATCGCGCATGTTGGGCGCCGCAACTATTTCCTGCTTTCCATCGCCGTATTCACCCTCGCCTCGGGGCTGTGCGGCATGGCCACGAGTCTCGGCCAACTGATCCTGTTCCGCGTGCTCCAGGGTCTTGCCGGCGGTGGTCTTCAGCCGTCGAGCCAGGGCGTGCTGCTGGACGCCTTCCCGGTCGAGCGGCAAGGCATGGCCATGACGCTGTTCGGCCTGGCCGCGCTGATCGCGCCCGTCGTCGGTCCCACTCTCGGCGGCTGGATAACCGACAGCTACTCCTGGCGGTGGGTGTTCTGGATCAACATCCCCGTCGGCCTGCTGGCCCTGGGCGCCTGTGCCATCACGCTCCGGGACCCCGAATACCTCACCGCACAGCGCATGGAGCTGCGGAAGCGACCGTTCAGCTTTGACGGCGTCGGCCTGTCGCTGCTGGTCATCGTCATCGTCTGTTGGGAGGTGGCGCTCAGCAAGGGCCAGGAATGGGACTGGCTGGGCGACCCGTTCTGGCGTGTGCAGACGCTGGTGATCCTGTTCGCCGTGGGCCTGGTCGGGCTGATCTTCTGGGAACTGCGCCATCCGAGTCCGGTGGTCAATTTCCGACCGCTGCGAGAACGGAACTTCGCCGCCTGCTGCATCATCATCTTCTGCGCCTTCGCGGTGCTGTATGCCGCCAGCACATCGTTGCCTGCCTTGCTCCAGTCGCTGTTCGGCTACGATGCACTGAGCGCCGGACTGGTCATGTCGCCGGCCGGCTTCTTTGCCGTCGTCACCATGCCGTTCGTGGGGCGCGCGCTCGGCCGTGGAACCGATGCGCGGTGGGTGATTGCCGCGGGTCTGCTGACCATGGCCGCGGGGAATTACTGGATGTCGCAGATGAACCTGGACATCAGTCCGGGGCAGGCCGTCTGGCCGCGGGTGGTGCTGATCATCGGGCTTGCGATGTGCTTCGCCCCGGCAAACGTGGCGGCTTACCTCTATACGCCGCTCGCACTGCGCGGCGCGGCGGTCGGCCTGTTGAGCCTCCTGCGCAACGAGGGCGGCAGCGTAGGGACCTCGATGGCGCAGACGATACAGGAGCGCCGCGACCAGTTCCACAGCCTCCGTCTTGGCGAATCGCTCGATCCCTTCAACGCGGCTGCGAATTCCTTCCTCCATCAGGCAACCGGACCGTTCCTGCAGCAGACCGGCGATCCGGTCGCGGCGCAGCAACTGGCCTTGCAGACGCTCGAGAACCTGCGCCAGCAACAGGCATCGGCGCTCGCCTATTTCGATGTGTTCTGGGTGCTCGCCGTTGTCATGGTGGCGCTTGTGTTCGTTGTGCTGCTGATGAAACGCTCCGTCGCAGAGAAAGGCGCTCGGATCGGGGGCGAGTAAGGCGAGCACACGTTGCGTGAAGGAGCTGCCATCAGAAGAAGGCCGCGTCAGAAGCCGTCTTCCAAGACATAACACATTGCCCGTCTCACTGGGCGCGCTGTCCAATAGGGCAACCCCTATTGGATCACCGGCAACCCCGTCTCACACAAATTGCTCGACAGATTTGAGACCCGTGGTATCGTTCCGCCATAGTTCCATGTGAGACAGAGTTCGCCATGCTGATCGGCTACGCGCGCACATCATCGCTTGCCCAAGTCGCCGGTCTCGAAGCCCAGGAGCGGGAGCTTCGCGCCGCCGGGTGCGACAAGATTTTCAGCGAGCAGGTCTCATCAGTCGCCCAACGCGAGCAGCTTGGGCGGCTCTGAATTATGTCCGCGACGGCGACACCCGGCTGAAGGAGGAAGGCGTCAGGCCCTCGGAAATCGCCAGCAGACTGGGGATCGGACGGACCAGCGTCTATCGGGTGCCGGGCGACCAGACCGCCCGTGATCAGGTGGCTGCTTGATTGCCGGCAACGCCATCACCGCCTCGGTGCTCAATAGAGACAACATGGGAGAAAGTGTAATGCATCACCGTAGCCTGCCACCCCGATGGTCGTATCTGGCCATTCCCTTGTTCATACTTGGCGCCTGCGTACCGCCTCAGCAGTACGAGAACGTCTCCCACCTCAACTACGGCGCCACTGAATACAGTACGGACCTGGCGCAGTGTCGGCACCGTAGTGCGACGACGGTGGTGAGCACCCTGGGCTATAATGTGCAGTCTGGTGTCGGGGTGGACGAAGTGAAGACCAACGCCTGCATGGCAACACAGGGATGGCAGCAGGCTCCGCCCTCGGTTACTGGGATCACTCCGCTGTAGCTACGCCCTACGCCAGCGGCAGGCTCTGCCCATCCAATCGGCGTGGCCGCAGCCGCCGTGGGGGTCTGGAGTTCGGAATGCATTTCGCGACCAACTTCGTTTTCGAGGAAGGCGGTGACGTACCACCATCGCAGTTGATCATGTCACACCAGCTCACCGAGCGGCCATTGCGGTCAACGGTGATCATGGCACAAGCGTTTCCACTATTGCCGCCGATCTCTGGCAAAAAGGAAGTTCGTCGCAATTCGTTTTGTCTACGCGTCAGCAGCATAACGCCACAGGCGCAGAAGCGCAGGCAGCCTCCTCAAATGCTGGACTGCAAACTCGGCAGTTGCCCAACGGCCACATGAACGACAGAAAGATCGGCTGCTCATGCTGGGATTGCCCAAAAGATTGGGATGCAATTGACAATGGTGGTAGATGCATCAGGAGCAAGCAGATTCTGACAAGGAACAGGCTATGATACGGGGAAAACCACGTCATCTCTTGCTAGGAACCGTTGCGGCGTTGGGCATTACGTCTGTGGCGCACGCCCAGATGCCGCTGCCCTCCTTGGAGCCAGCGCCGCCGCTCAGCGGGCTGTATATCGGAGGCGGGGCGGGGTTCAATTGGTTACAAAATCAACATCTGATCAACGCCACCGGCACGGCGGGAAGCGCATCGCTACAATCTCATTTCGGGTGGGCTGGTATCGGCAGCATCGGCTGGGCCTTGCCCAATGGTATCCGTGTCGAGATTGAAGGCGACTATCGCAACAATCAGTTCGCGCACGGGCTTAACTTTGGCTTCCCGGCCCGCGCCGGCGGCAGGGAAATGAAGTACGGCCCGATGGTCAACGTGCTGTACGATATGACCAATCTGTTGGCGCAGACCACTGGTCTGACCGTGCCCTACTTTGCGCCGTATATCGGTGTCGGTGTTGGCTACCAGTGGGCGCATCAGAGCGGGTTTACGGCGTCCGGCACCACAGGGTTCCCCAGTGTCGCCTCGAATGACACCTACGGCGCGATTGCGTATCAGTTCATCCTCGGTGGCGCGGTGCCGATCCCGTCGGTGCGTGGCTTGGCGATGACCGTCGAATATCGCTTCTTCGGCATGGGGTCACGCAAATACAACGTTGCAACCCAGGCCGCCTTCGATGCCCCAGTCACCTTCGGCACGGCGAAGCTTGGCAATGACTTCAATCATTCCGTGATGATTGGTTTGCGTTACAACTTTGGCCAACCGCAACCGCCACCGCCCGCCCCTGCGCCGGTTCCAGCAGCGGCGCCATCGCGGTCCTATCTGGTGTTCTTCGATTGGGATAAGTACAACCTCACCGATCGTGCGCGCGAGATCATCGCGGAAGCGGCGGCTAACTCCACCAAGGTGCAATACACGCGGATCGAGGTGAACGGCTACACCGACACCTCCGGCACGCCACAGTACAACCAAGGACTATCGGTTCGTCGAGCGAAAGCAGTAGAGGCGCAACTGATTGCGGACGGCGTGCCGAAGAATGCGATCACCATTCAGGGCTTCGGTGACACGCGCCTCCTGGTGCCGACTGGTCCAGGCGTGCGCGAGC
>CAVZNH010000062.1:0-209501 GCA_963776505.1 uncultured Alphaproteobacteria bacterium
CGTCGCCGGCGTCGGCCATTTCGGCCGCTATCACGCGCTAAAGGTCGCGGAGTCCGGTCGTGCGACATTGGCCGGCGTGTTCGATCCCGATGCCGCGCGCGCGGGGACAGTAGGTCTGGAGGTCGCCGCTCCGGCAATGGACTTCGCGACGCTGCTTGCGGCGAGTGACGCGGTGGTGATCGCGGCGCCGGCCGAGGCACACCATGCGCTGGCTGCGGAGGCGCTGCGGGCGGGAAAGCATGTGCTGGTGGAGAAGCCGATTGCGGCGACGCTCGCGCAGGCCGATGAGCTTGGCGCGATGGCAGCAACACAGGGCCTGGTATTGCAGGTCGGCCATCAGGAACGCTTCTCGGCCGCGTTCGCCGCGATAGAGGGAAGCCTTGGTGCCCCGCTCTATGTCGAGGCCACCCGAATTGCGCCGTTCAAGCAGCGCGGCACTGATGTGTCGGTGATCCTCGATCTGATGATCCACGACCTCGACCTGATCCTGTCGCTGGTGGCCAGCGAGATCGAGAGTGTCGATGCGGTCGGCGCCGCGGTCGCCAGTGAGCATGCCGACATCGCCAATGCACGCATCCGCTTCGTCAACGGTGCAGTCGCGACGGTCACTGCCTCGCGGGTCGCCATGCGCACCGAGCGGCGCATGCGCGTGTTCGCGCAGAAGGGCTACCTGGCGGTGGACTTTGCCAACCGCCGGCTGACCGCCATTGCACGTGGACGCGGGGCGCCCGTGCCTGGCATTGCAGACTTCGGCATCGAGGAAGCGTCATGGCAGGACCACGATTCGCTCGCCGCGGAGCATGCCGCGTTCGTCGCCTCGGTGCTGGACGGCGCACCGGTGGTGGTGGACGCGGCGGCCGGGCGGCGCGCGTTGGCGGCCGCGCTGCTGGTGACCGACGGCATCGCCGCTGCCCGCGCGCGGATGGTGGCGTCAGGGCTGCTCGAGAACACTGAGAATGGCAGCGGCAGCGGCGTCTGACGGCATTCCGGCAGGCGGCCGCAGCAAACCCAGCACGCCGCGACAGCCGGCACGCTGCGTCGCGGCAACCGCCGGATCGTCCAGCAGCGAACGCACCGATGCTGCCAGGCGATCCGGCGTGCACGCCGCCTGGATGAGTTCCGGCACTACCTCGCGCTGCGCCAGCAAATTGACCAGCGCGGCGTACCGCACGGTGAGCAGCCGACGCGCGATCGCCGCGGTCAGCGCGTTGACCCGATATGTCACCACCATCGGCACTCCGGCCATTGCCAACTCCAGCGTCGAGGTGCCGGACTTGGTCAATGCGGCGGAGGAGGCGGCGAAGGCGTCGTGCTTGGCCTCCAGTTCTGTCACCAGCACCGGCTGCCGCGGCCAGTTGCGCGCGCCCTCCCCGACCGCGTGAGCGACCGGCGCGGCGACCGGCACCACCGGCACAACATCGGGCAGACGCCGCAATGTAGCGCCGAGGATCGGCAGCAGCCGCCCCACCTCGGTGCGACGGCTGCCCGGCATGAGCGTCAGTACGCGCGCCGTCGGATCGATGTTGTGCATCGCCCGGAATCGCGCCGCGTCGCCGGTGTCGGCGCCGCTCTCCAGCACCGGATGGCCGACGAATGTGGCGGGCAGATTATGGCGTGCGAAGAAGGCCGGTTCAAACGGCAGCAGGCAGAGCAACTGATCCCACAGACCGTGATAGTGCCGCACCCGACTTTCGCGCCACGCCCAGACCTGCGGCGCCACGTAGTGCACGCGCTTCACGCCGAGTGGCTGCATCGCCCGCAACAGCCGAAGCGTGAAGCCGGGACTGTCGATCGTCACCACCACATCTGGACGGCGTGCGGCGATGTCGGCGACCGTCTGATGCAGCCGGCGTCGCAGATGGTGTAGGCGCGGCAGCACTTCCAGCAGGCCCATCAGTGCGAGGTCTTGCATCGGAAACAGGCTAGCGAGGCCCTGCGCCGCCATTTGCTCGCCGCCAACGCCGGCGAAGGCGAGATCCGGCCGACGCCTTCGGAGTGCGGCCATCAGTCGACCGCCCAGGACGTCGCCGCTCGACTCGCCGGCGACCAGATATATCAGTGGCACTATGAGAGCGCGTGCGCCAGGAGCGGCGTCAGCGTGCGATGATGCGCGATCGGCGGCGGCGTATCCGGTGGAACCGTCATGCCGATCCGATCATGCCACCATGTCGGCATACCGACACGCGCGGTGCCGAACAGGTCATAGGCAGACCCTGCCACGAACAGACAATGTTCCGCCGCCACTCCCAGCTCGTTCAGTGCGAGCCGATACGGCCGCGGATCTGGTTTGTAGTAGCCGGCACGTTCGGCGGTGACGATCACACTGAACGGAACCGGGATGCGACCGGCAGCCAGACGGCCGAGTGCCTCGGAGCAGTTGGTTACGACGCCGAGCGGCATACCGGCTTCATGCAGCTTGCCGAGTACATCGCCGGCTTCGGGCCACGGCTCGATGTCGCCATAGCGCGCCGCGAGTTCGTCAGCGAGCCGACGCGGCAGTCCGACCGTTTCGGCGGCCCTGGCGACGAGGTCCTCGTAGGGCTGATAGCGACCGGTCCGGTAGGTGATTGCAAGATACGCTGCGCGCCAGCGACGGCCGGCCTGCTCGCTGCCGGCGACGGAATTCCACAGCGTCCAGCTATCCAGCAGGCCGGTCAGCAGATCGAACAGCACGGCCTCGTAGCGTCGGATCATGCCAGCAGTTCACGACAGCCCAGATCGTCGATCGCCAGATAGATGCGCTCCATGTGATTCCACCAGACGACGGGCGGAATGTTGTGCGCCGCCTGCCATACAGGGGTCGCCATCTGCCATAAAACCGCCCAGCGATAGTCGTCGTCCAGCGACTGACGGTCATAGCCACGCACGCCATGGGCGAGCAACGTCGCGTGGTAGCGGTCCAGCAACGAGCGTTCCAGACTGTGGCGTCGATCGGGATACCAGTGCAGCGCCATCATGTATGCGAGGTCGCTGGTGGCGATGCCGATCCGCCAGCCGTCCCAGTCGAACAGTCTCAGATCGTCACCGCCGTCGCGCGGCAGGAAGACGTTCCACGCATGCGCGTCGCCGTGAATGAGCGTGACGTTGCGACGCGTATGATAGCGCTGGAGCAGGCGCGGTCCGGCATCAATCAATCGCTCGCACAGGGTCCGACGTTCGTGCGAGAGGCAATCGCCAAGGCGGTCGACGAAGCGGGCAAAATGCGCCGCGAGATCTTGCAGCATGCGATCCGACGCCGCTGCGTCCCGCCAGGTGCCGATCGTGCTGCCCAGCCGCGGATCGTCCCACCATGTGGCATGGAACCGGGCCCACGCATCCACGATCCTCTCGCACTGCTCCGTCGTGGGAGGCAAAGGCCACACGGTGGCGAGCGAGTGAGTGTCGGTCAGGTCCTCGAGCAGCAGATGCCAGGACCTTGTCGTTGGGTCGCAATGCGCCTCGAGGCAGCGTGGCACGGTGCATCGCGGCAGTGACGCGGCGACGTCGGTGTAGAATGCCACTTCCTGGCGACCACCATTCCAGTGGGTGTCCACTCGATCCGGATGGGGTGTCTTGAGAATCACGGAACCGGCGCATCGGTGGCGTCATTATCGTAGATGAGGCGCAGGCGCATGATCTGCGAGAGGATGGTGGGACGGGAGCTTTCCACAACGACGTCGCGCACGCAGTCTTCGCCAAGCGCGCCGCTACGGCGCAGTGCTTCGGTGAGGTGCGCGGCGTCGGCGGCCGTTGGCAGGTGTTGCGTCGTCAAGACCATCCCGCACCCTTCAGTGGCCGTGGCTGCCGTACAAGGTCTCTGGTGATACCAAGGGCGCGGCGATCTCGACCAGCTCGCCATTGCGCGCGGCACGGAAGAAGCAGTTTCGGCGACCGGTGTGGCAGGCGACGCCCTCCTGATCGACCAGCAGCAGCAGCGTGTCGCCGTCACAGTCGACGCGCAGTTCCTTGAGGTGCTGCACCTGGCCGGAGGTCTCGCCTTTGCGCCATAGCGCGTTGCGGCTGCGGCTGAAGTAGCAGACACGGTTGGTGGCGATCGTCTCAACCACAGAGTCACAATTCATCCAGGCGAGCATCAACACCTCGCCGGTGTCGTACTGCTGCGCGATGGCGGGAACCAGTCCCCCGGCGTCGAAGCGGATGGCGGCCAGAATGTCTTGTTCGCTCATGGCCGTTATCATGGCGTCGCGACGGCACCAGGAAAAGGTGCCATCTCATGCCGGCGGTTGGGCGGAACCTGAGTTCGTGACCCGGCCGCTAGGTTGGCCAGCCGGTGCGAATAGGGTCCTTGCCGTTCCACCCGACTGCCGCCTCGCGTACCGCATCGAAGATGCGCCTGCGGGTCGGCGTGGCGTGCGACATCTCGATGACCGTGCCGGGATGGCCCTCGTTGAGGAAATACACGAACCGGCCGCGCGGCGCGTCGCCTTCCTGACCGACCACGTAGCCCGCCGCAAGCGCGCGGTCATAGAGCTCGTCGTAGTTCTCCGGCCAGCTCGACCAGTGCTGCAGCCCGCCCCTGGGGTTCGCGGCCAGGAAGTCGCGGCCCATGCGACGGATGGTCGGAACGCTGCTGGATCAGCTCGATCTGCATCTCGCCCGAGTTGGCGAGCGCGATCGACAGGTGGATGTCGTCGTAGCGCTTCCCGCCGTAGCTGAACGAGGTCAATGGCAGGCGCTCGGCATAGAACCACGGACCGACGCCGCAGACCTCGATCCAATGCCTCATCGCAGCCTCGACGTCGGGGACGACATAGCCCATCTGGCGCAGCGGTCCGAACAGCCGGCTCATGGTGCGTCCTCCTTATTGCGGGGAGGAATTTTGCGGCGCGTCCGACTGGCATTCAAGGGAGCCACCCAAGACCTCGTCCACGCCCGGAAGCTCAGATGCACTTACGCAGTGCGAGAAATCCGGGCCAGGGTCTGGCTCAAGGGGCTACCTGGATGAAGCGGACGGCATCATTTACGGTGCGAATATTGCTCGCGTCCGTCCTGTCAATCTCCACTGCGAACTCGTCTTCGAAAGCGATCATCAGCTCAGCAATATCGAGGCTATCTGCGCCAAGATCCTGGCCGAACGAAGTATTGGGCCCTATCACGTCTTCAGCTATCCCAAGATGACTTGCGACGATCTGTCTCACTTTATTGGTAACGTCTGACATCTGCATGGTACCCTGCGCCAATGCATAAACTGGGGAGGCCATTTCACTGGCTTATGCAGCACGATTAATTCCGCTTCATATTAGCAAAGCGTACCTGGATCTGTAGCTCCGGGAGGCCGAGGTTTGAGCAAACAAAGGTAGTCGAAAAAAGTATCAATTACGACTGCAGGCACGTGCCCGAGGCGACGATTGGCGGCGGCTTGGGGGGCCAGGGCACAAGAGGCCTCATCCTGCCCGTCTGCGGGTCGGGATCACGCCCTCGAATCCTCACCTATCGGCCTAGTCCGACGGAGTTCGCAAGCGTGACTGGATGGAACTTTCGTCCCACTACCCTCTGGACGATCTAGTCCGACGGCCAAGGAAGTCAGCGGCTGCGGCAGGAGGTCTATGACCGGGACTAAGACCTTTCCTCATCCGATCGGTACCGTATTACCGGTTTGACCAACGCCTCCGTAACGAACATTCTGAGCGGGCCCAAATCGCATTGGTCCGCCACATCATTTGAGCGGGCCCCTATCCATGGGGGAAAGAAGTGAAAGCTGTGATCCAGTCAGGCGGCAAAGGCATGCGCCTGCGGCCGTACACCACCATCCTGCCGAAACCGCTCATGCCGGTTGGATCCAAGCCTGTCTTGGAACTCCTGCTCAAATGGCTACGCAGAAACGGAATACACGATGTCTACATCACCACTGGGTACCTTGGCCACCTGATTCGCAGCTTTTGTGGCGACGGACATCAATGGAACCTTCGCATCAACTATACCGACGAGCCTGAGCCGCTCGGTACCGTGGGCGCGCTGAGTTTGCTGCGCGACGAACTCGATACCCGGTTTCTGGTCCTCAACGGCGACCTTCTGACCGATCTCAACCTGAACGCCTTTGTCTCATGCCACCGAGAGAGTGGCTCCCCTCTGACGATCGCAACGGTTGAGAAAGATATCCGGCTGGACTTCGGGATCATTGAGGGCAAGGACAATCGCGTCAGCCGCTTCCGGGAAAAGCCGCATCTTCGTCATCTCGTGAGCATGGGCGTCTACTGCATGGAACCCGAGATGCTGGATCATATTCCGCATGGCATTCCATTCGGGTTCGACGATCTCATGTACCAGATGCTTGATTTGGGAGTTCCGGTCAGCACCTTTCTGCATAGCGGCTTCTGGCTTGATATCGGCCGGCCGGAAGACTTCCAGAAGGCACAGGAACTCGGTTGGGACGACGGTGCGCCGGCGTTCGAAATGGCACCTTTGGAGTTCGAAACGGCCTAGTCGCATCGCAAACCGGATCACGATGGGAGGCCGCACTTCGGCCTCCGGGCAGGCATTTGCCGAGGAGCGGGGACGGAGTGTCGGCCGGTCCTCGGCAAAGTCGGTCACTCTGAGTGAGAAACGAAAGGATAATCGGGTGGTTGCCGGGTACTCTGTATCGGACCATCCCCGAGCACCAATCGAGTGGCATGCCGACCCTCGTTCGCACTCGAGCGGTCAGGTCGATGTGTCACCTGGTGTGCTGATTCTCGTCGAGCGACGGGAATTCATTCGGGGATGTCTGACCTGTTGGCTGGACAAGCATTGCGGCGAAAACGCAGCTATGCCCGTGGCCGATGTCGAATCTGCCTTGCGGCCAGATCTGCTGTCTCGTTCGGTGGCTGCTGTCATCGGCATGGAGCCCTCAGAGCAACATGACTGGCTATACAGCCAGGTCGCGTGGTTGCGCGCGAGGCATACAAGGCTCCCAATAATACTGGTCGTTGAATCCGACCAAACCCAGGCGGCCTCTGACCTGGCCGCCCAACTGGATCTGCAGGGCTACATCCCCACATTCAGCAGTCTGGAAGTTGCCGCGGCAGCCATCCACCTGGTGGTCGCCGGCGGCAGCTATTTCCCACGGCCGCACAGCGAGGAGCCGCGGCAAAGGGAATTGCTGCTCGGGCGGGAAGAGTTGGCAGCAAGCCGCGTGAGGATTGCCGAACTGACGGCGCGCGAGCGGGCGGTACTCGGTCTGCTGGGCAGCGGCATGCCAAACAAGGTCATCGCCCATCGGCTCGGCATGTCGCTGAGTACCCGTGAAGGCTCACGTACATCATATCATCCGAAAACTGAAAGTGGGGAACCGGACCGAAGTTGCACTGCTCGTGCAGCATCTCTATTCGGGCGCGACGGAGATACCGGACGCCAGTGCGCGCCCGATCGCCCTGGAGCCAAACCCTCGATCCGCGATTTGCGTGACAATGGCCGACGCCGACGCTTCTGTTGACAGCGGGGGCGAGGACAGCCGTGAAGACTAATGGGGCGGCTGGCTGCCCCCCTCGCATCAGCCGGCCAGCCGGCGTGCCGAACCTGAGGTGGAGCAAGGCGGATCGGGATTGATTCGGCGCGCTGGAACCGTCACGTTCCGCGTATGCCGGATTTCGTCCGCAGGATCCCCGAGGGTGACAATCGCGAGCGCCTGATCTGCGCTGATTGTGGTCATATCGCCTATGACAACCCCAAAGTCGTCGTCGGCTCGGTCATTCTTACCAACAATTCAGTATTGATGTGCCGCCGCGCCATCGAGCCGCGGCGCGGGTTCTGGACCCTCCCCGCCGGGTACCTCGAGCATGGCGAGACACTGGAAGAGGGCGCGGCTCGCGAGGCCTGGGAGGAGGCCAGGCCGACATCGTGCTAGACGGCATCCTCGGGGTATTCAGCATCAGCCGTATCGGTCAGGTGCAAGTGATCTTTCGCGCCCGCTTCGCATCACCGGTAAGCCGCATTTCGCCGCCGGCCCGGAGAGCCTTGAGGTGGCGCTGTTCACCTTGCCGCAAATTCCGCGCGACGCCATCGCCTTCCCGTCCGTCATCTGGGCGCTGGATGCCTGGCGTGACGCCGGGTCCGGTCCGCTCGGCGTGCCCGCGGGCAACCCGGCGAGTGACCCGCGGGGAACCAATCATCGCCTGCGGTCCACATCCGGAATTGACCAATGAAGCGGCACTGTTGGGTTGTGCTCGCGCTGCTTGCCACCACGGGCGCCAGTCCACCGAGCCATCTGCCGGAGCCGCCGATCCCACCAGCGCATCCGCCGACAGCCCAGTCTGCGCCCATACCGAACCCCGATGCCCAGGCGCCGTCGTCGACTGACCAGCAGGGTGCGCGCGTGAGTGTGCAGGACTTCCGCGTCAATGGTTTCGGCCAATCGCTCGGCTACACGCTCGGCTACACACCGGGCTCACGGTTCGAGACAAGCGAGGACAAGCGGCCCATACAAACGCCTGGCGTGGCTGTACAGGTGCCTCTGCATTGATGCGCCCATGACGCTAAATCGGCAGACGTATGATCCAGATCAATTGGGCGGCGGACCCGATGGCTTATATGCCGATGCACCGCAGCTACAGGGAGGGAATGGTCAATGGCCCTGAAGGACATACTGGTACATCTCGACATCACGCCGCGCTGCGCCACGCGGCTGGAGGTGGCCGCCCGCCTGGCGATGCAGCACGGCGCCCACCTGACCGGCCTGCACGTGATCGATATTCCCTCGGCCAATTACTTCTACGGCGCCGCGATGCCGTTCGTGCCGGCCAACCCGGAAGAGATCGTGCAGCGTATCCGCGCGGAGGCGAGCGAGGCGGCCAAGCCGGTGGAAACGGCGTTCCGCGACTGCCTGCGCCGCAACGGCATCGAGGGTGAATGGCGGATGGTGGAAGGCTCCCCGTCGGCGACCGTGGCGCTGCACGCGCGCTATACCGACCTCAGCGTGGTCGGCCAGCCCAATCGCGATGAGCCGCAGGATTTGGATGCGGTGACGGTCACGACGGTGATGACCTCCGGCCGCCCGGTGCTTGCGATACCCTTCGCTGGCGAGTTTCCCACGATCGGCGAACGGGTCCTCGTCGCATGGAATGCCAGCCGCGAGGCGGCACGCGCGGTGAATGATGCGTTGCCGCTGCTGATCGGCGCGAAGCAGGTGACGGTGCTGGCGATCAACCCGCAACGCGGCGTCGGCGGGCATGGCGACGTTCCGGCGGCGGACATCGCGCTGCACCTCGCGCGCCACGGGCTGAAGGCGGAGGCGGCGCATACGGTGGCGCGGGACATCGCCGATGGCGAGGCACTGCTGTCGTATGCCGCCGATATCGGTGCCGATCTCATCGTCGCCGGTGCCTACGGGCATTCGCGGGCGCGCGAACTGGTGTTCGGCGGCGTAACCCACACGCTGATCGCGGAGATGACTGCGCCGGTGCTGCTGTCGCATTGAGTATCCCGCAAGCGATCGACACTGTGGTCATGCGGTTGTGCCGACCGCCCAGGTTGCGTTCTTGATCACCGGCGATCGCTTGGGCTTGGCGGCTGCTTCAATTCAACATAGAAGGCAAGGCGAGAACCACAGAGTTCACGGGTTAGTAGGAAACAGCGCTTCGCGCGGAGCGCATCATTGCCTTCTCCGTGCCCTCCGCGGTTCTCGCCTTGCCTTTTCTGTGTTAAAAAAAATTCCGCCGCCAGTTTCTGTCAATCGTGATCGGAGGGCACTCGAAGGACCACAGCCGATGGATGTTGCGGGTGAACGTATAAATGTAACTGGCGCACCTCGCGATGGCGCCACGGATGCGGCAAGTGGCGAACTCGGCCCCGAGGAAGTTTGGCGGGAGCCGGTGGACCGGCTGCTCAACCGACTGGCGACGACCGAGGCGGGCCTTACGAGCACGGAGGCGCAATCGCGGCTAGCGATCTACGGACCCAACGACGCCGCGACCGTCAAGCGTTCGCCGCTCTGGCTGCAGTTCCTGGTCCGCTTCCGCAACCCGCTGGTCATCATCCTGTTGGTGGCGAGCGCATTGTCCGCGGCGAACGGCGATATCGCGAGCTTCGTCATCATCATTTTCATCGTGACGATCAGCATCACCATGGATTTCGTCCAGGAAACCCGGGCTCAGAATGCCGTCGAAGCTCTGCGCCGCTCGGTCGCGGTGCAGGCAACCGTGCGGCGCGATGGTGCCAAGCTGTCATTGCACTTCGACCAGCTTGTCCCCGGCGACATTGTCGAACTGATCGCGGGCGATCTCGTTCCCGCAGACTCGCGTCTGCTCGAAAGCCGCGACCTGTATGTCAACCAGGCTCTCCTGACGGGCGAACCCTATCCAGCCGAGAAGAGCGCCAGCGACGCGGCGTCGGGTGCGGAAAACCCTGCTGGCGCGTCCAACGCCGTGTTTGCCGGCACGTCGGTGATCAGCGGAACCGCGACTATCCTCATCTGTCGAACCGGGAGGAGAACAGCGCTCGGGCATCTAGCGACCAGCCTGGCCGAGAAGCCACCCGCCACCGCATTCGCCATCGGCATTCGTCGCTTCGGCATGCTGATCATGCGGTTCACCGTGTTCATGGTGCTCTTTGTTCTGGTCGTGAACATTTTCTTCAACCGGCCGTTGCTTGAATCTCTGATGTTCGCGGTGGCACTCGCTGTAGGGCTGACACCCGAGTTGCTGCCGATGATCGTCACGGTCACGCTCGCCCGATCCGCCATGCAAATGGCCAGGCGAAAGGTGATCGTGAAGCGCCTGTCCGCGATCCACGATCTGGGCGCAATGGACGTGCTGTGCACCGACAAGACCGGCACGTTGACGGAAGCCACGATCAAGCTTGTCCGCACGATCGACGGGGCAGGCACCGAGAGCGCATCGGCCTATGCTTACGCCTTCATCAACAGCCAGTTCGAGAGCGGCATGAAAAGCCCGCTGGACACGGCAATTCTGGCTGCCCATCCCTTCGATATGACAGGTTGGAGAAAGATCGACGAAGTACCATTCGATTTCGAGCGGCGGCGCGTCTCGGTCCTCGTCGAACACGACACAGAACACCGTTTGATCGTCAAGGGCGCACCGGAAGAGCTGCTGCGGCTGTCGCAACGGTACGCGGCGGCGGACGGTGTGGAGCGGCCGCTGGACGTCGAGACGCGCCATACGTTCGAGGCCACTCTCGAAGCGCTCGGTGCGCAGGGGTTCCGCGCGCTGGGGATCGCAAGCAGGCTGGTTGACAGCAGCCACCAAACCATCGCGACGACCGATGAGAGCGACCTCGTGTTCGCCGGTTTCGCGGTTTTCCTTGACCCGCCAAAGGCCAGCGCCGGAGCAACGATCCGGGCGATGGCGGAAGCCGGCATCACGGTGAAGGTGTTGACTGGCGACAACGAGTTTGTGGCGCGCCATGTCTTCGGGGAGATCGGTGTACCGGTGACGGGCGTGCTGACAGGCGACGCGCTGGACCATCTCACAGAGGAGGCGCTCATTGGGCAGTTGCCCCGCATCAACCTGTTCTGCCGTGTCAATCCGCAGCAAAAGCTTCGTGTCCTGCTGGCACTCAAGCGGCTCGGCCATGTCGTCGGCTTCCTCGGCGACGGCATCAACGACGCTCCGGCGCTGCACGCGGCCGATGTCGGGATCTCGGTGGATGGCGCGGCCGACGTCGCGCGTGCGGCTGCCGATCTGATCCTGCTCGAACACGACCTGTCCGTCGTTCGTGAAGCCGTGGTGGCTGGGCGCAGCACGGTCCAGAACGTGTCCAAATACGTCCTGATGGGTGCGAGTTCGAATTTCGGCAACATGTTCAGCATGGCCGGGGCGGCGCTGATCCTGCCATTCCTGCCGATGCTGCCCATCCAGATATTGCTCAACAACCTCATCTACAACGTATCCGAGATCGCCATCCCGTTCGATCATGTCGATCCAGAATCTGTCATCGGACCAGTGACGTGGGACGTGAAGCTGATCGAGCGCTTCATGCTGGTGTTCGGACCAGTGAGCTCCATCTTCGATTTTCTGACGTTCTACGCCTTGTTATATTTGTTCAGCGCAGGCGAGGCGCTGTTTCAGACTGGCTGGTTCATCGAGTTGATGACGACCCAGATATTGGTCGTCTTCTGCATAAGAACGCGGCGGCGGTGCTATCGGAGCAAGCCAGGCGATTTCCTCGTCGGCATGACGCTTGCGGCGGTCGCCGTCGCGGTCGTTCTTCCGCTTCTTTCATTGGGCCGATGGTTTGGCTTCGTGATGCCGCCACCTCTGTTCTTCGTATTCGTGACCGGTGCGACACTCGCTTATCTTGCACTGGTGGAAGTGACCAAGGCCATCTTCTACCGTTTCATCGCCGCGCGCTGATCACTCACCAGGCAAAGCGCGGAATGGTCGCAATCGGCGCGACGCCTGCCTCGCTCGCCAAAACCTCCGCCTTGGCAACGTCATAGCGCCCCGATCCGTCCACCAGCGCTTCGCCATGAATGCCGCTGAGAACCCAGCAGGCGGCAACATCGATCCCCGCCGCTCCGGCGATGTCGGTGTGCAGTGCATCGCCGACCGCCAGAACGCGTCCGACCGGCACACCGAGACTTTGCAGCACCGGCTGGTAGATCGCCGGGTCCGGCTTGCCAAGCGAGCGCACGTCGCCGCCCAGTTCCTGATAACGCAGCGCCAGAGAGCCGGCGCACAGCACGCGCACCCCGCCACGGATTACCTGCATATCCGGGTTGGCGCAGATCATCGGCAGACGATGGCGCGCGCAGTCCCGCAGCACGTCCTCGAATTCGGCCATCTCGGTGGGATTGCGATGATCGTCCGGACCGGTGTTGAGCACGAAATTCGCATCCGCGGGCTCGGCCACCTTGGTCAGGTCCAGACCCTCGAGCACGCCACGATCGCGTTCCGGGCCAAGGTGGAAGACGCGCTCGCCGAGTTCCGCCCACCACAGGTCGGGCGGACGCCGCAAGGCGCGACGCACTGCCTCACCGCTGGTCAGGATGTCGCTGTAGAGATCGTCCGGGATGCCCATCGTGCGCATCATCGCCTGGGCCGCGTCGTTCGGACGCGGCACGTTGGACAGCAGCAGTGTGCGCTTGCCCGCCTCGCGGAGCCGGACCAGGCACTCGACGGCATGCGGAAACGCATTCACGCCGTCATGGATGACCCCCCACAGATCGAGGATGAAGCCATCATACCGGTCAGCGAGCGGGGCGAAGCCTGGGAAGTGTTCCATCAGCCGTATTCTGCCAGACGCTGCGCGTCCTTGCCCACCGCATCCTGCACGCGCGCGAAGCCGCCGGCACTCAGAGCAGCGGTGAGTTCGCGCTTTAGCCGCGGGATCAGCGCAGGACCGGCGTAGGCGAAGGCTGTATAGACCTGCACCAGTGACGCGCCCGCGCTGATCTTGGTCAGAGCCTGTTCGCCGGTGGCGATACCACCGACACCGATCAGCACGAGCCGTCCGCGCGCCAGCAGAAAGGCCCGGGCCAGCACCGCGGTCGAGAGCCGGAACAATGGCGCGCCGGACAGACCGCCCGTCTCACGCGCCTGCGGCGAACGCAGTCCAGGGGGCCGCGAGACGGTCGTGTTCGACACGATCAGCCCCTGGACACCCTCTGCGACACAGGTTTCCACCAGCGCCGCCAATGCATCGTCGTTGATATCGGGAGCAATCTTCACCAGCAGTGGCGGACGGGTTGGCACGCGCTCGGCGACGGCGTGCAGGATCGCGCGCAACTGGGTCTCACCCTGGAGATCACGCAGGCCCGGCGTATTGGGCGAGGAGACATTGATGACCGCATAGTCGGCGTACGGCGCAATTGCGGCGATCAGCGCGGGATAATCACGTTCCGGATCGGCGCCATCCTTGTTGATGCCGACATTGGCGCCGAGTACCGACGGAGCCGCGCGGACACTGCGCAAGCTGGGCGAGGTAGGAGTCCAGGCCGGCATTGTTGAAGCCCATGCGGTTGATCACCGCCTGATCCGCCGCCAATCGGAACAGCCGGGGCCGTGGGTTGCCGGACTGTGGCCGAGGCGTCACCGTTCCGGTCTCGACGAAGCCAAAGCCCAGGCGCATCAGCGCAGGTGCCGCCAGCGCGTCCTTGTCGAACCCGGCGGCGAGGCCGATCGGATTGGCGAACCGCCGGCCCAGCACCTCGACGGCCAGACATGCCGCGTCGGCTTCGCGCGATCGCCCGGCGAGGCCGAGGCGCAGTGCTCTCAGGGCCAGGAAGTGCGCCCGCTCCGGATCGACCCGTCGCATGAGCGGCGTGAAGGCGGATGCGATCGCGGGCGTCATGAGTGAGGACGGTTATGCCCGCTGTCGCGCCGCCACGATAGCCGCCAGTCGCGGTTCACCTCGCCGTATCGACCCATGCCCTGAGCTGCGCGTAACTGTCCGCACATGCTGCCCGCGCGCTTTCGGTTTGTCGCGCTGCGCGCTCGGCCGTAAGCGCCCATGCGCCGAGCTGCTCGACAGTGCGCGGCCGGCGTGGCGCGGGGGGCACCGACACGCCTTGCTGACAACGCTCCGGGCCGGGCTCCGGGTCGGCCGACTTACGCGACAGCAGAGGTGCGCACGACACGACAAGCACCAGCGCGGGCAGAATCAAGGCGGCAGTGCGCATCATCGCCGTGTCCCTGGCAACGGTACGTTGCTCGCCCGGGTGATCGAACTCATGTCGCTGTGCAACTCCACCATCTGGCGCTCGACCACACCAATGCGCGTATCGAGGTTGCCGTACCTGGCATCGACGTCAGCGAGCCGCTTCTCCGCCTGGTCAAGCCGCGCGCGAGTATCGGGCAATGCATTGAGCTGCTGGCGGACATCGGCAAGCCCAACCGCCACCGCTTGCCGGAGTTCGGTGATCTGCCCGGAGACGCTCGACTGCAATTCCGCCAGTCGGCGCTCATTGTCCTGGCCACGGTTGGCGTTCAGCACGAACCAGTAGACGAGGGCGATCAGCAGCGAAGCGACCTGTATGCCTTGCAGCAGGGCGACCAGACTGAATTCCCAGACTACCCGCACGCGTTGCCCGGGACGCTCGGCCTCACTCATGATCAACGTTCTCCGCAACTTGCCACGCGAGGCGCAGACGACGACGATCCCGCATGTGTGGAACGAGCCCTATCTCGAAACCTGCTGTCGCTCGGCGCTCCACAGGCTGATGTTGAGCGGCGCTGTCGGCCGGCCGGCCGGAATGAAGGACGGTTCCTGCCTGGAGCGGCTGGCCGCGATGGGCTTGGCCGCGGACCGGCGGGACGGGCGGTACACGATCACCGAAGCCGGCTCACTGAGGCACGCGCGAGAAGTGCTCAACCGACCGATGCCGCCGCGGTAAGCGATCAAACCAGCGGCGCGGTGGCGACCTCTCCGGCGGTGCCCGAGGCGATGGTGACGATGCGGCCTCCATCGGATGCCGAGACGATCATCATGTCGCCTTCCGTCAGCATGTCGGCGGCGTCAGCGAAGAAGTCGACTTTCTCGATATGATTGAGCCGGTCCTTGCCAGCCTTGTAGTGCCACAGCGTGAAGCCGTTGGCGTAGGCGAGCACGGAGAGATTGCGGATGGCGAACGCCATGGCAGGAGGTTCCCTTCGGGCAAAAAGAAAGGGGCCGCCGCGCGTCGCGGCAGCCCCTTGAGGTTTGAGGAGGAGAAAGGTCAGCGGGCACAGTCCGCCCGTTGACTGCGACAGACTATGGAACGAGGGTGACCTCTGTCAAGCAAATTTTCCTATTTGTAATCATCCCACAATGCCTTTTGCCCGCAATGGCCACTCGAGCCGCTCGAGAGCCTCACGCCACAACCTCCAGTCGCATCGCTCAACGGGGAACGCGGGATTTGGCGAAGCCTGCCGCTCGCCCCAGATGCGCAGTATACGCGCGTGCACAAGATCGATCCGTGCGCCGGCGATAAAGCCCGTCCAGGCATTTCACAACGTCGTCCGGCTCACATGGGCGCACGATCAGGCCCTGATTGGCTCTGAAACGGGCGCCCTCGCGCCGCGCCATCAGTGCGGCCATGGTCCAGAGCCATGCCTCTTCGGCGTCGCGGAATGGTTGGCAGCGGCGATAGGGGGCAGTTTTTGGGCGAATACCAGGTTGCGCCTGGTTGGCCTTTACACCCATGACGCGTCTCCTTTTGAGGCGATGTCGAAGAACATAAGACGAACATATAAAACCACAGGTTGTATAATGATGGCAAGCAACAACTGCCGTTGACACAGATTATTTTCCTTACCGCCTCCGTGGCCCCGCGCACACACGGCGACCGACCGGTTCGATCAGCGAAGGATATTGGCGTGCAACTCGGCGTAATGGAACGCGCCGGCTAGGTCCCCGCGGCTGCCCCACCGAGCATCTCGGGCGGCAGCCAAACCCGCGTCACATGCCATGCGCCGTCGCGGAGATCCATTTGCAGACGGATCGGGGCGAGGTTGTCTGGCGTCCCCAGGTCCACCATGAAGGCTGACGGACTGACGAAAAACGCCCAGTTCACTCGCACTCCGTCGCTTTTGGTCGACCGCTTAGTATCAGGCGGTTGCGCCGCCGCGACGAGCGCCTCGGGCGTTACCCGCTTGTCCACCGTATTGGTTGCGATGCCGCGCACGAAGCCCGCGCCGAACGGCGGGAGCTGGCCGCTGTTCTGGGCCGGCTCCGGTTGCTCGACCACCTGGTCGCAAATGTCTTCCTTGATCCCCTCGCGAACCGAGGCCCAGTCGACCATGGTTTCCAGCTTCACGGCATCGCCCTGCCGGACGGCTTGGCCGAGCTGATACAGGGTTATGTAAGGATACAGGCCATAGGCACAGCCAGTCGTCAGCAAGAGCTCCAATCAGCGGCTTTCGGCCCACCATAGTCGCGCGCCCCTCCTGGCCACTCGCGGTTCCTAGCGGCTACTACGAACCAATTCGTGTCCGGTTAACAGCGGTTGTGGATTACAACCGCTTGAGACCGCAAAAGTCTTCGAGAGCATGCCATGTCCCATCGGAGTCGTCACGCCCGAAATAATCCTAAAGATCCAACCGGTTCGGACTAGTGGCCACCAACCGCTGATAAGCTTCCGGATCGGTGGCTCCTTCGGTGAGGAACGTCAGGACACGGCTCGAGGTGTCCAGCCCAAGAAGTTCGCGCGCAGCAGGATCGGCCACCGCGAGAAGGCAGCCGGCAAGGCCCGCGACGCCAGACTCGCCGCCGACGATGCCGAACCCAGCGAGCAGCCTCATGCATGCCACGGCCGCCTCGTCAGGGATCGCCATGAACGCCGCAGCCCCGTGATCGAGCTCCTGCCACGCCACCGGGCTCGGCTCGCCACAGGCGAGGCCCGCCATCAGCGTGTCGAGATTGCCCGGGATAGCGGTGGGTTGGCCAAGTTCCGCGCTCGCCAGCAAACAGGCGGCCCGGTCGGGCTCCACGACAATCAGCTCCGGCGCGGGCTCAAACCGCGCCCTCATCTGCACCGAGACCGCAGCCGCAACACCGCCCACGCCCGCCTGGACGAAAACATGCGTCGGCCGTTCACCCGTCCATTGGTCGGCAGCCTCGTCGGCCATCAGCCGGTAGCCCTGCATGATCTGCAGCGGCACCTCAGAGTAGCCGCTCCATGACGTATCCGAGACGATGAACCACCCGTTCGCCGCCGCCTGTCGCGCGGCCTCCCGGACGGCATCGTCATACGTGCCGGGCACTTGGCGGACCTCCGCACCGTATCGGGCGATCGCGTCCACCCGTCCCTGGCTCACGCCGCCGTGGACGAAGATCACGCATCCGCAGTGGAAGCGCCGCGCCCCCCAGGCGACAGCACGGCCATGATTGCCATCGGTGGCACAGGTGACGGTGATGCCCTTGGTCACATGGCGGTATCTGCCATTGGCCAGCTCGGCCGAAAGCGTCCGCAACGGAATGCCGTGCCGCGCCAGCGCGGCAGCCAACACGCATGCCACGCCGTAAGCACCGCCAAGCGCCTTGAAGCTGCCCAGGCCGAAGCGGATCGCTTCGTCCTTCAGCCGGATCGCACCCAGACCTGCCTGCTGGGCAAGGCCAGGCAAATCGCGCAATGGCGTTATCTCATAGCCGTCCCAGGTAGTGATCTGCGCTTTGGCGCACTGGAAACCCGCATCAGGAAGTGATGCTATCCGGCTGCTCCCGAAGCGAGGATTGACAAACAGACGATAGGGCAGCGGACCGAGCATGGCAGGACCGTGGACCGCTTCATGATACGCTGCAATCGGAGGACTAATCGGTGAAAGTATCGATATTGGGCGCCGGCGGGTTCCTGGGTCGCAAGATCGCCGACCGCCTGGCGCGGGATGGAAAGCTGGGCGGCCGGCCGATCGCCGCCCTGACGCTGATGGATCTCGCAGCGCCGCCGGCGCCGGAAGCCCCATTCCCGATCACTGCGATGGCGGGCGACCTCGTGGACCTGCCGCCGGAGGCCATACCGCCTGGCACCGACGTGGTGTTCCATCTCGCCGCCGTGGTCTCCGCCCAGGCAGAGGCGGATTACGACCTGGGCCGCCGCGTCAACCTGCGTGGCACCGACGCCGTGGTCGATGCCTGCCGCCGCCTGGTCGCCGCCGGGGGCAAGCCGCCGCGCGTCGTGTTCACCTCATCCGTGGCGAGCTTCTCCGGCGGACAGGACGCCGTACTCAGCGACGAGGCGCGACAGGTGCCGGCGAACAGCTACGGTGCTCAGAAGGCGGCAGCGGAACTGATCCTGGCAGACGCGACGCGTCGCGGCTTCCTCGACGCGGTGTCGATTCGCCTGCCGACGGTGATCGTGCGTCCCGGCCGGCCCAACCGCGCCGCCAGCTCATTCTTCTCCGCGATCGTCCGCGAGCCGCTCCTCGGGCTGCCAGCGGAACTGCCGGTGTCCGACGCGTTCGCCGCATGGGTGTGCAGCCCGCGCCGCGCCGTTGACTGGCTGCTGCACGCCGCGGCGATGGACACCACGCAGATGGGTCTCGACCGCAGCATCAATCCGCCAGGCATCAGCACAACGATCGCGCATCTGTTGCAGGCGCTGGACGCGGTGAAGCCGGGCGCTTCCACGCTGGTGCGCCGCGTCGAGGACAGGGAGATTTCCGCCATCGTTGGTCTGTGGCCGGCGGCTTTCGAGCCAGCACGCGCCCGCACGCTGGGCTTCGCCTCGCACGAACCGGTGGTCGAGGTGGTGCGGGCCTTCGTCGAAGACGATCTCGAGGCGACCCGCGCCGAGCGCGGAATTCAGCCGCTCTCAGAATAGCCGGTTAAATTTACCACACTCCGTGGCAAATCAGCATCGCGGCGGTTGATCCTGGGGCGCGCTGGTTCCAAGAATGCGTCTGTTTCTCGCTGGCCCGCTGGACGTACGTCGCATGTCGACACTCCCTGGCGACTTAACCATCGCGGGTGCTTCGGCAACCCCGCACGCGGGTAGAACTGCGCCCACTCGGTACCATCGCCCGCGCCGGGCCTTCGGCGACGCGGTCCTGCATGCGCCGCAGACATTGCGTGCGCTGGTCCGCGCAGATGAAATCTGGCTGGTCGTGCTGTCCGCCTTCGTCGGTTGCGGTGCCGGCGTTGCCGTGTGGCTGATGACCGAGACCACGCAGCTCATCCATCAGCTGCTGTTTCTGATCAGCGCGGGCGAGCGCCTCAGCGCCATGGTTGAACTCGATCCAATCCGCACCGTCGCGGTGCCGACGTTGGGCGGCCTGCTGATCGGGCTGCTCGGCCTGGTGATCGTGCGTTATCACCCGAGACGCGCGGTCGACCCGATAGAGGCCAACGCGCTGTACGGCGGGCGCATGTCGCTGAACGACAGCCTGATCGTCGTGCTGCAGACGATCCTGTCGAACGGCGTCGGCGCCTCGGTCGGGTTGGAGGCCGGCTACACCCAGATCGGTTCGGCGTTGGCGTCGCGCTTTGGCCGCATGTTCCGCGTCCGGCGCAACGATCTGCGCCTGTTGGTGGGCTGTGGCGCCGCCGGCGCGATCGCCGGCGCCTTCAACGCGCCGCTGACCGGCGCATTCTACGCCTTCGAACTGGTGATCGGCACCTACTCTCTCGGCACCTTCGCCCCGGTCGCGGTCGCCGCGATCGTCGCTGTCGCTGTGGTCAACGCTCTGGGCAACTCGCCGTTCGATCTCGTGCTGCAGGTGCCAACGCGCGTCGAGGCGCTGGACTACATCCCGATCCTCGCCCTCGGCATGCTCTGCGCCCTGGTCGGCATCGCCATCATGCGCGGCGTCACGCTGACCGAGGAGCTGTTCCGCAAGAGCGGCGTGCCCGGCTGGCTCCGCCCGATGTGCGGCGGACTCGCCGTCGGCACGTTGGCATTGGTGACGCCGGCGGTGCTGTCGTCCGGGCATGGCGCACTGGGTGTGGTCATCGAGGCACCCTACACGCTGACCCATGTGACGCTGCTGGTGGTGCTGAAGTCGATTGCGTCGGCGATTTCGATCGGCTCGGGCTTCCGCGGCGGGCTGTTCTTCGCCTCGCTGTTCCTGGGCGCGCTGGTCGGCAAGGCCTTCGCCGGCGCGCTCGCCATCGTCAGCACGGCGCACGCGGTCTCACCGGTGGTCTGCGCGCTGGTTGGCATGAGCGGCCTGGCCGTCGCGATCATCGGTGGTCCGCTGACCATGGGCTTCCTGGCGCTGGAGAGCACCGGCAGCCTGCCGCTGACCATCGCGGTGCTCGCCGCCTGCGTGATTTCCGCGCTGACGGTGCGGCGGACGTTCGGCTACTCGTTCGCCACCTGGCGGTTCCACCTGCGCGGGGAGGCGATCCGCAGCGCGGTCGATATCGGCTGGATGCGCAATCTGACCGTCGGCCGCATGATGCGGCGGGAGATGCGCACGGTGCGCGCCGACACACCGATCGAGGCGTTCAAGCGCGACTTCCCGCTGGGCGCGCACCAGCGCGTGGTGGTGATGGACGAGGACGACCGGTATGCCGGCATCGTGCTGCCGGCCGAGGTGCACGCCGACGCCGACGAGAACCACGCTGTCCGCGACCTGCTGCACTACACCGACACGGTGTTGCTGCCGCAGATGACCATAAAGGAGGCGGTGGCGATGTTCGAGAACGCCGAAAGCGACGCGCTGGCGGTGGTGGACGGCGCGGAATCGAAACGCGTGATCGGCCTGCTGACCGAGCAGTACGCGCTGCGCCGCTACAGCGAGGAACTCGACCGGCGGCGGCGGGAGCTGTCCGGGGAGTAGCGCATGCTTCTCCCCCTCCCCTGAGAGGGCTTGGGGGAGGGGTCCAGGAGGACACCATGAAACCCGAAGACGTCATCGCCGATCGCACGCGCCCCTACACCGGCGCCGAGTACATGCAGAGCCTGCGCGATGGCCGCGAGGTATATATCGACGGCGAGCGCGTGCCGGACGTCACCAGCCATCCGGCGTTCCGCAACTCCGTGCGCTCCATCGCGCGCCTCTACGACGCGCTGCACGACCCGAAGCGCCACGATCTGCTGACCTGCCCGCACCGATACCGGCTCCGGCGGCTACACCCATCGCTTCTTCCGCGTGCCGCGCTCGCGCGAGGACCTGCGTGGCGCGCAGGCAGCGATCGCCGAATGGTCGCGGCTGACCTATGGCTGGATGGGCCGCACGCCCGACTACAAGGCGGCGTACTCCAACACCCTGGGCGGCAATGCGGAGTATTACGGCCCGTACGCCGGCAATGCGCGCACCTGGTACAAGCGTGCGCAGGAAACCATGCCGTTCATGAACCACGCCATCGTCAATCCGCCGATCGACCGCCACAAGCCGGCCGAGCAGGTGAAGGACGTCTACGTTTCGGTGCAGAAGGAGACCGACGGCGGCATCATCGTCTCCGGCGCCAAGGTGGTGGCGACCTCGGCGGCGATCACCCACTACAACTTCATGGGCCAGAGCTCGAAGACCGCGACCGAGGACCTGGACATGTCGCTGATGTTCATGGTGCCGATCGACGCGCCAGGCCTGAAGCTGATCTGCCGCACCTCGTACGAGAAGGCGGCGCTGCTGAACGGCTCGCCGTACGACTATCCGCTGTCGTCCCGCTTCGACGAGAACGACGCGATCTTCATCCTCGACAACGTGTTCGTGCCCTGGGAGGACGTGTTCATCTATCGCGATCCAGCGCGCGTGCTGAGCTTCTACCCACGCTCCGGCTTCATGCACGGCTTCCAGTTCCAGGGCTGCACGCGCTTTGCGGTGAAGCTGGATTTTCTGTGCGGCCTGCTGGCCAAGGCGCTGCGCTGCACCGGCGGCGACGAGGCGCGCGGCAACCAGGTGCAACTGGGCGAGGCGATCGCCTGGCGCAACCTGTTCTGGTCGCTGTCCAACGCGATGGCGAACGATCCCGATCCTTGGGTAGGCGATGCGGTGCTGCCAAACCTGCGCGCGGGCCTGGCGTATCGCGTGTTCGCGCCGGATGCCTATCCGCGCATCAAGGATATCGTCGAGCGCATCGTCACCTCGGCACTGATCTATCTGCCGTCGTCGGTGAAGGATTTCGCCAACCCGGCGATCGAGCCGTATCTGCGGCGCTATGTCCGCGGCTCGCACGGCATCGAATACAAGGAACGCATCAAGATCATGAAGCTGCTGTGGGATGCGATCGGCACCGAGTTCGGCGGCCGTCACGAACTATACGAGCGAAACTACGCCGGCGGCTGGGAGGACATCCGCGCCCAGTCGCTGACCGGTGCGGAGCGCGGCGGCGACCTGAAGGCGATGGAGGCGCTGGTCGAGCAGTGCATGGCGGACTATGACGAGAACGGCTGGGTCGGGGAAACGTGGGTCAATCCGGGCGCTTGATCGTTGAAGCAGGAAGCTCGCATTAGATGCCCTGCCGCAACGTACGCCGAAGCCCGGTTCGCCAGATCACTGCCAGCAGCGTCGAAAGCAGCGCGATCCACAGCATTTCGTACGTGAACGCCTGCGATACTGTCGCCGCGCCAGGCGAGACAACAATCGCCGCAGGCCAATAGAGCTGTGCGGCAAATGGGCTCGCCTCGGAGATCCCACGCAGCCAAGCGGGATACAGCGTCAATGGCGCGAATAGGCCGCCCAACAGAAACGACATTTTCTGCACGCACAGATAAATCGGAATCGTGCGACGCAGCCAGAAGGCGCTCATACCCACCAGCGCGAACAGCAGAATGCCGACAAATCCGCCCAGCGCGCCAAGCACGACCAGGCAGACCCACGTTGTCGCCGACGGCACCGCATGTCACAGACAGCAACAGCGCCACCACGCCGATCGCGCCGAGCATGCCCTGCCGCACGAGCAATCCGCCGCAGCTCTCCGCAATGCGCAGCAGCGGATACGAAGCGGGGCGCAGCAGGTGCGTCTCGATCGCGCCGGAGCGAATATCGTCTTCCAGACGCAGATGTATTGCAGGCACCGACAGAGTGATCCACTCCGTCACGCCGACATAGACCGCAAGCCCACCGGCGGGCAGCAGCGGCGCCAGCGTGCCCGGCAGACGTTCCGCCGCGACGCGGTCCCAGAATGTCGCCAGCAGCGCGATCACCAACAGATAGAACACGCCGCGCCCAAGCAGGACCGCGCGCCCGGCCAGCGAGGCGACCGCGCCCATCCGCCCGACCGCAAGCACGCGCTCAAGCGCGGGCAGCGCAGGCGTAGATGTCACGGATCACCTCCTCCATCGGAGGATCCTCGATGGTGATATCCTCGATCCCGCCGATCGCAAGCGCGGCCTCGATCAGCCGCTCCACATGCAGCATGCCGGTATCGACCTCGAACAACGTCTGGTGCGGTTCGCTCGACCGCAACGTGACACCCGGCAGTTCAAGCGCGACCTCCGGTGCCACGCGAACGAATCGTCACGAGCTTGCGGCCAAGGAATCGTCGGCGCAGCTCACTCGTCGGCTGATCCACCACGATCCGTCCGGCGTTGATCACGATGACCCGATCGCACACCAGCTCGATGTCGCGCGTGTCGTGTGAGGTCAGCACGACGGTCTGTCCGTCTTCATGCGCCTGCTGCTTGATCAGATCGCGCATCGCCGCCTTGGCGGTGATGTCGAGACCGATCGTCGGCTCGTCCAGGAACAGAACCGATGGCGCGTGCAACAGGCTCGCCACCAACTCGCACCGCATGCGCTGGCCGAGCGACAGACGGTTCACCGGCTGCTGCAGCAGCGCCTCAAGCGCGAAGCGCTGCACCAGACGTTCGAGCCGCACGGCAAATACCGCGGCCGGCTGCGTATAGATACGGCGCAGCAGGGCAAACAATTCGCGCACCGGCAGCTCGCCCCAAAGCTGCGAGCGTTGCCCAAACACCACGCCGATCCGCTGCGCCAGCACCAATCGCTCGCGCCACGGTGTCAGACCGAGCACCGAGGCCGCCCCCTCACCCGGCTCCAGAATGCCGGTGAGAATCTTCAATGTCGTGGACTTGCCGGCGCCGTTCGGGCCGATGATGGCAACCCGTTCGCCGGCCGCGATATCGAAGCTCAGCCCATCCAGCGCATCGATGTACTGGTAGTCCGGAAAAACGGACGATAGCAGCCCGCCGGCTTTAGCGTAGCGGTATCGCTTGCGGAGGTTGCGGACTGCGATGATGGGAGACATGGGACCAAGCCGTTCCGGAGTTGCGACACACAAGCAGAGTCTTCGTTTGCGGTACAAACGAATTGCAGGCCGTGTTCGACATCCGAAGTCGCTGATCCATCCTGCCCCTATACCGAACTGGCGACCACGCACCACAAGAGAAAACTGCCGTTCATCCCTCGGCCATCGCTGCCAGCTTCGCAACGGTATTCAGATTCCGCGTGGTACCATCTGCCACGTCTTGCGGCAGCTTCAATTTCGAGCGTCCCATGCCATTGGGATAATGGATGAAGACCTCGCGATTGACGGCGTGCAGCTCTTCGCCTCCGGGACGTGCCAACCCGGCGAACAGAGCCTCCTTCACGGGCGCAGGCAGAAAGACGACACCCACCTGCGCAGGCCTGGCCTCCGGAAATGGGTTGGCATCAAGCGTCGCGCGAAGCTCGGACGCCGTTCGGACCATGACGCTGACACGGCGTCGCATCCGATCAGTCAGCACCGCCTCAAGTTTGCTTCGCAGCACGGCCTCGGAAAGGCCGCTCTCGAAAACGACATTGCCGCTCTGGATATATGTCCGGACATTGGCCAGGCCGAGACCGGTGCAAAGCGCCTGAAGCTCCTTCATCGGCAACATACCCGTGCCACCGACATTCACCGCACGCAGCAACGCCACCGATACCGGCACTACGTCTGCGCTCGCCGATCCACCACCCGCCGCGCCTTTCCGACCGAGCGCTCCACCGCCCCCGGCGCTTCCACCACCACGCGAGTGGTCAGTCCGATCGTGTCCTTGATTCGCGCCACGACCGCCTTCGCTTCCGCATCCAGCAGCACAGGATCGAAATACTCCGGCCGCGCCTCCACGTGTACCGCCACCTCGTCCATCCGCCCCTCGCGCGTCAGCACAATCTGGTAGTGCCCGCTAAGCACCTCGCTCTTCAGCAGCTGTTCCTCCACCTGGGTGGGGAACATGTTGACCCCGCGCACGATCACCATGTCATCGGATCGCCCGGTCACCTTCTCCATGCGCCGCATCGTGCGCGCCGTGCCGGGCAGCAGCCGCGTCAGGTCGCGCGTGCGATAGCGCACCACGGGCATGCCTTCCTTGGTCAGCGTGGTGAAAACCAGTTCGCCCCTCTCGCCATCCGGCAGCACCGTGCCGGTCTCCGGATCGATCACCTCCGGATAGAAGTGATCCTCCCAGATGTGCAGCCCGTCCTTCGTCTCGACGCACTCGTTAGCCACGCCGGGACCCATCACCTCCGACAATCCATAGATATCGACGGCATCCATCGCGAAACCATCCTCGATCTCGCGGCGCATCGCATTGGTCCAGGGTTCGGCGCCGAAGATGCCGATCTTCAGCGAGCACTCGCGCGGATCCAGCCCCTGACGCTGGAACTCGTCCAGTACCGCCAGCATATAACTTGGCGTCACCATGATCACGTCGGGACGGAAATCGGTGATCAACTGCACCTGACGCTCGGTCATGCCGCCTGACACCGGCACCACCGTACAGCCCAGCTTCTCCGCGCCGTAATGCGCGCCAAGGCCGCCGGTGAACAGCCCATACCCATACGCCACATGCACGATCATCCCCGCCCGCCCACCAGCCGCGTAGATTGAGCGCGCCACAACATGCGCCCATGTCTCAATGTCCTTCGCGGTGTAACCAACGACGGTCGGCTTGCCCGTGGTCCCCGACGAGGCATGCACGCGCGCCAGTTTCTCGCGCGGCACGGCGAACATGCCGAACGGATAATTGGCCCGCAGGTCCTGCTTGCTGGTGAACGGAAACTTTGCGAGGTCATCCAGCGTCCGGAAGTCATCCGGATGCACGCCTGCGCGATCGAATGCGGCGCGGTAATGTGCCACGTTGGCGTAGGCGTGGCGCAGCGTCCAGCCGAGCCGCTCGCGTTGCAGCGCGGCAATCTCGTCACGCGACGCCGTTTCGATTGCGTCGAGGCCTGCCATCTATCCCTCCGCCTTGCCGCGGCCTTCCGCCTTGCCTCGGATCGTGCGGGTATGACCACGGAACTCGGCGACCAGTTCGCCCTCTTCCGTGCTTACACGCACGTCGTACATCCCGGATCGGCCGGCATGCATGCGTTCGACCGCGTCCGCCACCAGCACCTCGCCAACGCTCCCCGGACGGACAAACGTGATCGACGCGTGTTGCGCCACCGCCGCCTCGCCGCGCGGATTGGCCGCGAACGCCATCGCCGAGTCCGCCAGCGCGAAAATGAAACCGCCGTGGCAGATGCCGTGCCCGTTCGTCATCGCCTCGGTGATTGTCATCGACAGGCGCGCGTGTCCCGGTGCCACGGCGTCGAGACGCATGCCCAGTCCCGAACTGGCGCGATCCTCCGCCCACATCGCCTGGGCGAGGGTGCGCGCGAGCTCGCTCACTTCCGCCCCGGAAATTGAGGCGCGCGCTTCTCGATGAATGCGTGCACACCCTCGGCATACTCCGCGCCGCGACCCGCCGCGCTCTGCAGCTCCTGCTCAAGGTCCAGTTGCGCCAGCAGCCCATTGGTGGCGGAGGCAGCAAACAAGCGCTTCATGGCCGCCAACGCCGCCGTCGGCTGCTTCGCCATATGGGCGGTGAGCGTCTCGGCTTCCTGTTGCAGCGCGTCATCATCCACGACCTTCCAGATCATTCCCCAATCCGCGGCCCTCTCGGCATCCAAAGTCTCCCCGAGCATGGCCAGCGCCCGCGCGCGCGCCTCGCCGATCATCCGTGGCAGGAAGAAGCTCGCGCCAGAATCCGGCACCAGGCCGATCTTCACAAACGCCTGGATGAACTTCGCACTGCGCGCAGCCAGCACGATATCGCAGGCCAGCGCGTAGCTCGCCCCCGCACCCGCGGCCACGCCATTCACCGCGCACACGACCGGCAGCGACACTCCTCGCAATCGGCGCACCAGTCGATGATGCAGTGCAGCAACGGTGCCGAGATCGGGAGGCCCGCCGGGGCCTGGCATCATCGCCGGCCCGAGTTCCTGACCGGTGCAGAACCCCCTGCCCTCGCCGGTCAGCAACAGCGCGCGGCAGGCGTGATCCGCCTCCGCCGCATCCACTGCGTGCAGCAACGCTGTCAGCATCGCCTCGTTGGCTGCATTCAGCTTGTCGGGCCGGTTCAGCACAAGCTTGCGCCAACCGTCACGCTGTTCGACGCGAACCTCGTCACTCATGTGTCTGCCTCCGCCACTCCGACCATGATACCCGACCCAGCTCCGGCCGGGGCAATTCGTCCAGCATGCAGATGAACTCCAGCGAATGCCCATCCGGATCGTCGAAATACACGCTCGCCGCCGGCATCCAGCAGAGCACCTCCGGCTCCTCGATCGGCGTGCCATCGCCGGAGCGCGCCATGATGCCCGCCCGCCGCAGCGCCGCAACAGATTCGAACACCTGTGGCAGCGCCACATCTGAACGCGATGTGCAGGCGCAGACGGAGGGGCGAGGTGCCGATGCACCACAAGCCGAGCATGGCCTTGTCGGATGACGGCACCCAGAAGAACGCCACCTGGCGGGCCGGAATTCGCTGCGCCAGCGGCAGCCCGAGCACATCGCGATAGAACACGATGGAGCGGTCCAGATCACTGACCGTCAGGTGCGCCTCGAACAATCCGCGTATCGGCACGATGGTCATGGCCGTGTCCTTTTGCCTCCCGATTCCTGCTCCGCGAGCGAACGATACCCTAGGGCCGCGCACGAACTCATGCGCGTCCCCCGACCGCCCGGCAACATACAATCGTCGAAACGACTTTCGGCGCAGCTTCGCCGCTATTTTGCCAACTCCGCGTGCGCAGCCTCGGCTCACATGGCAAGATCGCCCTGTCACACCCAAGTTTCAGGCACCTGCATCGCGCATCCAGGCGGAGAGTCGACACAGATGGACATCGGTCTCGGCCACACGGCCACCACGCTGGAAAGCCGCTTTACCGAGCTCGACACCCCCATCCTGCTGTCCGGCATCCAGGCCTTGGTCCGGGTCCTGTTGGAGCAGGCCCGTCTCGACCGCGCGCACGGCCTGAACACCGGCGGTCTGATCTCCGGCTATCGCGGCTCACCGCTAGGCGGGCTCGACCGCGAGGTCTGGCACCGCCAGAAAATGCTCGCCGCGCAGAACATCCGGTTCCAGCCTGGCGTCAACGAAGACCTCGCCGCCACCATGCTGTACGGCACGCAGCAGCTCGACGCGTTTCCAGGCAAGCGCGTCGATGGCGTGTTCGGCATGTGGTACGGCAAGGGTCCCGGCGTCGATCGCGCCGGGGATGCGCTGCACTGCGGCAATTTCATCGGCACCGCGAAGCACGGCGGCGTGCTGGCGGTGGCCGGCGATGACCACGGCGCGCACTCCTCGACATATCCGCACCAGACCGAGCACGTCTTCGAGGGCGTCTTCATCCCGGTGCTGAACCCGGCCTCGGTCGAGGACATCGTCGATCTCGGCCTCGCCGGCATCGCACTGTCGCGCTTCTGTGGCCTGTGGGTCGCGCTGAAGACCACCGCGGAGACCGCCGAGCAGGCCACCACGCTCGTCATCCCGTCGACCAGGGATTTCATCACGCCGGACTTCCCGCTGCCGCCGCACGGGCTGAACTACGATCCGCATCTGCGTTTCCCCGCCGACCGCGCCGAACTGGAGCGACGTGTGGTGCAGGAGCGCATCCCCGCGGCACTTGCCTGGGCACGCGCCAACCGGCTCGACAGGCGTATCTTCGGCACCAGTGATGCGCCGATCGGCATCGTCACCGTCGGCCGCGCGCACGCCGATACGTTGCACGCACTGCGCATGCTGGACCTCGAGGATCATGCGCAGATCGCGCTCTACAAGGTCGCCATGACCTGGCCGCTGGAAACCGAGGGCCTGCGCGAATTCGCCCGCGGCAAGCGCGCGATCCTCGTGGTGGAGGAAAAGCGCAGCTTCGTCGAGACGCAAATTCGCGACGCGCTTTACAACCTGCCGGCGAGCGCACGTCCGGAGATCAGCGGCAAGACCGACGCATCAGGCGCGCCACTGCTATCGCCGCTGATGGAGTTGTCGCCGGAGATCGTCGCCGCCGGTCTCGCCAGCTTCCTGCGATCCGCAGGCCTGAACATCCAGGACCCGCCGGTGTCGCGTATGCCGGAGCGTCCACCCGGCCTGTTGCGACGCGCGCCCGCCTTTTGCGCCGGCTGCCCGCACGGAACATCGACGCGCCTGCCCGAGGGAAGCTTCGCCACCGCTGGCATCGGTTGTCACTTCATGGCGCTCGATGAGGGCGACCAGACCCGCACCTTCACGCACATGGGCGGCGAGGGCGCGCCGTTCGTCGGCATGGCGCCGTTCACCGACACGCCGCACGTGTTCGCCAACATGGGCGACGGCACCTACACGCACTCCGGCATCATGGCGATCCGCCAGGCAGTCGCTGCCGGTGCGCGCATCACCTACAAGCTACTGGTCAACGATGCCGTGGCGATGACCGGCGGACAGCCAGCCGAGGGCAACTACTCCGTCGCGCAGTATGCCGCGCAGGTCGCCGCGGAAGGTGTCGCACGCATCGCCGTGGTCGCCGACGAGGCGGATCGTCTGCCGCCCGTATCGGCACTCCCGGCCGGCGCGACGCGCCATGTGCGTGGCGAGCTCGACACGGTGCAGCGTGAACTGCGTGCCTACGAAGGTGTATCCGTGCTGATATACGACCAGGTCTGCGCCACCGAGAAGCGCCGCCGGCGCAAGCGCGGCAAGATGCCGCAGGCGGTGCAGAGCGTCGTGATCAACGAACAGGTGTGCGAGAACTGCGGCGACTGCTCCGCGCAGTCGAGCTGCATCGCGATCGAGCCGGTGGAGACCTCGCTCGGCCGCAAACGCCGCATCAATCCGACGGCCTGCAACGTCGATCTGTCGTGCCTCAAGGGGTTCTGCCCGAGCTTCGTCACCATCGCCGGCCCGCCGCGCGCACCCGACGCTGATCCGCGCTGGCAGGCGCGAGAGAACGAGCTTGCCGCAGCGCTGCGGCAGCCCGATCTGCCCGCGACGAGCAAGCCGTGGCGCGCGTTGTTCGCCGGTATCGGCGGCGGCGGCATCGTCACCTCTGGTGCGATCCTGGCGATGGCGGCGCATCTGGAAGGCCGCGCGGTCCGCACGCTCGACTTCACCGGGCTGGCGCAAAAGAACGGCACGGTCGTCGCCCATGTGCAGATCGCCAACGACGAGACTGCGCTCGACGTCGTTCGCATCCCTCTCGGCGCGGCCGATGTCATGATCGCGGCGGACCTCGCCGTATCAGCGGGCCCGGGCGTTCTGGAGCGCAATTCGTCGTCCGCCGCGGTGATCGGCAATCTCGACCTCGCCGCCACCGCCGCGTTCAAGCACGACGCCAACCTGCTGATCGATGCCGTGCTGCACCGGCGCACCATCGAGCGCATCACAGATGCCGCGGCCTCCACGTATCTGCACGCGGTCCGGCTGGCCGAGCACCTGTTCGGCAACGCGCAGGCGATGAACACGCTGCTGCTTGGCGTCGCGTGGCAGCGCGGCCTGATCCCGGTCGGCGAAGCCGCCATCCTCCGCGCCATCGAGATTGAATGGCGCCGCAGTGTCCCTCAACCGGCGGGCGTTCCTGTGGGGCCGTATCCTGGCCGAGAACCCGGCGCTTGAAGACGAGATCCTGGTGCACACGTTGGAAGCGCCACCCACCGAGTTGCATTCACTGATCGATGCCCGCGCCGCTTCCCTCGTCGCCTACCAAAGCGACAGGCTGGCGAAGCGCTATCGGGCACTGGTGAACGAGGTGATCGCCGGCGAGACGCAGGCGTTTGGAGCTCCGGGGCGTCTGTCGCGCGCCGTAGCCGAGGGCCTGTATCGCGTAATGGCATACAAGGATGAATACGAGGTTGCGCGCCTGCACGCCGCGGCCACGTACGGCGAGAAGCCGGTGTTCCATCTGTCGCCGCCGCTGATCACCGGCATCGATCCCGCCACTGGCCGACGCCGCAAGGTCGCCCTGCCCGGCTGGCTCGCGCTGCCCCTGTTCCGCGTGCTGCGCCACGGCAAGCATCTGCGCGGGACGCCGCTCGACATGTTCGGCCGCCAGCAGGAGCGGCGGATGGAACGCGCACTGATCGAGCAGTATGTCGGCGACCTGCGCACGATACTGGCCGCGCTGCGGCCCGATACGCTGGATGTCGCGGTGGCGATCGCGCAGTTGCCCGACATGATCCGCGGCTTTGGTCCGGTGAAGGACACAAACCGCCAGAAGGCGGAGAAGGAGCGCCGCGCACTGCTGTCGCGTCTCACCGCAGACGCCGTGCCGGTGGCCGCGGAATAAGACCGACACTCAACGACCGTCATGCCGACGAAAGTCGGTATCCATGTGCATGAACCGCATCGCAAAATATTGCCTCTTTGCCGCGATCGCTGGCCTGACGCTCGCGTCGGCCTCGCTGGGCGGATGCGCCGAGCCGCAGGCTTCGCCGCTCGCGCAGCACCAGACGGCAGCCAACGGCAAGCGCCTGTTCTATATCGGCCTGGCACTCTATTCCGAACCATGGTCCGAGAACGATGTCGTCGAACTCTCCGACAGGCTGCGAACCGCGAGCCGATACCACGTCGTGCCGATGATCGCGAGCAACGTCGTATCCGCTCAGAGCCCCTACCCGATCGCCAATGATGCCAATATCGCCGCGATGGTGAACTCGGCTGCCGCACAGGCGGGGCCGGGCGACATCGTATTCGTCTATCTCAGCACGCACGGCTCGCATAAGGTGCTGGCACGCAAGGTGGGCAACAATGCGCCGACCGCGTTGCCCTCACGCGAGCTTGCACGCAAGCTCGCACCGCTCGCCGGCCATCAGTCGGTGATCATCATCTCGGCCTGCTACTCCGGATCGCTGATCAGCGATCTGCGTTCACCGGAACGAATCATCATCACTGCGGCACGAGCGGACCGTAGTTCATTCGGCTGTGCGGCCGGCAACCGACATACATTCTTCGGTGCGGCTGAGTTGGACGCTTTCGACCAACGGGGCCGCAGCCTGCACCAGGTCTTCACCGCCACCCGCGACGAGGTGGCTCGCATGGAGTCCGCGAGGCAATTTCAGCCATCCGAACCACAGGTGTCGGTCGGCGCGGAGGTTGCGGACCTTTACGACGCGCCGTTATTTTAGCTGCGTCAGCGCAGTGGTCGAAAGAACGCCTGTATCTCGCCGGCCAGCGCCTCCGGCTGTTCCATCGCCGCGAAGTGGCCGCCGCGCGGCATGACGGTCCACCGGCGAATATCAGTGTAGGTACGCTCGGCGAGCGATCGCGGCGCACGCAGAATCTCGTGCGGAAACTCGCTGTAACCGCTAGGTACGGCGATCGTGCCGCCTTCCGGTATCGGCCAAGGACGATGCATGCGGAAGTAATACGGAAAGAACGATGAACCGATTGCGCCGGTGAACCAGTAGAGACTGATGTTCGCCAGCAACTGATCGCGTGTGAACGCACTCTCCACGTCGCCGTTGCAATCCGACCATGCGCGGAACTTCTCAACGATCCACGCAGCCAATCCTGCGGGCAAGTCCGTCAGACCGAAGCTGAGCGTCTGCGGCCGCGTCCCCTGGATCCACTGATAGCCGGTCTCCTCCTTCAACCAGTGCGCCAACTCGTCGAGGTACTTGCGCTCTTCAGGCGTCGGGTTGGACAGCATGTTCGGTTCGCGGCGCACCGCGAGCAGGTTGACATGGATGCCGATCAGCTTCGCGGCATGCGCGTAGCCCATACGCGACGCGGTTATGCCGCCCCAGTCGCCGCCCTGCGCGGCGAAGCGGCGATAGCCCAGCGTTTCCGTCATCAGGTCGGCCAGGCAGTCGGCGATCTCCTCGATGCCGAAGCGCTTCTGGCCTGGGCGAAACGACAGCCCGTAGCCTGGCAGCGACGGCGCCACGACAGTAAAGGCGTCCGCCGGATCGCCACCAAAACTGGCAGGATCGACAAGACGCGGGATCAGATCGATGAATTCGAAAACTGACCCGGGCCAGCCATGCATCAGCAGCAGCGGGCAGGGGTTCGGCCCCTTCCCCGGCACGTGCAGGAAATGCACGTCGATATCGTGCAGTGCGGTCTTGTACTGAGGAAATGCATTCAATCGCGCCTTCCTGCGCACGCCAGTCGAACTTTGTGCGCCAGTACTCGGCCAGTCCGCGCATGTACTCGACGCTCGTGCCATAGACCCAGGGCTCGCCGGGCGCCTGATCAGGGAACCGCGTGCGCGCGAGACGTTCGCGAAGATCGGCAATCGCGGTATCAGGGACGTTCAGGGCGAAGGGTTCGGGCCGAGCGTTCATCGTGCTGTTCCTCCATCGTTGCCGCGATTTGATGCCGCGCCTCGTCGTCTGGCAACCCGCATGGTGCATGAGCGTTGCTGTCAGATGAGCATCGGCAGTGACATCCTGATGCGCATGTTCGGCCGTCCGAGCGGTCTTCTTGGCCGGCTCGGTGGCGTCATCCTGGCACACGCCAATCGGCGTCATGCCGCATGGGTTATCGGTCTGCTGGACATTCGGCAGCAGGACAGCGTGCTGGAAATCGGCATTGGTCCTGGCGTGGCGATCGAGATGCTCGCGGCCAGGGCACGGCGCGTCGCCGGCATCGATCCTTCCCGGGAAATGCTGCGTCAGGCGACGCAGCGCAATGCCGCCAGGATCAGCGAGCGCCGCGTCGAGTTGCGCCAGGCATCCGCCGATCACCTGCCATTCGTGGACGGCAGTTTCAACAAGGTTTTGGCGATCAACTCGATGCAATTGTGGCCAGACACGTTGGCCGGACTACGCGAAATATCGCGCGTTCTCAGGCACGGTGGGCAGGTTGCTCTGGCATTCACCCAGTATTCCGGGCAATCGCGCGAGGGCGTAACTGAGCTCATCGCGGCCGCCGGGTTCAGCGACTGCCGGATCGTTGATACGGAAAAGGCGTTCTGCGTGCTTGCCTCACGCGCCAGCTAACGCCGCCTGTTGCCATACAGCCAACTCGCTGCCTTCTCGCGATCGATCTCAGCCGCCACCTCGGTCGGCACGACGATCTTGCCGACCGGCGCCATCGCGGCCGCAGCGATCTTCAGATGCGCCCATGCGAATGGAATGCCTATGATGGTGATCGCCGAAACGCAGGCTGCCACGACGTGCAGCACGATCAGCCACCACCCGGCGAGCAGGAACCAGATGACATTTGCCAGAAGCCCAAGTCCTCCGGTACCGAGCGACTCAAGCCCCGTCGCGTCGTAGCGCGACACCAGCTCGCGGCCGAATGGCGCCAGCGTGTAGTTCGCCAGCGTGAAGCAAGCCTTCGCCCAGGGCAGCCCGATGATGGTGATTGCCATCAGCAGGCCTGCCAGGACCCAGAAAAACGCCGCGACAAATCCCAGCCCGGGGACATTCCAAAGGACGTTGAGGATCGTCCGCATTCAGTGTTTGAAATGCGGCATCACCTCTGCCGTCACGCGACGATACTGGTCGAGCATGATCGACTGCGGCGTGCCCATCGGGGTGGACAGGTTGATATGCTCCAGCCCCGGATAGCGGGCCTCGATGTTCTTGAGGTAAGCGACCAGCTCCTCCGAGGTGCCGGCGAACCAGCCTCCCAGGTTGATGTAATGCTCCACTTTCGGGACACCGGCGCCATACCAGCCGCCACGCCGGGCAACGGCCGCAATCTGCTCCTTGGTCATCCCCGGCATGAAACCGAGCGGGGCAAACATCTTGGCGTGCTCCTCGTAGAGCGGGACGAGCTCCTTCAGCGCCTGCTGCTTCGAGTCGGCGAGGTGGATGACGATTCCGATCATCAGGTTCTCGCCCAGCTTCCAGTCCTTGCCGGCACGATGCGCCGCGGCCTGGAACGCGGTGATCGGTCCTTGCTCCATGGTCGCCGCCCCACCGCCGACCGCGCCCTTGATGTTGTGCTTCACCATGAAATCGAGACCGCGCGCCGATGCACTGACCACCGGCTGCCAGCACTCCACCGGCAAATGAACCGGACGCGGCACCAGGGTCAGGTCTTTCAGCGTGTAGCCGCGATACGCCACCTCGGGCGGCAACGTGTAATGCTTGCCCTTGTGCGAGAAGCGCTCGTTGTCGAACGCCTTGAAGATGATCTCGACCTGCTCCTCGAACAGCTCGCGATTGGCGTTCTGATCGAGCATCGGCGCACCGAACGTCTCCACCTCGCGCGTGTGATAGCCACGCCCGACGCCGAAGATCGTGCGGCCCTTGGTCATGATGTCAGCGCAGGCGAAGTCCTCGGCCAGCCGCAGCGGGTGCCACATCGGCGTAATGTTGAAGCCGCAGCCGATCTTGAGGCTCTTGGTCAGATGGCAGAGATGCACCGCCGCCATCAGCAGGTTCGGGATGACCTCGTAGCCTTCCTGCTGGAAGTGGTGCTCGGCCATCCACAGCGTGTCCCAGCCGCCTTCATCCATCACCCGGGCAATTGCCTCGCTCTTGTCGAACACGCTGGCAAGATGCGCGTTGGAGAAGCGCCGCTCGTTGGCCGGCGTCGCGTCCTGGCCACGATCCGGCAGATCGACGTGTCCGGCATAGACGGTGGCGAACTTCTTGATCATGACTCAAACCCTCCGCGTCATTCCGCCCAGCTCGAACGGCCCTGGATCGCCCATCGGCCGTCCTTGAGCGTCACGATGTACAGCGACCGGTAACTGCCGATAGCGCTGCCATCCCCACGATACCGAGTAAACTGAACGCGAAAATGCACCTTCTCCGGGCCGGCGTCGATCACTTCGACGTAGTCCCAGGCGGAACGACCCCAACCGGCCGACTGGCCTTGGCTATCCCATACCAGATTGTGGTAGTCCGACGGCGTCTGCATCACCGTGACGGTGCCACTATGAAATCGCGCATGCGGGAAGTGGAACCAGCGCGAGCGGATCGCATCGGCGTCCCTCACGTTGAACGCTGCCATGAACCCGTCCATCGCCGCGCGCGCACCCTCGACAGCTTGGTGCGTCAGCATCTCCTCCGCCAGCGACTGCCACTCCTCATCGAGCGACACAGTGGCAGGCTCACGACCGGCACGACTGTACCAGCCGCCGGCGTTGCGCATGTCGCCTTCCTTGCGGTGCAGGTAGGCGTGCACTGCGGAGCCGGTCTTGCCTTCGTCCTCTTGCGCGCAGCCATGGGCGCGATTCCAGTCGCCCTTCGCGTCCCACCACAGGGTCTGCAATGCAAGGCTGATCCCGTCGGGCGGCGCACCCTGCGCCACCGTCGCACGGAACTGCGTCAGGTCCATGTCTGCCCTCCTGTCGTTCCTCTGTCGGAGTGTGCGCGGCGCCGGCCCCTGCCTCAAGTCCCGGCATGAAGGGGAGGCTCCTCCTGCTCTCCCTGGCTCTGCTCGCGCCCCTGACGCTGGTCGATGTGCCGCCGCTGCTCGACTATCCCAACCATCTCGCGCGCGCCGTGGTGCTGGCGTTTGGGGCAACCGATCCCATCGTGTCGCGCATGTACGCGGCCCACTGGGCGATCATCCCCAACCTGGGCACCGATCTCATCCTGCCGCCACTGTTGCATCTGCTGCCCGTGCATCTCGCCGGCCGTATCGTTGTCGGGATCACCCTTCTGCTGCCGGTCATCGGCACGATCGCTTATAGCCGCGCGTCGTTCGGCCGTTGCTCCCTCTGGCCCCTCGCATCCGGCCTTGTCGCCTACAATGCGACGCTGCTGCTCGGCTTCTTGAACTTCGTCGCCGCCATCGGCATGGCCCTGCTGCTTGCCGCCGCCTGGATTGCCTGGCGCGACCGCCATCCACTGCGAGTGGTCGCGCTGGCACCGGTGGGCTGCGTCGCGCTGTTCTTCTGCCACCTCATGGGCCTGCTGTTCTTCTATGTGTTGATCGCGGGCTATGAGCTCCAATGGCTATGGCCGCATCGCCGGCAGGTCTCGGCGGTTCTTGTGCGCTTCGCCGCGCTCGTGCCCTTGGTCCTCGTTCCGTTCGGACTCTACCTGGTCTCGCCGCTTGCCTCGCTTTCTGACGCCAGCGAATTCTCCTCCCTGGCCGTCAAGTTCCGGCAACTGGTCCTGCCGTTCGCCAACTACATCCTGCCGCTCGACGTCGCCACGGCATGCATTGTCGGCGCATTCCTTCTTGCATGTTTCGCAAAGGGCTGGCTGCGCATATCGCCAATCGGCAGCCTGCCATTGTTACTGACGACGCTGCTGTTTCTGGCGGCGCCGTCTTCCTTCAAGGGCACATATCTGCTCGACACGCGCTTCGTAATCCTGCTTGGCTTTTTGCTGTTCGGGGCAGTGCTGCCCACCGGCCTGCCACGCGCCACAGCTTTCGTCGCTGTCGCCGCATTCACCTTGCTGTTCGGCGTCCGCATGACCATCGTTGGCTATGCATGGCACGAACATCAGAGGGACATCGCGGATCTGCGTGCCGTTATCGCATCGGTCGAGCCCGGGTCTCGTGTATTTGTCGCTGCCGTGACGCAAAAGGAAGCGCCCCGTTATTGGCGGAACGCGCCGCTCAGTCGGCAACTCTCGTTCGGCTTGCAGCTTGACGCCCACCTTCCCGCCCTGCTGCTGATCGAGCGCCGGGCGTACTGGCCGTTCCTGTTCGACAACCCCTCACAGCAACCGATCGCGACCCTGCCCCCGTATCGCGAATTGGCCGAGCGCACCGGCTCAATCGCGGACCATCGTGCACTCACAGTGCCAGGCAAGGTGGATCTCTGCGGGTTCGACCACCTGCTGCTGCTCGACGCCGGTGGCGAGCCGGACCTGGACGATTTCGCCACTGACCGACTGGCGCTGATCGCTAAATCCGACGTCGCCGCCCTGTTCCGTATCAGGCAGGGCGCCTGTTCAGGGTGACGGTGCTCGCGTCACGATGCCGGATGCTCTGTGGTGGGATCGATCATCTTGCGCACCTCGGTGATCTTGGTCGCCGGAAACCCGCTGATCTCCGCGTGCTTGCGAATGATGTCCTCGTCCTTTGCCAGATAGACACAGAACGTCTTGTCGGCAGCGACGTAGCTTTCCACCCACTGGATGTCGGGGCCGAGCTGGTTCAGCACCTGATTGGATTTCGCCGCCGCGCCACGCAGCTGTTCACGCTCAAGCGAGCCGACCGCCGGAATGTCGCGTTCGATGACGAACTTGCGCAGGGCCATGGTTTCCTCCGGTTCCGATTGAAGCGGGCGCGACGTTGCCACGCATGGCGGTCGCCCGCCAAGCAAAGGCTGTCAGACCAGCGGCGAAGGCTGCGGCCGCGATCCGTCGGTGAAGCGGCTGTAGCGGAACGGCGTGGGATCGACCACCGGCGTCTCGCCGGTGACAAGCTCCGCCATCAGCCGTCCCGCACCTGGGCCGATGCCGAAGCCATGCCCGGTAAATCCGGTGGCGATGAAGAACCCCGGCAGTGTGTCGACCGCCGAAATCACCGGCACGGCATCGGGGGTCACGTCGATCACGCCGCCCCAGCTTTCTGCCACCTTCATGTCGCGGAATGCCGGGAACGCCGCGGTCAGATGCTGCCGCGCCTGGTCGAGGATCGGCTGGTACGGCTCGGGGTCCAGCGTGCGCACGCGCTCGAACGGCGACGCACCATCGAGCGTCCAGCGGCGCGGCACCTGCCACTCCTCTAAGAACTTCCCACCGATGCGCAGTCGCAAGGTGCGCCATTGCATCCGTAGCGCCGGCAGGAAGTCGCCGAAGAAGCGGAACGTGTCCGGCACGATATCCACCAGATTGCCGCTCCAGCTCGCCACGTTGTAGCCGCCGTCAAGCCGCTTGCGCACACCGAAGCCGAAGCCGCTGCACGAAGTCTCGAGCCCGGCATCCATCTTTTCGGTACGCATCACCGACGACATCACCTTGAGCTGCGGCAGACGCAGGTCGAGATTGCCGCAGAACAGCCGCGACCACACGCCGCCCGCCAACACGACGCTGTCGCAGGCGATGCGCCCCCGTTCGGTCACCACGCCCGCGACGCGCCCAGCCTGTGTCTCTATGCCGCGCACCGCGCATTGCTGAAGCACCGTTGCACCGTGCCGTCTCGCGGCCTCGGCAATAGCCGGCGCGGCCTTCTGCGGTTCGCCGCGGCCATCGCTCGGCGTATACAGCCCACCCTGCCAGTCACCCGTCAGACCCGGCAGCACCGATGCCGCCTCGTCGCGCGACAGCATCCGCGAGTCGAGTTGGTACGGCCGCGCCTCCTCCAGCCACGCCTCGCGCTTCGCCATGTCCTCCGGCGTCTTGCATAGATAGACGATGCCGCATTGCCGGAAGCCGGTTTCCGCTTCGGTCAGTGCATTCAGCTCCGGCCACAGCCGCAGCGCCTCGATCGCCAACGGAATCTCACGCGGGTCGCGGCCCATCTTACGGCACCAGCCCCAGTTGCGGCTCGACTGCTCGCCCGCGATGTGGCCCTTCTCGCACAACACCACCGGGACACCCTTGCGCGCGAGAAAGAACGCCGTGCTGGTGCCGATGATCCCGCCGCCGACGACCACCACGCCGGTGCGCGCTGGGACTTCGCTATCGGATACGACGGGATCGACGCGCGGTGCCATGTAGTGTCTCCTTCTCGAAAGCGCTGGCGTCACGATTCGCAGTCTGGGCCGCGTCATCATCGGGGGAACTCACCATTGCCGCAAAACGACAAGGGGCAAACGCCTGTTCCGGAGGCAATATGGGGCCAGGAAGATACGCTGCTCGAGGAATATGCCGCGCTCGCCTGCAACGACTGGACGGACGGCAAACCGCCTCCACGAACGCAGCAATGGCTGCATGAGCACAGAGATGAACTGTGTGCGACGCCACGAACCGCGCTCTGCCTGTCAGGCGGCGGCATCCGTAGCGCGGCGTTCTGTCTCGGCGCATTGCAGGCACTGGCGGCGAAGCGGCTGCTCGGCGAATTCAACTACCTCTCGACCGTGTCTGGCGGCGGCTATATCGGCGCCTGGCTGGCGACGATCATGCACGGCGGCGGCAAGGGCAACGGCGCACTGAGCGCTGCGATCAAGGCGCTGACCGAGCCCGCCGACCCTGCGCTGCGCAGCCTGCGCAACTATACGAACTTCCTGATCCCCGAAGGCGGATTCGGTTCGTCAGACACCTGGTCGGCGATCGTCCTGTGGCTGCGCAACGTGCTGCTGAACTGGCTGGTGTTCGGCCCTATCCTGCTGGCGCTTGCCATCGTGCCGCTGCTGTACCGCGAGCTGCTGTGGGACGTTGCGTCGGGTTGGGCGATGCCGGCGCTGATCGCTGCTCTCCTCTGCCTGCTGATCGGTACCGTCATGGTCTGCCGCTCGGTGCCCACGCACGCCTATGATGGCGCGAGGAATTCGCCGACCGGCGGTTATGGCGTGGCAGCCTCGACCGTACAGCGCTGGGTGGTCACGCCGGTTCTGCTGTGGGCGTTTCTCGCACCGCTATGGTTCAGCGCTAAGTCGGCCAGCCGCGGTGACGCTGCTGCGTTCCTGTCCTGGACCTTTGCGCCAGTCTCTTTAGGAGCATTCTGCGTGCTCATCGGCGGTTACATCATTGCCGCCGTGACACTCGGCCGGAAACACTGGGCTGCTTTCGCATGGAACTTCGGCTTCTGGGCGCTTGGCGCGGCACTCAGTGCGTTCCTGCTGCAACTCGGCACCACGCTCGGCCAGCAGATGTCGGTCACGACGCTCGCGGTGCTCGCGCCGCTCTGGGTCATCGGCGCACAGGTCCTGCACAGCACGCTCTACGTCGGCCTGCGTTGGACCGCCGCCTACGCCGAACTCGATCGGGAATGGCTGGCACGGCTGAACGGAGAGAAGCTGGTCCCCGTGCTTGGCTGGAGCGCACTCGCTGCCATCACGCTCGTCGTGCCCGCCTGGGTGTTCGACGCAATGGCCAACCACCTATGCCGCCGTCGTCGGATTCGCCAGCGGACCATTCGGCGCCTGGCTCGGTCAAAGCGCGAAGTCGTTCGGCTCAAAGACCTCCCCCGACGTCAGCGGCACCGCCTCATGGACCGGCATGGCACGCGAGGCCTTGATTGCGCTCGCCACGCTGCTGTTCGCCGCGACGCTGTTCATGCTGCTGGGCAGGCTCGGCGCCATCATTGTCGAAGAGCTGGATGGCGCATGGTTGGAGCGTTCCTGGCTGACCGCACTTGGCGTGATTGTCCTGCTGGTGGGGCTATCGCTCTATTGCGGCAGCCGCATCAACATCAACCGCTTCTCGCTGCACGGCGTCTATCGCAACCGGCTGGCCCGCGCCTTCATCGGCACCGCGCGGCCGCCGCAGCAACGCAAGCCCGATGCCTATACGCGTTTCGATCCCGGCGACAATCTGCGCATGCAGGAGCTGTATCAGGGCAAGCAACAGCGCGGCATTCTGTTCCCTGTGGTGAACGTCACGCTCAACCTACTGGAGGGCGCGCCGAGCGGCTGGGCAGAGCGCAAGGCCGCGCCGTTCACCATCACGCCGCTGCGCGCCGGCGCCGCCTGTCTTGGAGGAGCCGACACGAACGGCGATCCCAGCGGCTGCTATGTCAGAACCGCGGACTATGCCGGACAGGAGCGCGAGTCGGGCGCCGAGGACGAGAACCACGGCATAACGCTAGGGACCGCGATGACGATATCGGGCGCGGCCGTCAGCCCCAACATGGGCTATCACTCCTCGCCCGCCACGTCCTTCCTGATGACATTGTTCGACGTGCGACTGGGTGCCTGGCTGCCCAATCCAGGTGTCAAACAGCCGTGGGGACAGGCCAAACCGAGCAACGCATTGCGGCCGCTGTTCAGCGAGATGCTCGGCCGCGCGAATGACAAGCGCAAAGACGTCTACCTGTCCGACGGCGGACATTTCGATAACCTCGGCGTCTACGAGATGCTGCGCCGTCAGTGCCGCCGCATCGTGGTGATCGATGCGGGTTGCGATCCCGAGTATCACTACACCGATCTCGGCCGCGCCCTGCGCATGGCGGCGATCGACCTGTATGTGACGATTGATTTCATCGCGCCGGTCATCAAGGGCGACGTCAATCTGAATACCTCCGGCGCGCTTGCGCGGATCACCTACCATGACGGGTCGAAGGGATCGCTGTTGTACCTGAAGCCCTGGCGGCCGAACTACATGCGAGCCGACGTGCTCGCCTATTGGGCCGACCATGACGACTTTCCCCATCAGAGCACGACCGAACAGTTCTTCGAAGAGAGCCAGTTCGAGAGCTACCGCGCGCTCGGCGAGCAAATCGTTTCAACGGCCCTTCATGGAGCCGAGCAGTTCACGGCCAACCCGCTGCAGCAGGTCTTCGAACGGGCAGAGATCATGGCGCGCGATGCCCTTGAGGACGCACATCCGTTGATGCCGACGCAGCAGATGCCGCCTGGTTGGCAGGGACCACCCCCTCGTCCGGAATAAACCGCGGCCTCGCACGGTTCTCGCACGCGTAAGCAGCACAGAACCGTGGAGGCGGGCAGCATGCAACGCGTGGTCAACGTCAGCGCTGGCATCTGGGTGCTGTTGGCAGGCATCACAACGGTCGGTCAGGGACACGCGGCTCCGATACCTCCCGACGGAGGCGCAGAGCCGTCACCACCTATCGCGCAACAATTGGCCATCGCTGATCCGGCCGCAGGCGAGTCATATGCGAAGAGGGTCTGCGCGGCCTGTCACTCACTGGAGGAAGGCGGCAAGGCAATCGTCGGACCGAACCTGTATGGCGTGGTCGGCGGGCCGCACGCCCATATGCAAGGCTTCAACTATTCCGAGGCCCTGAAGGCCAAGCAAGGTCCATGGACCTATGACGAACTGAACGCTTGGCTCACCAAACCGAGCGAGTACGCTCCGGGCACGCGAATGGCGTTTCCCGGGATCAAGAACGAGAAGCAGCGGATCGACGTCATCGCCTATCTCCGGACGCTTTCCCACAACGCTGAACCGTTGCCCTCGCCGCAAACGGCGCAGCGGACGCCGATAGCCTGCGAGCCAATGACGCGCCGCGACTGATCAGGCAGCAATCGCTTCAGGCTTCGGCGCGCCATAACGCGCAATGAACGCCGCCACCTCGTCGCGCGATCCCAGCGATGGCTGCGCACCAAGCCGCGTCACCGCCAATCCGGCGGCCGCCGCGGCGAAGCCGAGACTGTCCGGGACGGTTCGGTCTTCCGACAATGCGGCGGCCAATGCACCGATGTAGGCATCGCCGGCGGCGGTCGTGTCCACCGGCTGCACTGCAACGGCGGCGCAATGCAACGCATTGCTCGCGTCGCGATACAGCGCTCCTGCACCGCCGAGAGTGATCAGTGCGGCGCGCGCACCTTGCGCCAACAAATGCCGCGCCGCCGCGTGCGGATCGCTGCTGTCGGTCAGCGCCGCAGCCTCTGTCTCATTCGGCGCGATGAGGTCGATCAGCGGCAATAGCTCAGACATCACCGGACGCGCCGGCGCCGGATTGAGCACGATGAACCAACCCGCCGCGTGTGCCGCGCGGATCGCGTGTGCGTTCACCTCCTCTGGTATCTCGTGCTGCAGCAGTAGGATACCCGGCGCACCAGCGCAGGCCAGCGCGCGATCCACCAACGCCGGGTCACAGGCAGAGTTGGCGCCGGAGATCACCACGATCGTATTGGCGCCCTGCGCATCGATGGTGATCAGCGCGGTGCCGGTCGGTGCGGGCACCGTCTGCACGGCGCCCAGGAGCACCCCATCGCGCCGCAACCCGGCAACCAGGTCAATGCCAAACTGATCATCGCCCACACAGCCCGCCATCGTGACGCGCGCACCAAGCCGCGCAGCAGCCACCGCCTGGTTTGCCCCCTTGCCCCCAGCGGCCGTGAAGAAGTCCGTGCCGAACACCGTCTGCCCGCCGCGCGGCAGATGCTCACACCGCGCGACGAGGTCCATGTTGAGACTGCCAATCACCAGGACCGGCTTCGCGGTTGTCATGTTTTCCTCACCTCATTTTCGCCATCACGGCGACGTGAGTGTAGCCTCAGGTACATCTGGCTAGAGCCTCGGTACTATGACATCAATCGTTGCGGCAATCCGATAGCGGCCCGGGAGGAGACGACACCAGGAATGAGCGACAGCAGCGGCAGAACCAGCGCCCCGTGGTCGATACGCGGGCTGGTTGTCGCGTCAATTCTGCTGCCGCTTCTGGTGTTGGCTGGAGGCGGCTGGCTGGCATGGCGCGGCACTGTGCAGGAGGCGAAAGCAAGTCTGCTGAGCACGCTTGCAGTCTCCGACGAACAGGCGGCGCGCGTGCTCGATACCCACGTCCTGCTCGGCGGAAGGGTCAACGATCTGCTCGGCAATCTCAGCGATGATGCGGTGATCGAGCGCGAAGGCGAACTGCACGATCGCCTGGTGGCCATGATCGCCGGCTACGGCCAGGTGACAGCGGTCGTGGTGACGGGGGCGGACGGGCACGCGCTGGTAGCGACCTCACGTTTTCCTGCTGACCACGACATCAACTTCAGCGACCGCGGATATTTTGCTGCCCTGCGCGACAGCGGCGCGCCATTCGAGATCGGCGGCATCGTGTTCGGCCGGTTGACCCGGGCGGATGTGTTCACCGTTGCGGTTCGCCGCGGCAACGACCCACGGCATTTCGAAGGTGCCATCCTGGTCGGCGTGTCACCGACCTATTTCAGCAAGTTCGACAGTGACCTGTTTGCCGGCGACACCGACTATAGCGCGCAGTTGTTACGCGCGGACGGTACGCCGCTCGCCGGCTATCCTGAACCGACGCAAGCTGCAGGCAGTCAACATGACCAATTCCTGGTCAATGCCATCGCCCGCTCACCGCTCGCCGGGCTTGTGCGTGGAAGATCGTCGATCGACGGTGCCCAGCGCGTTGTCGCCTATCGCCGGCTGGCCAACTATCCAGTCTACATTGCCATCGGCCGCCGCTGGAGTTCAGTGGTCCGCGAATGGCGCGACGCTATGGCGGCACACCTGATCTTCGGCATACCGGCGACATTGGGCCTGTTCGCGCTCAGCCTGTTGGCGGCTCGGCAGTGGCGACGACAGCATGACACGTTGGCAAAGTTGCAGGATGCAGTGCGCCGCACCGAAGTCGCCGAGGAAACGTTGCGCCAGTCACAGAAGATGGAGGCGGTCGGTCGTCTAACTGGCGGCATCGCGCACGACTTCAACAACCATCTGACGGTGATCAGCAGCAACATCGAGCTGTTGCAGCGACGGCTGCCACCGGACAGCGCTTCGCTCTTCAGACTGACCGAATCCGCCATGGCCGGTGTGCAGCGCGCCGCGACATTGACACATCGGCTACTGGCCTTCTCGCGCCAGCAGCCACTCGATCCGGAGCCACTCGATATCTCGCGGCTGGCATCCAACATGTCTGACTTGCTGCACCGCACCCTGGGCGAGGACATCGTGATCGAGACCGCGTTCGCCGGCGGGCTGTGGCAGACCTGCGTCGATGCGAACCAGCTGGAGAACGTGCTGCTCAATCTCGCGGTGAACGCGCGCGATGCAATGCCAAGGGGCGGCAAACTGACCATTGAGACAGCGAATGCGCAGCTTGACGATGGTTACGCCGCCACGCACGACGAGGTTGTAGCGGGCGATTACGTTCTCCTTGCGGTCAGCGATACCGGCATCGGCATGACAGCCGATGTAATCAGCATGGCGTTCGAACCGTTCTTCACCACAAAACCGCTCGGTCGGGGCACCGGTCTCGGCCTCTCGATGGTGTACGGCTTCGTCAAACAGTCGGGTGGGCACGTGGCGATCCATAGCGAGCCGGGGCAGGGTTGCAGCGTGAAGGTGTATCTGCCGCGATTCATTCGTCCGGAGACGCAGCCGGCAACTACCACTGGACCCATGGCACCGGCACATCCACACGGCGACGGTGAGACGATTCTGGTCGTCGAGGACGATGAAGAAGTGCGCCGCTCCTCGGTCGAGGCGCTGCGTGAAATGGGATATCAGGTGCTTGAAGCCGGCGATGCCATGGATGGTGTCAGGCTGATCGTCGACCGCGGTGGCATCGATCTGCTGTTCACTGATGTCGGCCTGCCAGGCGGGGTGAACGGCCGGGCCCTGGCGGATGCAGCACGCAGTGCACAGCCAGGTCTGCGCGTGCTGTTCACTACCGGATATACAAGCAGCACTGTCCTGCACGACGGCGTGCTCGATCACGACGTGCATTTCATCCCCAAGCCATTCAATCTGAGCGCGCTGGCGGCAAAGGTTCGCGAGGTGCTCGCAACACCCAACAGCACAGCGGAAACGAGGGTTGAGGGATGAGCGAGACAATCGAACACGCACGCGAGGGCCTGGAGCACGCGGAACACGCGCCCGCGCACCACACCGACGGAACGGCGCGCCGCATCGCAGTCTTGATCGCGGTGCTCGCGGCGGCACTGGCGCTGGCCGACATGGGCGAGAAGGGGGCTCAGAATGCCTACCTGACGCATCACGTCGCAGTGTCGGACGAGTGGGCGTTCTACCAAGCGAAGAACGCTCGTGCGACGATACTCGCCGTGGAGGCAGGGATCCTAGCCAATCTGCCCAACGCCACCGATGCAGGGCCGCGGGCGGAAATCGCGCACGCCAAGGATGCCGAAGCGCGGATGCGCGACGAACCCCAGGACGATGGCATGAAGCAGATCGCCGAGCGTGCGAAGGCCGAGGAGCTCGCGCGTGACGAGGCATTTCACCGCTACCATGAATTCGAGCTCGTGGTGGGTGCGCTGCAGATCGCCATCGTGCTGGCGTCGGTTGCCGTGGTGACCCGCATCCTTGCACTCGCGGTCGCTGCCGGGATTATCGGTGCGATCGCTGCGGGCTTCGGCCTGTTCGTCATCCTCTGAATCCCTCAAAACCACTCCTCCCTCTCCTCGCAGGAGGGGGCTAAGGGGGAGGAGGTTACTCTGCCAAGCCGCACTTCTGTTGACGCGCCCCCGCGCGGGGGCTACATCGCGCGCCCTACCGCTGCGCCCGCAATCGTCGCGGAATACAGGCTTGCCCAGGTGGCGGAATTGGTAGACGCGCAGGTTTCAGGTACCTGTGGCCGCAAGGTCGTGGAAGTTCGAGTCTTCTCCTGGGCACCAACACAGTGAGCACCACCCAATTCATGCCAGGCGGCACTATCCATCTGCACCGGAACGATCTGCCGGAAGGCCTCGCCCTGGGTCCCGTCGTTGCTGTCGACACCGAAACCATGGGCCTCAATCCGCATCGCGACCGGCTCTGCCTGGTGCAACTGTCCTCCGGCGACAGCCACGCCCACCTCGTTCAGCTCGTCCCGCCCGCCCTCGGCGGCCACGGCTACGATTGCCCCAATCTGAGCCGGCTACTCGCCGATCCCGCCACGGTCAAGCTCATGCACTTCGCGCGATTCGACGTCGCGATGCTGCAGCATACTCTCGGCATCGTCGTCCGCCCGGTGCGCTGCACCAAGATCGCTGCCAAGTTGACCCGCACCTTCACCGATCGCCACGGTCTCAAGGACCTCTGCAAGGAGCTTCTCGGAGTTGATCTGTCCAAGCAGCAGCAGACGTCGGATTGGGGCGCAGCCGAGTTGACCGCCGAGCAACTCGCCTACGCTGCCTCCGATGTTCTGCACCTCCATGCATTGTGGGCAAAGCTGGAAGCCCTGTTGGTGCGCGAGGGCCGCCGCGAGCTGGCTGAGGCCTGCTTTGATTTCCTGTCCGCCCGCGCTCGGCTTGACCTCCTCGGGTATGAACAACCTGACATTTTTGCGCATTGATGCCGGCACAATCGGTAAATTTGGCACAATTCTTGTCAGGACTGGGGCGCCCCGGTTGACCCTCAGGCTGCCTCCGGTCAAAAGAGGCTGATGACCGCCGCTCCCGCTCCGAATCGAGGGGACCTCGACGTCGCCCGCTCGGTGCTGCACACCGAGGCGGCGGGGCTCCACACGCTCGCCGCTGGCCTGACCGCCAGTTTTGGCGACGCGGTTGATCTGCTGGCACGCGTAACGGGCCGCGTGGTGGTCTCCGGAATGGGCAAATCCGGCCTTGTGGCCCGCAAGATCGCCGCCACGCTCGCGTCCACAGGCACTCCCGCCCTGTTCGTGCATCCAGCCGAGGCTTCACACGGTGACCTCGGCATGATCGTTCCGGGTGACGCGGTGATCGCGCTATCGAACTCCGGCGAGACCGCCGAACTCGCCGATCTGGTGGCGCATTCGCGCCGCTTCGGTCTTCCGCTCGTGGCGATAACCGCGCGCGCCGGTTCGACACTGGCCGCCGCCGCGAATGTCGCACTCACTCTGCCGGCCGCCGCGGAGGCCTGCCCGATGGGTCTTGCCCCGACCACTTCGACCACCATGCAGATGGCGCTCGGTGACGCGATCGCCGTCGCATTGCTGACCCGCCGTGGCTTCACCGCGGCCGATTTCCACCAGATCCACCCCGGCGGTCGCCTCGGCACACGCCTGCGCCGCGTCCGCGACCTGATGCACCCGGGCGATGCCATGCCCCTCGCGCCACCGGAATTGCCGATGGACCGCGCCCTGCTGCTCATCACCGAAAAGCGGTTCGGCTGTCTCGGCGTCGTCAACGCCTCTGGCAGACTCGTCGGCATCGTCACCGACGGTGACCTTCGGCGTGCCATGGGCCCCGACCTGCTGTCCCGCCAGGTCGCCAGCGTCATGACTCCTGCGCCGCGCACCATCGCTCCCGATGCGCTGGCCGGCGAGGCGCTGCACATCATGAACGCGAATGAACGCCCGATCACGGCCCTCTTCGTGGTGGATGCCACATCCCGGCCACTCGGCATCCTCCACATCCATGATCTGCTGCGCGCGGGTGTCGTATGAGCGTCCGTCCCCTGCCCGTCCGTCCTGGCCACCGCCGGCCCGGTCAGCAACTGGTCGCCGCTGCCGCTGCGCGCATCCGTCAGGTGCCCACAACTCGCGGCCTGGCACGCCGCCGCCTGGTCATCAACCTCGCCAAGTGGCTGCTGCCCAGCCGCCGCTCTGGTGCTTCTCGGGACGATCGCGCTCTGGCCAGAGATCGAGCGCATGCGCAACTCCGCCCGCGACGCCTATCAGCGTGCCGCCAGCCAGATCGGCGCTGCCACTCTCACCGATGCCCACTACCGCGGTGTCGACCAGCAAGGCCGTCCCTACACCCTTACGGCCGCAACCGCGCAGCAGGTTGGCCCCGAACGCATCAATCTCACCACGCCCAAGGGGGACATCACCCTGGCCAATGGCACCTGGCTCATGCTGCAGGCCAAGGATGGCGTGTTCCTGCAGCACAGCAATCAGCTCGACCTGTCACGAAACGTCATCCTCTATCGGGATGACGGGACAACTGTAACCACCAACAGCGCCTCGATCGACCTGAAGAACGGCGCCGCCGCCGGCGCCGAGCCTACTCACGCCGAAGGACCCTTCGGCACCCTTGACGCCCAAGGCTTCACCATCACTGACAAGGGCGCCGCCGTACAGTTCGCCGGCCCCGCCCATCTGGTTCTGAACGGAGCCTCGCAGTGAGGATGTTGTGGCCGGCCATCGCGGCAGCACTGGCGCTCAATGCGACGCTCTCCCCCGGCCGGGCGCAGCAGTTGGATCTGGCGCATGGCGGACCGATCGCGATCACCGCGAGTGAAGGGATCGAATGGCGACAGGAACAGCGCGAGGTGATCGCGCGCGGCAACGCCAAGGCCATCAGGCAGAATGTGACAGTAACAGCGGATCGGCTGGTCGCATTCTATCGGCCGAAGAATGGCGCAGCAGCGCAACCAACGCCACCCGCGCCGCCGGCACAGCCGGCGCCAGGCGTCGTCACTGACGCTGATGCGGGCGGCAATGAAATCTATCGCGTGCAGGCAGAGGGAAATGTCCGGATCTTCACCCCCACCGACCAGGTCCAGGGTGATCGAGCCGTATACGACATGGACAAGGCCGTGCTCGTGGTGACCGGGCATGCGCTGAAGCTGACCACACCCAATGATGTGCTGACTGCCCGGGACGATCTGGAATACTGGTCGCAGAAGCACATGGCGGTCGCACGCGGCAATGCCGTCGCAGTGACCAACGACGGACGGCGGATCTCGGCCGATACGCTGGTGGCCTACACTACTGACGCGCCAGCGTCGCCATCGCCGGGAACACCCGCAGAGCTCGGCGGATCCGCTTGCCGCGTCGGGCAAACTGCAGAAGGTGGAGGCGTTCGGCAATGTCACGGTCCGCACAGTGACCGACACGGCAATCGGCGACCGGGCGGTTTACGTGCCGGATACCGGCATAGCGCGGCTGGCTGGACGCGTGCGGATCACGCGTGGGCAGAACCAACTCGATGGTTCGGAGGCGGAGGTCAACATGAAGACCGGCATCGCACAGTTGCTTCCGGGTGCCAGTGAGCGCGTGCAAGGCCTGGTGCTGCCCAATGATGCCACGAACCAACAGTTAAGTGGACAGGCTCCGCAGGGACCAGCGAAATGAACGAAATGCGCATGGAATTGCGGGGATCAGGGTTTCGAGTCCTTGCCGGCGGTGCGGGGCTGGTCGCGCGTGGCGTGGGCAAGACCTACAAGAAGCGTCCGGTCGTCCGGAACGTGACGATTGAGCTGCGCCGCGGCGAGGCGGTGGGCCTGCTGGGTCCCAACGGTGCCGGCAAGACTACCACCTTCTACATGATCGTAGGCCTGGTGAAGCCGGACACCGGCTCGATCAGCCTGGACGGCGCCGACATTACCACCTTGCCGATGTATCGGCGCGCGCGGCTTGGCATCGGCTACCTGCCGCAGGAGGCCAGCGTGTTTCGCGGCCTCAACGTCGAGCAGAACGTGATGGCCGCACTCGAGGTGGTGGAGCCAGATGCCGACAGGCGTGACCTGATGCTGGACGAATTGCTGGGCGAATTCGGCATCGGCCACCTGCGACGCACGCCAGCGCTTGCGCTATCGGGTGGCGAGCGGCGGCGCGTGGAGATCGCCCGCGCGCTGGCGACGCAACCGGCCTACATCCTGCTGGATGAGCCGCTCGCAGGCATCGATCCGATCGCGGTGAACGAAATCCGTGATCTTGTGTCGCATCTCAAGGATCGTGGAATTGGCGTGCTGATCACAGACCATAATGTGCGCGAAACGCTGGGCATCATAGATCGCGCCTACATTATGCACGACGGCAAGATGCTGATGGAGGGCCGGCCGGACGAGGTCGTGGCGCATGAGGATGTGCGCCGCTTCTACCTCGGCGAGCGGTTCAGCCTTTGACGCCTCGCGTGAACGTTTTGTTTGCGCCGAAGTCCTAGCATCGCGGTCGAACGATGAAGGACCAGGGCGTTTCATGGCGTTAGGGCCACGCCTCGACCTCCGACAGACCCAAACGCTCGTCATGACGCCGCAACTGCGTCAGGCGATCAAGCTGCTGCAATACTCGAATATCGAGGTGGCAAGCTTCGTCGAAGAGGAGTTGGAGCGAAATCCTCTGCTTGAGCGCGATGACAGCGCCGAGTTGCCGAATACCGAACGTGCCGCACCAGACCAGGTGCCGGAGCGGTTCAGCGAATCCGCCGATGCGGCGCAGTTGGCGCAGGCAGATACACTGCCCAACGAGATGGCCGCGCCGCTCGACGCCGATCTTGGCGAAGGCTACGACGCGGGCGGTGTTGCCGATGGTGCGCCGCCGGCCGCGGCGATCACCGGCCGTGGCGGTGCCCGGGACTTCGACATTGACGAGCGTGGCATCGATGATGTCGCCGATGAGCGTCGCCCGCTGCGCGACCATCTCGGCGAGCAATTGCGGCTGTCGTTCAACGACCCGGCGGATCGCTTGATCGGTGCGCATCTCATCGCGCTGCTTTGCCCTGCTGGTCGGTTGACCGCGGATCCCACGGCAATCGCCGATGCCATGGCGGTTACGCTGGAACACGTCGAACGAGTGCGCGCGCGAATGATGCGGTTCGATCCGGTCGGGCTCTTCGCACGCGATCTGCGGGAATGCCTTGCCGCGCAACTAGCCGAACGCGACCGGCTCGATCCGGCCATGGCGGCTCTCCTCGATAATCTTGATCTGCTTGCCCGGCGCGAACTACGGCGGCTTACCACCGTCTGCGGCGTCGACGCCGAGGACCTCGCTGATATGATAGCGGAAATCCGTAGTCTCGATCCGAAGCCTGCTGCGAGCTACGACACGGCGCCGGTGCAACTTGTCATCCCGGACATTCTGATGCGCCCGAGTCTGGATGATACGTGGGTCATCGAGCTTAATCCGGACACCATGCCGCGCTTGCTGGTAAACGAGAGGTTCTTTGCGCGGGTCGCACCACGCGCGCGCAAGGAGGATCGGCTGTTCATGGCCGAGCAGCTTGCCAGCGCGAACTGGCTCGTACGCTCGCTGCAGCAACGGGCACAGACCATTCTGAAGGTGGCCGCCGAAATCATCCGCCAGCAGGATGGTTTCATGCGCCGTGGCGTCGCGCATCTGCGCCCTTTGATACTGCGCGATATCGCCGAAGCGGTCGAGATGCATGAGAGCACGGTCAGCCGCGTCACCGCGAACAAGTACATCGCGACCCCCCGCGGCACCTTCGAGCTGAAGTATTTTTTCACCACGGCCATCCCAGGAACGGATGGCGAGAGCCACAGCGCCGAGGCTGTCCGCTACCGGATCCGCTCAATGATTGACGCGGAGGCCGCAGATGACATCCTGTCCGACGATGCGATCGTGGCAGCGTTGCGAGATGAAGGTGTGGACATCGCACGGCGGACCGTGGCCAAATACCGCGAGGCGCTGCGAATCCCTAACTCGGTGCAGCGCAGGCGGGAGAAAGCCGCGCTGGTCTGATCCTCGAAATCGGGCCCAGGGATTCACATCCCGTTCACGGACGCACGGGGAGAGGCATGATGCAGATCACGGTTTCGGGCAAGCAGGTCGACTTATCAGATGCGCTTCGCACACGTGTGTCAGACCATCTGGACGTCATATCCAGCAAATATTTCGACCATGCGCTGGAGGCGCATGTCACGTTCAGTCGCGCGCGCAGCTTCTTCATCTGCGACATAAATGTGCACGCCGGTCGGGGGTTGACGCTCCGCGGGGAGGGTGAGGCGGCGGACGCCAATACCGCCTTCGACGACGCAGCCGAGCACATCGCCAAGCGGCTGCGCCGCTATCGTCGGCGCATGAATGAGCATGCCCGCGACAGCGCCAACCGCGAGCGGCCCGAAGCGGCGCGACAGTATATACTGCAGCAGGAGACCGAGTCGGCTTCGGATGGGGCGAACGGCGAAACGCACGCCACGGTCATCGCTGAACAGGCAACCGAGATCAGTCCGCTGTCAGTCAGCGAGGCGGTGATGCGAATGGACCTCGCCGATCAGCCGGTCCTGATGTTCCGCAACACAGCGACCGGCCAGCTGAACGTCGTGTACCGCCGGAGCGACGGCAACATTGGCTGGATCGACCCGACGCCTGCGTGATTCCTTCATCTTGCCTGCCCAGCTCGCGCAGGCCAAGCCGCGCGGGCTTGCACGGCTTGGCGCAGGAGGGCAAAGAGGCGGCCGTCAGTGCACCTGCGCCGGCACCATCTCATGTTGGACGATCGCGGCAAGCGCCACATCGAGCTCCCCGGCAATCGCCATCGGCGTGCCATCGGCGGCATGAATCGCGTACGCGGCGCTCCCATTGACGACCACCGGCTTTACGTAGGCGATCTGCTGGAGGCCAAGCTGCGCAAGCTGCTCGGTGGAAATGTGGCGGATGTCGGCCATGACAGCCATTGCTGCCTGTGCGTCCGGTTGCTGAATGCTATTGGTATTCATCGTCGTACTCCTTCCTGGCGGCGGCCCGCTGCTGCAGCTCCGACGCCTTTTGGTGATCCGGCCCACATTTTGCGGCACCGTCGTGGCCGGGCAGGCCTTATTCCTGCCCAGGTTCGCTATCGACCATCCGGAGCTTTCCGCCGCCATGACCATTGCTGCCGTTGGCGCGGTTGATCTGGATCGTCTTCACGCGTGCCTCTGGCTGCGGCCGGACAAGGTCGATATGCAACAGCCCGTTGTCGAGCCAAGCACCCTTCACCTCAATCCCCTCGGCGAGCACGAAGGCCCGCTGGAACTGCCGCGCCGCGATCCCGCGGTGCAGGAACACGCGTTCTTGGTCATCCTCAGTTTGACGCCCGCGGATTACCAACTGGTTGTCTTCCTGGGTTATTTGCAGGTCATCCATGGTGAACCCGGCAACCGCGAGCGTAATGCGCAGCCCTGACGGGCTGGTCTGCTCGATATTGTATGGCGGATACCCGTCGGAAGATGACTTCGACGCCCGCTCGAGCATCTGCTCGAGATGGTCAAAGCCCAGAAACAGTGGCGAGGTGAACATCCTCGTAGTCATAGCCTCCTCCTTGGAGCGAAGCGTCGCCGGAACCCATGGTGGCATTCCGGCAAACGACAATTTTGGCAGTGGTGGTTACGGTTGCAAGGGGGCCGGGCGTTGATAGAGCCGGTGGGCACCGCTACATGCGCGACATGAACTCGACGGTGGAGACCCTGCCGATCCTGGTCGTTCCCGACCCGATCCTGAAGGCGCGGGCGAGGCCGGTCGGCCCCAGCGACATGGAACAGGTACGCACGCTGGTGCCGCGCATGTTCGCGACCATGTACCGTGCCCCTGGCATTGGGCTTGCCGCGCCACAGGTAGGCGTCGGACTGCGCTTCGCTGTCGTCGATCTGATGCTGGACGAAAAACCGTCGCCGATCGTGCTCATCAACCCCGAGGTGATGGCGCGCAGCCAGGAGGAGGCGACGCGCGAGGAAGGCTGCCTGTCGCTGCCCGGTCAGTATGCCGACGTGACGCGGCCGGCGCGCGTGACGGTGCGCTATATCGACGCGGAGGGTGCGAAACGGCAGATCGACGCGGAGGGGCTGCTGGCGGCCTGTCTGCAACACGAAATCGACCATCTGGACGGCATCCTGTTCGTCGATCACCTCTCGGCGCTGAAGCGCAACATGATCCTGCGCCGGCTGGCGAAGGAGCTACGCCAAAAGCGCACTGAGGCGATGTAGCGCCATGCGCCTCGCTTTCATGGGCAGCCCGGACTTCGCCGTTCCGGCGCTGCGGGAGCTGCACGCGGCGGGACACGAGATCGCCGCGGTATACTGCCAATCTCCCAAGCCGGCCGGGCGAGGTTATGCGCTGCGGTCATGCCCGGTACAGCTGGAAGCGGAGCGACTGGGCCTGTCCGTTCGGACGCCCGCGCAACTCCGCGGCGAGCCAGCCGAGCAGGCGGCTTTCGCGTCGCTAGGCCTCGATGCGGCCGTTGTGGCGGCTTATGGACTGATCCTGCCGCAGGCGATGCTGGCGGCGCCACGCCGCGGCTGTCTGAACATTCACGCGAGCCTTCTGCCACGCTGGCGGGGCGCCGCGCCGATTCAGGCTGCGGTTTTAGCCGGCGACGCTCAGACCGGCGTCACCATCATGCAGATGGATGCAGGGCTGGACACCGGACCGATGCTGCTGCGTGCGGCGGTTCCGATCACTGCGACCACGACCGCGGCGGACCTGCACGATACGCTTGCGGCGCTGGGCGCACGGCTGATCCTGCGGGCGCTGGCCGAGCAGCCGGCGCCTGTGCCACAGCCCGATGAGGGTGTGACCTATGCACCCAAGCTGACGCGCGGGGCGGGCCGTATCGACTGGGCGTGCGACGCCGCGGCGATCGAACGGCAGGTCCGTGCATTCGATCCCTGGCCAGGCACGTGGACCACACTGCACGGAGCGGTGCTGAAAGTGCTGGCGGTTCAGCCAGCGTCGGGATCTGGACCACCTGGCACGGTGCTGGACGAACAGCTGACAATCGCCTGCGGTGCGCAGGCGCTTCGTCTGGCACGGGTGCAGTTGGGCGGCCGCCCGGTCATGATGGCCGATGCCTTCCTGCGCGGCCATCGAGTGCCCGGCGGGGACGGTGCTGGGCGGATGAACACCCGCACCCAGGGCCAGGACCAAGGACTAGGGAGTTTCATCTTCCGACCATGACCCAGTGGGCGCTCCGACTGGAGTACGACGGGGGCCCTTTCGTTGGCTGGCAGCGCCAGGCGACCGGTCTGTCCGTCCAGGAGGTGCTGGAATCCGCAGCCTCTAAGCTGAGCCGCGGCGCGCCGATAGTCAGCACCGTCGCGGGCCGCACCGACGCGGGCGTCCATGCCTCGGCCCAGGTCGCTCAGCTCCACTTGCCCGATACGCTCGTGGCCGCGAAGGTCCGCGATGCGCTGAACTACCACATGAAGCCGCATCCCGTGGTCGTGCTGGACGCGGCTCCGGCACCCGACGGCTGGAACGCGCGCTTCTCTGCCATCGGCCGCACCTACCGTTACCGCATCCTGAACCGCCGTGCCCGTCCTGCACTGCTGGTCGGCCGCGTTTGGCATGTGGCCGCCGAACTCGACGCCGACGCCATGCATCGTGCGGCACGGAGCCTCCTGGGCAGGCACGACTTCTCCTCGTTCCGCGCCGCCGCCTGCCAAGCCAACAGCCCGCTGCGCACTCTCGATCGCCTCGACGTTCAGCGCGACGGCGACATCATTGAGATCGTCGCCATGGCGCGAAGCTTCCTGCACCACCAAGTGCGTAACATGGTGGGAACGCTGAAACTGGTCGGCGACGGAAGCTGGCCGGTGGATCGCGTCGCTGCCGCACTGACGGCGCGTGACCGTTCGGCGGCCGGTCCAACCGCGCCGGCGGATGGGCTGTGCCTGACCGCAGTGCGATACCAAGACGATCCATTTTCCGCGACTGCCTGATTACTGGGTTGGTGACATGCTTTGAACGACATAACATGTAATACTTCGGTTCGAAGTGGAGCGTGCCTTGGCAAAAGTGCTTGTCATCGAAGACGACGATGGAACCGCGGAAGAGATCGTTACTGCGCTCGATGATCGAGGATACATGCTGGATCGCGCAACTGATGGGACCGAGGGATTGCAGCGTGCTCGCTCCGGCGGATGGGACGTGCTGGTGGTTGACCGAATGCTCCCCGGCCTGGACGGTCTCAGTGTCGTCGAGACATTGCGGGGCGAGGGGATAAGGACACCTGTCCTGGTCCTCAGCGCTCTCAACGCGGTGAACGATCGTGTGCGCGGCCTGCGCGCTGGCGGCGACGACTATCTCGCCAAACCCTTCGCGCTGTCGGAGCTTGCGGCAAGATTGGAGGCATTGCTGCGCCGACCCGCGGATGCGCGCGAGACCTTGCTGCGCGTCGGGCCCCTCGAATTGGACCTGCTGGCCAGGACAGCCTGCCGCGGCCGGCGAGAGCTTGAACTTCTGCCCCGCGAGTTCCAGTTGCTTGAATACATGATGCGACGCGAGGGACAGGTTCTGACGCGGGCCATGTTGCTGGAAAATGTGTGGAATTACCGGTTTGTGCCGCAGACCAATCTGGTGGACGTGCACATTGGCCGGCTACGCCGCAAGGTGGATGCTCCAGACGAATCGCCAATGATCCTGAGTGTGCGCGGTTCCGGGTTCATGCTGCGTGCGCCTGCCTGAATTCGTCCGATCAACCACCGTTCGCTGGGCACTGGCTGTCGCGGGTGCATTCGGCGTTTGCACACTGCTGCTGTTCGGCTTCGTCTACTGGCAGACCGCGACCTACCTCACCGAGAACCTCGACGCCATCATCATCGCAGATGCACGGCTGAACAATGCCGCGGCGCGCGACCAGGAGCTGAAGTTTGTCATGCAGCACCTGGTAGAGGATCCCCGCAGGGTCAAATTGGCGGAGCTCTTCGGATCGGACAATGTGCCGATCGCGGGGAATGTCGAAGCAATGCCACCGGGGCTGCTGATCGACGACACGCCGCACACCATCAAGCTGGTGCGCGTGGATATTCGAGGGCGCGAGTTGCAAACCGCCCGCGTTATCGCCGGTCGGCTGCCGTCCGGCGATATCCTTCTGATCGGCCACGACGCCGGTGATGTGCGTCAGATCGGCCAGGTTGTGGCCCGCTCCCTCGGGCTCGGCCTGCTTCCGGCTGTCTGTCTGGCGCTGCTGACGGGAACCTGGCTCAGCAGGCGTGCGCAGCGGCGGATCGATGAGATGAATCGCCAGGTCCAGCTCGTTGTCGGTGGCGATCTCAAGGAACGGCTGCCAATCGGCGGTTATGACGATCCGCTCAATCGATTAGCCAAGATCGTCAATGGCATGCTTGATCAGATCGAACATCTCGTCGGCGAACTATCCAGCGTTGGCGACGACATCGCACATGATCTGCGCACGCCGCTGACGCGCGTTCGAGCCATACTGGAGCGCGGACGTGACAACGCGCGAACACTCCAGGATCTGTCCATAGCCACGGATCGTGCGATAGCCGGGCTCGATCAGTCACTGGCCATCATCACTGCACTCTTGCGGATCGCCGAGATCGACCACAGTCGACGGCATGCCGGAATGGCAACCGTTCAGCTCGGTGAAATTCTGCGAGCCGTGCATGAGCTTTATCATCCGATCGCCGAAGACAAAGGCGTGTCGCTGCAGCTTGATCTGACCCACGCCGCTCCAGTCTCCGGCGATCACGACCTGCTGCTTGAGGCGGTGGCAAATTTGGTCGACAACGCAGTCAAGTTCACGCCAGCGCATGGTTCCGTGGCACTTCGTCTGCTGCAACGTCCCGAGGGACCCGCGGTACGCGTTGAGGATACCGGGCCAGGCATCCGTGACACTGAACGAGACACCGTGTTCACCCGATTCTATCGCTCAGACAGAAGCCGTCATGCGGTTGGTGTTGGGCTTGGCCTCAGCCTCGTCGCAGCGATTGTGAAGCTGCACGGATTCCGCCTGGCAATCATCGACGGCCCCGGCTGCCGCATCGAAATCGCCTGTTATGCCGCGTGAACCGAGCCAGCATATCGCCGGCCCGGTTTTTGCGCTGTCTGCGGCAATAGGAACCGTCAGCTGCCGCTGGAACGTGTCCCCGCAGTGGCGGTGGTGGCGGAGGGTGCAGCCGAAGAGGTGGTGGTGGGTTGGGTCATGGTCTGATAGCCGTTCACAGCTACGTTGTTGGGCGGCGCGCCAGGAGCCGTCGGAAGCACCCCAGGAAGCTCGCTGAAAAACGTGTTCGCGACCGCTCCGCCCTCGTCATCTCCCCCGTCCGCATAGGCTACGCCCACTCCGATGCAAAGCATCGCGGCGGCGGCGAGAAGTATCGTCTTCATCAGTTTATCCTTTTCCGTCCAATGCCTGGAAGACGCCGTGTCCTCAAGACAACCCTGACCTATGGACGTCGGCTCGACATTTCGATTAAAGACGGATTTAGTTCCTTAAATTCGCAGTTAGTCTTCGCCAGCAAATGTGATCAGAACTGCGTCACCCATTCCGGAATGTGTAGCCGTAACCGTTCAGCGCAGGACCGCCACCAAGATGCGCGTAGAGCACCTTGGCGCCCTTGGGGAAGAATCCGTTCCGGACGAGGTCGATCAATCCCTGCATCGACTTCCCTTCGTAAACTGGGTCAGTGATCATGCCCTCGAGGCGCGCTGACAGGCGGATCGCCTCAAGCGTCTCCTTCGACGGCACGCCGTAGCAGGGGTAGGCATAGTCCTCCAACAGGACGATATCATCCGCAACAATGTCCTTGCCGCCTACAAGCGCAGCAGTGTTCTGCGCGATTTCGAGCACCTGCGCCTTGGTCTGCGCCGGGGTGCCGGAGCGCGTCGATGCCAATGACGTTGCGCGCGCGTCCGTCCGCGGCGAAGCCCACCACCATGCCGGCATGCGTCGAGCCGGTAACAGTGCACACGACGATATAGTCGAAGCGTAGGCCCATCGCGGCCTCCTGCGCCCGCACTTCCTCAGCGAAGCCGACATAACCGAGACCACCGAACTTGTGCACCGACGCGCCGGCCGGAATGGCGTAAGGCTTGCCGCCCTTGGCGCGCACCTCTTCGAGCGCCGCCTTCCAACTGTCGCGGATGCCGATGTCGAAGCCAGCGTCCACCATGCGGGTCTCGGCTCCCATGATGCGCGACAGCATGATGTTGCCCACCCGGTCGTAGACCGCGTCCTCATGCGGCACCCAGCTTTCCTGAATCAGCAGACACTTCATTCCGAGCTTCGCCGCCACCGCCGCGACCATGCGCGTGTGGTTGGACTGCACCCCACCGATGGAGACCAGCGTATCCGCGTTGGAGGCGATCGCGTCCGGCACGATGTATTCGAGCTTACGCAGCTTGTTGCCGCCGAACGCCAGGCCCGAATTACAGTCCTCGCGCTTGGCGTAGATCTCCACTGCGCCGCCGAGATGTTCGGTGAGACGGGACAGGTGCTCGATCGGCGTGGGACCGAAGGTGAGGGGGTAGCGCTCGAACTGGGAAAGCATGCGGGTCCTGGCTGTTAATCTTCCGACACAGCCGACTAATCCTCGTGGGAGCAGGCAGCAAGACTCGGCCCTTTGCCACTCGGGTTAGCGGCGTCGCGCGGCAAGCCCGCCATGCCGCCCTATGCGCCCGCGAGCGTGACCCCAACCGCTGCCAGCAGCACGCCGATCGCCACATCCAGCATGACCAGCCCCGCCGCGGCGGCAAACCCAATGCCCAATGTCAGTCGGAAGACGAACCATTCCAGCCAAAGCGCCCAGCCGAGCCCGACAAGCTGCGCCGCCTGATCGAGTGGCGCCGGCGCGCCCAGCAAGCCCCGGAATGCTGAACACCACCAGCAGCAGGTACTGCACCACGTTGCACCAGTTCCACAGCGCGATGCAGCGCGGCCAGCGCTCGCTCAGCCCCATCGCGCCAACCAGCCGATACGACAGCACGGCAAACCCGCACCAGCCGATGCCATAGGACAGCAGATCCAGCGCGAACACATGCGCCGCGTGCGGCGGCATACCCCCGCTGGTCCAGGCCAGCAGACGCAGGCAGACGAACGCCGGCAGGCAGATCGCGGCAGCCCAGAAACTGCGCGCCGCGCCGGCCATGTCGGCCTCGACATACTGGACCCCCTCCGCCCGCCCGCGCGCCAACAGCCAGGCCGCATGCAGACCAGAGGACACCGCCGTGCCGATGCTCACTTCTCGCCCAGCCCGCCGTCGCCGATCAGCGCCAGCATGCGCGGTCCGAGCACAAGCAGCACCGTCCCAAAATTCACGCCAAACACCAGAAGCGCCGCACGAATACGCGATAGGCCGAGACCGTGGCGCGCCAGGAACCAGTGCAGCCACAGGCCATACGATACCAGGCCAATCATAACGCTGGCGCGTGCAACGGTGCGTGGCAGACCGAGCGCTGCCAGGGTCCCAAGCACCACCAGCAGCAGTGTGCCGATCAGGGGGATGACCCACTGGCACCAGTTGAAGGCTGTGGCAAAGCGCAGCCACGCATTCTGTCTGCCCCACAACCGCGCGACCTCGAACGACAGAACCGGTGGCGCCACCAGCGCGCAGAGTGTCGCAAGCAAATCGGCAAGCGCGGTCAGGCCGCCGCCGCCCAGCAACATCAGCATGCCACCCACCAGCGGAAAGGCGATCAACGGCGCCAGGCTCGCCAGGAATGCTTCGCGTGTCGCGCCGAACTGACGGATACCGTCGGCACGCCCGCGGGCCAGGCGAAGGACGCCGAGTACAATGTTGCCAAGCTGCGGTGGCCGCCCGCGCGTGTAACCGCTCATGTCAGAAAGGCCGCGAGGATACTGCGATATATACGCGCGAGGTCCCGCAATTCAGCAACCGGCACGCGCTCGTCCACCTGATGCATGGTGGCGCCAACCAGGCCGAACTCCGCGACCGGACAGTAACGCGCAATAAAGCGGGCATCCGAGGTGCCGCCGCCCGTGTCGAGCTTCGGCTCCACGCCGCTCGCATTCACGATTGCCTGGCGCAGCGTGTTCACCAGTTCTCCAGGTTCGGTCAGGAACAATTCGCCGCTGATCGCGATGTCCAGGTCGAAGCGTTCCACATGCTGCTCGATTACCGCGCGCAGCCATGCAGATAGCGCAGCGCCGGTGTGGTCGCTGTTGAAGCGGATGTTCAGCATCGCCGACGCGGTGGCCGGGATTACGTTGGTCACCGGGTTGCCGACGTCGATGCTGGTGAACTGGAGGCTCGACGGCTGAAACCACTCGTTGCCGGCGTCGAGCGGCGCCGCGGTCAGGGCATCGGCGATGCGGATCAGCCGGTGCACCGGATTGTCGGCGCGCTGCGGATAGGCAACATGGCCCTGCGTGCCGTGCACGGTGATCTTCGCGTTCAGGCTACCGCGACGGCCGATCTTCACCATGTCGCCGAGCGCCACCGGACAGGTCGGCTCGCCCACGACGCAGAAGTCGGGAATCTGGCCGTTGGTCTGCATCCATTCGAGCACCCGCACCGTGCCATCGACCGCGGGGCCCTCCTCGTCGCCGGTGATCAACAGGCTGATCGAACCACGCGACGGACCGTCGGCCAGGTGCTGCGCGGCAGCCGCGACGAAGGCCGCTATGGCGCCTTTCATGTCGCAGGCACCGCGGCCGTAGAGAATGTCGTTCCGCACCTCGCCACCGAAGGGATCCGATTGCCAATTCGCATTGCCGACCGGGACAACGTCGGTATGGCCCGCAAAGCAGATATGCGGCGATCCGGTGCCAATGCGCGCGAACAGATTGTCGATCTGCCCATACCGCAAAGGTGTGACGGTAAAGCCAAGCCGTGTCAGAGCGTCGGTGAGTGTGGTCTGCGCGCCGGCATCGGCAGGTGTGATCGAGGCGCAGCGGATCAGCGCCTGGGCAAGGGGCAGCGGATCGTGCAGTTCCTTCACGGTGAACCTTCCCCCTCTCCCGCGCAGCGGCAGAGGATTGGAAAGAGGGGCTTGCCCAACAAGGGGCCGTACATCAATCGCGCAGCAACTCGTTGATCGAGGTCTTCGCTCGCGTCTGCTCGTCCACAGTCTTGACGATCACCGCGCAGTATAGCGATGGCCCGGGCGAGCCATCCGGCAATGCTCTCCCCGGTAGCGATCCCGGTACCACGACGGAATACGGCGGAACCCGCCCAATATGAATTTCGCCGGTCGCGCGATCGACCACCTTGGTCGAGGCTCCGATGAATACCCCCATCGACAGCACGCTGCCGCGCTCCACCACCACACCTTCGGCAACCTCCGACCGCGCGCCGACGAAGCAGTCGTCCTCGATGATCACCGGATTGGCCTGTAGCGGCTCCAGCACACCGCCGATACCGACGCCGCCGGACAGGTGGCAGTTGGCACCGATCTGCGCGCAGCTTCCCACCGTCGCCCAGGTATCCACCATCGTGTTCCGCCCGACATAGGCGCCGACATTGACGAAACTGGGCATCAGCACCGCACCCGGCGCGACATAGGCCGACCGCCGGACCACGGCGCCAGGCACAGCGCGGAATCCCGCCTCGCGAAAGCGGTTCTCACCCCAACCGGCGAACTTCAACGGCACCTTGTCCCACACCGGCGCTCCGCCCGCGCCCTCCATCGCCGTCGAATCCGTCAGCCGGAACGACAGCAATACCGCCTTCTTCAGCCACTGATTGACCTGCCAGCCCGACCCACTCGGCTCGGCGACACGCGCGGCGCCGGAATCGAGCAGGTCGAGCGCCGCCTCCACCGCCCCGCGCGCCTCGCCGCCGGTCGCAGACGACAGTGACTCGCGCCGTTCCCATAGTTCCTCGATCGGCTGCTGCAGCGCGTGCTGGCTCATGCGGCAAAATCCTCGGTCGAATGCGCGGCCGGACCATGCGCAGCGGCCTGGAACCTGTCAACGCGGTCGGCAACCCTTCGTTAGCCGGATAGCGTTTAATGATCCGATCCGGGACAGGACGTTTGGCGTCATGACCGATACGATCGCCGAAATCCCGCGCACGCCCGGGACCGATCCGACCCTGCGGCGCGCACTGCTCGACAGCCGCCAGCGCTGGCGCGATCTCGTGATCACTGCCGCTGATCTCGCCTATGAGACTGATGCCTGGGGCCGTTTCGTGTTCGTCATGCCGAACGCGGCACTTGGTTGGGCTGCTTCGACACCTGATCGGCCAGCCTGCCGAATTGCTGCTGGCCGGTGGACTCAACGCGAATGGCTTCAATCCGTTCCGTGTCACCGCTCCGGTCCGTCGGCGCGCCGCCTGGCTCAAACGTGCCGACGGCAGCTCCATACTGCTCGCATTCTCTGCTGCACCGCTGTCCGACGCGGAAGGGCGCATCGTGGGCACGCGTGGGATGGGGATTGACTGGACCGAGTTCGACGAAAGCGCGGGACGGGTTGCGGCTTCGCTGCGCCGCGGTGAGGTGCTGGACCATATCCTCTGGCGCATGGGCCACGAGGTGTTCGCGCCGCGCATGATGCAGGCAGCGTTGGATGCATTGATGAACGCGCTCGGCGCAGAGGGGGCCGCGGTGATCGAACTGCGCAGCGAGGAGGGTGCTGTGATGGTTCATCGTGCTGGCCGCGATGGAGATGAACTCCTGGTGGACGCCGCCGGTTTGCTTGCAATGGCGAACGGACCAATGGTCAGCGTCGCCAAGAATGGACGACCGATCCTGGCCGCGGTCTGCCGAACGCGGCTTGGGCGCCGACGCAGGGGTTGCGCTGTGGCGCTCACCCGGCTCCCGCGGCTGGGACGCCGAAGACATGCTGCTGATCAACGCCGCAGCCGGCCTCATCCGGATGGTGCTGGAACATGAAGCCATCCAGCAGGAGATGGCACGCCAGGCGCGAACCGATCCGTTGACCGGATTGCTGAATCGTCGTGCCTTCCTTGAGGAGTTGAGTCGCCACATCGACCGGCTCGATCGCGAGGAGCAGCCTGGAACGCTGATGTTCGCCGACCTCGACTACTTCAAGCCGGTGAACGACCGCCTCGGTCACGAGGTGGGCGACCAGGTTCTGGTACGAACTGCCAACGTCCTGCGCAACACCGTGCGACCCACAGACCTCGTTGCGCGGCTTGGCGGCGACGAATTCGCTCTGTGGTTGAATGGTGCGGACCACCTGACCGCGGCCGAGCGCGCCGACCACCTCTGCACCGAGGTGCCGAACCAGTTGCTGGAGATCGCCTGCGACGACGGACCAACCCCAACCGTGTCGATCGGCATCGCCACGCGTGAGCCCGCGAGCCATGAACCGGTGGACAGCCTGCTGCGCCGTGCGGACCAGGCGATGTATGAGGTCAAGCGCACTGGTCGTGGCAATTGGCGTGTCGCACGCGAGGCTGATGCGTGATCATGGATCAACCTTACGCAGCGCCGGAAGATGAAGCGGCCCGAGTCCGCCTCGGCGCCGGCACTGGGACCAAGGCCGATATCCTGATCGATCTGGCGAACGACACCTCGGTCACCGTCCGCGCAGCGCTCGCGCTCAACGCCGCCGCACCGCCGCAGGTGAACGAGGTGCTCGCCGGCGATGGCGATGAACGTGTTCGCATCCTGCTGGCACGCAAGCTGACGGCGCTCGTTCCTGGGCTGTCGGCCGCCGAACATGCGCGGCTGCATCAGGAAACCTGGGACACATTGAAGGCACTCGTTGCGGACGAGGCCGTGCGAGTGCGCGCAATCATCGCTGAAGCAGTCAAGGAGCTGCCGGATGCGCCGCGTGGGCTGATCCGCCAGCTCGCGCATGACACCGAAAAATCGGTGTTCGAGCCCGTCATTCGATTGTCGCCGTTGTTGACCACCGAGGATCTCTTGAGCTTGGTGGCCATGGCACCAGCTACTGGCACTGTTCTCGCCGTGGCGCATCGAGCGGTACTGGAGCCGGCGGTGTCCGATGCAATCGCGGCGAGCGCCGACAGCACGGCCATCCGCGCGCTGCTCGCAAACCCGTCGGCGCAGATTTGCGAGGCAACACTCGACGTTTTGGTCGCGCGGTCGGTCAACCACCCGGACTGGCATGAGCCGCTCGTGCGACGCCCTTCGCTGCCGCCGCGTGCTGCGCATATGCTGTCCGAGCTCCTGGCAACTCATCTTCTGGCCGAACTCGCCACGCGCGCCGATCTCGCGCCGCCTCTGGCCGAGGAACTGCGCCGACGTATCGCGGTTCGGCTGGCCCCAGATGCACCGGAACCGGCGGCGCCGTTGGATGCAACGGCCGAGGAGGCCCTCGCGCAGGCACGCGCAACAGCGGCGCGTGGCGAGTTGGTTGAGGAAACCTTGCTGGCGGCGGCGCGGCAGGGAGAGACGCGCTATGCGACTGCACTCTTGGCCCTGGCCGCGGGTACGCCAGTTTCGGTGGTGGATCGCGCTTCGTCGTTGCGCAGCGCCAAGGGGCTGGTGAGCCTCGTCTGGAAGGCTGGATTCACCATGCAGGTCGCGGTAGCGCTGCAGACCTTGCTGGCGCGGCTGGCACCTGAAGCGGTGCTGATCGCCGGACAGTCAGGCGGCTTCCCCCTGGCCGTGGAGGAAATGCGCTGGCAGCTAGAATTTCTCGGACGCATGGGGCGATGAGGTGCTCTGCCACGTGCGCCTTACGCCGCGGCGCGTGTAGCCACCTTCGCCTCCGCCTCGCGCACCGCTGCGATGGTACGAGGCACACTGGACGGGTTGACACTGATCGAATTGATCCCGAGCGCAGCGAGGAACTGGGCGATTTCGGGATAGGTCGCCGGCGCTTCGCCACATATGCCGATATGACGGCCGTTGCGCCTGGCGCCTGCCACGGCAAGACGCAGCATCTCCAGCATGCCAGGGTCACGTTCATCAAAGTCGAACGCCACGATCTCCGAGTCCCGATCAACCCCAAGCGTCAGCTGCGTCAGGTCGTTCGAGCCGATTGAGAACCCGTCGAACACTGCCGCGAATGCGTCGACCTGAATGACGTTGTTGGGAATCTCGCACATCACGTAAATCTCGAGACCGTCCGCACCCCGTCGCAGACCGTGGCGCGCCATCGCCTCGATCACCTGCTTGGCTTCTGCCACACGTCGGCAGAACGGCACCATGATGATAAGATTGCGCAGTCCCATGTGCTCGCGCACGCGACGCAACGCCTCGCATTCCAGTGCGAACCCGTCGGCATAGGCCGGGTGCGCGTAACGAGACGCGCCTCGGAACCCAATCATCGGGTTGGCCTCCTTGGGTTCGAATGCGGCGCCGCCGAGCAGTTGCGCGTATTCGTTGGTCTTGAAGTCGGACAGCCGGATGATCACCGGCTTCGGCCAGAAGGCCGCAGCTATCGTGCCGACTCCCTCCGCTAGCGTGCGGACGAAGAACTCGCGCGGCGACCCCGCATTGCGGCTGAGCAATGCAATACGCGTGCGTTCCGCGGGGTCGAGCTTCTCCGGATGCACCAGTGCCATCGGATGCACGCCGATATGCTCGCTGATGATGAACTCCATCCGCGCCAAGCCTACCCCGGCATTCGGCATCATCGCGGTGCGAAATGCGAGATCGGGATTGCCCAGGTTGACCATGATGCGGGTGCGCGGCAATTCAAGCGCGCTGGCTGACAAACGCGTTATCTCGAACGGAACGTTGCCATCGTAGACCTGACCGACCTCGCCGCCGGCACAGGACACTGTGACCAACTGTCCGGTGCGCAACCTCGCTGTCGCTGCCTCGCTGCCTACCACCGCAGGGACGCCAAGCTCGCGCGCAACGATCGCGGCATGGCAGGTACGCCCGCCGCGGTCGGTCACGATGGCGCCGGCGGTCTTCATCACCGGCTCCCAGTCGGGGCTTGTGAAGCTTGCTACAAGCACTTCGCCGGGACGGAAATCATTCAGGTCCCGGGCGCCGGTGATCACCCGTACCGTGCCGACACCGATCTTTTCGCCGACCGCCTTGCCGCTGACCAGCACCCTGCCTTCACCGGTCAGCGCGTAGCTCTCGAACGCATCGCCGGCGCGCTGCGACGCGACCGTTTCCGGCCGCGCCTGCACAATATACAACCTGCCGTCCTCAGCATCCTTCGCCCATTCGATGTCCATCGGCACGGGATGGCCGGCCTGCGCGGAATAGTGCTGCTCGATGCGGATCGCGTAGTCGGCCAGCGTCAGCACGTCGGCATCGTCGATGCAGAACTGCGAGCGTGCCTCTTCGGTCATGACCTGGTCGCGCGTCGAAGAGCCAACATGGCCTTCGGCCAGCCGCAGGGCGAACTGCTTCTGACCCAGAGAGCGTCGCAGCACGGCGCGATGACCACTCAGAAAGGTCGGCTTGTGCACATAAAACTCGTCCGGATCGACCTTGCCCTGCACGACATTCTCGCCGAGACCGTAAGCGCCAGTGATGAACACGACATCGCGAAAGCCTGACTCAGTGTCGAGCGTGAAGATCACGCCGCTCGAGGCCATGTCCGAGCGCACCATCTTCATCACGCCGACCGACAGCGCGACCTTGAAGTGGTCGAAGCCATTGTTGACGCGGTAGACAATGGCGCGATCAGTGAACAGCGAGGCGAAGCAGAGGCGGCAAGCCTCGAACAGATCGTTGGCACCACTGATGTTCAGGTAGCTCTCGTGCTGGCCGGCGAAGCTGGCGGTAGGCAGGTCTTCGGCCGTCGCCGAACTGCGCACCGCGACCGCGACGTTGTCGCCATACTCCTCCTCGAGCTTGCGGTACGAGTTCAGCGATCGCTGCTCGACAAGTCATTGGTCCCGGTCGCGTCGTAGACGATCTGGCGCGCCTGGTGCGCCCGCTGTGCCAGCAGCGCCAGGTCGGTGACATCCAGGCCGTCGAGCAGCGCGTGCAGCCTTGGCCAGGCGCCTGCGGCGGTGAGCGCATCCCGGTATGCGTCGGCGGTCAGGGCGAAGCCGTTCGGCACGTGCACCCCAGCCCCGCCAAGCTCGGCATAGAGTTCGCCCAGAGAGGCATTCTTGCCGCCGACCAGCGGCACGTCCGCCAGACGCAACGTCGCGAACCGGCGGACGTTGGGCGAATTAGAGGCCATTGGGTGGCTCCTAATGAGGCTGTTCATTCAAATCGCGGATAAGCACGCCTTTTCCTGGCTCGGCATTGATCTGGGTCAAAGCGGCACTGGCGGTCCGGCGCCTACCCTTTGATTTGTGAGGCGTTGGAGGATGAAATGGCCAAAGCGGAACGAGAACATGACAGGGACATTCGCGCGCGTGCACGGCGCATGTGGCGCGAAGCCGGCAGCCCAAAAGGCCGTGAACCGGAATATCTGGAACGAGCACGCGAATTGCAGGCATTCGTCGACCATCCGGATGCCGGGCTGCTGCCAAACCCCATGGTGGAGCATCCCCAGCCAGAGGCAAACGAAGAGCCCATCGAGGAAGCCGAACTGCTCGAGAACCTTGGCGAGTTTCCCGGACGGACGGATCAGGGTGACCGGGTGCCGGCGCCTATGACCAAGCGGAAAGCCCGCGCCTACCTGCGCCGCGGGTGAGCGCTATGGCCGCGCTGGGCTAGGCCAATTCGGTCGGTCCAGCGGATCGATCGTCCGGGGGAGATCCATGTGGTCCTCCACCGTCCGGACACCTGGAACGTTCTCAGCCGCCACCACCAGCGCCTGACGCAGTGTCTCATCCGGCGCAACCCCCCACAGATGCAAGACGCCGTCGCACACCACGGCATTGATTGCGCCTGCGCCACCGGCCCATGCCTGACGACGCAACTCGGCATAGAACGCATCGCGGATCGCCCTGTCGTCGGGCGTGACCGCGGCCACAGACAGAGTGGTGGCCAGCGCCTGCAGCAGGTTGCGCCGGCTGACGATGCCGACCAGCCTGCCCTCACGCGTCACCGGCACACGCTTGATGCGCCTTGTCTCCATGAGGTGTGCAACCTCGGTGATCGGCGTGGTGTCGGTTACGGTCACCACGTCACGTGTCATGATCTCGGCTGCCTTGCGTCCATGCGAGCGGGTGTAGTCCGCCGCCAATCGGTCAGTGGAGGTCACCAACTCCAGCCAACGCGACGGAGACGGCTCGGTCCCGGTCTCCGCCCGGCGCAGCAGGTCGCCTTCGCTGATGATCCCCACAATGTGGCCGCCATCGACGACCGGCAGGGCGCTGATCCGGTAGTCCAGCATCAGGCGCACCAGCTCAGGCAACGGCGTTTCAGGGCTGGCGAAAATCACATCCGGCGTCATGACATCGGCTGCGTGCATCGTGCTGTTCCTCGGCGACATGCGCTGCACTAGGCGGTGGAAGCTGCGCGCGCATTGACCCAGATCAACCGGCGCAGCCGGCATGACGGCGCCCTGCAGCTTGAACCTCGTCTGGCTTCGTGCCGATACTGTCTCATAAACCGGGAGGCAAGCATGGCCATGGGCCGACGCTACACGGTTCACACGCCGCGCCGTGATGCGCGTAGGCCTTGCCGCGGTGGCCGCGCCCGCAGTGTTACGCCACGCGCGCGGAGAGACACCGATCCGCATCGGCATGCCGCTCGCCCTCACCGGACCCGCTGCCGAAATTGGCCAACAGATGCGCCACGGGGCGGAATTCTGGGCCAAGCAGGTGAACGCCAAGGGCGGACTGCTCGGTCGGCAGATCGAACTGCACGTCGAGGACACCACCGGCGATCCCGCCACCTGCGTGCGCAAGGCACAACTTGTCGTAGAGCGCGATGATTGCCGCCTGCTGTTCGGCATGGTGCTGTCATCCGAGGCGCTGGCGGTGGTGCCGAAGCTCGCCGAATGGAACACGATCTTCATGTCGTCAGACAATGGCGACGGGCGGCTGACCGGTTCGTCATTCGTACCAAATTTCTTCCGCGCCAACATCTCCGGACCGATGGAGACACGTGTCATCTCGTTGTGGCTGCGCCGCGGTGAGATGCAGAACTTCTACGCTATCGGCATGGACTATGCGTGGGGACACAATAGCGTCGACGTGTTCCAGGACGAGGTGAAGAAGGCGAAGAAGAATTTTGTCGGCTCGGTGTTCTCGCCGATCGGCACGAAGGACTTTTCGACCTACATCACCAAGATCCGCCAATCAGGCGCCGATGCCTGCTTCATCGTGATGCAGGGCGCCGACAACAACGCGTTCCTGTCACAGGCGCACGAGTATCGTTTGGCCGACAAGCTGCAGCTGCTCACCTCGATCGTCGACCTGAACAGCATCCATGCGGTTGGCGACGCGGCACTCGGGCTGGTCGGTTCGACGCGCTACGTCTTCACCATCGACAATCCGGCGAACAAGGCCTTCGTCGAGGCGTGGCGGAAGGAATACGGCGCCGAGCCGGACGTGTTCGAGGGCGAGCAGTGGCAGGCGTGCCAGCTTCTCCAGGCCGGAATCGAGAAGGCGAACAGCATCGAGACCGACAGGCTGCGTGCCGCGCTGGAGACGGTCGCGGTGGACTCGATCAAGGGCCACGTCGCCATCCGCGCCTGCGACCACCAGGCAGTGCAAGGCGGCTACATGGTGAAGGTCGTGAAGCCGGAGGGCTCCAAGACACCGGTGCCGGAGATCATCGCGACCTATCCCGGCGACGAGGTCACACCAGCCTGCCGTCAGATGACGTTCGATAGCTGAGCATGCCCCCCAACCAGTCCTCCCCCTCCCCTTGCGGGAGGGGGCTGGAGGGAGGGGCAGCGCGTCGTCCCCCGGCCCCCTCCCGTCGTCCCCCTCAGGCAAGGGGAGCGGGAGGCGCTGATGGACTTCCTCGGCTTCCTTATCACCCAGTGCCTCAACGCCCTGTCGCAAGCGGCATTGCTGTTCTTTCTCGGCGTTGGGCTGACACTGATCTTCGGCATCATGCGCATCGTGAACTTCGCGCACGGCGCATTCTTCATGCTGGGCGCCTATGTCGGCTATTCTGCAGTGACCGTCGCCGGGAACTTCTGGGCGGCACTTGTCGTTGCGCCCCTGCTGGTCGGCGGCTTCGGCGCGGCATTCGAACTCGGCATTCTCCGCCGGCTCTACCGCCGTGATCACAGTGCCTTTCTGATGGTGACATTTGGCCTCACACTGATAATGGGCGAGGCAATCCGCTTGATCTGGGGCGTCAACGCGCTCGAGGTCCCCGCGCCATCGGCACTTTCGGGCATCGTCTTCATCCTCGACGAACCATTCCCGATTTACCGCCTGTTCCTCGCCGGCGCCGGCATCGTGGTGGCAATCGCGATGTGGCAGTTCCTCGAGCGCACTCGCCTGGGTCTGCTGATCCGCGCCACGTCGCAGAACGCCGAGATGGTGCACGCCCTCGGCACCGACGTGCACCTGGTGCGTTCCGCGGTGTTCGGTATCGGCTGTGGCCTGGCGGGCATTGGCGGCGTGCTTGCGGCACCTCTGGTGACCGCCTCGCTCGCCATGGCGCCGAACGCCGTGATCGACACCTTCGTCATTGTCATCATCGGCGGCATGGGCAGCTTCCTCGGTTCCGCGATCGGCGCACTGCTCGTCGCATTTGTCCAGGTGTTCGGCACCTACTACTTCCCCGACCTCGCACTCGCGCTGATGTATCTCGTCATGCTCACCGTACTCGTCGTCCGTCCCGGCGGCTTGCTCGGCAAGGAATCGTAGTGCGATTCTGGAGCGGACTCGCTGCCGTCGCATGCGTGCTTGCGCTCGCTCCCGCCGGCCTGCCGCCCTATGCCATGACGCTACTGACCGAGGCGCTGATCCTCGGCCTGTGCGCCATGAGCCTCGACCTCATGGTCGGCTATACGCGGCTGCTGTCGTTCGGTCACGCCGCCGCATACGGTCTCGGCGCGTATACCTGCGGCAACCTGCTGCTGCATACCGACCTCCCGCTGGTGTTCGCCGTGCCGATCGCCGCAGCGTTCAGCGGCATCGTGGCGATCGGCGTCGCCTGGGTGTGCACGCTTGCGTCCGGCGTGTCTTTCTCGATGCTGACGCTCGCGTTTGCGCAATTGCTCTACGCGGTGGCCTTCAAGTGGACATCGGTTACCGGCGCCTCTGACGGATTGGCGGGCATTCCCCGCAGCCCTGGCCCGTTCGGCATCACCGTCTTCGCCGGCAAGTCGGGCTTCTACTATCTCGTGCTTGCCTGCCTGTTCGGTGCGTTCGTGTTCTGCCGGGCGCTGGTGCGCTCGCCATTCGGCGCGGTGTTGCGCGGCATCCGCGAGAACGAGGCGAAGACCTTGTCGCTCGGCTACAACACGCGTCACTACAAGATCGCCGTGGTGGCGATCTCGTTCGCACTGGGCGGGCTCTCCGGCGCGCTCTACGCACCATTCGCCGGCTTCGCCAATACCGAGCTGCTGTTCTGGCTGTTCTCCGGCCAGGTATTGATCATGGTGATCGTCGGCGGCGCCGGCACATTGATCGGACCGATCATCGGCGCGGCGTTCTTCATGCTGGTGTCCAACCTGCTCAGCTCGTGGACCGATTCCTGGGCATTGTTTTTCGGCCTGATCTTCATCCTGTTCGTGCTGTTTGCCCCGCAGGGCATCTGGGGTTTGGCGACGCGCGCGTTCGCCGGCGAGCCGTCAACCGCGAGACGAGGGCGATGGCGCTCCTTGAACTGGACGGGCTGACGCGCCGCTTCGGCGGCATCATCGCCGTCGATCACGTGACTATGCGGGTCGAGGCGGGCGAGGTGCGCGCGGTGATCGGCCCGAACGGTGCCGGCAAATCGACGCTGTTCAATCTCATCACCGGCGTGGTGAAGGCGTCCGAAGGCAACGTGCGATTCGACGACGAGACGTTGACCGGCCTGTCGCCCTACAGCATTTGTCAGCGGGGCATATCGCGTACGTTCCAGATCACCGCGCTGTTTCCCGAGATGACCGCGCGTGAGAATGCGCGTCTCGCGGCGCAGGCGCGGCATGCGCGGCGCTGGCAGCCCTATGGCGGCGGCGCGGTCTTCGGCGATGCCCAGCGACGCGGCGATGCGGCACTGGAACGGCTGGGGCTGACGCATGTCGCAACGCGGCCGGCCGGTTTGCTGTCGCATGGCGATCAGCGGTTGCTCGAAGTCGCGATGGCACTGGCGCAGCAGCCGCGTCTGCTGTTGCTGGATGAGCCGACGCAGGGTCTTTCCGTGGAGGAGACGGCGCAGGCGGTAGATACGCTCGCCGGACTGCTGTCGGATGGTGCGATGACCGTGCTGCTGGTCGAACACGACATGGAGGTGGTGTTCCGCCTCGCCGGCATGATCACCGTGCTGCATCGCGGCTCAGTGATCGCCGACGGCGTCGCCGGAGCAGGTCAAGACGAATGCCGAGGTGCAGCGTGCGTATCTCGGAGGTCTCGCCTGATGCTGACGATCAAGGACCTCAACACGCACTATGGCGCGAGCCACGTGTTGCAGGGCGTCGATCTGATCGTGCCAGAGGGCCGCATCTGTTCCGTGCTGGGCCGCAACGGCGTCGGCAAGACGACGACACTTCGCACGGTGATGGGACTGGTGCCGCCGAGTGGTGGCGGCGTGCTGCTGGATGGCACGGACATTACTGGCTGGCCGCCGCATCGTGTCGCGCGCGCAGGCGTCGCGTATGTGCCGGAGGGTCGGCTGATCTTTCCCGACCTCACAGTTATTGAGAACATCCGTGTCGCGGAGCGCCGCGCGGCGCGGTCGTGGCCGATGCCTCGGCTGATGGAGCTGTTCCCGCCGCTGCGGGAGCGTGCATCGAGCCGTGGCGGCACGCTGTCGGGCGGCGAACAGCAGATGCTGGCGATCGCGCGTGCGCTGGTGAGCGATCCCAAGGTGATGCTGCTGGATGAGCCGAGCCAGGGCCTGGCGCCGCTGGTGGTGCGCGAACTGGCCGAAGTGATCCGCGGCCTGCCGAGCCAGGGAGTGACGGTACTGCTGATCGAGCAGAACATGCGTTTGGCCGAGGCGGTGGCGGACGAAATCCACATCATGGTGAAAGGGCGCATCGTCTATGCCGCATCGCCCGAACGGTTTCGCGCCGAAGAAGCGGAAATCCGTAGTCGCTATCTAACAGTTTGATAACGGGGAGAAAGCCATGGACCTGAATCTGCGCGGCAGGACCGCGCTGATAACCGGCGCATCCAAGGGCATCGGCCGTGGTTCTGCCGAAGTCCTGGCAGAGGAAGGTGTCAACGTCATCCTGGTCGCGCGCACGAAGACCGACCTCGATGCGGTGCGCGACACGATTGCGTCGCGCTGGAATGTGCGGGCAGATGTGCACGCGCTCGACATCTCGGACAGCGCGAACGTGGACAGGCTCGCCGCGCTGCATCCCGAGATCGACATCCTGGTGAACAATGCCGGCGCAATTCCCGGCGGCAACCTGCAGGAGATCGACGAAGCGCGCTGGCGCGAGGCCTGGGACCTGAAGGTGTTCGGCTACATCAACATGTGCCGCCGCTTCTACGCCTTGATGCAGCAGCGCCGACACGGCGTCATCATCAACATCCTCGGCATGGCCGGCGAGCGGATGGATGCCGGCTATATCGCGGGATCCGCCGGCAATGCCGGATTGATGGCGTTCACCAAAACACTGGGTGGCGCCGCATCCGCCGACAATCTGCGTGTCGTCGGCATCAACCCCGGCGCCATCGCGACCGACCGGCTGGTGACGATCATGAAGAAGCGCGCGCAGGACCGACTGGGAGACGCCAACCGCTGGGAGGAGCTGATGAGGCCCCTGCCCTACGGCCGCGCCGGCACGTCAGAGGAAATCGGCTGGATGGTGGCCTTTCTCGCGTCGGACAAGTCGGCCTATACCAGCGGCACAATCATCACCATCGACGGCGGCGCCGCCAATCGCGGGCCGATGTTCTGAGACTGAGGAGCAGCGCATGAACCTGCAAGGCAAGGTCGCCGTCGTCACCGGCGCAAGCGGCGGCATCGGCTCTGCCACCGCGCGACGGTTCGCCGAGGCAGGCTGCCGGGTTGTCGTCGGCTACAACAGTCGTGCAGCCGAGGCTGATAAGGTGGCGGCGGACCTGCCGGGCAGCGGTCATCGCACGGCGCGCATGCCGATGGAGGACACCGCCGCGCTGCGCGATGTCGCGGCGATGGTTGAACGCGAATATGGCCGCTGCGACGTGCTGGTGAACTCCGCCGGCTTCACGCGGATGATCGCGCACGCCGACCTCGAGGCACTGACCGATGAGCTGATCGATGCAATCTTCGTTGCCAATGTGCGCGGGCCATTCGCCACCATCCGTGCCTTCGCACCGCTGATGAAACGGTCCGACGATGCGGTGATCGTCAACATCTCCTCGGGCGCGGCGATTTCCGGCGGTGGCAGCAATATCGCGTATGGCGCGTCCAAGGCGGCGATCGACACGATGACGAAGTCGCTGGCACGCGTGCTTGGACCGAACATCCGCGTGCTGTCGGTGTCGCCCGGCGCGGTGGATACCGGCTTCGTACCTGGCCGTACCACGGAGATGGTGGAGCGCGCGGCGCAGCGCACGCCGCTGAAGCGCGTGGTTCAGGCGGACGAGGTGGCGCAGACGGTGATGGCGGCGGTCACGCTGATGACGGCGACGACAGGAAGCATCCTGCTGGTCGAGGGCGGGTCACTGCTGTAGCACCCTGTCATTGCGAGAAGCGAAGCGACGAAGCAATCTCGGTCATGTCCTTCACCACCCCGTCCGCCGCCAGGGCGGCTATGCGCTCGGCGGAGTAGCCGATCTCGCCGAGTACCTCGTTCGTGTGCTGCCCCAATGTCGGCGCAGGGTGGCGCAGCTTGCCGGGCGTGGCGGACAGCCGCGGGATGACGTTGTGCATCAACACCGATCCGGCCTCTGTCGTCGGGCGCTTCCACGATCACCCCGCGCTCCTGGATGTGTTCGTCCGCGACGAGCTGATCGATCTCGTAAACCGGCGTCGCGGTCACTTCGGCCGCCTGGAACACCGCCATGTTCTCGTCCAGCGTCCGCTCTGCGATGAACGCGGCAACGGCGCCGTCGCACTCATCGATGTGCCGCACGCGATCGGTGTTGGTGCGGAAGCGGGGATCGTCGATCATCTCTGGCTTGCCGATCGCACGGAACACCCGCTCCGCCATCGCCTGAATTGACGCCGAGATCGCGATGTAGCGCCCGTCCTTCGTGGCATAGACATTGCGCGGCGACGTCGTCAGGGAACGGCTCCCGGTGCGCTTCGGCTTCTCGCCCGACACGCGATGGATTGCCGCGTCGGGGCCGAGAACGGAAATGATCGGATCCAGCAGCGGCAGATCGATTGTCTGTCCTTTGCCGCCACGCTCGACGACGCGCAGCGCGATCATCACTGCGTAGGCGCCGTACAGCCCCGCCACCATGTCGGCCATCGCCAGCGGCGGCAGAACTGGCGGACGGTCGCCGAAGCCGTTCTTCGACGCAAACCCCGACATAGCTTCGACCAGCGTGCCGAAGCCTGGTCGATCGCGATACGGTCCGTCCTGCCCGAAGCCGGTGATGCGCACGATGATCAGCCCCGGATTGCGCGCGTGCAGCACGTCGGGACCAAGACCCATCTGCTCCAATGTACCCGGCCGGTAGTTCTCGATCAGCACATGGCTGCGTGCCAGCAGATCCAGCAGCGCATCGCGCCCGGCCTGCGGCCGCAGGTTCAGCGCCAGACTCTTCTTGTTGCGCGCATATACCTTCCAGTGCAGCGATCAATCCCTTCACGCGCCACGCCCGCAACGGATCGCCGGCGCGCGGGTCCTCGATCTTGATCACCTCGGCACCTTGGTCCGCGAGCTGCAGACTCAGCATGTTGCCTGCCACCAACCGCGACAGATCAACGACGCGGATGCCATCGAGCGGGGCATCTGCGTTCGGTTCGAATTCAATGCGAGGGATCATTGCGTGCTCTCTTGGATGCGATACTGTGGTTCCAGACGCCGGTGGCCCGCAACCCCAGGACTAAATCCGGGGGCGAAGGGCTGAAACGGGAAAGCCAGACCCTCGGATCGATGCTCGAGGGCAAGGCTGCTGCCCCCGCAACTGTGCGCGGCGAGCCGGTTCCCAACGTGCCATTGCCGCAAGGCGAGAAGGCGGGAACCGGCCCCGACCCGCGAGCCAGGAGACCGGCCGGTGTCGAGACTGCGCGCGTGCCTCGGGCGGGGTGTACCGGTGCGGCGGGGGTGAACCCGCAGGCGGGCTGTCGACCCTTGTCGATGGAGGACCCGCATGCAGCGGTTTCGCTTCACTATCGTATTCGCGCTGATCGCAGCGCCAGCGCTCGCCGACGATCCGTCGGAGCTGACGCCCGAAACAGTTGTCACGGCGACGCGCATCCCGACGCCGATCGTCGACATCCCCGCCGGCGTCACGGTCATCGACCGCAAGACCATCGAGCAGCGTGGCTACACGACGCTGACCGACGCACTGTCCGCGGTTCCAGGCGTTCGCGTCAGCCAGTCGGGCGGTCCCGGCGGCAACGCCAGCGTGTTTGTTCGCGGCACCAACTCCAACCAGGTGCTGGTGTTGCGCGACGGCATGCCGCTGAACGACGCCTCGAACTCATCCGGCGCATTCAATTTCGGCACTGACACGCTTGCCGATGTCGAGCGCATCGAGGTCATTCGCGGCCCGATGGCGTCGCTGTACGGCTCCGGGGCGATCGGCGGCGTGATCAACCTGATCTCGCGCCAGGGCCACGAACCTGGCCTTCACGTCACCAGCGAACTCGCCGGCGGCTATCCGAAGCAGGTCGAGGGCAATGTCAACGCGTCAGGCATCGACGGCCCGTTCGACTACTCCGCCACCTTCGAGATGCAGGCACAGCGCGGCTACGACACGACGCCGCAGCGCGAGACCATCTATACCGGCGTGCCAGACCCGTTCCGCGCCCTCGTCGGCACGCTGAACCTCGGCTACACGCCGATAGACGGCACGCGGCTTTCGCTGTTCCTGCGCGCCCGCGGCGCGGTGTTCGGCTTCAACGCGCTGGGCGACCCAACCTTCGACGACAACAACTCCACCGGCGACGACAATTCACTGCTTGGCCGCATCGGCGTCAGCTCCAAGTTGTTCAACGGAACTTATGAGACCAGTGTGTTCGTCGGACGGCTCCAGGACGACAGGCACTACACCGAAGCGCTCAACCTGCTCGACCCCAACCTCGCCAGCAACGATTCGCGCTACCACAGCTACCGCACCGACGCGCAGTGGAACAACACAGTGCATCTGTCGGATCTGATGAATGTGCAGTGGCTGTCGGCGACCGACCTCACCTTCGGCTACGAGTACACCGCCGACAACATCAACGTGAAGGTGAATCAGTCATCCTTCGGATCTCCGTTCATGCAGTCTGCCAAAGCGTCCATGACGGATGATGCGCTGTATGCCGGCCTACAGACCACGTTGCTGCAACGCGTGACGCTCACCGGTCAGCTTCGCCAGGACTGGGTGGACGCCAATGCGCCCTTCACCTGGCGGCTCGGCGCGGTGCTTGACGTGCCGGAGGTCGCGACGCGATTCAAGGCCGCCTATGGCACCGCGTTCCGCGCACCCTCGCTGTTCGACCGCTTCGGCGTCGACTCGTTCGGCTATATCGGCAATCCACATCTACTGCCGGAAAGCGCGCAGGGCTGGGAGGTCGGGTTCACCACCACGCCGATTCCTGCCATCAGCTTCGGCGCCACCTATTTCAACGAGCAGATCCGGAACCTGATCGTCGCCGTATTCACGCCGGTGGATACCGCGGTGAACATCGGCTCGGCGCATATCCAAGGTGTCGAGACAGAGGTTACGTTGCGCCCAGCGACCTGGCTCTCCCTGCAGGCCAGCTACACGTATACCGACGCGCAGAACGCCGATACCGGCTCGCAACTGCTGCGTCGACCGATGAATACCGCCGCACTGGATGCGGCGATCACTCCCCTCCCCGGCTTGACGATCGCGCCAGAACTGCTGATCACCGGCGCGTTCCAGGACTTTCTCGTCAGCGACGCCGGCGATGCGACCGGCACGGTCATTTCATCGCCGCATGGCGTGATCGCCAACATCACTGTGACCTATGACGTGGCGCAGCATGTGCAGCTCTTCGCCAACGGGCGAAACCTGTTCTACTCGCGCTTTGAGCCGGTGAACGGCTACCAGACACCTGGGCCATCATTTTTGGCCGGCGTGCGGCTGAGGCTGTAAAGGCACCTGATCGTGATGCCTTTGCCATCGATCCGCCATGCCGCCCACCAACATCGGCCCACGGCAACGTTCGAGGTTCAACATGCGCGGCATTCTGCTTTGGGTTCTTGGCATTCCCATCCCGGTCATCATTCTGCTCTATCTGTTCCACGTCATCTGACTATCGGATAACGAGGCGGCGGATATCGAGGCGGCGGGCAATCCGGGCATCGTTCCGGTGCCCGCCGCCATCTCGGTGGACATGACGAATCCTCTGTTGCAGCCTATTTGCGACCGCATCGCGGGGTGCCGGTCCAAACAAGCAAGGGACGACTCGTCATGTTTGCCTGGTTTTCCGACCTGACTGCGCGCGAACGCCGGACCATGGTCGCCTGCTTCGGCGGCTGGTCGCTCGACGCGCTCGATGTGCAGATCTTCTCGTTCGTCATTCCGAGCCTGCTGGGACTGTGGCACATCACCACCGGTCAGGCCGGCGTACTCGGCACCATCACGTTGCTGGTATCTGCGTTCGGCGGCTGGCTCGCCGGTGCGCTGTCGGATCGCTGGGGCCGTGTGCGGGTGCTTCAGATCACCATTCTGTGGTACGCATTCTTCACCTTCCTGTGCGGCTTTGCGCAGGACTTCAACCAGCTCTTCATCTTTCGCGCGCTGCAAGGCCTGGGCTTCGGCGGCGAATGGGCCGCCGGCGCGGTACTCATGGGCGAGGTAATTCGAGACCGATATCGCGGCCGTGCGGTCGGCATCGTGCAGACAGGCTGGTCCATCGGCTGGGGTGCCGCGGCGCTGCTCTACACATTGCTGATGGCCCTGCTGCCGGAGCAATACGCCTGGCGCGCGCTGTTCTGGATCGGCATCGCGCCAGCAGCGCTGGTATTCTTCATCCGCCGCTTCATCGAGGAGCCGGAAATTCGCCGCAACCGCGAGGCGCCAGCCGGCTTCATGCACATCTTCAGTGCGCTGAAGCCGCCATATCTCGCGACCACCTGGCGCGTCTCCATGATGGTCGCCGGCGCGCAGGGCGGCGGCTATGCGCTCGGTGTCTGGCTGCCGACATATCTGAAGACAGTGCGCGGCCTCTCCGCGGTGGGCACCGGCGGCTATACGCTTGTGCTGATCCTCGGCGCGTTCTTCGGCTTCGTCACCGGCGCCTACCTTGCCGACGGCATCGGGCGCAAGCGGACGTTCATGATATCCGCAATCGCGTCCATCGTGCTAACGGTGGTGTATCTGTTCGCGCCAATCAGCAACGACTGGTTCCTGCCGGTCGGCTTCGTGCTGGGGTATGTCTCACTGATCATGTTCTCGCCGATGGGTTCGTTCATGACCGAGCTGTACCCGACTGCGGTGCGCGGCGTTGGCCAGGGTTTCTGCTACAATGCGGGCCGTGGGATCGGCGCGCTGTTCCCAGCGCTGGTGGGCTTCCTGGCGACGCAGCTTGGCCTGACGGTCGCCATCGCGATATTCAGCCTGGCGGCGTACGGGGTGATGATCGTCGCACTGCTGCTGCTGCCGGAAACGCGCGGCCGCTCGCTGATCAGCCTGGAGCAGCCGGCCGCGGAGTAGGCGGACAGGCTGCAACCGGACGGCGGCGGCGTTAACCGGGGTTTCAGGCCTTATGGCAGAGAATGAGGCGCTGAACGGAAGAGCGCCCTTATGCCGTCTGCGTTCGCAAGGCTTGCAGCGCAATTTGGTTACGCGCGCGCCAGACATCTGCTGGCGGTCGGTGGCCTGCTGTTTGCGCTGGGCCTGGCGACGGCCGCTGCGTGGTTTGTCGTCGATCTGCGCCGCGAGGAGATCGCCCACAACGAGCGGGACCTGAACAACATCGCGCTCGTCCTGGCGGAGGAGACCCATCGCGCATTTCAGGCGACGAAACTCGTGCAGCTTGGGCTGATCCAGCATATCCGTGAACTTGGCATCGTCTCACCGGAGGAATTTGTTCGCCTGACAGCCTCGTCCGACATGCATCGAGATCTGAAGGAGCGCCTCGTCGGTTTCCCCGGCATCAATAGCCTGTCGCTGGAAGATTCGCATGGCAGACTGATCAACGCGTCGTCACGTGAATGGCCGGTCACTCCGATCGATTTGAGTGATCGAGAGTATTTCCGGCACCTGACCGGCGACTCGGCGTTGACCGACTGGGTGGGCGGCCCCGTACAGAGCCGCTACGACGGCGAATGGATCATTACGCTCGCCCGTAAGGTCACCGGCGCGGACGGCAGAGTGCTCGGCTTCATCAACGCTGCGATAAAGCTTGCGTACTTCGAGCAGTCGTTCTCGAGGATAGTGGTGGGGAGGGACGCCTCGTTCATGTTGAGCCGGCGCGATGGCATGGTGCTGGTCCGCTATCCGCACATCGATCCGAAGATTAGCGCAGCGTTCGGCGAGAACGCTGCGCCTAACACCGCGCTGGTTCCACCCGCAACTGGCACATTGCGGACTATCAGCCCGTTTGATGGCAAGGAGCGTCTGATCGTACCCCTCGCCGTGGAAAACTCTCCGGTGATCGTCAGCGTTACCGACTCCATGGATTCGATCCTCGCCAATTGGTGGGTTGAATGTCGGATGTTGGTCGCCACAACAGCTCTGTTGGAGTTGGTTATCTTCGCGACCATTCTGCTCGCCATGCGCCATCTGCGTGGCTATGAGAATTTGCAGGCAGCAGAGGTTGCGCGCACCAAGGCGGAAGCGGAACTTGCGGTTGCCGAGGAACGCGGGCGGGCCGCGCTCGCTCTGCACGCACAAGAGCAGCGCTTTGACATTGCGCTCAACAACATGCTGCAGGGCCTGATGATGTTCGATAATGATGGCCGGCTGCTGGTCGTCAATCGGCGTTTCTGTCGCATGTTCGGCGTGCCTGACGGCGTGCTGACGCCAGGGATGTCGTATCGCGAGCTGACCGATCACGTCGTCGAACGGGGGCTGGTTACGGCCGAGGACATGCAGGGCGTGCGCGAACGGCGCGCCGAACTGATCGCGCACGGCGCACGGGCGACCGCCACCTGGGAGATCAGCAGTGGCCGCGCCTTCAACATGGCCTTCCAGCCGATGAAAGAGGGTTGGCTCACCACATTCGAGGAGATCACTGACCGCCGCGCGGCAGAAGCCAGGATGGTCCACCTGGCACACCATGACGCTCTGACCGACCTGCCGAACCGTGTCTTGTTCCATCATAAACTGGAAGCAGCGCTCGCGCATGCCCGCCGCGGGCAGCAGTTGGCGCTCCTTTACCTGGACCTTGACCAGTTCAAGGAGGTCAACGACACGCTCGGACACCCGGTCGGCGACGCGCTGCTGCAGGTGGTCGCAGAACGGCTGGTGCAGTCCACGCGTGAGACGGACACCGTGGCGCGGCTCGGTGGCGATGAGTTCGCTATCATCCTGGCGCCGATCGAGAAGCCGACCGAGGCAATCCGACTCGCCAACAGGGTACTTGAGCTGTTCGACGCACCATTTGAGGTGGCAGGCCACCAGATCGTGATAAGCACCAGTGTCGGGATTGCGTTTGCCCCGGAGGATGGGACGGACAATGACCAGATCCTGAAGAATGCCGATCTCGCGCTCTACCGTGCAAAGGTCGACGGCCGCGGCGTCTACCGACTCTTCCAGCCCGAGATGGACGCGCAGATGCAGGCGCGGCGGCTGCTCGAACTCGACCTTCGCAAGGCGCTCCGAGCCGGTCAGTTCGAGCTGTTCTATCAGCCATTGATTGATATGCGCGCCGGCGCGGTCACTGGCTTTGAGGCGCTCCTGCGTTGGCGTCATCCGGAACGCGGCCTCGTGCCGCCGGGCGCGTTCATCCCGCTCGCCGAGGAGATCGGGCTGATTGTGCCTATCGGCGAATGGGTACTGGCCGAGGCCTGTGCCACTGCCGCGGGCTGGCCTGGCGAGATGCGGGTCGCCGTCAATCTCTCGCCGGCGCAGTTCAAGAGCCGCAATCTGGTGACCGCCGTGTCGCGGGCGTTGTGCGATGCCGAGCTGCGGGCCGATCGGCTGGAACTGGAGATCACCGAGACGGTGATGTTGCAGGACACCGAGGCCACACTGGCGACGCTGCATCAATTGCATGATCTCGGCGCCGGCATTGCGTTGGATGATTTCGGCACCGGCTATTCGTCGCTGAGCTATCTGCGGCGCTTCCCGTTCGACCGTATCAAAATCGATCAGTCGTTCGTCCGTGAGCTTGGCACCAGGCGCGATTGCGGAGCGATCGTTCGTGCGGTAGCCGGGCTGAGCCGGGACCTCGGCATGGCGACCACCGTCGAGGGAGTTGAGACACGCGAGCAGCTTGCGCTGCTCAGAAGCGCCGGTTGCACGGAGTTCCAGGGCTACCTGTTCAGCCCCGCAGTCCCCGGCAGCGACGTTGCGGACCTCGTGTGCCGGATCGACAAGATGCTACGGCTGCCTGTCGAACCTGTGGTGGCCGATCCGGCGGAGTAGGCGCTGCTCGCGCAAGCGTGCGCGGGGACTGCGCCGGACACCCCACATTTGCCATCAGTTCAGGCTAGTCTTTATGACGGCGAAATGGAGGACCCGACCCATGGCAGATTCCGAAGACGCCCACGTGCAGATCGCGCGGCTGCGCGAGCAGGTTGAGTCACTGATGAGGGATCGTGTGACGCCGGCGATGGCCGACGTGGCAGGTCGCGCCGAGCATGCCGTCCACGTGGCGGCTGATTCGGTGCGCGGGCAGGCCGAGATGGTCACGTCCAAAGTGCGCGAACAGCCGCTGCTGGCGGTACTGATCGCGGCCGCTGTCGGCTATGCGCTCGGCCGAGTCACCCGCTAGATGATGCGCCCCCTCCGCCTTGCACGCATCGCTGCGGAGGCGGAGGGCGTGCGTCTGCGCCATCGCGCCCAGCGCACCGTGGTTCGCGTTGCCTTCGCCATGATCGCGCTGGTGTTCGTGGCCGGGACGCTTGTGTTTGTGCATCTCGCCGCGTGGTTCTGGCTCAGGCAGTCATGGGAGCGCCAGTACGCAGCGCTTATCCTGGCTGGCGCTGACCTGGTGCTGGCGCTGCTGCTCGCGATCCTGGCGATGCGTTCATCACCTGATCGCGTAGAGCTTGAAGCCCTGGCGGTGCGTCAGCGTGCGTTGGACGGCGCCAGAGCGAGCGCCGCGTGGTCAACCCTTACCGTCCAGCTGTTGCGCCTCGCCGGCAACCTGCTGTCGCGGTCGCGCCGTTAGCGCATTCGCTCCCACATCCCGGTTTCCTCGTCCAGCCGGTCCTGTTCGAGCCCGCGGAAGTCACCACGCGAGACGATGCCGACCACGACGCCCTCGTGCACCACCGGTACGTGGCGGAAACCGCCGTCGCGCATCAGCCGGAGCGCGTGGATTGCGGTGTGACCCGGCGGCAGGCAGTCCGGCTTCTCGGTCATCACGTTCCGCAGATGGGTCGAGCCAGCAGGCTTGCCCTCGGCCAGCACGCGCACCGCGTCGCGACCGGTGAAGATACCGACCAGCTCGCCCTTGGGGCTGGTGACCAACACGGCGCCGATCCTGTGCTGGTGCATGTGCTTGCACGCCTCCTGTACGGTCGCACTGGGCGGCAGCGTCACTGGCTTCTGGTTGCGGATGATTTCCGCCATTTCACGGTTCATGATGCGTCCTCCAGCCTGTCGGCCAAGCAAGGGTTAACGTCGCACGATAAGGGCGCGTTGCCATTGATGCAGATCAAACCGCCGCCCGTCGCGTCGCCGCGAGGCGCTCCGCGTAGTCGATCGCCTCGATGAGGCTTTCCTCGTTCGCAATCCCCTTGCCGGCGATGTCGAATGCGGTGCCGTGATCAACCGAGGTGCGGATCAACGGCAGCCCGAGCGTGATGTTCACGCCGGACAGAGCCCGCCAGGTGCCGGTGGCGGGATCGACATCGAAGCCCAGCAGCTTCACCGGAATATGCCCCTGGTCGTGGTACATCGCCACGACCGCGTCGAACTGTCGCGCGCGCAGCTTGACGAACACGGTGTCGCCAGGGACCGGGCCGCTGACATCCATCCCGTCGGCGCGACATTGCTCCACCACCGGGGTGGTGATCTCGATGTCCTGCCGCCCGAATAGCCCGCCCTCGCCGGCGTGCGGGTTCAGCGCCGCGACGGCGACCCGCGGCTTTGGGATGCCGAGATCGCGCACGGCCGCGTGTGTGAGGTCGATGGTGCGGCGCAGCCGCTCTGGGGTCAGCAGCTTCGGCACGTCGGCCAGCGCGACATGCGTGGTGACGTGGCCCACCCGCATGTCGCCGTGCGCCAGGAGCATCACCGAACTGCGCGTCTTGGTCAGCGCCGCCAGCATGTCGGTGTGGCCGGCATAGTGGTAGCCGGCGAGGTTCAGCGCCTCCTTGTTCAGGGGTGCGGTGACGATTGCATCGATCTGTCCGGCCTGCGCCAGTTCCACCGCGCGCGCCACCGCGAGATAGGCGAAGCGCCCTGCCTCCGGAGCGATCTCGCCGACAGCGATCGGTCCCGCCTCTTCGCCCGCCGCCAGGAAGGCCAGCGGCGCGTCCCTGGCCTCGGGAATCGCCAGCGTCTCCTGCAGCAGCGAGCGCTGCCGCGTGCAGCGCCGAGCGATGGCCGATCACCAGCAGGCGCAACGCGCCCGCCTCGATCCGCGGCAACAGGCGGCGGCATGCCTTGACGATGATCTCGGGGCCTACGCCGGCCGGATCGCCCATGGTGATCGCCAGCCGCGGAATGCGATCGGTCATCGGGTACCTCCCAGCAGTCTTGCGAGAAACCCTGTATCGCCAAACGCGCCCGATTTGGAGACCAGGCGCTGGCCATCCCAGGCGCCGCCGCGCAAAAGCGACGTTGGCACGCCGGGTTCGACCGCGCCATCCACCTCAAGCCGTGTCACGCCGAGTGCGCCACACAGGTCGCGCAGGGTGGCACCGCCGGTCACGAACAATGTCCCGGGCCGCTCGATCCGCCCGAGCAGTGCCGCGAATGTCGCGCCGATGTGGGCGCGGGCGCCGTGGCGGTCGTGTCCCGGGCGGCGGTTCGCACGGTGATCAGCGCATTGCGCAGGGGCGCCGGGACCGCGGCGATCTGCGCGCGGCTCACCGCATGGTCACTGCCGATCAGCGCCAGGATCGGCGGTGGCAGAACCGGGCAAGGCACTGGCCGGTGTCCAGCGAGTGCGCCGGCAAGGCCGCCGGTGCCGCACCACAGCACGCGCCCGGCCAGGCGCTGTCCTTCGGCGACGATCGCATCCAGGTCGGCATCGGTCTCGGCGTCCAGCACGCGGGCCACGACGCCAAGCGCGCGCAGTTCCGTCGACAGGTCGACGCCGGTGTCGCGCCAGCCGTCGTCACTGCGCACAAGCTGCCTGCCATTGCGGGTGATCCGGCCCTGGAACGGGAAGGCTGGCGCCAGCACACAATGATCGAACCGGCGCAGGCAGGTGGCGAGTTCCAGTGCGACGTGGCCGCGCAACAGGCTGTCGATCTTCTTGAAGGCCGGCGCACCTCCGTCCAGCAACGGTGAGAAACGCGCGATGCTTTCGAGTGCCTGATGCGCTGGCAGATCGCGGGTGCCGCTGTCGAACGCGATAGATCCTTGGGCCGCGACTGGTTGCCATGTGACGGACACCGGGCCGGTCAACGGCACGAACCCGGCCGCGCTGTCCAGCGCGCCGGTGAGATCGTCGGCCAGCAGGCGCAGATGGGTCATGGTCAGATCAGCATCCGCCGCTGTCGTAGGTGATCGCGCACTGCCGCATCGGTCGCCAGATCGGCACGCCCGGCGGCAGCGCTTCGGCGAAAATCGTGGCATTCGTCATCTTATCGGCGACAATGTGATCCGTGCCTCCGAACTCGAGGGTGTAAGTGCCCGACTTCAACCCATTGATCTCGACCCAATCACCGGTCGACCGCGTATTAGGAAGGTTCTTTATCCACGGATCCGATGGCAAGAGGCGGAAGCTCTGGAAGTGATTTTTGACAATAGCTCCCGGATTTTGGCGCACCAAGTGCGAAGATGCCGCTCTGCACATCGGATCGGAGGCACTGTCCCAGCCGTGGAGGCTCGCACCCGTTTTGCCCAGCCTTCCCTTCTCACGAATTCAAAGCTCCAAATTGCAGGCTTTTCAGGAAGGTTGCGTATTCGAGCTCAAAGGCTTCCAACATCGATGGCGTGTTGTAGGGTTCTCCTGTTCGGAAAGATTCGGCGATCACCAGCTTGACGACGTAGCGGGGATCAGAGGGATGAATGCATGCGTAATGAATTTGCCGGATCACATTGCCGACGTCCGTGTAGCCGCTCACTGACAAACATTGGGCCGGCAACAGGTTGACCTCGCGTATTTGACCGATGATGCAATCTCCCCCGCGGTCGCACGTGCGCAGCATCGTGCGAACCGCCTGCACATCGAATGGCTTCGCTTCGTAAATCAGGAATGCCACGGCGATGAGCGAGTGCTTCTGGCCAGCGCTCGTGCCAGGTATCTTCGCAAACGCCACAGATGAGCTTCTGCGGGAGGGAAACTTGCACCAGTTGTCTCCCGACGGCGGCATGATGGAGAAGCCGCGCAAGTAATCCCGTGCATGTGTCACTGGTTGAGGATACGGCGAGATCCGGAGCGGCTGATCGGCGTTCAATAACGCCTGTACGTCTTCGCATGTTCCAGGCTGGGGTGGCGACCCAAACGGCTGCTCAGGCCGCGAACTCTGCATCATGCTGACGGGCGCACAACTGAAGGGCCCAAGTCCGCGGCAAAGGTCGGTGCCCGCCTGGCAGCCCGATAACATGGCGGCCAGAAAGACGAGAATTAGGGCGCAGCGTGTCATTGCGTGATAGAAGCAAAAGATGTCGAATATCGCCTTGATCTGGATCAAGCTGGCCCTCTCGTCGACCTTGCTTGCGCTGTTCGCATCCTTGATCGCGACTTCCTGCGCCCCGCAACTGCCCATGGCCGCTGGCGGAATTCCATTGGAGCAGGCCGCCCCGATCCCGCCAGGAATGGCGGCGCTTATCCTGGTGAATGATAGCGGCTGGACGTTGCTCCAAACCGATCAGGAAGTCACCGATCGGGGCCAGCGTATCGCGAGCTTGCCTCGCCAGACCTACATGCGCCTGGCGATCACGCCGGGCTCGCACGAACTGCGCCCGTGGCCTGCAACGGCTGGGCAGGTAGTACGGCTGAATGCCGAGCCAGGCCACACCTATTATATCGTTGTCGCCTACCGGCCGGCCGTGTCCTGGTTGTTTCCCCTCGCGGGCACGCCTCTCGTTATTCAGGAATTATCCGAGACCGAAGCGCTCAGGCTGATGCAAGAGGTGACGTCGTTGCAGCCGTGACGGCACGAACCCGGCCGCGCTGTCCAGCGCACCGGTGAGATCGTCGGCCAGCAGACGCAGATGGGTCGTCGTCAGATCAGCATCCGCCGCCGTCGCAGGTGATCGCGCACTGCCGTGTCGGTCGCGAGATCGATGGCACGCCGGTAGGCCTCATCGGCCGCATCTGCGTGGCCAGCGCGTGCCAGCAATTCCGCGCGGGCGGCCCAGTATGGCTGGTAGTCGGCCAGTCGCTTGTCCATCGCACGTATGTCGAGGCTGGCGAGTCCTGCTTCCGCCCCTCGCGTCTCAGCGATGGCGATTGCGTGGTTGATCGCCACCACCGGTGAGTCGGTCATGGCCGACAGCGCCGCGTAAAGCCGCTCGATCGCGGCCCAGTCGGATCGTCCGGTCAGCCGGCGCGCTGCATGCGCCGACTGCACCGCCGCCTCGAGCTGGTAGCGCCCGATCGTCCCCAGTGCGCTTGCGCGGAGCAGCAGCAATTCCGCCTCCTCGATCATGTCCGTGTCCCACCGCGCCGTGTCCTGCTCATCGAGCGGCACGAAGGTGCCCGCCGCGTCACGGCGCGCGGCGCGACGGGCTTCGGCGTGCAGCATCAACGCGAGCAGGCCGAGCGCCTCGGGCTCGTCCGGCAGCAGTGCGGCGACGAGACGGCCGAGCCAGAGCGCTTCCTCCGCAAGGTTGCGCCCGGCGCCTTCCGGCCAGCCCTCAGAATACGCGGCATAGATGGCGGCGAGGACAGCATCCAGTCGCTCAGGCATTTCCGCGCGGTCCGGCACGCGCAACGGAATGCCGGCATCGCGGATCTTATGTTTTGCGCGCACCAGACGCTGGCTCATGGTGGCCGGTGAAATCAGCAGGGCGGACGCGATCGCCGCACCGTCGAAACCGAGGATGGTCTGCAAGATCAGTGGCGCACGAATCGCCGGATCGATCGCCGGGTGGGCACAGGCGAACATCAGTGCCAGCCGTCTGTCAGGGATTGCCGTATCGTCCATCGGATCGCCCAATTCCTCGGCCATAAGGCGCAGGTGATCGGCTGCGTCACCTCGGGTGCGCCGACGGCGGGCAGCGTCGACCAGCCGACGCCGCGCAACGGTCATCAGCCACCCCTCCGGGCTGTGCGGAATGCCTGATACGGGCCAATCGACGAGTGCGGCGGCGAAGGCGTCGGCCAATGCGTCCTCGGCGGCGGTCACGTCGCCGGTGCGCGCCGCCAGGAAGGCAACCAGCTTCCCATAGCTGCGGCGCGCCACGACTTCGGCCGTCTCTGCGACGAGGTGGTCGGTCTCGTGCGGCACTACATGACCCAGATGGGCCGGACCTCGATCGCGCCGAAGCTGGCGCCGGGGCAGCGGGCCGCCCAGGAGAGTGCCGCGTCCAGGTCGGGCACATCGATCAGGTAGTAGCCGGCAAGTTGTTCCTTCGTCTCGGCATAAGGGCCGTCGAGCATCTGGGTCTTGCCATCGACGATGCGGACCGTGGTCGTCGAGCTGGTCGGCCGCAGGCGATTGCCGTTCACCACGACGCCCGCCTGCGTGAGGGCCTCGGTGTAGGCCATGTAGGCGGCGTGCATCCGGGCAATCGTGTCCTGCGGCGCAGACTGCAGCGCGGCCTCGCTGGAATGGATCAGCAGCATGTATTGCATGGTGGTCTCTCCCTCTGGGTCGTGGCCGGCATCATGCACGGCCGGACGAATGACGTTCGAGGGGGGCTGATTTCGACACGCTCGCCCCGTTACGTTCTGGCGGGCACATGTTCCCAGTAATGGTGCGCATATTGGAGGCGGCATGCCGTCTTGAGATCTTCCTCACGCAGAGCGCCTTCCCTGCCGGGAGCCAGCGGCGACAGATCCATTGGCGGCTTGCCGTCGATGATCCAGGCCGCAAGCGCCTCGCCGATGGCGGGCGACATCGACAGGCCGCCGACGCAGCAACCACCGGCGACGTAAAGCCCACGCACACCCCGCACAGGCCCGACCGTATGCTCCCCGTCAGGGGTCATCGTCGGCAGACCGCCGCGATGGACGCGCAGCCCGATCTCGTCAGGCACGCGCTGAAACACCGGTAGTTGCTCGCGCACCGTATCGGCGAAGCCGCGAAGTACGCCGATGTCGAGCGGCAGATCGGCGACATCGAAGCGCGGCGGCAGTGTGCCGGCGTCGAACTGGAGCGGGTTCTGTTCGTAGCCGCCCAGCATCAGGCCTCCCTCATCAGGTCTCGCGTAGACATTCACGTCGATGATGCGGGTGATCGGCTGCATTGCGTCGACGCCCTCGATCGGCTCGGTGATCAGCAGTTGATGGCGCGTGGGCACGGCGCGAACGGTCGCACCCGACAATGCGGCCACCGCGCGCAGCCAGGCGCCGGCGGCATCCACCACCGTTTCGCATTCTATGGTCCCGTGTTCGGTCGTCACGCCGCACACCGCGCCGTTGCGCAGGGAAATGCCGGTCACCAACGCATGCGGCAGCATGGTGACGCCAAGCCTTGCCGCCGCGCGCGCATAACCGGTGGGGATCTGCGAAGGCTCCAGGTAAAGGTCGGTCGGCGAATAGATCACGCCGAGGATGCCGGTGGTGTGCAGGAACGGGTTTTTGGCGCGCGCCTCCTCGGGAGAGATCATTTCGATACCGGTCGCCATCCGACGCCCGCGTTCCACCTCGTTCTTCAGTTGCTTCACATGCTCGGGCGTGCGGGCAATCTTCAGTGCACCCGGCTGATGGAACACAAGAGGCTCGCCGGTCTCTTGCCTGAACGCCTCGATCTTCCGCACCGCGCGCTTTGCGAGCTGGGTCATCAAGTCCGTGCTGCGCGCTTGCGAGGTCAGGCCGGCCGCGCGGGGCGAGGTCTGCGATCCAAGTGCGTGCTTGTCGATGAGCGCAACCTGTTTGCCGCCCTTTGCGAGGTGGAAGGCGACGCTGGAGCCCAGCGCCCCCGAGCCGATCACCACGCATTCCGCCGCATCGACCATACGCGTCTCCTCTAGCTTCTTATGAGATGTTCGGCGGCAGCAACCTGCGCCAACGCCTCACGGTTTTGTGATGTCCGGGGTTTTGGTTAGCCCGTAAGCTGATTTGCGTCGTGTGACCGGCGAGGTGGCACATGCCATTCGACAATCCGCACCAGATTCCTTTCGGCGACGTTGAACTCCTGAGGGAGGCGCGCGGTCGAATTTCGAGCAGAAGCGATTGGGTACAAGGCCGGTTTCGCGATGGCCACCGCGAGTGTCTTGTGGCTGCGCTGTCAGTGGTATCCGGCAGCCGGGGCTTCAATATGCCAAACCGGTTGGAACGCAGGCTTGCCCGGCTGCTCGCCGTGCATATTCCGCACCGACGGTTCTGGACAAGGCTGCGGCTCATCCCGGCGAGGCAGCGCCTCATAATCTTCAACGACGGCCTGCGCACGAGGCATGAAGACGTGATGGCCTTGTTCGATGATGCCATTGACCACCTGACGAGCAGGGTGTCGATGTACGTCGCGGCGTGATCGCGGGCCGCGCCACATTTCACGGAGGCGCAAATGCCAATTGTACGCAACATCGATGTCACAATGCATTCTGAGATCAGCTTCGACGATGCGTGTCGCGCTGCCGTCGCGGAAGCTGCCAAGACCTTGCGTGGGATCATGTCATTTCGGGTGAAAGAGGCCGAGTGCGTGGTTGAGCACGACAAGATCATTGCCTATCGCGTGACGGGCAAGATCGTGTTCCTGGTCGAGCGGTGATTCGCCGGATGAGGTAAGGTAAGGCCGGCCATGACGATGGGACGTAGCGCTGCGGTTCTGACGTCACCTTGAGCGCTGCGTAGGCGGCACGACAATCTCCTGAAGAACGTGTGCCGGGCGGTCGCCGAGAAGCAGAATGCGGTCTGCCAGAGCCATGGCCTCGGTGCGGTCATGAGTGACCAACAGCGCCGCAGTGGCTCGGGTTCGCCAGACCTTCAGCAGAAGGTTGCGGCTGCGCGCGGCCATCTCCGGGTCGAGCGAGACGAATGGTTCATCCAGCAGCACAAGCTCCGGCTCGATCGCGAACGCGCGGGCGATGGCCACCCGCCGTGCCATGCCAAGCGACAGCGCACGAGGGAACGTGTCGGCGAACGGTGCCAGATCGAGTGAGTGCAGCAGCTCGTCGGCAAGCGGCGGGTTCGCGGTCCGCTGGGCCAGCAAGAGGTTCTCGCGGACGGTTCGCCAGGGAAGCAGGCGAGGCTCCTGAAACACCGTGCCGATTTGCGGGATTGTGGCGCCGCGCCAGTCGAGCGTGCCGGTGAAGTCCGTATCGAGACCGCCGATGATGCGCAGCAGCGTTGTCTTGCCGCAGCCCGATGGGCCGACCAACGCGACAATCTCTCGCTCGCCGAGTGAGAGATCGATCGCGCCCAGGACCGGCAATTCTCCGGAATTTGTGTGGTAGGATTTGCGGTCGATATGAAGCCGAAGGATCACCTCCGCCATCGTGTCGCCCAGCGCTCCAGAGGTTGCACCACGATCCATTCAATGGCCTGCGCGACCAGAATGAAGGCGAGCGTGTAGGCCAGGATCAGCGTGACGTCGAACAACTGGAAATAAATCTGGATCTGGAAACCGACGCCGTTGCTGCGGCCGAGCAGCTCGACGACCAGGACGATCTTCCAGATCAACGCCAGCCCGGAGCGCGCGGCGGCGAAGAGGTACGGCGCGAGCTGTGGCAGGATCACGTGACGCAACGCCCGCCATCGCGACATGTGGAAACTGCGCGCCATTTCGGCGAGCGCGGGATCGAGCGAGCGGGCACCTTCGCGCATTGTGACCACGGTGTTCGGCAGCTTGTTGAGCGCGACGGCCGCAATCGCGGCAATCTCGTTCAGGCCGAACCACACGTAGATCAGTACGATCAACACCAGCGCCGGCAGGTTCAGCAGCACCGTCACGGTGTTGTCCAGCCACAGGTCCAGCCATCGCGAACGGCCCATCGCGATGCCGAGACCGCTGCCCAGCACCATTGACAGCGCGAAGGCCGCGGCAACACGGCCCATGGTGATCGCGAGATTCCAGGGCAGCGCGCCCGACAGGGTCTGCTGCACCATCGCGCTCAGCACGGCGGTGACCGTCGGGAACAGCCGGCTGTGCGCGAGACCCGCGGCGATCTGCCACGCCAGCAGGAACACTGCCGCGGAGGCGAGCCGTATCGGCAGTTCGCGCCCTACACTGGTTGTTAGGCGCCGATCCGCCAAGTGACCGGCCAGAATGTTCCCGACGGCACAGCGTTGATCGGACCTACCAGATCAGGGCCGCCGACCTTCGCCAATAGTTCGAAAAGCTGTGATGCGGCGTGGCGTTCGGGCTCGCCCCAGTTGCCCGGAATCCCGTGCCTATACCAATCGCGCAGCCGTTCAAGCTCGGCATCGGTCGTGGCGCCCGTCATCGGCTTTATGCGTTGCCACTCCGTGTCCGACGTTGCGAGGATGGCGCGCGCCTGGCGCGATGCCGCGACGAAACCGTCGATCAGCGTCGGGTTCTGCTCGGCCCAGTGCTGGCTGAAGGTGTAGCCGATATACGGCACGCCCGCGCCGATCCCGAGTGCACTGACCGCATCTGCCACGTCAAGGATACGGCGAGCGCCGTCGGCCTCGGCCTTTGCGGCGAACGGCCAATAGGTCAGCAGGGCGTCGAGACGGCCGGCCTTCATCTGCTCGCCCAGCAGCGGCGGCGGCCCGAAACTCTTGTTGGCGACGGCATCGAGGTCGACGCCGTAGCGCTGCTTCGCATAGGCGCGGAGAATGAGCCAGCTCTTGTCGAGGGGACTGCCGGCAATGCCGAGCGCGCGTCCTGTCAGATCGGGAATGGCATGCACCGGCGAATTGTCCGGTGCGATCAGGGCGCCGACGGCATTGGAGAATGGCACGAACGTCCAGTCCGCACCGGCGCCGCGCTGGCGCGCCACCCACAGCCAGTCGATCACGATCATGTCCACCTGGCCGGCCTGCAACGCGACCTGCGCTGCCTGTGCTGCCGCAAGCTCTACCGGAGCGACTGTGATGTGCGCGGCCGCATCCAGTGCGTGGTGGCGTATCACATCGACTTCCCACGATACTGTGCCGTAGCGCAGCACGCCGACACGAACCGGCGGTGCCTGAGCGACGCCCGATCGCACTGCGGCAGTCGCAAGGGTCATGCCCACCAACGCGCGCCGCGCGATGTGCATCAGGCGTTCCTCCCGTTCGTCTGCGCGATTATCCCCGCGTCCATCGTCGGGGTGTCAATGGGGCTTGTCGCAGTTGGTCAGTGCCTCCTTGCCGATCGAGAACACCGCGCCCGCCTTGACTGCGACGTTTGTCACAATACAGCTGCGGCCTGTCTTGTCGGTGAACCTGACGTCGTATTGTCCCGTCGAGACACCGGTAATCCGCAGCCGCTCGTCGAAATCGACGCTGCCATCCGGATCATTGCGGCACTGATCGGGACCCCATTTCGTGGTGCCGGTGGGCGCCATGGTGAGATGCGTGATGGTCTCGCCGGTCAAATTCCAGAACCGCGTGTTGCCGCCTTCCGCTGCCTGCGCCACACCAGTCGCGGCGCAGAGGAAGAGGAACAACAGATCGCTCAAACGTGTTCCGCGCGCCCGCAAGCCTGAGCTGTAAGCTGAACGGCGCGTCATGATCGATCGTAGAACTGGAATGGCAATTCTCCTTCGTGGGCCTGGCGCGGCCTTGGCACTGTGCAGCCTGCTTTTCGTGCCGGCCAGCCGCGCGGCGGACAATACCGGTTACGCCACGGCGGCGCGCGCCGAGTACGTGTTTGCCTGCATGGCGACGAACGGCGGCACACAGGAGGCGCTGCAACGCTGCTCATGTGCGATTGATGTGATCGCCTCGGTGCTGCCTTACGACAAGTACGAGCAGGCCGAGACGATACTGCGCATGCGCCGCTCCGCGGGCGGATATCTCGGTGAGGAGTTCCGCAGCGCGTCCACCAACACGATCGTCCGCGATCTGGAGGAAGCGCAGGCGGAGGCCGAAGTGCGCTGCTTCTGAATCGGCCAGCCATCAGGTCGGGGTCGCGGGCCACTCCTGCTGGAATGACTTGCCCTCGCTGTCCTCCATCGCGGCTTTGAAGGTGGGCGCGCCGTTCGGGCGGAAGTCGAAGCGGAAGCTCGGGTTCTCGGAAATGGAAATGCCGCTCTCGATGGTGAGCAGCAGATCCTGGCCCTGCCAGATGCGCACGGACTTCACGAAATGCGCAGGAACGTAGAGCCGGGTCAGTTGATCCATCTGCATGCCCGAATAGTTGGGGTGACGGATCAGGAGCTGCGCCTCGCTCTTGTCGGGAGCGGCAGCGGGGGGCGGGGGGAACTGGCGAAAGCGCATGGCGCCAAGCGGGATCGAGCCCGCCTCGGGCTTTGATGCGGGAGCCGAGCAGCCGCCAGCCGCCTTGACGAACCGTTGCGTGGCGTAGAGGTGGCCGTCGCTCAGTTCCGCCACGGCATGAAGGTTGGTGTATGAGTCAACGCGCACCCGCGTGGACAACGATTGCATCCCGCTGGATGCACCTGGAGAGAACACGGCGGCGAGGGGTGAAGGATTTTCATCGATCACGAGTGTGATGGCGGTCAAGCGGCGGGTGTCGTCGGGCGGCAGAAGATTGTGAATCTCGATGGGCACCAGCGCCGCGTCTTCCGCCCGATACGGAGCGTCGATCGCCACGATGCCGCTGCCGTCCTGGATGGCGCGGCCGTTGAAGATCTGCGCTGCGAGCGACGGCCACGGATCCTGCTGAGCGGGCGCCTGGGCGCTGGCGGTCTGGCTCACCGCACCGACCGCGAACGCTCCGAGTAGTGTCCGACGTCGGAGGATCCCATGCATCTGTTGCGTTTTCATGGTCGCTTCCTGGCGGTCAGGTTGGCACCCTCGAGCGGTTCGTCCGCGTGCCGTGACCGTGCAGCATAATCACGTCCTCGATGGCGCAATTGCAAGGTCAGCGGCCCTGGACGCACACCATGGTGTCCTGTTAGCGTCCGAAAGCCGACCGGGATGATTGACCGTTTGTCGGCGAACGGGGTTCCTTTGGTACCCTAAGAAGCGAGGAGACATCCCATGGCATGGACGCGCCCGAAGCTCCGTGAGATCTGCATCGGCATGGAGATCAACGGCTATTTCGCAGGAAAGATGTAGCCGCCCTGGGCTTTTGATCACGGATGGCTGACCGAGCACCTGGGCTTACGGCCCTGGTTCTCGGTTCGGCGGCCGGCGGTGGGTTCCCGCAATGGAACTGCGGGTGTCGGCTGTGCAGTCTGGCGAGGGCTGGCGATTCGAGAGTGCGTCCGGCCACGCAGGCAAGTGTAGCAGTCAGCGGCAACGAAACCGAATGGGTCTTGGTTGGCGCTTCGCCTGACCTGCGACAGCAAATATTGCAAACGCCGGTGCTGTGGCCGAGAGCGGTGCTGCGTGATTCGCCAATTGCCGGTGTCGTGCTGATTGGCGGTGACGTCGATGCGTTGGCGGGGCTGCTGGTGCTGCGCGAGCGACAGCCGTTCGCTGTGTATGCGCCGCAACCATTGCTGGACCTGCTTGAGGAGAACCGCATCTTCGATGTGCTCGATCCCGCGGTCGTGCGGCGAGAGGCGCTGGTGCCGTTGGAGCCGATAGCTTGTGGCGGCGGGCTTATGCTCACGCTGCTGCCGATGCCGGGGAAGGTTCCGCTCTATCTCGAGGAACGGGGCGCGACCGAGCCGGAACCTGGGCCGAACTATGCGGCACTCCTGGAGGCGAATGGCCGCCGCGTGATCATCGCGCCTGCCTGCGCTGACATCACATCCGACGTGCGTCAGCAGCTTCGCCGGGCCGATGCGGTGTTCTTCGATGGTACGATGTTCACTGACGACGAGATGATCGTGGCCGGCCTCGGGCAGAAGACCGGGCGTCGGATGGGACACGTGCCACTGAGTGGACCGGGCGGAACGCTGGAAGGGCTCGCGGATCTGCCTGGGCGGCGTGTGCTGGTGCATATCAACAACAGCAATCCGATCCTGCTGCTGGACTCGCCCGAACGGCGGCAGGTCGAGGCGGCCGGGTTCGAAATCGGCTATGACGGTATGGAGGTGCAGCTTTGAACGACGCAGCAACCTCGGGTGACCTGGAGTCCCGGCTGCGCGAACTTGGGCGCGCGGCGGTATCACAACCTGCATCCGTTCCACCGGATGCTGCACGGTGGTCAGTGCACCAAGGCGCAGGTTCAGGCCTGGGCGCTCAACCGCTACTATTACCAGGCGATGGTGCCGCTGAAGGACGCCTCGCTGATCGGCCGCTGCGAGGATGTTGCGTTGCGGCGCGAGTGGCGCAAGCGGCTGGAAGATCATGACGGCGATGAGAACCGTCCTGGCGGTATCGAGCGGTGGCTGAAGCTGACCGACGGGCTGGGGCTGGATCGCGACGACGTCATCTCGACGCGGCTTTTGTTGCCGGCGACGCGATTCGCAGTCGAGGCGTACGTGCATTACGTGCGCGAGCACAGCCTGCTCGAGGCGGTTGCTTCGTGTCTGACCGAGCTGTTCTCGCCGCAGATCATCACTGAGCGGATGTCGGGGATGCTGGCGCATTACGACTTCATCACGCCGCAGATCATGTCGTATTTCGACAAGCGTCCGCCGCAGGCGGAGCGGGATTCGGACTTCGCGCTGCAATGGGTGAAGCAGCATGCACGCACACCCGAACAGCAGCAGGCCGTGGTCGATACCCTCGCGTTCAAGTGCGACGTGCTGTGGTGCATGCTGGATGCGCTGCACTATTCATACGTCACACCCGGGCTGATTCCGCCAGGTGCGTTCGTGCCGAAGGGCACCGATGGCTGAGCTGCCGGAACGCCCGAAGCTTGCCCCCGGCGTGCGCCTGCATTTCGACACGACGCGGCAGGCGTGGGTGTTGCTGGGGCCTGAGCGGGTGATTGAGACGGAAGGCCCGGCGAGCGAAATTCTGCGCCGCTGCGATGGCAACCGCACAGTCGGCGAGATCGTCGATGAGCTCGCCGTGCTGTACACTGCGGATCGCGCCGAGATCGCCGGTGACGTGAACGATATGCTGGCCGAACTCGCGACGAAGCGGATGGTGGTGTGAGCGTTGCGGAGACGACGACGGGGCTGCCTGCGCCGCTCGGTCTGCTGGCTGAGCTGACGCACCGGTGTCCCCTCGCCTGCCCGTATTGCTCGAACCCGCTGACGCTGGACGATCGCGGCGATGAGCTGGACACCGCAACATGGGCGCGCGTGTTCCGCGAGGCGGCGGCGATGGGCGTGCTACAGGTTCATCTGTCCGGCGGAGAACCCGCGTCCCGCCGCGACCTCGTCGACATTGTCGCGGCGGCGCGCGACGCCGGGCTCTACACCAACCTGATCACATCGGCGATCGGACTCGACGCGACGCGGCTGGTGCGGCTGAAGGAAGCCGGGCTCGATCATGTGCAGCTTTCGCTGCAGGACGTGGAGGCGGACAGCGCGGACCACATCGCCGGCTATACCGGGGCGCACGCGCGTAAGCTTGCGTTCGCGCAGTCGGTGCGCGAGCTGGGGCTGGCACTCACCGTCAATACCGTGATCCACCGGGCCAACATCGATCACGTTGCCGCTTTGGTGGAGATGGCCGCGTCGCTCGGCGCCGGCCGCGTCGAAATTGCCCACGCGCAGTATTACGGCTGGGCGTTGCGGAACCGTCAGGCGCTGATGCCCTCGCGGGAACAGGTCGGGCGCGCGATGGCCGAGATGGAAAGCATCCGTCCGCGCTACGAGGGCCGGCTGGTGATCGATCTTGTCGTGCCGGATTATTATGCGCGGCGGCCGAAGGCGTGCATGGGCGGCTGGGGGCGCCGCTCGCTGAACGTCACGCCCTCTGGTCGCGTGCTGCCGTGCCATGCGGCGGAGAGCATTCCAGGCCTGGAGTTCTGGTCGGTCCGGGACCAGCTCGCTGGCGGAGATATGGCTGCGGGCTCTCCGGCGTTTCAGGCATTTCGCGGCACCGCGTGGATGCCGGAGCCTTGCCGTTCCTGCGAGATGCGCGAGATCGACTATGGCGGATGCCGCTGCCAGGCGATGGCAATTGCCGGCGACGCAGCGGCGACGGATCCGGCGTGCGAGCTGTCACCACATCATGCATGCTGATACAGACGCTCGCCGAACAGGATGCATCGGCAGCGAGCGAGGCCTATGCGTACCGCGGCCGCGCTGCACGCGAGAGGCCTACTGCCATTCCAGCTCGCTGAACGCCGCGGTCGCGTTGCGCGCGTTATAGTCATCGAAGAGCTGCCATCGGTTTCGTTCGGAGCTACCGATTTCGGTAACCGCGCGCGCAAGCGGTGTGCCCATCGCGATCTGGCGGCGCGTGTCCTGCGCCAGTGCAGAGAAGTAGCGAGTTTCGTCATCAAGTGCCTGCGGCCAGGGTGCGACCAGCCGGCCGTGACCAGGCACCACGATCCTGGCGGGCAGCTTCGCCAGACTCGGGATGATCGAGAGCCAACTGGTGAGGCTGCCGTCCACGACAGGCACATGTTGGAGAAAGACGAGATCTCCGGCGAACAGCACGCCTGTCGTCTCATCGAGCACTGTGAGGTCGGAGTTCGTGTGGGCTGGAGCCCACGCGGTGAGCCGAAGGCGTCTGTTGCCCAGGTCCAGCGTCGTGTCGGTGTTCACCAGGAGTGTGGGGGGAATAATCCTGACAGCGGCGATGGCTTTGTCACCGAGCTGGCCACGGTAGGAGCGCAGATAATAAGCCCCGCGCTCGGCCAACTCGGCCGGCAAATTATGATGTCCGACAAATGTCGCGCCGGACGGCATGGCCGCGTTGCCGAAGACGTGATCTGGATGTTCATGCGTATTGATGACGTAGCGGATCGGCTTGCCGGTGATGCCGCGAACCGCCAGCAACAGGCGCTGTCCGACGTTGACACTGCCTCCAGTATCGACCAACGCGACGGCGTCCTGCCCGACAATGATGCCGAGATTGGCGATGTCGCCGGCGTTGTCTTGTGTCGGCAGAGCGATCAGCCCGAAATGTACGTAGTCGCCGTCAGCGACTTTTTGCACTTCAAGAGGTGTCTCGACCGGAGCTGCCGCCACGCCCGTACAAAGCACCGGTAAGGTAGCGATCACGAGGCAAATGGCCGGCAGCCCGGTTGTCCGTCGACGCGCCGGCTGATCGATGTTGGCGTTGTGATGCCTCCAACCGAACATCGTGATCCTTGCGATTTGACGACTTCGTTCGCGATGCCGTGACTTGCCGGGTTCCGCGAACGGCATATGGTTACCACAGGTTCCGGCTTCGACGGATGTTCGCAGTTGGGAGGGCGGGCGTTCGTCTCGGTGCGTGCCCGAGAGCAAAGAACTTAGCACAGCTTGCCCACAGACGTGGCCGGAGAGACCTCTTCCCAATTGGAATGAATGCGCTCGGTGGGCATCAGGCTCGCCCACCGTTGGCACGTGCAACATGGGAGGAACCAATGCGGCAGGCTTTGGCGGGGATCTGGCTCACGGCAGGCACACTGCTTTCGTCCCAATTGGTGTTATCAGCCGCGATTGCGCAGACCGCGGCGAACGAAGACCTGGTCAAGATGCAGGAGAATTCGGCGAACGTGGTAATGCCCACGATCACCTACGACAACCAGCGTTATTCGAAGCTCAATCAGATCACCGCACAGAATGTCGGCAAGCTGCAGGTGGCGTGGACATTCTCCACCGGTGTGCTGCGCGGCCATGAAGGCGCACCATTGGTAATCGGCGACGTCATGTACGTGCATGCGCCATTCCCCAATACGGTATTCGCGCTCGATCTGGACCATGACGGCAAGATCCTGTGGAAGTACGAGCCGCAACAGGACCCGAACGTTATCCCGGTGATGTGCTGCGATACGGTCAATCGCGGCCTGGCCTATGCCGACGGCAAGCTGTTCCTGCATCAGGCGGACACGACGCTCGTGGCGCTCGACGCGAAGACCGGCAAGGTGGTCTGGTCCGTGAAGACCGATGATCCCGGCAAGGGCGCGACCGGCACCGGTGCTCCGATGGTCGTGAAGGACAAGGTGCTGGTCGGTGTTTCGGGTGGCGAGTTCGGCGTGCGCGGCTGGGTGACGGCATATTCGATCGCGGACGGCAAGCAGGTCTGGCGGGCGTATTCCGAAGGGCCGGACAGTGATGTGCTGGTCGATCCGCAGAAGACCACTGACCTGGGCAAGCCGATCGGTGCCGAATTCGAGCCTGAAGTCCTGGCAGGGCGATCAGTGGAAAATCGGTGGCGGCGACACGTGGGGCTGGTACTCGTACGATCCAAAACTCAATCTGATCTATTATGGGTCCGGCAACCCCTCCACATGGAACCCGAAGCAGCGGCCCGGCGACAACAAGTGGTCGATGACGATCTTCGCCCGCGATGCCGATACCGGCATGGCGAAATGGGTCTATCAGATGACGCCGCATGACCAGTGGGACTACGACGGCGTCAACGAAATGATCCTGGCCGACCAGGAGATCGGCGGCCATATGGTGCCGACGCTGGTTCACTTCGACCGCAACGGATTGGGCTACACGCTGAACCGGGCGACCGGCGAGCTGCTGGTTGCGGCCAAGTATGATCCCGCGGTGAACTGGACCACCGGCGTGGACATGAACAAGAGCAGCCAGAATTACGGACGACCGAGCGTCGTCGCCAAATACGCTCCGGGCGAGGCTGGTGAGGACGTGAACACTCAAGGCATCTGCCCGGCCGCGCTGGGGAGCAAGGACGAGCAGCCGGCCGCTTACTCGCCGGAGACAAAGCTGTTCTACGTGCCGACCAACCATGTCTGCATGGACTACGAGCCGTTCCGCGTCTCCTACACTGCGGGACAGCCCTATGTCGGTGCGACGCTGTCGATGTATCCACCGTCCGGCCAGACGAACATGGGCAACTTCATCGCGTGGGATGCGACCAAGGGCAAGATCGTATGGTCTGATCCGGAGCAGTTCTCCGTTTGGTCAGGCGCGCTCACGACGCGGGGCGGCGTGGTGTTCTACGGAACGCTGGAGGGTTACCTGAAGGCGGTGGATGCAAAGACCGGCAAGGAGCTCTACAAGTTCAAGACTCCGTCGGGCATCATCGGCAACGTCATGACATATGAGCATCGCGGCAAGCAGTATGTTGCCGTGCTGTCCGGTGTTGGTGGCTGGGCCGGGATCGGTCTGGCGGCTGGTCTGACCGATCCGCATGCCGGTCTCGGCGCGGTCGGCGGATATGCCGCGCTGAGCAACTACACGTCACTGGGCGGCACCCTGACGGTATTTGCGCTGCCCTCGAGCTGATCGCCGGGCCTGTTCGCTGCCGGCCTCGCGAGATGATGTCGTGAGGCCGGCGGTCGGCACCGCAAGCGAGGAACACATAGTGCGACGCTTTACCTGTACGGCCGCTGGTGTTGCAGCGGCCTTGGCCGTTTCAATGGGCGCTCACGCCATCACGGACGGATCGGGCGATCCGACCGCCGTGAAATCCGATGACGGCAAATGGAGCGACAAGGACGGCAATCCGACCTTCAAGATCGACAAGGACGGAACTGTCGATTGGTACACCAGTATTGGCTTCAACCGCTATTCATCCGAGTGTCTGCGTTGCCATGGCCCCGACGGCATGGGGTCCAGCTATGCTCCTGCGCTCATGGATTCGATGAAACGCCTGAGCTATTCCGATTTTTATGGCATCGTGGCGGGCGGCAAGAAGGACGTGTCCGCGTCGCAGGACCTGGTGATGCCGGCCAATGGCGCGAACAAGAATGTCATGTGCTTCATCGACGCGATCTATATCTACCTGCGGGCACGCGCAGATGGCGCGATTGGGCGTGGACGTCCGGAAAAGCATGCATCGAAGCCGGAGTCCTATTCCAAAGCCGAGGATGAGTGCATGGGTTGATCGGAGGCGGTAACGTCATGGCAGGGTACCGCATTCGACTGACCGCTGTTGCAATTGGGTTCGTCGTGTTGTTGGCCGGGCGGACCGTTGCGCAGGCTCCTGGTCTCGGTGCCTCGGGCGAACTGGTGGACCCCAAGACGTTCAGGGTCTGCGCGGACCCACGCAACCTGCCGTTCTCCGACGAAGCAGGCAAAGGGTTCGAGAACAAGCTGGCCGCGCTATTCGCCCAGAAGCTTGGCGAGCCGGCCAGCTACACGTACTTCCCGCAGGTGATCGGCTTTGTGCGCAACACGCTGAACGCATTGCGTTGCGATGTGATCATGGGCGTCGCGGTGGGCGACGACCTTGTACAGACCACCAATCCCTATTACCGCACGACCTATGCGCTGGTGTTCAAACCGGGTAGCGGACTGGATGGAATTGAGTCGCTCGAGGATCCGCGGCTGAAGGGCAAGCATATTGGCGTGATCGCCGGCACGCCGCCGGCCACGGTGCTTGTGCAGCAGGGGCTGATGTCGCTTGCGAGACCCTACGCGCTGACCGTCGATACCCGTTTCGAAGCGCCAACGCGGACAATGGCCGAGGATGTGGCCGCCGGGCAGATCGACGCCGGCGTGCTGTGGGGTCCGATCGCCGGCTACTATGCGCAGCATGTCACGCCGCAGCTTGTGGTGGCTCCGCTGCTGAAGGAGCCGGAACGCATGGACTTTCGCATTGCCATGGGCGTGCGCCGCAGCGATCAGGACTGGAAGCGTCGGCTCAACCGACTGATTGCGGAGAACCAGGCCGAGATCGATCGTATTCTGACGGAGTACGGCGTGCCGCTGCTGGACGAGCAGGGTCATCTGAAAACGGCGCCATGAACACGGTGCGTGGTCGCTCGGCCGCTTCACTCGCCATTGCACTTGCGCTGGTGGCCGCGGCACCCGATGCGCCGCCTGAACCGGCAGGCTATCGGATGGACGACTATCGCGCGCCGACCCCGGCAACGTTGCATGGCGCGAGGGTGTTGTCGACGAACGAGGCGCATGCTCAGTGGGAGAAGCATGACGCGGCGTTCATCGATGTGTTGCCGCAGGCGCCGCGTCCGACGGGATTGCCTGCCTCGACGATCTGGCGTGAGAAACCGCGGGAAGACATCCCTGGCAGCGTGTGGCTTCCGGATACTGGATATGGAGCGCTCGCGCCGGTGATGGAACAGTATTTCGCGGAGGGGTTGGCACAGGCCAGCGGCGGCAGTCATGACCGCATGCTGGTGTTCTATTGCCTGGCGAATTGCTGGATGTCGTGGAACGCGGCGAAGCGGGCGATCGCAATGGGCTATACGCATGTCGCCTGGTATCCGGACGGTACTGACGGGTGGGCGGCGGATCACCTGCCGCTGGAACTGCGCCCGCAGCCGCAACGGCCGCAGGCAGCGGAATGACGCCTTACCGCATCGCGTCCTGGATCGTGTGCGCCAGGGCGAACAATCGCTGCTCGATCTTGCTCGGCACATCGCAGGCATAGCGCAGGGCCTGGCGACGGTCCTGGTAGACCTGCGCCTCCCAGGTGACCCGCTGCGTCATCTGGTTGACGTCGCCGGCGTCTGACTTCATGTCGGCCTGCAACGTGTGCAGCTTTTCGTTGTCGTCGCGGAGTTGCGCTGCGAGCTCCTTTTGGCGGGAACCGAAGCGATCGAGGCCAGCGATGACACTGTTGCGCTCTTCATCGAGCACACTGAACAGTCCGGCCAGCAATTGCAGCAGCCTCGGCTGCTTCTGATCGCCGGCCTGTGCGGCGAAGGTCCTTACCTTTTCCTGTGCCTGCTCGATCGGTACACGGCGCTGCGCCGTCTCCTGCACGAGATCAGCGACCTGCTGGTCCTGCTGCCAATCAGCCTGCTTTTGATCCAGCGGAGGACCTGACCACATGGCCGCCAGCGAGAGCTGCGGCACTTTGATCTGCTCGCACGGCCAGTCGGGATCGCGTGGACCGGGAGGCGCCGCCCACGCAGCGGTAGACGTCGCAACAGCAATGCCGAGCGCAAGTCCCGCGGCGCGCATGCAGTGTGGCATCACGCGCCGCCTCCGCCACGACGCGCGATCAGACCGCGCGCAGGGTCGTAGGCGATGATCGCGCCCGTGGTAAATACGATCGTCATGACAACGACCACCGCGAGCGACGTCCAGTCGATCTCCATGTAGAGGGCGAAGCGGATCAGCTCCACCGCATAGGTGAACGGATTGAGCCGGCAGATGGTGTAGACGACCGGGCTCGACTGCTGCACCAGCCATAGCGGGTAGAGCGCGGACGAGGCGAAGAACATCGGGAAGATCACGAAGTTCATGACGCCGGCGAAGTTCTCGAGCTGGCGGATGACCGAGGACAGCAGCATCCCGAGCGCGCCGAGCATCATGCCGGACAGTGCGAGCGCGGGGAGCACGGTGATATAGCCCCAGATCGGTGGCTCGATGCCCCAGAGCCAGGCGACGACCAGATAGGCATAGACCTGCGAGATCGACACCACTGTGCTCGCCAGCAGCTTGCCCGTCAGCAGGAACCAGCGTGGAAACGGGCTGACCAGCAACATGCGCATGTTGCCCATCTCGCGGTCGTAGACCATCGAGAGCGATGACTGCATGCCGTTGAACAACTGGATCATCGCCATCAGCCCGGGCGTGACATAGACCTCGTAGAGGACGTAGGTCTCGTAAGGCGGAATGATCGAGACGCCGAGGATCTGGCGGAATCCGGCGGCGAAGATGAACAGCCAGACCAACGGCCGGACCAGCGCGGAGACGAAGCGTTCGCGCTGGTTGAGGAATCGCAGCGCCTCGCGCCAGGCGATGCCGCGCAGGCAGATGAGATACTGGCCGAGCGTGAAGCCCAAGGTTCGATCGCCGGTTCTGGTGATGCTCACTCCAGCGTTCTCCGGTGCGGCACCGGTCAGTGCGATGAAGGCGCTTCGCATGTCGGCGGCACCCGATGATGCGACGACATCGGTCACGTCGCCTGCCGCGAGGACACGGCCGCGGTGCAGCACGACGACCGCATCGTCGGTTGCGACCTCATCGAGCAGGTGGGTTGCCCACAGCACGGCGACACCACGCTCGCGGACCAGCGAGCGAACATGGCGCAGGATGGCGGCGCGGGACGCGACATCCAGCCCGACCGTCGGTTCGTCCAGCACCAGAACCCGAGGGCGGTGAAGCAGAGCGCGGGCGATCTCGATCCGACGCATCTGGCCGCCCGACAGACGGCGCACCGCATCCTTGGCGCGGTCGGCGAGTTCGATCTCCTGCAGCGCGGCAAGTGCCCGCTTGCGCGCCTCGCGCCGGCCGATGCCGTGCAGAGCGGCGTGATAGAGCAGATTGTCCATGACGGAGATGTCGAGATCGAGCGTGCGCGCCTGAAACACCACGCCCAGCAGGCGCAATGCCCTGCCCGGCTCGCGCGATACGCGATGACCGAGCACCTCGATCGATCCGTGCCTTGTGTCGTAGAGCCGCGTGATCAGGGAGAACAGCGTGGTCTTGCCGGCGCCGTTCAGGCCGAGCAACGCGGTGAAGCGCGACTGTGCCACTGTCAGGCTGACGTCCTGCAACGCCTGGCGCGTTCCGTAGGCGTGGCTGACGTTGTGCACGGCGAGCGCCGGCACGAGCGACGCTTCATCCGGCGCGGTGCGGGGCGGTGTATCGGTGATCGCAGCCGTGCTCATTTTGGCGACACGACCACGCCCCAGGGCAGCCGGCCAACCTGGATCGACTTCACCACGTCGAGCCCGGCGACATCGATCACCGAGATGTCGTTGGAAAGTCCGTTGGTGGTCAGCAGGTATTTCTGATCTGGCGTAAAGGCCATCTGCCAGACGCGCTGTCCGACCAGCAGCATCTTCTCAACCTTGTAGGTCTTCGCATCGATCACCGCGACGCGGTTGGCCGGCCCCAGAGCCACGAAGGCCGTCGCGTCGTCGTTGGTGAACCGGATGCCCACGGGCTGTATCGCTTCCGCCCGCAGGCCTTGCACCTCGAACGAGATCTTGTGAGTCACGACGTGCTTCGCCGGGTCGATCACGCTGACCGTGCCGCCGAGTTCGGAGGAGACCCAGACCTCCGACCCGTCATGCTTGAACATGGCGATGCGCGGCCGCGCATCGACCAGCACGCCGGCCACCATCTTGCGCGTCTCGTAATCAAGGAAATGCGCCATGTTGGTGGTCTCGGACGTGTTCACGATGGTCTTGCCGTCCGGACTCACCGCCATGCCTTCAGGCTCGACGCCGGTCGGTATCTGCGCGATCGCCTTGCGCGTCGGCACGTCGATCACGGTGATCATGTTGTCGTCTTCGTTCGACACGTAGAGCGGGTTGCCCGAGACGTGCAGGGCGAAGGTTTCCGGATCGGGACCAGACGGCAGGTCGCCGACGATGCGCAGCGTGGCGGCATCGATGATCTGGATCGTGTCGTCGTCGCTGGCGCAGACCAGGATCTCGCTTGCCGTCCTTGGTCATGGTGATGCCGCGCGGGCGCTGACCGACCGGAATCGTCTTCACGGTCTTCATCTGATCGAGATCGACGACGCTGATGGTGTTGTCGCGCTCGTTCGAGACATAGGCCGTGTAGGCGAGCGCCGGAGCCGACGTCGCCATCAGGAGCAGGCCGGCCAGATAGCCACTTCATCGCAGCTTGCATTTGGTCTCCGGCCGGTCGAAGCCGAGCGTGTCGAGTTCAGTTACCTGGTGCAGGAAGCCCGGTTGCGGCGAGATGGACACGACGGTGCGGCCGTCCGACAGCAGGATCGGCTGGCGAAGCTGCCAGTCCCAGTCGCGCAACGAGAGTTTCTGGCCCTTGTAGGCCGCAACGCCGAAGTCGGCGCTTTTCATGTCCTGCATGATCTTCGCCGGATCGACCGAATTGGTGCGGCTGGCGGCCTCACCGATCATGCGGCATGCGGTCCAGGCCTGCATGTCGAGTTCGGTCATGCGGCGATGCGCCATGCGGACGAAGCGGTCCTGAAGCTGCGTGCCGCCCCAGGATTCGCTGGCCGGATCCCAGGTGACCGGGCGCAGCCCGGCGGAGCCGACCACCGGCCGCGCATCCCAGGTACGATACGGCAGATAGTCGGCGAACACCTCGTTCTCATCGGCCGTCACCAGCACGTCGTAGTCGGGCAATCCCTGGGTAAAGACCGGCATCTGCTGCTGGGTCTGCACGACGCCGGAGTCGGTCTGCCGCGAGCCGCCGGTATCCTTGTATTCACGCTCCTTCACGATGCGCGCGCCGAAGCGCTGCGCCGCGCGGCGATAGGCGTCTGCCAGCAACGCGTCCTCGGGATGCGAGCCATAACATCAGCACCCAGCGAGACCACTTCTTCCACACCAGGTATTGCGCGAGCGCGTCCGCGAGCATGGCGCGCGATGGCGCCACGTGAATCACGTTGTCGCGACAGTTCTCCTGGCGCAGCGCGTCATCCGGCGCCTGGATGTTGAACAGCGTGATCTGTTTCGCCCGCGCGGCGTCGGCAAGCTTCAGCAGCCGGTCAGCCGGAAGATCGGACAGGATCAGCACGACGCCGTGTTCCGCCAGTCCTGACATTACGGCGGCCGGGTCGTCGTCGTCGCGCACCGGCGCGTCCGACAGCTCGAACTGCTGGTTCATGAAGCGGCCGGTCGTATTGTTGTCGTTCATGGCGAGCTTCGCGCCCGCGAGCCCATTGTCCGGCGGCGGCCTTGTCCAGCAGCGATATCGTCTGACGCGTTTCCATCCAACGCAGGTAGCCGACCTGAACTGTGGTGGTATCGGACCGGGCCACGCGTGACTTTACCGCGAACGCGGCACCCGTGGTGATCGCGATCATGGCACGCCGGCCGAACCCGTTGCGCAGCATCAGTGTTGGACGTTCCATTCAGGCCAGGATGGAGCACTATCCGTGTGTCTTCAAGCAGTGCCTCGGCGCACCGTTCATTGAATTAACCCAGCCGGGATGAAAAACTGGCAAGCTGTTGCGGGGAATGCATGAGCGCGGCATCCCGATCCTAGACCATTGGAAAGACCGATGAACCTGATGGACCTCATTGTTCTGGCATGCACCCTGGCCAGCCCGGGCACCTGCCATGAGTATCACCTGATGTTCCAGTCGGCGGGCTCGCTGCGTGCCTGCACGATGCAGGCGCAGCCCTACCTCGCGCAGTGGATCGGCGAGCACCCGCAACTGCGCGTGGCGCGCTGGCATTGCGCCTGGCCGGGTCAGGAGGACGAGAAAATCTGATTGGCACGTTGACTGGGTCGGCCACTATCTGCACTTTCGGCCGAGACAATACGCGGGAGGATATTGCGGTGCTCCGAACAGCAATCGTTGCAGCGGCGGTGGTGATGGCCGCGACAGGTTCGGTGCACGCGCAGGATGCCGCGGCCGGTGAGAAGGACTTTCTGGTGTGCCGCGCCTGCCATCAGATCGGCCCCAATGCGAAGATCGCGGTCGGACCCGTGCTCAATGGTGTGGTCGGACGCAAGGCGGGCACCTACCCGGGCTATGAATATTCGCCGGCCAACAGGGATTCCGGCATTGTCTGGACACCGGAAGAACTCGACAAGTATCTGACATCTCCGCAGACGGTCGTGCCGCACACGAAGATGATCTTTCCCGGGCTGAAGGATGAGCAGAAGCGGAAGGACGTGATAGCCTATCTGGAACAGTTCGGGCCGGATGGCCAGAAGAAGCAGTAGTCTTCGCCACTAGGGAGGGATGCGATGAAGGTTCGTGCCGCCGTGGCCCGCGAGGCGGGCAAGCCCCTCAGCCTGGAAACGGTGGACGTGGAAGGCCCGCGGGCCGGCGAGGTGCTGGTCGAGATCAAGGCCACCGGCATCTGCCATACCGACGAATACACGCTTTCCGGCGCCGATCCCGAAGGAATTTTTCCGGCCATCCTCGGCCATGAGGGTGCCGGCATCGTGGCCGATGTCGGCCCGGGGGTGACGTCGCTGAAGAAGGGCGACCACGTCATCCCGCTCTACACGCCGGAATGCCGGCAGTGCGAATACTGTCTGAGCCGCAAGACCAACCTGTGCGTCGCGATCCGGGCCACGCAGGGTCGCGGCGTGATGCCCGACGGCACCAGCCGGTTCTCGAGCAACGGGTCGCCGGTGATGCACTACATGGGCACCTCGACGTTCGCGAACTTCACCGTGCTGCCGGAGATCGCGCTCGCGAAGATCCGCGAGGACGCGCCGTTCGAGAAGGTCTGCTACATCGGCTGCGGCGTCACCACCGGTATCGGCGCGGTGATGAACACCGCCAAGGTCGAGGCCGGCGCGCGCTGCCGTGGTGTTCGGTCTTGGCGGCATCGGACTGAACGTGATCCAGGGCCTGCGCCTGGTCGGCGCGGAACAGATCGTCGGCGTCGACCTCAACCCGAAGCGCAAGGCGATCGCCGAGAAGTTCGGCATGACGCATTTCGTCAACCCGAGCGAGGTGCAGGGCGACCTGGTGCCGTATCTGGTGGATCTGACGAAAGGCGGCGCCGACTACAGCTTCGAATGCATCGGCAACGTCAAGGTCATGCGTCAGGCGCTGGAATGCGCGCATCGCGGCTGGGGCCAGTCGATCATCATCGGCGTCGCCGGCGCGGGACAGGAGATCGCCACGCGGCCGTTCCAGTTGGTGACCGGGCGCGTCTGGAAGGGCACCGCGTTCGGTGGCGCCAGGGGCCGCACCGACGTGCCGCGGATCGTCGATTGGTACATGGAAGGCGGATCAATATCGACGACCTGATCACGCACGTCCTGCCGTTCGAACGCATCAACGAAGGGTTCGAGCTGATGCGGCGGGGCGAAAGCATCCGTAGCGTCGTGACCTACTGATCCTTGCCGCCTCGCCTTGCGTTGCCGGATTTTTAGGCCGGCAGCGCGCCGGAGGCCTTGGCGATGTGGGTGGCGATCGCGTCCATCAGCGGCGGCGACAGGCAGTCGTAGGGCTCGAGGCCGAGCTGCTTCAGGCGGCCGCGGATGCCGGCCATCTGATCCGGATTGACGCCTGATTCGATCACGGACGACACGAACGCGGCGAATTCCGGCGGCGCCCAGCCCGCTTCCTGGAACAACTCGGGATGGATGAAGTCGAAGCCGTAGAACGGATGTTTCGTGTTCTCGATGCGGCCATACATGTGAACGCCGCAACCCTTGCAGGCGTAGCGCTGGATCGCGGCACTCGGATCGACGATGGCGAGTTTGTCGGCGTTCTCCGTCACGCTCAGATTGGCGCGTGGCACGACGGCCACAACAGAGAAGTTCGCGCCCGCTGGTTTCCAGCATTTGGTGCATCCGCAGGCGTGGTCATAGGCGACGTTGCCCTTGATCGCGACCTTCACCGGTGACTGTGCGCATTTGCACACCAATGTGCCGCCGGAGAAGTTTGCCGAGCCGGGCTTCACGCCTTGATCCACGGACGGATGGATGTGAATCGTTCCTGACATGTTACAATTCCTCCCCTTGACGAATTTTGATGCTACGGCAAAGGCTGGGGCCGGGCAACGACGAATAGCCGGCTACAGGACGCTGCGCTGTGACGGCGTGAATGGCGGCGGGTCCACGCGCAGCTTCGCGCCGGCGTACAGCGTCGCCGCCGCTTCCAGGCCCGCGGCCGGATGGTTGCGCATGGCAAGCAGGTCGCGGAAGTAGCGTTGCAACGGCATGTCGGCGTGCATCGTGCGGCCGCCGTTCATCTCCAGGACCTCGAATACCGAACGCGCACATGTGGCGATTGCATGCGCACCTTCGTATTTGCACTGGGCGCGCCGTTCGTAGGGAATTTCTTGACCAGCCTCGACGAGCGCCAACAGTTCGCGCCAGGTCCTCGTCACACGTGCCCGCGCCGCGTCCACCTCGGTCAATGCTTCCGCCAGACGGCGTTGCAGTCCGGGATTGAGTGCGACCTGGGGGCCGCCGAAGGCAGAGACGCGCATCCGATTGTTCTCGATGAAGGCATCGAGCGCGCCGGTTGCCGCACCGATCGATGGCGAGGCGATCGCGTAGCAGAACATCAGATGCCAGGGCAGCCGGAACAGCGGGCGGTCATTGACAGCAAAACCTGGATCCCTGCGATGATACACGTCGAGGATGTTGTGCGTGCGATGTTCGGGTACGAAGGCGCCGGCAATGACAAGGTCCTTGCTGCCGGTTCCCGCGAGCCCGGTGACATTCCAACTCGCATGATCGATGGCGCAGTCCCGGACCGGCACGAGGAAGGTGCGGTATTCCGGGGTGCTTTCGCCGGCGGGGGGCACATGACCGCCGAGCAGCACCCACTCGCAATGATCCACGCCGCTCGAGAAGCTCCAGCGGCCTGACAGATGGAAACCTCCAGACCCACGCTCAACTTTTCCGGTTGGGGCGAGCGAGGAGGAGATGCAGGAATTGGGGTTGTCGGCCCAGACGTCGCGCTGAGCGGCTTCAGCAAATAGAGCGACCTGCCAGGGATGGATGCCGACCACACTTGCGACCCATCCGGTCGAACCGCATGCGCTCGCGATCCGTACCATGCCTTCGAAGAAGCTTGCCGGGTCGAGCTCCAGGCCACCCCACTGGCGCGGCTGCACGGCGCGGAACACGTGCGCGTCTCTCAGGTCGCGCATGATGTCGTCCGGGATGCGGCCGAGTTGCTCCACTTCCGCGGAGCGCGCACGGATGGTGGGCAACAGCGCGTCTATGCCGGACAGGAAGGCTTCGGGTGAAACCCTGCGTCCGGCCGCGGTGTGCGCAAGGTCGTCCATGGGTTCGTCTTGCGGCGGCCCCCGCGATGGTGGTTCAGCGTGCTGCGGTCCAGCTTTCGGAGAACGCCAGCGCGCAGGTGCTGAAGGGCCGACTTTCACGCTCGCGGGGCCACGGTTGCCCGATCGCCTGGACCCCATTACGCGTCAGGCGTGCGCCAAGCGTCGGGATCAGCACGGTGCACACACCGTACGGCCGGCCAGGCTCGGCGTTCGGCTGAGTATGGATCAGCAGCGGCTCGCCGATGTTGTACCAGGTGAGCGCAATCTCTTCGTCGAGGGAAACCAGACGCTCGGTCCAGAAGTTGTGCGGATCGCCGTCTTTGGAAAACACGGCGTCGGTCACCGGAATCGTTTGGTCGGCTGTCTCCGGGTTGAGCATGCCCTGCACAGTCGATTGCAGCCACCGCGCCATTGCGATGTTGTCGGAGTAGATGCGCCAGCGGTCATTCGTCAGCTCGCTTTTGAGATACAGCACATGGCCGGGACCCGCGGGGCAAAGGATGATGCGCCAGAAGCTGGCGTTGGTGGTGAAGGGCGCACCGTCCGTCTCGCTCAGCCGGATGAACGGATTTTCCCCTGTCAGGATCAGTTGATTGGGATCTGCGACGCTCATGGGACGCCTCCTTGTTCAATCTGGAATCAGGCCGCCATCGACGTTGAAGGACTGGCCGGTGATGTTGCGCGCGCCCGGCGATGCCAGGAATACCACCATGGCAGCGATATCCTCCGGGTCGTTCGCGCGCTTCAGCGGGATCACCGCGGCGCGGCGACGCTCCATCTCCTCGACGCTGACACCTTCCTGCTGCGCGCGGACGCGCAGGTTGTCCTCGGACAGGGCGGTGCGCGTCACACCGGGACAGACCGAATTGACGTTGATGTTGTGTTTCGCCAACTGCTGCGCCGCGGTCTTCGTGAGGCTGATCACGGCACCCTTGCTCGCCGCGTAGGCCGCATTCGAGGTGCCTTCGTAGCCCTTGCCCGCGATTGAGGCGATGTTGATGATCCGACCGCTGCGGCGCGGAATCATCTCCCGCGCGACACGCTGGAGGCAGAAGAACACGCCTTTCGCATTGACGCGGTGGATGCGGTCCCAGTCAGCCTCGGTCAGCTCCATGATGTCTGCGCGGCGCGTCACACCTGCATTGCTCAGCAGGATGTCGATCTGACCGAATTGCTCCAGCGCCTGGCGCACCATCCGGTCGATGTCCTGGAGGTTGCCGACATCCGCCTGCACGGCAAGCGCTCGATGCTGCCGCGACATGATGGCGTCGGCCGTCGCCTCGGCCTTCTGCTGGTCGATGTCTGCGGCGACGACATACGCTCCAGCCTCGGCCAAGGCGAGTGCGGACGCCTTGCCGATGCCCTGGCCGGCACCGGTCACCAGGGCAACCTGATTGGTCAGGCTCATTGTTCGCTCCTCCCCAAACAGCGGGAAGACAGTCAAGCCGTGATTGCACCCGCCGTCCAGCGTGTCGTCGGGCTCCAGCCGAGGCGCTTGTGTGCCGCGGCGTGAGTGATCGGCGAGGCGTTTGGGAAACGCTGATACAGCGCGGCATCGCGCAGCGGGATACCTTCGCCGTACAGCACTTCGAGCCGAGCGGGCGTCGGTTCGTCCGCGAATGCATCGGCCGCGGCGAGGAAGAACGTCTCGAAGCCGGCATAGTCGGCAAAAGCAGCGGCGGCAAAACCACGCGCGCAGTCCTGCGGTCCGACATAGGTGCGCAGATACGGCATCGGTTCGGTGCGACCTTCCGGGCCTGGTCGGCCTGCCATGAATTCTGCCATCTCGGGGAAGGCGACGAAGCAGGGCCGGATGACGATCACCTCGAGGCCGCGGCGTGAGAACGCTTCCGCGATCCGTTCGCCGCATAGTTTGCTGAGACCGTAGGCATCAGTCGGGCGCGCCGGATGCGCCTCGTCGATCGGCAGATAGCACGGCGGCATATGCGGGTTGCTGTGATCCAGCCCGAGCACCGAGCTGCTGGAACAATGGATCACCCGCCGAACGCCCGTCTGAAGGCTGGCCTCGAACAGGTTCCAGGTGCCCATCGCGTTCACCTGCATAGTCGTCGCATCGTCGGTGGCAACCGAGCGATCGATGCCACCGAGATGCACGACCACTTCGATGTCGCGCAGACCCGCGCGCAACGCGTCGAGGTCACGCAGGTCGGCCTGATGGCATTCGCCAGGCGCGCCAATGTCGAGCACGCGCACGGTGTGCTCCGCCAATTCGCGCACGACGTAGCGGCCAAGCCGCCCCAGTCCACCGGTCACCGCTATCCGCATGCTCGCACCTCATCGTGACTTTCGAGGATAGCCCGCTATCAGACGGCGGCAACCGGCACGTGGATGCGGCGCAGGAATTCGCTGCGCGCGTGGGTGCTCGGCTTCGAGAAGAACGCTTGCCGGTGCTGCGTCTTCCAGAACGCGGCCGCCATCCATGAACAGCATGCGCGAACCCACTTCGCGTGCGAACTGCATCTCGTGCGTCACCACCAGCATCGTCATGCCGTTCTGCGCCAGGGCGCGGATCACTTCCAGCACCTCGCCGACCAGCTCGGGATCCAGCGCGGAGGTGGGCTCGTCGAACAGCATCAGCACCGGCCGCATCGCCGTGGCGCGCGCGATCGCGACACGCTGTTGCTGGCCGCCCGACAGCTGCGCGGGACGTTTCGTCGCGTGTTCCGACATGCGCACCCGGGCAAGCTGTTCGGCGGCGAGCGCGCGCGCGTCGGCGGGCTTCATGCCGAGTACACGGCGCGGGCCAATCGCCACGTTGTCGAGCGCGGTGAGATGAGCGAACAGATTGAAGCGCTGGAACACCATGCCGATGCGCCGGCGCTTTCGCGCGGTGTCGGCTGGGTTTGTCGGGCATCAGCCGGCCGTTGCGACGTTCGCCGGCCATGTTGGTGCCGTCGAGCACCACCTCGCCCGTGGTGGGGATCTCGATGCGGTTCACGCAGCGCAGCAGCGTGGATTTGCCGGCGCCGCTCGGGCCGATGACCATGACGATCTCGCCCGGGGTCACCGCGAGGTCGACGCGATCGACCACGGGCATGTCGCCGAACACCTTGGACAGGCCGTGGATGGCGAGCAGCGAGCGGTTGGCTGGCATGTCATGCCAGCTTCTTCTCGACGTATTCCGAGAACCAGGCGAGCACCGAGATCATCACCAGATAGTACACCGCCAGTTCCGCGTACAGCTCGAACGGCGTGAAGCGCTCGGCGATGATCACCTGGGCGGAGCGGGTAAGCTCGGTGATCGAGATCACCGAGAGCAGCGACGAGCTTTTCACCAGCGTGATCACCTCGTTGGTCAGCGGCGGGGTGATGCGTCGCAGCGACTGCGGCAGCAGGATGAACAGGATGGACTGGCGGTTGGTCATGCCGATGGAGAGCGCCGCCTCGGTCTGGCCTGCGTCGATCGATTGCAGGCCGGCGCGGACGATTTCCGAAATGAACCCGCCGGAGTTGAACGCCAGCGCGACGACGCCGCTCCAGAACGGCGAAAGCTCGAAGCCGATGCGCGGCAGCGCGAAATACACCAGGAAGATCTGCACCAGCGCCGGTGTGCCGCGCACGAAATAGACATAGGCCCGCACGATCGCCTTCGGGATTGCGAGGTCGGAGACGCTGATCAGGCCGCAGACGAGGCCGACCACCGTGCCGACGGCCATCGCGCAGATCGAGATCTCCAGCGTGACCACGGCGCCCTGCAGCATGTAGGGCGCCGCGTACCAGATAACCCCCCAATCGAAATCGGGCATGTAGATGCGGCGTCAGGGCAGTACTTCGGGCACCGCGTTCGGCGTGTCCATCGTGGCGCCGAACCATTTCTCCTGCAGCTTCGCCAGCGTGCCGTCGCTCTTCATGCCGGCGAGCTGCTGCGTTGACGAATGCCTGGAAGGCCGCGTCCTCCTTGCGGAACGCCATGCCGAAATACGCGGTGATGTCGGACACGCCGCCGATCATCTTGAACTTGCCCGGTGCGTCCTTCATCACCACCAGCATGGTGGACTTCGAATTCACCACCGCATCGACGCGCTTGTTGAGCAGGTCCTGATAGGCTTCGGGGTAGTGCTCGTACTGCTTCACGTCGGCGTAGCCTGGCTTGCCGGCTGGCCTTCAGCTTCGCCTCGAACGTCTTGATGATGCCGGCGGCGGCGCTGCCGATCTGCACGCCGACGATCTTGCCGGACAGATCATCGGCGGTCTTGATCTTGTCCTCGTTGGCGCGCAGCAGGATGACGTTGCTCGCGTCGGCATAGGGCATGGAGAACAGCACCTTCTCCGCGCGCTCCTTGGTGATGGTCATCGCGGAGACGATGACGTCGAACTTCTTGGCATAGAGCGCGGGGATGATGCCGTTCCACGCGGTATCGACAAGCTGCGCCTTCACGCCGAGCTTGGGGGCGAAGAGGTCGATGATGTCGGGGTCGTAGCCGATGATCTTGCCGTCCTTGAAGAACTCGTAGGGCACGTAGGCGGCTTCCATGCCGACGATGAGCGTGCCGCGCTTCTTGACCTCGTCCAGCGTGTCGGCCCGTGGCCGCGCGGGTGGCCGGCGAGGCCCAGCAGGGCAGCCGAACCGGCCGCGGTCAGCACTGTGCGTCTCGCATGAAGTTGCCCCTCTGTTCTCATGTTCGCTGCGCGATATCGGAAGCAACCGCATCGTGCCAGTGGCGGCTGGCCTGGGATTTGCTCGTGATCGCCCGGCGATCCGTCGAGCAGGAGGTGCAGAGCATGGCAGGCAAACCGCTTCATCTGGGCTGGTTCATGAACTTCACGCCCGGCGAATGGGACAATCCGCTGGCTGCCGGCGGGTCGCCCTGGGACGGCAAGTTCTATGTGGACATGGCGCAGGCGCTGGAGCGCGCGTGCTTCGACTACATCATGATCGAGGACACGCTGATGGTGTCCGAGGCGTATGGCGACAGCGCGGAGGCCGCGTTGAAGCATGCGCTGCAGGTGCCGAAGCACGATCCGACGCCGCTCGCTGCACTGATCGCGGCGGCGACCTCGCGACTTGGCGTCGTCGCCACAATGTCCACGCTGGCCTATCCGCCGTTCATGCTGGCGCGGCTCTGCTCGACGCTCGACCATATCGCCGGCGGCCGCTTCGGCTGGAACATCGTCACCTCCGGCGAGGACATCGCGGCGCAGAATTTCGGCCTGGACAAGCTGCCGCCGCGCGAACAGCGCTACGAGATGGCGGACGAGTACGTCGATCTGGTCTGCAAACTTTTCAATTCGTGGGATCCCGATGCGGTGGTGATGGATCGCGCCACGGGCACCTATGCCGACTACCGCAAGGTTCGGCCGATCCATTTCGAGGGCAAGTATTTCAAGTGCCGCGGGCCGCTGAACACCGTGCGCTCGCCGCAAGGCAAGCCGGTCTTCGTGCAGGCGGGCGGTTCGCCGCGCGGTCGCGCGTTCGCCGCGAAACATGCGGATTCGATCATCGCCACCGCGAACGGCATCGAGGGCATGAAGCAGTATCGCGACGATGTGCGCCGCCATGCGGTGTCGTTCGGGCGCGAATCCGGACGACATCAAGGTGCTGTTCCTGGTGTATCCGATCCTCGCCGAGACTGACGAAGAGGCGCAGGCGAAGCGTCATCGCATGGTGTCGTCGCCGCACTTCATCGAGCGCGCGCTGGCCAGCACGGCGACCGTCACCGACATCGATTTTTCCAAGTACGATCTCGACCAGCCGCTGCCGCGATTGACCACGAACGGCGAGCAGGGCTCGCTCGACAAGTTCGCCCAATGGGGCAGCGGCAAGACATTGCGCCAACTGGCGATGGAACGGTTCGGCGCCCCAGATTCGGAAGTGGATTTCGTCGGTGTCGCCCGACACGGTGGCCGAGCGCATGGAAAGCGCCATGGAGGCGATCGGCGGCGACGGCTTCCTGATCAGCACGCCATTCCAGCGCACCAACCGCCGTTTGATCGTGGAGGTGACGGAGGGTCTGGTTCCGGCGCTGCAACGGCGTGGCCTGATGCGGACGGCATATCGGGGGCGAACCCTGCGCGAGGTGCTCACCGAGTACTGACGGCAAGTTCTGTGCAACAGCCTGAGTTTCAGCCACGCCGTGCCGAAATTCAGGGCAAGACTGCTCGGTGGTGCTGATTGGCGCGGCAGCGGGCATTGGCATGTCGCTTGCTGCTTCTCTCGGGATGGGTGAGACAGTCTCTTTCGATCTGAACGGGAAGCAGGCGCGCCAGATGCGGTTGGTCCCCTGCGCGGTGGATCGAAGCTGCGAGGCGACATGAACGCGCACTGGTGGCGTCGCCGACGCGACGTTGTCGGGCGTCCTCGCCGGCAGAGCGTGGACGATTCGTTCCTGGCCGCCATCCTGATGTTGACTGCCGGAGCGCTCCTGACGGTGACGACGGGGCTCTGGGCCATGCAGGAACTCGAACAGTTCGGGCCATCGGTCGGGGGCGTCATTGTGTTCAAGCCCGACAAAGCGGCGAGCGAGCAATGGTCGGTCGATGGCGCAATCGTGGATCCTCTACACGCCGGCTTGACCGACACTTTTCGGGACAAACATTGCGTTCTCAGTCCAAGCGTCATGGCTCGTGATGGCGGCAGTTTTGTGATTGAGGCGCGGCGTCTGAGCACGCCACCGTTGTACCGAGTGCACTGGGCCGGCGGTCACACCAGCGGCACGCCTGGCGATTGTGGCACGCAGGCCGACCTCGTGCTGGAACGCAGTGGTTTGATGCGGCTGGCTAACATGGCGGGTGGCTTCAAGGATGGTCTCAGGTTGATTGGACCGTGAATGCTTCGGTGCCAACACCAGGTACCGCGCCCGTCGTCCGGCTCGATGGCATCTGGAAATCGTTCGGCCGTCTTGAGGTGTTGACTGACGTCTCGCTTTCCGTTCCGCGGGGCGAAGTGGTCTGCATCATCGGACCGTCGGGCGCCGGCAAGTCCACACTGCTTCGCTGCATCAACCATCTCGAGACTATCGACGAAGGCACGATACATTTCGAGGGAAGACCGGTTTTTCGCTACAAGGAAAACGGCAAGATTGTCGTTGATCCGGATCGGCGCATCGAGGCAATCCGCGCGCAGATCGGCATGGTGTTTCAGTCGTTCAATCTGTTCCCTCACCTGACAGCGTTGGGCAACGTGATCGAGGCGCCTGTGCATGTGCTGCGCGAGCCACAGACCGAGGCGAAGGCGCGCGGGCTGGCATTGCTGACCAAGGTTGGGCTGACCGAGAAGGCGGGATCGTATCCGCACCAGCTCAGTGGCGGGCAGCAGCAGCGCGTGGCGATCGCGCGAGCGTTGGCGATGAACCCCAAGCTGATGCTGTTCGACGAGGCAACGTCCGCGCTTGATCCGGAACTGGTGGGCGACGTGCTGCGCGTTATGCGGCAACTTGCGAGCGAGGGGATGACCATGATCGTGGTCACCCACGAGATGGACTTCGCGCGTGAGGTCGCTGACCGCGTCGTGTTCATGGATTCCGGCAACATCGTCGAAGAAGGACCGCCGGCCACGGTGTTCACCAATCCGCGCAGCCCGCGAACGCGGCAGTTTCTGCAATCGATCCTGAACAGGAATGGGCGCACCGAGGTATCGGCAGACGCAAACGCAGTCACGGCGTGACAACACAAGAGGGGGCAACACGGCATGACCGAAGAACTCGCCACGAATCCACTTGGCCGGCGCGGCCTGATGCGCACGGGCGCGATCGGCGGTGCCGCAACACTGCTTGCGGCGGGTGGCGCAGGTGTCGCCGCCGCCGCACCCCCGGCAGTGGACGACAAGGACTATCCCGACTTCTCGCTGATCAAGATCAACGGCGGCGATGACTCGTTTGCCAAGATCCAGCAGAAGGGGCTGGTGGTCGGTACCTCGAACGACTGGCCGTATTCATTCCTCGACCCGAAGACCAATGAATGGACCGGCCTGGACGGCGACGTTCTGCATTATGTCGCGAAGATGCTGAAGATCGACAAGCTCACCGTGCAGACGGTGACCTTCGACGGTTTGATCCCTGGTCTGCTGGACGGGCGGTTCGACATCGTGGGCAATTCGATCCACTACACAAAGAACCGATCGAAGGTGGTGAACTTCTGCTGGGGAACCTACTACTATGCGGAAGCGCTTGTGGTCCCCAAGGGCAATCCGCATAACCTGCGCCAACTCGCCGACCTGAAGGGCTACACGGTGGGTACCCTGCTCGGAACGAACTATGCCGAATGGGTGCAGGCGATACCGGGTGTAAAGTTCCAGGGCTACAAGGACTGGGCGCAGATCATCCCGGAGCTCGCGATCGGCCGCACCGACGCCGCACTGTTTGATCAGCCGGTGGTGGCGGCGCAGATGAAGGAACATCCGGAATGGAAGATCGAGATGGTCGAGGACTACGATCCGCACACCTTCAAGAACCCGGTCGGCTACAGCAGCTATGCGTTCCGCCAGGGTGACATCGAATGGGTGACGGCGGTCTCGTCCGCGATCCAATGGATGCAATACAATGGGAAGATGAAGGAGATCCTGTCGAAGTGGGGGCTGACCGGATACAATAACTAGGAGCCGGAAAGCGCGGCACGCGGCAGAACCGATGATCTTCTCACTCGACGACATGATCGGCTTCCTGCCCTCGCTGCTGCAGGGGGCGGTGCTCACCATTACGGTGTCCCTGCTGGCATTCAGCCTCGCGCTGATCTTCGGATTGGCGACCGGCATCGCCCGCATCTCGCGGATCATGCCGCTGCGAGTTGCCGCGGCATGCTACATTCAGTTCATTCGCGGCACGCCGCTGCTGCTGCAACTGTTCTTCATCTACTACGTGCTGCCTTACGCCGGTATTGTGCTGACGCCGTTCGTGTCCGGCGCACTGGGCCTTACACTGAACTATGCCGCCTACATGGCCGAAGTGTTCCGATCCGGCATCCAGGCGATCCCCAAGGGCCAATGGGAGGCGGGCTCATCCGTGGGAATGTCGCGCCGCCTGCTGATGCGGCGCATCATTCTGCCTCAGGCAATCCGTATCATCGTTCCTTCGCTTGGCAATTTCTTCGTGTCGATATTCAAGGATTCAGCTTTGGTGTCGGTGATCACCATGCGCGACCTGATGTTCAGCGGAGAGCTGTTGGCCTCGGCCACCTACAAGCACTTTGAAATCTTCGCGATGGTGGCGGTGATCTATTTCCTGATCAGCTATCCGACCGCGAAGTTCGTCGAGTGGATCGAGGCGCGGATCGACATCACCAAGCGGCCCGTGGTGATCGGGATGCGGGGATAGCCACCTAAACGCAGCCGCACCAGCGGTTGATGTGCCATTCGGTGCGCGCCAGCGCCGGACAGAAGTCGCCAAGGATTGGTGCCACCGCATCGAAGCGCCTGCGGCTTGCCACGCTGCGCGAATCGATCTCGGCGCGCAGTGCCGCGGCGCGCGCTGCGAGTGCGGGCAGATCAACCGTCAACAACCGTCGCTCGCGCACCACGAAGCGGCCGCCGACCATCACGTCGGCCACGCTGGTGCCGTCCTCGCCCATGACCACCTGTGTGACAGGTTCGTTCAGCGGAATCAGCGTCGGCGCATCGAGATCGAGAAACACGATATCCGCGGCATAGCCAGGTGCGATGCGGCCAATGCGCTCGAACCCGAGTGCGTGTGCGCTACCCGCGGTACCTGCCGCGAACACCTGCGGCGCGGTGATCCATTGCGCCGGATCAGGGCCCCGCGCATGCGATGCGGCGGCCGCAAAGTGCAGCGACTGATACATGTTGAGGTTGTCATTGCAGGTTGTCGCGTCGGTGCCGATCGCCAGGTTGACGCCAGCGGCGAGCATCCCCACCGCGTCGGCGACACCATTGCCCAGGCGCATGTTGCTCGCCGGGTTGTGCGCAATCGAGGCACCGTGCGCACCCAGTCGTCGCATGTCTTCAGTATCCAGCCAGACACCATGCGCCGCAACGAAGCGCGGGCCCAACAGGCCGAGATGCTCGATATGCGCGGTGAGCGAACGACCATACCGCCGCGCACCCACGACCGCCTGCACCTTCGATTCCGCGAGATGCGTGTGGATGCCGACATCGAACTCCGATGCCAGGTCGCGACAGGCGACCATGAATTCGTCACGGCAATGCAGCGGAATTGTCGGTGCCACAGCCGGTCGCACCATCGTTCTGTCACCTTGCCATCGCTGCAAGATGGACCGCATGCGTTCGATCGTCTCCTGCCAAGGCGGCAGTCCGAGCGGCGCGACCGCGCTCCGCAAATGCGGTGGGAGGGCTTCCATCAGACCGGGGATGGCTTCGTACAGCGTCATGTCGGCCATCATCGGCGCGATCACGGCGCGCATGCCGACCTGCGCATAGACATCGGCGACGGCAGCGATGCCTTCCTCTGTGGGCAAGGGAAATTCCACGAAGAGGTCGTAGCAGGCGGTACAACCCTTCAGCAGCATTTCGGCAGCACCTATTGTCGCCGAAACGCGCTTCTCCTCGACCGTCTCATAAGGCGACGTGTGCGGCGCCGCTGCGAGCAGAAGTTCGAGCGTGAACCGGTCGCCCATCGAGCGGCCGAGATTGCCGTGGCCGTGGGTATGCGCATTCACCAACCCCGGATGCAGCAGGCGACGTGAAGCATCGATGACCGCGGCACCATCAGGTGCCGGCATGCCGCGCGCACCGATCGCGAGGATGATGCCATTTTGCACAAGGATATCGGCATCGCCGAGGAAGCCTGCCGCATCCAGGACGAGCCCGCCTCGGATTATCAGCGGTCGGTTTGCATCCTGTGTCTCGTCATTCACGTTTACCTCACTCGCGCCGAATGATGACCTCGATCGGTGTCGGGCCGAAACCCGCGGCCGGGTTGAAACGCTGCGGGCAATTGGACAGCACGGCGATGACCGGCATCGCGGCAACCAGTTCGACGTAATCGCCCGGCCTGGACAGGCCTGGCTCGATCGCCATCGTGCCATCTGGACGCACCGGCACATTCATGAAGAAGTTCACGTTCGGCACCACGTCGGACGGCGAAAGCGACCAGCACGCAAGTTCCGCTACGAAATTGGCGTGACAGCTCGGCGTGTCCTTCACGCCATACCGCGCAAAATTGCTCCACGCACTGCAGCATCCGCCGATCGTATCGTGGCGACCACAACTATCCTCCATGATGCGCATGAGGACCTGCGCACGATCTGAGTATAGTTTCGTTCCCTTCCCCAGATAGATGTTGCCATTCATCTTCATCGTGTTCGGTGCGTTGTAGCGATCGGTCGGCAAATCAGCCGAATAGCACAGGAAGTCCACCGCCTGCTGGCCATGTGTATCTACGATGCGCAAAACGTCGCCTGCTTCAAGTCGCGTAGAAAAGCGGCCGCCCGCCGGAACGGTATGATGGATAGTTTCATCGCTGTCCATGGTCTAGGCCGCCAGCAAGGCGGCTGGCGGAATCAGCGTGCTGTCGGCCGCCACGACCCTGCCGGCACGAATTGAGAAGGCTGGCGTGAGCATCTCCTGCGCGATGACCTTCTCGCCACTGTTGTCCGATAGCGTGAAGCGACCTCGCAGCAGATCGAGCACCGAGATGTCGGCCTCGCGCCCAGGCAGCAACGCGCCGATGCTATCCTGCATCTGCACCATGCGTGCGGGATTGCTGGTGACTGTCGCAATCACCTCCGGTAGCGGTATACCCAGCGTCAGTAGTTCGGTCATCGCGTGCGTCAGATTGAACGGAGCGACACCGAAGAACGGATTGTCCTGGCGCGTGGCCGCATCGCCATTATCGGTTACACGAACGTTGTAGCCGTGCATGTCGGCGCCCAGCGTGTGCGGGCGGATACCGGCTTCGATGGTTCGGCGCGCCATCTCGAAGCTGAAATGCGAGCCGTGCCCGACATCGACCGTCACGCCGCGTTCCAGCGCCGCCCACACGACCGGATGGACATCGCCGGTTGCGGCTGAGACAAAACCACCTGGATGACGCGTGAAGGGATGCGCCAGCACGTCGCCCGGCTCCATCAGAGGCATGAGTGCCTGCACAACTTCGTCAGGATCGATCGTGGCGCCGTCCTTCACCGGCCAGAGCTGCCCAAGATGGATGTAGAGCGGAACGCCGAGTTCGCTGGAAATGCGCTTGCCGAGCCTGATCACCTCCAGGCCCCAACGCGACGCGCCACCGATTTCCGCATGCGCCTTCACGCCGCGCACGATGTCCGGATTGGCCCGCGCCGCTCGGATCGTTGCCTTCACGTCCACCTGGTCGGGACCGTAGAGCGACGGATAGAGATGGCCTTCCAGTCCGCCGACCAGATAGGCGGAGATGAAGCACAGGACACGGGTTTCTGATTTTTCGACGACGAAATGCCGGAAGCCTGGGATGGTCATGCAACTTGGGCCGCCCTGGTCCACCACGGTGGTGACGCCGGAGCGCACGCCCACCATGTCGGCATTGAGACCGAAGCGCCCGGTGACGTGCTGATAGACATGGGCGTGCGTATCGATCATGCCGGCGGTGACGATCTTCCCGCTAACATCGATCACCTCTCGCGCGGCATCCGCCGGAAGCGTGGGTTCGATCGCTGCAATGCGACCGCCGCTGATGCCGATATCGGCAACGCTGTCTCGGTTTGATGCGGGATCGATCACCCGTCCGCCACGCAACAACAGATCGAACTGACTGTCCATCGCTTTCCCTTACGTTGTCGAAGCGTCCCTCCGTCAGTATGCTGACGGCTGTGCGGCAAACGCAAGCGGGGCGGGTGCCGGTCGGATAGCGGCTCAAGAAACGCCTCGCAGGTTCACAGTCAAAATAGCTCGTCGCCCGTCGGCTCGATATGCGGTGTGCTGTTCATCTTCTGGCGGAACTGCGACAGCTCCCAGTACATGCGGCGCCGCGCGCGGCTCTGGTTGCCCAGCGGGCGATGTTCCGGGATGCAGTGCCACGGGTTCAGCGACAGGTTGTTGGCGAAGGCAAGCTGTGCCGGAGAGTCAAAGGTCTGACGTGGGATGTGCAGACGCGCCGCCGGAATGAACGGCGACAGTTTCTCCGGCCAGCGCACCGCCGCGTCCTCGATCGGCATCCGGAACGGGTCGGTCTGCACCTGCAGCATGATGTCGAATTCGACATCATGCTCGGCCAGCGTCTTCACCATGTTATCGCGCAGGTAGTTGTCAGGTGGCCGCAGCGGCAGTCGCGGGATCTTTCGGTACACCTGCGAGCGGGGATAGACCGGTACATCATCGCCTGCCCTTGGCCGAGCATATAGGGCACGCAACTCCAATATCGCTCGCCCAAAGGGTTGTACTGCGTCTTGTTCCACAGCGACTGCATCAGTCCATCAAGCATGTGCAAATCGTGCGGATCGGCGAAGTAATACAGTGGCCTGCCTTTGAGGATCCACTGCTGAAGGGTGGCGTTGGCGACCACGTTCGGCGTGACGAAGGTTGGAGTGCAGATAGACAGGAAGTCCTGGGTGAATTTCTCATCATCCAGCAATTTGGGGCCGGGCACTCCCATCAACTTGACTGCGCAACTGACAAAGCCGACATCGTCGATGTCGCGCGGCCAATCGGGGCCCGGCCCAGAGAACCGCACCCACGCGCGGTACTCGCGGGGCTCGGCGAACACGCCGCGTCTCATATGCTCCGGCAGGTCATCGCGAATAGTCACGGTGCCGCGCACCACTCCGTGCGTCTTGGTGTTGCCCGCGCGTTGATAGTTCCCTGGCTGCCAGTGCTGACGCATGTACTCTGCCATCGTGTCGATGATCGTCTGGAGTGCCTGTTCCTCGCCCGGCAACGGCCGCTCCTCGGCGAGTTTCAGTCCTTCGTCCTGGCGCTGACGATTGATCAGGTACTGAATGAGATTTGCCAACGGTTCGCGCAGCACGGCATCGACCGCCGGGCGAAAGAAGGGTTCAAATCGCCGCTCGACGTGCAGTCCGAAGACGACCGCATCGTGCAATGCCTGCCAGAAATTCGGCATAGAGTTGTCTCCCCACGGCGTGTTATATTGGTCACGAAAGCCTGATTCGACCCTCGCGGGCAAGACGAATGATTGCGCCACCTATTGTTGCAGGTGTAAATTACGCGCGCGTCAGGGAGGACACCATGGCATACGATGTGCCGCAGTTGCTCAAGATGTCGCAGGCGGAGCTCGACGCGCTGTTCACCAAGAGCGATACCGGCCCGATCCCCGACGGCCAGGCGGACGGGACAGCCATCGTGGCGCCGGGTACCGTATTCAGCCCGGAGATCGCCAAATTCGTCGGCGTGTTCGCCTGGCAGGGCAAGGTATTCGACGCCAAGGCCGGCCTGCTGCGCAATCGCATCGGGCCATTCGGCCTCAATGCCATCATCGCCAAGGTCTACAAGGCACCTAGCTGGCTGGATGGCAAGGAATGCATTGTGTTGGACTATTCCGAGACGTCGATGGTGGCCCATTGGATCCGCGATGAGATCAGGCTGATCCAGCCGCCAGGGCTGTATCTGGGCAAGGTTTACTGGGACAAGACGCGGCTGATCGACTTCTCGCTGCAGTTCTAACGGCACAACGCGCGGCATGACGCCGCAATCCAACTTCATGGTGGCGGCGCCAATCATCCCCGGCCGGGAGGCTGGACTGCGCGCCCTGCTGTCGATGATGAATTCGTCGCCCGGTGTGGTTGATCCGAACAATCCGCTGCTGCCATTCGCACGCTTCGATCGGCTTCACGTGGCGCGGCTCGTCATACTGCACGATGAGACGTTGGGCGATCTCAGCCAATACAACGAGACGTTCCCTGATCCGCCTGTGTGGCTGGTGTTCCTGGGCGACTGCGATGGGCCGGCCGAGACCATGCTGGCGGAGTTTGTGACGCAGGCCAGCCCGGGACTGGCGCGGATCTTTGAGCACTGTGAAGGGTTCGATCAACATGGCGATCTGCTTGGCTGGATGCAGGCAAATTCGGCCGCTCCCGCGGCGCAATATGTGAACTGGGTCGGACGCACCGTGCAGCAGGTTCGCGAGGAGGCAGCGTTGCGCGCGGCGCTACGCGAACGACTGGAGGGCGGCGGTTCCGCGGAGTCGGCGCTTGAAATCCACCGGCGACTGGCTGCTTCCGTGGGACAGCTTGGCCCAGAACTCACTCCACCGGCGCCGACGCCCCTACCCTGGCTCGCGAGCCGGATCGGCAACCTCATCGGCGTGCCGATCGCACTGATCGCGTTGCTGCCCTTTCTCATCCTGTACGCGCCATATTTCCTCTGGGAATTGCGACGACGCGAGAGTTCGGATGCGGTCATCGCGCCGCAACCCACACCCGAGCACGTGAGCGCGCTGAGTGTACTGGAGGATCACGACGTGACCAATCAGTTCAGCGCATTTGGCAGCGTGAAGCCGGGTTGGTTTCGGGTCTCAACTTTGGTCTTCATCTTCTGGGTGCTGAACTTCAGTACGCGGCAGATCTACACGCGTGGCCGACTTGCGCGGGTCGGCACTATCCACTTCGCTCGATGGGTGTTCATGGACAACCGACGAAGGCTGCTGTTCGCAAGCAATTATGATGGCAGCCTCGACAGCTACATGGACGATTTTATCAACAAGGTCGCCTACGGCCTGAACCTCGTGTTCAGCAATGGGATCGGCTATCCGCGCACGACATTTCTACTGTCTGGGGGCGCGAAAGAGGAAATGACGTTCAAGCACTACCTTCGCCGCCATCAGGTGCCGACGCAGGTCTGGTACAAGGCCTACCCTGGGCTTACAACGGCGGACCTGGCGCGCAACACGCAAATCCGCGAAGGGCTCGAGAACCAGACGATGACCGAAGCCGAGGCGCGACGCTGGCTGGCGTTGATCTGAGCCGCGCGATGCCAGCACCTGTCAGCGAATTTGGCGATATTCAAGGCTTGCTGTGGTCGGGCTATGGCCCGTTGACGGAAGCATGCTTCCTGCTGCTGCAAGTGAACGACGCGGCGGCGGCGCGCGCGTGGCTCGGAACCGTGGCAGAGTCCGTCACGACGATCGAGCAATTGCGTCGACAGCGCGCTGACCGCGTGTTGCAGATCGCGCTGACCGCGAGCGGGATGCGTGCGCTGGGCGTTGCCGATAGCGTCGTCGATGGATTTTCCGCCGAGTTCGTCTCAGGCATGACAGGAGAGGAGGGCCGATCGCGCCGCCTTGGCGATACGGGCTGCAGCGCGCCCACATTATGGCGCTGGGGCGGTTCACGTGAACCACATGTGCTGCTCATGCTTTATGCCGAAGCCAACCTCGAGGCCTGGCGTCGTCAGGTCGAAGCTGGGCTCGGCAGCGGTCTTGCCGTGCTCGATAGGCTCGATACGAGCGATATGGGTGGCCTGGAACCTTTCGGCTTCACCGATGGCGTCAGTCAGCCCGGTGTGGATTGGTCCGGCGAACGCGAGCCGGGAACGAAGGCAGATCTTGACTATGGGAATCTGCTGACGGCAGGGGAATTCCTGCTGGGTTATCGCAATGAGTATGGTCTTTATACGGACCGGCCGCTACTCGATGCGGCACAGCCAGGTGCGGCAACTTTGCCGACCGCAGAGGATGATGCCACACGCCACGATTTAGGCCGCAACGGCAGCTACCTCGTGCTGCGCGAGCTGGCCCAAGACGTCCGCGGCTTCTGGCGCTTCCTCGCGGCGCAGGCAAACGATGACGTCGGACGCGTCGCGCTTGCGCAGGCAATGGTGGGCCGGCAGATGTCGGGCGCCGCGCTGCTTCCGAAGCGGGCACAGCCAATCCGTGGTGTAGGACCGGATGATCTCGATATCACACGCAACCAGTTCATCTACGACGAGGACCCGGAAGGACTGCACTGTCCGTTCGGTGCACACGTGCGGCGCGCCAATCCTCGTACCGGCGATATGCCTGGTGGACAGCGCGGCTGGATTTCATGGCTGATGCGCACACTCGGCTTCGGCCACCAGGACCTCGGTGAGGACCTTATTGCGTCCAGCCGGTTCCATCGCATCATTCGGCGCGGGCGCGAATTTGGCACCAGGCTTGAGTGGCAGGCGGCGATGCAGCCCGATGCGGCAGACCCGCACAGCGGACTGCATTTCATTTGCCTGAACGCCAACATCTCGCGTCAGTTCGAATTCATTCAGAACGCGTGGCTGATGAGCGCCAAGTTCGGCGGCATGAGCGGGGAGGCTGATCCTCTCCTCGGCAACCGAGAACCGATGCCGGTGGGTCATTCGACCGACGGCTTTTCAGTGCCTCGAGCCAATGGAACAAGTCGGTGGATCGCCGGTCTGCCACAATTCATAACGGTGCGCGGCGGCGCGTATTTCTTCCTGCCAGGGTTGCGGGCGTTGCGCTACTTCGCCCGTTAGGCATCCTGCAAGATCATATCCGCCGCCTTCTCTGCCACCATGTACACCGCGCCGGCGATGAAGAAGCCTGGAATGCGCGGGAACACTGAGGCATCGACAACGCGCAGACGCTCGACGCTGTGCACGCGCAGCCGGCGGTCTAGCACACCGCTGGCCTCACGCGGACCTATCGCGCAGGAACAGGAAGCATGGTGCCCCCACGCGTTGTTACGCACGTAATCAGCGAGCTGTTCATCGGTCTGGACCGAATTGCCTGGCAGTTCCTCCCGCTTGATCAGGCCATCTCGCTTCAGTTCCTGCGTCATCTGGCGAACGAAGCGCAGCGCCGTCACCACCGCCTTGAGGTCCTCGCCTGACTTGTCGCTGCCTTCCTCAAAATAGTGGAAGTTGACCAGCGGCGTGTCGCGCGGGTTGGCCGAGCGCAGAGTAACCTCACCGGCACGATTGTTTGTGTGGGCCTTCAGTACGGCCCATGTCAGGTAGTCGTGATGCTCGGCGATGATACGCGAATAGCCGGGGAAATAGCCTTTGAAGTCTGCCAGCAGCGCCATGCAGAACAGGTCCGGCACGCGTAGGTCCGGCTGTGACCGCAGCGACACCGCAAGTGTCGCGCCGTTGGAAACATACATTCCGGTTCTATGCTGCAGCCATTCGCCATAAAGCTTGTCACCGCGGGTGAAATTCGCGCCTTCCAGCACGCGCCATGGCTTCGCCATCTGGTTGACGACGCCGATCTCGTAACGGTCCTGCAAGTTGCGGCCGACGCCGGGCAATTCCGCTCGGACCGCTATCCCCAGTCGGGTCAGCGTATCGCGCCTTCCGATGCCGGACAGCATCAACAGCTGCGGCGTGTTGAACGCGCCTCCTGCCAGGATCACCTCGCGTCGAGCATGAGCAACGCGTTGTTCACCTCGGCTGCCGGAGGCGCCGGGATGCGCACGGTAAATTCGCTCGCCTTTGAGATACTCCACGCCGACCGCACGATTGCCGTCAAACATCACGCGCGTCGCCAGCGCATGGAGCTCGATCCGCAGGCGGTCCGGATGGCGCGCCGCGACATCGAGCAGGCGTTCGCGCGTTCCCGTCCGTTGGTGCCGGTTGGTGCTGAGTGGCGTGAAGCAAAGTCCGTCGGCGTTACGCCGCAACAGGCGTCGATCATTGGGATCCAGTCGCGACTGAAGCAAGCGCCGCAGCGCTCGGACCAGTCGCGATGAACCGTGCAACGCCGCGATCGCGGACTCGGTAACGGCTGCCAACAGCCGCCGATCCTCGAGCACCTGCCACGGCATGGCACGCTCGGTCGGCAGCCAGCCGTCCCAGCCGTGTCCAGTCGGGTTCAAACCCAGGCGCGACAGCGCGCGCCACACAGGGCGGTAGCGACACGATTCCAATCGTTGGAAATATCGCCGCATGGCCGCTGCGCCCCACGATGCGTCATTGGTCAGCGCCGCGATCCCGTCCCAATCGGAATCATGCGGCGCCGTAAGAATCATCGCATTGTGCGCGGTGCAACCGCCGAGAGTACCGGCGCGCGGATAGTAGATGCCGGCCGGCTGCAGCTTGCGATCCCTGCGTTGCCGTGTCCCGTCAGCATAGTGCTGCACGAAGAAGTCCCAGCGTAGGGCTGGATGTTCTGACGCCAGGGGATGAAATGCCGGAACGTCGTAGTCCTCGGGCAGGCCCGGGGCGTCGCGCGAATCGCCGCCGGCCTCCAGCACCAAGACACGCATGCCCGCTTCCGCCAGCCGCGCCGCCAGCGTTCCGCCACCCGCCCCAGAGCCGACGATTACATAATCACAGGCGTCCATTGCGGCGCTGCTAGAACGTCTTCAGGAACTCGATCAGCGCGCGTTTGTCGCTGTCGCTGAGTGAGGGTTCTCCTGGCACCATGCCAGTGCCGAAATAGTGCCCGCGGTTTACCTCGAAGTCCGGGCACTTGTTCAGCGCGAGCAGCTCCGATCCCATCTTGCTGCCGATGGCACTGACCTTCTGCTCGTCCGTCGCGCCAGAAGGCAGCGTCAGCAGATACAGCTTCAGATCGACCAGCAGCTTCACCAGATTCTCGACATGGCGCACGCGGTCAAGCAACCGATCGCTCTCCGGCAACGGTTGCAGGTTGGAGAGCAGGTTCACCGGCAGGCCCTTGGGGAACGGACCAATGGTGAGGCTGCCATCAGTGCCGAACAATTTTGGCAACAGCGCATGCAGCCTGGACGAGAGCGGCCGGAACGTCTCCGGCACGTAGTCGGCGGGTATGCTGATGTTGCTGTCCTGCGTCGTGCGATCGATGAGATAGATCGGATCACCCTGATTGGTGCTGCCAAGCAGCGGATCGCGCTTGCGCCTGTCCGGCCACAGCATCTGCTCGATCGACGCCTGGAACACGCGCATCCGCGCATCGACCGACGGATTCTGCTCGAATGCGTCCTGTCCTACCGCATTGTTGAGCAGGAAGGGCGCGGTGGACCACAGGCTGATCAGCGATGGCGGCCGCGTATAGCCACGCCCGCCTGCCGGCATCTTGTACTGCCATGGCTTGCCGGTGAACGGATCGTGCACCGTGATCGTGCCGACGGAAGGCAGCGTCTTGTACGACTGTGACGAGAAGTTGTCCCAGATGTTGCCGGCAAGCGCATTGGTCGCCAGCGGGCTGCACGCGTTGGTTTGCAGCAGCGTCACCGGCACGCGCGCTTCGGTGGACAGGAAGTTGCCTTCGAGGAAGTCCGGCGCACTGACGATGGCGCGCATCTGCGCCTTGTAGTCTTCGGTCTTGGTCCACGCCCAGTACTTGTTCCAGCATTGCAGATAGCCAGGGCCGGCGCAGCCGGAAGGGTCCAGCCCCACGGCAGGCTTCGGTAGTTTGCTGGAATGGCAGCGCGCGCAGGTCTCCGCGAAAACCGTCTTGCCGCGATCCAGCACGGCGGTGTCCGTGGTCAGGTATTTCGCGCCGCCCGGCGCATCCTTCAGCCGATCAGGTTTGGCCGCCTGCAGGAAGAACCAGGCCGTATGCGGTGTCCAGGCTTCGGTCGCCTGCCAGTAGCTGGAGTTCTTCTCTGCGGACGCAATCGGGATCGGCGAGATCGGCTTGCCACCGACCACGGGATTGAAGTGCAGCAGCCATTCCTCGCTGAACAGGCCGATATTCAGATAGACGCGGTTCAAGGCGCCCAGCGCACCAACCGAGTCTGAACCATCCTTCAGCACGCGCGGCGTCCAGGAGATGTTCGGTTTCTGGAAGAACTGCGTCAGCGGTCCGCTGCTCAGGTAGTTGTTGAACTGCTTGTTGTTGAGCTGTCCGTCCGCCAGCGTCTCGTGACCCCAACGCAGCGCCTGCTGGAGCCGATCGCCCAGGCTGTAAACTGCGTTCATCGTCCGTGGGTTGTTGATGTTGTCGGTGGAGACCAGCGAGGTATCCATGGCGCCCGGTCGATAGGTGTGGACCAGCTGAAAGAAGTAGTTGTCAGGGTTGCGGCGGTAGATGAATAGCCGGTCCACCCACATGTACTGGGCACCGACGGTGGAGCTGAGATCGGAGAACTGCGGATTGGCGGGATCAGCCGGCGGATGCACCGGGCTTGGACCGACATGGCAAAAACCGCACGACATGCCAACGCGATACGGCCGCACCATCTTCGCGTCGCCCTTGAAGTAGGCGTCCGCATTCCACTTCGCCTTGGCTGCGTCGTCGAAGTCGGGGTTGGGGAACAGCCGCAGTCCGATGACGCCGCTGGCATAGCCGTAGAGCGAGCCAACCGGAACCGTGCTGCCACGCGCGCCGATCTTCACGCCAGGATACTTTTCCGCATCCTCGAACGGATCGGCGGCGCAACCCGGCTTGCGCACGTCCAGCAACAGACCGAACCGATCGGGATCGGCTGCTGTCGGCGCCTGCATGCAGGGCTCATTGATCAACCCGAGTGACTTCCAGCGATCCGTACGGTCGATCGGCTTGTTCGGGTCATAGGCGAGGATCTTCAACAGGTCGAACGCGCCAAAGGTGTAGTCTGTCATCTTGTCCCAGAACCGGTCGTTGCCGCCGGTCCACACCAGCCAGGTATTCCGGCCCAGCACAGGATCAAGTTTCGTGGCAGGGTCCGGCTTCAGGTCGGCGCCGCCATCCATGTCGTGGAAATAGTCCTCCGTGGGCGCCGGCAGCGAGGCTGCACTGCGGCCTGCCTGCCGTGCCTCATCAAGGACCTTGCCCGGCTGCGGCGGATCGCCCGCACCGGTGATCGTCAGCAAACAGCACAGCAGCAACGCCCTCCTGGCAATGCGCCAATCAACTCGCGCCATGACGTTCCCCCTCGATAGGCAACTACGATTTTAGCGTCACTTACGCTACGGGATAGGCCGATTCGCGCGTTACATCGGTGAAGCGGGCCACTGTGCCCACGGGCTGCCCTCAATGCATCGCACTGCGGGCTATCCCGCGTTGGCTGCCTGCCGCCTGACCTGGTCGGCGATCTCGTCCAGTGTCTGGTTGGCTGCCGCAGAAACCACGGCGTATCCCATTCCGCTGGCGATCCAGGCGCAGGAACTCAACGGTCCCTGCACGCCATCGGTGCGCACCGCGTGCAACTCGGGCGCCATGGGGCGCAACAGCAGAGTGAGCCGATGGCCCTCCGCGTCGTCATAGACGAACAACGCTGCCGCGCCACCACGTTCGGTCGCGAGCAGGCGCCCGCCCAGCAGCCGATAGCCGAGAGGGCTGAGATCAGGCGGCGCTACGCTGCGGTGCAACCGGTTCGACAGCCATTGCGACAGATGCTCGCTGTCGGCGGCGGTAACCTCGATCGGATGGCGGCGGTCGTCGGCGTACACCACGTGGCTCGCCATCGCCTGCTGCTGCAGCAGGGACATCGCCAGTTCGTTTCTGCTCGGCCTTGGTGATGACCCAACGTACCACCCCGCCGCGCCACCAAGACCCAGGCACAGCACGACAACCGCGGCGGCGCGCCACCAGATGGGACGCTGTCGCAGACGCGCCTCCAACAGGTGGTTGAGGTTGAGGTGCGGGGGAATGGGGTTGGCCGCGCGGCCAGCGAATGCCGCGCGGAGGCCGTCGCGCTGAGTGCGATAGGCGGCCACACGCCGCGCCAGCTCCGGCTGGGTGTCCAGACAGCGCTCCACCGCCAGCCGCCGGTCGGGATCGAGCCGGTCGTCGACATAGGCGTGCAGTTCGTCGGTAGAAATCGGCCGATCCGCCGCCGCCATGCCACCCTCCGCCGCCCAGCAAAGGTGCTGGGCTCCCGCAATCACTGACACCGCAGCGGCTATCGCTATTCCGCCGGAAGGGAAAGTCCGTCCGACAAATCTGCGGTCGGCGCCACTATTTCACCGATTCCAGGTGGGATGCGAGGTGACACTTCTACTGACGAGGGTTCAGGCCTTACCCGGATAGTCCGGATCGTTGACGAAGGGATACGGACCCGGGAACTCCTCCACATAGATGGTGTGGGAGACGATGCCGTCGGCTGCGGTCCAACGGTGCAGTTGAAAGGCGGGCGGCTCGAAGTTGAAGGCGCCGGCGTCGTGCGGGTTCAGCGTCATCTCGACCTGGTGCGCCACCGAAGGTGCGATCGACGCGATGGCATGCGCCAACCGGGCGACGATCGGCCGGTGGTGATGACCGCAGATGATCCGTTCCACCTGGCGGTGCCGGGCGATGATCGCCGCGAATTCCGGTATGTTCCGCAGGTTGATCCGGTCCATATGGGCGATGCCGCACGCGAAGGGCGGGTGGTGCATGCCGACGATGGTCGGCTTGTCCGGAGCCGCGGCCAGGGCGCGATCGAGGAACTCCAGTTGCTCCGGGCGCAGTTCACCGTGTCCGGCACCCGGCACCAGGGTGTCCAGCATGACCAGCCGGACGGGATATTCGTCCACGGTGTACTGTACGTAGTGGGGGTCCGCGGCGACGCCCGGCAGGTGCTTCAGGCCCTCGCGGAAATTGCCTCGCCGGTCATGGTTGCCGGGGATGACGAACACCGGCATCGGCAGGAACCTGCGCAACAGCCGGTTCAGATTGGCGTATTCCTCATCCAGCCCGCAATCGGTCAGGTCGCCGGTGATGACCACCACATCGGGGCTTGGGTCGAGCCTGGCCACGGCCCGGAACGCCCGCTCGGTGAACATGTTGGTCTCGGACAAGCGATTGGCAGGTTTTCCCACCGGCCGGACGTGCAGGTCGGTGAGCTGGCAGATCAGCATGGGACGCTCCTTCGGACTGGGCGGCCTATTCTGGCAGCTTCAGCGCGGTTTGCTCCACATACGGCCGCAGGAGTTCGTCTGCCTGCTTCTGAGCCGCCGCCATCGCTGCCTCCGGCGTCGCCTTGCCGGAGAGCACCGCCTGCACACCGTCCTCCAGCGCCTTGCGCACACCGACAGTGTTGTAGGTGGCGAACCAGCCGCGAGCGTAGGCGAGCTGGTCCAGGGCCACCTTCGCGTCCGGGTGTTCCGACATGAACGTCTTCATCTCGGGCAGGTCGTAGGCGGCGATGCGCGGGGCGAAATAGCCGGTGAAGCGGCTCCAGCCGCCGGCAATCTCCGGGCTGACCAGCCACTTGATCAGCGTCCAGGCGGCCGCCTGCCGTTCCGGCGAGTTGCCGCGCGGAATGATCAGGCTGGCACCGCCGATCGGCGCGGCATTCACCAGGCTGCGCGGGAGGAATGCCGTGCGATACGGCGTCTTCATGTTCTCGCGCACGAACGAAAGCGAGCCGGTGGACAGGATCATCATCGCGGTGCGGCCCTGGAAGAACGCCGTGGTTACCGCATTGGCGTCCGTGACCCCTTCTGGCATCACGTGCCATTTGTGCACCATGGCGTCGATCAGCCGCACCGCGCCGATCGTAGTGGGCTCGGTGTAATAGACCTCGCCGCCGTAACCAGGATTGTAGTACTCGCCGCCGTTCGACATCGCCAGGCCGCTGGTGATCCAGCCGAGATAGTCGTAGGTGCCCGGGAACATCAGGCCCCAGCGTGTCGTGGCGGTGCCGTCGTGCTTCGCCAGCTTGCGCAGGTCGTCCACCCAGTCCTGCCAGGTGACCGGCGGCTTGTCGGGATCGAGCCCGGCGTCCTTGAACGCATCGACGCTGTAGTAGAGCAGCGGCGTGGAATTCTGGAACGGCACGCCGTAGACGTGGCCCAGCTCGGTGGCATTCAGCTTCAGCGCCGGCCAGAACAGGTCCATGAATTGCGCCGGCGTCTGGCCATCCTTGGCGATCAGGTCATCGAGCGGCGCAGCTTCGTTGTTGATTGCATATTCGCGGATGAAGTTGGCGCTCATGATCACCGCGCCCGGCGGATGACCGGCCTGGATGGCGGCGCGGGTCTTCAGGTTGGTGTCGTCGTAGCTGCCGGTATAGACGGCGGTGACATGGATGTCGGCGTGGTCCTTGTCGAACTGTTCGATCAGCCGCTGCATCTCGATGGCGAGCTTGCCCTGCACCGGGACCGGGAAGAACAGGTCGATATCGGTCGCGGCGTGCGCGGTGCCTGCACCCACTGTCATTGCGAGGAGCAACGCGACGAAGCAATCTCGAACGGCAGGTGCTCGCAATACTCGACCGAGATTGCTTCGCTTCGCTCGCAATGACATGGGCCCTCCTATTTGATTCCGGATAACGTGAAGCTGGAGACGAACTGCCGCTGGAACACGAGAAACACCAGCAGCAGCGGTGCGGCGACGAAGAACGTGCCGGCGGCGATGACGCCCCATTCCGAGCCCGCTTCCGCGCCTGAGGTGAAGGACGCGAGCCCGACCGTCAACACCTGCGTGGACGGCGAGGAGGTCGCCATCAGCGGCCAGAGGAACTCGTTCCAATGCGCGGTCACCGACACGATCGCGAACGCGACGAGCCCTGGCCGCGCCAGCGGCAGCAACACGCGAAAGATGATCGTGGGGACTGACGCACCGTCGACCAGCGCCGCCTCCTCATAATCGCGTGGGATCGTCCGGAAGGTCTGTCGCATCAGGAACACACCGAACGCCGAGGCGAAATACGGCGCCATGACGCCGGGCAGCGTGTCGTAGAGATGCAGTGTCACAAGCGTCGTCATGTTCGGCACGATCAGGATCGGCGGCACCAGCATGAGTTGCAGCAGGAACAGATGGAACAGCGTGTCGCGATAGCGGAACCGCAACCGCGCGAAGGCGTAACCCGCGAGGCTGATGGTGACGCATTGGATCGCGAGGATGCCGCCGCACAGCAGAATGGTGTTGAGATACCAAAGCGGGAAATGGCCCGAGCTCCAGGCTTCGGCGAAATTGGCCAGGCTGAAAGGGACCTGCTGGAAACAGCGAGGCGATGTCCGCCGCGCCGGCGTCGCCGGGGCGTAGGCTGGCCACCGCCATCCAGGCAAACGGAATCGCCCAAAGCAGCGCGGTGGCGCACAACAACAGCAGCAGCGGGACAAGACTACGCTTCATAATGGATCCCGCGCTCGAGCGTGCGCAGCGATACGATGGACAAGGCAAACAGGAATGCGACGCTGACGACAGTCGCCGCCGAAGCGAGGCCGATGTCGTAGTTCTGATGCGCCTGTTGGTAGATGTAGTAGAGCAGCAGCGAGGTGCTGTCCGACGGTCCGCCCTGCGTCATGACGATGACATGGTCCACCTGCGTGATTACGTTGAGTAGTGCTATCACGAAGACGAAGGCGAGGGTGGGGCCCAGCAGCGGCAGCGTTATACGCAGGAAGCGCTGCATTGCACTGGCGCCATCGATCTTCGCCGCATCCAGCAGCTCCTGCGGCACGCCGGCGAGGCCGGCAAGGAAGAACAGCATGTAGTAGCCGGTGTTCTTCCACACCGTGATCGCGATGATCGAGCCGAGCGCCAGCGACGGATCGCCCAGCCAGTTGGTCTCGGCTGCGCCGAAGCGTGCCAGGTAGTAGTCAAGCAGCCCGGCGCCTGGGAGAAAGATGAAGATGAACAGCGACGGCAGCAGCGACCAGCGGGATCAGCAGCGGCAGCACGAACAGCGTGCGCAGGACGCTGGTGAGGCGTGTGCCTTCGCGCAGACCAAGCGCGAACAGCAGTGCCAATGTCAGGCTCGGGATGATGGTGCCGGCGGCATAGACGAGGTTGTTGCGAACAGCGGTGGCGAAGTGGGGATCGGCAAACAGGCGGGTATAGTTGTCGATGCCCCAGTGGGCGGCTGCCGCCGAATGCACGCACGGTCAACGATCCGACAGCGACCTGCAGCACCGGCCAGTAGGTGAAGGCGAGCAGGAAGATCCCGGAGGGGAGCAGCAGCGCATACGCGGTCAGTGCCGGTCGCCGGCGGCGTGGCCGGCGCGACGGCTGATGGATGGGAGATGGTGCTGAGGGTCGTGGTGCTCACGCGGTCTGATACGCGGCTAATCATGACGCTTGCGTGGCAGAGTGGAAACACTTCAATGACAGCGAACGGTCAGGCCCCTGCGCCCGCTATCGCGTTCCGATGCGCCGCCAGCAAGCCTGGCGCGCGCGCTTGATCGGTGCGACCCCCGCCGCACACCGTGGCAACGCCAAACTGAGGCATCACCTTGCGCGCGGCATCCGGGCGCGATCACCGATGGCAACCTCAGGTCGCCGAGTGGCACGAAATACACGCCATCCGAGCGATCCTACGGAACGGGCAGATACAGATGGGACAGCATGCCCTGCGTCATCTCGATCATGACCGCGGTGCCCTTCGGCATGATCAGGTGCTCATCGCGCGGCAGCCGCAATCGACACAACGTTCATGGCATTGACCTCCGGCTCACAGTCCGACAGCTCGCGCTGCCGCGGCGTAGCCAATGCGTCGCTGCGGCGGCAGCGGATGGCGGCCGGCAGCGCGCTCCAGCAGAAGCCGTGCGTCATCGAGCAATCCAGCCTGCATGGCACAGTCCAGATAGAGCTGCTCCAGCACGTCCTGCTGGGCGTGGCTGCCGCCCAGGACGATACATGCCGCCAAGCGCGGGACGCATGACCTCGACCGCCTGGGCGAATTCGCCCCGCGCGTGGGCCAGCACGGCCTCGCAGATCGGCAGAGCGTAACGCGCGACCAGCGACGCGGTGATCCCGGGACCCTGCGCGAAATCACGCATTGCCTGCAACATGCGACGCGCCGCCGCCTGCCGACCGGTCGCCGCGAGCGCCATCATCCAGTGCGGCAAAGTGAACGCCGACAGGCAGTCGCCGATGCGGGCCTCAGCTCGATCAGCCAGCTCGATCCACCGGTCCCCCACATTCACACCATGTCGTTGCAGGCGAAACAACATCGAGGCGGCGTTCTGCACGTCGATATAGAGGTCAGGCAGTGCCTCGGTCAGCCGCGACGTCAGGTTGCGGAATTCGCTATCATACAACGCCAGGATGCGGTCCGTGTCGCCTCGTTCCATATGAAACATTGCGGCGTGCCACCAGAGATGATGGCGCAGATTGTTCGCGTCCTGCCAGTTGCCGCGCAGGCTGTCGATCCAGGCAATACCTTCGCCGCGCCGACCCTGCATTTCCAGCACGTGTGCCACGCCGTGCGCCGCCCATAGATCGCCCGGGTCACGGTCGATCGCGGCACGGCCCGCGGCTTCCGCCTCGACATAGTGGCCGCACTCCTCATGCGCGAAGCAGCGGCAGCCGAGAATAACGTTGTATCCTGGCAGCGCGTCGCTCCAGTGACGTTCGACGCCGATTACCGATGTCAGCATGACGTCCGGCCGCCCGAGCCAGAAGTTGACGAAATGCGCCAGTCGAAATGCCAGGATGTCGCGCGGATGTTCGGCGAGGATCTGCTCCCAGATTTCCGCCGCGCGATCCGGTTCGCCCTCGATCCAGCGCCGCAAAGCCGCGACATGCGCGCGCTCGCGCGGCGTCGCACGCTCGGTGAGCCGCGCTGCGTCCGCGGCCGCCATTTCGGCGACCGGCACCGCGGACTGTTTGTAGCCAAGCATGGCAAAATAGCCCTTCAGGCAATGTGCCAGGCCGAACTCCGGATCGGCTTCGAACACCGCGGCCATGCGCTGCGGCGTGTCGGCGCTGTAGCGCAGGTAGCCGGTGAGCGTGTGGTCGAACGCCTCTACCGCTGCGGCCGATTGAGCCGTCACCTCCAGCCCGTGAGCGTCCTGAAACATCCCTGCCCTCGCCTGCTGACCGGCGAACAGCATGCCACAGTTTCACGGCTCGGAGGTCACCATCGGCGGAATGTCACTCCTCGTCGGTCGGTGCGGTCCGTGTCTGCTTGATGCGCGCCCGCCGCGCCTTGGTCCGCAGACGCCGGCGCTTTGAGGCGGCCGTTGGCCTCGTTGCGATGCGCGGCACGGGCGGCTCCGCCGCGCGCTGGATCAACCGGATCAGCATATCCAGCGCGGCCTGCCGATTGCGTTCCTGTGTGCGAAAGCGCTGCGCGGTGAACAGCACGTCACCCCGCTCGGTGACGCGCCTGCCAGCGAATGCGCGCAGGCGGATCTGCACATCCTGCGGCAGTCCCGACACCGCCGGATCGAACCGTAACTGCACCGCCGTCGCGACCTTGTTGACATTCTGTCCACCAGGTCCGGACGAACGTACAAAGTTTTCCTCGATTGCCCTCTCGTCGATCGCAATGGATGGCGTGATCCGAATCATCCCATCGCGACCAGCCGTGGCGATTTTCAGGCGCGCTTGCGGCGGCCCGCGCGCTTCGCTGGCCGGCCAGACTTGCGCCCAAGTCCGATCTTCTTGGCGAGCGCCGACCGAGTCTGCGCATAGTTTGGCGCCACCATCGGATAGTCGCGCGGCAGACCCCACTTTTCGCGATACTGTTGCGGCGTCAGCTTATGGTCTGTCATCAGGTGCCGCTTCAGCATGGAGAAACTCTTGCCGTCCTCCAGACAGACGATGCGATCCTGCCGAACCGACTGCTTCACCGGCACGGCCGGCGCTGGCCTTTCCGCCTGAGCCGGTTGCTGACCGATATTCAGCAACGCCCGGTATACCTCCTGGATCAATCCAGGCAGTGCATCTGCCGCAACGGCGTTATGCCCGACATGGGCCGACACAATCTGCGCGGTCAAGCCGAGGACCTCGTCAGTTGATTTGTTCATCGTTCGCCCCTAACACCGGGACTACATTAACGTTATTTCACCAGATTTTGCTAGTCCCTTACAGGCCATAGAAATCAACAGATGTGCCGCCGAGGATTGATCTCGATCGTGGGACGATAGTCCTTCGAGCAATGTAACGCATCCATCTCCGCCCAGTATCCAAGGCCGACAGTCGGATCGACAACGGGCCAATCACTGCCCCACATCAGGCGATCGGCCTCAAAGCATACAATAATATGATCGACATACCGCCATATGTAGTCCACCGACCAATTGCGACCCGCTTCGGCTACCAGGCCGGACACGGTGCGGGTGCGCCGAAATTGTGGTTGGACCTCCGCATGCAGAATTAGTCGGTGTCTACGATATCCTGCAGCATCGGCTGCAGGCCCTGCAGTAAATCGATCGCTTGCCCACGCCGCAATGCGTGCCTGGCATCGCGATGGGCGAAATCCCACCCGGCGCACCAGGTCCTGCCGAATGGCGGCCACATCAAGCATAAACCAGTCGCTTCGGTTGGCGTGGCGTAGCACCGCTCAGTGACTTGGTCCGCCGAGCCGCGTGGCGCATCGTGCGACGCACCAAATTTGATGGTGCGCATCAATCCGGATCACGACGCCGTGTCCGGCGGTACGACTCCCTTGGTGAGCAGGATGTTTCCGTAGAAGCGACGCTCGCCAGTCTGCACCACCGCGAACGCTTCGGCCGCGGCGTGGTAGAATGCATGCCGCTCGAGGCGCGCCGGGGGCGCAAGGTCGTTGTGTGCGAGAATAACGATGAATTCACGCACTGCCTCAGGAATCATCGCCGCATCGCCGACGACCTGCATCACTGACACGGGATGGGGTTCGAAATCGTCGATCGGCAACACCGACAAATTGCCTCCAGTACCGCCGGCGCACTGACGCCAGGCAACGCGATCAAACGCTTTGCATGACTGAGCGCAGGGAAATTGGCGTCCACCACAGCGATACGATCGCCATGCCCCATGGCGGCGAGCGTGTGCAGCAGATCCGGCGACAGCAAGGGATGGATGCCTCGAAGCATGGTGGCCTCTGATTCGGTCCGATGGAGAGCGTAAGGAAGCGCGGGGGTGGCCGCAATCACCATTTGGTGGCAGGCTTGAGGGTTGCAGGGCAATCAACCTCTGCTGACAACGGGAGCCACATATGAGTGAAGGCATCGACTTCATCCAACGCGCGCGCGATCTGGCGCCAATGCTGGACGAAGCCGGCGACGAGATCGAGCGTCGTCGCGAACTGCCGGAGTACGTGGTGGCGGCACTCATCGATGGCGGCTTCTTCCGGATGCTGCAGCCGCACTTTCTCGGCGGCGCCGAACTGCGGCCGGTGCAGTTCACCCAGGTAACCGAGGCATTGGCACAGACAAATGCGTCAGTTGGCTGGTGCGTTGGCCAGAACAACGGTTGCTCTATGACGGCGGCCTATCTCGATCGTGAGGTCGCCCGCGAGATGTTCGGACCGCCGACCGGCATACTGGCTTGGGGTCCGCCGGGCGCGCCGTACGAGGCGCAACCGGTTGAGGGCGGCTATCGCATCAGTGGCAAATGGCGCTTCGCCAGTGGCTGCCACCACGCCAGGTGGCTGGGCGCCCACATGCCCGTTGCCGGGACAGGCAAGGTCCGCACCATGCTGTTCCCGAAGTCCAGCGTGCAGATGAACGACATCTGGCACACGATCGGCCTGCGGGGCACTGCCAGCAACGAATATGTGGTGCAGGACCTGTTCGTGCCGCAGCGCTTCTCCACCTCGCGGGACAATCCGGCGGAGCGGCGGGAGGACGGGCTGCTGTACCGTTTCAGCAGCAACCAATTGTATTCCTGCGGTTTCGCCGGCGTGGGCCTGGGGATCGCGCGCGGCACGATGAATGACTTCCTTGACCTGCCGGCCAACAAGGTGTCGCGCGGCGCCTCGAAGCCGATGCGGGAGAACAACGTGGTGCAGTCGCAGCTCGCGCAGTGCGAAGCGCGCTGGCGCTCGGCGCGTGCCTTTTTGCATACCACGTGGGAAACGGCATGGGGGCATGTCGAGGCGACAGGTACGCAGACCGCCGAGGACCGCGCGATGATCCGGCTGGCCTCGACCTGGGCGATCCAGCAGTCGCGCGAGATTGTCAACACGCTGTATCATGCCACGGGATCGATGGCAGTGTTCGAGGAGCAGCCTTTCGAGCAGCGTCTGCGCGACATCCACACAGTCGCGCAGCAGTCGCAAGGACGGCAGTTGCACTATGAATTGGTTGGCCAGATCCTGCTCGGCCTCGAGCCGGAAAACGTGTTCTGACGGAGGAGAAACAAATGCCCGCTATGTCGCTCAATCACTACACGATCCTGGCGCGCGATCTGGAGGCGACGAAGGATTTCTACACCGACGTGGTCGGCTTGTCGGTGGGCGATCGGCCGCCGCTGAATTTTCCTGGCTACTGGCTATACTGCGGCGGTGTGCCGACGGTGCATCTGATCGGCAAGCGGCCAGAGGACGAACACATCAAGGACGCGGCGACCGATCCGGCGAAGACCGGGCGGCTGGACCACATCGCCTTCTCCTGCGAAGGGTTGAAGGACATGAAGGTGACCCTGGAAGAGCACCGCATCAAATACGACGAGCGCGTGCTGCCGCGGCTGAACATGACTCAGTTGTTCTACTATGATCCGGATGGGATCGCGGTGGAGTGCAACTTCCCTGCGGCGGAGACAGCGGCACGGTAGGGTCCGTCCCCTCCCCCCTCCCACGAGGGGGGAACCGGGGCTGCTATTCGGCGGCCAGCCGCTTCGCGTTCCTTGATCGACGTGCGCCAGTGGATGCGGTCCTCGTGCGGTGGATAGTCGCCCGCCGCGCGATGATAGGAACAGCGGTTGTCCCAGATCACGATGTCGCCGACTCTCCATTTGTGGCGGTATTCGCCGTCCGGCTGGATCATGTAGCGGGCCAGTTCATCGATCAGATCATCGCTTTCCTGCGATGACACCCCCATGATCGACTCTATCTTGCCGGGATCGAAATACAGCGACTTCCGACCGGTCTCCGGGTGTGTGCGGATGATCGGATGCAGCACCGGCTGCCAGTCGCGATCCTCCTCGTTCAGCAGTTCACGCTTCTTCTTGCGGCCACCGTAGGTGAACGCGCCAACCCGCCCCTCGAGCCGCTGCTTCAGCCGTTCCGGTAACGCTGCATATGCGGCATAGCCGTTGGCGAACAGGGTGTCGCCGCCGGTGCTCGGGATCGCCAGCGCATAGAGTTGCGTCGCCTTGAACGGATCGGCGTCATACGCGCCATCGGTATGCCAGCCTTCCGCGCCGCGCCGGTAGATCGCCTCGTTCAGCTTGCCGTCGGCGTCGAACTTGTTCACGCCAAGCAGCGTGATCTCCGGCACCTCCGGATGCCGCGTGCTTTTCGAAGGATGCGGCACCACGAGCCCGAAGCGACGGCTGTAGTGCAGGAACTCCTCGAGCGTCAGTTCCTGATCGCGCACCACCATCACGTTGTGGTCGAGCCATGCCTGGTAGATCGCCGCGAACCCTGCATCGTCCAGCGCCTTCACATCGACGCCGGTCACTTCCACGCCGATCTGCGGTCCCATGCGACGGATCTCAACCATGGCTGTGCTTCTCCTCCTTCGAACCGCCACGCCGGGCGATGAAATCGAGCGTTGCGTCGGCGGCGCGGTCGGCATGCGTTGCGGCGACGTGATAAGAATTGCCGGGAAGAACCAGCAGCTCGGAATCCGGAATCTGTTGTTGCCAGGCCCGCATCTCCTCGACCGTGCCAAGCCCGCTTTGCTCTGTTGTGATGACCAACGTTGGGCAGGCGATCTTGGGCAGGTCCGCGCGAATGTCGGCGCAGGCGATGGTGCCCATGAACCCGACCTGCGTTGAGACCGCGGTGCGGCCCATGAATTTGGTCCACCACTCAAAGCCCTCGGGTGGGAAGGCGCTGCCGAGCCGGCTGCCCATGTTCTGCCGCGCCCAGTATTCGACGCCGTGCGTGTCGAAGTCGCGGATCAGCTCCGGCACCCTTTCGGCGGCGCCGACGCGCAACGGCGGCGGCGTCCCCACGACTGTAAGAGTGATGACCCGCTCCGGCCGGCGAGCCGCGAAGGCACGGGCGATCGTACCGCCGATCTTGGCACCAACAAGATGGAAGCGATCCACGCCCAAATGGTCCATCAGCAGGCAGAAATCCTCGGCGAGACGATCGAGGCTCCAGGGATATTCGCGTGGCATCGGCGTCGATTCGCCGAAGCCGCGCATGTCAGGCCGCACCACACTGAAGTGCCGCGCCAGTTTCGGCACCCAGGCATACCAGGCGAGGCCGCTCTCCGCATTGCCGTGCAGCATCAGAATGGTCTGCGGGTGCCGCCAGGGATCGGTGAAGTCATCGACCCGGTAGTGCATGTCGAGATCCGGAGAGACACGGTAGCTGGCCATCGCGCATCCATCCTCCCAACGCCATTTGTTGGCGAGCACGGTAGTGGATGGTTCGCCGGAGGGTCAAATTGGCGGCACACGGCATGCGCCTCTATAGTGTGGGCAAGGCAGCCCCGGAGCAATTCATGCATCTGTTCCAGCAGCACGCGGTCAAGGACGTATCCGCAGCCAGCGCGCGGATTCCGGTGATCGATTACGGCCCGTATTTCGCCGGCGAGCCTGGCGCGCTGGAGCGGCTCGCGGAACAGGTACGCTACGCCTGCGAGAACATCGGCTTCCTGTATGTGCTCAACCATGGCGTGTCGCAGGAGATCATCGACCGCGGCTTTGCCGCATCGCGACGCTTCCATGCGCTGCCGCTGGAGGAAAAGCTGAAGCTGCGGCTCAATCAGAACAACATCGGCTACATGCCGATGAACGCGTCCGTGCAAGGCGCGTCACAGGTGCACAAGGCGACGAAGCCGAATCAGAACGAGAGCTTCTTCGTCAGCCATGACCGCGGACCGGATCATCCTGACGTCCTGGCCGGCATTCCCCTGCGCGGGCGCAATCAGTGGCCGGATGGGCTGCCGGATTTGCGCGCGGACATGATGGCGTATTTTCGTGCGCTCGGCGCGATGTGCGACCGCATGCTGCCGGCCTTCGCCGTTGCGCTCGACATGCCGGCGGATTTCTTCGCGCAGTTCTTCGCGAACGAGGGCCACGCGAACCTGCGCTTCCTGCACTACCCGCCGCAGGAGGACATGAGCGAGAACACCTTCGGTACCGCACCGCACACCGACAACAGCTTCATGACCGCATTGGCGCGCACCGATGTGCCGGGTCTGGCGATCCGCCTGCCGAGTGGCGAATGGTTCCCGCCGCCGGTGATCCCCGGAACGTTCCTGGTCAATCTCGGCAACATCATGCGGCGCTGGTCGAACGATAGGTTCCTGTCCACGCCACACGGGGTGATCAACGAGTCGGGCACCGATCGCTACTCGATCGCGTATTTCCACAGTCCGAATCCGTCCGCGGTGATCGAGTGCCTGCCGAGCTGTGTGTCCGCCGACAATCCGCCACGGTACCCGAAGGCGGTGTACCGCGATCTGGTGCTGGAATTCTACCGGGCGAACTACTTCCATCAGCAGGGCCACAAATCAGAGGCGGCGGCGCTGGCCGCAGCCGATTAACTTCCGGAGCGACGCACGATGAAAGTCTACGAAGCGATTGCGCAGTCCCTCATCGCCGAGGGCCTCACTGACTTCTTCGGACTGATGGGCGACGGCAACATGTGGTTGTGGGGCGCGCTTTGCCGCAACCCTTCGGTCAAGCCGTACAATGCGCGCCATGAGGCCATGGCAGTGTCGATGGCTGACGGCTATGCGCGCACCACCGGCAAGGTTGGCGTGGCAATGGTGACCTGCGGACCGGGGCTGACGCAATGCGGCACCTCGCTGATCGCGGCGTATCGCGGCAAGACGCCGATCGTGCTGATCGCCGGCGAAATCGAGGCCGGCGCGAAGAACAGCATGCAGTCGATGGACCAGCGGCGCTTTGCCGAAGCGAGCAGTGCGCGCTTCCATACGATCACCAGCATCGACAACATGGCGGAGGAAATCGCCGAGGCGTTCTACGCCGCGCGCATCCATCGTGGACCGATCGTGCTGAACCTGCCGATGGATCTGCAGGAAGAGGACTTCGATTGGGACTACGAATATCGCCCCTCCATGGAGTTCCTGCCGCCACGGATGGAGACGCCCAGCCCCGATCAACTGGCGCCGGTCATCGAAAAGCTGATCGCGGCAGAGCGGCCCGTCATTATCGCCGGCCGCGGCGCAAGGGCCGCGAACGCGAAGGACGAGATCGTCAAGCTGGCCGATCGCGTCGGCGCTTTGCTCGCGACGTCGCTGCAAGGCAAGGGCTACTTCGCTGGCCATCCATGGGACATCGGCATCGCCGGTGCCTTTGCATCGGCGCCGTCGGAGCAATTACTGGCGGACGCCGATTTTGTATTGGGTGTGGGTGCGGAACTTGGCTACTACACGACGGAAGGCGGTCTGCTGTTCCCGTCAGCCGAGGTCGCACGCATCGACATCAAGCCGATGCCCGAACAGATCGGAGTCATTCCGGGCCTGTATGTGCAGGGTGACGGCCGCAAGGCGGTCGCCGCAATCAATGACGCGTTGGAGGCTCGGCAGGTACGTAAGGAAGGTTTGCGCACTGCCGGCGACCAGGGCCGTGATCGACGCACCGCCGCACCGGTTCGAGGCGCCGAAGGATGGTCTTGATCCCCGAGCGCTCGCCTGGAACCTCGGCGCCGCGCTGCCCAAGGGCGCGCTGTTCACCTGCGGCGCTGGCCACTTCTTCTCCTGGGTCGGAATGTATTCTCCACTGCCGGAGGGTGTGGAGATCCAGTACCGGTACGGCTTCGGCGCAGTGGGTCAGGGAATTGGCGTCGCGATCGGCACTGGTGCCGGCAATCCGGGCCGTCCGCATGTGGCGGTCGAGGGTGACGGAAGTCTGTTGTTCAACATCCAGGAGCTGGAGACGATCGTTCGGCACAAGATGCAAATGGTGTTGGTGGTGTGGAACGATGCCGGCTACGGCGCCGAGGTGCACAAGCTGGTGGCCAAAGGTTTCAATGAGAAGCTGGCGCAATGGGAGTCGCCGAACTTCGTCGCTCTGGCCAAGGCGTTCGGCGGCGATGGCGTGTTGCTGAAGGACCCGTCGGAACTTGGTGGTGCAATCGCCGAGGGGCTCCGCAAAGGCGGGCTCTATCTGATAGATGCGCGGGTGTCACCGACGACGCCGACCGAGCCCTATGCCAAGGTGCATTTCGGCCGCGAAAGCCACGCTCCGATGCTGCGGCCCGTGCATTGAACGATGCGCTTTGAGGGAGAGTTCAGCGTTCCTGGCAAGCCGGACGATGTCATCCGGCGGTTCGCCGATGTGGAGCGCATGGCGCGCTGCATGCCCGGCGCGGTGATCGAGGGTCGCGACGAGGACGGCAACTACCAGGGCGGCATGCTGGTGGCCTTCGGTCCGAAGAAGATCAAGTTCCGCGGCCGTGTGGCGGTGGAGACCGACTTCGCCGCGCACACCGGTTCGCTGCGTGGCCGTGGTGCGGCGGACATGCGCGCGGCGCGGATCGAGGTGCGCATCAACTACGCGTTGCGCGACGATCCGGCGACACCGGGAGCTACGTTGGTCAAGCTGACGTCCGACGCGGAACTTGGCGGCGTGCTGGCTGACTTCGCGCGTACCGGCGGCGTTCCCGTTCGCCAATGCGCTGATGCAGGATTTCTCCAAGCGTGTGGCTGAAGAATTCGCGACTGAGGCGCCGCAGCGGCCGGCAGCGGCGGAGCCGGTGCCACTCGCCGCGCATGGCCTGTTGTGGCAGGTGATCAAGGCAAAATTGGCACAGTTCGTGCGCTGGCTGGGCTTGGCGCGCGCGTGATGACGAGACCGTATGGACGCTGATTACGTCGTGGTCGGGGCTGGGTCGGCCGGCTGCGTCATCGCCAGCCGGCTCAGCGAGACCGGTGCGAGCGTGACGCTGCTGGAAGCAGGTCCGCGCGACTGGCATCCGATGATCCACATTCCTGCGGGTGTGCTGAAGCTGCTGCACCATCCCGTGGTGAACTGGAACTTCAGTGCCGATGCGGGTCCCGGCTCGGCTGGTCGCGCCATCCACTGGCCGCGCGGCAAGGTGCTCGGTGGATCGAGCTCGATCAACGGTATGCTGTATGTGCGCGGAAATCCTGCTGACTTCGACGGCTGGGCGCAGATGGGCTGCCGTGGCTGGAGCTTTGACGACGTTCTGCCGTTCTTCCGTAAATCGGAGCACTATGTGCAGGGCAAGGATGCGGAGTACCGCGGCAAAAATGGTCCGCTGCGTGTCGAGGATTACCGCACCGTTCTGCGGCTCACCCACCGCTTCGTCGAGGCCGCACAGCAGGCCGGGTTCGCGTTCAGCAGCGATCTGAACGGCAAGATGGCGGAAGGCGTCGGCTATTCGCAGATGACACGCAAGGGCCGCTTCCGCGGTTCAACGGCGCAGACCTTCCTTGCGGAGGCGAGGAAGCGCGAGAACCTGCGGATCGAAACCGACTCGATGGCGACGCAGGTGCTGATGGAGGGCAGGCGTTGTGTCGGCGTCGCGTTCCGCCAGCGCGGCATGGATCGAGAGGCGCGCGCGGCACGCGAAGTGATTTTGTGCGGCGGCTCGGTCAATTCGCCACACCTCCTGCAGATCTCCGGCATCGGACCGGCGGAGCATCTGCAATCGATCGGCGTGAGCGTGGTGCATGACCTGCCGGGAGTTGGCGCCAACCTGCAGGATCATTATGTGGCGCGCGTTTCGCACCGCGCGAAGAATGCCGTCTCGATCAATCAGCTTGCGCACGGCGTCCGGCTGGCCACGGAGGCTGTACGTTTCGCCGTCACCGGACGCGGCGCACTGACCTTCGGTGTGACCAGTGCGCAGGTGTTCTGCCGTTCGCGTCGGGAATTGGCCAGTCCTGACCTGCAGCTTCTGTTCACGCCGGCGAGCTATGATGCGGCGCGTTTCGGTCAACTTGAACGCGCGCCCGGCATGACAGTGGCGGTGTGCCCGGTGCGCCCGGACAGCCGCGGCACGATCATGGCGCGATCCGCCGATCCGTTTGTCGCGCCGGTCATCACGCCGAACTATCTGTCGGATCCGAACGATCAGCGCGTGCTGAATACCGGCATGCGGATCACGCGGCAGATCTTCGCCGCTCCCGCGATCGCACAGCACAGCGTCGAGGAAACTCTGCCGGGGCCGTCGGTGGTGTCGGACGAAGACCTCGCCGACTATTCGCGCCGGTTCGGCACGACAATCTTTCACCCCGTCGGCACGTGCCGAATGGGCGATGGGCCTGGCGCCGTCGTCGATTCGCGTCTGCGCGTGCATGGCATCGACGGGTTGCGCGTGATCGACGCCTCGGTGATGCCGACACTGACGACCGGCAACACCAACGCGCCCACCATCATGATCGCGGAAAAAGGGGCGGCGATGATCCAGGAAGACGCATCTTAAGTCAGCGGCCAGCCTCGCTGCTGATACGCGCCGTCCCAGAACAGCCACTCATACTGTGTCGAGCGTACAAACGCTGTCATCATGCGCGTTCGAATCGCGGCGGTGGTTGCTTCCGCCGCCCGGTCGGTGATGCCGATCACGGTGCGGACCGCTTCACCGAACCCTTCGTCCGCATAGGTGTCGATCCAGGCACGGTACGGATTGTCCGGCGACGCGTGCCGCGCAACCCGACTGCCGACGTCCCAGTAGATCCAGAAGCAGGGCAGCAGCGCCGCCACCAGCACCTCCCATGGCTCATGATACGCGGTCGCGAGCAGGAAACTGGTGTAGCCAAGACAATCCGGTGACGGCTCGGCGTCCACAAGCCGCGCGGGATCGACGCCGAACTCGGTCAGGTAGCGTTCATGCAACGCCTGCTCGACGGCAACAGCCTCCAGCGCGCACGATCCGAACGCCCGCAGCGTTTCCGTATCGGGCCCCCTCGCACCGGCGATCGCCAGGATGCGCGAATACTGCGTCAGGTACAGCGCGTCCTGCACGATGTATCCTTGGAAACGCTCGCGGCTGAGTTTGCCGGCGGCCAGCTCCGTGTTGAACGGCAGTTCATCGATCGCCTTGCGCAGGTGCTCGGTGCGCTGCCAGGCGGCTTCGGAGAATTGCGTCATTGCGCTGCGTCCTCCGTCCAAATTGCGTGGAAGTGATGCACTGGCCCGTGACCGCTGCCAACCGACAGACGATCGCTCGCGGCGATGGCATCGGTCAGATACGCCTTGGCCCGGCGCACGGCCTCGACCATCGCGCAGCGAGGCAGCAACGCCGCGATCGCGGCTGAGAGCGTGCAGCCAGTGCCGTGGGTGTTGCGCGTATCGATCCGGCGGCTTGGCAGTTCAGTGATCGTCGTGCCGTCGAACAGCAGGTCGGTGCTGTCCGATCCGGGAAGATGGCCACCTTTGAGCAGCACCCATTGTGGGCCCAGCCGATGCAGATCGCGCAACGCATGGTGCATGTCGGCAAGCGTCGCCGGCGCGGGCGCGCCAATCAGTACCCCCGCCTCCGGCAGATTTGGCGTGATCACCCGCGCTATGGGCACGAGCGTGTCACGCAGCGCCGCGACCGCATCTTCGCGCAGCAGATGATGACCGCTCTTCGCCACCATCACCGGATCGAGGACGATGTTGCTCACGCCGTGATGTCGCAGTCGATCCGCAATCGCCGTGGCAATATCGGCGGTCGCCACCATACCGATCTTCACCGCGTCCACGCGCACATCGGCGAAGATCGCATCGATCTGTTCGGCGACAAATCCCGGATCCACCGTCTGGAACGATCGCACGCCCTGCGTGTTCTGCGCCGTCAGCGCGGTGATCACGGCCATGCCATAGGCGCCGAGCGCTGAAAACGCCTTCAGGTCAGCCTGAATGCCGGCGCCCCCACTGGGATCCGAACCGGCGATGGAAAGAACGTTGGCGATCATGCCGCTACAGCGGGTGCGGCCTCATTCAGCCGCGGCAATACTTCATTACCGAACAGTCGGAGGCTTTTTTCCGCTTCGGCGTGCGTCAAGAAACCGGAGCGGCCGATGAAGATCAGGTGGCCAAAACCGCCGAGTTCCGCATAGCAATCCATGATCTGCCGGTACACAGTCTCCGGCCGGCCGGCGAACATCAGCTTGCTCGCGATCGCCTGTTCGGCGGTCATGCCGATCAGCGCATCCGCGGGACGTGCGCCGGCCTGCGGTCCGGTGCGCCACATGCGGGGTGCCATCTCCGGCAGCATGCGTCCCGGCAGAAATTTTGAAAACTGCGGTGCCTGCTTCAACGACGTGTTGAGGAACCACAACAACTTGCTGCCGACCTCCGCACCCTCCTCGTCCGTGTCACCTACATAGACGAATGCCGTATAGGCGAAGCGATCCAGCGCCGGCGGCGGCATTCCCGCTTCCTCGCGCGCGCGGCGATAGGCCGCCCAGGCGCGCTTCGTGCCCTCCATGCCGCGCAGCACAAGCGCGTTGACCATGCCGCGCCGGCCCAGTTCGGCGGACGTTTCGGGATCGCCCGTCGCGGCCCACAGCGGTGGATGCGGCCGCTGCCAACACGGCGGCCAGATATTCACATGACGATGCGTGAAGTGCTTGCCCTCCCAGCTGAACGGGCCGTCGTGGCTGGTCAGCGTCTTCACGATCAGGTCGATCGCCTCCCAAAAACGTTCCACGATACCGATGGGGTTGGCGTTGCCCGATACCATTTCGCTGTCGCCCGACTTGACGAAGCCGATCTCCAGCCGGCCGCGCGAGATCACATCGGCGGTGGCATATTCCTCCGCCACGCGCACAGGATCGCGCCGCACGGTGACCAGCGTGCCCTGGCTGAGGATGCGCACCTTGCTGGTCTGGCGCGCGATGTTGCCGAGGATCATCGGACTGGCGCCATACAGGCTGTTGATACCCGAGTGGTGCTCGATCGAGACGATGTTCACGCCGAGATCGTCGCACAGCAGGTGCTCGTCCAGGCATTCGTGGAACAGGTCGGCGGCGATTTTCGGATCGCAATAGCGGTTCGGCAGGCTGCCCCTCACCGAATCCGCGGCGGCGAGCACCTCCTGCGGCACGAACGGATAGGTGTTCTCGCAATGATACCAGGTCTGCATTGCGTCTTCCTGTCTATTGCGCGTGGATGGCGCGCCACACCCGTTCCGGCGTCGCCGGCATCTCGATGTGCGTCACGCCGAACTCCGCCAATGCATCGACGATCGCGTTGACCACCGCACCGAGCGCCGGCGTGGTGCCGCCCTCGCCCGCCGGACGAATGCCCAGGGGGTGTGTCGGCGATGGAACCTCGCTCAGCTCGGTGACGTAGGTCGGCACTTCGTCGGCATGCGCGATGGCGTAGTCCATCAACGAGCCCGACAGCAACTGGCCGGACTGCGGATCGTACCAGCACTGCTCGAGCAACGCCTGGCCGATCCCGTGCGTGATGCCGCCATGCACCTGACCATGCACGATCATCGGATTGACCGCACGCCCGACGTCATCGACCGCCGTGTAGCGCGCGATCTGCACCACGCCGGTTTCTGGATCGACCTCGACTTCGCACACATGGCAACCATAGGGGAACGCCGCGAGGTTCACGGTTTCGTCGCCTACGCCGTCCAGGCTGCGCAGGTCGTCCGGCAGATCGTTGCGCTGCACCGCCGCGGCCGCGACCTCGAAGATGCCGATCGAGCGGTCCGTCCCCTTCACAACGAAGCGGCCGGAGGAAAACTCCAGATCGGCCGCGGCGGCTTCCAGAACGTGCCCGGCGATCCGCGTTCCTTTGGCGATGATCTCGTTCGAGGCGCCCAGCATGACGATGCTGCCGATCCTCAGCGCACGTCCGGAATGCGACCCACCGCCTACCGAGACGCGCGCCGTATCACCCTGCACCAGAACGACGCTGTCGATTGGCACGCCGAGCCATTCGCTGACGAGCTGGGCGAAACTGGTTTCATGGCCCTGGCCGCTGGAGACCGTGCCGATGACGAGTTCCACGACGCCTTCCGGCTGCACGGTGATCTCGGCCCGCTCGCGCGGCACGCCGGTCGCCGTGTCGACATAGTTGGCGACGCCGATGCCGCGACACCGGCCGCGCCGCTTCGCTTCCGCGCGGCGTGCCGGGAAGCCTGGCCAGTCACCAAGCGACAGCACACGCTCCATCACCGCATGATACGTGCCGCTGTCGTACTCCAGTCCGAATGGATTGCGGTACGGCATGGCGGATTCCGGCACCAGGTTCCGTCGCCGCAGTTCGATGCGATCGAACCCGCACTGGCGTGCCGCCAGATCGATCATCCGTTCCATCACGAACATCGCCTCGGGCCGACCGGAGCTGCGATATGGCCGCGTCGGCGCGGTGTTGGTCAGCGTCGCGACTGCGCGGAAATCCACCACCGGCACGTGGTAGATGCTGGTCATGATCTCCACGCCCTTGTGCAGCGGGCCGAACGAGACGGGATACGCACCGCTATTGACCATGTTCGTGCCGCGCATGGCGAGGAATTTTCCCCCCGCATCCAGCGCGAGTTCGGCATCGGCGGTCAGATCGCGCGCCTGGTAGTCGCACAGGAACGCCTCGCTGCGTTCGCAGGTCCACTTCACTGCACGACCGACCCGCCTCGCCGCCCAGGCCACCAGCGCAAATTCCGGATTGGACGCGCCACGTGTGCCGAAATTGCCACCGACATCGTGCATGACCATGCGCACGTCATCGTCCGTGACACCAAGCACGACGGCCGTGTCGTGACGCGGGCGCACCGCACCGCCGGCGCCTGCGTGCAGCGTATAGCGCCCCGTTGCCGCATCATATTCGCCGATCGCGGCGCGCGGCTCCATCGTCACACCGGCGATGCGCTGCACCGAGGAACTGAAGCGCACCACGTGCGCAGCGGCCGCGAATGCCGCGTCAGCCGCGCCTGCATCGCCCACCTTGGCGTCGAGGCACAAATTCGATGCGGCGTCCGACCAGGTACGCGGAGCATCCGCTGCCATTGCCTGTCGTGAGTGAACAACGGCAGGCAGCTCGGTGTAGGCCACCATGACGAGTTCGGCGGCATCCTTTGCTGCGGCGCGGCTGGTTGCAATCACCATGGCGACGATATCGCCGACATGGCGCACCTCGTCGGCTGCCATCGGATAGTGCGGTGGAATGAATGACGGCGACCCGTCGACATTGCTGAGTTTGATGTCCACCGGGTGGCCGGTGCTCACCGAATGCGGGATCGCCTTCAGTCCATCGGCCCGCATGTCGTGACCGGTCAGCACGGCGAGTACACCAGGCGCGCGTATCGCCACAGCAACGTCGACCGACCCGATCAGCGCATGCGCGTGCGGCGAGCGAACCATCACCGCATAAGCCTGGCCTGGTACATTGATGTCGTCGCTGTAGCGACCGCGGCCGGTCAGCAGCCGCAGGTCTTCCCTGCGCCGCACCGGCTGTCCGATCCCGTTGCTGACGGGACTAAGAGACATCGCAACCTCCCACACACCGCGGCAGCGTGGCGGATGGTCCCGTCGCGATCAAGCCTCGTCCCAGGAAGCGCCGATCAACCGCCGCAGAGCTGCGTCACGATGTCTTCGTGCAACGCGGCAATCTCGCGCTGCACCCAATCGAGGAACGGTGAGAGCCCGCGTCCCAGGATATCCTCCACAGTCTGGCTCGCCAGCATCGTCCGGAGGTGGTCCAATCGGCCCAACGCCTGCGCGCAACCGCGCAGATAATAGCGGCTTCGCAAGGTCGTCAGATGCCAGTCGAGCTGCGCCAGGCTCAATCCGGCCGACCGAGGGAATGCGGCATTCAGCAGCAGGAAGCCGGCGACCTCATGCGGCACATAACCGTGTGGATATTCCCGGCGATACGCATGGTAGCCGGCCGCCGCACGCAGCAGCTCGTTCCACTCGCCCGCGTCGATCACCGCATCCGTGGCGGCCAGCGGCAACAACGCGTTGAACTTCGTGTCGATCAGCCGCGTGATCTGATCGGCGCGCTCCAGATGGCGGCCCATCATATAGAAGTGCCAGCACTGGTCGCGGTAAAATGTACCCTCGGTGATTCCGGTGTGCGCCTGCACGCCCTCCTTCAGCATCGCGCAGACGACGGACAGTTCCTCGGGCGCAAGGTCGAGTGCGCTCAACGCGCGAATCCGGCCGTGAAACACGTTGATCTGTAGCCACATCTCGGTGGAGATCAGTGCCCGCAACGTGCGCGCATTATCCTTCGCGGCACGGATCGCCGACTGCACCGATCCCGGGTTCTCCGAGTCCAGCAGATAGAAATGCGCCACGCTAGTCGCTTCGGGCGCCTCGTGCTTGGCGAAGAATGCCTCCGCATCACCGTTGATGCGCAGCAATGACATCCAGTTGCGCCCACCCTCGGCGTCGCGCGCGAAGGTCTTGGTGACGTCCAGCAGGCGTGCCAGGTTTTCGATGCGCTCCATGTAGCGCGCGAGCCACAGCGCACTGCCGGCGTGCCGAGCGATAAGGTGATGGGAGAGGACGGTTTCACTCATCCGCCAGCACCCAGGTGTCCTTCGATCCGCCACCCTGTGACGAATTCACCACCAAGGACCCCGCCCGCAGCGCGACGCGCGTCAATCCGCCCGGCAGCACCCAGGTATCGCGGCCGGTGACCGCGAACGGACGCAGATCGACGTGCCGCGCGTTCACGCCGTCATCGCACAGCGTCGGGCTGACCGAGAGCTTCACCATCGGCTGGCTGATATAGTTGGCCGGATTGGCCTTCAGCCGGTCACGGAACTCGTCCAGCTCAGCCTTGCTGGCATGCGGGCCGATCAGCAGGCCGTAGCCGCCGGATTCCGCCACCGGCTTCACCACCAGCTCGTGCAGATGCGCGAGTGTATACGCGAGCCCCTCCTGCTCGGCGCAGCTTCGCGTATCGACATTCGACAATATCGCGTCCTCACCGAGATAGTAGCGAATGATGCGCGGCATATAGGCATAGACCGCCTTGTCGTCCGCGACACCCGTACCGACCGCATTGGCGATCGACACTCCGCCGCGCCGCCATGCCTCGATCAGTCCACGCACACCCAATTGGCTGTCGGGACGAAACGCGTCCGGATCGAGGAAATCATCGTTCAGCCGTCGATAGATCGTGTGCACCCGCGCAAGGCCTGCGGTAGTGCGCATCCAGACGCGACCGTCGTCGACCAGCAGATCCTGCCCCTCGACCAGCGGGACACCCATTTCGCGCGCCAGGAACACGTGCTCGAAATAGGCCGAATTGAAAATACCGGGCGACAGCAGCACGACCTGAGGATCGCTGACGCCCGCCGGCGCGATCTCCGTCATCGCGCGGTGCAGTTGCAGGCCGTATTCGTCCACGCTGCGCACCCGCAGGCCGGCCATCAGGTCGGACAGCACGCGCAACGACATATGCCGGTTCTCGACCACGTAGGCCACGCCCGACGGCGTCCTTGCATTGTCCTCCAACACCAGGAACCGGCCGGCGTCATCGCGGATGATGTCGGTGCCGCAGATATGCACATAGGTGCCGTGGGGCGGATCGAAGCCGATCATCGCCTCGCAGTAGGCCGCATTGCCCAGCACCAGTTCGCGCGGCACCACGCCGTCGGCGAGGATCTTCCGCTCATGATAGATGTCGTGCAGGAACAGGTTCAGCGCCCGCACGCGCTGGATCACGCCGGCTTCCAGCGTGTGCCATTCCTGCGCGGTGATCACGCGCGGGATCAGGTCGAAAGGCAGGATGCGGTCGATCGCGGTCGCATCGGAATAGACCGTGAAGGTGATGCCGCGCTCCAACAGGTCGCGTTCGGCTTCGGCGGCGCGGCGACGCAGTGACTCGACCGGCAGCAGCCGCAGTCTTTCGCGCAGCAGCGACAGCGCTGAATGCGGTGCCTCACCCGGCCGCAGCATCTCGCAGAAGAGGCTGCCCGGATCGTATCCCGCCAGAACACCGTCCTGCCGCATCCGCCGCCCTCGATCGGACTTTTCGTCGATGAACCCTTGCACGTTTTGTGCCGCGCTGCCACGACATTGCGACATCGATGCCAAAAACCGATGCCCAATCCGCGGACGGCGACTGCCTGTTCGCTGGGCAACCGGTCAGCGACGGCGGAGCAGTGCGAGCCCGCCACCGATCACCGCCACCGTGGCGGCGAGCGGTCCGAAGCCGGCAAAGCCGATGCTGCCTATCATCCACCCGCCAAGAGCGGCGGCACCCAGCCAGCCGATGCTGTTGGAGGTGACGTTCAGACCCATCACCGTGCCCCTCACGTGTTCCGGCACGTCGCTGAGCGATGCCATCAGCGAAGGCCGTGCGATCGCATTGCAGAACACGTAGCCGAAGCCCAGCGACGACCGAGGTCTGCACACTCGTTTGCCAGCCGAACAGGGCGAGCGCGGCAACGCCGGACGCCAACATCGCCGAGCCGAAAATGGCCAGACGATTGGGCAATCGGTCGGCCAGCTGGCCGCCCAGCAGTGTGCCAAGAATGTTGCCGATCGCGAAAATGCCCAATGGCAGCGCCACCTCTTGGAGCGACAGTGAGTAGGTCGATTGCAGGAATGTCGCATGGTACACTGCCACCAGCCCGTAGCAGATTCGCTCGGCGATCCCCATGGCGAGCAGTCGCAGCACCGGCCGCGACAGTGCTGCACGCATCGACGGCACTCGCGCCAATGCAACCGGATCCGACGTTCGCCCGTCGTGCCGTGGTCGCCAGCAGGCTGGCCGCCGTGATCAGCGCCAGCGCCGCAATGCAAACATTGACGCCGCGCCAGCCGATCCAAGACCCCACCCAGGCTGCCAGCGGCACGCCAATGAGTAGCGTCAGCGACTGACCGCTCATTACCCAGCCCAACGCGCGTCCCTGCTGCGTGGGCGACACACGCGCCGACACCTCCGCGAAGATCACGCCGCTGAACAGGCCGCAGAAGGCGCCGGCCAACGTGACCCAAGCTGCGACCGCGGCGAAACTGCCGCCCGTGGCGATGCCCGTCGTCGCCACCGCCAATCCAAGCGGACCGCCCAGCAGGAAAGGGCGGGTTCCCCATCGATCCGACCCAGCACCCGCGATCACCGATGTAATGCCCCACGAGATCGAGCTGATCGCGACCAGATCGGCGATCAGCGGCACATTGGCCGACAGATCGCGCGCCATCTCGATCAGGAACGGCGCGCGAGTGGTGCCGCTGGCGGCGACGGTGAACATCGCGAGCGACGCGGCAGCCAGCAGCGGCCACGGCATCCGCGCATGCAGAGCAAAGCTGCCCGCCGCGCGGGACGTCCTGATCGCGGTCATCTCGACGGTTCCCCCAATGGCTCAGTTTGGCCCGCTTCCCGAATGAGACCAAGTCTCGCTTCCCTTCGGCCGCCGGAGTGCTACGCTCGCCTCAAAGCGGAAGGACCGCCGCGGGCGGTTCAGTAAACGGGAGAACGACAAGATGACGTATGACCTGTTGATCCGTAATGGCCGCATCGTCGATGGCTCCGGCATGCCGGCATTTCGCGGCGACATTGCGGTGAAGGACGGCAAGATTGCCGAAATCGGCAAGATCACCGGCGCGGCGGAGCGCACGGTCGATGCCGACGGCCTCGCTGTGTCGCCTGGTTTCATTGACAACCACTGCCACTACGATGCGCAGGTGACGTGGGATCCGCTGTGCACATTCTCGCCGCAGCACGGCGCGACCACGGTGATCTTCGGCAACTGCTCGCTCTCGCTGGCCCCGGTGCGCCGCGGCAAGGAAGAGCGGATGGCCGAATTCCTGTCCTATGTCGAAGCCATTCCCATGGAGGTGCTGCGCACCGTCGATGTCAATTGGGAGAGCTTCCCGCAGTACATGGACCGGCTCGACAAGAACCTCGGCGTCAACGCCGGCACCCTGATCGGCCACACCGCCGTGCGCTTCTACGCGATGGGCGAGGACTGCCAGAAGCGCACCGCCAACGACGACGAGATCCGCACCATGCAGGAGGTCGTGCGCGACGGCATGAAGGCCGGCGCGATCGGCTTCTCGGGCTCGCGCCAGAAGGGCCATTTCGATCCGCAGGGTGTGCCGATCCCCGCGTTGTGGGCGGATGACAAGGAACTGTTCGCGCTCACCGATGTGCTGCGCGAACTCGGCACCGGCACGGTGCAGATGGGCGGCGGCGTCGATCCCGAACTCGCCGACGGGCTGATGGCGCGGATGGCGGAGGCCTGCGGCCGGCCAGTGATCTACAACAGCCTGAGCCAGACCGTGCGCACCGGCGACAAGTGGAAGCAGCACATTGCCCGCGTCGACGAGACCGCGCGCGCCGGCATCCGTGCCTATCCGATGTGCAGCCCGAACCGCGTGACGCAGGACTTCACCATGAAGAACTGCCAGGTGTTCCGCGGTCTGCCGACCTGGCATCCGATCCTGATCTCGTCGGATGCGGACAAGATGCGCGCCTATGCCGATCCGCAGGTGCGCGACAAGCTGCATGCCGAGGCGGTGGAGCGTTCGGTCCCTATCTCGGGCGCCATCGGGTTCTCCAAGACCTGGTGGGATTACATGTGGGTGAACGAGCCTGCGCTGGAGAAGAACAAGCCGCTGCAGTTCAAGACCATCGGCGAGATCGCCAAAATGCAGAACAAGCGGGTGATCGACGCGTTCCTCGACCTGGTCGTCGAGGAGAAGCTGGAGACGCGCTTCCTGCAGGCCGAGAACAACATCGACGACGAGGCGGTGAAGCAGATCCTGACCTATCCGAATGCTTTCATTGGCCTCGGCGATGGCGGCGCGCACGTGCAGTTCCACGGCGGCTACGGCTACACCACACGGCTGCTCGGCGAGTGGGTGCGCGAGAAGCACGCGATGACATTGGAGCAGGCAGTGCGGCGGCTCACGTTCGAGTCGGCATCGCTGTTCGGCATCAGCGATCGTGGCCTGCTGCGCGAAGGTCTGGCCGCAGACATCGTGCTGTTCGATCCTGACACAGTGAAGCCGGGACCGGAGAGTGTGGTGCACGACTTCCCGGCCGGCGGCTGGCGCATCAAGGAACCCGCGGTCGGCATTCACATGACCATCGTCAATGGTCAGGTGCTACTGGAGGACGGCAAGCACACTGGCGCGCTGCCTGGCCGTGTGCTGCGCAATTCCTGGTACCAGGCGCACCGGAACTAATAACTACAACGCGCTCTAACGTCATGGCCGGCCTCGTGCCGGCCATCCACGTCTTCCTGGCGCGCATCAGAGAAAGGCGTGGATAGCTGGGACAAGCCCGGCCATGACGAAGTGGGGCCAGTGCGTCTTCCGCTCTGAACCGGCCACCCTATGCGGCACAGTCAATCGGCGAGCGCGGGCACCGATGGCTGCGGCGTGAGGCCAAGATACGCATCAGCGACACTGTCAGGTGACCCGTCAAGTCGTAGCCGCCCTTGGTCAAGCCACAGCGCACGAGAGCACCATGCCTTCAGGGTGCTCATGTCGTGCGTCGAAAGGACCAGGATTTCGGCGCTGCGCACCATAGTCTCCAGCCGATGCCGCGCACGCTCCAGGAATTCCGCGTCGCCTGCCAGGATCCACTCGTCCATCAGCAGGATCTCGGGCCGGATGGCTGTGGCAAGCGCGAAGCCCAGGCGGACCACCATCCCTGCCGAGTAGATACGCACAGGAAGGTCGAGGAAATCCCCCAGTCCGGCGAATTCCGCAACATCCTCCTCCAACCGCGGAAGAGCGGGCCGCGGCAGGCCGTTGTACAGGCCGCGCAACATGATGTTCTCGCGGCCGGTCAGCTCCAGGTTCATACCAAGGCTGGAGTCCAGCAATGCACTCACGCTGCCCTTTACCCTTATACGGCCGATCACCGGCTCGTAGATGCCGGCCAGCGTACGCAAGCAGGGTAGTCTTCCCCGCGCCATTTGAGCCAATCAGCCCGAGCCGGTCGCCCACCGCCCAAACTGAAGCTGATGTCACGCAGAGCCTGCACCACGACGCGATGCTGACGATCCTTGCCGAGCCGACCGGATGCAGCCGCCATCACGGTCTTTTTCAGACTGCGAGCGTTGCCGTGATAGAGGGGAAACAAGACCGAGACTTCCTCGATCTGGATGTAAGGAGTGCCCACTGCGATGGCCTCGTAAGTTCAGAGCCAGAAGGCGATGCGCCCGCGCACGCGCGCGAACAGACACCACGCAAGACCCCAAAGGACCACGCTGAACACGCCGGCACCGAGCCAGAGGTGGTGGACAATGGGCATGGCGCCCAGCAACGGTGCCCGCACGATCTCCAGCAGGTCGAAGAAGGGGTTGAGCCACAACAGTGCCTGACCCGAGCCGAGTTGCTCCGGCTTCCAGATCACCGGGGTCACGAAGAAGGCGATCTGCATCACACTGGCCACGATAGGCAGGATATCACGGAACCGCGCGCAGAATGTGCCCAACAGCAAGACAACCGCGAGCGCATCGATCGCCCAGAGCACCAGTCCGGGAATCGACAACAACGCGAACCAGGTGGGCCAGACCCTGAACACTGCAAACACGACCACGATCACCAGAACATTGTGCGCGAGCACTACTACGTTGCGAATGAGCAGGCGTTCCGCGAACAGGAAGAACGGCATCCGTACCGCGCGGACGATGCCCTCGGATTCGGTGAACGCGGAGCACGATTCCGACACCACGGAGGCAAGGACCCCCCACAATACCAGCGAGAGCGCCAGATAGGGCAGATAGTCGTGGATGTCGGTGTGGAAAATACCAGCGTAGAGATAGCCCAGCGCGCAGACCATGATGCCGGTGGACAGCGTCAGCCACAAAGGCCCCAGCATGGAGCCGCGGTAGCGCAACCTGATGTCCAGCCAAGCGAGCGTCCAGGCAAGCCGGAGCAGGCGCGTGCCCTGCACCACGTCCCGCATGGCCAAACGGTTGCGCGTCGCGAAACTTGGATCGCCTCTGAGCTCGAGAAGAGCGTCGGCTTCGGGCGTAACGACAGTATCCATGGATGGGGCAGCCGTTAGCATGACAGTGGGGGCACCGCAAACCGTCGATCTATGGTCTTCCAGAAGAAGATCGTGTCGCACGGTGTTCGATCGGCGTTCAGCGCGTAGCCGGGGATGCAGCCCGCCTCGTGCCAGCCCATGCTGCGATATAATTGCTCCGCGGCATCGCCCGCCCTGGTGTCGAGGGTCAGCAGCGTCCTGCCGACACGAGCGCCCTCCAATTCCAGACGCGTCATCAGCGCACGTGCCACGCCAGACCGACGTGCGTCTGGGTGCACGAGCAGCTTTTGCACTTCGGCGCGATGCGGCTGGTTGGGCGACGATGCGAACTCCAGCATCACGGTTCCTACCAACTCGGCGTTGTCCCAGGCCGCGAGCAGGATTCGCGTGCCGGCAGCGACATCGGCGGCCATGCGCCGCCAGAAGCCGCGAGCGACACCGAGGGCGAGCGGCGGCAGATAGGACACCGATGCACCGGCATCAACGCAGGCGCGCAGGATTTCGGCCAGACGCCGCTCCGCCGACGCAGCAGCTGCAGTGTCGAGCAGCTCGATACCAGAGATCGGCTTGGCATAACCAAATTCCAGCGAGTTCGAGATGTCATGCAGCACACGGATCGGCCCGTGCCGAACATAGCTGTGCTTCTCGTAGAACCGATGAGCGCGGTCGAACCGCGTGTCGCTCCACAGCACAAGCCTCGTCGCACCCGCCGTTCGAGCATGTGCTTCGGCAGTCGCAAGCAGTCGTGGCGCCAGATCGGTTCCTCGATACGCATGCAGCATGTAGAGCCGAACGATTTCCCATACGCCATCGGAATGCGGCACAGCCCCGATCATGCCGACGATCCGCCCATCGGCTTCCGCGGCCCACAACGCGCCGCCTTTGCCCACGTAGTACGAGGCCAGCGCACGCAGTTCCGGTGCCTCGGCATCAATGTCGATCTTGATGCTGGGGTACTCGCCCCAGCAGGCACTGATCAGGTCGACAAATCCATCAGCGTCGGAGTCGCGACCGCTGCGTATTACCGGCTCCGTCAACGCAGTCCTTCACAGAACTTTGCGATGCGGCGGCAGCCCTCGGCCAGCGACGCATCGTCCGTCGCAGTGCTCACTCGCAGATACGGGCTCATGCCATACGCCGCGCCGTGAACCGTGGCGACATGCGCCTCTTCCAGCAGAGCCATGCACACGTCCTGATCAGTCGCCAGCTTGCGGCCGCCCGCCGTGGTCCTGCCAATGCACCCTGCGACATTGGGGAATACGTAGAATGCGCCCTCCGGCTTGTGGCAGTTGATGCCGCGGCATGCGTTCAGCATTTCCACAGCCATGTCGCGACGATTGCGGTAGGCGACGATCTGCTCTGCCACCCCGTCCTGAGGACCATCCAGCGCCGCCGCCGCTGCGGCTTGGCCGACCGTGGATACACCGGCGGTCGCCTGGCCCTGCATGTTGACCATTGCGCGGATCAGGTTCTTCGGCCCACCGGCAAAGCCTATACGCCAGCCCGTCATGGCATATGCCTTCGATGCGCCACTGATCGTCACCGTGCGATCGCGCAGCTCCGGTGCCACCTGGGCGATCGTGGCGTGTGTAAATCCATCGAACACCAGGTGCTCGTACATGTCGTCCGACATGATCCACACGTGGGGATGCTTCACCATCACATCGGCGATCGCACGGAGTTCCGCAGCCGAGCAGCAGGCGCCCGATGGATTGTTCGGGTTGTTCAGGATCAGCCACTTGGTCTTCGGCGTGATCGCCGCATCGATGTCCTCGGCGCGCGGCTTGAAGCCATTGTTCTGCGGGCAGTTGACGAATACCGGCTCGCCGTCGCACAGCTTCGTCATCAATGCGTAGGCGCTCCACGACGGTACCGGGATCACCGCCTCGTCGCCTGGATTCACTGTCGCCATCAGCGCATTGAAGATCGCCTGCTTGCCGCCGTTGGTGACGCAGATTTCGTCGAGTGCGTATTCCAGACCGCTGTCACGCCTGAACTTGCGCTGGATCGCCTGTTTCAGCGCCGGTGTTCCGTCCTGCGGCGGATACTTTGTATCGCCCTTCAGCGCCGCCTCATGTGCCGCCTCGATCGCGTGACGCGGACTGGCGAAATTCGGCTCGCCAAGAGTGAGCGAGATGATATCCACACCCTGCGCACGCAGTTCGCGCGCACGGATCGTCATCTGAACACTGGCGGCGACCTGGACGCGGCCCAGTCGCTCGGCGAATGCTGGCATCAGTGCAGTCCTTCGCAGAAGTGCTGGATGCGGGTGCACGCGTCCTGCAATTCCTCGGTCGCGTTGGCATACGCGATGCGAAAATGCCCAGGATAGCAAAACGCCGAGCCGTGAACGGCGGCGACGCCGGTCTCGTCCAGCAGCGCCAGGACAAAGCTCTCGTCATCGGTGATCTGCTTGCCGCCGCGCGTGGTCTTGCCGATGCAGCCATGGATCGAAGGATACACGTAGAATGCGCCCTCCGGCTTGTGGCAGTAGAGGCCCGGCGCCTTGTTCAGCAGGTCCACCACAAGGTTGCGACGCTCTTCGAAGATCTTGCGCATCGCCTCGATGGACTCCTGCGGTCCGGTCAGCGCCTCTACCGCCGCGGCCATGGCGATGGTGTTCGTGTTGGAGGTCGACTGGCTCTGCAGCTTGTCCATCGCCTTGATCAGCGCCACCGGCGCGCCGGCGAAACCAAGCCGCCAGCCGGTCATCGCGTAGGCCTTCGAGCACCCGTTCATCGTGACGGTCCGATCGCGCAGCTTCGGCTCGACCTGCACGATGGTCGCCGGCCTGAACCCGTCATAGGCGAGCTTCTCATAGATGTCGTCGGTGAAGATCCAGACGTCGGGATGCCGCAGCAGCACATCGCAGATCGGCCGCAATTCCTCAGCCGAATAAGCGGCGCCGGTCGGATTGCACGGATTGTTCAGCATGAACCACCGCGTGCGCGGTGTGATCGCCTGCTCCAGCGCCTCGGCGCGCAGCTTGAAGCCGTGGTTCTGCTCGCACGGCACCAGCACCGGCTTGCCATCGGCCAGCGAGACGATGTCGGGATAGCTCACCCAGCACGGGCTGGGGATGATCACCTCGTCGTCCTTGTTCAAGTGTGGCCAGCATGGCGTTGAAGATCACCTGCTTGCCGCCGGTGGAGATGATGATCTCCTCCGGCTTGTAGTCGATGCCGGAATCCCGCTTGAATTTTTGCGCCACCGCCTGGCGCAACGCCGGCGTGCCGGCGACATCCGTGTAGTGCGTCTCGTTGGCCTCGATGGCGCGGATCGCCGCATCCTTGACGTTACGTGGCGTATCGAAGTCCGGCTCGCCCTGCGAGAGCGAGATGACGTTCTTGCCCTCCGCGATCATGTGCCGCGCCTTGGTCGCAATTGCGATGGTCAGGCTGGGCTGGATGCGGTCGAGGCGTTCGGCGGTCAGATGCATGGTCAGAGTTCCGGCAGAAAGCGGGGGCGCAACCTATCGGAGCCGGGTCGCCTGAGCAACGGGCTGTGATCGATTGGTCTGGCGGCAAGGGCCGGAGACGGCACCCCTTGTCACGACTCAGTGTAGCCCCCTAGACAGCCGGATGCTGTTCTGTGAGCCGCTGTTTCTGTTCGTCTTTTTCCCGACCTTCTATCTGATCTACCTGTTGGGCGAGCGACGGATCGACGTTCGGCATGGCATCATCCTAGGCGCCAGCGTGCTGTTCTATACCTGGAGCGAGCCGCTGTTCGTGCCGGTGGTGCTGGCCTCCGCTTTGGCCGATCACCTGATCGCACGCCGTATCGATCGCCTGCCGCAGGGCTCGCGCCACGCGAAGGCATTGCTCCTGGCGGGCGTGCTGGTCAATCTCGGGATCCTCGTTCACTACAAATATACACGGTTTCTGATCGAGAACCTGAACCAGCTTTTGCACGACCTCAGTGATCCCAACGGTCGGCGTCGCCGAGATCATCCTGCCGATCGGGGTCTCGTTCATCGTCTTCGAAAAGATCACCTATCTCGTCGACATCTACCGCCGAATCAGCCGCCCAGCGGAGCGTTTGCTCAACCTATCTGCTGTATGTGTTCTTCTTCCCCAAGCTTCTTGCCGGTCCGATCATCAAGTACCATGAGATGGAGGATCAGCTCCGCGCGCTGCCGGCCGCCCGGATCGACGACATCTCGACCGGCTTCGTACGCTTCATGCTTGGCGCGGCGAAGAAGACGCTGATCGCCGACACCCTGGCCACCGGCGCCGACCAGATATTCGCCGCCGACCCGGCGGGGATCGGGTTCGCGCATGCCTGGTGCGGGGTCATCTTCTTTAGCTTTCAGATTTATTTCGACTTTTCGGGATACTCCGACATGGCGATCGGCATCGCCCGGATGCTCGGCTTCCGCCTACGCGAGAATTTCGACATGCCGTATATCGCCTGCAGCATCACCGAGTTCTGGCGCCGCTGGCATATCTCGCTCACCACCTGGATCCGCGAATATCTCTACATTCCACTCGGCGGCAACCGTGTTTCGCCGATCCGGGTCTATATCAACCTCTGGGTCTGCTTTCTTGCCTCCGGTCTGTGGCACGGCGCGGCATGGACCTACGTCGCCTGGGGCGCATACAATGGCTTGTTCCTGGTGCTCGACCGGCTGTTCCTGCTCCGACTCGCTGGACCGTATGCCGCGGGCCGTCGCCAACCTCCTCACCTTCGCGATCGTCCTGATTCGGTTGGACGATCTTCCGCGCCCGCACATGGGATCAGGCCGTCGCCCTCTTGGGCGTGCATGATGCAGCCGGGTGCGGCCACCCATGTCGCCGGGATCTACATCCCGACTGACCAACTGGTCGCCGCGCTGCTGGCGGCAGTGATCTGCGCCCTGCCGCGAATGCCTGGCTTCCGGTCGCTACGGCACTTCATCCTCGCCGAACCACGATGGGCGCTCGCACTGCAGATTGCGATCTCGCTGCTGTTCGTGGCCGCCGTCGGCAAGGCGAGTCGCCGATCCGTTCAAGCCGTTCCTGTATTTCCGGTTCTGACATGCGACGCCGATTTGCCTGGCCCCGCTATCTGCCACTCGCAATCGGCGCATCCGTGTTGTTGATCTCGTGGTTTTACCTGATGTGGAACACCACGATCGGCGAAATGGTTCCGGCACTTCGCTTCAGGACCAAGACGACGATCGCCGGTGTAGTGGAGGAAGCTGCGGCACGATCCTGTCACTCCATGCGGTGCTCACCGGTGAACTACCAGCAGTGGATTTCGCGTTCTATCGGCAAGCTTTCGCCGATGTTCAAGCCGGGGATCAGCTGGAAGAACCAGATCTACTACACGCTGCTGGGCACCTCCGGCACGGGCGGCGTCGTGGTCGGCCAGGAACGGCAACTGTTCTACAGGCCTTATTTGGACGAATATTGCAGCCGGAATTGCAAGTACTGCGCGGACGGCAGGAATCGACTGGGCAGAGCGCATCCGCCAGGTCCAGGATTTCTTTGAGGCGCGGGGGCAAGTTGTTCCTGTACGTCATCACACCCTCCAAGGTGGCGCAGTATCCGCAATTCGTGCCGTATGGCTACACTTGTCCAGCAAGTGTCGCAGGCGCCGACGATAAGCTGAGATTATATGACGAGATCCTGACTGAGCGCGGCGTGCGGTTCGTCGACACAGCATCAAATCTGTCTGCTGCACGCGAGAAATACCCGATCGGCATGTTTCCGCGCGGCGGTATCCACTGGAACTCGCTGGGTGCCGCTCTCGGCACGCAGTCGCTGATCGCCGCGGTGAATGCGCAGCAACGCGGCTCCATCCTGGCTGAGCTCAACTTCACCTGGCGCGTCTCCTACCATCCGCTCGGCCTCGATCGCGATATGATGGACATGCTGAACCTGCCGTTCCCTGACCTGCATTATGCGGTGCCGGAACTGACCTATCAGTCGAGCGCAGCCGCCGGCGGCTGCCATGCCATCCGAATCACCGAGGTCAGCGGTAGCTTCATCTTCGGCATCGACGACGCGCTGCAGAAGCTGGCTTGTCCGCCCGACATCACGGAGTGGTTCTACTGGGACAAAAACCTCATGCACTACGCCAACGGTCACCAGGATGTGCTACCGATCGACGCACAGGCGCGGCGCCGGTCGCTGCTCGATGCCGACTTGGTGATACTCGAGGAGAACGAGGCGTCGGGTCCCCAGAGCGGTCATGGGGAGCAAATGATGCGGGAGATTGCCACGCTCATGCAGACGGCCTCTGTGCTCGCCACACAACCAGCAGAATCGCCGCCACTGCCGCCACAATGATGGTGGCCAGCGCGTAAAGCTCCGGCGTGGGGCCCAGCTTGATCGAAGAGAACACCACCATCGGCAACGTCGAGGCGCCAGGACCGGAGGTGAAGCTCGCCACCACCACATCGTCCAGCGACAGGGTAAAGGCGAGCAACCAGCCTGAGGTCAGCGCCGGTGCCATCAGCGGCAGGGTGATCAGGACGAATGCCTTCCAGGGCGGCGCGTAGAGATCCATCGCCGCCGCCTCCAGATCCGCCGGCGTGTCGGCCAGCCGCGCCCGCACCACCACCGCCACGTAGGCGACCGAGACCGAGGCATGCGCCAGTGTCACCGTCCCTGCCCCGCGGCCAGCAGGCCAGCCGCTCGTTTGCTGGAGCGCGACGAACAGCAGCAGCAGTGAGAGACCGGTGATGACCTCCGGCAGCACCAGAGGCGCGGCCAGGGCTAGGGTGTAGGCGCCGCGGATGGGGAAGCGGCCAAACCGGGCCAGCGTATAGCCCGCCAACGTGCCGACGGTCAGCGCCAGCGTGGCCGAGGCGGCGGCGATACGCAGCGACAGCAGGGCGGCGGAGATGAGGGACTGATCGTGCCACAACGCCACATACCAGCGCAGCGAGAAGCCGTCCCAGGCGGTGACCAGCCGCGATGCATTGAAGCTGAGCGCGACCAGGAATGCGATCGGCGCGTAGAGGAATGCGTAGCAGACGATCAGCCAGGCAGTGAGAACGCCAACCCGCATTGCTCGCTTGTTCACACGACTCGATGCAGCAGTGCCTCGCCGGCGTCCAGCCGGCGGCAATTCTCCGCGGCCATCGCGAAGCTGCGATCGAACGTGCTGGTGGTGAGCCACCCGATATGCGGGGTCAGCACGACATTGGGCAGGCGGAACAGGGCCTCGGACGCATCGTGCGGTTCGTGCGCAAAGACATCGAGCCCAGCGCCAGCGAGACGGCCGCTTGCCAGCGCCTCGGCCAGCATCGCCTGATCCACCAGCCCGCCACGCGCGGTGTTGATCAGCACGGCGCCGGGTTTCATGCGGGCGATCGCGGCGGAGTCGATCAGGTTCGCGGTGTCGTCGGTCAGCGGCAGATGCAGGCTGACGATATCGGCCTCGGCCAGCAGCGCGTCCAGACTGCGCCACTCGCCCAATGCGTCGGCGTGCTGGGTGGTGCGCGATGTGTAGATCAGCCGACACCCCAGCGCGGTCAGCACAGGGGCGAGCAGGCGCGGAATCGCGCCGTATCCCACCAGACCGACAGTGCGTCCGCCGAGTTCGCTGATGCCGTCCTGCAGCTTCGGATCGAGCCACTCGCCACGTCGCATCGCCGCATCGAAGCGCGGCAGTCGGCGCAGCACGGCCAGCATCAGCGCAAGTGTCAGTTCCGCAACCGCACGCGCATTGGTGCCGGGAAGATTGCACACCGCGATGCCACGAGCCTTCGCCGCATCCAGATCGATCGTGTTGACGCCAACGCCGATCTTCTGGATCAGCCGCAGCATCGGCGCCGCAGCGATCATCTCGGCCGTACAGCGCTTGAGCACGTGCCAGATAACGTCCGTCGTGGGCAGCAGGCGAGCGAGCAGCGCGTCGTCGTGCTCGGGGCAGACAGTGATGCGCAGGTCAGGGATGGCAGCGAGACGCCCCGCGAGATCCGGGCCCGCCGTGTAGTGAAAGAGGACGTTTAAGGCGGTCCGGCTGTGCTTACTCCCCCTCCCCTCGCGGGAGGGGGTTGGGGGGAGGGGGCGGCTCCGGGCCATAGCGCGACAAACCTACCGCGACCGTCCCAGCACCGCCTCTCCGGCAAACCGTGCGCGGCCGCCCAGCGCCTCCTCGACCCGCAGAGCTTCGTTCCACTTCGCCATGCGTTCGCCGCGCGCGAAACTGCCGACCTTGAGCTGGCCAACACCCCAGCCGACCGCGAGATGCACGATCGTCACATCCTCCGTCTCGCCTGAACGGGCGGAAACGATCCCGGCGAAACCCGCCTCCTTCGCGGCCCGCCAGGCATCCAGCGTCTCGGTCAGCGTGCCGCGCTGATTGGGCTTCAGCAGCACAGCATTCGCCGCGCCGCGCAATGCCGCTTCGCGCACCCGCGAGGCCTGCGACACCAAGAAATCGTCGCCGATCACCTGCACGCGTTTGCCCACCTCGCGGGTGAATGCTGCGAACCCCGCATCATCGTCTTCCGCCAGCGGATCCTCGATCGATACGATCGGATAGCGCCTGATCCAGCCGGCGAGCAGCCTGATCATGCCCTCGCTGTCCAGCTCCTTGTCTTCCAGCGCCAGCTTGTATTTGCCGCCGCGGCCGAACTCCGAGGCGGCAACGTCGAGCGCGATGGCAACCTGGGCGCCCGGCGTATAGCCGGCGCGCTCGATCGCCCGCACCAGCGTCTCGATCGCCTGCTCGTTGGTGGAAAACGCCGGCCACCAGCCACCCTCATCTGCCACGCCCTGCAACGTGCCGGCTTCCCTCATCAGCACGCCGGCCGCACGGTACACCTCCGCCGTCCAGTCCAGCGCCTCGGCGAAACTCTTGGCCGCAGGGCAGACGACGAGAAAATCCTGGATGTCCACACGCCGTCCGGCATGCGCGCCACCGCCAAAGATCTGGATCTGCGGCAATGGCAGCATGTGCGCGTCGGAACCGCCGAGGTAGCGATACAACGGCTCGCCCGCGGCGGCGGCCGCAGCGTGCGCGACGGCCATGGATACCGCGAGCACGGCATTGCCACCGAGGCGCGACTTGTTGGGCGTGCCGTCGAGCTCGATCAGTCGGCGGTCCAATGCCGCCTGGTCCGCGCCATCGATCCCGGCCACCGCTCGCGCGATCTCGCCGTTCACGTGGCCGACCGCGCGCGTCACGTCATAGCCACCGAACGCGTCGCCACCGTCGCGCAGGTCGAGCGCCTCACCGGTGCCGGTCGACGCGCCAGCCGGCACGATGGCGCGCCCGACGCCACCGCCCTCCAGCAGCACCTCGGCCTCCACCGTCGGGCGGCCGCGGCTGTCCCAAACACGTCGTGCGTGCACAAAGGCGATCGTGGTGTCGGTCATGCGGCGAGTTCTTTCATCCAGGCCTGGCGCACATCGCCGAGCGTCTCAACCGGGTCGAGAAGCAGTGCGCGAGCGGTGCGCCTCACCCGGTCCTTGTCCGGCTCGGTGGTGATGTACTCGACCGGCGACTTGCCATCCACCCGGGCGAGGAACAACCCTGGCAGCAGATGTGCGGCGCGGGCCTCCAGCCGGCCGGCGGCTCCCACATGACTCGGTCCACATAAGTCGCGGCGAGCGCATCGAAGCAGGCGAGGAAGCCGGCGGTGGCAGCCGGTGTCCACAGGCACTTCAACAGCAGGTGGTTCAGACAGAACGCCAGATCGAACGCGGGATCGCCCCACCAGGCGCACTCGGCATCCAGGAACACTGGGCCATCCTGGCCGCGCAGAATGTTCTTCGGGCTGACATCGCCATGCACCAGGGCATGGCTGTTGCCTTGGGTTTCGGACACGAGACTATGCAGGGGCGCCGCGAGATCGGGATGCGCGTGGGCGGTCGCGACCAGATAGGGCTCCAGGCGAATATCGTAGAAAATCCGATCGGTAGGGAAGTCGGCTGCAATGGAGGGAGAGGCGGCGGTCGTCGCGTGGATCCGCACGAGTGTCTCCGCGACCTGCGCGGCGAATTGCGGGTCGGCGTCGCCATCGCGCAGTTGCGTCTTCCAGAGCGCATAGCGGTCCGGCGGCAGGAACTGCATCGCGAGCGCCCCGGTCGCTTCGTCGAGACCCAGCAATTGCGGCGCTGAGCCCGGGAACAGCCGTGTTGGCGCGCTGCATCCACCGTGCCTCGTAGCGGTTGCGCTCGATGGGCGCCTGCCAGTCCGCCGCCACACGCAGCTTCGCCAGTGCGCGCTTGACGCAGACGGGCCCAGCGGGAAGGTCGATCCGCCAGATATCCGAGGACACGCCCCCGGTCAGGCGTTCGCCGCACGTGTCCGCGGACGTGGCCAGCAGCCCCATTCGGCGCAGAGCATCGAGGATCTCGGGCGGCGGGCTCTCGATCATTCCTTCCGATGCCTGCCGTCACACCACGCGGACGCCGGTGAGCAGTTTCGTGCCCGATATGTAGGCGCCGAGATTGTCGGGCAGGTACACGGCCGTAGGCACGCCGGCCGCAAAATGCACAGGGCCCGCCGCCAGCCGGTCGACGAGGGATTGCGCCACGTAAAGCCCAGCCGGAAAGTTGCGTGGCCCGTGAAGCAGCAAATTCCATGGCGGGTTGAGCCAAGGCTGATGAGCGGTGCCGCGCGCGTCCGGCTGCGGCACCCAGGCAAGAGGCTGGGCAAACGCCACGCCAAGCGGCGCGAGCCTGTCGATCATCCAGCGCAGCGACCCGTCCGAAAGACCGCTCTCATTGTCAGCGCTGCCATTGCCACCGCCGACGTCGGAATGGGCCCCCGGGAACAGCGCCTGCGTGATGCGTGGATCATCGTCCCACAGCGTCGGAGTGAAGTCCGCCCGCTGCTCATCGACGGCCACAGCGTGCAACCCGCTGCGCACGATCGGGCTGAGCTTCAGATCGGCAAACTGGAATTCGTCCACTCGCTGCATCTGCAAGGTGAATTCCGGTATGCCGAGCGCACCAACCGTGTCCCAGACGGCGACCGCCTCAATGGGTGCCGCTATCAGCAGATCGTCGCGTGGCGGCATGGAGAGAAAAGCCGGCAGGTCGAGCACTGTCTGCTCCAGGCGCGCGAACCAGCCCGTGCTGCTGCGAAGAGCGACTTTGCGATACGCGTACCAGACCGCGGCACCCAGGCGATAGGCTGTCGCCTTGTCGGTCAGATCGAGTCTTGCTCGCATCGAGCAGGCCCTTGGCGGCGATCATCCCGGCAAGCGCGCGGGCCGTATACGCGCCGCGGCTGAAGCCGATGATGTAGATCTTGTCGCCGCGCACATAGTTCCGCGAGATGAAGGTGTAGCCGCGCACGATGCGGGCGATCAGTCCTGCACCGAGCGAGCCGCCGAGTGCCTTGACCAGGAAGTTGGCGGAGTCTCCCACCCCATGCAGGTACTTGGACACCTGCTGCACGGTGCCGTCGGCACTGCGCAGTGTGCGCTGCTGTTCCTTGGCCAGCGTGAGGGTGTCCGGATCGTCCAGACCCGCGAGGTTCAGGAACAGCTTGAAGACATTGGTCGCAGGGGCGCTCGCGTCGTCGTCATCCGGCTCGGAAGGCCCGTTCCACGTACCGTCAGCGCAGAAGACAACGTTCTTTGCCATGTTCCCCCCGAGGGAACTGCCTCAGCTTTCCAGCTCGCTATCCCAGTACAGGTAGTCGCGCCAGCTCTCATGCAGGTAGTTGGGCGGGAATCCTCGTCCGTTGTCCTGCAACTCCCACGTCGTGGGCTGGCGCGGATGGGCGCGCGGAAACATGCGGCACTCGCGCGGCAGCCGGGAGCCCTTGCGCAGATTGCAGTCACCGCAGGCGGTCACGACGTTCTCCCACGTCGTGCGCCCACCGCGGCTGCGCGGCACCACATGGTCGAATGTCAGGTCGTGCGCCGGCCGCCGGTCGCTGCAGTACTGGCAGACGAACGCATCGCGCAGGAACACGTTGAACCGGGTGAACGCCGGCCGCCGCGCCGACGGGATGTAGTCCTTCAGCGCGATCACACTCGGCAGCTTCATGGTGACCGACGGCGACCGCACCTCGGTCTCATACTCCGACAGCACGGACACCCGATCGAGGAACACTGCCTTCACCGCGTCCTGCCAGGACCAGAGGGACAGCGGGAAATACGACAGCGGCCGAAAATCCGCGTTCAGCACCAGCGCAGGATAGAATTGGCCACCGTCAGGCAAACGCCGCTCCTCTGCGTCCGGAGCGCATTTGGCGGGCAATCCGTCACTGACCCACCATATCTTGTGCGCCGCCGAAAACCATTGCGTTTATCGCAGAGCGCGTAGCGAGCCGCAAGCCAGACCGGAACGGGATTCACCGGTTCGTCATGCAGCTACCCGAGGGCTCGTTTCGGCAGGAACGCTCGCTTCCCGACGGGATGATCCGCTGACCGAAGACCTGCTGAGCGACCATATCATCGGTCGTTGCGCGTTCACCCGCTCTGGCACAGCGCGCGAGTTGGGTTGCCTGGCATCCTCGGGTCAAGCCCGAGGACCGGTCTGCCGCGCCGCACCCGCTGTTCATGCCAACTAAGGGCAAGGCGCTAGCGGCACGCGCGGCGCACAGTGTCAGTCAAGTTGGTGCGGGAAAAACTCCGGATGACCCAGGCCGAACTGGCGGCGCTTCTGCATGTTCCGCTCGGCACGCTCGCGCAACTGGGAGCAGAACCGCTTCAGTATTGACCCTGCCGCGCAGGCGTTGTTGCTGGTCCTCTACCGCGAGCCCGAAGCCGCCTTGCGCGCTCTGCGCCATGCTGTCTGATACGCGGCGTCACGGAGACTGCGGCGACGTTCTTTCGCCGGCGGGCGCAACGCGGCGGCAGGACAGGATGCGCTGTTCGCAGCATGGCAAGTGCTGGCATCGGTGGCGTCGCAGGAGCTGACGTTGCGGTGTGTTCGCAGGCACCAGAGTGAAGCGGCGGCCAGCATGTCCTCCTTGTTCTGGACCTGGGCGCGCACGCCGATACAGCGGCAAACGTCAGCGTTGGCCTTACCCGAAGCATCTTTTTCCTCCTTGCTCATCGGTTGGCAGAGCGACAAATTAAAAGATGAGTGTGATCTGGGTCCTAAGCTGCCAGGTCGAACGCAGTTCGGCCGCGACCTGTTGATCGCGTTGCATGCATCAGTTACGGCGGGAGAGCATCGGCCAGTATGCCTGCATCACAGTGAAAATGTAGGCCGTGCTGATGCCGAACAGTAGCATGCCGTCGGCCGCCTCCAGCGCGCCCATCATCCTCCAATTCGGTTGCAGCATAAGCCCCGAAGCACCTCGCGTGGTCATCGAGTCGACGGAATAAAGGATCGCGTCTTTAGGCGAGTCGAGCGCGCCAACCCACACATAAGCTGCGGCCCAGGTCGCGGCCTCTATCCCGTGTAGTACAGCCAGCAGCAGTCCCACCGTTCCGACTATACCAATCACGATCAGGACCACATGGCCTGAACCAAGGGTCCGAGCCTCCAAGCGGAGCCTGATCGCGAGCCCCACGAGGGCCATCGCCACCACGCCCGTTGTGTGGATCGCTATGGTCAGGGCGGTGAGCGACAAACCCCAAGTCCAATTTATGCCCTCCAACAGACTTCTCCTGGCATGGTAAGAATAACCCCGAAGAGGGAGTTGGTTGAGCATCCCCTGCAAAGTGTTTCGCGATGTGAAGGCTCGCCCCTCGTCACCGGATTGCCGTTGCGCGGGCGGCCAGGTCTTTTCTGCAAGCCTCGCTGAATTCGGCCAGGAAACTCAGCCCGCCCTGATGGGCGTAGTCCATCAGTTCATGAAGGGTGCGGTTTGGCCCCAGGTAGGTCTCGACGATGGTGTCCTCGACCCGCGTGGCCGCAACGATCACTGTCTGGTCGGCAACCAGGCGCATACGCCCGACCATGGCGTAAAGCCCCACCAATCCGGTGATCTCTTCGGTCTGGTGGGTCAGAGCGTCGCCATAGAGGCGCGACGCCTCGGTGATGAAGTCGCCGTAAAGCGTCTTCAGCTCGGCCCTTTCGGCTTCGCGATGCGCGTGGCGAAGCTGCGTCCGCTGCGTCAACCACGAGGTTGCGAACGACGTCAGCCCGCCGATGGCCGCACCCGCCAGGGCGGCGAGTGCCGAGATATAGGCCGGGTCCAAATCGGACTCGGTTTAATGGTGGCGATAGTGCGGCTCCAATGCTAGAGCGCCGCTCCGGGCGTTGCCCAGTCTTCCGCATCGACAGCATTGCTCACGCGATACAGGACTGCCAGAGCAGCCTGCATGTCCAAGGTGTTCGTGCGCATGCGCATAACGTCGGAGCGTAGCAAGTAGAACGCGGCCTGCGTATCAGGCTTGGATTTCTCATTGACCGCCTTCATCGAGAGTTCGTAGTGCTGAACTGTCACCGCATCCGGTGCGCCAGGATCCCACATCGTGCCGGTGGATGCACAGCCCTGAAGCCAAACTCCCATACCCGCAGCGCCCAAGATTACCGCTCCGCGTCATGATTGAACCCCTAACGCATCCTCTCCGTGGGTTCTGCTTACGGCTCAGAGAAACATCGCCAGCACTAGAAGATCAGAGTGACCTGGGTTCGTAGCTGCCAGGTCGAGCCGAATTGCGGCCGCAGCGCGTTGTAGTAGGCGCCGATCGACAAATTCACTGGCAGCTTGCCGCCGATCTTCACCACGCGGCCGAACCCGCCGCCGAACGGCAGCGTCCAGGCGTTGTTGCCGGCCGTCAGCCAGTTCGCGGTGATGATGGGGGCGCTGTAGACATACCAACCCTCGCCAAAATTGTAGTTCACGAATGGCTGCGTCAGGAACGTGTTGTAGCGCGTGCCGCCGAGCCCAGGGGTGCCGCCGAACGACCAGACGTTGTTGGCCAGCACGCCCGTGACCCACGGCCCCTTCATGTAGACCAGCACGCCGGTCGGACCAGCGCCCCAGACATTGGAGCCGAGGCTTTTGTCGCTGATCGTGGGAATCTGGATGACCGGGCCGACGCCCCATAGCCAGCCGTTGGTCGGGTTGGCCGGCGACAGGAAGGCCGAGAACGTGGTCGGACCGGTGCCGAAGGGCACGGTCTGCGCCGGCTGGAACGACGGCTGCCAGACCAGCGGCAGGATCGTCCGCGTGATGACGGTCCAATCCGAGTTGATGTGGATGGGAATGACCGGCTGGACGTTGAGGATGTCCTGCGTGCCCTTGTGCGGCCCGGTGTTGAAGTTGGTGTTGTTCTGGAACGGGAAGCTGTACAGGTCGCCGATCGGGTTCTGCAGCTTCTTCGCAAGGTCGGTCGCGTCGTCGCCCCTACTGGTATCCGGCGGCGGGGTCGGCGACGATTGCGCGGCGGCGCCGAATGAGAAGAGCAACAGAGCGAGCAAACTGGCACTCAGCGTGAGTGGGCTCCGGAAGCGAATCATCGTCGGGTGTGCTCCACTGAGGCTATTGCGGGGACTGCGGCGGGCCGATCTGCGGCGTGCGCACCGGCTTGGCCATGCCGTAGAACACCGTCAGGCCGTTGCCGCCGCATTGGGTTGACACCGCTTCGGGCGGTTTCACGAAGCACAGATCGCCGTGGTCGATCCAGTTGTCGATCGCCCACACATTCCCGGCAGGATCGATGTCGATGTCGGTCAGCATCTGCATGCCGCCACCCACGTATCCGCCGGGCGGCGAAATCGGGTCACCGGTCTTGGCCCCGGGCGGGCAGGTTTCGGTCCGCGCGCCGCAGTATTCGGACACCGACTCCCCAATGAAGTTGGACACCCAGATATTGTCGTTGCCGTCCACCGCAACCGCCCAGGGGCCGCTGACGCCGCCACCCTTGAATGGGGAACCAGGCGCCGGTGTGGCGTCCGGTCGCAGCATCGTGACGGTGCCTTGGATATGCTCCCGCAAATAGCCGAACACCATCCGGAGCGCCACATCGATCGTGAGCTGGCCGGTCCATTTCAGCTCCAACAGCCGCGCTTTGATGATCAGATCAAGGTCTTCCCCGACCGTGTTGGCCACCCAGACGTTGCCCTTGCTGTCGATGCCCATTCCCTTGCCGAATACGCCGCCGGACGGAAATTCCTCCGCCTTGCTTGGATCGGAAGCGGGAAAGCGCACCACGGTCTTGGCCAGCGCATTCGAAACCCAAATCCGGTCCTGTTGGTCCACCGCCAGATGGAACGGGCCATTGAAGAACTTGCAGGGTGCCTCCGTCGATTTTCCGTCAACGCTCGTACAGACCAGCCGGCCCTTGGTCGGATCGCCCTTCGGGAAATAGGCAAGCTGATTCTTCTCCTCGTCGAGCACCCAGACGTCACCGCTTCCGGGCATGACCAGCACGCCTTGCATGGCGCCCAACTTATGATCGAAGGTGATGCCGTCCGGTGGCGTCAGCGGTTTACCGTTCTTGTCGAACACCGAAATGCTCCGGCCAGGAACGTTGTTGGACACCCAGACCTTGCCGTCGGCGGCAACCGCGGTGCCGAAACCGGGACCGAACACGCCGCCGCCGGTAAAGCCGGAGGTCATCGGCGAGAGCGCACGCCCATTCGGTGCGAACTCGGACAGGTGGCCATTCCAATTTCCGTTCCATGGCTGGAACCCGGCCTGGTCGCCAACGATGAAGTTGTCGCCGACCCAGGCATTGCCCGCGCTGTCGAAGCCGAGCTTGCCCGGTCCGTCGATACCGCCGCCGGAGAACTTGAGACCCAGGATCCACGCACTGGGCGCGTACTCGAGATAAGGCACAAAGGGGGCCGGCCGCAGATAGATGTTGCTTTTGGGGAACGGGTAGAAGGCATCCAGCAGCGCGTATAGCGTCTCGGGTCCCTGCGTAGGATGGTGGGCAATGGCTTCTGCAGCCGCGAGCGTATCGGCCGGTGCGTTGCCGCCGGCAGGCGTTGCTGCCTTGAACAGCGCGCTGCATGCGTCAGGCTTTATCTGAGTCGTGCATCCCGCCAGCAGGTCCGCGAGAGTCCCGAAATTCGCCAGTGTCGGCGTCTGCGTGCTGTTCAACGAGTCCTGAACGACCGTTCCCAGGCCGCCGGTCGTCAGATCCACGAAGTTCGGGACGTTGCCGGCGGCGATGCGCAGGCTGAGCGCAGGCCCCTTGATCGCGGTGCCGTCGAGGAACTGCGCATTCGTCCACACCGATGCGATCGTCGTCATCTCGTTGATAGTGACGTTCGCTGGTGGCTGGTTGCCCAGTACGGCCAGCAACGCGAGCGCCGGGTTATTGCCGGGGGTCTTGGAACTCGCGGGTTGCCCGCCGGTGGCGACCAAATAAAGCGAGGTGTCGCCGCCAGGGGACTGGTCCGAGGAGATAACGAACCGACCATCGGCACCCGTCTCGGCCTGAGCCAACCGCGCCGGCGCATTTGCAGTCGCGGCCCACAAGGTGACAGCGGAGTGTGCAACCGGGCCACCGCCCGCCTGAACCTGCCCGTCGATGTGAACGGCCGCTGCAACCGGCACGCTGGTAAGGCCCAGCGATCCCGTGATCAGTACAGTGCCGAGCAAACGCCCCCGAAAGCGGTTTTGCATTTCGATCTCCTGGCGGACATGATGCAAACTCCGCCTTGGGCATTGACCTATGTCAATGAGCAAACTCCGATCCGGCGCCAGCGTTGAGACAGCCTCACCTGCCGGAGAACGCCCGCTGCAACGCCAGCGCGCCCGGCGCCAGGCCTATCTCATCGATGCCATGCCCCAGACGCAGCACGTAAACCGCCTCCACTGGCACATTCGCCGCACGCAGCGCGGCCTCGGCATCGCGCGAGCGCCTTTGTGACGCGGCCTGCAAGGGTTCAGTGGAGCATGCGGCAGCGGCACAATTGACCAATGACTTCGCTCACATCGAAAGCACACCGGATGCAATGCAAATCCCTCGGCCCGCGCGGCGATCGCTGGAGGGACCGGCAATGTAGACGGAGATGGCCATCGTCGATGAGGTGATGTTCCGACAGCCAAGCGTCATCGAAGCCGTTCTTCTCGCCTCGCCAGCTTCGCTTCTGCGATAGCGAGGACAGCTTCGTTCGCGTTGGCTTGACACGCTGCTGTTTGGGCTGTCACCGGCAACCAAGACGACGTTCTGTCGAGCGGCCACGGCCTCCCATAGCGAGCAATTCAGCAGCCAACGCATAGCCGGGGGCGGAATACCTGGGTTGATCCAGATCAAAGACGGCACGGCCAGATGATGGTTCATGTGACCCCGGCGGTCTTCTGTGAACGCTCCCACAACCCACGCAGGACAAAACAATATGCAACGCTCACTCCAATTGACCACGTTCCTGGTTTCACTGTCCGCTCTTGCTCCCGCCGCCGTCGCGCAGACCACGCCCTCAGCCGAGCAGGTTCGCCAGCAGGACGCGAACTCCGAAGCGGAGTGGTATTATTCGGTCGGCATTCAGAACTATGTCTTCGCCCTGCCGCTCACGATCATGGAGCGCGAGCGCAAAATCCGCCTCGACCCCGCCGCCCTCGAGCAGGCCAAGAAGGTCGCTCCCGCCGCGCCGATCAATCAGATCGGCAACATGCACACGCTCGCCACCGCCAACGACATCATGCCGTACACGCCGAATAACGACACGGTTTACAGCGGCGCCTTTCTCGAGCTTGCCGGCGGTCCGATCATCCTCACCGCGCCCGACATCGCCGACCGCTACTGGTCCGTCGAGGTCGCCGACGCCTACACCAACAACCTGTTCTACATCGGCACGCGCGCCACCGGCGGCAAAGGCGGCAACCACGCCTTCGTCGGGCCCGACTGGCACGGCACGCTGCCGGAGGGCATCATCGTCCATCGTTTCCCGACCAATACCGGTATGTTCGCGATCCGCATCGGTGTCCTTCCGCAGGACGCCTCGGATCTGCAAAAGGTCAATGACCTACAGGGAAAATTCCACCTGACCTCGCTCGACAACTGGGGCAACCCAGCGAAATTCGGCCAAGCCGCAGTCCCAGAACTCGCCACGCGCCCGAACCACACCGGCGATCTCGCCTGGTTCCAGACCGCGGCCGATCTGCTCGCCGAAAACCCGCCCCCGCCCGATCAGCAAGCCGCTGTCATCCTGCTCGGCCGCGGCGGCATCAAGCTCGGCCAGCCGATGGATACCGCCGCGCTGGACGAAGCCGCCCATGACGGCCTCGCCCGTGCCGCCGCGATCGGCCCACAGATCATGAAGTGGAAAGTGAAATACCGCGGCACGCCGTATCCTACGCGCTGGAACAATCTGCGCCCCGGCAATTACGGCGACGATTATTTTGATCGCGCCGCCGGCGCCCTCGAGGGCCTGTTCGTGCACGATCGCGCCGAGGCGGAATATTTCAGCACCTACGAGGACGGCAACGCCCATCTGCTCGACGGCGCCACCAACTATGTCCTGCACTTCAACAAGGAGCAGATCGCGCCGACGCTGCAGAACGGCTTCTGGTCCTTCACCATGTATGGCGCCGATTTCCAGCTGGTCAAAAACCCGATCGACCGCTTCTCGATCGGCGACCGCACCAAGGGCCTGACCTACAACGCCGACGGCTCGCTCGACATCTACATCCAGCACGCCGCCCCCGCCGGCCACGAGGGCAACTGGCTGCCATCCCCGCCGAACGGACTGTTCCGTATCAACTACCGTATCTACCTGCCGGCAGAGGTTGCCCAGGATCCCCAGACGCTCGGCAAATATCTGCCGCCGATCAAGGCAGCCAGTTGAGCGGGCATAGTTCTTCGGCTGTATCAGCCAATCGGGTTGACCACCAAAAGGAAAATCTCATGCGTTCGAATCTCACTGCTTTCGCGCTGGCTGTATTACTGACTGTCCCGGCATTTGCCGACGAGGTGAAGAAGGGCAACGACGCCGACCCGGAGTTCATGACCGGCGTCAAGAAGCTCGGCGTGATGTCAGGCCAGGCCTTCAGTTGCTCACCAGAGGCAGACCGGCAGGGTGTCGGTGAGGATGCCCTCTCGCTCGCCAACCAGATCGCGCTGCATTTCGGGCTGCAGGTCGCGTTCATCTACAGCGGCGCGTTCGGCTGGGGATCCGGGCACGATTTCGATCACAAAACCTGTCCCGAGACCATCGCCAACTTCAAAGATCTGCAACACAAGTATCTGAACAAGTGAGGTCAGCGATGAAGTCTTTCATCTGTCTTGCGGCCGCGGCGGTCAGCGCGCAACTGGCTGTCACTGCATCGTCGCATGCGGCCATTATGCCTTGGCACGATGCGGGAGCGTCTGCCATGTCTGCGGATGGGAACAATCCTCCGCTTATCCTGATCGCTGGCCAGCGCGGCGGCGGTGGACGAGCGGGCGGCGGCAACCGGCAAAACTTCAACGCCAACAATTTTCATAACAATGTCAGCAGCAACCACACCGTCAACCGCAACACCAACGTGAACCGTAACGCCAACGTCAACGTAAATCGCAATGCAAACGTCAACGTCAATCGCGGGTATAATGGGGGCTGCTGCAACAATTATGACAGCGGGCCAGGATGGGGAGGCGTCGCAGCCGGCGTTGCGGTTGGCGCGGTCGTCGGCGCTGCAGCTGCCAGCACGGTCCCGCCGCCGCCGCCTTACTACCCGCCGGGTAGCGTGTATGTTCCGGCCTACTAACGGGGTCTTGTTGACTGGCGCAATGAAGCGCTAGCGGCGTGAGGCGACGACGACCCTTCGCGGTCTGGCCGTCGTCCGCCTGCTGGATCGGCAGTCTTTGCCTGATAGGGCTTCGGGAGCAGCGATGTCTCGTTTCGGTCTCACGCGGCGAACGCTGCTTGCCACAACAGGCTGGGCTGCGTCGCTGCCGCTGACCGCCAGAGCGGCCACGCAGGATGACTGGGACACGCAGCCTGAAATTCGCCCGACGGAATCCGTCGTAGCCCCTGACCTGTTGCGCGGCCCACACTATGCGCTCGGTCCCACTGTCACAACTCTCGCCTACCTCAATCGATACACGGTCACTACCGACTACGGACCGTTCATCGCGCCAAGCGACGTCAGGCTGCGCCGGTTGCTGCGCGAGATCGCGGCGATTGCAACACTGCAGGCGATGCAGCAGTCCGAGGCCTTCGAAAAGGCGGCGATCGAGGCGGGAAAATCGCCATTCCGCAGCGCGAAGAACCTGCTCGACGACCCGGTCGGCACGCTCTCCGCGATCCCGGAAGGGATCGGCAGCATCTTCAATCGGGCACAGGAGCAATTGCACCGCGAGGGCCGCAGCCGTTACGAGGATGGTCCCGCGAAACAACTGCTTGCTGTATCCAGCTACAAGCGGGAATACGCGGCGAAGCTTGGCGTGGACGCTTACTCCAGCAATGAGGCGCTGCAGAAGGAACTGGATCGGCTCGCCTGGGCGTCTGCCGCCGGCAACCTGACCTTGGGCGCCCTGTCCGCGGTCACCGGCGCTCTGGCCCTCCAGGTCGCCAGCAATGTCCGGCTGCTTGAGCAGGCGCAGAATGTCGTCGCGGCGACGCCGCCAAGCGAACTGTCCAAGCGCAATCGGGAGCAACTGAAACGTCTGGCAGTCCCTGATACTGTCATCGATCGATTCCTGCGCAACGCGGCACTGTCGCCGCGCCATGAAACGATCATTGTCGCCAGCATGACGGCGCTGGGGAGTATTCCGGGGCAGGCCAGCTTCATCGACTACGCCAGCAGCGTCGACACGGAAGACGCGGCCCTGATGCTCCAGCAGATGGCGGAGCTGATCGCGGGTTACAGCACACTCGTTATGCCCGTGCGTCAGATAGCAATCGTTCTCAACCTGCCGCTTATCACGACGACCAATGGCGCGGTGCTCCTGTTGCTGCCGATCGATCGGCTGTTGTGGACCGAGCGCAACGCCGATTTGGCGAAAGGTCTTGCACAGGCGCAGCGCGCGCCTGAAGTGTGGATCACGGGCGATGCGTCATCACGTGCCGAATCCGGGTTGGCACAGTCGGGACTGATGCTGACGCAGCACTGCGGGAAACAACTCCCGCTTCTGGACTGATACCAGGCGTCGGTATCCAGCCTGCCGCTCGACGGCGCCACCACCTATGTCCTCACTTCGGCTTCGGCTCTTCCCTGGCTATGGCGCGAGATTGGTAATCGCATCGAAAATAGCCACCCGTCGCGCAAGCTCGGCCTGTTTTGCACTGCTGAGCTGAGCGTCGATCTGGATCGCACGATCGGTCAGGCTGGATAGAAGCTTGATCTGGATGGCGCGGAGACGAGTCGCTGCAACGCCCCATGACAGCTTTCTCTGTATCACACCGACGAAGACCTCATCCTCGTCCGCCCAGGCAGACAAAACCAAAGCCAGCGAGATGGGTGAACTCTGCCGGACCCAGTCGATCACTTCCCGGCGGCACTTTTGAATGTCCTGCGTCCATGCCGTCAGCGCATGAGCCTCATCGTCATTGGCCCGATCGGTGTTGGTCATCTGAGCCACTGACGCTTGATAAGGGGCTGCCAATGGCACCAAGCCGACGAGGTGCTGATAGCGGGCATCGCTCGTGATCGACCGATTGCAGGTGACCGCTCTCCGCTCGATCGTGATTGCACCGGATAACAGGTTGGCGGACTGGGCATCGGGGTGGGTGACGCAGCCACCAAACCAGAGAGTACTCGCGAGAATGATCCAAGGGTTGCTCCGGCGGCGTGCGGACCGATGATGCGATGACCCGATCCATGGTGAGGAACCGAGTGACTTGCATCGCGATACGCGTCGAACCAACGCCATAGCACCGGCGGCGGGGGGATTGTCACGTCCCTGCTCAGAACGGCGGATCACCTTCAAGCTAGCCATGCAGCGCCCCCTGGCCAACGATCGAGCGGTTGGTTACCGTCCCCAGGAGCTATGAGGGAGAGCTCCATATCACACATCTGTCCGACAGTGGCCTTTGCCGAAAGCGTTGCCCCTAGGAGCGCCTTCACACTCTAAGTGGGGCTAAATCGCATTGCGCTCGCACTGTGCGGACATTGGCAATGGCGCCGGGTGCATCAACAGCACGTGTACTGATCGGTTTGTACAACTCTGCGATGCGGGCGTGTCAAGGTTAGGTATCCAGTGAACTCGTTGTTACTGCCTTCAGATAGCAACGCCGCGCATCCCGGCATGATCCGGGTTCCCGGCGGCACATTCCGAATGGGCTCCGATCACCACTACCCGGAGGAGGCCCCATCGCACCTTGTGACAGTCGATAGCTTCCAGATCGATCAAACACCGGTAACCAATCGGCAGTTCGCGGAATTTGTTGATGCCACCGGCCATGTGACCTTTGCGGAGACCGTGCCCGATCCGAAGGATTATCCGGGCTCGCTGCCGCATCTGATCTTCGCCGGCTCGTTGGTGTTCACGCCGCCGAAGCAGCGAGTGGATCTGAGGGATTGGAGCCAATGGTGGACCCTGCTCAGGGACGCAAACTGGCGGCAGCCATACGGTCCCGGCAGCAACATCAAGGGACTCGATCATCACCCGGTTGTGCACGTGAGCTTCGAGGATGCGCTGGCCTATGCCACATGGGCGGGTAAGGAGCTACCGACGGAGGCTGAGTGGGAGTTCGCAGCGCGTGGGGGCCTCGACGGCGCCGAGTTCGCATGGGGTGACCAGTTCATGCCGAACCGCCGCGCGATGGCCAACACCTGGCATGGCGAATTCCCACATCACAGGCGGCCCGGCTACCGGCGTACGTCGCCGGTCAGAGCTTTTCCGCCGAATGGCTACGGCCTCTACGACATGATCGGCAACGTGTGGGAATGGACTATGGATTGGTGGTCCACGCAGCACGTGGCCGATGCACCCAAGGCGTGTTGTATTCCCACGAACCCGCGCGGCGGCACTGAGGCGGCAAGCTACGACCCGCACATGCCCGACATCAGGATCCCGCGCAAAGTCATCAAGGGCGGCTCGCATCTTTGCGCGCCCAACTACTGCCGCCGCTACCGGCCGGCAGCCCGACATGCCGAGCCCATCGATACCTCGACAAGCCATGTCGGATTTCGCTGCGTCATAAGAGAGAGAGGAAACGCATTATGAGCGAACCTAAAGGCAAGGCTGACAAGGGTGGTTTGGGCCGCCGCGGTGTCTTGCTGGGTACGACGACAGCGGCGGCAGCCACAGTTCTGGCCGCCTCAGCGGATGCGCAGACCACCCAAGCACAACCGGTGACAGCAGCGCGCGGAAACAAGCCCAACATCATCATGATCGTGTCCGACGATTTCGGTTATGGCGACGCCGGCTGTTATCTAGGTGGTGAAACACGGGGCATGCCGACGCCGAATATCGACCGCCTGGCGGCGGAAGGCATGATGTTCACGTCGTTCTATGCGCAGCCGAGCTGCACGCCCGGACGCGCCGCGATGCAGACGGGCCGCATCCCGAATCGCAGCGGCATGACGACGGTTGCGTTTCAGGGTCAGGGCGGCGGCTTGCCGGCTGCCGAGTGGACACTCGCGTCCGTATTGAAGACGGCGGCTTACAAGACCTTCTTCGTCGGCAAGTGGCATCTCGGTGAGGCAGACTACGCCCTGCCCAACGCGCAGGGCTACGACGAGATGAAGTATTGCGGACTCTATCATCTCAACGCCTATACGTATGCCGACCCAGAGTGGTTTCCGGACATGGACCCGAAGCTGCGGGAAATGTTCCAGAAGGTGACCAAGGGTGCGTTGTCGGGCAACGCTGGCGAGGCGCCACGCGAGGATTTCAAGATCAACGGTGAATACGTCAACACGCCGAACCAGGGTGTCGTCGGGATCCCGTTCTTCGACGAGTACGTCGAGAAGGCATCACTGGATTATCTCGATCGCAACGGCAAGTCCGGCCAGCCGTTCTTCATGAGCATCAACTTCATGAAGGTGCACCAGCCGAACCTGCCGGCGCCAGAATTCGTCCACAAGTCTCCGTCGAAATCCAAATACGCCGACTCTATCGTCGAGAACGACACACGCATCGGCCGCATCATGGACAAGGTGCGCGCGCTTGGTCTCGACAAGAACACCTATGTGTTCTGGACCACCGACAACGGTGCCTGGCAGGACGTCTACCCGGACGCCGGCTATACGCCGTTCCGTGGCACGAAAGGCACGGATCGCGAGGGCGGTTCGCGGGTTCCGTCCATCGCCTGGGGGCCGGGCATCAAGGCCGGCAGCAGGAACGCGGAGATCCTCGGTGGCCTCGACTACATGGCGACGTTCGCGTCCCTCGGCGGGGCAAAACTTCCACAGAATGACCGCGAAGGGAAACCGATCATCTTCGACAGTTACGATCTCACACCTGTACTGTTCGGCACGGGAAAATCGCCGCGAGAGTCCTGGTTCTATTTCACCGAGGACGAGCTGACGCCAGGGGCCGCGCGGGTCGGCAATTACAAGGCGGTGTTCAATCTCCGCGGCGGCAACGGCGAGAAGACCGGCGGCCTCGCGGTCGACTCAAACCTCGGCTGGAAAGGGCCTTCGGAGTATGTCGCGACCGTACCGCAGGTGTTCGACCTGTGGCAGGACCCGCAGGAGCGCTACGACATATTCATGAACAACTACACAGAGCACACCTGGGTCTTGGTGACGATAAACGCGGCGGTGAAGGAGCTGATGCAGACATATGCCAAGTATCCGCCGCGCAAATTGCAGAGCGAGGGCTATAGCGGGCCGGTCACCCTGACGCAGTATGAACGCTTCCAGTTCCTGCGAGACGAACTCGCCAAGGAAGGCTTTCAAATTCCGCTGCCAACCGGAAACTGAGCGCAACCGCCGAATCTACCTGCCGAATCCAATACCCGGTAATTACGACCGATACCGTCATGTCGGGGCTTGGCCTGGCTTGGCCCCGGCATGACGCTCATGAAACAGAAACTACCAAATCCTCCCGGAGATTCAGAAGGTCACGCTTGAGTGGAGGCGCTTCGCGTTGCTTTGCACTGTTGAGCGCTTCCCGCGACGCGTCCGACGCAGAAGCGGGTGGTCTCCGTCTCATGCTTGATCCGTCCCGGACTTACGCCTTGGCGGCGTTCTGTGCGGCCTCGAATACATCGCGTGCGGACGTCGTACCCGCTACGTGCTCCGTACCCTCGACTCCGAGGTCCATCCATCCTGCATTCACGGCCTCAAACATTTCTTCGGCAGGTCCGGTGTGGCCCTTCGGGATGCCGAATTGTTCGAACGCTTCCGCCCACCCTGCACGCGGGACCGCAAAGGCTTTCACGTCAAGCGTCAAGACGTCACCCAATTGCTCGGCGACTTCATCCGCGCTGACCATCGAACCAAGCTCGACGACGCGTTGCCCTGACCACGCCGGCCCGGTCAAAAGGGTTGCGACCTCCGTGCCGATGTCGTTCGTCGCGACCATGGTCGATTTCCGGTTTGTCGGATTGTAGTAGACCGGTAGCGTTCCACCCTGGGCGACCTGCAAGCCGTAGAGGAAGTTTTCGAAGAATCCACCTGCGCGCACAAATGCGATTGGGGATATCAGGTCGCGAAAACCTCGCTCCAGAAGCGACAAGGCCGTGATCATCCCCACCCCGCTGGTTCTGTTCGCACCCATCGACGAAAGCGCAACCACCCGCGGCGGCGCTGCCTTGGTGAGCGCCTCGACATAGTTTGCAATCACGCCCTTGGCTTCTTTGTAATCGGGCGAGGGGGCCCAGACAGAAGGCAACATGACAAGCGCGCCTTCGACGCCTTTGAGCGCCCGCTCGATGGCTGCCGAATCATTCCAATCGCCGTCAACCAGTTCCACGCCCTGGTTCGCCCAGTTAGCCGCCTTCTCGCGATTGCGGACCAGCGCGCGTACCTCCTTGCCGTGCGCCAACAGATGTTCTGCCGTTGCGCCGCCAACTTTTCCGGTGATTCCCATGACTAAAAACATGCGTTTTCTCCTGATCTTGAGGGACAGAGCACTGCCCCTGATGGTTCAACGGATGAGCGGCAGAATGGCCCGGATACGGGGATCGCGCGCGTAGAGACCGCCCCATGTCATCGCGCCCAGAAGCAGGGAAATGATTTCCGGCGGCGACCCCAACTCACCAATGCGGACATGGGCGCAGATGGCACCTCCCAGAAAGCCCGTCACCAGGATCGCGCCAAGGACGGCGGTGGCCGGGATGGCGTAAAGGATGGCGCAGGCAAGTATGATCGGACCCACGACACGGGTCAGGTCCATCGCGAACCCGGTTTCCTGCAACATGCTCGCGATCTGCGCCGGCGCGAAAAGCTGAACAGTGCCGTCTGCCACCAGAGCGATAACGACAATCGCGCTCATTATCCGGCCGGCCCACAGGCTGTGATGCAAGGTCATGGCTTCAGGCACGTGATGCAGGTTCATAGTTTCGGACACTTTGTTGTTCTCCAATGGGTTCATCCAATTTCGAGGCTTACTGTGTCTCTCAGATATGATAAACACCGACAAAGTGAACTCACTGTTCTCTCTTTGGTGAACAATACCGAGGCACGAAAATGCAAAATCTCGAACCCGTCCTCATTTTCATAACGGTCGCGGAAATGGGGAGCTTCACCCACGCAGCCGATAGTTTGGGCATCCAAAAGGGAAGGGCCTCAACGGCGGTCCGGAAGCTGGAAGAAGATGTCGGTGTCAGGCTTCTGCACCGGACGACGCGCAGCGTGCAGTTGACGGAGGACGGACGCGTATTTCATGCCCGTGCCCGCGATCTGCTTGCTGAAGTCGATGACCTACACTCGATGTTCGCAGGCGATCGCGTGGCACTTCGCGGGCGTTTACGCGTCGACCTTCCGACCGAGGTGGCGCGCACAACGATCGTGCCGGCCTTGCCGGATTTCATGGCGACTCACCCCGAGTTGGAGCTGGAGGTGTCGAGTACGGATCGCCAGGTTGATCTGGTTCAAGAGGGGTTCGACTGTGTATTGCGGCTTGGACCCATAAGGGACGAGACGCTGATTGCCCGCCCGCTGGGCCTGTTGCGCACGGCCAACGCTGCCAGTCCCGCCTATCTGGCGCGCTATGGCGTCCCTCGATCGCTGGAAGATCTCCGGCGTCAGGGACATCGGACAATTCATTTTTCGACGATGCTGGGTGCAAGACCCATTGGATGGGAATATCCGGACGGCGACAGCTACGCGACGCTTCAGTTGCCAGGTGCGCTGCACGTCAACAGCGCGCAGACCTACGAAGCCGCCGCCCTCGCCGGCCTTGGCCTGATTTCAGGCGCCACTTTTGGGCATTGGCCGATATTTAGAGAGTGGAGCGCTTGTGGAGATCATACCCGATTTTCGTCGCCGGGCGCTCGCCGTGTCCCTCGTCGTAGCTCATCGGAGCAATCTGTCGCGCCGAGTCCGCGCATTCATGAAATGGATCGAAGGCGTGCTGACGCCGTATCTGGAATAACGAGACGAACATCGTCGTCCGGCCTCGAAATCAACATTCTGAAGTGATGTCTGCCGGTCGGCGGCCTGGCGGTCCAACCGAATGCGACACTGAAGCCGGCGACCTTTGAAGTCCGACACGAGATATCCTCAAACTTTTCCGCCTTCTGTCTCCCTAACGCCATGCCAGTGCCGGCGTTGAGACAGCCTCATCCCCCGGAAAACGTCTGCTGCAAGGCCAGCGCGCCCATCGCCAGGCCAGTGTCGTCTGTGCCCTGCCCAGACGCGAGCCTATTCAGGATCGATGACGTTGTGCAGGTCGACGTCGGCGAGCCGTTCCCCGCCGCCACGATTGCGCGGCACGAAACCGGCTTTGCCTACCTCGATCCCCTATGCCGGCTGCGATGGGTCCTCGCCACGGATGACGAACAGGGCGGCTTATTCTGACCAGCGCAGCTGGAAGAAGCGGCCGTTCGTTGAGGTCGGGCAGTGCGGCAGGAACCCACCCAAAGCGGCGGCTTGCCGACCTCTTGGCCATTTGACCCAAAGCGGCCGCGAACTGCTACCTTCGCTACCTGAAAGCCCACTTTGGTTCGGCACGCCAATGGGGCTCATCTGCACTTTGGGTGGTGCGTCTCGTCAGCGTGAATGGACCCGTAGACCATGGCCCAATCGGGCAACGATCGCACAGCGCTACCTGATTCTGCCAGCCTGCGCGAAGTCCTGGCGCGCTTCCAGGACCCGTCGCCGCACGCCGCCATGTGGCAGATCGTCACCACAATCCTGCCGCTGATAGCTCTGCTGGTGGCGATGCATGCAGGGCTGGCCTTCGGCTGGTGGCCGCTGCTCGCGCTAGGGGTTCCGGCAGCTGCCCTGACTGTGCGGACCTTTATCATTCAACACGATTGCGGCCATAGATCCTTCTTCCGCGCGCGCCGTGCCAACGACCTTCTCGGGCGGTTCTGCTCGCTTCTGACACTGACGCCTTACGCCCAGTGGCGGCGCCACCACGCGAAACACCACGGCGCCTGGAACGACCTCGACCGGCGCAACGCCCACGGACGCGACATATACTCGTCTTGCCTCACGGTCGCCGAGTACAATGCCCTCGGCACCTGGCGTCGGCGACTCCACCGCACCGCCAAGCATCCCGCAATCAGCCTGCTGGTGCTACCGCCGCTAATTTTTCTGGTGCTGTATCGCTTCCCGTTCGCCGCACCGCGCACCTGGCGCGCGGAACGGCGGAGCGTGCACCTTACCAACCTCTCGCTGGTTGCACTCCACGGCGCTCTCGCGGCGATGCTAGGTGTCGGCCCAGTGGCCGCGGTGCTGCTCGCCGTCATAGTGCCGGCGAGCATCGTTGGTGTCTGGCTGTTTTCATTACAACACCATTTCGACGGGACCCACTGGGCGCGCCACGCGCATTGGGACCCGGTTGACGCGGCGCTGCGTGGCAGCTCGTTTCTCCGGCTGCCCCGCCTGTTGCAGTGGGTGACAGGGAATATCGGCTTCCACCATGTCCACCATGCCTCGCCACGGGTTCCCAACTACCGGCTGGAAGCCTGCCATGGTGCGCATCCGGGCTTCACCGTGGCGTCGGTGCTGACCCTGGCCGACGGGTTGCGCGCGTCGCGCCACGCGCTGTGGGACGAGGGGCGCGGGCGGATGGTCACCTTCGCCGAGGCGATCCGCCGCGGTATCGTTCCACCTACCATCAACATCGAGGAACTCGATGCCGAATGAGATCTCGACGTGACGCCCGGTTGTGCGCGGGCGCGTCCGATCCGGGCCGCTGTTAGCAATGCCTTGCATTCGGCGGCACCAACGCGGTCGTTGCGGTGACACGCTTCCACGAATTGAGGGGGAATTGCGGTACGGCACGGCGCGCAACCGCCGGCGGTCTCTTCATTCGCCGTGTAGTGAGTGACCTTTCCCGCACAGGCCAAACGGCAGCTATCCACCCACCTCAGTCACCGGTTGCTCTTACCCGCATGTCCGCTTCTCTGCTGAACGACCGAGGTGGTGAAGTGTTTCCGTACGCCGGCCCATGTTCAGACGAGCAGCCTGCTATCCCCGGCGTCCGAAAACCTTCACCGTTCCGATCATTTTGCGGACGCTGACGCGGACGGCAGTGGGCCTCTCAACCCGCAGCACCCCCGAGCCCACGCACGCCAGCGTTCACAGTCAAAGGAGCCGCGCTGCCGTAACGTCCGCAGCGCCCTTGAGCCGGCAGCGCGGCTTGCCTGCGGTCAGGTGTTTGGCGGCTTGTATTCGGTCTTGGTCTGGTTGGCTTGCTTCATCGCCGCCTCGGCTTCCTGAGCCGTCAGCAGTGTCGTAGTCTCGAAACGGGAAATCGGCCTGTGGCCGTAGCTGACATCGAGCAGGCGACAGCGTTGTTGTACGGAAATTCACAGAACAGCACCGTAGTACTCACCTAAGGCGAGGTAGCAGGTCCGCATGCTGGTTTGTTGCCTGTGTACTGGGATGCGGCCAAACTCACCGTCGGGAATGTTTGGGAAACATCGCTGCCGATGTGGTTGCTTGCTCACCTCCTCAACCGCTTCATCCGGAACGGTGTGCTGCGTCTGATCGCTGCTGACGGTTCACTGCACATCTTCGGCGGTCACGGTCTGGGACCGACGGTGACCGTTCACCTGCATGATCCCCGGCTCTACATCAAGCTGTTCCTTAACCCCGAGCTGCACGCCGGCGAAGCGTACATGAACGGCACGCTCACGTTTGAGGAGGGCTCGGATGTGGGCTGCTTCATGCAGCTGTTCGCTGTTAATCGCGGTGGCCTCGCGGCGCACCCTGGTCAAGCATTGCTGCGGCGCTTTTGGCGCGCCGCCAGGCGTTGGTACCCGGCGAATACCGTAGCAGTTGCGGCCGCCAATGCCCGCCATCACTATGACCTCTCAACCGAGCTCTATCGGTTGTTCCTTGACGACGGCTTAAATTACTCCTGCGCGATATTCGAACATCCGGCGACTGACACACTTGACCAGGCGCAGCACCGTAAGTTGCAGCATGCGACGGCCAAGCTGCGTCTGCTCCCCGGAATGACAGTGGCCGAGCTCGGCTCCGGCTGGGGAGCCTTCGCCATCCACATCGCAGCCACTACTGGAGCGCGGGTAACCGCTATCAATGTCTCACCCGAGCAGCTCCGTATTGCGCGAGAGAATGCGGTTGCCGCCGGCGTTGACAGCTTGGTTGAGTTCCGCGAGCTCGACTATCGTGGCCTTGAAGGTCACTTTGACCGCGTGGTCTCCGTTGGCATGATGGAGCATGTTGGACTCACCCAATTCGACGCCTATTTCGGCAAGATCCGCAGTCTACTCGCCGACGACGGCTTTGGCTTCGTGCACTGCATCGGTCGCATGCGCCCGCCGGGTAGTACTGGTCCGTTCATCAGCAAATATATCTTTCCCGGCGGCTATGTGCCGTCGCTGTCCGAGGTGTTCGCGGCCACCGAACGGGCTGGTTTGTGGGTCGCCGACATGGAGGTCCTGCGGCTGCACTATCACTATACGCTTCAGCACTGGCGCCGGCGCTTCGCCGCCAACCGTGCCCGGGCGGCCGATCTCTATGACGAGCGCTTCTGCCGCATGTGGGAATACTACCTCGCCGCCGTCGATGTCGGCTTTTCGCACGGCAGCAACATGGTATTCCAGCTCTTGCTGTCGGCGAAAGTCGATGCGGTACCGATCATGCGAGATTATGTGATCGGCGATCTGCACTCTGAAGTTCGGCGGGTTTCAGATTGAGTTGGCACCCGCTGACCTCGCGACCCGGAGACGGCTGCTCTCACCCATTTCGGCGGGGAGGACCTGAGTCGCAATGTCAGCTTCAAGGCGGCTGCTACGGGCTCCTCAGTGACCCCAACGGGCGCTCAGAGGTCGTTGGCGTTCATCGCTTCGCGCGTCATCCGGTGTAGGCTTCGGGCTAATACTGTTAGCTTCTCCAGTTGTACTTTGCCGGTTCCAATGGCCAAACATCGACAGAATGAGACGATCCGATCGCAGTCGCAGCACACAGGGAAGATACACGATGAAGCAACCCAACTGGGTCAAAGCCGCTATGCGAGCCGGCCTCAGGGCGTAAGGCTACAATCTTTCATTTCCCCTCCCCGTGAGTAATCGACATTCGGGGAAGATCCACTTCGATTTCGTCTTTTCTTGATGGCGAGCATGGGCCGTTCGGTCTGGACCAGCTTGACGACGTCTGTAGGACGGCCGAACCGACGCGGACGCCCGTCAGCTCGTCCGGGTGTGCAACGGTCACTCGGGGCAAACAGCGGCACCGACTACAATGTCGGGATCCCCGCCAAGGCGACTGCTACCGCAAGGCAAACGCGATCGAGCGGAAGCGGCCGTTGCCATCCCTCACGTGCAGATCGCTGTGGCAGACGCCTGTGGCAACCGTGCGCACCATCATCTTGCGCCCCAGGCTTGCCGATCTCGACGTGTTGCATGGTCAGCGGTTCGGACATTTCCATGACCGTTGCCTTGTCACGTTTCGTGACACATTAGCGGCGCGCGGCATGCAGTACCAATGGGTCGGGAATATTGCCTTGCCCATCGCGTCATGCTCACGTCCGCCGACGCACCGGCTTTCTGGGAGCACGCTCGCCATGATCAAGCTTACCGTCAATGGCGTTTCACACAACGTAGACGCCGATCCCGATACACCGCTGCTCTGGGTCATCCGCGAGTGGCTCGGCATGACTGGCACGAAATACGGTTGCGGCATCGCACAGTGCGGCGCCTGCACCGTGCATATCGACGGCGTCGCGACACGATCCTGCCAGGTGCCCGCGGGCTCGGTGGGCGATGTGAAGATCACCACCATCGAGGGCCTGTCACAAGACGGTCTCAGTCATCCGGTGCAGGTTGCCTGGCTCCAGCACGATGTGCCGCAATGCGGCTACTGTCAGTCCGGGCAGATCATGGCCGCGGCCGCATTGCTGAAGACAACTCCCAAACCCAGCGACGCCGACATCGACAGCGCGATCACCAATATCTGTCGCTGCGGCACCTATCAGCGCATCCGCGAAGCCATCCATACCGCCGCCTCACTCGGCGGCAAGGCATAGGGAGCGGCACCATGAGCAACAGGCTTGCACTCCGGCGGCGTGCCTTCCTCGGTTCTGTCGCCGCCATCGGCGGTGGCCTGACCCTCGGCTGGCAAGTTCCTGCGTTCGCACAAAGCGGTGGACAGGAACTCGGCATCTGGGTGGTGATCAGCCCCAATGACACGACGGTCGTGCGCATCGCACGTTCAGAGATGGGGCAGGGCACGTTCACCGGCCTCGCGCAACTCGTCGCCGACGAACTCGATGCCGACTGGAAGCATGTGCGCGCCGAATACGTTTCGCCCGACGAGAACCTGGCGCACAAGCGCGCCTGGGGCGACATGTCGACTGGTGGCAGCCGCGGCATCCGCGGTTCGGTGGATTACGTGCGCAAGGGTGGCGCCGCCGCTCGCGCTATGTTGATCGAGGCGGCGGCACAGCGCTGGAGCGTGCCGGCGGCGGAATGCACCGCTGCGAACAGCGTGCTCACGCATACGCCGAGTGGCCGGACATTGCGCTATGGCGAGGTCGCGGCGGATGCGGCGAAACTCCCCGTGCCGACCGAGGTGAAACTGAAGACGCCGGCGCAGTGGACGATCATCGGCAAGCCCGTGAAACGGCTCGACACGTTGGACAAGCTGTCCGGCAAGCAGGTGTTCGCCATCGACGTGCAACTGCCCGACATGCTGAACGCCGCGATCGCGCAATGCCCGGTCTACGACGGCAAGCTGAAGTCGTTCGACGCCGACAAGATCAAAGCGATGCCCGGCGTGCGGCACGTGGTCGCAGTTGGCGACAATGCGGTCGCCGTGGTGGCGGACAAACGGTACCAGGCGAAGACCGCGCTCGCCGCGCTGCCGATCGTCTGGGACGAAGGACCGAGTGCCACTGTCGACAGCGCACAGATCGCCACCCTGCTGAAAGGCGGCCTCGATGCCAAGGAAGCCGCGCTCGGCCAGAAGCACGGCGATGTCGAGGCAGGACTTGCCGGTGCCACGAAGGTGATCGAGGCCGTTTACGCCGCGCCCTTTCTCGCCCACGCCACGATGGAACCGATGAACTGCACGGCGAAGTTCGCCGACGGCAAGGTGGAGATCTGGGTGGCGTCGCAGAACGGCGACGCGTCCCTAGCAGCGGCAGCCGAGGCTGCGGGTGTGAAGCTGGCCGACGTGAAGGTGAACAAGCTGCATCTCGGCGGCGGTTTCGGACGGCGCGGCCAGCAGGACTACACGCGGCAGGCCGTGCTGATCGCGCAGCAGGTACCGGGGCGACCGGTGAAGCTCATCTGGTCGCGCGAAGAGGATACGACGCACGACTTCTACCGCCCGATCACGCAGTGCAAGCTGCGCGCCGGGCTGGACGCAAGCGGCAATGTCGTTGCGCTGCACGCGCGGCTGTCAGGGCAGTCGATCCTGGCCTACCTGATGCCGTCGCGCATGGAGAAAGGCGTCGACATGATCGCCTTCCAGAGCTGGACCAAGGAGGAGTTCGGCTACAGCGCCATCCCCAACCTGCTGATCGATCACGCGGTGCGCAACACGCATGTGCCGGTCGGCTTCTGGCGTGGTGTGAACACCAACCAGAACGCGATCTACATGGAGTGCTTCATCGACGAGGTCGCGCACGCCGCGGGCAAGGATCCGCTGGAATTCCGTCGCGCGCTGTTGGTGAACAGCCCAAAGCATCTCGCGGTGCTGAATGCGGCGGCGGCGAAGGCGGAATGGGGCAAGCCACTGCCGCATGGAGTGTTCCGCGGCATCTGCCAGAACTACGGCTACGGCAGCTATACCGCCGCGGTCGCCGAGGTATCGGTGTCGCCGCAGGGCGAGCTGAAGGTGCATCGCATCGTCGCGGCGACCGATCCCGGCTACGCGGTCAATCCGCAGCAGGTCGAGGCGCAGGTGCAGGGCTCGTTCGTGTTCGGCCTGAGCGCGGTGCTGTTCGGCGAGATCACCATCGACAAGGGCCGCGCGGTGGAGACCAACTTCGACACGTATCCCGTGATGCGCATCGCCGACATGCCGAAGGTGGACACGATCATCGCGCCGTCCGGCGGCTTCTGGGGCGGCGTCGGCGAACCGACGATCGCGGTGGCCGGACCGGCGGTGCTGAACGCGATCTTCGCGGCGACCGGCAAGCGCGTTCGTTCACTGCCGCTGCGGCTGACCGATCTCGCGCACGCATGAGGGCTGGCGGCGTCGTGGTGCTTGCGGTGATTCTCGGCGCCGCGGCGCCTCCACCAGGTGCATCGAGTTGCTCGGGCTGCCATGGCGGCGTCGCACCGCCGCCAGTGCTGGCGGGTCGCAAGGCGGGCGACATCGTCACGGCGATGGACGCGTTCCGCGCCGGCACGCGACAGGCCACCGTGATGGACCGGATCGCCAAGGGCTTCACACCCGACGAGACGGCGGCGATCGCCACATGGTGGGCGGCGCAGAAGTGACACGATCGCCCCCTCCCCCCGCCCCTCTCCCGCAAGGGGAGGGGCAGAACGTAACTTCCTCCCCCTCCCCTTGCGGGAGGGGGGCGGGGGGAGGGGGCATCGCCCGCCGCGCGATCCTTCAAACGACCCTCCTGTCACTGCCCCTCCTCGCTCGTGCGCAGACCGCCCCGCGTGTTGTGGTCATCGGCGGCGGCTTCGGCGGCGCCACCGCGGCTCGCTTTCTCCGCCGCGCCAACCCCCGCATCGACGTCATGCTCCTGGAACCCAACTCCAGCTTCACCGCCTGCCCGTTCAGCAACGAAGTGATCATCGGCGAACGCGACATCGCCGCGCAGCGCTTCACCTACCAGGGCGTCGCCGCCGACGGCGTCCGCGTGATTCAGGCCGCCGCCACCGCCATCGACCCCACACGCCGCGTCGTCAGCTCCGGCGGCAGTCAACTGAACTACGACCGCCTCATCCTCTCCCCGGGCATCGACATCGCTTGGGGCGCGCTGCCCGGCTACGACGAAGCCGCGGCGGAACGCATGCCGCACGCGTGGAAGGCCGGCGAACAGACCCTGTTGCTGCGCCGCCAGCTCGAGGCGATGCCCGATGGCGGCGTCGTTGTGATCTCGGCGCCGGCCAATCCGTATCGCTGCCCGCCCGGTCCGTACGAGCGCGCCAGCCTCATCGCGCATTACCTAAAAACGCACAAACCTCGCTCGAAAATCATTCTGCTCGATGCCAAGGACATCTTCTCCAAGCAGAAGCTGTTCCAGGCGGCGTGGCAGCAGCTTTACCCGGGCCTGCTGGAATGGGTATCGCTGTCGGACGGCGGCAAGGTCACGCGCGTCGATCCGGCGACCAACACGTTCGAGACCGATTTCGACTCGCACAAGGCCAACGTCGGCAACGTCATTCCACCGCAGCGTGCCGGTGCGATCGCGGCGATGGCCGGTGTCGCGGACCGCACCGGATGGTGCCCAATCGATCCCGCCACGTTCGAATTGAAGTTGCAACCTGGTATCCATGTGATCGGCGACGCGGCCATCGCCGGCGCAATGCCCAAATCGGCCTTTGCCGCGAATGCCCAGGCGAAGGTGTGCGCCGAAGCCGTGGCGCAGCTCCTCGCCGGCAACGCGCCCGCCGAACCGCGGCTGATCAACACCTGCTACAGCCTGGTGGCACCCGGCAATGCGATCTCGGTCGCCGGCGCGTATCGTCCGGTGAACGGCCAGCTTACCGATATTGCCGGCGCCGGCGGTGTCAGCCCGCTGGATGCACCCGCCGGACAGCGCGCGCAGGAAGCCGCATACGCCGATGCCTGGTTCAAGACGATCACCGCTGAGACGTTCGGCTGATGCACTGGCATTGCTGCTGAGTGCCGCGATGCTTGCCGCCGCCTCCGATGCGATCGACACGCCGCTGACAGCGCAGCCGGGCGATCCGGCGCGCGGCCGTCAGATCGTCGAGAACCGCCAGCTCAGCGCCTGCCTGCTGTGCCACTCCGGCCCCTTCCCCGCGCCGCATCTGCAAGGCAATGTCGGGCCGCCGCTGGATGGCGTGGGTTCGCGGCTGAGCGCGGGGCAGATCCGCCTGCGGCTGGTCGATGCCAGAAAGCTGAACGCGCATACCGTGATGCCGCCCTATCATGTGGTCGACCGGCTGAACCGGGTGGGACATGCATGGCAGGATCGGCCGGCATTGAGCGCGCAGCAGATCGAGGATGTGGTGGCATTCCTCACCACACTGCGCACGCCATGACGCGCCGCCGCTTTCTGGTGCTGGCGGGTAGCGGCCTGATCGTACCGCTCGTGCCGATCCGTCCGACGCACGCGACACCGGCGCAGGTGGCGGCGCTGATCGCGCAATTGGTCGGCGACGCCGAGATCCATGATGCGCGGGTAAAGCTCGATCTGCCGGTGATGGTGGAGAACGGCAACTCCGTCGGCATGACGGTGAGCGTCGACGCTCCGATGGGCGACGTCCGCAGCATCGATGTGTTCGCCGAGGGCAATCCGCTGCCGCACGTCCTGCGTGTGCGGTTCGGTCCCCACGCCGGTGCGCCGCGCTTCACCACGCGCATCCGGCTCGCCACGTCGCAGACGGTGATCGCGGTCGCTAAGCTGGCGGACGGAAGCTGCTGGCGTGACAGCGTCGATCTGCTGGTCACGCTTGCCGCATGCATTGATTGAGGGAGCGATGGTTCGGGTGCTGATCAACGTGCCGAAACAGGTGAAGCGCGGCGAGCCGTTCGACGTGAAGCTGCTGATCTCGCATCCGATGGAGAGCGGCCAGCGGCACGACGACATGGGCCAGCCAATTCCGCGCGACATCATCAACAGCTTCGTCTGTACCTACAACGGCGAAGACGTGCTGCGGGCCGACCTGTTCCCTGCGATCGCCGCCAATCCGTTCCTGTCATTCGCGGTGGCGGCGCAGGAGAGCGGCACGCTTGCGATGACCTTCACTGACGACCACGGCGTAGTTCAGACCGAGACGGTGAGCGTCACCGTCGAATGATATGGCGGCTCGCGCTCGCCGGCCTGGTGATGCTTGTCGCAGCGGAGAAGCGTTCTGGCTATCAGGACGCCAGCCCGGAAACCCGCGCAATGCAGGACGATGACGCGAGCAATCCCGGCTTCCTCTGGGTGAAGCAGGGCGAGGCATTGTGGTCGCAGCCTGCCGGCAGCGCCGGGCGCAGTTGCGCTGACTGCCATGGTGCCGCCCCGACCTCGATGCACGGCGTGGCGGCGCGCTATCCCGTCATCGATGCCCGGCTCGGCCGGCCGATCACTTTGGCGCAGCGGATCGAGCAGTGCCGCATCGAACGCCAGGGAGCATCGCCGGTCGGGTCAGACAACGATACCCTGCTGGGCCTTACCGCGTATGTCGGATTGCAGTCGCGCGGGATGCCGATGCAGGTCAACGTCGATGGCCCGGCGCGACCGTTCTACGAAGCGGGCAGGGCGCAGTTCACCACGCGTCAAGGTCAGTTCAACCTCTCCTGTGCGCAGTGCCATGACGACCGCGCAGGGCAGCGACTGGGCGGCAATGTCATTCCCCAGGGGCATCCCAACGGCTATCCCGAATACCGGCTGGAATGGCAGAGCATGGGTTCGCTCGATCGCCGCATCCGCGACTGCATGGTCGGTGTGCGGGCCGAACCGTTCACAGCCGATGCATTGGACCTCGCGGAACTGGAGCTGTTCCTTGGCGCGCGGGCGAACGGGCTGAAAGTGGAGACGCCGGCGGTTCGACCGTGACCGATCAGCGGGTGAACGAAGTTGTCGTGTCGCAGGTCCGCTATCAGCGATAGCGAGAGCACGCCGGTGCGACTGATGTGGGCGCAGAGCTGACATCGTGCCGCCTCGAGCAGCCCGAGTGCGCAGGGATTTCGTCCAGCAGTGCTGCCGAGTATCATTAACGCTTGACGCGATTCATGATAACGGTAAACTCTTGGGATGGACCGCCGTCGCGCCCGACCCGCCGGCCAGCATGCACACTTGCTACCGCCTCACTTTCAATGATTTACACCAACGCAGGGCTTCGTCGGCGGACACTCCTGGCCGCGGCACGACATGCTGGCACGGCCTTGGCGACATTGAGGTTCGTCCGGGCAGGCGCCGGCGTTGTTGCGTCCGCGGCCGGGCTCGTGCCCGGCCGGCTTCGCGCGAAACCTAGCAATTTGCTGGCGCACCCGACGGAAATCCGCAGCCAGAACGGCGTGCTCAGCGCTACGCTCACCGCCGCGCCGGGCAGGGTTCAGCTCGGTGAGGTATCGTTTCCCGGATCTCTTTACAATGGCGCGTATCTGCCGCCTTTGCTCAGGGCACGTATGGGCGACGTGATGCGCATCGAGTTCCGCAACGCCCTACCGGACAGCCCCAGCAATCTGCATTTCCACGGCATGGCCGTCTCCCCGCAGGGGAACAGCGACAATGTCTTCATCCACGTCCATCCGGGTGGTCGTTCGGTTACGAAGTGCAAATCCCGGTCCGCGATCGCCAGGGTGCAGGTCTGTTTTGGTACCACCCACACGCACATGGCGTCGTCGAAAAGCAGGTGCTTGGGGGAATGTCGGGCGGCATCGTGATCGACGGTTCGGAGCAATATTTTCCCGTCTTGGGCGATCTGCCGGAGCGGTTTCTCTTGATCAAGCATGCGGAGCATGGCGGGCACGAGATCATTTCCGTCAACGGGCAGATCAATCCCGCGGTGACGATCAAGCCCGGTGAGGCGCAGTTCCGGCGCATCGCCCACATCGGAGCCACGCTGTTTATCAAGGTCGGCATCGAGGGGATGCCGCTTTACGTTGTGGCGACGGATGGTCACTTTCTGTCGCGCCCGCAGCGGTTGACGGAGTTCTTCATGGGTCCCGGCCAGAGGATCGATGCGATAGCGATCGGTCCCCCGGCTGGGGAGTACGCCATGCAGACGATCCCGTTTCAGAACCAGGCGTGGCGCGCTCCTGATACGGCACAGCAGATCGCCACGATCGTGGCATCGGGACTGCGGGCGTCAGCGCAGGTGAGCGAGACCGACATTCTGGGTCAGCAGGTGCGGCACACACGCTGGATCGATGAAATACGCGGTTCTCCAATCACTCGCCGTCGATCCTTGATCTATTCCCGCACCCAGGATCGGCAGGTATTCATGATCGACGGGCACGTCATGTCTGAAGATCGGATCGATGTGATGGCGAAGTTGGGAGAGACAGAGGAATGGACGATCGTCAACACGGATCAGCAGTATCATAGCTTCCATATCCACCAGACGGCTTTCCTAGTGACCGGGATCAACGGTGTGCCCAGCAAGGAGGATAGTCTGCGTGATACGTTCTCGGTGCCTCCCGCCACGGAGATTGGACCGGGCTCACTTACGGTCGTCATTCCCTTCAGCGACCCGGTCATCGCCGGCAAGTTCGTGTACCACTATCACGCCGTTGATCACGAAGACAAAGGGATGATGGGGGTAATCGAAGTCATCACGTAGTCACAGCCACGGCACTTTGCGCGATCGGCGCCTTTGAAAGAATGTCTCAACGTCGCTGGGCCGCTTCTTCGAGTATTGGATCAATCCGCTCAACTGGCTAGCAAGCCCGCTGCAAAAAAACTATTCTTGCGTGGCTTGCTTGACGTCGGGAAACGTCCCCTTCCCCATGAAGCAAGCTGATCGACGGCGAAGCTCTATACTCACATGACAGCGTCGGGCACGGAACCCTGCCGGTTCCGGTGGCTATCGCCTGCCCTGGCAGCACCCGGGCCACTACCGAAGGTTTTTTCGTACGACGCGCACGCGAACTGGTGTCGCCGCTGGTGGTTGCCTCGGCGGATATTTGACCCATAGCTCGGTCAACTGCGCCTCGAACTCGCGCATGACCCCAGCGCGCCTGTTCTCGGCTTCAGCGCGTATCACGGCAATGCGCGCGTTTGCGTCTGAGCGAATGTCGGCGATCCGCTTCAGCGCCACGACACGCAACTCATCGGCCATGCGCTCGCCGTCGTCCTTGCTCATTAGGTCACCCGCACAGATGCCTGACGGATACGGTCAGCCACGCTCGGGCGTCTGGCAAGCCTCACGCGGGCGCCGGGCCGAAACCGTCGATCGACGCATGAATACGGCTCTCATTGAGTATGAGAAGTGATCCTTTGTCATAGCCGGTCTCTGTTCCCCTATTGAGCGCCGCTGGCCCGTTTTCGACGCGCCGACAAATTGGTGACAGAGGTAACATGAGAGATATGTATCAGGGCGCGTGCTTCTGCTGCGCTGTCGAGATCGAGGTCGTTGGACAGCCCAATGCCAAGGACTATCGCCACTGCCGATCGTGCCGCCCCTGGTCGGCGGGACCGGTGAACGCCTTCACCGGCAGCCAGAGCTAAAGGACTTCCCCGCGGAGTTCGGTGGCTCAGGCAAGGTCGTCCCCGAATAGCTCCCAGCAATCCGGGACCGCGCACCCCCCACTACGAAAAGCATCAGATCATTCCGCTTCGCAACGCATGCATGCGCTGTGTGGCCTTCACCATGCAAAGGATCGGCCGATGAGCACTTTCACAGGTACCAACGCGGATGAGACGATCACGCCCGCGGACGTGTCGCCCACTGTCACAACCAACGGGCAGCCGCGCCCGTCCGCTGACGTCGACATGATCGATGCCGGCGGTGGCAACGATGTCGTCGCGGGCGGCGGAGGCAATGATGTCGCGCTGCTCGGCAGCGGCGATGACACCTTCATCTGGAATCCAGGCGACGGCAGCGACACAGTCGATGGTCAGGCCGGGTTCGACACACTTGCTTTCGCCGGTTCGTCCGCAGACGAGAAATTCGACATATCAGCCAACGGGCAACACGTGCGGCTGTTCCGCGATGTCGGCAATGTCACCATGGACCTTAACGGCGTGGAACAGATAAATCTCGCAGCGTCCGGCGGCACTGACACAATCACCGTCAACGATCTCACGGGCACCGATGCCAAGGTCATTGCCGTCGACCTATCGCGTGACAAGGGAAATGGCGGCGACCGGCAGGTCGACACCGTGTCTGTGCAGGGCACCGCTGGCGCGGATGGTGTGGTCGTTTCGGGGCATGGCAACAACGTCGTAGTGAGCGGCCTTGCGGCACAGACCACGCTCGACCATGCCGACAAGGACGACCAGCTTGTCATTAACACGGGGGCCGGCGATGACAAGATTGACGCCAGCAACCTCGGCAAGGGCCATATCGACCTACAGATTTTTGGTGGCGACGGCGACGACGTCATCACCGGCAGCGACGGCGACGACTTTGTCAACGGCGGCCGCGGCAACGATGTCACTCTGCTCGGCAACGGCGACGACAGCTTCGTCTGGAACCCAGGCGACGGCAGCGACACCGTCGACGGCCAGGGCGGAATTCGATACGCTGGTGTTCAATGGCGCAAATGTCGATGAGAAGGTCGACATCACGGCGAATGGCTCTCGCGTTCTCTTCACGCGCGATGTCGCAAGCATCACCATGGATCTCAACGGCATCGAACGGATCCAGTTCGCAGCACTCGGCGGCAGCGACCACATCAATGTCGGAAACTTGGCCGGTACCGACGTCCAACAGGTTGCGATCGATCTTGGCGCCGCTGGCGGCGGCGGCGACGGTGCGGCCGATACCGTGACGGTCAACGGCACCGCCGGCAACGACCATGTCAAGGTGGCCGTTGCGGGAGACCAGGTGACGGTGAACGGACTGCCGGCGCAGGTCACAATCGATCACGTCGAAAATATGGATACGCTCGTCGTCCAGGGCGGTGCTGGAGATGACATCATCGACGCATCCGGCATGCCGGCAGCCGGAATGCAGTTCATTGTGGACGGCGGCGACGGCAACGACGTGCTGCACGGCGGTCAGGGCAATGACCTGCTCACCGGTGGCACTGGCGCCGATCGCTTCGAATTCTCTGGGCTCAATGGCACCGACACGATCGCCGACTTCCAGCGAGGGATCGACAAGATCGATATCACTGGATACGGCGGCGCGCTCAACAAGTTCGGTGACCTTACCGGCCACATCAGTCAAGTCGGCGTAGACACTCACGTCGATCTGGGCGGCGCGGTCGCCGGGGCTGGGATCATCGTTCTGCAGAACACCCAGATGGCGTCGCTCAGCTCATCCGACTTTGCTTTCAAGTAGTCTGTGCAGGACTGCGGGGCGATGCTGCGGCGACGCCCTGCAGTTGCCCACACCGCCAACGATGCGGCGTGATTTGTGTAGCCGACCGAAGATTGCAGATGGATGGAATGTTCGCTGCGAAGGGGAGCGCCGTTCGATTGAGCGGCAGCTCTGGGGCGCAGAGCAGACATCGTGCCGCCTCGAGCACAGGATTCCATGCAGCCGGAGTTTGCCAGAGCATAACTAACACTTGACGATATCCAAGATAACTGCAAACTCTCGCAATGGACAGCCCCATCGGACCCAGCCCGCTCGCCAGTAACCCCGGCGGCACCTGCCACCAATTCATCCACACGCTGCGAGCGGCCAGCCTGCCGCCCAGTGCTGTAGAGGCCACCTCCGACGCTCGGCACGTCACGGCCCACGCCGCGGCGGTCAACCGTCAGACTGTCGGCAGCCGGTACCCCGCTGGTCTTCGCCCCCTGCTGAAGCTCAGCACGAACGCCAACGGACTAATGCCCGAGGCCCGGATTCCCCTGGCGCATCTACTGCCATCCCAGCAACCAGACCGCCGC
>CAVZNH010000063.1:0-98845 GCA_963776505.1 uncultured Alphaproteobacteria bacterium
CGCAGGCCGTTGTGTTTTTCCGGAAGGCTGCGGGTCAAGGATACGCACCGGCTGTGCAGCAGCTGAGGCCGCGTGTAGCCGAGGAGTCGTCGGGCATACGGGCCATCATAGACGGACCATGTCCATCCAATCCGCGGCGATCACGGCACCAGCAGGATCTTGCCGATGTGCTCGGACGATTCCATCAGCCGGTGCGCCTCCGCAGCCTCGCGCAGCGGGAACTGGCGGTAGGTGAACGGCCGCAGCTTGCCCTGCGCCCACATCGGCCAGACCTTCTCGCGCAGTGCCGCGATGATCGACGCCTTCTGCGCCACGCTGCGCGAGCGCAGCGTCGAGCCGGTGACGGTCAGGTGCTTGCGCTGGATCGCGCCGAAATCCGCCTCGACCTTGGTGCCGCCCATCAGCGCGACGAAGCACAGCCGCCCCTCGTGCGCCAGCAGTTCGATCTCGCGCGGGATGTAGTCGCCGCCGACCATGTCGAGGATCGCATCGACGCCGCGCCCGCCGGTGAACTCCTTGCCCACCGCGACAAAATCCTGCGTGCGGTAGTTGATCGCGACATCGGCGCCGAACTCGCGGCACGCGGCGCATTTCGCGTCCGAGCCCGCGGTGGCCAGCACCTTGCAGCCCCACGCCTTGGCGAGCTGGATCGAGGTGACGCCGATGCCGCTGGAGCCGCCCTGGATCAGGAACGTCTCGCCCGGCTGCAGATGCATCCGCTCGAACACGTTGGTCCACACGGTGCAGAACGTCTCGGGCAGGCCGCCGGCATCGATCAGGCTGACGCCCTGCGGCACCGGCAGGCACTGCACCGCCGGCACCGCGGCATACTCGCCGTAGCCGTCGCCGATCATCAGCGCGCAGACCTGATCGCCGTCCTTCCATGCGTGACGCCGTCGCCGCGCTTCACCACGGTGCCGGCGCATTCCAGGCCAGGGATGTCGGGCGCGCCCGGCGGCATCGGATAGCGGCCCATGCGCTGCAGGCAGTCGGCGCGGTTCACCCCGGCGGCGGCGATGCGGATCAGCACCTCGCCTGCCTTCGGCTCCGGCACGGGGCGCGTGGCGGGCACCAGCACCTCGGGTCCGCCGGGCTTGCTGATCTCGATCACGGTCTGGGTGGCGGGGATGTTGGCGAGCACGGCCGGTCCTCCCATTCGCTGGTCCTGATTGCACTCGGTATGGCAAATCGCCGGCTCTCGCGCCAGGACGCGCCGGTGGTACCCTGACGAATTGCCAGGCGAGGAGATGCGTGGCTGCGATCGTGCCGATGGTGGATCTGTGGCCCGCGGCCGCGGCGCTTCCGGCCGAAGGCTACCGGATGCTGTACCCGGGCTCGCTGTCGCTGTTCGGCTTCATCGGCTTCACGGTTCTGAAAATCCCGGGCGGCTGGTCGAACCCGCTGTATCTGGCGCCGTTGTTCGTCTCGGTCGTGCTGACCTACGGCATGTTCTGGTTCGTCTGGGCCTATTTCGGCGCGTTGATCGCCTTCGCGTGCCTGGCGGGGCCGTTCGTGCTGGCCGAGATCACCGGCAGCATGCTGCCGATCCGCGTCCGCTCGATCCTGGTGTTCGTGGCCTTCGTCGGCAGCATTCTGTGTGCCGACATGGCGGTGCACATGGGCGAGCTGGGCTGATGGCCTACTACACGAAGGTCCTGCAGCCCGACGAGACGGTGAAGGTGGTCGGCCGGCTGCATTGGTCGATCTATGGGCGTGCGTTCGTGGTGCTGGCGATCGCTGTCGCGGTGCTGGTGTTTTCCGATCGGCTGCCCGACCCGATTGGCAGCGCTATGCGCTGATGGCGAGCGGGGTGATCGGTGTCGTGGGGATCCTGCTGCTGCTCGGCGCCTGGATCCGCCGCAAGGCGACCGAGATCGTCGTGACGGATCGGCGGGTCATCTTCAAGCGCGGCCTGCTGTCGCGCCACACGGTCGAGATGAACGTGAGCAAGATCGAGACGGTGGACGTGGAACAGGGCCTGGCCGGCCGCATCTGGGGCTATGGCACGTTGCTGATCCGCGGCACCGGCGCCGGCTTCGAGCCCCTGGCGGGCGTCGGCTCGCCGCTGCTCATCCGCAACGCGATCGTCGCGGGGTAGTCGGCGGTTCTCGCCTTCGCCACGGGTCGCATTATGATGCGTGAAATGCGTTACAGTCTGACCCTTATCGCCCCGCGCGGTGCCGCCACACTATCGGCGGCAGCAATTGCCCGCGTGCGGGACGCGGTGAACGGCGACGTGCCGGACATCCTGGCACCTGGTGAGGCCGCTGACATCGCATTGCCCGGTCCGCCGGACATGGCGGTGGTGCGCGCGGCGCTGGATGGCGCCGCCATCGACGCCATAGCGACACCGGCCGAGGGCAGGCGCAAAGCCCTCCTGGTCGCCGACATGGACAGTACCATCGTGACCGGTGAGACGCTTGATGAACTCGCCGACTTCGCTGGTCTGAAGCCGCGCATCGCGGAGATCACCGCGCGCGCGATGAACGGCGAACTCGACTTCAAGGCGGCGCTGCGCGAGCGGGTGGGCATGCTGAAGGGGCTTCCGGTCACCGCGCTCGAGCAGACCTGGCAGCGTATTCGTCTGACGCCGGGGCGCGCGAACTGGTGGCGACGATGCGTGCTCATGGTGCCTACACCGTGCTCGTGTCCGGCGGGTTTTCATTCTTCACCAGCCGGGTGCCGCGCTGTGTGGGTTCGATCAGCATCGATCCAATGTGCTGCTGGATGATGGCGCCGCGCTGACCGGCCGCGTCGCCGAACCGATGCTCGATCGTGATACGAAGCTCGCGACGCTGAGAGACTGCGCCGCCAAACGCGGGCTGGCTCTGTCCGCGACAATCGCGGTCGGCGACGGTGCCAACGACCTCGACATGCTGCGCGCCGCCGGCCTGGGCGTCGCATTCCGCGCGAAGCCGATTGTGGCGGCCGCAGCTAGAGCGCGGGTGGACCACACCGATCTGCGCGCGCTGCTGTTCCGCAAGGCTACCGGGCGTCGGACGTCGTCACCGGCTGAGGTTGGCTCAACACAACCAGCGCCTCCGCCTCGGAAGCCACGTGGATGGTCGCATACCCGGCCGCCTCCGCCGTGCGGTCCATCTGGGTTGCGGCCGCTGCGCTCCATCGCCCTTGCCCACGATGCGCACCACCCATCGCATCCCCGCCTTGTGCAGGAAAGCCTGGAGTCGCCCGATGTGCTCGGCCACATGCGGCGTAGCAGGCCGCATGTCGGTGGTATCGCTGATGCAGTCGAACCCCGGCCGCAGCTTCGGCAGCAGCGATGCCACCTCGGCATGTAGCAGCTCGACGTCGGAGACATTCAGCAAGTCGATCCAACGCAGGATCAGCCGGTTGTGTTCCAGATCGATCTCGGCGCGATGCATCGCGATGCCCCGGTTGCCTGGGTTATTCAGATGCCCAAGCTAGCGCCGTAATTCCTCACCAAGTGCTTAAGACTCCCGCGTCCCGCCATCATCTCGACGCCCACTGGAGTGCAAATCCCGGGCAAGGCAAGCTGAACCATGCCCATCAGCTATGCACATTATGGTCCGACTCACCCTGTTCTCGGCGCATTGGCGGAGCGCGTCAGCCACCCGCTGCTACGCGCATACGCCGCGCGCTATGGATCCCACACGCCGGACAGCGCCTATGCGCGCGAACGGGGCGCGTCGTCGCCGAGAAGCTGCAACGCGGCGAGCGTGTCTAGCTGGCCGGGATCGGACCCGCTGGCCACAACAGCGGCGTGGCCCTGGTCGAGGCCTCGCGCGCCGACGGCATCCGTCTGATCTGCAACAACGAGGAGGAGCGCTACTCCGGCGTCCGCCACTGCACCACCTGGCCAGAGCAGAGCCTGCACGCCGCGCTGACCACGCTGGCCAGCATCGGGATCGAGCCGGGCAAATTCATGCGTTCGTCGCGAGCTGGGACTACGTCACGCTCGCCGCCACGTTGGTTCGAGCATTGTCGAGGAACTTCCGGCAAGTCGCGTCTTTCTGCGGCCACAGAACTTCGCGCCGATGAACGCGAGCCACATCGCTCGCGCGTTCCGCTCGCCGCAGCGGCTCGGGCGCCAACTGGGGCTGCGTCGAGCCATGCCGATCATCGGCATGCGGCATCACGACAACCACGCATATTTCTCCTATGCGGTGTCGCCGTTTGCCGGCAGCGACGAGCCGGTGATGATCAGCGTACTGGACGGCATCGGCGACGATGGCGCGATCTCGCTCTACCTGGCGCAAGGCAACACCGTCACGCTGGTCCATCGCAATCGCGACATCTTCAATTCACTGGGCGGCTTCTACAGCATGATCAGCTCGACCCAGGGCGGCTGGACGATCCTCAGCAGCGAGGGCCGCTTCATGGGCTCAGCCGCCTGGGGCGATGGCGAACGGCTCACCAATCCCTATTACCGGCAGCTTCGCGAGCTGTTCCACTTCGCTGGTGACGGCACGGTGCGGCTCAACCGCGCTCTGGCGAATTGGCCGCGCAGCCTTCAGGCGCGTCCCTACACCAAGGCGCTGCACGACATCATTGGCCCGCCCATTCCGCTCGACGCGATGTGGAATCCTGACGCGGTGATGCGCGTCGATGTCGCATCGGCCGAGGTCAATTCCCAGGCACGCTTCGACAAGGCCGCGGCGACGCAGCTCGTATTCGAGGATGCGCTGTTCCACATCGTCGGCCATCTGATGCGCACCACTGGCAGTAGGCGGCTGGTGCTGACCGGCGGCACCGCGCTCAACGCGATTGCCAACATGCGGATGCTGGATCACCAGCCGGACCTGCACATCTGGGTGCCGCCGGTGCCGAGCGACGCCGGCGTCCCGGTCGGTGCCGCTTATCACTTCGCGCTGTCGAACGGCGCGCCGCTTGGCGAGAAGCTCCGTCACGCATTCCATTGCGGCGTGGCGCCTGGCGATGGCGCGATTGAGGCTGCGCTGCGCAACACCGGCGAAATCGGCTGGGAACGTCTGAACGACGATCGCGGTCGCATTGCCGATCTGCTCGCCTGCTGCATCGCGCAGGATGGCGTCTTGGGCCTGTTCCAGGGCCCAGCCGAGACCGGGCCGCGCGCGCTCGGCCATCGTTCGATCCTCGCCAATCCCTGCAATCCTCGAACGCTGGAAACCATCAACCGGCTGGTCAAGTTCCGCGAGCCGTTCCGTCCGCTCGCGCCGATGCTCACGCTGGAGGCCGCGCATCGCTGGTTCGAATTGCAGGATGGCGCCGCGGACGACGACTACAATGCCTACAACTACATGGTGCTGACCGTGCGGCCGCGCGCGGACGCGATCCGCCATATCCCTGCGGTGATCCATCGCGACAATACCAGCCGCATCCAGATCGTGCGCGAGGACACCGATCCATTCACGCATGCCTATCTGAGGGCGATGGGCAGGCGCGTCGGCGTCGAGGTGTCGGTGAACACCTCGCTCAATGTCGCCGGGCCGATCGTGCAGACGCCACAGCAGGCGCTCGAGGCGCTGCGGCGCTCCAAGGCAATGGATGGCGTGCTGCTTCTGGGTGCGGAGGGCGGCGCATACCTTGCGTGGCACGCGGTTGACGCACCGCCGAAGGATGGTGGCCTTCGGCTCCGGCAGTGGCTACAGCGATGGCGGGCGGAGACCGGCGTCTTGGCGTGATCGCCGTTAGGCCTACGGCACAGCCCACGCTGGGTCGCATCCATGTGCGCAGAAAGGATATGTTGACGGACCTGGTGGCATGATGCGCGGGCAATCAGCGAATACCCACAGTGAGCGCGACTGCCCAACCTGCTTCCCGGCCGGATGTTCAACCGGTTGATACCTTCCTGCCAACCACGTTTCTGGAGCGTGGGGTGGCAGTGCCATTCACCACGCCACAATTGAACGGGGCGCGCGCGCGGCCAGGCGAGCGCAAACCCTTGGAACTGGTCGTGAAAAACCCATCGGGTGGGCGCGGCGTCTATATCGTCTCATGGGATCATATAGCCAGCCTCTACACCCTCACGCTGAACGATCGACGGCTCATTGAAGCGGTCCTCAAGCTCCGAGGCGTGACGCCAGATACGATCCGGAACACGGCGCGCGAAGTTGCCGCCGAAGGATTGGCTGGGCGGGGCGCGGTGACGGCAGCGCAAAGAGCGCGAGACAGCGATGACCTGGAGCGCCTGCAGGCAAACTTCGACCTGCTCCTCGAATTGGTGCGCCAGACCGAGCGCAACGGCGAGTGTCCCATTCCTCCCGAGCAGGCCCCTCCGCTGGAATTGGAGCAGCGCGGCAAGCGCGCAGTTGCCCGTATGGCACCGAAGCTTGGTTGCACGGTCGATGCGATAGCGACGGCCCTCGAGCAACTTGCCGCGCTATTTCGGGGGGTCGGTGTCAGACAACCTGCCAGAGTGGCGCGGGAAATCGGCCGACTGGTGCGTGTGCGCCGCGAGATCATCAAATACGCCGACAGCAATCCGGACGAGAACGCGAACGAGGCAATTCTGGTCGCAAATGCGGCTGACCTGACCATCATGCTGGCAAAGTCGACGCTCGCCGACGCACAGGCCACGCCCAGCGATATCGCGGCCCTCCTGAGAAATTGGGCAAGAGATCCTGGTGAGATCGCGCAGTTGCTGGCGAGGCCGGATTGGCTGCTCGATGGCTGGGACCGCATAGCCGCTCTCTGGGATACCACACCCGACACGGCGGATACTCTGGTTGAGATGGCCGCGTTGGTGCCGGTGGTTCCGCGCGAGGCCGACAACTGGTTGAGCTACCGCCTTGGCAACGCGGTCGACCTGCCACGCTACCGCAGCAAGGTGGTGCAACAACTGGAGGATTGGCGGACGGGTGTGACGGTATCCGACCTCGTCTCGCGCAACGAAGCGCTCTTGGAGAAAACTCTGTGACTTGCACATGGGCAGGAGGCTGAGTTGGCCACAAACGGGCCGTCGCCCCCGCTGACTGGACCCAACCTGCGCACCTTGCAGCGTGATCTCGCCACCGCGCAGGACGATCAGATCCATCGTGTGCTGACGCTCATAGACGCTCTTGCCGAGCGCGGTGACGCTGACAAGCTCATCGCACCGCTACGCGGGCGCATCGCCGAGTTGCGGCCAAGACGCAAGCTCAGTCTGACGCGGCTGCTGTTCACCCCACTGCATCCGTTGATCGTTGACGCGGCCAATTGGAGCGCAGCCGCACCGTCGATACCGCGCACCGCGATCATGCCGCTGGCCGGTCAGGTGAGGGACAGTCTCGGCGCGACGGCCGCGACGATCGACGCGCTGGCCGCGCAGCATTCGGCGACTGACGGCATTGGTGCACTGCTCGAGATCGGCGGCGAACTCTGGCCGACTGCGGCAAAGATTCTCGAGGCCGCCCCGATGCCGGCCAACTGGACGGCAAAAACCGGTCTGCGAGAACGCGATCACGCAGCGCTGAACAGTGCTGTATCCAGCCTGCTTGCCCAGGCACTCCCCCTATTGGGTGTTGTCGTCAGGGCGATGGCCGGGACTGCCCCTGAGCCCGAGGAATTGCATGCCCTCCTGGAAGCGGTGGCACCTGCCGGCGCCCAGGCGCTTGCGATGATGATTGCGTTGGCGATGGGATGGTTGCCACGTTCCGAGCCACTGATTCAGGTGGTCGACGACTTCGCAAGACGACATGACGACCCGGCGGTCAGCGCGACCGTCGACGGCGCTGTCGACTTTGTCCTCACGCGGATTGAACAATCGCCACTGCCCAGTGTGGATTTGACGACTGCCGCCGTGGAGGCCCGTCAGGTCGCCATTATGCTGGGCGATCTCATGCATTGCTCAGCGCAGCGACCGCGACGGCGAAACCGTGTCGAGCAGGTTCGCCGCGAAGTGGACACAGCCTGTCGTAAGCGCTTTGCGATGGAGGTGGAGGCACAATTGGTCGCGCCGTCGACTGGGATTGCTGCGGCCGAAGATGATGCGATCGAGGCGTTGGAGGCGGCCGCGCGTGGCTTGCGCCGATTTGAGGGGGCCGCGCGGCAAATCGGCAGTGCCGAGCAATATGACCAGCAATTGCAACGCGCAGCGGAGGCGTTGCGTCCAAAACCAGATGAAGATGCGGTGGCGCGTGTCAGTCGCATCAGGTTGGTCGAGATCCTGCGTGGGTCCGATGCCGCGGTGGCCATGCTGAAATGAAATTTGCGTAGTTCGAGTTGGTCTGGGTGAGGGCGGCAAGTTCGATTGGTCTCGGGTCCGCCGAAGAAAGGGCCCGCGCGCGCATCGACGCCTGCCAGCTCGGGGTCGCTGGCGATCAGGCAATCGAGCGCGGCGCGGGCAGCGGCGGGCGGACGGGGAAGTTCACGCCCGCCGTATCACGCGATCAGCCGGTGCGGGTCACCCGGCCGGTATGCGGGTCCATGGTGAATCGGGCGATCACTGAGCCTTCCTGGGTGGCGAGTGCGAAGCCAATCGCGCCATCCGAGGTCGATGCAACCTCGACCACCTTCCAGGTGTGATTGCCGTTCCACAGCAAGAACGCCTCGGCGATCTTCTGCACGTCCGGCGGCGTGAGGTTGCGATCCTCCTGCCGGTAGACCAACGCGAACGTGCGAAGCCGCTCCATGGCCTCGCCACGTCGTGCCTCATGGCCGCGCTGCATCCAGCCCATCCAGTGTGGTCGGCCAGGCGGTGCGTCCTGCGTCGATGGTGGGGGCGCGGGCTGCGCGTTGGCTATCAGGATCCCCGTGGAGGCGCCGCCGATGGTCAGTACGGCCAGCGTTGTCAGAATGGTCTTTCGCACAATACTCTCCAGGATAATGGTCCGCGTCTCGCGGTGAGACACAATCTGGCGTGTTCCCGTTGCTGCCGTGTGTCGCCAACGCGACGAATTGCGACGGAATGCAAACGGCTCTGCCGAAACGGCGCAAACCGCCGTATGTTACACAGCCATGGAACCAGCGCCGCACATCATGGTGGTGGACGATGATCGCGAAATCCGCGACCTGCTCGCCCGCTTCCTGGAGGAGAAGCACCAGATGCGCGTCACCGCGGTGCGGGACGCCCGGGAGGCGCGCCGTGCCTTCGCCAACGGCCATTATCAACTGGTGGTGCTCGACCTGATGCTGCCGGGCGAGGGGGGCCTGGACTTCGCGCGCTGGCTCCGCAGCCAGTCCGAGGTGCCTATCGTCATGCTGACCGCGATGGGCGAGGAGACCGACCGCATCATCGGCCTCGAACTTGGCGCCGACGACTACGTGCCAAAGCCGTTCAACCCGCGCGAACTGCTGGCGCGAATCCGCGCCGTGCTGCGGCGTGCCGGCGATGCCAGGGAGCGGCGCGTCGAAACGTCGTCGCGGAACATGCGCTTTGCCGGCTGGACGCTGGTGCCGGCGCGCCGGCGGCTGCTCAACCCCGACGGTGCCGAGGTCGCCCTCACGGGAGGCGAATACGACCTGTTGGTGGCGCTGGTCGAGCGTGCCAACCGCGTGCTAACGCGCGACATGCTCCTGGACCTCCTGCGCGGCCGCCAGGCCGGCCCGTTCGACCGGGCGATCGACGTCGCGATCAGCCGCTTGCGACGCAAGTTGGAGGATGACGGCCGCAACGCCCAGCTCATCAAGACAGTCCGCGGCGGAGGATACGTACTGGCGGCGACGGTCGAGCGGGCGTGAGGCTGCGTTTCTGGCCGCGCAGCCTCGCCGCGCGCACGGCATGCGTTCTTATCGCCGGCTTGGTCGTGGTGCAGATCGCCGGCCTGACCATTCATGCGCTCGACCGGGTCGACGCCCTGCGCCTGGCGCAGACGCGCGAAATCGCCGTGAAGGTGATCAGCATCTACCGCACCGTGATGATGACGGCCCCGGAGCGGCGCGAAGTGGTGCTCGACGAGCTGCGCCACGTGCCAGGCGTCACCGCCGAACTCGCGCGTGATCCACCAACCTCGGAACTGCTGGATGAATTGCCGTTCGGACAGCGGCTGCTTCGCATCAACCTGAACCTCGTGCCCCTGATGGGCGTGCCACACTGGCGCGGGCTGCGCATCCTGGCGGACCATGATCGACATCGGCTCATCATCGCCATGCGGATCCCAGATGGCGACTGGCTGGACCTGACGGTACCGGTGGAGCCACTGCGGCCCTGGCACTCGCCGCGGTTCCTTGCCGCTTTCCTGCTGATGACCGTCACGGCCGCCGGATTGACCGTGTGGGCTGTGCGGCGGCTTACCGCGCCGGTGCGCACGCTTGCCGCTGCGGCCGAGGCACTGGGCCGCGACGTGAACGCGGCACCGTTGCCGGAAGGCGGCCCCTCGGAAGTGGCCACCGCCGCCGCTGCGTTCAACACGATGGCGGCGCGCATCCGTCGCTTCGTGCAGGACCGCACCGAGCTGCTGACCGCGATCGGCCATGACCTGCGCACGCCTATCACACGCTTGAAGCTGCGCGCCGAGTTCGTCGAGGACGATGAACAGCGCGGCAAGATGCTGGCCGATCTCGAGGAGCTGGAGGCGATGGTCTCCGCAACCCTGGCGTTCGGCCGGGACGCGCGGACCACCGAGCCGGTGGCATCATTGGATTTGGCAGAGCTGCTGCGCACGATCCTGGATGAGACCGGCGACACCCGTCCGGATGCCGCGAGCAAGCTCGCCTATGAGGGCCCGCCGCATCTGACGGTGCAGGGCCGGCCGCTGGCACTGAAGCGGGCATTCGCCAATTTGGTGTCGAATGCCGTCGTCTATGGCGGTTCCGCGCGGATCACGCTCAATCCGCCGGCGGGCGGCGTGGTGCTGATCGAGGTTGAGGATGATGGCCCTGGTATTCCGCCGGGTGAATTGGAGCGCGTGTTCGAGCCATTCCATCGCGGCGAACCATCGCGCAGTCGGGAAACCGGTGGGGTGGGGCTCGGCCTGCCGATCGCCCGGAACATTCTGCGGGCGCATGGCGGCGATGTGACCCTGGCCAACCGGCCCATGAGCGGGGTCAAGGCGACGGTGACCCTGCCGGTGTGAGCCGCAGCTCATACACCTGACTGTAACCACGTCGTGCGATGATCCGTTGCATGACAAAAACCTGGATGTCACTGAATAAGCGGCCGATCGCGAACGGCGAGCCGAACCATCGCCAGGAACTGGCGCTGGAGCGGGTCGAATTCGCCGTCGAGGAACTCGCCACGGTGCTGCTGTCGCATTGTCGGGAGCATGGTGTGGCCAACGTAGCGATCGGCGACATCCGCAAGGCGGTGACACCCGTCCTTGTCGATATCCTCGCGGATTGAACCGCTGGACATGCCTCGCGTTTCCGCGGGGCAATGCGAAGCGTTGGGGGGCAACTCAGTGACTGCGCGTGAGTGCACTCCGGGGATGCGGGCGCCGTCTGCCGGCACCTACGAAGAGCGAAATGTGCTGGGCACGCTTACTGGTACCCGCGTGACAGTGGCGCAGGGCGAGGTGCTGCCGGCCGCCCCGCGCGGGTTTACATGGCGCATGGTCGAGAGCTCAGGGAGCGCCGTGGGGCGAACGGCACGAGGGGCCCAGTAGCGGCTCTTCGCGCTACCACCGCGCCGCGGCGGCATCGTCCGCCGCACGCGCCTCGACCCAGTTCGATAAACCGTCCGCGAACTCTTCCTTCTTCCAGAAGGGCGCCTTCGTCTTCAGCCAGTCGATCAGGAAGGCGGTGGCATCCAGCGCCGGCTGGCGGTGTGTCGCGGCGGCCAGCACGAGCACGATGTTTTCGCCCGCTGTCAGCCGGCCAACGCGATGGATCACCGTGCAGCCAAGCAGGTTCCAGCGCCGTTCGGCTTCCTCGGTGATAGCTGTGATGGCTCGGATGGTCATTGCCGGATAATGCTCCAGCATCATTGCCGCGACACGATCCTGCGCATTGCTGCGCACTGTGCCGACGAAACAGCCAATGCCGCCGATATCGCTGCGTCCGCCGGTCAGCGCGCCGAATTCCGCGCCGATGTCGAAATCCGCGGTCTGCACGCTGATCCGGGCCATGCCGTCAGCCTCCTGTCACCGGCGGGAAGAAAGCCACCTCGTCGCCGGGGCCGACGCGCGCCGTGGGGTCGGCGAAATCCTGGTTCACCGCGCAACGCACCGTGCGGCGGTTGGCGAAGGCGCTCGCGTGGCCAGGGCTGCGCTCGGCAAGCCACGCAACAAGATCGCCGACGGTGCGCACGTCGGCAGGCGGCGTTACGTTCTCCTGCGAGGTGCCGGTCCGCTCGCGCAGCCAGGCGAAATACAGAATGGTCAGCGGGGCGTCGATATCGGCCATGGCAACTCAGCGTGGTGAGGGGACAGTCTCAATCTTGCCGTCCGAATGTATGATCGTGCTGGTGCCATTGCCATTGGGCACGACGATTGCTGAACCGCCACCCGGCGTCTGGATGGTCTGATAGCCGCTGGTGCCCCCTGAGGTGACTGCCGGGCCCTGTTGCGTTGGCGTGACCTGCCCGGCCGGATTGGGAGCGGGCGGCGCTAGATTGACCGGCGGCGGGGCGGTTGGGGCCGGTAGCCTGGCGACACCCGGCTGGTTCGAGCGCGGCGGGGTGGAACTGCCGGGCGCGGGGAGCGGCGGCAGGTTCGGTGGCGGCGCCGCCTGAAATTGCGGCGAGCCGGGTACCGGCCGCTCAGGACCGCTCTGCTGACCCTGTTGTTCGAGCTCCTGCAGCGTCGGTTCCGGCGGCAACGGTCCAGGCCAGATGTCGCCAGGTTCCGGCGTGAGCACCGGCGTCTCCACCCGCGCGCCCATCACACGGCGCATGTTCTCGCTGTCACCGACGGGAAAATGCGGGTTCGTGCCGGACGAGAACGGCGGGTCTGACCAGGTACTGTAGCCGCAGCCGGCCAGCGCCAGGCACAGGCAGGGAAGGGCGATGTGCCGCATGAAACCAAGGCTCCCACCGGGACGGATCGTCGAATTGACGGGCCGGACGGGCCAGCCGCCATGGAATGTGCCCCGGTCGTGCGTTGCGCTCAAGAACTTCGTGAGGGTCTTACCCAGCTCGGCTGCTCGCAGCGATCGATAATGATGCCCCTCCTGGCGACGATCTGGTGGTTAGGAGGCCACCGCGGCACGCCACGGTTGCGGCGTCCGGCGCCTAGCGGCTCAAGATTGGACAATCCAGGCCGCGATCGCGGCAGGATCGTTCAGCGGGAGCATGAGGCGATCGGCGCTGACTGGCGCATCGGCGGCGATCGCCACAATGTCGGGTTGATCAGGCCAGATCGGCGGCTTGCCCAACGCGGTGCGGTGGACCTCGAGCTTGGGGAACCTGTGGGTCTTATAGCCCTCAACCAGCACCAGATCGACCGGCTGCATCCGCGCCAGCAGTTCAGGCAGTTCCGGCTCTCGCCCCACCACTTCGTGCAGCAGTGCCCAGCGCGTGCCGGCCGCAACCAGCACCTCGTGCGCTCCGGCCTCGCGGTGGCGGTAGGTGTCCTTGCCGGGCCGGTCCATGTCGAAGCCGTGGTGTGTGTGCTTCACGGTGGATACTGTCAGGCCCTGCGCGCGGAGCAGCGGGATCAGCTTGGTCAGCAGCGTGGTCTTGCCGCTGCCGGACCAGCCGACAATGCCGAGAACGCGCACGGTCAGGGCGTTTGGCGCTTGGTCAGACCGGTGGGGGCGCCCGATGCGTGGCGCACCCCCGCCGTCAGATAGTCCCAACCGGTCCACAAAGTCAGCGCCGCGGCGACCCAGAGCATGGCCTCACCGATCGCGGTGACCGGGATGAACGACAGGTGCAGCCAGTGCGCGGTGGTGTCGCCGGCGAGCAAAGTGCCGAGAGCGCCCATCTGGAATCCGGTCTTCCACTTGGCGAGCGGCGTGACCGGCAGGCCGATGAGGATCGCGGCAAGGTACTCGCGCAGTCCGCTGACCAGTATTTCGCGCAGCATGATGACGATGGCCGGGTACAGGCCCCAGGTGGACATGCGTCCTTGGCCGACCAGCATCATGAGGGCGGCGCCGACCAAGAGCTTGTCCGCGATCGGGTCGAGCATGCGGCCCAGATCGGATTGCTGGCGGCGCGAGCGGGCGAGGCGGCCGTCGAAGTAGTCGGTTATGGCAGCGCTGCTGAACAGCACGCACGCGGCGAGATCGGCCGCCGGCTGGCGCAGTGCCACCAGCACCACCAACAGCGGGATCGCCGCAATGCGCGAGAGCGTCAGCAGAATTCGGCAGGTCGGTCAGCATCGCGAACGCAGCCTAGCCGCTTGGCCGGCGCAGCGGGAGGGGAATTGTCGGGTACTTCTGTCATGGGGCTGGAGGACAGCCCAGCATCCCGCATGCCGCTGGCTCAAGTACGACGGGCCTTCGATTTTCCTAGAATGTCGGCCAGCCGAACTGGCCGGAAGTCCTGGCCGTCCACACCGACATCGAACTGTCGCGGCAATGCCTTCAGTCTTGCATGACTGTGGCCGTGGAGGTTGAGCGATCCCCTCGCCATGTCTCGCCAAGACCTGAACGGGTAGTGGCAGAGCACGAGCTTCTTCTCATCGACGGTCAGTTCCGCATACGGCTGAACGCTCCTCCAGCCGGTACAGCTGGTCACCACTGCGTCGTCGTTGTTGCCGACCACAAGATGCTTCCTGCCATGCAGCGCCGCCAACAGATGGGCCACCCGCTCCGACGATTGGCGCACCGCGAAGTCCCCCAAGTGCCAAACTTCATCCTCGGGGCTGATCACTTCATTCCACCGATCTATCATTTGCTGGTCCATCTCAGCGACTGACGAGAATGGCCGACGATAGAAGGTCCGTGCCCCGGAATGGCCGAAGTGGTGATCGCTGGTGAAGTAGACTGTCATTGGGTCACATCGCAGTCTGCCTGATGGACTGATACCCTATGCCGTCCGCCGCCATTCGCATCGCTTGGCGCCATTGAGCAACTTGCCGGGCATCGTGTTGGCGCCCCTCTCGCGTTACGCCTCGATGCGCCGCCATTCAGAGAGAAGATGGCGGCCTGATGTATCAAACGAGAAGAAATTGCCGCCACCTTCGCCGGGTTGATCTTCGCTCCGACTGATCGGCACGCCTTTGAGGTGGCAGAGAAGCAGGGTTCCGACACCGCCATGGGATACGATGGCGACGTCTCCGTCGGCCGCCGACATCGCGATGACGCGCTCGACGGCATCTATGATCCTGCGCTGGGCGTCCTTGGCAGGTTCCCATCCTCGTATGCTGTCGTCAGGTCGCGCGAAGAACGCGTCGGCCATGGCCTCGAATTCACATTTCGGCAGATAGCCAGTCGCCGAACGGTCGTTCTCGCCCAGGGCCGCGACGACGATGGGGCGCAATCCACGGGAATTTGCCACGATACCAGCGGCATCCATGGCTTTTCTTTCGGCGCTGCAAAACACCGAGCGAACGCCCGCGAGCCACGGTCGCTTCGTTGCCACCTGCATACGACGGCTGCCAACCGGTGAGAGCGGCCATTCAGGCACCGGCACGGCCGCGTCGATACTGACCTCGGGGTGGGTGATGAAGTGCACTATGGTCATGGTGCCTCACATATCCGACGATCTGTCCGTCGGCCGAGGCGACCCCGGCCAAGTCAGCATGGCACGATGCGGCGATCGCGTCTTAGGCGACGAACCCCGACTGCCGCTGCCGTTGACGCCGTGGGCCCTTTGGGTTGGAACGGGTCAACCCGAGGGAAACGAGCCATTTGACCCAGATGCTGATTGCCGTTGTGGCAATGTTTCTGCAACAGACCTGCGGCTCGGTCGGCAGAGTGCTGCCTGCGGTGCTCGCTCCGCTGATCATTCTCGAACTGCACGCTGACCCGTCGTGGGTTGGGGTTTATTTTGGTCTGACAGCCATCGCCGCGCTGATCGGCCAACTCGGATCGGGCGGGTTCATTATCCGCCATGGTGCCATTCGTATGAGCCAGATCGCACTGCTCTCGACCGGTGGCGGCATGGCCGTCGCGATCATCGGAGGTGCTGCGGGCTTCGTGCTGTCGGCACTGGTCGGCAACAGTATCGCCGCCGTCGCAACTCCCGCCAGTTCGCAGTTGCTCGGCAGATGGGCGATCAGGCGATACGCGCCTTTCGCATTCTCGGTCACGCAGACGGCGATCCCGGCGGGCATCTTGCTCGGCGGCTGGCTTGGCCCAGCCCTGGCCCAATCTCTGGGCTGGCGCGGGACGATGCTGGTCAGTGCTGGCGCCTGCTGGTTCTTCGCGCTGCTGTTGCAACCGCTGCATGGACGCCTCGATACCGAGCCGCTGCCAACTCATGCGATACACCTGTCGGACTTCGTGACGACGATCACGGGCGTTCTGGCGGTTGGGGAGTTGCGCGCTCTCTCCTTTGCCTGCTTCGCATTCAATGGGCTTCAGGCGGTCTTCATCGCCTATTTCGTGACCTTCCTCACGGCACTTGGTTACGATCTCGTGGCGGCAGGGGCGTTGTTTTCTGCGGTCATCGCCTTGGCAATTCCGTGCCGTATCCTGTGGGGCTGGGTCGGCAGCTTCTATGTAGCCCCACGAACCGTGATGTCGTGGCTGGCGTTTGGAATGGCGGCAAGCGTCGTGCTGACTGGCGCGTTCACCGCGGCGTGGTCCACTCTCGCCATAGGCATCGTAACCGGCGTCTTGAGCGCCACCGCGATGTCATGGCATGGCATACTGCTGTCAGAGTCCGCGCGCCTCGCGCCGGTCGGCCGAGCCGGCGCCGTCACCGGAGGCGTTCTGTCATTCGGTCAGATGGGCGCGTTTTTATGTCCGTCGGTATTTTCATTGCTGTTGCGCGTGACAGGCGGTTATGCGGCCGGCTGGGCGGTCTGCGCCATTCCAGCGGTGCTGGTTGGCATCGACCTGTTGCGCAACAGGAAACCTGGAGCGCGGCGGTTGAGATGAACCTGTGCGATCAGCGGCGGCGACTTTGCGCGTTTGTTGCTGCGGCGATGACGGTCTGGCCTCTTTGCTTTGTGTATGCCGACCCGCGAAGCCCCGTCGTGGTGATTGTGCCGCAGGTGCGTCTGCCAAGCCCCCAACCGCCGGCCTTCCCACGCCAGCCGGCGCTACAGTGGGCACCGCCTCCTGCGATGGGCCTTACGCCAGGACCTCGATCTCCCCCGCCTCGCTGCTACGCTGGCACCACTGTCTGCCCGTTAGAACGGCCTGAGCTGGTCGGTAAAGCCTGCATCTGCAATACAGCGAGCGGCTTGAGGACGGGACGTGCGCTGATCCCACCCGTTCACGATACCGACGGCCGGTCTGGCCGAACCAATTCGTGACCGAGCAAATCAAGACGCATTCTCCATTCGCACACCTGGATGAAAATGCGCATACACGCGCCGTGCGGTTTCGTGGCTGATCCCCGGCGCGGCCTCCAGATCCGCAAGCCCCGCCATCTTCACGCCCCGCGCCGAACCGAAGTGGTTGAGCAATGCTCGCTTGCGCGCGGCGCCGATGCCCGTGATTTCATCGAGCTCGCTCTGCCGAATGTTCTTCGAGCGTCCCGCGCGATGCGTGCTGATCGCGAAGCGGTGTGCCTCGTCGCGCAGCCGCTGCAGGAAGTACAGCACGGGATCGCGCGGTGGCAGTTGGAATGGCGCCATGCCGTCGGTGTGGAACCACTCGCGTCCCGCATCACGATCCGGGCCCTTGGCGATCGCCACAAGTTTGACGTCCTGCACACCAAGATCGTTCAGTACTTCACGCGCCGCCGATAGCTGGCCGGCGCCGCCGTCAATCAAGACAACGTCTGGCCATTCGGTCGGCGGCGCTCCCTCCTCCTGCTCCTTGAGAGCACGTGTGAAGCGGCGCTGCAGCACCTCGCGCATCATCGCGAAGTCATCGCCCGGGGTTATCGGTCCGCGAATGGCGAACTTGCGATATGCCGCCTTACGAAAACCTTCCGGCCCACCGACGATCATCACGCCGTAGGGGTTGGTGCCCATGATGTGCGAGTTGTCATAGACCTCGATCCGCTCCGGTGGTGACGGCAGTCCGAACAACTGCGCGACGCCGTCGAGCAGCTTCGCCTGGCCGGCGCTCTCCGCGAGCTTCCGCTCCATTGCCTCGCGCGCGTTGACCTCGGCGTGCTGCACCACCGCGCGCTTCTCGCCGCGCTGCGGAACATGGATTTCCACCCTGCGCTCCGCCTTCAGGCTCAGCGCCTCGGCGACCAGGTCCTGCTCGGGCAGCGCATGATTGACCAGAACGCACGGCGGCGGCGGTTTGTCGTCGTAGAACTGCGCGATGAACGCAGCGAGCACCTGGCCGGCCTCCTCGGCCTTGGCATGGGTCGGGAAGAAGGCGCGGTTGCCGTTGTTGCGACCGCCGCGCACGAAGAACACCTGCACGCAGGTCTGGCCAGCAGTCTGCCAGGCGGCGATCACGTCAGCATCGGTCAGGCTGGCGGGGTTCACCACGTCGTTGCCCTGCACGAAGGTCAGCGCGCGAATGCGGTCGCGCACTGCCGCAGCATGTTCGTATTCCAGCGTGCCGGCGGCCTGTTCCATCTCGGCCGCAAGCTCGCGCTGCACGGTGGCCAGCTTCCCGGCAAGAAATGCCTTCGCCTGGCCGACCAGCCTGCCGTAACCGGCTTCGTCGATCCGACCCACACAGGGCGCCGAGCATCGGCGGATCTGATACAGCAGGCACGGCCGTGTGCGGTTGGCAAAGACCGTGTCGGCGCACGAGCGAAGCAGGAACACCCGCTGCATCGCGGTGACAGTCTGGTTCACCGCCCAGGCAGAAGCGAACGGCCCCCAGTAGCTGCCCTTCCGCACATGCGCCCCACGATGCTTGGCAATCTGGGGAAACGGGTGGTCCTCGGTCAGCATCAGCCACGGGTAGGACTTGTCATCCCGCAGCACGATGTTGAAGCGTGGCTTCAGGCGCTTGATGAGGTTGGCCTCGAGCAGCAGCGCCTCGGCCTCGGTGTGGGTGGTGATCACCTCCATCGCGGCGGTCTCGTTCACCATCCGCCGCAGCCGCTCATCCAGCCGGCCAAGCTGGGTGTAGGCGGCCACGCGCTTCTTCAGGCTGCGCGCCTTGCCGACATAGAGCGCCTCGCCCTTCGCATCGAGCATGCGATAGACGCCCGGGCTGAACGGCATGGTTGCCAGCGCTGCCTCGATGGCGGCGGCTCCGGACGGGGCCGGGCTGACGGGTGGGTCGCTCATGGCATAGGATAATTGGCGGGATTGCCGGCGTTAGGCCAGGGGTCTCCGCTCGCTGCCGGATCATCCACCGATCGTGTGGATAAGTTTGTGGGCCGACTCACTCGCATTCGCGTGAAAGCCTTGAAATCACTAGGGTCCATAAGGATTGCAAAAAATTTAGGCAGAAGCTAACCCATTGATTTTCACGCAGCCTTGCTGGGAATATCGCAACGGAATTAACACATTCCGCTTCCCCACCGGGTTACCGCGGCTGGCCGTCAGGGGGTGGACAAATCACTCTGCCGCCGCTCGATCTCCACTCCCGCCGAAGTTGCATCCATGAAAACATCGAGCTTTTCCACCCGCACTCGCGCCAGATGCACGCGCCTGTCCTGCAGGCAAACCTCGGCAATGCGCTCAGCCAATGTTTCGGCCAGCCGGACATGGCCGGAGGAGACGATAGCCCGGACGCGGTCGGCGAGTTTCTCGTAATCCACCACGCGGACGAGTTCATCCCGCCCAACCGGCTGGCGCGACAAGGGCAGGGCGCCATCGTCCTCCACGCCGAGATCGACGTTGATCCGCACCCGCTGCGGTGCGGCATGTTCGTGCGGATGCACGCCAATGCTGGCGTTCAGCACCATGTCGCGCAGGAACATGTGGCGGAGTGCCCGGGCGGCGCTGGCGATCGGCTGGGTTTCCATGGTTGCTTACTCCTCGGGCGGAGGGCCGTGGCGTCCGGATTGCCATTGCAGGTGCTGGCCACCATCGAGTGCCAGCATCTGGCCCGTCATCGCGGGCAGGGCAAGGATGGCGAGCACGGCCCGGGCGATCTCCTCAGGGCTGGTCCCGCGATGCAGCGGCACCGAGGCAGACTGCCGCACGAACTGCTCGTGCGTCTGTCGGGTATTCGCCAGCGCTGGGCCGGGGCCGATGCCGTTCACCCGAATGCGCGGGGCGAGCGCCAGCGCCATCGACTGGGTGAGCGCCCACAGGCCGGCCTTCGCCACGGTATAGGAGACGAAATGCGGCGTGATGGACCAAACCCGCTGGTCCAGCATGTTGATCACCACCCCTTCGGCGTCCGCCGGCAAGCGCTCGGGCGAAATGCTGGATCAGCACAAAGGGCGCGCGCAGGCCGGGCTCGATGTGCGCATCCCACGAGGCGCGGGTTGCGTCGTGCCATTCGTCGCGCTCGAACGGGCTGGCGTTGTTCACCAGCACGCCGATCGGGCCGAGCACCGCGAGTGGCCTCGCGGCAGCAGCGCCTGCGTCTGCTCCTCCTGCATCAGGTCAGCCGGTAGCAGCGCGGCGCGGCGCCCGAGGCGGCGAATGTCCTCGCACGTCACGGCACCGGCCTCGCGGCTGGCATTGCAGTGCACTGCGACGTCGAACCCGGCCTCTGCCAATGCGATCGCAATCGTCCGGCCAATGCGCTGCGCGCCGCCGGTGACAAGCGCCGCGCGGGGAATGGTTCGGGAGATGGCGGACATCGGTGCTGCCACAGTGATCCTGCGTTGGCGCCCGATCAAGCGATCGTCATTGAGATTAGACATCTAGACAAATATGATCATTCTCCGTCTTCCATTCTTGCCCCTCGACGCCCCAGATTTGCGTGTCGGACGAGGAGGATGGAAATGGCTGCATCTGCAACGATCGGCGCCACGCTACGCCGTGCCCAGTGATGACCGCCGGCGCATTCTGGCCGTGGCCTGTGGCGTACACGCGCTGCACGACGGCTTCACCGACCTCATCTACGTATTGCTGCCGGTTTGGCAGGCCGAGTTCGGTCTGAGCTTCGCGGCTCTCGGCGTCCTGCGAATGCTGTTTGCCGGCGCGATGGCCGGATTGCAGGTGCCGGCGTCCTGGCTGGCGGTCCGCTGGGGCGGCCCGCTGGTGCTGGCAATCGGCACCGCGCTGGCCGGCGGCGCCTATATCACGATCGGCCTTACCGGCGCAGGGTTCTTCTGCTGGTAGTCGTGTTGCTGATCGGCGGTGCGGGCGCCGCGACGCAGCATCCGATCGGCTCGTCGCTGGTCGCGACGGCCTACGAGGCGCAAGGATCCCGCGGCCCTCTCGGCACCTACAATTTCGCCGGCGATCTGGGAAAGATGGCGATACCGGCCGCGACCGCATGGCTCATGGCGATTATCGCGTGGCGCAGTGCGGTCGGCATCATCGGCGCGCTGGGCTCTGGCGGCTGCCGCGGCGATCCTGATCCTGCTGCCGCGGAATGCCCGGACCTCGTTGCGGTCTGCCGGCAAGGCGGATGCCGGCTGACGAGGGTACGGCGACGCCGCCGCGCCAACGCGGAGCGTTTCCTCTGCTGCTGGCGATCGGCGTGCTGGACAGCGGCACACGCATGGGCTTCCTCGCGTTCCTGCCCTTCGTGCTGCGCGCGAAGGACGCGACGACGCCGACCATCGGCCTGGCGCTCACCTTGATCTTCGCCGGTGGTGCCGTCGGCAAGCTGGCGTGCGGCTGGCTGGGTGCGCGGCTGGGCGTTCTGCGCACCGTGCTGCTGACTGAACTGGCGACAGCCCTCGGCATCGTCGCCATCGGGCCGTTGCCGTTGTATGGCGCTTTGGCCTGTCTTCCGGTGATCGGCATCGCACTGAACGGAACGTCGTCAGTGCTGTACGGCACGGTCCCCGAACTGGTGTCGCCTGACAGGCGCGAACACGCGTTCGGGCTGTTCTACACCGGCACGATCGGTGGCGGCGCCGTTGCTCCCGTGCTGTATGGCTTCGCCGGCGATACATTCGGGCCCACGCATGCGATCTTCATCGTCGCCGTGGTATGCCTGCTGACATTGCCGCTGGCCTGGGCGCTGCGCCCTTCGCTGCGACAGCGGCCCTGATGGGGAGATGGCGATGCGGCGGTTTCTGCTTGCGCTTTTGCTGACGATTCCGCTGCGTGCCGCCATGGCAGAGGCGTTATGGCAGACGCTGCCGCCAACGCCGCCACCGGTTGCCGGCGAGCACACCGGACATGCCAAGGTCAACGGCATCAGCCTGTACTACGCGACAATCGGCCAAGGTCCGCCGGTCGTGCTGCTGCATGGCGGTCTCGCCAACTCGGACTACTGGGGCAATCAGGTGCGCGCGCTCGAGCCGCACCACATGGTGATCGTGGTGGACAGCCGCGGTCACGGCCGCAGCACGCGCGACGCACGCCCTTATGGCTATGACCTGATGGCCGACGACGTGGTGGCGCTGCTCGACACGCTGCACATCGCCAAGGCCGACATGGTGGGCTGGAGTGACGGCGCTATCCTTGGCCTCGACCTCGCCATTCGTCATCCGGATCGCGTCGGCAAGGTCTTCGCCTTCGCCGCCAATACCGTGACGTCCGGCGTGCAGGAGGGCGTGGATAAGAACCCGACATTCGCGCGTTTCATCGAGCGCGGCAGGCAGGAATACGCGCGGCTGTCCGCGACGCCGAAGGACTACGATGCGTTCGTCGCGCAGATCAGCAAGATGTGGGAGACCGAGCCGAACTGGACCGACGCGCAACTGAAGTCGATCCGATCGCCGGTATGGGTGGTGGACGGCGACCACGACGAGGCGATCAAGCGTGCGCACGCCGAGTATATCGCCGCGACAATTCCGGGTGCCGGTCTGCTGATCCTGCCGAACACCAGTCATTTCGCATTCCTGCAGAACCCTGCGTTGTTCGACGCGGCGCTGCTGAACTTTCTCGGCGATCGCTGAGCTGATGAGAGCCTGTCTATGAACCGATCCGGCACGGAGTCGCTCAGCCGAGAGCCGCTTTGGGTGGATTCCGGCCATTCAGGGACTAATGCGCCATCGGCAGGATAGCGTCGTCGGCGAAATCTGCGGTTGCTACCTCCCTGCCTCGTTGTGCTCCCTGAAATGTGCCGACCTCGGCCGCGGCCTTTCACGGCCGGACGATGAGAAAGATATATCTCCAAACTCACTGACGGGGAGCACCAGAATCTGCTCCCGAGGGATATTGCGCTATTCCCCACAGGCCTTGTGCGGGGACATCATTTGGGCATGGAAGACGCTCACGAGCAATGATGATGAGCACTGCATACGACGCCGCCTCTTCGGAAGGAGATATCCAATGCCTGACTTTCGCATGAGCCGGCGTTCCACGATGTTCGTGACACTGGCTGCCGTAGCTGCCGGTCCCGTCAGAGCCTCCGATACGACTTTTCTAAACGTGTCGTACGACCCTACGCGCGAGCTGTACCGCGAAATCAACCGTGCATTCGCCGCAGCGTGGCAGAAGGAGGCCGGCCAACGCGTCAACATCAATATGTCGCATGGCGGCTCCGGAGCGCAGACGCGTGCCGTGTTGGATGGTTTGCAGGCAGATGTCGTCACGTTGGCGCTGGCTGCCGACATCAATGCATTGGCGAGGCGCGGAATGGTTGCGGCGAACTGGCAGACACGGTTGCCAGATAACGCATCTCCCTACACCAGCACGATCGTCTTCCTAGTACGCAAGGGCAACCCGAGGGCAATTCGTGACTGGCCAGACTTGATCAAACCGGATGTGGCGGTGATCACGCCGAACCCAAAGACGTCCGGCGGTGCGCGCTGGAACTTCCTCGCCGCGCTGGCATGGGCCCAGCGTGAGCCGGGAGCCACGGCGGCATCAGCCGAGGCGTTCATGCGCGACCTACTCCACCACGTGCCGGTGCTGGATATCGGAGCGCGCGGCGCAACCAACAGCTTTGCCCAGCGTGGGCTGGGCGACGTATTGCTTGCCTGGGAAAACGAGGCTTGGCTGGCGCGCAAGGAGCTAGGCCCTGATGAGTTCACCATCGTCTATCCCTCGCTCAGCATTCTGGCCGAACCGCCAGTCGCGGTGGTGGACAGTATCGTGGACAAAAAGGGGACCCGTGCTGTAGCGGAGGCCTACCTTCGATTCCTGTACAGCAAGGAGGGCCAGGACATCGTCGCGAAGCACTACTACCGACCGCGTGATCCAGCGGTGGTGGCAACATATGCCGAGCGCTATCCTACGATGAAGCTTGTGACGATCGGTGATTTTGGTGGCTGGGACGCCGCACAGGCAACCTTCTTCGCCGATGGCGGTATGTTCGACCGGATATTCACGCCAGGGAAATGATGCGGCCGGCGCGACGCTCTGCGTTGCCGGGGTTTTCCTTGACCTTCGGCATCACGCTCCTCTGGCTGTCGCTGATCGTGTTGCTGCCGCTGGCGGCTCTGATCCTGCGCCCATGGGAGCTGGGGCTTGCTGGTGTGTGGCATTCGATAACCGAACCACGTGTGCTAGCTTCATTGCGCCTGAGCTTTGGCGTTGCTGCGTTGGCCGCCGTCGTGAACGTCCCGTTCGGTTTGCTGGTCGCCTGGGTGATGGTCCGCTACCGGTTCCCCGGCCGCAACCTCGCGGACTCGCTGATCGACATGCCCCTCGCCCTACCAACCGCCGTCGCCGGCATAGCGCTGACCGCGTTGTTCGCGCCTAGAGGCTGGATAGGAGCGCTGCTCACGCCACTGGGGATTAAAGTTGCCTATACGCCTCTCGGCATCCTGGTGGCGTTGATTTTCGTCGGCCTGCCGTTTGTCGTGCGCACACTGGAGCCGGTCATCATGGATCTGCCGCTAGCCTCGGAAGAGGCCGCGGCGACACTCGGCGCTACGCGTGCGCAGATCGTGCGCCGCGTGGTGCTGCCGGCGCTGATCCCTGCATTGCTGGCCGGCTTCGGTGCGGCGCTGGCACGCGGTGTCGGCGAGTATGGCTCCGTCATCTTCATCGCCGGCAACATGCCGATGATCAGTGAAATCGCGCCACTGCTGATCGTGATCCGCCTGGAGCAGCTCGACTATGCTGGTGCCGCCACGCTGGGTTTGGTGATGCTGTTGGTCTCGTTCGCCATTCTGCTGCTGCTCAACCTGCTGGAGCGGCGCATCCATTTGCGCTCATGAATTTACCGGCCACGCAGGAAAGCCCTGCAGTGCGGGTGGTACTGATTGCACTGACCGTCGTCCTACTGGTGACGCTGCTGCTGTTGCCATTGGCCGTCGTGTTCACGGAAGCGCTGAAGCGCGGGCTGGCAATCGCGGCCGATGCGCTCGTCGCCCCCGACGCAATTGCCGCGATTGAGCTGACGCTGATCGTCGCCGCGATCAGCGTGCCACTGAACGCGGTATGCGGCCTGACCGCAGCTTGGTGTATCGGTCGCTTCAGGTTCCCAGGCCGTGGCCTGCTGATCACCCTGATCGAATTGCCGTTCTCAGTATCGCCGGTGATATCCGGCCTCGTGTGGGTACTGTTGTTCGGTGCCACCGGCTGGTTCGGCCCGGCGTTCGACCGCGCCGGCATCCGCGTCATCTTCGCCATACCGGGGTTGATTCTGGCTACAACCTTCGTCACGTTTCCCTTCGTCGCGCGTACACTGATCCCACTGATGGAGCAGCAGGGTGCGAGCGAGGAGGAAGCGGCTCTGACACTCGGCGCCACGGGCTGGCAGACCTTCTGGCGCGTGACGCTCCCCAACATCCGCTGGGGCCTGCTCTACGGCGTTCTGTTGTGCAACGCCCGCGCGATGGGCGAGTTCGGCGCAGTCGCGGTGGTATCGGGACATGTGCGGGGCCAGACCATGACCATGCCGTTGCAGATCGAGGCGTTGTTCAACGACTATGACTGGGTAGGAGCCTTCACCATCGCCGGCCTGCTGTCGATGCTGGCACTGCTGACACTGGTGGTGAAGGCCGCTCTGGAGTGGCGCATCGGCAGTCGCGGCGGGCCGCTTCTGTGAGTGTTGAGTTGCGTGATCTAAGCAAATCGTTCGGCGGTGTGACGGCCCTGGATCGGGTCAGCCTGACCATTGCGCACGGCGAGTTCCTCGCGCTACTGGGACCGTCTGGTTCCGGCAAGACGACATTGCTGCGTGTAGTGGCAGGTCTGGATTTTGCCGATTCCGGCGCCATCATCGTCGATGGACGATCGATGCAGGGCGTGCCTGCGCGCGAACGGTCCGTTGGTTTCGTGTTCCAGCATTACGCGCTGTTCCGACATATGACCGTGATGCGGAATGTAGCATTTGGCCTGACCGTTCAACCGCGTGACCGCCGCCCGCCTACGCGAGAGATTTCGCACGCGCGTACAGTCGCTCTTAGACTTCATGGAAATTGGCAATCTGGCGCACCGCTATCCCGAGCAGATATCCGGCGGGCAGCGTCAGCGCGTCGCACTTGCCCGCGCGCTGGCGATCGAGCCCAAGTTGCTGTTACTCGACGAACCATTCGGCGCACTCGATGCGAAAGTGCGCAAAAGCCTTCGCGTGTGGCTGCGCGCGTTGCATGACCGAATGGGCCTTACCAGCATCTTTGTGACACACGATCAAGCGGAGGCGATGGAGATGGCCGACCGCGTTGCAGTGTTGCGCGCCGGCCGGGTCGAACAGGTTGATCCGCCGGCGAGGCTTTACGCTGAACCTGCGAGTGCCTTTCTGCATGAGTTCATTGGTGAATCAGTGCGCTTCAACTGCATTGTCGCCGACGGCCTTGCCCGTATTGAGGGACTGCCCAACGTGCAGATGCCCACCACGTGTCCTGCAGGACCGGCGGTTGCGTTGATTCGGCCGCACGAGATCGGCCTGCTGCCCGGACCAGGCCCGGCGCGCGTCGAGAGCCAGCACCTTGTCGGACCAATGTGCCGGATAGTCGTCGCACTGAACGGTGACGTGTTTGATGTTCTTGCCACTGATGTTACCTGGGTGCGGGCGGCGGGCCAGACATGTAACCTCGACCTGTCACGCGCTCGGATCTACCGATTTGAGCAGAGTGCGGGTCCGGCTTCGTAAGACGTCCCTACCGGTCACCTTCAGGCGTGCCGGCGTTCTGTTATATCCTTGCGCTTAGGGTCGATAACGGCTGTTTCGTCATCATTGAGAGACAGGCGCTGAATCACTCTTGACCACTGCCGGCGGTTCGCCGGTACCCTTGCCGCATGTCGCACGCTAATCTGCGTCTGACGCCGCACGGGCACCTGGTCCTGGCAGAGGCCTCCGATGCGGCGGAACTCGATGACCGAGTGGCTTCGCGCCTGGCCGACGCGTTCGCGCAGGGCAGCGGTCATGGACTGCTGCGCCTCGGCGCTGCCGAGTTGGGGCACCACCTGCCGCCGCTGTTCCTTTGGTGGCGTGGCTTTGCCACACGGTATGTCGGCGCGTTGTGTCTGCAATCGTCCGGCGCGGGCGTTCCGGAGATAGCGCCACCAGGCGAGGGCGATCTTGCGTCGCTGGTGTTGACGGCGCCGATGATGACGGGCGCCGAGTACCTCTCGGCGGACGTGCTGCGTGCGCTGTGGCAGGAGACCGCGGCGGCGCTGGCGACATCGCTTACCGCCGCGAAGACCGACCTGCAGAGCTTTCTGAAGAGCCTCAATCCCGCCTGGAACCTGGTCGGCCGCGTGCACTTCAACCTGGCTGAGAACCGGCGCGACGACGAGGCGCCGTTCGCCTTTCTCGCCACCTATACCACCCAGCTTTCCGCCCAGGCGCGCGCGCAGCATGTGCCTCTCGGCCAGGCGCTGCGCGAGTACGCCGGCGCGGCCAATCGCGACAAGATGCTGGCATTGCTGCTGCCGGTGAAGCGCGCCGCGGAGACCTGCGAGTGGCTGCGGCCGATGCTCGATGCAGGCGAACTGTTTCATCCATTGCGCTGGACGCCGCAGGAGGCCGCCCGCCTGCTTACCAGCGTGCCCGATCTGGAAAGCGCCGGCGTCGTCGTGCGCATGCCGCCGGCGTGGCGCGCCAACCGTCCGCCGCGTCCGCAGGTGACCGGCACCGTGGGCGCGCGCAAGCCCTCGGCACTCGGCCTGGAGGGCGTGCTGGACTTTCGCATGGCCGTCACGCTGGACGGCGAGGTGTTGAGCCAGAAGGAGATCGCTTCCTTGCTGGCCGGCACCGACTCGCTGGTGCTGCTGCGCGGCCAGTGGGTGGAGATCGATCGGGAAAGGCTCGAGCGCTCGATCCAGCAATTCCGCGCGGCCGAGCTACTGGCGGAACGCGAGGGGCTGTCCTTCGCAGCGGCCATGCGCATGCTGGCCGGAGCCGCGGTCGCCGATGAGCCGGGCGATGTCACTGTCGCCGACTGGTCGCGCGTGACCGCCGGACCATGGCTTGCCGATACGCTGCAAAGGCTGCGCTCGCCCGACTGCGCGGACAGCGGGTTCGATGTCGCTCTGTCGTTGCGCGGCACGCTGCGGCCGTATCAGCGCGACGGTGTGCAGTGGCTGCGGTTGCTGTCGGGGCTGCGGCTTGGTGCGTGTCTCGCCGACGACATGGGATTGGGCAAGACGATACAGGTCCTGGCGCTGCTGCTGGCGGAGCGTCGCGGGCCGAGTCTGTTGGTGGCGCCGGCGTCTTTGCTGGCCAACTGGCTGGCGGAGGTGGAGAAGTTCGCGCCTGACCTGAAGGTGGCGATCGTGCATCCCTCGGCGATGAGCGCGGCGGAGATCGCCGAATTTACCGCGGAACACGCTGCGGCGCTCGACCTGGTGATCACCAGCTATGGTTCGTTGCTGCGCATCAAGGCGCTGTCGGAGATCGAGTGGCGCTATGCTGTTCTGGACGAGGCGCAGGCGATCAAGAACCCGAACGCGAAGCAGACGCGCGCGGCCAAGTCGCTGAAGGCGACGGCGCGCATCGCGCTGACCGGCACGCCGGTCGAAAATCACTTGGGCGACCTGTGGTCGATCTTCGACTTCATCAATCCGGGCCTGCTCGGTTCGGCGAAACAGTTCAGCCGCTATGCCAGGATGCTGGCCGATCGGGAGACCAATCCTTATGGCCCGCTGCGTGAACTGGTGCGGCCCTACATCCTGCGCCGGATGAAGACGGACAAGTCGATCATCAGCGACCTGCCGGACAAGACCGAGGTGAAGGCATGGTGTGGTCTGACCCGCAGGCAGGCGGCGCTCTACGAGCAGGCGGTCCGCGAACTCGGCGACGCGCTGGAGAACAGCGACGGCATCCAGCGCAAGGGCATCGTGCTGGCGATGCTGCTGCGGCTCAAGCAGATCTGCAATCATCCCTCGCAATGGTTGCGCGACGGCGCGTGGGCCGAAGCGGACAGCGGCAAGCTGGCGCGTCTGCGCGAGGTCGCGGAGGTTGTCGCGTCGCGCCAGGAGAAGATGCTGGTGTTCACGCAGTTCCGCGAAATGACCGCGCCGCTGGCTGCGTTCCTCGCCGAGGTGTTCGGACGGCCGGGGCTGGTGCTGCACGGCGAGACAGCGGTGCGCGGCCGGCGCGATCTGGTGCGCACGTTCCAGGAAGACGAGAACGTGCCGTTCTTCGTGCTGTCGCTGAAGGCGGGCGGGTCGGGGCTGACGCTGACCGCCGCCTCGCACGTGGTGCATTTCGATCGATGGTGGAACCCGGCGGTGGAGAATCAGGCGACCGACCGCGCCTTCCGCATCGGCCAGAAGCGCAATGTATTGGTGCACAAATTCGTGTGCCGGGGTACAGTCGAGGAGAAGATCGACGCGTTGATAGAATCGAAACAGGGTGTGTCAGATGAACTGCTGTCGGGTGGCGGGGAGATCAACCTGACCGAGATGAAGGACGACGACCTGCTGCGTCTGGTGGCGCTGGACCTTAACGCCGCGATGAGGGACTGACATCATGTCCTGGTACGGGGGCTGGACGGATTACGTGCCGGTGGCTGAACGCCGTCGGCGTGCCGCACTCGAGGTGGCGAAGCTGAGCAGGAAAGGCCAGCGGATCGCGCCGGTGCTAATCGAGGGCCGCGTCATTGCTTCCACCTTCTGGGGCAAGGCCTGGTGCGAAAATCTTGAAAGCTACCAGGATTTTGCCAACCGTCTGCCGCGCGGCCGGACCTATGTGCGCAATGGCTCGGTACTCGACCTGCAGATCGCACCGCGCGAGGTGACGGCGATGGTCAGCGGGTCGTCGCTCTACCGGATCAGCGTGAGTATCGACACGGTGGCCAAGCCGCACTGGCGGTCAATCTGCAAGGACTGCTCAGGCGGGATCAATTCATTGGTCGAACTGCTGCAAGGCCGGCTGTCGCAGGGCGTGATGGAGCGCATCTGCCGGCAAGGCCTCGGGCTGTTTCCCGGGCCGAAAGAGATCCGCTTCGAGTGCAGTTGCCCGGACTATGCGTACATGTGCAAGCACGTGGCGGCAGTGCTGTACGGCATCGGCGCGCGGTTGGACCGGCAGCCTGAACTGCTGTTCCGGCTGCGCGCGGTCGACGAGAAGGACCTGTTGGTCGGTTTCGATAGCTCGCTGCCCATGACGAAGGCCGGCCCTGCTGCCGGCAAGGTGCTGGAGGCGGACGATCTGTCGGCGATGTTCGGTCTAGACATGGCGGCGACCGAACCGCCGCCAGCCACTCGCGAGAAACCGCAGCAGGTGCGCGCCAGAAAACCTGTGCCGCGCAAGGCGACCAAGACGAAGAAGCCCACCAGGCGTCGCGCGACGAAGAAGGCTGGTTAGCCGAGTGCCGCCTTGCGCCGTTCCAGGCTTTCCGCCGGCCATACCTCGCGCGAGCTGTAATACGCCTCGAATGCCGGCACGCCGGCGGGCAGCGTGACCCACGGCAGCTTCGAGCGCGTGTAGATGTGCACATCCGGCGGCAGCGCCGTTGGATCGTCGAGTGTACCGACGCGGACGAAACGCAGCTTCGTCAGGCCGCCGTACTCGCTCCAGACCGCCGTGCCGCAATCGGGGCAGCGAAAGACCCGGTGCGGGCTGGCCACTGTCGGTCGGCATAGGGCTGGGACTGGGATCGCCGGACAGCAGCTCGACCCGATCGGCCTCGATCAGCGCGTTGAGCACGAACGCCGTGCCGGTCTGCCGCTGGCAATCCTTGCAGTGGCAGCAATGCACGAACATCGGTTTCGAGTGCATGCGGTAGCGCAGCCTGCCGCAGGCGCAACCTCCGTCCAGCGTGTCGGTCATGGTATCCTCCGTATCCTCATGGGGGCCGAGCTGGCATCGGTTCGTCAAGGCCACCCACCGATCCCGCTGAACCAAAAATTCGTTCTGACTGCGACAGGTCCACATCTTGTCGCGCCCAGCCTCTTCCGCGCCACGTCGATTTCTGCGAGCGTCCGCGCCATGAACGACGCCATTTCTGTTGAACCAATCGCGCTGCACCGCGGCCTGCTGACGCTCGACACTCACATCGACATTCCCTGGCCGACCGGCCCCGACCCGTTCCTTGACGGCCCTCGCCGGGTGGACTTGCCGAAGATGCAGCGCGGTGGCCTGACCGCCGGTTGCTTTGTTGCCTACGTGCCGCAGGCCGCCCGCAATCCCGAAAGCGAGACCGCCGCGTTTGAGCGTGCCATCGCTATGCTCCAGTCGATCCGGGCTATGGGGCGCAGCGAGAATGGCGTTGCCGCGCGGGTTACCGTGACTGCCGATGAGATCGAGGCAGCAAAGCGCGACGGCGTGCTGGCGATCGTCCCGGTGGTGGAGAACGGTTTCGCGGTCGGCCACGATCTGTCGCGTCTGGCGCGCTTCCGGGCGCTCGGCGCGCGCTACCTGACACTGACGCACAATGGGCACAATGCGCTCGCCAATTCCTGCAACCCGCGTAATGATCTCGGTGATGCGCCGACCGAGCACGGCGGTCTCAGCCCGCTTGGCCGTGCCGCGATCGCGGAACTCAACCGGCTCGGCATGCTGGTCGATGTCGCGCACGTCTCGCGCGACACCATGCTGCAGGCCGTCGAGCTGTCACGCACGCCGGTGGTGTCCACGCATTCCTGCATCCGCGCGCTGTGCGACAATGCGCGCAACATGGACGACGCACAGCTCGACGCCTTGCGCGACGTGGGTGGCGTGATTCAGATCACCGCGGTGGCCGCGTTCCTGAAACGGGACGCGAAGCCCGACGCGGTGACGGTCGCGGACTTCGCCGATCATGTCGACTACGCGGTGCGGCGGATCGGCATCGAGCATGTCGGCATCTCTTCGGACTTCGACGGCGGCGGTGGGTTCAGCGGCTGGCACAACGCCTCGGAGAGCGGGAACATCACGACGGAGCTGCTGCGTCGCGGCTACGATCGGCAGGAGATCGCCGCGCTGTGGGGAGGGAACTTCCTGCGCGTGTTGCGGATTGCGGAGGAAAGGGCAGGGTGATGCGCACCGTGCGGCTGCCTGACGGAACCGAGGTGCCGGCGCTCGGCCAGGGAACCTGGCACATGGGCGAGCGCGGCAACGCGGCGAAGGCCGAGGTGGCGGCGCTGAAGCTGGGCATCGAACTCGGCGTGAAGCTGATCGATACCGCCGAGATGTACGGCAACGGCCGAGCCGAGGAGTTGGTGGCCGAAGCGACGCAAGGCAAGCGCGACGGGCTGTTCATCGTCAGCAAGGTGTACCCGCACAATGCCTCGCGCAGCGGTGTGCCGGCGGCGTGCGAGCGCAGCCTGAAGCGACTGCGCACCGATCGGATCGACCTCTATCTGCTGCACTGGCGCGGCAGCCATCCGCTTGCCGAGACGGTGGAGGCGTTCGAGAAGCTGCGGGCGGACGGAAAGATACGCTACTGGGGTGTGTCGAACTTCGACGCGCGCGACATGCAGGAACTGGTTCGGCTGCCCGGCGGCACGCAATGCGCCAGCAACCAGGTGCTGTACCACATCGGCAGCCGCGGCATCGAATACGACCTGCTGCCCTGGTGCACCGAGCACAAGATCCCGCTGATGGCGTATTCGCCGGTGGGGCAGGGCGGACGACTTCTGCAATCGAAGGCGCTGGCCGCGGTGGCGAGGCGGCACAACGCGACCCCGGCTCAGATCGCGATCGCCTGGACCATGCGCCACCCCGACGTGATCAGCATACCGAAGGCGAGCGATCTGGGGCACGTGCGCGAGAATGCGGCAGCGGGCGATATTGCGCTGACCAAGGAAGACCTCGCGGCGATCGACGCCGAGCATCCGCCGCCGGCACGCAAGCAGTCGCTCGACATTTCATAGGGCTGCTATCCTTCCACGCGTGAGCGAGTCGCGCCCCACGCCGGTGATGCTGTGGTCCTGATACTGCTCGCGATTCTGATCGCGGCGCTGGCGATTCTGGCGGCTGTCAGTCGTGTTGTGCCGCGTTTTGTCGTGGCCGCTGTCAGCGTAGGCATCAGTGCCGTGGTGGTCGTGCTGGTGGTGGTGGCGTTGGCAGCCGGTGCCGACATGACCACGCTGGAGCTGCCGATCGGGCCGGCAGGCGCCGCGATGCATCTCGCGCTTGACCCGTTGGCCGCGAGTTTCTTGCTGGTGTTGTTCCTCGTGGTCCCTTGCGCAAATCGCGCGCCGCTGCCGTCTGGCTGCCATGGCTTTGACGGCATTAGCCGGCGATGGCTTTACCTTGGGCGTGGGCCTGCTGGTGCTGGGGGGCGTCACGTTGCTTCGCCCGGCGGCCATCGCGGTGGTTTGCCTGACGGTGGCGCTCGCATTGGCTGGCTCACCGGCTGATTTCGCCACGATACGTGCCGCGCCGCCGGAGGGATGGCACGCCGCCGCGGTTTTGCTGTTGGTGCTGGTCGGCGCGGGAATGGTGAGTCGGCTCAGCGCGACGATCGCGATCTATCTGGTGCTGCGAGTGCTGTTCGACCTCTGCGGCGTGGGACAACCGTTGTGGTGGGGCGTTCCGCTTCTGTTGGCGGGTGCCGGCATCGCGGCAATCGGTTCACTGCGGGCCGCGCTCGCGGACACGTTGCACAAGGTGCTGTCCGTTGGTTCGCTGCACCAGGTTGGCTTGGCCGTGGTGGCGCTCGGCGTGGCGCTGTGTGCCCGAGCGGTTGACCTGCCATCGATGGCGTCGCGCGCGCTTGCCGCGGCATGGCTGGCGTTGGTCTGTCATTTGCTGTGCCGCACGCTACTGCTGATGTGCGCTGATACCGTCGAGAGCGGAGCGGGCACGCGTCGGCTCGACCTCATGGGCGGACTGCTCCATCGCATGCCAGTCACCAGCGGCTGCTGCCTGGTTGGGCTGTTCACCGTCGCCGTGCTCCCGCCCGGGCTTGGCTTTGCCGCGTTCTGGCTGCTGTTCCAGTCGTTGATCGCAGCGGCACGAATTGGCGATTTCGGCGTTCAGTTGTTGGTCCTGGTCGTCGCCGCGCTGACTGCTTTGTCCGTGGGCCTGATGGCACTGTCGACAGTGCGGCTGTTCGGCATTGGCTTTATTGGCCGTCCCCGAACGCCGCGCGCGGCGGCCGCCGAGGAGGCACCACGTCCGGTTCGTCTCGTCCTTATCGGCGTCGCGGCATTGCTAGGGGTGTTCGGTCTGCTGCCGGCATTGGTCTTGCTGCCGACAATCGGCTGGACGCACGTCGCTTCCGGTCAATGGCTGGCGTTGAGCACAGGCGCCGAGGTTCCGGGGTATTCGCCCGTCGCTGTTGCTGTGCTCCTTGCGCTTGTCGCCTTCGCCGCGTTGCACGTATTGCGCCGCCCAGGTGAGCGGCGGCGCGAACCGGCATGGTCGGGCGGGTTCGCCGCGCCGCCGCCGTGGCTGCCATTCGGTGATCCGGCGACGCAGTCCGGTCCTGCTTCCTTCGTCGAGCCGCTGCGAGGTGTGTTGGCGCGGCTGCCATCGACTGCCGCGAGACGGAACAGCCTCGTTCGCTGGCGCGATACGGTGGTGCGTGTCGTGACCGCGTCGGTGGCTCGATGGGGTTAGTGAGCGGACTCGTCGCGCAGGTGTTGCATATCGCCTTGATGGGCGTTGCCGCACCGAGCCTGGCCGGCATTTACCGGTGGATGCAGGCGCGGCTCGCCGGTCGCGTCGGGCCACCACTGTTGCAGCCGTGGTGGGACCTGATACGGCTGCTGCGCAAAGAGCGCGTGCTGGCCGAAAGCGCGTCGGATGTAACGAGCATCGCACCTGCAGTATCTGCCGCTGCCACTGCCGTCGCCGTGTGTCTCGTGCCGTCATTCGCACTCGGCATGAGCTTCGCCCCGTTCGCCGATTTGCTGATTATCGCCGGGCTGTTGGCGCTGGCGCGCTGCTCTGTGGCGCTGGCGGCGATGGATGCCGGCACCGCACTGGCGGGCGTTGGCGCCAGTCGATTGATGCTGCTCGCCTGTCTGGCTGAACCGGCACTCTTGCTGGTGCTTTTCACGTTGGCGTTGCTGGCGGGCAGCCTCAACCTCAGCGTGATTGCCGCGATGCAATTGGAGAATGGCACAGGCTTGCGGGTCGGCGTCGGGATTGCGCTGGCTGCGACGCTGCTCGTGGCGCTGGTTGGCACGATGCGTTGCGAGATGCTGGCGCAGGAATTCGGCGGACCTGATCTCGCACTGCTCGAGGCGACCGATGCGATGCGGATACTGGTCTGGTTCAATCTGATTGGCGCGATGTTCCTGCCGTTCGGTATGGCGCCGTCTGCCGAGGGGCCGATTGCCTGGGTGGTAGGCATTGCCTGCTGGCTGATCCGCACGCTGGTATTCGCGGGGGTGCTGGCGCTGCTCCATGCCGTGCTGGGCCGCATCAGATTGCAGCGTGAGGCGCAGATGCTTGGCGTCGCGGTGCTGCTCGGCCTGTTGGCTGCGATGTTCCTGTTCGCCGACATGGGTTCCGCGTGATCGGGGCAGCTGGTGCGGCCGCGCTGCTGCTGTCGGTCGGTCTGCTGTGTGTCAGGCGCATCGATACGGCAGCGTGGGTCTGTGCGTTGCAGGGGCTGTGCGCCGTGATGGTGCTCGGTGAGTTCGCGGCCGCGGTGGCGGTGCTCGCATTCGCCCTCAACGGCGTCATGCTACCGCTCGTATTGCTGCGGATGGATGACGCCGCGATACCCGTCTTGCGCAACAACGTTTTGTTGGCATGGGCGATGGCCATCGCCTTGCTGGTGGTGATTATCTGCGTTGCGGCAAAGGTCGGCGCAGGCGAGATTCTGGTCGCTGGCGTGTCCGTCACGCTACTCGGCATTTTGCTGGCGCTGCTGCGTTCGGAGGGGTGGGCGGTGCTTGGGCTGCTGGCGTCGCAGAACGGCTTGATATTGGTGGCCGGCGCCAATCCCGATCTGTCTCGGATGGCAGCGCTTGCGGTCGCCGTGCCGCTGGTTCCCGGCCTGGTCCTCGCCGGGATGCGGTTGCGCCGATGAACGGCGCGCTGGCCCTCATCGTGGTGGCACTGCCGCTCATCTCGGCAATGGTGCTGGCATTGGTCGCATCGTGGCGCATCGGCGCATGGATCAACACGGGTTCCGCCAGCCTGCAGTTTGTCGTGGCGTTTGCGCTGGCATGGCGCACCGGTGTGGCCGAGGCGCATCTGGTGCTGCTCACCAGCTTGGTGGCAATGACAGTGAGCTGGTTCGATCGTCGCGATGTTGCCGCGGCGCTTGCTGTGCGGTCGCTCAATCGGCAGCGCGCACGCTTCTATCACGTCGGCTATCAGGTGCTGATCGGAGCCATCCAGGCCGCAACGCTGGCAGACGATCCGGTACTGATCTGGCTTGCTCTCGTTGTCGCGGTCGCCGCAGCGGCCGTGGTGACCGGGGCCGCGAGAGACACCGCCGCATCTGCCGCAGCGTCTCGCCTGATGCTGCTGTGCGGGGCGGGACTCATGCTGGCGCTGCTCGGCACGTTGCTGATTGGCATGGCGCCGGAGTTGGCGGGCTGGTTTCTGCTGCTGGGCTATGCCGGCGTGGCAGGCATGGTGCCGCTGCAATTCTGGATGACGAGTGCGGCGGCCGAAGGCGTGCCGCCGGGTGCAGTCGTTGTCACCACTCTGCTTCCCAACGTGCCGATGTTGCTGTTCATGCGCCTGAGCATCGCTTCCGGGCTGCTGATCGCGTTCGGTCTGGCGTCGCTCCTGGTTGGTGCCGTCGCGTTGTGGGCGCGGCTCGACTGGCGGCGCAATGTGGCGCTCGCAGGCATGACGCAACTTGGTATTGTGGTGTTCGCTGTCGGCGTCGCAGCCAAGCCGGTCGCCTGGTTGCATCTGATACTGCTCGGACTGACGCGATCGGCGGTGATGCAATCCCGGAACAACGACATGATCGCCTGGCTGACGCTCGCGCTGCTGCCGCTCTATGCGCTGTACCTGCTTGCTGAACCGACTGTCGCCGTTGCGGCATGGCTAATGGTGCCGCTTGCGACGGGCGTGCTGCTCGCGACCGCAGCGTTGGTGGAGCGCTGTCCGTCCGGCGTGCCCGCCGACTGGGCCACGACAGCGCCGGTCTGGCTGCAGCTTGCTATCGTTGCGCTGCTGGCATTTGCGTTGCCGGCACTGGCGGCCGGATGAGCCTCACAGTCTCGCCGCGCCGAGGGCTGACGCGCGAGGAGTGGACGCGCATGGCGAGCGAGATGTCGCCGCCTCTGTTGGCTCTGTGGGGCGACACGCGCGAGGTCTATGCCCTGCTGCGCGTGGACGAGGCCCCGCTGCTGGTTTCCACCGAGGTCGTGGATGGTGAATATCCCGCACTGTCCTCCGTGCGTCCGGGCGCCATGTGGTTCGAGCGAATGGTGCACGATCTGTGGGGTCACACCGCGGCTGGCGGCACGGATCACCGGCCGTGGCTCGATCATGGGCGTTGGCCCAACAGTGCACCGATGGCGCTGAGGCCGGGGCCTGACGGTCGCACAGAAGCGCCGGAATTCATGCTGGACGAGCATCTGGATCAGGTCCCGCTCGGGCCGGTGCGCGGTGGGATCGAGCCGGCGGCGCATCTGCGCCTCGGCGTTCGTGGCGAGACCATCGTTCGGCTGGAGACGCGGCTTGGCTACACGCACAAGGGCACGCTGACCCTGATGCGCGGCAAGTCGCCGCGAGCGGCAGCGCGGTTCGCGGCGCGGCTTGCGGCCGAAGCAACTGTTGCACATTCGATCGCCTTTGGGCGGGCGACCGAGGCTGCGCTGGGCTGCGAGATTCCTTCACGGGCGATTGCTTTGCGAGACGTCATGGCGGGCGTCGAACGGATTGCTGGTCATCTCGATGTTCTCGCGGCGATCGCCGAGGCGGCCGGGCTCGAGGTGCTGTCGGGGCGCTCCGCCTGGCTTGTCGAGATGCTTCGGCGGGCGAGCAACGTCGCGTTCGGCCACCGACTGATGATGGACTGCGTCGTGCCGGGCGGTGTGGCGGCGGATATCGTGCCAGGTGGTGCCGAAGCGATCGGCCGCGCGCTGAGCGGGATCGCGGCAGAGCTGCCTGATCTGCGGCTGCTGCCCGAGGCTGGCGAATTGGTCGGCCGCGCCGGCAATGCAGCAGGGCGAACGCGCGAACGCCTGCGCGAAATCGCTGATGATACGGCCTGGTTCGCGACCTGCTCGGCGCGATGCCGGAGGATGCGGTCTCGGTGCCACTGCCGGTGGCGAGCGGTGAGGGCATCGGCGGTGCAAATGGCCCCGGCGGTGAGATCTGGCACTGGCTGCGGCTGGATCATGGACAGATCGCCGCGGCGTTCATGTGCGATCCGGCTTGGACACGTTGGCCGGAACTTGAAGCCACAATGGAGGGCGGTCAGATCGACGATCTGCGGCTGATCCTGGCCTCGTTCGGTCTGTCCAGCTCGGGTGTGGACCTGTGATGCTGTGGCGCCGCCTGGTCCGTACGCTGCTTGCTGGTCCGATCGCCGGCAAGCCAGCCCCGGTGGACACTGGCACTGCGGCGTCGCTGGCGGGCAGGCTGGACGATCGCGGGCAGGCCCGGTTGGGTCGCAGCCTGGCGATCCTGCATCTCGACGCCGGCAGTTGCGGCGGCTGCGAGATCGAGCTTCGCGCGCTGCGGCGCGCCGTCTACGACCTGGAACGCTTCGGCATAGGTTTCGTCGCGAGCCCACGCCATGCCGATGTGCTGCTGGTGACCGGGCCGGTCACGCGCAATCTGCTTGATGCGATGGAGCAGGCGTATCGGCGATGCCGGACCCGAAGTTCGTCGTGGCGGTGGGGGACTGCGCGGTGGATGGCGGGGTATTCAAGGGCAGTTACGCCGTCACCGGCGGCGTTGGAACGACATTGCCGGTGGACCTGTTGATCAGCGGCTGTCCGCCGACGCCTGAGCGAATTCTGGCCGGACTGCGCGCGCTGCTGGAGGCTAACGCGCGCGGCCAGGCGTCGATCAGCTTACGGTAGGCTTCGGCGTGTGATGGGTCGTATGGTGCGACGCATGATGCGTCGAAGAGTGGTGCGGGGCCTTGTGCGAGGCGGACGCGTGATGCGCGTGCGACTTGTGGTGCACCGCGTTCGATGTGGTCGCCGCGGCGGGCGTGGCTGAGAAGGCGGCGATCGGCAGAACAAGGCCGAGCAGGGCGAACAGATGTCTGCGCGAGGGGGTCACGGGATGAGCTCCGGGAGTGGCAGGCGTTGCGGGGAAAGGCTCAGAGGTTGGTCGAAAAAGCAAACTTAATCGACTGATGTGGATATCCTATAACTTGACAGAGTCGCGCAAGCGGATTTCACAGAAGACACAGCACCTGAAGTTCGTGACGCAACGCCGGCGGCAGGGAACGCTCGCCTTTGGCGCGCTTGCCGACGACGAGGTCGCGCGGTGCCTCGTCGGGGCGTAGATAGCGCCATCCCTGGAACGGCTTGGTGGGCCTGCCGGTCAATGGCACCAACCTGGGGTCGAGCACCACCCCGGTGCATGCGGAGCCGTCGTCGCGGCGATCCTCGATGATGTCGAGAATGCGTTGCCGTACCAGCATGCTGCCGCTGATCACCCAATACATCGAACCGCCGTCGATGACCTCCTGATGGCGGCGTGGAAAATTGCGCGTGCGATGACGCAGCGGCGGATTGCGGACCGCGCGTTCCTCCTGCAGCTCGTGCAGGTGGTCGATGTCGCGCACGCCGACGGCAAGCTTGGTGAGATGCAGCATGATCCGGCGACTCGGCCTCGTTCAGGCGCTCAGTTGACTATGCACCGGAGGGAGGGTGGCGAGAAACTCTTCCGCCCCCTGTGGTGGGTCACCAGCCGCCAAACCACACGCCAATGCCGTGGACGATACCGACGGGGAAGAACGCGGCGGCGGCTATCAGCAGGGGCCGCTGGCCGCTGGCGGCACAGAACACGATGGAGGTGAGCCAGGCCGCATAGCAGAACGCGCCGCCCGTCAGGATCGACAGCGCGGTTGGAAAATCCATCGCGCCCAATCTTGCAACACGCACCATTCGTCCCTCCTGCGGCCCGCGAGTGCTGCGGGCATTATTGACCAGAGTCTGCGGCTGACGCCATCAGCGAGGCGACTTTCGCATCTCGGCGAGCAAGCGCAGCCAACGACCTTGAGCGAACAGCGCGGCGATCGTGTGGCGAAAGGCGCGGCCCTCCTCGCCATAGAAGCTGTGCACGGAGCGAGCGGCCCGCAGCCGCCGCAGGCCATTCTTCGTCGCGAGCCCGGTGCTCCTGCCTTGCCTCGGGCGCCCCAGCGTTGAGGATGGATTGCCGCTTTGCATGGGGTCTTGCCACCACGGGTGCAGCCCTGGCGACTGGCGGTGTCGGCGGCGGGGTAATTCTGCGTGGCCCGCACCATCAACGTCGCCTTGCTGCACGGGCAGGGGAGGGGTGTTCGGCTGGTCCACTGGCTGCGGTCTCCGGTGAGGCGTTCAGGCGCCGCCGGAGTATGGGACCGAAAGGGAAACAATCCATTAACGGTCAGCGGATCTGAACGACGTCGCGCGCTCGACCGCCAACCGGATCGCCAGCGTGACCAGGACAAGCACGGCGCGGAATGTCTGTGACCTGCCGCGCGTTGCCCTGTGTCGTAGTTCATTCGCCGCGCGGCCGTGCAACAACACGCACCGGCGCCGCCTCACACTGCAGTTTGGTCGGGAGTGCTACGACATCGAACTCGTCGACCGTGGCGAGCGCCTCCAGGTTGGTCAGGTTTTCTATGATCAGCACCTGTCCCGCCAACAGGATCTTGTGGACCTCGAAGGGCGAGCGATCCGGGCTTGGGGTGTCAAGGCCAATGATAGACGCGCCGAGACCTACAAGCTCGCGCGCAAAGTCGGGTGCGATTTCCGGGAAGTCCCGGTAGTACGCATCATCGCGAAATCGCTTGTACCATCCGGTCATAACCAGGACGATATCGCCAACGCTGACGCGGGCCGCGCGCAATAGATCCTGCGTCACTATGTCACGCGCGCGAGCATCGATCAGACGGCCGCGGCCGAAGAATTGGCTCGTGGGCACGTCGCACACGAATTTGCCGCCGGCGATCATGTGGAGAGGCGCGTCCATATGGGTTCCTACATGCATCCCGCTGCACAGGCAGCATGCGTTGAACCCATCCTGGTCGAGGCGGGCCGTCTCCTCGAACCTGGGGATTGGATCACCGGGATAGACCGGCATGTCGTGGTCGAAGGTGTGGGTGAGGTCGATCAGGTTCATCCGGTCTGTGCCTCCGGCGCGGGTTGCGCACAAGGTCCCCGTCTGCGAAAAGCGCCACCGCGTGAAGGCCAGCTAATTCGGGCTCACGGCCCTTACAGTGTCCTTGCTGAACTTGAAATCCTGACGGTTCATCGACATCAGGTTGTCCTGTTCGTTGTTGTGGCCGGCGCCGAGCAGGTGAGCGATCTCATGAGCGAGCACGACGTGCAGATCCCGGTCAGATTTGGCTCGCCCAGTGGGATTTATCAAAAAGTCTACCTGCTCGTCAGTCAGCGATGTGCCCGGCCAGGCTGTTTGCGGGGCAAGGTATTGCAAGGGTGAGTCATCTACGACAGCGCAGTCGATGTCCGGAAACGCCTGCCCAAGCGGATCGTCCGTGCCTTTGTATTTGCCGACGAAGAAAACGGTCATGTCAGCCCCTGCATCGCGGTGCGGTGCAATGTTCTGCAGGAAGCTGTTCTGCGATATCGAGTTGCCGAGCTGCTGAGCCAAGTCGACATACTGCGAGCTTTTCAATCGAAGTTCGATGTTGGCGGACGGAATGTATAGCCTGTTGAGGATCCGGACGAGTTCATCGGCATAGGACGGCACGAGCGTCGTGCCACCCTTCAGTTGCCCGGCAGCGTCCTGGTAGCGGGCGAACCGAAACGAGACGGCAATGGTGGTGCGCGATGCCGCATAGACGTCCATTTTCGCTCGACCGGTTTTGCTGACGTAATCGAGGGAGACGGTGCGACCGGAAACACGCCCCTCGACAGAAAGCAACGTGCTGCCAAATCGTATCGTGTTCTGTATGCCGATGGAGAGAGATAGGACGTCGCCTAACGCACCAGACGGAAAGTTCTGTGCGTATTTCATTAGATTGCGCTGTAGATCACCTGGGCTGATCGGTCGGACGGCGAGACTTCCACCATCAAACTTGAGGTCCCGATTGACATCGAGTGATCGCACCCCATTGAGATAGACGAGGCCGATGCCCTCCCGGGGTATGACCAGGAACGGCGGTGTCCCAGCAAGAAAACCGCAGTCCTTCCAGACTGCGGAGAAATTCGCCGACATCTTAGCCCCCATACAGTGCCGGGGGCGATTACTCTCCCGGTATTCGTCGATCAACCCAAATCTTATGACCCCTGGGCTCGGAAGCCAGCAGCAATAGCGAGGACTGTCGGACGCTTGGCGCGATCCAGGACATGCTGGCATAGTACCGCCAGCGTACCCAACAGCCTCGGAAACGCCCTATGATCAAACGCTTCCACGTCCTCTATGTCGGCCAGATCGACCTCGACCGCGTCGGTCTCGACGGCACCCCTGCCAACGACCGCCGCTACCCGAACGAGCGCCTCAGCGAAGTCTTCTTCACCACGCGCCACATCGCCCAGGTGATGGACGAGTGCGGCTACCACGCGCTGTGGACCGCCGAGCACCACTTCCAGCACGAAGGCTACGAGTGTCTGCCGAACCTGGTGCAGTTGGGCCTCTGGCTCGCGACCCAGACGAAGCGCCTGAAGTTCGGCTGCGCGTTCAACGTGCTGCCGATGTGGCATCCGATCCGGTTGGCCGAGGACTACGCGATGGCCGACATCGTCACCGACGGCCGCGTCATCATGGGCGTCGGCCGCGGCTATCACACGCGCGAGGTGGAGACCTTCGGCGCGCCGCTGATCGACGCCGACAAGAACCGCGAATACTTCGAGGAGCAGCTCCAGCTCATGCTCGCCTGCTTCAACCAGGAGCACGTCGCGTTCAAGGGCAAGTATTTCACCTGCCCGCCGGAGGTCGAGTATCGCGGCTACCAGCTCAAGGACATCACCATGGTGCCGCGGCCGAAGCACCTGCCGGTGGAGGTATGGATGCCGGTCGCCTCCGGCAAGACCATCGACATGATGGCGAAGTACGGCCTCAAGGCGATGGTCACGCTGAACGGCGAGAAGATCCTGGACGATGTGGTGCGCGCCTATCAGGAGGCGTGCGCGAAACACGGACAGGCGAAGAAGCTGGGGCAGGACATGATCTGGGGCACGGGGCTGTATCTCGCCGGCAGCCAGGAGGAGGCGATACGCCGCGTCGAGCCGGCGCACGACGAACGCTACAAGTGGTTCGCACCGTTCGGCTTCGTGCGGTACGCGGACGATCAGGGGCGGACGTGGGGCACGCCGGGCGCGCCCGCGAAGATCCCGTCACTGCGCGATGGGGTCGCGCAGAAGGCGTGGTTCTGCGGCACGCCCGGCCAGGTGATCGACGGCATCAAGTCGATCGAGGCAAAGTATCCGGGCCTCGAGGACTACATGATCCACTGGGCCGAGGGCTTGTCGCCGCACGAGTTCGAGGAACAGCTCCGCTGGTTCGCCCGCGACGTGATGCCGGCGTTCAGCGGGGGGTAGCCGGCGGCACGCGCCACCGCGTTCAGTCGTCGCGGTGAACCCGCTCCATGCGCTCGTGGCGCTCCTGCGCCTCGATCGAGAGGGTGGCGATGGGGCGGGCTTCAAGCCGGCGCAGGCCGATCGGCTCGCCGGTCTCCTCACAGAAGCCGTAGCTGCCGTTCTCGATCCGGATCAGCGCCTGGTCGATCTTGGAGATCAGCTTGCGCGCCCGGTCCCGAGTGCGCAGTTCCAGCGCCCGGTCGGTCTCCACACTGGCCCGGTCGGTGATGTCCGCCTCGTGGATGCCGCCCTCGGACAGGCTGGCCAACGTGCCGTCCGCCTCCTTCAGGAGGTCGGTGCGCCAGCGGAGTAGTTTCTGGCGAAAGTATTCGACCTGGATGGGGTTCATGAACTCCTCACCGTCGGTCGGTCGGTAGTCGGGGGGTAGTGTCACCATCATAGCGTGCCGGCCCTGCCTTTCCTCTCGCTGCGCTCCCGCCCTGGGCTTGTCGGAAGCCGCGGAACCCCCCGGCCCGTCCTGGATCGCAATTGCGCGGGCTTATAGCGACGGGCGATAGCCGCGCCAAGAGCGCGTGAGCAGCTTCACCAAACTGCCATGCAACTATTTCGCCGCCGCTCAGAGCTGACGTCGCGCCAGCTCAACCCGCGCCCGGACGACGATCGCCGAAATCATGGCCGCCAGCCGTAGATCGGTAGCCCGCGGCACTGAGGCTGCGAGATCCACCAATCGCTGCAGCACCCCTGCATCTCCGCCGCCGGCCAGCAGGGCCCGCTGCAGTTCACCCAGCGCGGCGAGCATATCATTGCCGTGCCGGCGGGCCTCGCGATCCTCAACCGTCTCTCCGCCGACCTCCTGCAAGGTCAGCATCGACGCCGGCGACATAGCTGGCGTCTCAGCGACCGCCGTTGCGTGGTCCGTGTCGACGGGCTCGGGCGGCATCGTTGAATCCGGACCGCGATGTTGGACGGCTCACGGCACGGGGCCTGGTCGGCCAGCCTACGCCCTCAATCCCCGTCATGGACCCGGCTCCTTGTGCTCGCCCGGCAGATCGTGCCGGCCCGCCAGAGCGACGACCCAGCCTGCTGCGCTTGTTTCGCGCTGGCACGGGACTTGCCCTCAACAGCGCGAGACTGACGCAAATTCCTTACGCTCCTGCTACCGCCGAGGCCGCCTTGAAACGCTTCCTCCAAATGCTGGCCCTGCTGACTGCCCTCGTGGCCGCTCTGCCGGCGCTGGCCCAGGTTCGCATCAAGGACATCGTCGGATGTGGAGGGCATCCGGGAGAACCAGCTCATCGGCTACGGCCTCGTGGTCGGGCTGAACAACACGGGCGACAAGCTGGACAACGCGGTGTTCACCCGCGAATCGCTGATCGGGATGCTGGAGCGGCTCGGCGTGAATACGCGGGACCAGGTTGCCAAGCTGTCCACCAAGAATATTGCCGCCGTCATGGTGACCGCCGATCTGCCTGCCTTCGCGCGCAGCGGCAGTCGCATCGATGTGGCTGTCTCGGCGCTGGGCGACGCCACCAACCTGACCGGCGGCACCTTGCTGGTAACCCCGCTGCTCGCCGCTGACGGCGAGGTTTACGGCGTGGCCCAGGGCGCGCTCGCCACCGGTGCCATCGCCGCGCGTGGCGCTGCCAGTTCGGTGACCCGAGGCGTTCCCACCTCAGCGCGCATCGCCAACGGCGCCACAGTGGAGCGCGAGGTCGTGTATCACCTCGACAAGACCAACGCGCTCCGGCTCGGCCTGCGCAATCCGGACCTGACGACGGCGCGTCGCATCGCGACCGCTATCAACCAGGCGGTCGGCCCGGTTGCCAAGGCCACCGATCCGCGCACGGTGGCGCTCGACTTCGGCAACCGCGACCCGATCGAGACGCTCGCTGCGCTCGAGGACATTCGCGTCGAGCCCGATAGCCCCGCCATCGTGGTGATCGAGGAATCCAGTGGAACCATCGTGATGGGTGCCAACGTGCGGATCAGCACCGTGGCGATCGCCCAGGGCAACCTGACCATACGGGTGACTGAGACGCCGGAGGTGAGCCAGCCGGCGCCATTGTCCAACGGCACCACTGTCGTCGTGCCCCGAACCCAGGTCCAGGTTGACGACCAGCATGACCGCAAGCTCGGCATCCTGCCGGGCAGTGTGACCTTGCGCGACCTGGTGGCCAGCCTGAACGCGCTGGGCGTCGGGCCGCGCGATCTGATCAGCATCCTGCAGATGATCAAGGCCGCTGGCGCTCTGCAAGCCGACCTGGAGGTGCGCTGATGTCCGCGCAGATCCAGCCCACCGCCAGCAACCTACCGCCAGAGCGAACCGCCAAACTCTGGAAGGCAGCCCAGGACTTCGAGGCGATGGCCATCGGGCAGTTGCTGCAGCCGATCTTCGAGACCGTCGATACCGCGCATGGCGCGTTCGGTGGCGGCGCAGGAGAGGAAGCCTGGCGACCGATGCTGGTCGATGCCATCGGCAAGCAGATGGCGGCGAACGGCGGCATCGGCCTCGCCGTCCCGGTATTCAACGCGATGCTGCACGCACAGGAGCAACACGGATGATGAAGGATCTCGTTACCGCCGGAAATCTGCTGGCCGAGACATTGGAGGCGGAGAACGCGGCGCTCACCGTGCTCGACCTGCCGCGCGCCGGCGCGATGCTGGAACGCAAGCGGCGTTGCCTGGCAGACCTCGCGGCCGCGCAGAACGTGCCGGCGTCGCGCGACCCCGCCGAACGCGTGGCGCGGCGGCTGCAGGCGCTTGCGATCGAGAACAAACGTCTGCTCGAACGGGCAATCTGCGCGCAGGGGCGGGTGATCGGCGTGGTGGCCCGTGCCGCGGCGCCCGCGATGGCGCCTACCAGCTATGGCGCGGCGCGACCCGCGGGCCGGCCCGCCGCGCTCGCGCTATTGGCACGGGCCTGAGCCTATCGGCCGTGTGGGCGGCGTGATACTGCCGAGGAATGAATTCGCTGGCCCCGGACACTTGGCGCCGCCTGTTGCGACGTGCACCGGACGACCGCGCCCTGTCGCCGCTATATGGCCCGCTGCTGGCCTCACCCACCGCGCGCGACGGCTGCTACGTGCTTGGCCGGCTCGCGCAGTCCCTGGACGGCCGCATAGCCACTGTGAGCGGCGCTTCGCATTGGATCAGCGGCCAGCAGGACATCGTCCATACGCATCGGCTCCGCGCCCTGTTTGACGCCGTGGTGATCGGCGCCGGCACGATCCGTGCGGACGATCCGCAACTGACCACCCGGGAGGTCGAGGGGCCGTCGCCGGTGCGCGTGGTCCTCGATACCAATCGCCGGCTGGATGCGCGCTATCGCGTATTCCGCGAGGGACCGGAAACCCTGCTGCTGTGTGCCGAAGACGCCTCAGGCCATGGTCGCGTTGGCCATGCACCGGTGCTCCGGCTGCCGCGTGCGCGCGAGGGGCTGGATATCGTCGCCGTGCTCGCGACGCTCGCTGAACGCGGACTGCGGCGCGTGTTCGTCGAGGGCGGCGGGATAACCGTGTCGCGCTTTCTGGCGGCCGGCGCGCTCGATCGGCTGCACGTCACGATCGCGCCACTGCTGATCGGCTCCGGCATTCCGGCATTCACTCTCCCGCAGACGACAACGCTCACCGACGTGTTGCGATTTGACTGGTCGGTACATCGGATCGGCGCCGACCTGTTGGTCGATATCCCGCTGGCGCGCGCACGACCCGGCACGCGAGGATGACTGTCGCGCGTGCGTTCTGGACCATCGCTCCGGAGCGCGGCGAGCTTCGCAGCGAAGTCCTGGCCGCCGCTTCCGAGGATGTGCTGGTGCGCACATTGGCCAGCGGCATCTCACGCGGCACCGAGGCTCTGGTGTTCGCCGGCCGCGTCCCGCCGAGCCAGTATCAGGTGATGCGGGCTCCGCTCATGGGTGGCGACTTCCCGTTTCCGGTCAAATATGGCTACAGCGCGGTCGGCCAATCGACGGATGGCGCGCGTGTCTTCGTGCTGCATCCTCATCAGGACATTTTCCTCGCGCCGGCCGCGATGTGCGTCGCCGTGCCCGACAGTGTGCCCACTCACCGCGCAGTGCTTGCCGCCAACATGGAGACGGCACTCAACGTGATCTGGGATGCCGCACCGCTTGCCGGCGAGCGCATGCTGGTGATCGGTGCCGGGGTCGTCGGTCTGCTGACTGCATCACTGCTGGCACGCATTCCCGCCGCTCGCGTCACCGTGGTGGACATCGACCGCGGCCGCGAGCCTCTGGCGCGACACTTCGGCTGCGGCTTCGCAACACCAGCCGAGGCGCCAGCCGAACAGGAGCTTATCGTTCATGCCTCGGCCAGCGAGACGGGGCTGCGTCTAGCGCTGGACAGGGCCGCCTTCGAGGCGCGCATCGTGGAGGCAAGCTGGTTCGGCGATCGCGCGCCATCGGTGCCACTCGGCGAGGCGTTTCACGCACGGCGGCTGCGGCTGATCGCGACGCAGGTCGGGACGGTCGCGACACCGATGCGCGGCCGGCGCAGTCATGGCGAGCGTCTGGCCTTGGCGCTCGAATTGCTGACCGATGCCCGATACGATGCGCTACTCGATGGTCCGACGCGCTTCGAGGATATGCCGGAAGCCATGCCGCGCATCCTCGCGCCCGGCGGGCTGTGCCACGTCATCACCTACGGGACGAAGTGAATGTTCAGCCTCACCGTCTGCGACCACATCATGATCGCCCACAGTTTTCGCGGCGAGGAATTCGGTCCCGCGCAGAACCTGCACGGCGCCACCTTCGTGGTGGAGGCGGAGTTCGGTGCAGAAAAACTCGACCATCTGCAGCTTCTGGTCGATATCGGCTTGGCGAAGACCGAGCTGCGCCGCGTGCTCGATGCGCTCGACTACAGCAACCTGGACAACAATCCCGCTTTCACCGGCATCAACACGACGACGGAATACGTTGCGTTCCACATCCATGGTCTGCTCGCCGCCGCCTGCCGAGACGGGCGCCTCGGCGAGGGCGGTCGCGCGGTGACCAGGCTGAAGATACTGCTGCGCGAGAGCCCGAACGCCTGGGCGGCCTACGACGGGCCGATTGCCTGATGCATCTCTCGCTCATCGTGCCTGCGCCATTCGACGCGGTGTCCGGCGGCTATGCCTATGACCGCCGCATCGTCGCTGGGCTGCGCGAGGCTGGGCACACGGTGCGGGTGGTGGAACTCGCGGGCACACATCCGCTGACAGACGCGACGGCGCGCGATGCAGCTCGGGAGGCATGGCACAGCATCCCCCATGGTTCGCGGCCGATCATCGATGGCCTCGCGCTGCCGGCATTCGTCGGCCTGGATGATGCACTGACGAGGCGCGATACGATCGGCTTGATCCATCACCCGACTGCCCTGGAGACGGGCTTCGCTGAAGGCGAACGCACCGCGCTGCTTGGCATCGAAAAACGCCTGCTGCCCAGGCTGGGGCGGATCATCGTGACCAGCGAGCCGACCGCCGAACGGCTCGCTCGCGGATTTCGGCGTCGATCGCGACCGCATCAGCGTCGTGGTCCCCGGCACAGACGATGCGGCACGCAGCACGGGATCTGGTGGCCCGACCTGCCGCATCATCTCGATCGGCACGCTGGTGCCGCGCAAAGGGCATGATGTGCTGCTGCGGGCTGTCGCGCGGCTGTTCGATCTCGACTGGCAACTCACCATCGTCGGTTCGCCGGAACGCGATCCGGTGCACGCCCGCTCGCTTGTGGCGCTGGCCGAAGAGTTGGGCATCGCACGGCGGGTGCGCTTTGCGGGCGAAGTGGTGGATGACGCGCTCGAAGCGCTGTGGCGCGAGGCCGATCTGTTCGCGCTGGCGACGCATTGGGAAGGCTACGGCATGGTGATCGCCGAAGCGTTGAAGCGTGGCGTTCCGGTGGCGGTGAGTGCCGGTGGTGCGGCGGGCAATCTGGTGACGGCCGAGTCCGGCGTGGTGCTGCCAGTCGGCGATCACAACAACCTGTCCAAGGCACTGCGACGGATGATCTTCGGGACAGCGTTGCGTCGCGAGATGGCAGAGGCCGCGTGGCAGGTTGGCCAGACGCTGCCGAGCTGGCACACGCAGGTGACGGCATTCGCGGAGGCGCTGGAGGGGTGACAGATCGGTTCGCCGCAGATTGGCTGGCACTGCGGGAACCGTTCGATCTTTCCGCGCGGAGCGTTGCGTTGGCGCGGCGGCTTGCGGATCGGCTGCCCAGGCGGCCGCGCCTGATGGATCTTGGTGCAGGCACTGGCAGTATGTTTCGCTTCCTGGCACCGATCATCGGACGCGGCCAGGACTGGATCCTGGTCGATGCCGACGCCGCGCTGCTGGATGATGCGTTCGGCCGTACCGCGGCGTGGGCGCGACGGCACCATTTCGCCGCGACCGCCGAGGGCGAAGAACTGCTGGTGTCCACGCCGCATGGTTTGTGGCGGATGAAGGCGGTGGTGCGCGATCTCGCCACCCTGTCAGCGTCGTGCTGCACCGATGCTGATGCGGTCGTGTGTTCCGCGCTGCTCGATCTGGTCTCGGCGTCATGGCTTTCGCGGTTGCGCGGCAAGCTGGCTGTGCCCCTCCTGGCCTGCCTCACCGTCGATGGGCGTGACGTTTGGCGACCACACCATCCATCCGACGCATTGGTGCTCTCGGCCTTCCGGCGTGACATGCGACGCGACAAGGGCTTTGGTCCTGCGCTTGGCACATCCGCATCCGGCGCACTTGCTGCGACGTCATCGGCCCCCTCCGACTGGTACGTTCCGCGCACCGCGCTCAGCATGCAGCGCGCACTGATCGACGGCACAGCCGATGCCGCGCGCAACGCACGACCGGCGCGAGCAGCCGCCATAACCGCGTGGCAGGAGGCGCGATTGCGCCAGGCACTGCGTGGCAGGCTTGCCATAACCATAGGCCACCGCGACATACTGGCATTGCCACCGGGAGGATGAGGCCATGCTGCTGGGCGCGATCGCCGACGACTTCACCGGCGCAACCGATCTCTGCTCGATGCTGGTGCGTGGTGGCATGCGCACCGTGCAGCTCATCGGCGTGCCAGACCCGGCGGACCCCACGCCCGATGCCGATGCCGTGGTTGTGGCACTCAAATCGCGCACCGCGCCGGTGCGGCAGGCGGTGGATGAGAGCCTCGCGGCACTTGCCTGGCTGCGCACGGCAGGCTGCCGACAGTTCTTCTTCAAGTACTGCTCGACCTTCGATTCCACCGACGCAGGCAACATCGGTCCCGTTGCCGATGCGCTGATAGCTGCTCTCGGCTGCGGCTTTGCGCTCGCCTGCCCGGCGTTCCCTGCCAATGCGCGCAGTGTGTACCAAGGCCATCTGTTTGTCGGCGGCTGCGCTGCTGAACGAGAGCGGCATGGAGCATCATCCGCTGACGCCGATGACCGATGCCAACCTGGTGCGCGTGCTGTCGCGGCAGACCGATGGCACGGTAGGCCTGGTGCCGTACGCTACTGTCGAACAGGGGCCGATAGCGATCCGCGCGGCGATGACGGCGCTGAAGGAGCAGGGGCGCCGCTATGCCATCGTCGATGCGGTCAGTGACACGCATCTCGCGGCAATAGGAGAGGCGGCGGAACATCATGCGCTGATTACCGGCGGTTCCGGCGTCGCGATGGGGCTGCCGGACAACTTCCGTCGCGGCGGCATGCTGGCGGAGCGCGATGCCACCGCGCTGCCCGCGCTTTCGGGCCACGCCGCGGTCATCGCGGGCTCTTGTTCGCGCGCCACCCTCGCTCAGGTTGGCATGGCACGAGAGGTGGTGCCGGTGCTGCAGCTTGATCCGATCGCGCAGCCCGACATCGAGCGCATGGTCGCGAGCGCGCGCGAGTGGGTGGCAGACAAACTCGGCACCACGCCGATCGTGATTGCTGCATCAGCACCACCCGACAAGGTGACGGCGTTGCAGCAGGTGCTCGGGCGCGATGCCGCAGGTGCTCTGATCGAGCAAACTTTGGCGCTGATCGCCGAGGACCTCGTGGCGCGCGGCGTGCGGCGGCTTGTCGTCGCGGGTGGTGAAACGGCTGGCGCGGTGGTCTCGCGTCTTGGCGTGCGCCGCCTGCGAATTGGCGGCGAGATCGATCCAGGCGTGCCATGGACCTATGCCGAGGGCGGCGCGACACCGTTGCTGCTGGCCCTGAAGTCGGGAAACTTTGGCGCGCGCGACTTCTTCATCAAGGCGTTCGAGGCGCTGCCATGATGGCTTGGTCTGGCCTTTTAGGCGCCATCCCAAGGTCACAGCACTGAGATCGGGAGGCGGGTCGGTCTCTCTTTCGTCTCCGCCATCCACGACTTTGTCTGATGCGGAAGTCGTGGATGGCCGGCACGGAGGCCGGCCATGACGATAGAACGCAGCGCAACAGGAGGTCGGGCAGTCGCCCGAGATCACACATGACCGAGGACAATACCCGCCAATTACTGGTTGAACTCGCCGAAAGCCTGTTTGCGCGCGGCTTCTCGGTCGGCAGCGCCGGCAATATCAGCGCACGGCTGCCCGACGGGTATCTGATCACGCCGACCAACTCGAGCCTTGGTCGGCTCGATCCAGCGCGGCTGTCGCGACTGGACTCCGACTTCCGGCATGTCGGCGGCGACAAGCCGTCGAAGGAGGTGTTCATGCACCGCGCCTTCTACCGCGCGCGTCAGGATGCCGGTGCGGTCGTGCATCTGCACTCCACGATGGCGACCGCGGTCGCCTGCCTGCCCGATGTCGATGTGGCCAATCCGATCCCGCCATTGACGCCGTATTTCGTCATGCGGGTCGGGCGCAGCATGCCGATCGTCGAGTACTACCGGCCAGGCGATGCGGCGATGGAACCGGCAATCAACGCGGCGGCAGGCGATGCACGGGCGGTGTTGCTGGCCAATCATGGTCCGGTGGTGTCGGGCAAGACGCTGACCGATGCGGTCTATGCGGCGGAAGAGCTGGAAGAGGCGGCGAAGCTGTATTTGCTGCTGCGCGGCACGACGCCACGGCTGCTGAATGGGCAGCAGGTGGACGATCTGCTGACGACGTTCGGATAAGAAAAAGGGCGCCCGAAGGCGCCCCGTGATCCGTACCGGCTCCACGATGGGAGCCGGCCACGGCGTAATCTCAGTTCATCGGATCCGAGCCGCTCGATGGCATCGAGTTGGCTGCAGGAGCCGCAGCAGCAGCGGCTTTCTTGCGTCCGCCGCCCTTCTTTCTAGCCGCTGCCTTCTTGCGCCCGCCCTTCTTCGCAGCGGCCTTCTTCTTCGCTCCAGTCTTGCGGCCGACCTTCTTCGCGGCGGTCTTCTTGCGGCCTACGGCCTTCTTCTTCGGGGCGGCCTTGCGTCCGGCCTTCTTCGGCGCGGCCTTGCGTCCGCCCTTCTTCGCTGCGGCCTTCTTACGGCCGCCCGCCCGCATCGCCAGCGCCTGTGCGCGTGGCTGCTCGGTGGTCGGGGTTTCTTCGTTGCTCACCTGTAGGAACTCCTTCTGGTGTCGTTGGTTTCTGTCGCGCGGTTAGGCTGCGGCCGAGTTAGCGACCGGTTCCGCACCAGGCCTGCCGCAGTTTGCGAACCGTGCAGACAGACCAGCTTCATCGGGCCGGCGATCCTGCGTGGGATGAGAAGTGCCACGCGCGCCAATGCCGCACGTCACTGGAAGCTCGACGAACCAGCCGGCGCAGGTCTGCGCCATCGTCTTCGTCGCCACCGCGATCCTGCATCGGACATCGATGCTCGATCGGCTGTGCTTCACCTGGACGAGACTGCGGTCAATGGACCGTCCTTCTGTTGTCATGCGCATTGCGTCGGCTCGTTACGAATCGAATGCATACGCACCGAATCCGCTATTCCTTGTCTCGCCCACCGCTGTCAACAAAAAGCAACCGTTTCGTCGCAAGTTCGATGAAAAAAGTGCGCTCGACGCGCAATACGATGCATCGATGTCACACAAAACCGCCGCGACAGCGATGTCGCGGCGGTTTACTTGGACGAATGCGAATCGCTCAGCCGCGCTTGTCGATCGGCACAAACGGCACGTTTTCGGGGCCGATGTAGTTCGCTGTCGGGCGGATCAGCTTGTTGTCGATGCGTTGTTCGATGACGTGCGCGCCCCAGCCGGAGGTGCGCGCGATCACGAACAACGGCGTGAACATCGCGGTGGGCACACCGAGCATGTGGTACGAGATGGCGCTGAACCAGTCGAGATTGGCGAACATCTTCTTGGCGTCGGACATGGTCGCCTCGATCCGGTCGGCGACGTTGAACAGCTTCAGCGAGCCCGCGGCCTGCGACAGACGCCGCGCGACCTCCTTGATGACCTTGTTGCGTGGATCGGCGATCGTATAGACGGCGTGGCCAAAGCCGATGATGACCTCGCGGTTGGCGACACGCTTGCGGATGTCGGCCTCCGCCTCATCAGGCGTGGCGTAGCGGCTTTGGATGTCGAACGACACCTCATTGGCGCCGCCATGCTTGGGCCCGCGCAGCGCGCCGATGCCGGCGGTGATCGCCGAATACATGTCCGCCCCGGTGCCGGCGACCACGCGGCAGGTGAAGGTCGAGGCGTTGAACTCGTGCTCGGCATATAAAATCAAGGAGGTATGCATGGCGCGGACGAACATCTCGCTGGGCGGACGGCCGTGCAGCAGGTGCAGGAAGTGGCCGCCGATGCTGTCGTCATCGGTCTCCACGTCGATCCGCTTGCCGTTGTGGGCGTAGTGGAACCAGTAGAGCAGCGCGGAGCCGAGACAGGCCATCAAGCGATCGGTGATGTCGCGTGCACCCGGCTGGTTCTGGTCCTCCTTCTCCGGCAGCGCGCAGCCGAGTGCGGAGACGGCGGTGCGCATCACGTCCATCGGATGCGAGGCGGGCGGCAAGGCCTCAAGCGCCTGCTTCAACGATGCGGGCAGGCCGCGCAGCGAACGCAGTTTCCCCTTGTAGGCAGCAAGTTCGGCGCGTGTGGGGAGCGCGCCGTGCACCAGGAGGTAGGCGATCTCCTCGAACTCGCAGGTCTCGGCGACGTCGAGGATGTCGTAACCGCGGTAGTGCAGGTCATTGCCGGTGCGTCCGACCGTACACAGCGCCGTGTTGCCGGCGGTGACGCCGGACAGGCCGACGCCTCTCTTTGCGCGGTTGGGAAGGGTGGCGGTGTCGCTCATGGGTGGTTGCTCCAGCGTGAAGGAAAGACGTGGATGATCGGCACGAGACAGCCATGACGATGGCGGCGGTCAGCTTCAGAATATCCCGGGCTTGCCGACAGCGAGCGCGCCGGCAGGCAGCGCGACGTTCAGCGTGTGCAGTTCGCCAGCCTTCAGCCGGGGCAGGTCTTGCGCGGCTTCCAGGAAGCGGTTCGCCTCGCGCGTCGAGATCACGCCATCTGTCAGCGTGGTGAACTTGCGGATGTAGTCGTCGCGTCCAAACGGCCTGGCGCCAAGCGGATGCGCGTTCGCCACCGCGAGCTCGTCCACGATACGGGTGCCATCCCGCATCAGCACCTCGACGCGTCCGCCGAACGCCTGCTCGGACGGATCGGTAGACAGATACCGGCGTTCCCACTCGGGATCCTCGCGCGTCTCGACCTTGTGCCAGAGCCGCACTGTGTCGGCACGGCCGGCGCGGCGCGGTGTGTAGCTGTTCACGTGGTGCCAGCGCCCGTCCTGCAAGGCGACGGCGAAGATGTACATGATCGAGTGGTCGAGCGTCTCGCGGCTCGCCTTCGGATCCATCTTCTGCGGGTCATTGGCACCGGTGCCGATCACTGCGTGGGTGTGGTGGCTGGTGTGGATGATAATTTTCTCGATCTTCTCGAGGTCGGGGACCTGATCGCGCATCTTGAACGCCAGATCGATCAGTGCCTGCGACTGGTATTCGGCGCTGTGCTCCTTGGTGAAGCTGTCGAGGATGGCGCGCTTCGGCTCGCCTGCGACGGGCAGCGGCACGCGATAGAGCGCGTTGGGTCCATCCAGCAGCCAGGCGATCACTGAATCCTCGCCTTCATAGATCGGGCTTGGCGCGCCTTCGCCGCGCATGACGCGATCCACGGCCTCCACGGCGAGCTTGCCCGCATGCGCCGGTGCGTACGCCTTCCACGAGCTGATCTCGCCTTTGCGTGACTGACGCGTGGTGCAGCTTACATGCACGGCCTGCTGCACGGCCTGGTAGATCACCTCCTGCTTCAGACCGAGCAGCGTGCCGATCCCGGCTGCCTGGCCGGGGCAGAGATGGGTGATGTGGTCGATCTTGTGCTTGTGCAGCGAAATGGCGCGGACGAGGTCGATGTGGATTTCGTAGCCGGTGGCAAGGCCGCGGATCAGGTCGCGACCGGATTTCCCCATGGTCTGCGCCACCGCGAGGATCGGCGGAATGTTGTCGCCGGGATGCGAATAGTCCTGCGCCAGGAAGGTGTCGTGCATGTCGAGTTCGCGCACCGCTGTGCCGTTCGCCCAGGCGGCCCATTCGGGACTGACGCGCTTGGCCGCCGGCGCGCCGAACACCGTGGCGGCATCCTTGCGGGGATGACCGAGCGCCATGTCGCGCGCGGTCACCACCGGATGGCGGTTGATCGCGCCGATGGCCACGGCGGCATTGTCGATGATGCGGTTGACGATCATGGCGACGACATCGCGCTCCACCGGCACGCGGTCGGCGGCGACCGCAGCGATCTTCCAGGCGAGTTGATCCTCGCGTTTCAGGTTGTCCTTGGATGGGTGGACCTTCACGTCGTGCAGGATCATGCGCTTCCTCCGCTGGTGTCCGTGTGCGATCCTTCGTAAGGTCAAGCGCACCGCATCGCAACTGAGTGCCAAGGACACTTATATATAGTGTCAGCTCCATTCGACCGGGTGATCGTCGGCGAGGTAGTCACCAGCGACACCATCATCGCGCGCGGCTACGTCGCTGTGCGCGGCGAAACGATCGCCGCGATCGGCGAGGGGACGCCGCCGCCAGCGGGCGAGACCATCGACCATTCCGGCAAGCTGATCCTGCCAGGGCTGGTCGATGGCCACATGCACACTTCGTCGTCCACCGGTTGGCCTGGCATCGAGACCGCGACGAAGAGCGCGGCAGCGGGTGGCGTCACCACGTGCGTGGATATGCCATACGACGTGCCGCGACCGGTGACCGATGCGGCGATCCTGGCCGACAAGATCGGCTGGGTGGAGCGCACCGCGCATGTCGACATGGCGCTGTATGGCACCATCACCAAGACCGGCGGCGTCGGCGCAATTCCGGGTCTGGCGGCCGGAGGCATCTCGGCCTTCAAGCTGTCCACCTACGAGTATGACGCGGTGCGATTCCCGCGCATCGACCATCCGACGATGCTCGCCGCGTTCCGCGAGATCGCCAAGACCGGGCTGCCGGTGGCGATCCACAACGAGGATCAGGAGCTGGTGGAGATGCTGACCGCGCAGGCGCGCGCGGAGGGGCGCACCGAGCCGATCATGCATTGTCGCACGCGCCCGCCGCTGGCCGAGACGATGGCCGATCTCGAGATCTTCGAGATGGCGCTGGAAACCGGGGCGCATGTGCATATCGCGCATTCCTCGCTGTCGCGCGGGTTCGCGATCGCCGAGACGTTCCGCGGCATGGGTGCGCAGACCACCGGCGAGGCCTGCATCCAGTATCTCTGCATGACCGAGGACGACATCGTGCGGCTGGGCGGCAAGGGGAAATGCAATCCGCCGTTCCGCACTGCCGAGGAGGTGGAGCGGATGTGGCAGTGCCTGACCGCGGGCAAGATCGCCTATGTCTCCACCGATCACGCGCCGTGGCCGATCGAACGGAAGACGCTGCCGGACATTTTTGCCAATGGTGCCGGGCTGACCGGAATGCAGAGTTTTGCGCCGCTGATGTTCTCGCTGCTCGAGGAGCGCGGGTTGTCGCCGACGCTGATGGCGACCTATTGCGCCGAGCGAAGCGCCAAGATGCACGGGCTGTGGCCGAGGAAGGGCGCGCTGCGGGTCGGCTCGGATGCGGATCTCTGCGTGTTGGAGCGGGGCGATTTCGTGTTCGACGAGGCTGCGATCCAGGATCGGCCGGAGATGCGCTGGTCGCCGTACCACGGACGGCCGCATGCGTGCGCGCGTCGCCGCGACGTATCTGCGCGGGGCGCTGATCTGGGATGGCGCGTCGGTGCTGGCCAAGCCGGGTATCGGGCGCTTCGTCCGGCGAGCGGCGCACTGAACACTCGTCGCGTCATGGCCTACGCGCCATGAGCGAGCTGTTTCGCCCGCGCCGTCGGCCGGTGTTGCGCTTCGTGCTGGCATCCAGCGTCTGCGCGATCCTGGTGTTCGCAGCCGTCACCGTGATCTGGCTGCGCCTGCACGTTGTGCCGCCGGATTGCGAAGACCCCGAGACGCTCGCGCTGGTGCGCCAGAGTCTGACCGGGCGCTTCAAGGTGCCGGCGAGCGTGACGATCGAGAATATCCAGACACACGCTGGCGGCTACGTTGCGTTCCGCTTCGCCTGCGAGGCCGATCTGCGCGGCATCGATCCCAACGAACTGCCGCCTGGCTCACCGGTGCCTGGCTCGGTGTACTATGTGAGCCGATTGACCGACGGCGGTCGGCGCCATGAAGTCACGGTCAGCATCCAACCTCTGCTGATCCTGGAAAAGGTGCAGTGAGATCGACGGATTACGCGAGCCACTCCGGCACCGGCAGGTTCTTCGAGCGCAGGAACTCCGGATTGAACAGCTTCGACTGATAGCGCGAGCCGCCATCCGCCAGGATCGTCACCACGGTGTGGCCCGGTCCGAGCTGCTTCGCCACCCGCACCGCCGCCGCGATGTTGATGCCGGACGAGGTGCCGACCGACAGCCCCTCGTGGATCAGCACGTCGTAGATGTGCTGCCAGCGCCTCGCCGTCCGGGATGCGCTCCGCGTCATCGATCGGCGCGCCTTCCATGTTGGCGGTCACGCGCGAGTTGCCGATGCCCTCGGTGATCGAGCTGCCCTCGATCTTCAGGTCGTTGTTCTTCACCCAGCCGTACAGCCCGCTGCCCTCGCAATCCGCCAGCACGATGCGCACCTTCGGATTGCGCTGCCTTCAGCGCCATGGCGACGCCGGCCAGCGTGCCGCCGGTGCCGCAGGCGCAGGTGAAGGCATCGACCTTGCCGTCGGTCTGCTCCCAGATCTCCGGGCCGGTGTGGGTGCGGTGGCCTTCGCGGTTGGCCAGGTTGTCGAACTGGTTGGCCCACACCGCGCCGGTTTCCTCCGCCATGCGGCGCGAGACGTGCACGTAGTTGCCGGGATCGCGATACGGCTTCGCCGGCACCAGCCGCAGGTCGGCGCCGATCATGCGCAGGAAATCGATCTTCTCCTTGCTCTGCGTCTCCGGCATCACGATGACGCAGCGATAGCCGCGCGCATTGCCCACCAGCGTCAGGCCGATGCCGGTGTTGCCGGCGGTGCCTTCGACGATGGTGCCGCCCGGCTTCAGCGCGCCGCGCTTTTCGGCGTCGGCGATGATGTAGAGGCCGGCGCGATCCTTCACCGAGCCGCCCGGGTTCATGAACTCGGCCTTGCCGAGGATGGTGCAGCCGGTCGCCTCGGAGGCGCGGCGCAGCCGGATCAGCGGCGTCTGGCCGATCGACGCGGCCAGGTCCTCTTGCCAGCGCGTACCGTGGTAGAGTTGGGTCATCGCCATCCTCATGCAGCGGGAGTTCCTGTCATGGTCGAGAATGTGCCGCCCGGGCGGGTCTGGGAAGCCCTGCAGAATGACCCGAACGCGCAGCTCGTCGACGTGCGCACCGACGCGGAGTGGAATTTCGTCGGCGTGCCGGATCTGGTCGCCGCCGGCAAGCAGGCGGTGCTGGTCCCCTGGCAGGTGTATCCGACGATGCAGCGCAACGCCGCCTTCGCCGATCAACTGAAGGAGGCCGGGTTCACCGCCGGAGCACCACATCTACTTCATCTGTCGCAGCGGCCAGCGCAGCCACGCCGCGGCCCAGGCGGCGCAGGCGGCCGGCTTCCCGAATGCCTACAACGTCGCCGACGGGTTCGAGGGCGCAGTGGACGCCGAAGGCCACCGCGGCGTTGCCACTGGCTGGAAGGCGGAGGGATTGCCCTGGCGGCAACGCTGACGGTCCGGCGGCGCGCTCGCCAGATCATCCTACGGCCTGTGGTGCGTGACGGCCGCTTCGATTCAACGCGGAGAAGCGAAGGCGAGGCCCACGGAGGGCACGGAGAAAGTAAGCAATGGCGCTTCGCGCGAAGCGCCATAGCTTACTTTCTCCGTGCCCTCCGTGGGCCTCGCCTTACCTTCTCCGTGTTGGAAAAAGGCTGCCACACGCGCCATTGACCCAGATCAATGCAGGCTCCCTTGCATTCCGCCAATGAACGGCTCGTCAGACCGCCGCGCAAACGATGGCGCCGCGAGAACGACCAAGGAGATGCCGATGCTTGACCAGACCCAGGACATGACCACGCAGCGAAGCAAACTGCGTGCACGCTACGACAACTTCATCAACGGCAAATGGCAGGCGCCGGTGAAGGGACGCTACTTCGTCGATCCCAGTCCGATCGACGGCACCAAACTGTGCGAAGTGGCGCGCTCCGACGCCGCGGATGTCGAGCGGGCACTGGACGCCGCGCACGCCGCACGCGATGCCTGGGGCCGCACCGCGCCGGCCGAACGGGCGCGCATGCTGAACAAGATCGCCGACCGGATCGAGGAGAATCTCGAACTGCTCGCCTACGCAGAGACGGTGGACAACGGCAAGCCGATCCGTGAGACGCGCAATGCCGATGTTCCACTGGCGGCCGACCATTTCCGCTACTTCGCCGGGTGCATCCGTGCCGAAGAAGGCTCGCTGGCGGAACTCGACAACGACACCGTCGCCTATCACTTCCGCGAACCGATGGGCGTGGTGGCGCAGATCATTCCCTGGAACTTTCCACTGTTGATGGCAGCATGGAAAATGGCGCCGGCGCTTGCCACCGGCAATTGCGTGGTGATCAAGCCCGCATCCGACACGCCGCTGAGCCTCGCGCTGCTGATGGACCTGATCGGCGACATCCTGCCACCTGGCGTGTTGAACGTGGTGAACGGTCACGGCTCCGAGGTCGGCGCGCCGCTCGCCTCCAGCCCGCGCATCGCCAAGGTAAGCTTCACCGGCGAGACCACGACCGGCCGGCAGATCATGCAGTACGCCGCCGATAACCTGATCCCCAGCACGATGGAGCTGGGCGGCAAGTCGCCGAACATCTTCATGGCCGACGTGATGGACGCCGATGACGCGTTCTTCGACAAGGCGTTGGAGGGATTTGCACTGTTCGCCTTCAACAAGGGCGAGGTGTGCACCTGTCCGTCGCGCGCGCTGGTGCAGGAGTCGATCTTCGATAAGTTCATGGAACGCGCCGTCGCACGCGTGGCGAACATCAGGATGGGGCACCCGCTCGATCCGGCCACCATGATGGGCGCGCAGGCCTCGCGCGGTCAGGTCGAGAAGATCCTGAACTACATCGAGGTGGGCAAGCAGGAGGGTGCGCGCCTCGCCACCGGAGGCGAGCAGGCGCATCTCGGCGGTGAACTGGAAAACGGCAACTACGTGAAGCCGACGGTGTTCGTCGGCCACAACAAGATGCGGATCTTCCAGGAGGAAATCTTCGGGCCCGTGCTTTCGGTCGACAACGTTCAAGACAGTGGAGGATGCGATCGCGATCGGCAACGACACCATCTATGGCCTCGGCGCAGGCGTCTGGTCGCGCAATGGCACCGTGGCGTATCGCGTGGGGCGCGAGATCAAGGCGGGGCGCGTGTGGACCAACTGCTACCACATGTATCCGGCGCATGCGGCGTTCGGCGGCTACAAGCACTCAGGCTACGGCCGCGAGACACACAAGATGATCATGGACCACTACCAGCAGACCAAGAACCTGCTGGTCAGCTACAGCCCGAACGCGCTTGGCTTCTTCTGAGCGCACAGCGACGCCGCCTCGGGTGCTGGTCACCGAGGCGGCCGCCAGGCTGGTGCGACAATTGCGGGATCAATTCGGTCCGCTGCTGTTCCACCAGTCGGGCGGCTGCTGCGAGGGCAGCGCGCCGATGTGTCTCCGCCGCGGCGGCTTCCGCGTCGGAGCGCGCGACGTTCTGCTTGGCTTGATCGCCGATTGTCCGTTCTACGTCAGCGCCGAGCAGTTCCCCTACTGGGCGCACAGCCAGCTCACCATCGACGTGGTGGCGGATGGCGGCGACAGCTTTTCTCTCGAGGCTGCCGAAGGCGTGCGCTTCATCACGCGCTCGCGGGTGTTTTCGGATGCAGAGATGGATGCTGTCGATGCGGCCGGCCCATCTCCTGTCGGCCCCAACGCCTGAACTACGCTACCGGCACGCCGACTTTGAGGCGCAGCACAACCATCCACGGGTAGCGGGTGTCCACGACCTGTCCGTCAGGTGTCGCGAGCTTGCCATCCGGGGTGACCGGTACGTGCTTCATGCGTCACTGCATCGTCGACGTTGCCGCCGACGACACCGATCTGACCCGGCGCCGACGTGTCCACCACGATGTCGCAATGCCCGGGGAAATGCCCTGCCGGCAGATCGCCATAGCGGAGATCGCGTGCGCTGCCGCGGCCGAGACAGATCAGATCGCCTGGCTGCGGCGCGTACGCTTCGGGACGTTCGGCAATGACCAGCCAGCCCGACGTCCGGCCCGCTGCCATGTCCGCGGCGATGTCGATGTAATCGGAATGGCTGGCGGAATACGGGAACCGCGCACCGGCGCCGGCGATGCGCATGACGTAGGAGACGAACGCGGCCGACCAGGCGTAGGTGCCATCCTCGCTCGCCGGAAAAACGATACCATTCGCGTCGTGCTTGCCGGTCCAGCCTGCGTCCGGATCGCTGGCGTTCATCGCCAGCCACCAATACTCGCCGACGCGCTGCCAAAGCCCTTGCTGCCGCTCCGGCTTGTCCTCGGGTGTTGCCGGCCGATAGCTGCCGGGCGGATTGTCATCGACCGGCGAGCCGAACAGCCGCCATTCGCGCAGCGCGATCGCCACCACGGCAGCGCGCGAGATCGGCTCATACGGGATGCGCGCGAACGGCGGCACGTGCGAATCAGGCGGCGGACGTGGGCGCACAGGCGGACAGCAGAACGACAGCCAGCAGCGTAACAGCCCGCATCGACGTCGGCCCGCAGTGGGCGGTCAGGCACGTTCGGGAAACAGAGCCGCCAGTCCGGTTGCGCTCGCCTCGCACCTGCCGCGTTCGGTGATCAGGCCGGTCACAAGCCGTGCCGGCGTGACGTCGAACGCCGGATTGGCGGCCGGACTCTCGACCGGTGCGACGCGCACCGTGGCGATCGTGCCATCCGCCGTGCGTCCGGTGACGTCGGTCACCTCGGCCGCACCGCGCTGCTCGATCGGGATCTCGGCGATCCCGTCCGACACCGTCCAGTCGATCGTGGTGGAAGGCAGCGCCACCCAGAACGGCACGCCGTTGTCGTGCGCCGCGAGTGCCTTCAGGTAGGTGCCGATCTTGTTGGCGACATCGCCACGTCGGGTCGTGCGATCGGTGCCGACGATGACGAGATCGACCTCGCCGTGCTGCATCAGGTGGCCGCCGGCATTGTCCGCGACCACGGTATGCGCGACCCCGTGTCGGCCAAGCTCCCACGCGGTCAGCGCGGCCCCCTGGTTGCGCGGACGCGTCTCATCCACCCAGACATGCAGATCGATGCCGGCATCGTGCGCCATATAGATCGGCGCCAGAGCGGTGCCCCAATCGACCGTTGCCAGCCATCCCGCGTTGCAATGCGTCAGGATGTTCACCCGCTGGCCTGGCTTCGCTGCCTGCTCGATCAACGGCAGACCATGCCGGCCGATCGCCTCGTTCTGCGCGACGTCCTCGTCGGCGATCGCCGCAGCCTCCTGATAAGCGACCCGCTCGCGCTGCTCGGCGGGCGTATTGCGCAGTCGGGTCAGCATCCGCTCGAGCGCCCAGCGCAGATTGATCGCGGTCGGCCGCGTTTCCGCCAGCAGCGCAGCGTCGCGCTCCATTGCCAACGACGATGGGTCCTGTCGCAATCCAAGACACAGCCCATAGGCAGCCGCGGCGCCGATCAGAGGTGCGCCGCGCACCTGCATCGAACGGATGGCGTGCGCCGCCTCCGATACGTCGCTCAGCCGCACGATTTCCAAAGCCCAGGGCAGGCTGGTCTGGTCGATGATGCGGACGGACCAGCCATCATCCGGATCGACCCAGATGGTTCTGTAAGGCACTCCGTCGATCCGCATCGGCCTCAGACCCTCTGATGCAGCACGCAGACCAGCGTGAACAGCCGTCGCGCGGTGGCGAAGTCGATGGCGATCTTGCCGCCCAGCCGCTCGCGCATCAGCGCTGCACCCTCATCGTGCAGGCCTCGCCGTCCCATGTCGATGGCCTGGATACGCTCGGCGCGGCCTTCTTCCACGGCCTTGATATGGCTGTCGACCAGTAGCTGATAGTCTTTGACCAGCCTGCGAAAGGGCCCGAGCGCCAGTCCGATCATCGTGACACGCGTGTCGTCGCCGCGTCGAATGTCGAACACCAGCCTGCCTTGCTGCACGGCGAGGTGCAGGACGAATGGTCCGCGCACCGAAGGACCCGACCTGGCGGTCAGCGGCACGAAGTGGTTCTCCGCCGCGAGATCGGCGACGGCCTGAGCGCGGTCCGCTTCCAGTGCGGGAGGGAGCCTGGATGGAACGTCTCCATCCAGCACCACGCAGGACAAGCGCCCCTCAACAATGCCGGGCGGGGGCTGGCTCATCCGGTTTCGACGTCGGTCTTCAGCATGTTGAAAGTCAGCATCAGCCCCACGGTAGCGCCTTTGACCGGGCGGAGCAGTCCAATCGCGAGGATCACCGTGAGAGGCACGAAGATCACTGACAGCAGCCAGGTCGGCGGGTCCTCCATCTTCTGCATGATCAGCATTGCCGGGATCACGATGTGTCCGACGATCAGAATGGTGAAGTACGGCGGTGCGTCGTCTGCGCGTGCCAAGCCGAGCGGGGCATGACAGTGCGCGCACTCTGGCACCACGCGGAGGAAGCCGTCGAAGACCCGTCCCTTGCCGCAGGCCGGACAACGGCCAGCGAGGCCACGTCCCAGCGCGACTGCCAGCGAAGGCACCGGCCAGGGCGGTTTCGGCGTGGCGCGATCGGGCTGCCAGCGGATCGGGGGCATCGTCGGTGTCCTTGCAGGTCGGGTGCCGTCGCAACTCCATATCGGTCCGCTTGATCGGGTAGGCCAGAGGGCGGACTGTATCTGCATGGCTCGTATTCTGGTGGTCAACCCCAACTCATCGGTTGCCTGTTCCGATGGCATTTCTGCCGCCCTGGCACCGTTCAGGCTGGATGGCGGCCCTGATTTCGACGTGGTGACGCTGCGCGAGGGACCGCCGGCGATCTACGACTGGCGTGACTGGCACCGTGTGGTGGAACCGCTGTGCCGGCTGATCGAGCGGGAGCCGGCGGATGCCTACGTAATCGCCTGCGCGTCTGATCCCGGCATCGAGGCGGCGCGTGCGACGACGCGACGGCCGGTGTTCGGCGTGTTCCGCTGTGCTGTCGCCGCGGCGGTGGCGCGCGCAGAGCGGTTCGGAGTCATTGCGATTGTCGATGCGTCAAAGGCGCGCCATCTCGCCGCTTTGCGCGCGATGGGCCTGGAGGGTCGATTGGCCGCCGAAATCGCCCTGAACGTGTCGATGGACACGCTGCTGGAACCAGAGACGGCGCGCACCCGTCTGATTGAGGCGGCCCGTGGGTGCGCTGCGGCGGGCGCGGAAACGATCATCCTCGGCTGCACCGGCATGGCGCATCACCGCGTCGCAGTCGAGGATGCGATCGGCGTGCCGGTGATCGAGCCATGCCAGGCCGCCGCCGCGATCGCGCTGGCTACACATGTGTAATCGTTGACTGACAACGATGGACTTGTGGTTCACTGGGAAAGAGTGCTGCAAGTTCGGCACAGCCGCATTAAACCGTCGTGCCGGGTGACGGCCCGGCATCCACGACTTTGTAGCTCGCGGCAAAGAAAGACGTGGATGTCGGGGCCAAGCGCCCGACATGACGGTATAGGTGGTCGTAATTACCTGGCATTGGGATAAGCGCGTCACTCCAGATGATTTGGTTATTTCCCAGCGCCTCCTTAGGTTCAGGATCTGGTTCTATTTCAGTCACCTGTTGACCAATACTGATGTCGACACAAACAAATCTGTTATTTCAATCGCGCGCTTGTTATTGGACAGCAGTAAAAACGGCTGGATCGCGGACATCAGATTATGTCAGGCTTGCTGTAGCTTCGATTGCTGGGTGCTCGGTCGAGGTTGCGCTGGCCCGCATCGTCGTAGGGCGGGGCTATGATCGGCCCATTTGCCAGGCCGGCGGTCTGCGAGCTCGGGTCCTCGAGGGGGCCTTCCGGTAAACGGTAAACTTCCGCTCGGGACACGTCCCGTCGGCAGGGGTAGCGTGTCGCCGCAACCACGCAGTGTCCGGCCGAGGACACGGAAGGAATTCAACCCGCGATCCGTTAACACTGCCTGCTATTCGCAGTCTGCCGCGGTCTGGTTCCGGTTTCGGATAGAAGACGGGGCGGCGATGCGAAAGCAACAGCGACATCGGGCACCGACGGTTTCATTTCCAATGAAATGAAATCAAACGGGCAAATGTATGCCTGCCGCATGGGGCAGCGGCAACGATAACCGGGCGTCACGACGGTTGATCATCGAGTCCAAATGCACGGAGGGCCCACCCCATGTCGCAACAGCGCCCACTTCTGAGAACGCTCACTGAAATCCGGCTTGGCCTCGCCGTCCCTGAAGCGCTTGTCTTGGTCATCCTGACCATGGCCTCTGGCTACTGGACCTATCTCGGCGTCACTGAGCTCAATCCTGAAGCGACGGATTGGTTCAGCCGCGCCGGCGCAGCGGTCCTGGCTGTCGCGGTGACCGCAGCGCTGTTCCTGTTTTGGCGAGCCGTGCTTCTGCAACTCCCGCACTATACGGGAGTGCGTCTGGCCGTAGCCGTACCGGTCGTGATTGGCGGAGCCATAATGGTGGTCGGCATCTCCTCTTATTTGAACTTCACCGGGATGGTCGGACACGAAGCCATGCGTGCCGAAATGCAGCAGCAGTTCAACGCGCTCGCGGGGGAGGCGACCAAGGCAACGGAGGCGGCACAGCATAGCCTCAAGATTGCCGACGATATTCGCCTGCAGGCTGCGAACTATCGCAACGTCGAAGCTTCGGAGCGCAAGCTTGGCGGCGTCAGCACCAAGCCAGGCCTCGGCCCGGTGCAAGGCATGATCGCTCAGGTCGCCGCCTCCTTCGATGAAGCCGAGCGGCAGGCCCGAGAGAAGGAAGCCCAGGTTGCGACACTCACGACGCGCTCTCAGGAGCAACTGGCCAGCTTGCGCGCCATCATCACACAGGATGGGTTGTCGCCTGGCGAAATGCCTGGTCGCTTCGCTGCGGCCGCCGAAGCACTTCGCCTGACGATCCTCGGGCTTTCCTCCATTGATGTTGGTCACACGCTGCATGCTGCGGCCGATGCCGCACAGAATGCTGTCAAACCCTCCGGTATCATGCTGACGCCGGAACAGCGGGCGGCCTTGGACGGTCTGTCGCAGCAGCTTGCGGAGATGCAGCGGCGTATCGACACGGAACTCAGATTTCAAGGTCCGGCCATACCAATACTCGCGGAACCCATACGGATCATCAGCGTCTTCGATGCCACTCTGCATCACGCACTCAACTTCGTTCCCCTGTTGCTTGTGGCGATAGCGGTCGATCTCCTGCCATTGCCGTTGCTCGCCTTGGGCATGAATTCCGGCTGGCAAATCCGCGCTGACCGAAGGGATGTGCCGCCCGAGGAGTCGCTCACCGCTGCCGATCTTCTGCGCGCCGCCGAGGTCCTGTCGGCTCTGATCAATGCCACACACTCGAACGTGCCGTGGCCGGACCCGCCGTCGCCACCGTGGCAGCGCCAACATATACATGCTGTGCCTCCCACTGACGGGAGGGAAGCAGCATGACCATCACCTTTGAGACGGCGGTCGTCGCAGGCATCACCATGGGAGCCGCGACGGGTGTCATGGGACTGGTCGGCTATGATCTTCTGCACTCTCCGGCGCCTCACATCCGCTACATGGAGGCCGCTGCTGCGGCGGGACATGCCAGCGGCGTGCCCCCTGAGCACGCCAGCCCTGGATCGGTTGACCGGTCAGTCGAAGGTGTCGAGAGGCAAGCGCGTGTCGTTCACGATTTTACCAATCTCACCATATTTCGCATCGTCACGACCTGGCTGGATGGTCGCGAGTATCGCGTGACGTCCGGGTATATCTACCAAAGCATTCATTCGGACATGCCGGAAAGGCAATTTTGCTATCTGCTGATACCGAAGGCCGGCTCCACGTTCCTGCACATCAACCTGGCGGACAAAGCCAATCCTGGCGGCGCGGTAACGTCGTCTCTAGGAGAACCGGATGCTGCAAGCGCGGGGCTTCCGCTTGATGTCCTGAACGACAGCAAGAGGTCGTGTCGATGGCTCTGACCAGTTCTGCGATGATCACTGTTCGGCCGATGGCGGCGCTCTACGCCTCGACGTCCAGTTGGTGCGGCTCTGTCTCGACCATGTCGTCATCTGTCCGCCGCTTGGGTGGCCGGCGTGGCAGCGATCCTTTGCCGCCGTCGCGCTCCAACGGCTGGCGCGCTTCGGGGGACGCGGGCTTGTCGGCGGGCACGACTGCACCAATTCCGCTCATCGGCATATCGTCGCATGTCTATGGTTAGCGCACAGTTAACCCCGCCACCGATGCATGCTGCCCTCGACCACAAAGCGCCGTGGCACGACTGCTGATCATTCAGGGCCATCCTGACCCAGCGGGTGGGCACCTGTGTCACGCGCTTGCGGATGCCTATGCGCAGGGCGCGAGGCAAGCGGGCCATGCCGTCACACGTGTCGATGTGGCCTTGCTGGACTTCCCTTGGCTGCGAACGAAGGAGGCATTCGAGATGGGCCCATTGCCCGACGTGCTGCGCCCGGCACAGGAGGCGATCGGCCAGGCGGATCACCTGTGCATCGTATATCCGCTCTGGCACGGCACGTTTCCTGCGGTGCTGAAGGCGTTCCTCGAGCAGGTGTTCCGACCGGGCTTCGCATACGTCCTCGGTGGACGTGCCTGGCGAAGGCGGCTAAGGGGCAAGAGCGCTCGGATCGTAGTGACAATGGGCATGCCGGTGCTGGTCTACCGCTGGTATTTTGGCGCGCATGGCCTGAAAGGCCTGGAGCGCAGCATCCTTGGCTTCTGCGGCATCGCACCGATCCGCGAGAGCCTGTTCGGCATGATCGAGACTGCAAGCGCCACGAAGCGCGCCGGATGGCTCGGAACGATGCGGCGGCTGGGTGCGCAGGCGCGCTGAACGACAGGGGAGTGACATGGTCCGCGTTCGGACGGGCTGGCTTCGGCGGCGGCGGGCAGGTAGTCATCAACCAGCAGCACAGAGGAAGCATCGATGCCCGAGGACCCAAGCATCCCGCTGAAGGATCACGAACTGGCGGACGACGAACTGGCCTGGATGAAGGCGGTCTATGAGGATTTCGACAGGATCCGCGCTTCATTCTCTGGACGGGAAAAGGAATTCAACCCGAAGGGGACGCTGCGGGAAGTGCTTGGCTCGGAACGGCACAGGCTCTCTCCCGATGCGGACCTGTCCGGTCCCGGCCCCTGGCGGCTCGGCCAGAACCGCCATGGGCGAGGGGTCGCCGCCGTGTTCCTGCCCCGAGTGGAACTGCATCGACACGCGCGAAGCAGAACCGACCAGTTTCCCATGTATGTGGTTGGAGAGGCCGACGCGTTTTCCGTCGGCAAGGACGCACAGCCCATCCTCACCCCGGTGACCGGCGGTGATCATTTCCACAACCCGCCGAACGCGCCGCATGCCTTCGTGCCGAAGGTGGGAAAGCCGATCCCCGCGGACTGGGAAATCGCTTTCATCGCGATCACGCCGCGCAACCTCAGAGAGGACACCCAGAGCGTCTCCGACGAAGTCAGGGCGGCCTATCAAAGTGCTGTGGGGATGGCAGCGCCGCTGGGCGAGTGACGGAAGCGGCCGGGGGAGGAACAACAAAAGTGGATAGCCAGACGTTCGATTATATCGTGGTGGGCGCGGGATCGGCCGGATCGGTCCTCGCCAACCGCCTGAGCGCCAACCCGAGGCACAAGGTGCTCGTGCTGGAAGCCGGCCGCGAAAGCCATCCGTGGTCGCGCATCCCGGTCGGCTTTGCCCGGCTGATCAACAATCCCGCCGCCAACTGGCTGTATTCATCGGAGCCTGACGAAGGCACCGGCCAGCGCCGCATTCCCATTCCACGCGGCAAGCTGTTGGGCGGTTCGTCTTCGATCAATGGCATGGTGTTCGTGCGCGGCCAGTCGCAGGACTATGACCAGTGGGCGCAGCTCGGCAATCGCGGCTGGAGCTATCGTGAGGTGCTGCCGATCTTCCGCGACATGGAAAGCTACCAGGGCAGCGGAGACGAGGAATACCGCGGCCGCAACGGACCGTTGAAGGTCAGCGAGAACTTCGAGACAGGACCGCTGTACGACGCGCTGATCAAGGCCGCCGGCGAGATCGGCATTGCCTATACCAAGGACTATAACGGCGCGAAGCAGGACGGCATCGGGATGACCCAGATGACGATCCGCGGGGGCCGCCGCATGAGCACCGCGGTCTGCTATCTCGATCCGGCGCGCACGCGGCCCAACCTGACGATCCAGCCCAATGCGCATACCGAATGCCTGTTGCTGGAAGGCAAGCGCTGCGTCGGCGTGCGCTACACGGTGAACGGCCAGCAGCGCGAGGCCCGCGCGGCGAAGGAGGTCGTCGTCAGCGCCGGCTCGATCAACTCGCCGCAGCTTCTGGAGCTGTCCGGCATCGGCAATCCCGACGTCCTACAGGCTCTCGGCATCGAGGTCCGTCATGCGCTGAATGGCGTCGGCGAGAATCTGCGCGATCACTATTCGCCGCGGATGAAATGGACCGTGCCGGCGTCGCTGGGCATGACCTACAACGACAAGGCGCGTGGGCTTGGCATGGTGCAGCAGGCGCTGAAATATGCGCTGACCCACAAGGGGCTGCTCGGCCTGCCGGCATCGCCGGTCCGCGCCTATGTGCGCACCCGCGCCGGATTGGACGCACCCGACGCGGCGATTTCATGGATCCCCTTCCTGTCCGATCCGAACTTCCGGCTCGCCAAGCAATCCGGCGTCACCGCGATCATGAACATCCTGCGTTCGGAGAGCACCGGCAGTATCCATGTCACATCGAAGTCGCCGCGTACGCCGCCCGCAGTCCGCTTCAACTTCATGACCGCCCAGCTCGACCGAGACGTGACGCTCGAGGCTATGCGCATCACGCGGCGCATCATGACCGCGCCCGCCATGCAGGGCATCGCCACCGATGAGATCGCGCCCGGGGTAAATATCCAGTCCGACGACGAGCTGCTCGATTGGGTCAAGAAGAATGCCGAGACCACGTACCATCCCGTCGGCACCTGCAAGATGGGCTCCGACCCGATGGCGGTGGTGGACGACCAGCTTCGCGTGCACGGGATGCAGGGCCTGCGTGTCGCCGATGCGTCGATCATGCCGACGCTGACATCGGGCAACACCAATGCGCCCTCGATCATGATCGGCGAGAAGGCATCGCGCATGATTTTGGCGGCGGCGTGACGCCTATCGCGGGCGCGGTGTACGCACCAGCAGCAGGAGGGGCAGAACGAGGATCGCCAACACGAGCATCAATTTGAAATCGTCGATGTAGGCAATGATCCTGGCTTGGTAGGTTACTGCCTGGTCGAGCATCGCGATGCCGTGCGGGGAGCCGGTATTCCAGAGTTGTGAGGCCGGACCGGACTGCAGAGCGCGATTGAACGGGTTCACGTCTTCCGCGATGATGGCGTGGTTGACCTGGGTGTTGGTCTGCAACAGCGCACCGGTGATGGAAATTCCTATCGCACTGCCAAGATTGCGCATAAGGCTGTAGATGCTGGTGGCCTCGGTCCGTATCGCCGATGGCAGTGTGGCAAAGGCGATGATGTTGATCGGGATCGCGAGAAAACCGATGCTGATCCCTTGGATGAAGCCGACGGTGATCACTGTCGATTCCGATATGTCGGGCGTCCACAGCGTCATCTCGTGCAGCGCATAGGCGCCGACCACGAAACCGATGCCGACCAACAGCCGAGCGCTCACCTTCCCCATCACTCTGCCGCAGATCAGCGCGGCCACCATCAATCCGGCGCCGCGCGGTGCCAGCACGATACCGGCGGTCATGACCGGATAGTTCATCATTGTCTGCAGGAAGGGCGCCAGCAGTGCCAGCGACGCATACATGATCAATCCCATGATCGCGTAGAGGAAGGCGCCGACAGTGAAATTCCGGTCAGCAAACAGCCTGGGCGACAGGAAGGGCCGAGGTGCAAGGCAGAACTGCACCAGAAAGACGTAGAACGCGACACCTGCGATGAAGGCCTCGAGCACGATCTCGCGCGAGCTGAACCAGTCAAGTGTCTCGCCGCGGTCGAGCATCATCTGGAACGAGCCGATCGCCAGGCTCAATGCGCCGAAGCCGATCCAGTCGAGTTTGGCCGACCTGCCGGTACGAACTCTCCTGCAGGAACGTCACCAGGCCGATCGCGGTCACGATGCCGAACGGCACATTGATGTAGAACACCCAGCGCCAACTGTAATTGTCGGTGAGCCATCCGCCCAGGATGGGACCGCAGATCGGGCCCATCATCACGCCCATGGTCCACAGGCCCATCGCCTTGGCACGTTGCTCAGGCGGGTAGAGTTCTGTACATCACTGACTGCGAAAGCGGTACCAGGGCCGCGCCGAACATGCCTTGCAGGATGCGGAATACCACGATCTGGCCGAGTGATTCCGCCAGGCCGCACAGCGCGGAGGCGATGGTGAAACCGACGACGGCGGTCACGAACAACCGCGTGCGGCCAAAACGCGAGGCCAGGAAGCCGGTGGGCGCCGTCATGATCGCCGCCGCGACGATGTAACTCGTCAGCACCCAGTTGATCTCTTCCTGGCTCGCCGACATCGTGCCCTGCATGTAGGGCAGCGCGACATTGGCAATGGTGCTGTCGAGCGACTGCATCAGGGTGGCCAGAACCGTGCAGACCGTCACGATCATGCGGACCGCTGGGCTCACCGTCGGTGGTGCCGCGACTGCGATCGTTGTTGCGCTCACTCCGCCTTGTCCTGCCGTGCGAGATTTTCGCAGACCAGTTCAAGCACGTGGGTCGCTGTTCTGAGCTCGTCCTCGGACAGGCCGGCGAGCGTGGCATTGCGTACCTCGCGCGAGGCAGCCTCGACCTGCTCGATGATCGACCAGCCGCGCGCGGTCAGCACGATGATCTTGGCCCTGCGGTCAGCGCCTTCCTCGCGGCGTTCGATCAGGCCGGATGCTTCGAGCGCGTCGAGCAGGCGCACGACAGACGAACCGTCGAGCGTCAGCGCGGCGGCGAGGTCCTTCTGTCGCATCGGCACCTGCGCACGCGCGAGGTAGATCAGCGGCAACCACGTGGCCTCGGTCAGGCCGAATGGCTGCAGGCGGCGGTCTACCTCACGGCGCCATTGCCGAGCCGCGCGGGAGACGATGGCTCCAAAGCCCTCGCGCAGTTGCCGCTGGTTCTTCTTCATCGGCCGTCCAATAACATGGCTTACCAATATATGGCATGCCATCTATCGTGGCAACCGGGCTCCCAGTGGTGGTCTCTCCCAGCGCTGGACAGGCGTTCAGTCGCGCGCGCGGATGCCGAGTGAGCAATGGGATGGAGGGCGACCTACCGCAGACGCGGGCCTGTATCCATCCCAAGAAATGCTCGGCCGCCGATTGGGTACCACTCGGGCGCGATGGTGACCGTTTGGCCGACGACGTGCAGATCACGCCAGCACTCGGCCAGGCGGCTCTCGCGCTTGAACGATGTACTGCCGCCATGCCGGTACACCAGATCCATCGCCTCGCGCGCGCTGTCCGCAGCGTAAGTTGAAGCCAACCGGCAGCGAGCGCGCTGCTCGAGCGTGGTCTCCTTGCCCGCGGCTATCGTGTTCCACAGTTCGGCAATCATTGCGCCGCGATAGACGCGCCCGGCGTTCAGTATCGCATCGGCCCGCCCGACCGCGTCCTGCACCTGCGGGTTCTCGCAAAGCATGCCGGTCCTGCCGCGCGGTGTCTTCTCCACCGCCAGCGCAATCAGTGCGTCGATGCCGGCACGAGCGATGCCGGTGATGACGGAGCTGTGGTGAGGCCCGACCCAGGCCTGGCTCGGCAACGCGTAGGTGATCCCCGGCCAGCGCGACCACTGATTGTCCAGCGGGACACCAACGTGAGGACACGTCCGCCGCTCTGGCAGGAACACGTCCTGCACCGTCCAGTCGAAGCTGCCGGTCCCGCGCAGTCCGGCTACGTCCCAGCTTCCCGGGACGATCTTCGCGTCCTCGCGCCGAAACACCCCGCGCCAGTAGAGCGAACCGCCATCCGGGCGGCGGCGCGGTTCTCCTCCGTCGAGGATCTGGAAGCTTCCGAGCATCCAGACGGCCTCCTGGCAGCCGCTGCCGAAGGTCCAGTGTCCGCTGACCCGGTAGCCGCCCTCGACTGGCACAGCCTGCCCGCCTCCTTGCACGGCAGTGCCGGCGATCACGGTGGCGTGCCCGGGCGGGTAGATCTCGTGGACGCCCTCGTCCGGCAACCCGAGCGTGACAAGCTGGCCGATGCTGTTGTTGCAGACGTTCCATCCGACCGAGCCGGCGCCCTCGGACAACAGCTCCACGACGCGCAGATAGGTCAGCGGATCGACCTGCAGGCCGCCCAGCGAGCGCGGGATCACCATTCGGTAGAAGCCGGCAGCATGTAACTGTTCAACCAGGGCCGGCGGCAGGCGCTGCTCACGCTCGATCTCCTCGCGATATCGCCGGAGCGTCGGCTGCAAGGCAGCAGCGGCCTGCACCACGGGTTGCGCGTCGATGTCTGCCGCCAGGTGGGTGTCTTCTGGTATCGCGTCCATTGCTTCCTCCTGCCGCATCCTGCTCTCCAGGGTATCTTCGGAACCGAGGCAAGGGATAGGTACCGTGATGGATCGGCGCCCGCATGGTGTCCTGCTGATTACGCTGTCCGCGATAGCCTTCAGTTCGGCGGGGTTCTTCACGCGGCTCATTCACCTCGACGCGTGGACGCTGTTGTTCTGGCGCGGGGTGTTCGGCGGCCTGCTGATCCTCTGTATCATCATCGCGCAGCAGCGGCGCCGCACCGTGGCTGCGATACGAGCGGTCGGTCGTCATGGCCTCGTGGCGGCGTTTTGCTCGACTACCGCCACGATCCTTTACATCAATGCCCTGCAGCACACGTCGGTTGCCGACGTTGCCGTGTTCTTCGCGGCGGCACCATTGGTCACCGCCGGACTCGGCCGGCTATGGCTTGGCGTGTCGGCAGCATGGACCACGCTTGCCGCCAGTTTCATCGCCCTGCTGGGGGTCAGCATCATGGTCGGCGGTGCAGTCGCCGACGGACACCTGATTGGCGATCTCCTCGCGTTCGGCATGACGATCTGCCTGGCGGTCATGCTGCTGATCATTCGCCAGCATCAGGCGACACCGATGCTGCCGGCCGCGTTTCTGTCGGCGCTGCTTTGTCTCCTCGTCTGGCCGCTCACCACACCTCTCGCCATCGGCGCGGGCGACATGTTCAATCTGTTTCTGTTCGGCACGATGCAGTTCGGCCTGGGGCTGGTGTTGCTGACCTTGGGTGGTCGATGGATCTCCGCGACCGAGAACGCACTGATCGGCACGATGGAAACGCCACTTGCTGTCGCCTGGGTCTGGCTCTGCTTCGGCGAGACACCGTCCGTCACCAGCCTTGTCGGCGGCCTCGTCGTGGTGGCGGCGGTCGTCGCGCATTTCTGGTATGGCGATCGACCGCAACTCGCCTTCGAGGAACCACAGAGATAAAATCTACACCTTCGCGCGAAGCGCCATTCTTACTGTCTCCGTGAATTCCGTGGTTCTCGCCTTCCTGCTCCGTGTTGGATCTAAAGCAGCCGCCAAGTGTACGAACCCATCACAAGAGGCCGCAGCAGTCGACGCCTCAAGAATTGACGACAGCGACAGCCTCGATCTCGACCATGAAATCCGGGCCGGCCAGACGTGTGACGCCGACAGTCGTGCTGGTCGGCGTAGCCACGCCGAGATAACGCATCCGCACGTCACCGCACTTCTGGAATTCGTCGAAGTCGGTGACAAACGTGTTGGTCTTGACCACGTCAGCCCATGTCGCGCCGGCAGCCTTCAGGCACCGGTCGAGGTTCTGGAACGTCTGTTCCATCTGGGCGCGCATATCGCCCTTGCCGACGCAGTTACCATCGATATCGCGCGCCAGCTGGCCGGCGGTATAGACGATCTTTCCGGTGCCGCTCACCGTCACGACGTGCGAATAGGAAGGCTGGCCGCCGGACATCCGTACATTCATTCCCTCGGGCTGAAACCGTTCGATCTTTAGCGCCATTGTCTCTCTCCCCTGTGCCTGACCCAGGCAGGATGCCAGCAAGCTTCAATTTCCCAAAACCTCGATCGAGGTTGACTTGATCAGAGCCAGCACCGGGCTGCCCGATGACAGCGCCAACCGGACGATGGCATCGGAAGTCACCCGGGAGATCAAGGCTCCTCCGCCCGGCAACGCGATCTCCACCAGCACGGAGCGTCGTGCCGTGTCACCCGTGATCCGCCGCACCTCCCCGGGGACGATGTTGTGCAAACTGATGGCGTCCGGTGGCCTGCCGGCCAGGATGACCTCGCGCGCCGGAATGCGAAGCCGACGTTCGGCGTCCAGTGGCGCGTCCAGCAGCGGCACCCAGAATGTCGCGCCGCCGCCCTCCAGGCGCGATAACTCGCGCCCAACATCGTGCTCCATCACACGGCACAGCAGCAACGCACCGGCATCGTCGCGCTGCGCCAGCGGCAGATCGCCGCGTGCCACGATCTCCGACAGCGGGCCACTGCCAATCACTCGCCCTGCTTCGATGAGCACCACCAAATCCGCAAGCTGCGCCACCTCGTCCAGCGCATGCGTCACGTAGAGTATCGGCAGCTTGAGCGCGGTCTTGAGGCGGGTCAGATACGGCATGATCTCCGACTTGCGAAGCGTGTCCAGGCTGGCAAGCGGTTCATCCATCAGCAGCAAATGCGGCTGCGCCAACAGTGCGCGGCCGATGGCAACGCGCTGACGTTCACCGCCGGACAGGGTGTGTGGACGGCGCGCCATCAGTCCAGCAATGCCAAGTAGCTCGACCACCTCGTCGAACTGCACCGGGCCCGCCGCGGCGCGACGCAGACCGAAGCGGAGATTGGTCGCCACGGACATATGCGGAAACAGCCGCGCATCCTGAAAGACGAGCCCCATGCGCCGTCGTTCGGGCGGCAGCCAGATGCCGGACGCGGTATCGGCGAGCACCTGGCCATCGACCGCGATACGACACTCATCCGGCCGCAGTAGACCGGCGGCAGCAGAAATGATCGTGGACTTGCCGGAACCCGACGGCCCGAACAGCACGGTCACACCCGGCGTGGGCACCTCGAACGCCACGTCCATCTGCACCGAAGGGAAACGATGCCGCAACCGAATGCTCAGGCTCATCGACCCAGCATTGCGTTCAGTCGTTTGGCGAGCCACTCCGACAGCAGCAGTCCGATCAGCGCGAGCGTCAGTGACACCAGCGACAGCTGGGCGGCCTTCGCCTCACCGCCAGGCACCTGCAGCGCCGCGTAGATCGCCAGTGGCAGCGTCTGTGTCTGGCCGGGTATGTTGGCGGCGAAGGTGATGACCGCGCCGAATTCACCGAGGCAGGTTGCGTAGGCGACGATTCCGCCAACCAAAATACCGGGCGAGGCGAGCGGCAGTGTCACGTTGAACAGCCTGTCGAGCCGGTGCGCCCCGAGTGCGCGTGCTGCCTGTTCCAATCCGGGATCGGCCATTTCCAGCGACAATCGGATCGCGCGCACCATGACCGGGAACGTCATCACCGCACAGGCCAGGCTGGCGCCGGCCGTGGTGAACACCAGCCGCACGCCGAACCAGTCGAGCAGCAACGATCCGATCGGACCGCGGATGCCGAATATGATGAGCAGTAGCCAGCCTGTCACCACAGGTGGCAGCACCAACGGCAGATGCACCAACGCGTTCAGCACCGGCCGACCCGGAAAGCGATACCGCGCCAGCACCCAGGCCATCATCACCGCGAGCGGCAGCCCGAAGCCAACGGCACGCGCCGCCACTCCAAGCGTCAGCCATACGGCTTGCCACTCATCCGGTGAGAGCAGCAGCCTATTCGACCTTGAAGCCGCGCTTGACGAAGATCGCTCGCGCCTGTGGGCCGGCCAGGAATGTCATCAGTGCACGCGCGTCGGGCGTGTCACCGGATTGCGTCACGGCGAACGGATACGAAACTGGATCATGGCTGTTCGCCGGAAAGGTTCCAGCGATCATCACGGCTTTCGACACGGCGGCGTCCGTCGCATAGACGATGCCGGCAGGGGCTTCGCCGCGTTCCACCAGCAGCAGTGCGGATCGCACATCGTCCGTACGCGCAAGGCGTGGCGACACGGCGTCCCAGATGCCGAGCCTCTTCAGCGCCTGTTCGGCGTAGATGCCGACTGGGACGTGCGCCGGATCACCGGTGGCGACACGGCCATTCGGGCCGAGCAGGCCGAGCAGATTGAAGCCGGGGCCGATGGTGACGTGTTGCGGCTTGTCCGCGGCAACCACGAGGACAAGGTCGTTGCCGAGCAGATCCTTCCGCGTGTCGGCGACGATCAGCTTCTTATCGGCAAGGTAGTCCATCCATTTCTGGTCAGCGGAAGCGAACAGATTGGCCGGCGCGCCCTGCTCGATCTGTCGCGCCAACGTGGAGCTTGCACCAAACGACATGCGCAATGGCTGATGGCCGGCCTGCGCCCATTGCGTCGAGACATCCTTCATTGCGTCGGTCAGGCTGGCGGCGGCGAACACCGTCAACTCCTGTGCCCGTGCAGTGAGCGGCGCAAGCAATAGGCACAGTGCCAGCAGGAAGCGCATCGATTGAACCTCTTACGGTTGCAGGGAGTGGACGCCGGCGAGCAGCGTGTCGAGTTGCCGTGGTGTCAGCACGTGGCCGTAGACCACGGCATTGAACAAGGCGGCCAGCGTCGTCGGATCACGACCGCTGAGCCACGCCACGCCAAGCAGCCGGTTGATCGACGGAGGTTCATCAATCCATCCGAAGGGCAGGGCAGGTGCCACGAGCGCATGGCCATCACGCACCGCGCGCAGTGATCGCCATGTGTCCGAATGGTCGAGCGTCGCGCGCATCGCAGGGTCGGAAAACACCACAATGTCGGGATCAAGCGCGCGGATGTCGTCGAAGCTGGCCTGGCGGGACGGTCCCTGTCCTGGCGGCGCGACAACCTGCCAGCCGAGGTGGGTGAAGGTTTCCGCAAGATCGGTACCCGGTGCGACGACGGCCAGGCCGTCGGCGCCACGAGCACATACAACACGCGGATGCGCGGTCTGGTTCGTCGGCACCGCAAGCAGTGCCTCGGCGAACTTTGCCAAGGTTTCCGCGCGACCTTCCCGGTGCAGAATATTGCCGAGTGAGCGGAACACGTGCGGGATTTCCGCCAGCGACCCGTCTAACAGCAAGGTGGGCACGCCTGTGCGCTGCTGTGTCGCACGAGCAAGGTCCGCATAGCGCGGTGAGACGGTGCCGTAATCGACGATCAGATCCGGCCTCAGCGCAACCACCTTGTCGAGGACGTCGTCCCGACCGGTCAGCCGCGGCACCTGTGGCAACCGGGCTGCTTCGGGTGACAAGAACGCGCGGGCCTCGTCCGATACCGGCGAGGTCCAGCCCAACATGAGATCTGGCGCCAGCGCTGCCAGCAGAATCGCTGCCGGCGGTCCGGCGGGCAGGATGTGCTCGATATGCTCCGGGACCTGCACGTTGCGGCCCGTCGCATCGACGATGTCGGCGGCCGAGCACGGTGCCGGACCACCACAGCAGCGAAAAAGCGATGAATGCGCGGCGCAGCATCAGCCCTCCTCGCTTGCGACGGTATAGCCACAAAAATACAACGACAAGAGGCAGTCCCGAGCCGATCCGAACTGCGTTTGCCGGCGCAACTACTGCTTGTCTTCGGCACGGCGACAAGCCACGCTCCCGCGCAATGATTCGGCAGCAAGGCCTGGGGTATCTGCCATGGGGAAGAAAAAGCCAAGCCCATCCGAGGGCTCGCGTACCACCGATCGGCTGAGCATCCGGCTCGACCTTGTCTCGGGTGCCCGGATCGGGCCAGGCAAGGTCGCCGTGCTCGAGGAGATAGCGCGCTCCGGCTCGATCTCGGCTGCCGGGCGTGCCTTGCGGATGTCCTATCGGCGGACCTGGGAACTGGTCGAGGATCTCAACCGCAGCCTGGGCACGCCCGTTGTCGAGACCGCAGCCGGTGGCAGCGGGGGCGGCGGCGCGGTGCTGACGCGCGCGGGGAAGGCCATCGTGGAACGCTATCGCGCGATTGAGATGGATACAGCGCACGCCGCGCGCAAACACCTGCTGGCGCTCAATCGCGTCTGCGCCGATAAGTAGGTGCGCAACCCCAAGGGAGACCGCCCCATGAAGCTTTCCGCACGCAACCAGCTCGCCGGCACGATCAAGACCGTGAAGCCTGGTGCGACCACGACCCACGTGACCATCGAAGTGGCGCCGTCGGTGCTGATCACCGCGTCGATCACGAATGAGGCATCCGAGGAACTGGCGCTGAAGCCGGGCATGAAGGCCACAGCAGTGATCAAGGCTTCCAGTGTGATGGTTGGCGTCTGATCAGTCTGCTGCGTCCGCCAGCCCAGCCACGTCCCGCCGCCGCAACGCGGCGATCAGTGACGAGGCGCTGGCAGATCGCAGCGGGATAAATGGCTTTGCCCCCTGGCGGCACAGGAGCTTTGCTGCATGTGCAGCATGGTGGCTGATGCAGTCGACTGGAAAGACTACCAGATCTGCCTGACTAGTCAGGCCGGGCAGCAGGTTTAGGTGATGTTCCACACCACCGTCATGATGGAGGAAGACTGCCCGTGTCCGCTCGGCAATCGCGCGCAAATGCGCCACCTGATGCGGGCGCCCGCCCACATACAGTACAGTGATACCACCGAGATGTGGATCAGAGGTGGTCGTATTGGCGCAGCCTGCCAGTGCGGACGCTTCGAGCACATCGAGTTCCTGCCGTAGCGCGTCGCACTCTCGTTCGGCTTTCGCTCGAGCAGATCGCGCCTCGGTCAGGGCTGTTCTGAGGGCAGCAAGTCTTTCGTCCAGTGCCTCACGGTGGCGTATCTCGCTGGCGAGGCGCCGTTCCAGATCGGCGACCAACTGCTGCGACATCCCGCCGCCTTCGCCCCGGGCTGACGGCTCGGCAACGACACGTTGAATCAAGGAATGTCGTAAATCGCGAATGCACGCGTCGCGCGTGACAACGGCCTCACGAAAGGCCATCTGCTGTCGATTGAGCTGCGCACGCAACTCTACGTTGTCCGCTTCCAGCTGACAAAGCCGACGGATATCTGCACGATTGGCGGCACCGACGAGGTGCGACAGCATGTGCACTTCACCGAATGCATCACGAATGACGGCGTGTGTTGCGGCCGGATGGGTCAGCGTCGCCCAATAGGCACCCGGTATGTCGCCGCGCCCCACGGCATCGCGCCACAGTGCACGAACGGCCTCCTCAGTGTCCGCCTTGGCGAACTGGTGGATTGCGAGGTGATGGCGTGCGTCCAACGCCTTGTTCAGCAGCTTCGCGGCCTTGTCGTGACGACCTGCAAGGCTTACGGCAGCAGCGTGCAATTCGTGGTCCGTGCTCTCGGGCATTGCCAGACCGAGCTTTCTCATGACCTGACGCAGCTCGCTGGTGGACAGGCACGTGCCGATGATCGAGCAATGCAGATTCGTGTTGAATTCCCAGATCTTCGTGCGACGTGGCGGCCCCGGGTCAGGCGCGCGCTCACCGTGTGTCACAAGCGCCGGCAGCATCCCGGAGATCGCAATCGTCTTTGGTGGCTTCGCGAAACCCACCACGACTGTACCTGGCGCTGGCGTCTACAAGCCAGCCTGGGTGACGAACTTCGTGTTCAGATAGTTCTCGATTGCCTCAAGGCCGCCTTCAGAGCCGTAACCGGAATCCTTCACGCCGCCGAACGGCACTTCCGGCAGTGCAAGGCCGTGATGATTGATCGAGATCATGCCGCTTTCCACCGCGGCCGCAATGGCGTTCGCGGTCCTTGCCGAGCGTGTATAGGCGTAGGAAGCGAGCCCATACGGCAGGCGATTGGCCTCCGTCACCACCTCCTCGAACGAGGTGAATGGCGAGATCACCGCGAGCGGTCCGAATGGCTCCTCGTTCATCACGCGCGCCGTGTTGGGAACGTCCGTGACGACGGTCGGCTCGAAGAAATTGCCCTTGTTGCCAATACGATTGCCACCAGTGCGCACGGTGGCGCCCTGCTGAACCGCGTCGCCGATGAAGGTTTCCATTGCCGTGATACGGCGGGGGTTTGCCATAGGTCCCATGGTGGTTCCAGATTCCAGTCCATCGCCAACCCGCACTGCCTTGGCGTGCTGTACGAATCCCTCGACGAACTGGTCATAGACGCGCATCTGCACGAGCATCCTGGTTGGTGAGACGCAGACCTGACCGGCATTGCGATACTTCGCTGTCGCCAGCAGCCGGCTGGCCGCGTCAACATCCGCATCATCGAACACGATCGCCGGCGCATGACCGCCAAGCTCCATGGTTACGCGCTTCATATGAGCGCCGGCAATCGCCGCAAGCTGCTTGCCCACTGCGGTGGAGCCCGTGAACGACATCTTACGGATGATCGGGTGTGGAATGAGATACTCGGAAATTTCCGCCGGCACGCCATAGACCAGATTGATCACGCCGGCAGGGACGCCGGCATCAGCGAAGCAGCGGATCAGCTCAGCGGGTGAGGCCGGCGTCTCCTCCGGCGCCTTGACGATGATCGAGCAGCCGGCGGCGAGCGCACAGGACAGCTTTCTCACCACCTGATTGATCGGGAAGTTCCACGGTGTGAAGGCCGCAACCGGTCCGACCGGTTCCTTGACCACGAGTTGGTAGATCCCCTCGGCTCGCGCGGGAATAACGCGGCCGTAGGTGCGGCGGGCCTCCTCCGCAAACCAGTCGATTACATCGGCGCCAGCGAGCACCTCGCCTTTCGCCTCCACTAGCGGTTTGCCCTGCTCCATGGTCAATAACGGAGCAATTGAGTTGGCGCGGTCCCGCAGCAGGCTGGCCGCGTTCCGCATCAGCTTAGAGCGATCGAATGCGGAAACCTTCCGCCAGGCCCTGAAGCCCTTGTCGGCGGCTTCCAGTGCGCGATCGAGGTCAGAGCGTTCCGCGTGCGCCACACTGCCGATGCCATCGCCGCTGGCCGGATTGACCACGGCAAGCGTGCGGCCGGCGGAGGCCTTGGTCCAGGCGCCATCGATGAACAGGGATACATCAGGATACATCGGCTATCGTTCTCCAGCTTCGGTGGCCGTACCAACGTCATATATCATTGAATATAGCGATGCTACATGGACATACAGGATTTGCCAAGGGCGGTCGCCGACTACTCGGGCTCATCGCTGCTATGTGAGTGCACCTGGACTCTGGGTCGTCCTCCCCGGCAAACTGCGCCCATGAACGACGATCCGAGCCAAACCGCGAGTGAACTGCGTCCGGGCGAATTGGCAACACAACTGCCAGCAGCAACTGATGCCGGCGTGTATTTCATTGGCACGATCCATACGCCATGGCGCACGCGCAGCGAGTGTCCCAAACGGGGCAGCGCCGATGGGCCGATCTGCTCGATCGTGGTCGACGAGCGTTGGCGTGAGGCGCTCACCGATATCGCGCGGCACAGACGCATTCAGGTGCTGTACTGGATGCATCGCGCGCGACGCGATCTGGTACTGCAGACACCATTCCGTACCGGAGAGACGACTGGGACCTTCGCACTGCGTTCGCCCGTACGGCCCAACCCGATTGCATCGTCCTTGGTTGACCTGGTGGCAGTTGAAGGAACCACCGTGCAGGTCCGCGGACTCGATTGTCTGGACGGCACGCCGCTGATTGACCTCAAGCCCGAACGCACTGCCACGCACGGATAGCGGTGATGTCGATCAGCTTAGGTGTCCGCCGACCGCATCGATGACCTGGAGGCTGGTAAGATTTGAGACATAGCGACCACCCGCCACATCGCCTGGGACGATCAGTCGCAACGCACCGTCCGGACCACCTGGGCCAAGCTGCCTTCCGGTATCGGCATAAGCGACGAGATCAGGTTGATTGCCGAACGCCGGATCGATCTCGCCAAGCGAGATGAAGGCGCGGTAACCGTCGCTGCCGGTGGCGACCACCCCGAAGCGCAACAGATCATTCTTGATAGACGGGTCGGTCAGGAGTCCTAGGTCCTGGATCAGGGTCCACAGCGAAACCCCCGTGTAGGTATCGGTCACCTGTCCGGTGCCGGAGGTATAGGTCGCGGTTTCCGTCGTCGACTGATTGAGGGCGGCCAGTGTCTCCGGCGTGACAATGGATCGGTCAGCGATATCGCCGGAAAGCGAGAGTTGATCCGAGATCCCGCCTGGCCCGGAGGGTCCGGGTTCCGGCAGACTCCGCACATCGAGATTGACCAGATCGGAGACATACCGGCCGCCCGCCTTATCGCCGGGCACAACCATACGTGCCAGGCCGTCACTGCCGTGGGGCCCCAGTTGGCCGCCTGTGTCGGCGTAGGCAACCATGACCGGCTGGTTACCGAAGCTCGGATCGATCTCGCCCAACGAAAACACGGCCTTGTAGCCGTCGGATCCTGTGGCCACGACATACTTGCTGAGGATATCGTTCTTGGCGCTCGTCACCGTCGCGCCACCTGCATCGCTCAACAGGTCCCATAGCTTGATGCCGGTATAGGTATCGGTGACCGGTGTGCCAGCCGCGGTGTAGGTCGCGTTCTGCGTCATCATCGGCGCAAGCACGGGCAGGTTGTAGATACCCGGATCGGTTACATCGCCCGATAGCAGAACAGGTGAGAATGAGAACCCAAAATGTTTGAAATGGCCGGCAAGTGTCTCCTCTGTCGCATAGAGCTGCTGGAGGAAATCCTCGTTGGCTGAATGGTGGCCCATTGTTCCCCCTAATTACCCCGATATATATAACTGGATATAGCGAATGAAGCGGCCGCACAATCCTGTATCGATGGTCCTTGCGCAAGCGAACGATAACATGGCCGTGACGCACGTGGTCATGGCCGCGCGACAATCATCCTCGCTGTGTCAACTGGTGAATAACGCAGGTCGGGAGTAATTTTGAATGCGATGCGGCGGCCGAGGGTGGGATCGACTTCCTCGAAACCGCCGATGTGTATCCGCTCGGCGTCGGCGGCAGGCTGGAGGGCAAACGTCAGCAGTTCATCCTTGCCACCAAGTGCCCGGGGCAGGTGGGCGCGCAACCATGGGATCACTCTGCTGCCGGGCTGATCGCTTTTCGTGGCAGGCGCATCAGCAACAGCAGCAACAGCGCCGGCAATGTGGTCATGATCAGAAGGACGTAGTCGTCGGCGTAGGCGATGATCTGCGCCTGCTGGTTGATGACCCGATCCAGCAGCGCCGCACCGTGCCGTGTCGTCGGATCGAGCCAATGATGCGGCGACCCAAGCGCCTGCAGCGCGCGATTGAACGGCGTGACCGACGCACCGATCATCTCATGCATCGCCTGGGCATTATGCGCCAACGCTGACGAAAAGACCGAGACGCCGATCGCCGCGCCGAGGTTCCGCAGCAGGCTGAACAGCGACGCGCCCTCGGTCCGCATCGATGGCGCCAGCGTGACGAAGGCCAGCACCTGAAGTGGGGAAAACACCAGGCCCATGGCGGCGCCCTGGATCACGACCGCGATGATAATCTCGCGTTCCGACACGTCGGGTGTCCAGCCGGTCATCCGCCAGAACGTGTAGGAGAGCATCAGCAATCCGCTCCCCACCAACAGCCGTGCGTCGACCCGCGCCGACAGCCGGCCGCCGATCATGGTGGTTACCAGGCTGCCAATTCCGCGCGGCGCCATTATCAGCCCAGCCGTCTCTACCGGATAATTGCTCAGCACCTGGAGCCATGGCGTCATCAGCGCGAGGCTGGACACCATTAGGGTGCCGACCATGAACATCAGCGCGAGACCGGACGAGAAGTTGATGTCCTTGAACAGCCCGGGCCGAATCAGTGGTTCGCGTGCGTAGGCGATGTGGACCAGGAACAAGTACAATCCAAGGCAGGCAAGTACTGCCTCGGTGATGATCTCACGGGAGGTGAACCAGTCCTGGTCCTGGCCGCGATCGAGCATCAGTTGCATGGCGCCGATCGCGACCGTCAGCACGCCGAAGCCAAGCCAGTCGAAGCGTAGTTTACTCTGGCCGCTGCCGCCCGGCAGGAAAACCATCAATCCGATGGCGGCGAGCAGGCCGAATGGCAGATTGATATAGAACACCCAGCGCCAGCTATAGTTCGCGGTGAGCCAGCCACCAACGGTCGGGCCCATGATTGGGCCGAGCATCACGCCGACCCCCCAGATCGCCATGGCGAAACCGCGCCGCTCATATGGGTAGATGTCGAGCAGAGTGGCCTGCGACAATGGTACCAGGGCGGCACCGAACACCCCCTGAAGCACGCGGAACGACACGATCTGGCCCAGCGACTGCGCCGCGCCACAGAGCATGGAGGCGACGGTGAAGCCGATGATACAGCCGACGTAGAGCGGCTTGCGCCCGAAGCGTGCCGCCAGCCAGCCGACCGGCGCGGTCATGATCGCCGACGCGGTGATGTAGGAGGTCAGGACCCAGAGGATTTCGTCGAAGCTGGCGGAGAAACTGCCCTGCATATACGGCAGCGCCACGTTGGCGATGGTCTGGTCGAGCAACTGCAGCACCGTGGCGCCAATCGCGCACGCCGTGATCATCGCCCGATGGGGCGTCTCGTGGTGGACGGCTTCTCCCGGCATGATGGCGACCTTATCGTCGTCCGGTCATCTGCTGTGCAGGCCGGCAGCATGCGGACAACGGTTGGTCGCCGTCAAACGCTAATAGAGCGCTTGCCGCGGTGCATCATGATGATCTGGAAGGCAGGTCTGCTCACAGGCCGGTTGTGAGCACCATGCGGAAGCGGGCCTCGCCGCGCATCATCTTGTCATAAGCGTCGGCCGCACGTTCCAACGGCATGGTCTCGATGGTCGGCCGCACACCAGTCAGTGTGCTGAAGGCCAGCGTGTCCTGCGAATCGATCGAAGCGCCGGAGGCGTGGCCGGTTACCGTGCGGCTGGCGCCGATCAGATCGAATGGGGCGACTTCGATCGGGTCCATCCCCACGCCGATCACAACGAGCCGGCCGCGGACCGCCAGGCCCGGGATCATCGCGCTCATTGCCTTGCCGCTGGTCACGGTCGCCAGGATCGTCTTCGCGCCGCCGAGTTTCATCAGCTCTGCCGCAACGTCCTGTGAGTCGCTGTCGACGTAGATATGGGCGCCGAGCTGCCGTGCCAGCGCTTCCTTGTCTCGGCCACGGGCGATAGCGACTGTGCGAAACCCCATCTTCGCGGCGAACTGCACGCCGAGATGGCCAAGGCCACCGATGCCGAAGATGGCGACGAGATCGCCCGGCCGCGCCCCGCTCTCGCGCAGTGCGTGAAAGGTGGTGACGCCGGCGCATAGCAGCGGCGCCGCATCCGCGGGCGAGAGGTCATCCGGGATCAGCGCCAGCGCATCGGCAGGCGCGACCATCGCCTCGGCATAACCGCCATCATAGGTGATGCCTGGAATACGCAGGTTGCGGCAATCCACGAGATAGCCACGGCGGCATGGCTCGCACCGTCCGCAATGGCCGCCGAACCAGCCAACACCGACACGCGTGCCTTCTGCCCAGCCGGTCACGCCACTGCCGACCGCATCAATCACCCCGGCGATCTCGTGCCCCGGCACGATCGGGTATGGCACTGAGGGTAACAGCCCCTCCTTGGCGATCGAATCACTGTGGCAGACGCCACACGCCTGCACTTTGACGCGCACTTCTCCTGGACCCGGTTGTGGCAATTCCCGCTCGACCAGTTCGAAGGGACCGTTCTTCTTGCCCAGTTGGACAACGCGCATCCTCGGCATCACGGTCTCCTCGTATTGGATCTGGTGTTGGGTTCGCCAAACGCGATTGTCGATGTTCACCGTGCATTGTCAAATATCATCGAGAAGTATTCTCTCATCCGGCAACGATATAACTTAGTCATCGGAACAACAGTTCCAGCGTGGGCTTGCACACTCGGCGTTGCCATCGCCAACCGCGAACAGTACGCTCACAAACGTCAGGAAGGCTTGGTGAATGGGTGTGACACACGCTTCCTCCAACGAATATCGGATCCCGGCCACCATGAAGGCACTGGGTACCGGGGGCCCCGAGGAACTCGCCCTGATCGAAAAGCCGGTTCCTGAACCTGGCCCTGCCGAAGTACTTGTGCGGATTGACGCAGTCGCGATCTGCGCGACCGATCTCGAGATAATGCGGCACGGTCTGCCAGCGTCCATCGAGGGCGAGTTACCCTTCAACAAGGGCTACACACCCGGTCACGAATACATGGGCACGGTGGTCAAACTCGGACCAACCACCGACGAATTCCAACTCGGCGATCGTGTCGCGGTGGAGATTCACGCCGGGTGCGGCCGTTGCCAGCGCTGCCGCGAAGGCATGTATACCTCCTGCCTGAACTATGGCTTTCGCAGCCGGGGTCATCGCGCGAACGGATTCAGCACCGACGGCGGATTTGCCGAATACGCGGTGAACCATGTGAACACGATGGTTCATGTGCCGCGCGAGATGTCGGATGAAGAGGCAACTCTGATCGTGACTGCCGGCACTGCCATGTATGGCCTCGATGTACTGGGCGGCATCATCGCTGGGGAAGGTGTCGTCGTGATCGGGCCGGGTCCGATCGGGCTGATGGGTGTCGGCGTTGCGAAGGCGTTGGGGGCTCAGCCTGTCATTTTGACAGGGACGCGAGAGAGTCGGCTAGAGATGGGCAAACGCCTCGGCGCCGACGCTGTTGTCAACATCAGGAACGACGATGCCGTGACGGCGGTTCAACGGATTACCGGCGGCAAGGGCGTGCAATATGTTCTCGAATGCTCTGGTGCGCCCAACGCGCTGAACGAGGCTGCGCGGATGGTGAACCGAGGTGGCCGCATCTGCCTTGCGGCATTTCCGCACGAGCCGGTTTCGGTCGATCTGGCCTACATCGTTCGCAACAACATCTATGTTCTGGGGATCCGTGGTGAGGGCAAGAGTGCGACCCATCGTGCGGCTGCGTTGATGGGACAGAGGCGGTTCGATGCGAAGCTTATTCACACGCACACGTTTCCGCTCGAGCAATTGCCGACCGCGCTCAGATATGCACGCGACCGTGTCGAGGACGCCATAAAGGTGGTGGTGACGATGCGGGGCGAGTGAGCGGCTGCATCAACTCACGGATCGACGCATCCCTCGCCAGCCTGCGGGTAAGCGGTCCACCCATGGTTGGCGGCAAAGGCAACCCATCGCCGCTGATCCGCTACCGAGAGAGCCATCGTCGGGCACGCGACGTTGAATGCCTTTAACCCGACGATGCCGAACAGATTACGGTCCGGATTGAAACATCCAGGTCCGGCCTCAGGATAGCGTGGCCAGCCCTGCTGCCTGGCAAATCCAGTCAGGCGCTCTCGCTCCGCCGCCGGCATGTTTGGATCAATGCAGGCGACGTGGAAGATGTTGACCCGCGAGAGCATCGTCTGATCAGGCACCTGCCTTACGGCGATCTGGTCGGCGCTCAGGAACAGACGTTGGACACAGTAGCCAATGTCGTCGGCGAGGAACGCCGGACTGATCATGACGCCCATCATCAGAAGAGCGCGGGCGCGCCGCGACAGTCGCGGCCATCGAAATTTGGGCATCGGCACATGCGGAAGGCGGACGTCGGCGACTGCCAAAGCCATGCTTGCATAAGCCATTGCGACCTCCTCGGTGCAGGAGCCTGCTCACACCGTGTTGCTGGCGGTCGTCACCAGTGCAGTCAGATTAGACCTTGCGGTGGGATGCGAGGCAAGGTGGCGGCCCAAGCGTTAGCCCCAGAACGGCTCCAGGCTGTGGAACCTGAGCCAGGCCTGGTCGATCCGTTTTCGGGTGCGCGCGCCATGCGCGCCGATGAAGCCCAGTACGAGGCCGATGGCGAAGGCGTGGTTGCCGCCTGACAGTTCGCCAAGCAGGCTCGCCGCAACTGCGCCATCGTTCAGTGTGCCCAGCCGGTCCTGCAGTCGGCCGAGCCTGCGAATGAAGCGATGAGTTCGACCTGCCGGGATGGAGCGGCGCGAAGATCTCGGCGGCGTAGCGCAATCGCTTGGCATTCAGACGGATCGCGTGCAGCGCGGATGGCTCCAGAACGGCGAGATCGTCATCGATCTGGGTGAGTTGCTTGAGCCGCTTGTCGAGCACGCGGGCCGCAAAGTCATCCAGCGCGACAACGAGTTCTGTCTGTCCCGATTCATCGACGATCGCCGGCCAGTCCTGCACACCGGCAAGGCAGGCGAGCTCGATCCCAAGACGCCGGAACTCGACGCTGGCCAGGAATTCGCGCAGTTCGCTGTGGCACGCGCGCCGCCGGCGCTCCACCGCGGCGAGCAGCCGCTTCAGCCGAGGCTCGGTGGGAAATGCGGCGGCGACCGATGTGGCGGTTTCGGTCGCGAATACGTCCCAGTCGCGTGTCGGTGCCAGCTTTGCGGCAAGCGCCTTCAGGCCGGCGTCCGCCGCATCAACTGCGGGAGAGCTTACCGCGCGGCGAAACACCTTGATCGCCGAACGCAGCCGACGGACCGCGACGCGCATCTGGTGCACCGGTTCGGGGCCCTCGCGGCCGCTGGCCGCGGCGGGCGCGAAGTGCACGACCACATCGCTCAGATGACCGACGACATGGGCGAATGCCTCGGCGACCGACAGGCCGGGCGGTAGATCGGGCGCGCCTTCGTGTCGCGGTTCCGGCGCCTTGCCCGAGGAGGCGGCGAACGCTTCGGCGGCCAGGGTCGCGCGCGGCGCCGCGAGGCGAACCTCGCCCGCGAGCGCGACCGCCAGTGGCTGCACTGCCGCGGGGGCGCCCTCCAACACGACCCGGCTGAGGCGGTACTCGGCGGCGACCGCGCGAACCGAGCCGCTCAACAGGGTCAAGCCTACTGGGCCATGTGCCGTCGCAAGGCTGAGGCTCCCTGCGCGGCCCTCGAACGCAGCCACCGGAATCAGCGGCTCGGGGAGTGTGTGGCCGAGCGCGGAAGCTGTCCGACCTGTCGCGACCACCGGTGCAGGGGCGCCGAGTGGCCAAGTGTGCGCGTTTGGAACCAGACGCTCCAACCGCCACAGCGGACGTTGCTCGGCAAGTGCCAGACCTTGCTGTGCCAGCGCGCGATCGGGGCTGTCGTGCCAGATGATCCGCGCCGCCCGGCTGCGCGCCTTGCCATCCTTCAGTGGTGCGAGAAGTGCGAGCCTGGTCAGCCGCGACGCATCATCCGGATTGAGGCCGAGTTCCAGTTCCATGCGTTCAGGTCGCCGTCTCCTGGAGGTCGCGCGGCGTCAGGAAACGGACCAGCCTCGTGCCTGCTGCGTCGAGTTGCTGCCACTGCGTTGCGACAGCGAACTCGGCGAGTGCCGCGGTGGGGAAGCCGGCATGCAACCGGTCATGCGAGCCGCCGGCCAGCGACACGGCGAGTTCCTGCATGCCGGGATTATGGGCAATCAGCATGACGCTGCGCACCGTCTCGTTGACGCCGCGCAGAACAGCAAGCAGTTGTGGCGCGCTCGCGAGGTAGAGCGTCTCCACCTGTTCCACCAGCGGCGTGTCGTCCCATGGTTCGAGCGCTGCCAGCGTTTCCTGAGTGCGGCGGGAGGGCGAGACAAGCACCAGATCAGGCGTCAATCCGAGGTCGATCATCGCCTTGCGCATAGCGGCAGCCGCGCGGCGTCCGCGCTTGCTCAGCGGGCGATCGCGATCGGCGAGTTTAGCGTCGTCCCAGGACGACTTTGCATGACGTAGAAGCAGGAGCTGATGCATGACGCGAGGGCTCGGTGCTGGCGAGCACCGATCCTGCCACGGCGCGGGTATGGTTGGCTAACGGTGGTTGCTGCCAGCCTGGGCAGTACGTGTGACGGCAGCGGCTGGGCAGGCGTCAATCGCGATCGGCTGCGGCAGTTGCTTGCTGGCGGCGTATCCCGCCAGTTCGGTGCCGCGTGCCAGCGCGAGGACCTCGCTGAAGATGCCGATATTCTGTTGGCAGAACAGCGTGCCCTGCTGGATGCCGGATTCCGACAACGTGTTTGCCAGGCTGGTGATGTAGTCGTCATGCTCACGCTGCGCGCGACCGCCGAACGCGCGGGCAAAGTAGGCGCGAAGGGCGCGTTCGTGGGCGACCAGTTCGCCGCGGAAACGCTGCACGAAGTCATTGTAGCGGTCCTGCTGGTTGCAGGTGAGCGCCGTCACCATCAGTTTGCTCTTGAGGCCGGCGACATCGAAGGCGGTCACGTCGGCGGGCTTTGCGCACGGCTTGGCTGCGGCGATTCCGGCGGACAGCAGGGCGCCGGCGAGCAGAGCTGCGAATTTGATGTGCATAGCGATTTCCCCCGAATCGCGGGGAGTTTGCCGAGCAGCCGTTGGGGAAGCAAGTCGTTCCTGTTGGGTGCGGTGTCGCGCCATCCCCCTCCCGCGAGGGGAGGGGGAGTAGGACCGCAATGTACGGATGGCGAACTGGCGGCGGGATGACCAGTATGGGTGGCATGAAAGAGACGCACATGATTGATCGGCTGTCGCACGATCAGCTCTGGGATCAGGTCATTCGCCGCGAGCCTGGAGACTTTCTCTACGCCGTCAGCACGATGGGGGTGTACTGCCGGCCGGGGTGTCCGTCGCCACGTCCGCTGCGCAAGAACGTTCGGTTCTTTCGCAACATCGGCGAGGCGGAGGGTGCCGGGTTCCGGGCCTGCAAGCGCTGCGATCCGAAGGGCGAGCGCGCGCGGCTGGCGCAGGCAGTCGTTCAGGACGCCTGTGCCTTTATCGAGGCGTCCGAGGACATCCCGTCGCTGGACGCGCTGGCGGACCGTTCCGGCTATTCGCGCTTCCACTTCCTGCGCATGTTCCGCGACCACACCGGGTTGACCCCGCGCAGCTATGCGGAGGGTGTACGGGCACGCCGGCTGCACGCCGCACTGACAGGCGGGGCGCGGGTGGCCGATGCGGTGGCGGAGGCCGGCTATGGCTCAGAAAGCCGCGTCTACGAGAAGACCGGCGAGCTGCTCGGCATGACGCCGGGCGCACTGCGTCGAGGCGGTGAAGGCGAGGTGATCCGCACGGCATTTGCGGACTGCCCGTTCGGTCGGCTGCTGGTCGGCGCGACCGACCGCGGCGTGTGCTTCATCGGGTTCGCCGAACCGGATGAGGCGCTGCTCGGCGATCTGCGCCAGCGGTTTCCGCGGGCACGCATCGTCGCCGATGACAGTGCGCTGGCCAACGAGGTGCGCGCGGTTCTCGACTTCCTCGAGGAGCCGAAGCAGGCGCTGGACCTGCCGCTCGACCTGCGCGGAACTGCATTTCAGCAGCGCGTGTGGCGCACGCTATGCCGCATCCCGCCGGGTGAGACGCGCACCTACGGCGAGCTGGCGCGCATGGTGGGCGATCCGCAGGCGGTGCGTGCGGTGGCACGTTGCTGCGCACGGAACCCGGTATCACTGGCAGTGCCGTGCCATCGCGTCATTGGCAGCGATGGCAGTTTGACCGGTTATCGCTGGGGGGTGCCGCGCAAGCGCGCGCTCCTGGAGAAGGAGCGCGCGGCCACGGGCGACTGACGGTTTAGCGACCGTACAGGCGGACGCCGTTGGCATCCCGGTCGGCGTCATGCTGCTGATGATGCGAGTCACGCCACTCCTGGTGCGCCTCGCGTTGCTCACGGGCTGCGGCACCGTAGTTGCCCATCGCGGCATCGCGGTGCGCCTCGGCCGAATTGCGATGAGCCTGCATCCGATCCTGCTGGGCGCGCTGCTCGTGCCGGACGGCGTCGTGGTCGCTGCCGATCACCACCTGCGCCATCGCCGGGGACGCCACAAGAAATGCAGCCAAACCGATTGATAATGCCTTTCGCATTCATTCTCTCCTGGTGAATTGCACATACGCGTCGCAGCGAATGATCTGCCCGCGGTCTCGGCCGCGGGTTTGCGCTGCCGGGGGGTGAGCGCTTTGTCACCCGGGCGTCAGCCTGGGAATGATTGCTGGCGAGAACGTGGCGGAATGACCATTTCACCGTAACGTGCTCTCGTCGGTTCGTGGGTTGACCGGGAGCGACTGCTGGCCTACGTGCAATTGAGAATTCGTCGCAACTGAGAACGCCGATGCTGGCAAGTCTGGTCATCGTCTTCCGCGAGGTCATCGAGGCCGGCCTGATCGTCGGCATCGTGATGGCGGCAACGCGATCCGTGCCGCGTCGCGGCTGGTGGGTCGCCGGCGGTGTTTTAGCCGGTAGCGCCGGTGCTGGGCTGGTCGCGGCGTTTGCCAGCGAGCTTGGGGCACTGTTCAACGGCTCCGGCGCGGAGTTGTTCAACGCCACAATCCTGTTGATCGCCGTCGGCATGCTGACCTGGCACAACGGCTGGATGGCCAGCCATGGACGCGAGCTTGCGCGCGAGGTGCGCGCCGTGGGGAGTGCGGTTGCGGCAGGCGAGCGGCCGCTGACCGCTGTTGCAGTAGTGGTCGCGGTTGCGGTGCTGCGGGAAGGCTCGGAGGTGGTGCTGTTCCTGTATGGTGTGTTTGCCGCCGGCGGCACGACCGTGTCAGGCATGATGGTGGGCGGCGCTCTCGGCGTCGCACTGGGCGCTGCGCTGTCGGCGCTGATCTATCTCGGCCTGCTGGCGGTGCCGGCGCATCGTCTGTTCGCGGTTACCACGGGACTGATCACGCTGCTCGCGGCAGGGCTGGCTGCGCAGGCCGTGTTCTTCCTACAGCAGGCCGATTACCTGCAGGGTCTCGCAACGCCGGTATGGGATACCTCCTGGCTGCTCGGTGACGACAGCATTCCTGGGCGGCTGTTTCACACGCTGGTGGGCTATACAGCGACGCCGGATGCCGCGCAGTTGCTCGCCTATGCACTGGTGATCGCGATGATGCTGACGACGATGCGGCTGGCGCGGGGCAGGACCGCGACCACGCACCGGGCGGCGCGTTCGGCTCATTGAGTGCCGCCGTGGCGACCTTCGCATGAAGGTCTATGAGGGCGGCCGCAGTCTCGACGGCGCGGTGGTGACGGTCGATGGCGCACCGCTAGATCCGCGTTTCGATATCCGCCGTTTCAGCCGGACGGGCTTCGAGTGGACCTATGAGGGCGACGGTCCGCGGCAACTGGCGCTGGCGCTGCTGGCTGACCACCTCGGCGATCCGCAGCGGGCGCTGGCGCTGACCGAGGGTTTCATGCGCGACGTTGTGGCTGAGCTGGACAATGCGTGGCGGTTGACCAGCGCCGATGTCGAGGCGGCTCTGCGGCCCCCTCCCCCTAACCCCCTCCCGCGAGGGGAGGGGGAGTATTAGTCCCTAGTCGAACGCCAGGCCCATTGTCTCGGCTACCAGGGCGGGGCGCGACGAACCTTCCACCTCGATCTGGCTGTCGAAGGTCATGCGTACGCCGCCTTCGATGTCCTCGACGTTCTTCAGCGTCTGGTGCAGTCGCACACGCGATCCGGCCGGCACCGGCGCGGTAAAGCGCACCTTGTTGGACCCGTAGTTGATGCCGCGCGAGCGCTTGCGGATGGTGTAGATGGCGTGCGACAGGCGCGGCAGCAGCGACAGCGTCAGATAGCCATGCGCGATCGTCTTGCCGCCAGACATCTCGCGCTTCGCCCGCTCCACATCGACGTGGATCCACTGATGATCGCCGGTTGCCTCGGCGAACTTGTCGATCATCGCCTGATCGACCACCACCCATTCACTGGTGCCGATCTTTTCTCCGATATGGGATTTCATATCGGCGGGCTTTTCCACCTCGAGCATCGCGCTTCCTCCGTCCTGATGGCGGCGACTATGGCAGGACTTGTCGCGGCCTGGAATTCCGTCCTATCACTCGGCGATGGACAAGCCAAAGATGTCGCAGCGGCAGGCGGCATTTCGCGCCGACTTCCGCACCCGAATTGCGCCGGCCTATTTCGGCTGGGCGCATGTGGCGCTGATCTACGCGCTGGGCTTCGCCGCCATCTGGTACTGCGCGCGGCAGATCGTCGCACCGGCGTGGTACGAGTTCCTGGTGATCCCCGCCGCATTCTGCATCTCCAATGCATTCGAGTGGTGGATCCACCGCTATGTCATGCATCGCCCGGTGAAGGGCTTCCTGGGTATCTACAAGCGTCACACGCTGGCGCACCATCAGTTCTTCACCCATATCGAGCCGACCATCGACAACACGCGCGACTTCCGGATCGTGTTCTTCCCGCCCTATGCACTGGTCGCCTTCATGGTGCTTTCGCTGCCGCCGGCGGCGGTACTGGGCCTGATCGGTCTGTCGAATGCCGGCTGGCTGCTGCTGATCACCAATGTCGCGCTGTATCTGAATTACGAGCTGTTCCACTACTGCTGCCACGTGAAGGACGACAGCTTCGTGAGGCACGTCCCGCTGGTGAACTCGATCCGGCGTCATCACATCGCGCACCACAACACGGCGCTGATGATGGAGCGCAACTTCAACCTGACCTATCCGATCGCCGACTGGTTCTTCGGCACCTCCGACCTTGCCTGCGGACTGCTGCAGCATGTGTTTAACGGCTACGACACGCGGTTCGTGCGACGTGATCTGAAGCGCGTGCGCAACACAAGCGATGATCCACGCGCGGGTCATGTGCAGGTCGCGGCGGAATGAGGATCAAGCAGGGTAAGGCGAGTCTGGTCGGAGGAGCCGCAGTCGGAATTGCTGTACTTGTTCTGTGGATCGCGATCGCGCATGAGCTCGCGGCGGACACCATCCCGATAATCGTCGCCGGCGTGTTGGTTGCCGGCGCCATTGCCACGTGGATCAGAGTTGCCGATCTTTGACGCTCGGAATCCACGAGGGATGGGAATGGCCGAGGAAACGGACACCTATGACTTCATCGTCACTGGCGCGGGTAGTGCCGGCTGTGTGATTGCCGCGCGTCTGTCAGAGTCGGCCGCCACCGCGTGCTGTTGCTGAAGCTGGTCCACCCGACCGCAATCCGTGGATCCATATTCCGCTTGGGTTCGCCAAGACCTATGTCAATCCGGCGGTGAACTGGAAGTTCGAGACCGTGCCGCAGCCGCAGCTCGCCAACCGCCGGCTTTATCTGCCGCGCGGCAAGACGCTCGGCGGCTCCAGCTCAATCAACGGCATGGTGTATATGCGCGGCCATCACGCCGACTACGATGAATGGCGTCAGCGCGGCTGTGAGGGATGGGATTCGGATTCCGTTCTGCCGTACTTCAAGAAGGCTGAGAACCAGACCAACGGGGCAAACGAGTTCCATGGCGTCGGTGGGCCGCTGAATGTGTCGGATCAACCTGGCCAATTCGAGCTTGCCGATGCCGTGATGGAGGCGTGCGTGCAGGCCGGCATTCCGCGCAATCCGGACTTCAACGGCGCGCAACAGGAGGGTTGCGGCTACTACCAGACCACCACCAGCAACCGGCGCCGCTGAGTACGGCAAAGGCGTATCTGCATCCCGCACGGCAGCGAGCCAATCTAGTGGTTCAGACCGGGGCGCATGCCACCCGCGTACTGATCGAGAACAACCGTGCGGTCGGCGTCGAGTACCATACCGGGTCGGGGCGCCGGATCGCGCGTGCACGCAGCGAGGTCATCGTGTCGGGTGGTGCCTACGGTTCACCACAGCTTCTGCTGCTGTCGGGTCTTGGCCCGGCGCAGCATCTGCAGGACATCGGCGTCAGCGTGATCCGCGACATGCCGGCAGTCGGCTCCAACCTGCACGACCATTTCAACTCCTATGTGAGCTGGCGGTGCAGCAAGGCAATCACGCTGAACGACCTGGATCGCAGTCCGTTGCGCAAACTCACGGCCGGAGCGCGTTATGCACTGTTCCGCTCTGGGCCGATGGCCAGCAACGGCATCCATTGCGGGCTGTTCACACGCAGCGATCCGCGCCTGGAGCGGCCCGACGTGCAGATCAACGTGTTCGAGTGGAGCACGCTCCAGCGCGACAAGGAACGCGTCCTGCCGCATCCATTCCCCGGGTTCACGCTCAGCCCTGTGCATCTGCGTCCCGATGGCCGCGGCACCGTGCGTCTGGCGAGCGCCGATCCGCTGGCGCCACCGGCGGTGCTGTTCGACTATCTGCGCACCGACTACGACATGCAGGCGGTGATCTTCGGCATCCGGCTTTGCCGGAAGATTGCCGAGCAGCCGGCGCTCAAGCCGTACATCGTGCACGAGCTCCAGCCTGGACCGTCGATAACGGAAGACGCTGAACTCGCGCACTACATTCGCCAGAGCGGCGTCTCCAATCAGCATCCCACGAGTTCATGCGCGATGGGGAACGGGCCAAACACGGTCGTCGATCTGCGCCTGCGCGTGCATGGGATCGACGGACTTCGCGTGGCGGACGCATCGATCATGCCGGTGGCGGTTGGCGGCAACACCAACGCGCCGACCATCATGATCGGCGAGAAGGCCTCCGCGATGATCCTGGAAGATGCAGCGGCGAGGCCAACGCAAGCCGCACCACACCGTGCAGCCGCCTGAGGGGTAACGAATGCCGAACGACGCCGACACTTACGACTACATCGTCACCGGAGCCGGGTCAGCGGGGTGCGTGCTGGCCTCGCGGCTGTCTGAGTCCGGGCGGGGACCGGCGTGCTGCTGCTCGGAGGCCGGCGGAGAGGACAGCAACTTCTGGATCCATGTTCCCCTCGGCTATGCGCGGACATTCTGCAACCCTCGGGTGAACTGGATGTTCGATAGCGAGCCCGAGC
>CAVZNH010000064.1:0-17469 GCA_963776505.1 uncultured Alphaproteobacteria bacterium
CGCGGACAAAAGACAAAAGTCGGTGGCAATCCATGGGCCAGCAGGAAGCCGCCGAGCGGTGCGGCGGCGATGCCACCCAATCGCCCGACGCCGGTCGCGAACCCATAACCGCGCGTGCGCATGCGTGCCGGATAGAGCTTGCCACATGCCGCGTTCAAACCGGTCTGGCTGCCGAGTATCGTCACCCCTGACAGGAAAACCACGGCAAGCAAGGCAAAATAGGGCAACGCCGCGGGCGCAATCAGCGCAATGAACACGATGCCGACAGCAAAATGCACCGCCAGTGACCAACGCGCGCCGAGGCGATCGATCGCCCAACCGAGATAGAGCACTGCAACTATTCCCCCGAGGCCAAAGAGGCTCGACGCAAACACTGACTGCGCCGGCGTCAGGCCAACCAAGTGCAGAACCTCCGGCAACCAGAAGACGAACAGGAAAAGGTCCAAAAGGCTACAGAAGAAGATGATCCACAGAAGTGTCGTCTGCAGCGCGAAACCTTCGCCGAACAGCAGCTTGAGCGGGTTGCCCCTTGCGAAATCGATCGCATGCGTCTCTCCCGGCGACGGCGCGATGGCGAGCCGCCGGCACGCGTGTGAACTGCGTCATAGCGTCGGGCGGCCTTCCTCCTCAATGTTTCGATTGCGTCCAGGTTCAGCGAGAACCTGCTGACTGGTCGCCAAGGGATTTCGATCAATCGAGATCCGTTGCTTGTGACAATCAGGACAAGGAGGCTGACCATGAAAGACCAAAAGACGACCAAGTGTCCGGACGTCGAGCCGGATGCTCCCCTCGCATTGACCGCCGAACAGGTGACACAGGTTGCGGGCGGCAGCAGTGTCCGCGGAGGCGTGTGCTGCCAAACCTGCGCCTCAGTCGGCCGGCCGGTATTTTCGGCTCTCGCCGCAGAGATCGGCTGACAGTCCAGACATCGAAAATCACGCTGCACAAACCATGAGATTTTCGCGCGAGAACGCTGCCGCATCGAGGGCCGGCGTCGGCCTGGTCTGGTGGCCAGAACTCGATCCGCTGTGTCGTCCCGGCGAGGGTCTTGTGCACGTGATCGAAGCCGAACCTGAGACATTCTGGGTACCCCGCGACATGAAGTCCTCGGGCTTCATGTCGCGGCTTCCCGCAGCGCTCAAGCACTTGCCGCAGCCTAAGCTGCTTCACGGTGTCGGTGCGCCGTTTGGTGGCGGTGCGATGCAGACCGCCAGCCATCGCGAGACACTCGCTGGCGATATCGCCGCGCTGCAACCGACCTGGATCAGCGATCACCTCAGCTTCAACCAATTTGTGGTTTCTGACACGAACGGTGCGGATCAGGTTGTCAGCACCGGTTTCTTTCTGCCGCCTGCGCAATGCCGGCGCGGCGTTGAAATTGCGGCCGAGCAGATCCGCCGCCGTCGCGTGACCACCGGCGTGCCTGTCGCATTCGAAGTGCCGGTCAGTTATCTGCCCAGGCGCCCAGGTGAAATGCCCGATGGCGCATTCGCGGCCGAGGTCGCCGAAGCAGCCGATTGCGGGATTTTGCTCGATTTGCACAACCTGCTTTGCAATGAGCGCAACGGTCGCCAGAGCGTGGTAGAGTTTTGCAAATCGATACCGCTCGAACGGGTTTGGGAGATTCACCTGGCTGGGGGCGAGGCCGCCGGCGGCTTCTGGGTCGATGCCCATTCCGGTCTGGTGGAACCGGCCTTGATGGAGATCTTGGCGAGTATTGTCCCGCAACTGCCAGCGCTGCGCGCGATCATATTCGAAATCATTCCCGATTACATTGCTTCAGTCGGCCTGGCGTCGATCGGTGCGATGCTTGGTGAGCTCAATGAGTGGCTGATGCACGCATCGAAAGGCTGGCAGGCGCTTGATCGTTCAGATGCGATCAAACCGGTTGAGTTGGCGGACACTGTCACGCCCGGCATGTGGGAAATGGCTCTCGGCGCGGCAGTGACCGAGATCGCCATACCTGAGCTGCCAGCGGAATTCGCGGAGTGGGTTCGCTCTGCCGAGATTCCGCTGGGGCTTTACCGAACTTATTCGCGAGAGACGCGGGCGAGTTCTCTGGTCGACACGGCGCCGCGGACAATTCGCACACTCCTGCGGCGTCAGGGGGAGGCTCGAACACGTGCATTGCTCGCGGATTTCTGGCGCCAGGCGACCCCCGCCTATTCGATCATCGAAGATGCCTGGACCTTCCTGGACTTTGTCTGCGGTGCGGATCTCACGATACCGGGTCTGGACGAGGACATCGCCAGCGACCGAGCCTTGCTCGTGCAAACCATACGCAGTGCCTGACCGTCATTCCGGGTAGATCATCTTCCGGGTTACGCCGCCATCGACGATGAACTCGGCGCCGGTGATGAAGCCACTCTCCGGTCCTACCAGGAACGCCGCGAGAGCGGCGATGTCCTCCGGCGTGCCGACGCGTCCTGCGGGATGGAATGTGTGATCCTCCGCGCGCGGCAGATCACCCTTGGTGAAGATCCATCCGGGGCTTATGCAGTTCACCCGCACCTGGGGTGCCAGGCTGATCGAAAGCGCGTGGGTCAGGGCAACCAGCCCTCCCTTCGATGCGGCATAGGCTTCGGTGTCGGCTTCCGACATGTGGGCGCGCGTCGATGCAATCGTCACTACGGAGCCGTTGGCCGCACGCAGCATTGTCTCGGCTGCACGCGCCAGCAGGAACGTGCTGGTGAGGTTGGTGCCGATCACCCGCGTCCATTCCGCCAGCGTCAGCCGCGCGATCGGCTTACGGATATTGACTCCGGCATTGCAGACCAGCGCGTCGAGCCTCGTTTCCTGTGCCGCCAGGTCACCCAGCAGCGCGCGCACTGACGCTTCATCTGCCACGTCGCACACCACGTATCGCCCGCTGGATGGCGCCGTTCCGTTCCGGTCCATATCGGCGACGACCACGCGCCAGCCATCGCGCGCCAGCCGTGCCGCTATCGCGGCACCAATGCCGTGCGCGCCGCCGGTCACCAGTGCGACGCTCACAGGTCGATCCACGACAGATGTCCTCCTTTGCCGGCGCCGGTATCGAGGAACACCGCCGATCCACCGGCGGCTCCACGTCGGATGTAGGGCCGCCCATCGGTGCTGCGCCGATCATGCCCGCAATACACGGTGATCCCGGCGGGGATGCGGTCCACCCAGCGCAGGCTGCGTTCCGGGTAGCCGTCGGGCTGGGTACGACCAGTGGGCTCGCCGTACAGCGCGCGCGCGAGCACGCCGTGCGCGCGATCAAGATTGTGCTCCGGCGTAGGCGCCTCGAGCATCGCGGTGTGGAAGCCGCCGTGAACGAACACCGCGCCGTCGCGCCGCTGCCAGGCGGGGGCGCTGGCGACCTCGGCTACCACCCGCTTGCGCAAGTCGTCGTCGAGCTGCGCCAGCGTCGCGCTCAGGGTCGTCTCGTTGCGGACCGGATGCCCGGCGAGGAAGCGCGCCAGCTTCAGATCGTGATTGCCCAGCAGGAACAGTCCCCGGCCTTCATCGATCAGGCGGAACATGATGCGAAGCGTGCCGGCGTTGTCCGGCCCGTAGTCGGTGAGGTCGCCGAGCTGCACCACGAAGCGGTCGGTGGCAGCCGCGTAGCCGAATGCAACGGCGTCGCCATGCACGTCACCCACCACCCGGATGGGCGTATCCTGCGGGATTGATCGAACCGCCATTTCGTCGCCAGCCTGCGGCCAGGTCAGCCGGAACGCAACGTCGCCAGCGTGAAGCTGAACAGACGTTCCTTGCCCAGCAGGAACGCGCGGCCGCCGCGGGGAAACAGCCGCGCGATTGCGGGATCGCGAACGTCGAGGCCGCCGGTGTAGGCTCCGAATGCCGGCATCATCAGCCGGCGGGCATCACTGACGAAGCAAGGGCGGCTCACGCTGCCGCCCCGTGCGGGTACCGCCGCTTTGGGGTGGTGGTGGCCGGAGATCTCGGCCTGCGCGTCTGACCTGGCCTGGTGGCGGAAGACCAGGCTCGCGCTGGCGAACTCTTCGACCCATTCGCCCCCGACGCCGTGCGGCGGTGAGGGATCGTGGTTGCCCTGGATCCAGATGAAACGATGCGTTTCGGTCATGGCGCGGAGGCGCGAGAGCTCGCTGGCGGGGAGGCGGTTGGAGCCGTCAATATCGTGGAAGCTGTCGCCGAGGGCCACCACCAGGCGTGGCTGATAGCGACGGAGCAGCAAGGTGAGGCGATCCAGTGTGGTGTGGGTGTCCCAGGGTGGCAGGAACTGGCCGTGGCGGGCGTAGGAGGAGCCTTTCTCCAGATGGAGGTCTGAGACCGCGAGCAGACTGGTGGCAGGCCAGTGCAGCGCGCCGGCCGGATCCAGCATCAACCGCTCCCCGGCGAGATGGATGGGAGCGGCGGTCATTGGGACTGCGACCCCTCCCCCCCGACCCCCTCCCGCAAGGGGAGGGGGAGAAAGCGGACTCGGAAGGTGGCTGATGAGACAATCATGAACAGAACAGCGACGCCTGCATCGTGCGACGCCTGGCACGTGGTGGCTCCTTCTCTCCTGTCGCCTCCGCGATGATCGCCTCGGCCTCCGCCAACAGCCTCTCCTCGTCTGCATCCGACCGCACGCTCTCCCGGCCGATCTCCAGCAGCACCGGCACCGCCAGCGGCGACACACGTGACAGCACCATGTGCACGATCCTTCCTTTCACCCTCGTTAGCATTCCCGCGATGCGCGACAGATCGGTGAGACCGCCGGCCGCATCGGCACGCGTGGCACGCAGCAGGATGTGGTCCGGTTGGTGCCGCCGCAGCACGTCGTAGATCAGGTCCGAATTCACCGTCACCTGCTTCCGCGTCTTCTCCGCACCTGGATGGTGCCGCTCGATGAGCCCGGCAATCACCGCGACGTTGCGAAACGTCCGCCGCAGCATAGAGCTTTCGGCCAGCCACGCCTCCAGATCGTCGCCCAGCATGTCCTGATCGAACAGCTTCGCCACGTCGCGCGGCTGCTCCGCCGACCACACACCCAGCACATAGTCCGTCGCGACGAACCCAAGCGGTGCGTAACCCGCACGCTCCATGCGCCTGGTCAGCAGCATTCCCAGCGTCTGATGCGCATTTCGACCCTCGAAGCAGTATGCCACCAGGTACCAGCGGTCGCCGCGCAGGAACGTCTCCACCAGCAGATCATTGCGTCCCGGCAGCCGCGACCGCGCCTTCTGCAGCTTCAGCCAATTCTGCACGCCGTCAGGAAACAACCCCCAGCTCGCCGGGTTCTGCAGCAGCCCGCGTACACGGTTGGCAAGGTTGGTGGTGAGCGGGAGCCTGCCGCCTTCATAGGCCGGTACCATAGGCTCGCCGGTGCCGCCATCCGCGCATTCCACCATGTTCTCGTGCAGCCGAAGGAAACGCAGCAGGCGTCCGGCAAACATGAACGTGTCGCCCGGACGCAGGAGGTTGACGAAATTCTCTTCCACCTCGCCGAGTACCGGGCCGTGGCGCTTCTTGCCGACCAGACGCACCTTGATCAGTGGTGCCTCGACAATGGTGCCGATGTTCATGCGGTGCTGTCGCGCGATACGCTCGGAGCGCACATGGACGCGGCCTTCGCTGTCGCGGAACAGCTTGCGCCAACGCTCATAGGCGGCGAGCGCGTAACCGCCATTCTCCACGTAGGCGAGCACGTCGTCGAAGTCCTTGCGCGACAGCTCCGCATATGGCGCCGCGCGGCGTACCTCGGCATAGGCGTCATCCGGGCGGAATGGTGCGGAACAGGCAAGGCCAAGCAAGTGCTGCGCCAGCACATCGAGCCCACCGGGCCGTGGCGCGTCGCCGTCCAGTTCGCGCGCGGACACGCCAAGCATGGCGGCCTCGCATTCCAGCACCTCGAACCGATTGGCCGGCACCAGGACGGCGCGCGATGCCTCGTCCATGCGGTGATTGGCGCGACCCACGCGCTGCAACAGGCGCGCCACACCTTTGGGCGCCCCGATCTGAATCACCTGATCGACGCCGGCCCAGTCGATGCCGAGATCCAGCGACGACGTCGCCACAACGGCACGCAGTTTGCCAGACGCCATCGCCGCCTCGACGCGCCGGCGCTGTTCGACCTCCAGCGAGCCGTGGTGCAGCGCGATCGGCAGTGTCGGCTCGTTCAGCCTCCACAGTGCCTGGAACATCAGCTCCGCCTGGGCGCGCGTGTTGACGAACACGATGGTCATGCGGGCGGACCGGATGCGTGCCATCACCCCGGGTGCTGCCTCCAGGCCCATGTGACCGGACCAGGACAGTTCGCCTTCGGGCAGCATCATCGCGAGCTCCGGCGGCGTGCCGTCCGGCTGCTCGATCACTCTCTCGGCGCCGACATAGGCGCGGATCGCATCGGGGTGCGCGACTGTGGCCGAAAGTCCGACACGGCGGCATGCCGGCGCCAGCGTCATCAGCCGCGCAACGCACAGTGCCAGCTGATCGCCACGCTTGGTGCCCGCCAGCGCGTGCACCTCGTCCATCACGACGCAGGCAAGCCCCGCGAATATCGATGGTGCATCCGCCGACGATAGCAGCACCGCCAGACTTTCCGGCGTGGTCAGCAGGATGTTCGGCGGCGCGGCCCGTTGGCGCGCACGGCGGTTGGCTGGCGTGTCGCCGGTGCGCGTTTCGATCGACACCGGGAGCTGCAGCTCCTCGACCGGGCGGGTCAGATTGCGCGCGATGTCGTTGGCCAACGCCTTCAGCGGGCTGACGTACAACGTGTGAATGCCGGTTCGTGGTGCCTCGCTCAGAGCCACCAGAGTGGGCAGAAATCCCGCCAGAGTCTTGCCGCCGCCGGTGGGCGCGATCAGCAACACACTATGTCCGGTGCGCGCGGCGTCCAACATCGCGAGCTGATGCTGCCGCGGCGTCCATCCCTGGCGCGCGAACCACGCGGCAAAGGGTTCCGGGAATGTTCTGGCCATCCTGGAGTTCTATTTGGTCTCGCATCGGGCGGAAAGCCGGTTGCGGATTCATGGACTGTTAACCGAGCGAAGCGACTGTCCGCGGACCGAAGCGGACCATCGGCCGCGCCTGCACGCGCGGCGGGGAGAGAGCATGGCGAGCAATAGCTGGATCGGCGCCACGACGGGGACATCGAACTGGCAGGTTGCCTCGAACTGGAGCAGGGGCGTTCCCACCAGTACCAATGATGTCACGATCAATGCGTCGGGCACGTACACGGTGCTCATCACCGCGGCCGAGCGTCCTTATCAGATTAAGTCGCTCCACGTGGGGGGGGCCTCAGGATCAACTCGCCTGATCGACGATGGTTCCTTGTCAATCCTAGGCAACGCGACCCTTGCTCACAGCATATTCGATGTCGGTGCGGGCGGCACAGGGAGCATCTTCGGCAGCTTCACCCTGGATGCCAATTCGACCGCGATGACCGAGGGCGTGCTCGACATCGGCAGTGGGATCATTGACAGCGGTGGCACAGTCGATGTCGACGGTGGCAGCCTGTTCGTGGGCTCGATTTTCGGCAGCGGCGACTACGCGATATCGTTGGACGGAACGATCGAGGTCGGCGGCAGCGTCACGGGCGCCAACGCGGCCGCCAACGTGATCAGCTTCGCAGATACTGGCGCCGATACGTTCTTGCTCGACGGTGTCAGCAGCACGCTGAACGCAACGATTGCGGGTTTTGGCGGCAACAACGAGATCGATATCGGCTCGCTGCCGTTTTCGAGTCAGTACACCACCCACTACAGCGGCTCGACCCTGACCATCGACTCCGGCAGCGACGTGGTCTTTACCATCGCTCACATCAACAATCCTGGTGCCTTCGCGCTTGCCGACGATGGCAGCGGCGGGACAGAGCTCTTGGTCTGTTACACTCAGGGCACCATGGTCGAAACCGTCGGTGGCGAAGTTGCAATCGAGACCCTGAGGTCAGGCGATCAGGTGATGACCCTTTGCGGTGGCGAACTTGTACCGGTCCCGGTGATATGGGTCGGTCATAGGCGCGTAAGCCTTTCGGCGCATCCGGAGCCGCGTATGGTCGCGCCGATCCGCATCGAGCGGAGCGCATTTGCCGACGACGTGCCGCGCCGCGACCTGCTGGTCTCACCGGATCACGCCATCCTGACAGAAGGAAAGCTGATCTGCGCGCGGCAACTGATCAATGGTGCGACGATCCGGCAGGACACCGATCGGAACTCCATCGTCTATTACCATGTAGAGCTGGAGAAGCACGCCATCATGCTGGCCGAAGGTCTGCCGGCGGAGAGCTATCTGGATACGGGCAACCGAGGCTTCTTCGCCAACTCCGATCAGCCGGGCGCTCTCTATCCCGATCTCACCGACGATGCGGACAATGCAACACGCGAAGCGAATTCCTGCGAACCGTTCGCGACGGATGAGAGATCCATCCGGCCTGTCTGGCAGCGTCTGGCTGAACGCGCCGCAGCACTCGGTCGCCGGCCGGCTAGCCCGCAGATCGCAGATGACCCGGATCTGTGCCTGCTGTCCGGCGGCCGACTGATCCAGCCGGTGACCACCGATGCGCGCCGGTATGTCTTCATGCTGCCGCGCGGCGTGAGCGAAGTGTGCCTCGTCTCGCGCGCGGCCGCCCCGTGCGATGCGCGTCCGTGGTTGGAGGATCGCCGCCGCCTCGGTGTCCAGGTCGCGCGCCTCGTGGTGCGCGGTGGGGATGAACTGTGTGACATTCCGCTCGATCATCCGTCGCTCGTCAGCGGCTGGTGGGCAGCGGAGCGGGACGGGATCGCGCTCAGGCGCTGGACGGATGGCAATGCCGTGCTGCCCCTGCCGGCGGTCGGCGGGGTGCCGATGCTCGAGATCGCCGTCTCCGGCACGGTTCCCTATATTGTGGCGGAGGAGCTGGCACTGGCGAGCTGAGGTCGCGCCGCGGTCTGGCAATAGGTCGCAGAGAAGGCCACTTTGTTGGAATGCCGCATGCCTCGACCTGGCTGAAGACCCTGCCCCAGGGCCTCTACTGCGAGCCCGGCGGCTGCTTCATCGATCCGCTGCGGCCAGTGGACCGTGCCGTGATCACCCACGCGCACTCCGATCACGCGCGCCCGGGCCATCAGGCGGTGCTCGCCAGCGCGGACACCCTGGCACTGATGCGCGCCCGTATGGGTGAGGACAGGGCCGGCGGGACACAGCAGGCGCTGAGTTGGGGCGAGAGGCTGCGCGTCGGCGATGTGCACCTGTGGCTGCAGCCTGCCGGGCATGTGCTGGGCAGCGCCCAGGTGGCGATGGATTACCAAGGCACGCGAGTGGTGGTCAGTGGCGACTACAAGCGCACCGCCGATCCGACCTGCGCCGAGTTCGTGCCGGAGCGGTGCGACGTGTTCGTCACCGAGGCGACCTTCGCGCTGCCGGTGTTCCGACATCCACCGCCCGAGCAGGAGATCGGCAGGCTGCTGGCCAGTGTTGCCCTATTCCCGGATCGGACCCACGTCGTAGGCTGTTACGCCCTCGGCAAGTGCCAGCGCCTGATTGCGCTGCTGCGACAGGCGGGTTGGGACCGACCGATCTGGCTGCACGGCGCGCTGTCCGCAATGTGCCAGGTCTACGAGGCGTGTGGCGTGGCGCTCGGCGATCTGCGCCCGGCGACGGCAGCGGCAAAGGGCGAATTGGTGGGGGCGATCGTGCTGGCGCCTCCTGCTGCGGTCACAGACCGATGGGCGCGGCGGCTGGCGGACCCCGTAGTGGCGATGGCGTCAGGCTGGATGCGGGTGCGGCAACGCGCCAAGTCGCGCGGCGTGGAACTGCCGCTGGTGATTTCCGACCATGCCGATTGGGACGAGCTGAACGCCACGCTGGATGAGGTGGGCGCGCCGGAGGTCTGGGTGACGCATGGCCGGGAAGAGGCGCTGATCCATGCCGCCGGCACCCGCGGTATCAAGGGACGTGCGCTGCGACTGGTCGGGTATGGCGAGGAGGACGAGGCGGAGGATGCGGTTGAGGACGTCTCATCATCACGCTAATACTCAGCCAGACTGTTGCGCCGCCATCCTGACCGGCGCAGTCGCCAAAAGCAGGGGAGAAGTTCAGATGACCGAACCTCAGACCTTCACATTCGCCGACGATGGCGCGATCCCCAACTCGAAGCTGCCGCTGTTGGTGTATCGGCAGGCGGTGCCAGCCGATCCGGCGGCGATCGAGCGCATCTTCACCGCCAACCGCTGGCCCGCCGCGTGGCGCGATGCGGTGCATCCGTTCCACCATTTCCACAGCGACGCGCATGAGGTTCTGGGCGTGGCGAGCGGTTCGGCGAAGGTGCGTTTCGGCGGCCCGGCGGGCCAGGTGCTGGAGGTCAGTGCCGGCGATGTCGTCGTGGTGCCGGCGGGCGTCGGCCACTGCAACGAGGGCAAGACCATCGATCTGCTGATCGTCGGAGCCTATCCGGACAATACCGCCCGGCGCGATCTGCGTCGCGGCAATCCGGCGGAGCACGACGAGGTGGTGCGCAACATCGCGGCGGTGAAGTTGCCGGCGGCCGATCCGGTGTCCGGCGCGGAAGGGCCGCTGGTGCAGATCTGGCGGGGATAAGAAGCTGCACAAGTTCGTGTAGATCGTCGCTGGTCTATTGCGTGAGCTTTGCAAGCGCATCCGTCGACCATCAGCGAGTCTCATCGTCTGGGCGTTAATCGGTAGCGGCTGGAAACGCTCTCGATTGATCTCAATGTAAATCTCACTCTGAAACGCTCGAACCAAACCCATGCCTCCACCACCAGCACGAAACCACACAGCAGGAGATGATGATAGATGGCCATGGGCAAACCACGCGCCTGGACAAAACCGAAATACACATTCAGGACCACGAGATAGACTGCTCCCATCGCGAACCGCCACGCCTGCCATTCGCCGCTGAGGTAGTTGTCCATCACTTCCAGCTTGATCAGCCCTGCATGTCGGTGACGCTCTGTCATAATGGCACGTGAGCGTAATGACATGTCGTAAACGTACCTCTTGAGGAAATATCTCCATAGAAAGATATTGAGAAACCATATAGTATTCAGTATCGTCAAGAATGACAGCGCTCCGTATTTTATATAGAGCTTGCTAATCGAAGCTGCCCAGCCGCCGAACACTCGGAGCGCAAGCTCCGCGATTGGATTCCCGCTCTGGTCCGCGTTGCTACTGATCTCTTCAAGAACCGCGATGAAGCTGAAAATGACGGCCACCAGGAGAACCAAAGCGGCGTCTATTGCCGGGATCTTTCCTCTGTTGGGGGCACTTACATACGCATCTTCCTCATTGTCCTTATCAAAGCGCACGCCCAGAACCCAGGAACTGAAATACGCGACGACAGTCACTTTCCAAAGTATATTGGAGTCCGGTAGCAAGTCTATTTTGTTATTTGTGAGATACTGAAGGCCGAGAAAGTAGATTGTGGAGAGACCTGCCGCACTCACCGTGAGCGCAGTTCCGACGTTGATGATTTCGATTGGCGCGCCGAGACAGACTTCGGAGCGCGCGCTCTTCCTCCTCATGCGCTACGGGCGACCTTCGCATCGCAATCTCCCTCTCAGATTTGCGCGGCGTGCACCCGGTGCGGTGCGCACGGGCTCTCGCCTTCTGTCGGGGATTTGATGCTGACGCAGCGGCAGTAGTTACGCAAGAGTGCAGTCGTAGTACAGGCCGCGACGGTCAACCCTCAACGGGTGGGAATCCCGCGGTGGATCTTCCTTTCTTACCGAGGTCGAAGGTCGTTGTTGGTACGATGGTCGCCCGCCACCCAGCGTGCCAGTTCGGAATGCGCATCGGCGCGGCGGATCGCATCGATCTGCTCGACGCCCGGCGGATCGACGGTGAACTCCACGATGAGCCCATCGGGTGACGTGGCATAGACCGACTTGCAATAGCCGTGGTCATTCTCGCGGAATGGCGTGTCGGCGCGCTGTAGCCGCGCGATGATCTCGTCATACGTGCCGTCCGACACCTTGAACGCCACGTGATCGAAGCTGCCGACCACCGGCGGCTTCTCGGCGATCACCAGCTTGTACACATCGGGATCGGCGAACGAGAAGAACGCCAGCGCGCCGCCATCGGCCATGCCGAAGAAGGTGTGGCACATCGCGACATCGCGGCCGAGCCAGCCGTTGTGGTGCTTCTCGCACCAGGTAGCGACCAGCGGGATGCCCAGCAGGTCCTCGAAGAACCGCCGGTTCACTTCCTGATCGCGCACGACATAGGCGTGGTGGTGCAGACGCTGCGGCAGTTCGCCGAGCAGTGCGGGCTTTTCCTGGACGGCTTCTGCGATTGCCATGGCTGTGTTCCTCCAGTTGGCCGGTCACACGCAGCTTGCCCTCCTGCACGCCTGCTCGCAAGCTGACGGAGGAGGGAACGGCAATGCACCATCGCAGGCTTTGGATCTGCGTCTTCCTGTTCACGCTGACGCTGATAAACTACACGGACCGCATCGCGCTTTCGGTCGCGGTGACACCGATTGCCACGGAATTCGGACTGACCAAGGTCGAGATGGGCTGGCTGCTCTCGTCCTTCCTGTGGATGTATGTGCTGTGTCTGATCCCGGTCGGTCTGCTGGTCGATCGGTTCGGTGGCAAGGTGGTGAATGCTGCGGGGATCGGCATCTGGTCGGCGGCGACTGTGCTGACGGGGTTCACCACCGGTTTCATCTCCATGGCTGTCACGCGCATCGTGATGGGAATGGGCGAGTCGACGAGTTGGCCCGCATGCAATCGGGTGATCCGCGAATGGTTTCCGGCCTCCGAGCGCGGTTTCGCCAACGCGGTGTTTGGTGCCGGCGCCGCGGCGGGCCCTGCGATAGGTGCAGTGGTTGTCTCGGCTATCGTGGCCTGGCTGGGCTGGCGAGCCGGTTTCTTCGTGGCCGGCGGCATCGGCTTCGTATGGCTCGCGGCGTGGCTGTTCGCATTCGACAGGCCGGAGCGCGTGGGTTGGCTGCGTCCTGGCGAGCGCGACAGGATCCTGACCGAGCGTGATGGCGAGGCGAGATCGGCTCGCGCGCTGCCCGCTTCGTCGCTGTGGCACCTGCTGACGCTGCGCAGCGTATGGGGACTGTTCCTGACGCAGGGCTGCGAGGTCTATGGCGGCTATATGCTTCTGACGTGGCTGCCGAACTATCTGCAGACCGCGAAGGGCCTGTCGGTCATGAATGCCGGCATGCTGACCGCGGTGCCGTTTGGTGCCGCCACCGTCGTGGCGGTCGCATTGGGTATGCTCAGCGACAAGCTGTTGTCGCGCGATGCGGTGCATGCTGGGCGGCGACGGTCGATGCTGGCGGTCATGCTGGTGAGTGCGGCCAGCATTCTGCTGATCCCATTCGTCGACGATCTTTGGCTGATCGTGCTGATCCTTGCCGTCGCGCGCTCGACCGGCGCGGCCGGGAGTGCGCTGAACTTCGCGCTGGTGACCGATCTGGTGCGCAATCCGGCAGACATCGGCAAGGTGACCAGCATCACCGTGCTGGGCGGCAACTCGTTCGGCATGATGGGGCCGATCGTCACCGGCTACGTTGTGGGACTCACTGGAAGCTTCAACGGCACGTTCGCGGTGGCCGGCGTGCTGGCGCTGATCGGTGCCGTTGCCACGCTGACGATGACGCGGAGGCCGATTGAGGCGTACGGCGCAGCGTTGCGTGAGGCGGCACAGCCGGCATAGGCCGCTCCCCGTCTGCTCACGAACATTCGTGCAAGTGTCAGATTCTCCACCAGCGACCAACTGTAAGCAGCGCCGACACGTCAAAATCGTCCACGCCCGACCAACAAATAGACTAAGAGCACGATTAGCAAGATACCGCCGATACCGATACCGCCACCATATCCCCACCGAGAATAACCGAAACCGCCCCCGAAGATGAGAACCAGTAAGAGAATAATAAGGATCAGGTCCATCCGCTCCTCCGTGCCTTGCGATTCTTTCCAGTCTACCGTCGTCCGTGAATCCGCCAGCCCACGACGTAGCCGAGCGCGCAACCAACCAATACGGCGATCAAAGCGGTTCTCGCCGATCTACCGCGAAGCGGATGCGCTCGCACGACCTTCGTTCGAAGTGGTGTCGCTCATCGCCTGCCTCGTCCGATGTCGTTATGCCCCACGAATTGCTAAGCCTCGCAACTCTGGTCTCAGCCGCAGCGCGTTTGGACTGCACTTGAGTCCTACCTTGGTGCCGCCCCCCACAACCGAGCGAGTGCGCATGTCGAACGACGCACACGCATGCTCACTTCTTCAGCGTGTCCCTCACCGCGTCCTTGACGCTGCCAATGGCGTTCTGGACCTTGCCCGCAATCTTGTCGGCCTTGCCCTCCGTCTCCAGCTTGGCGTCACCTGTCACCTTGCCGATGGCCTCCTCTACCGTGCCCTTGATCACCTTCGCCGATCCGGCGACCCGATCCTTATCCACCATGACACTCCATGCTCCAACTGATAGACACGACACCAACAGCAAGAGTACCGCTGCGGTGCATTGATCTGGATCAATGAGCCGATACCCCACCACATAGGCAGAGACCGTCAGCAAGATGCTTGAGGACAATCAGTACCAAGGCGAGTGCCCGCGGGTCACCTTGATTTCAGGTCACAGGCCACGCCTCCGTTGGAGCACTGGCAGGCGGCTGGCTATCAGGCGTGGTCTTCGTGGCAGCCTTATCAATGGCCTGCCCAGTGGTTGAGATTCCCGGTTTTGTGTTGCCCCACGGGTTGACAGCCCCTGGGGGCGGCTATCGGTTGCAGATGATCTCGTGCTTGGTTGGGGCGGTGACGGCAACCGCCACCAGATTCGGATAATCAGTGCTCCAGGGGTCGTATGGCGGTGGTTTCGTACCCATATCCATGGGGAACTTCTTTCATAACTGCGCGGTCAGATTTCGCTGCGTTAAGGATACATATTCACATGAAATTTTGGCACGATATGAAAAACTTATGGCAAAAGGCGGTTCTTTCGCAGCCGCGCTGGGATGGGAACCGCGTGCTGTTTGCGATTGAGACAGAAGGCAAGCGCATCCGGTGCGCGATCTCCCGGTCTGCCTTGCAGCAGCTTTCGGGACATCAGCACCTCGCCACAAGCGATTTGCTTCGTCGCTTTGCGGATTCGCGCGAGAGGGTCGAGGAGATCGCGGCCCGCATTTTCCACATTACGCCGGAATGGGTTTCCGGCCCGGTCAGCATTTGGGCCGACGACATAGACCATCCGCCGCCAGCGCTACCCTGCCATTACAGTGCCCGGACAAAGATAAGCCTCTACAGCCGGGTCCCGATCTCAGCGCTCCAGCCAGGAAGGCCGGAGGTGGAGGCCGTCGCAATCGCCTAACGGCGGCCGTTCCTCTTTGACCGTCTGGGAATGCAGCTTGCTAGGTCACGATTTCGTCGGCGTAAACCTTGAAGCCCACCAACGTGTTCGGCCCAAAGGTGGTCGCAAAGGCCACATCTGCCGCATCGCGTCCACGAGCCATCAGCACCCGTCCAATCCGTGGCGTATTGAAGCGGGCATCAAATACGTGCCACTGGCCGCCGAGATAAGCCTCAAACCAACCAGAAAAATCCATTGGCGCATCCATTGCTGGTACGCCGATGTCACCCAGATAGCCTGTGCAGTAGCGCGCCGGAATATTCATACAGCGGCAGAATGTGATCGCCAAATGGGCGAAGTCTCTGCACACCCCCGCACGCTCTTGATATGCCTCCCAAGCGGTCTTGGTCGGGCGCGCGTGTTCATAGCCGAATTCGAGGTGGTCGTAGACGAAGTCGCAGATGGCCTGAACGCGGCCCCATCCAAGAGGACTGCCGGCGAACAATCTCCAAGCGATCTCCGACAGATGGTCCGTCTCACAATATCGGCTGCCAAGCAAGAACACTAAAGTTTCTTCCGGCAACTCCTGTACCGTGTGCTGAACCGCATTGGGCCAAACCGGATCAGGTTTCCCGGCATCGTTTACGATGGCTCGACCTGAAAGACGGAACTGCCCGGCCGGGGCGATAATCCGGCTGATCCAATTGCCAAACAAATCGTGATAACCTGCGATTGGCACGGAGGGGGTGGTGACAAGATGGTCGGGCACCACGAGATCGGCCGCACGGGAATGATGAATATGCACGGCGAGCAGCATCGGCGTCGGCTGTGGCAGTTCGTAGATGAGGTCGTAGCCAACACCTATCTGCATGATGGTTCTCCTTACGGCTTGCGCATTGGCCTGAAGCGACGATTCTCTTCTTGCCGGATGCGGAGGTGTGCGATCGAGGGCTAGCCGGCCGCTACTTCTGCCGGTGCGGTCCAGTCCGTCTCGCGCTCAATGGTTGCGATTTTGATGTTGTAGTGGTTGAGGATTTTCCGCTTGCCCAGCCCGATGGCGCGGATGTGAGCTGCGTTGCGCATCCAATTGGGCAGCGCATCCGCATCTATCCAGTATGAGATTGTGATCCGCCGACCGGGACGGTCGACATCATCGAAGGTTTCCTTCGACAGGAATCCGGGCAGCTTGTCGATTTCAACGAACAATTCGGCCAGCAGGCGCTTGCGATCCTCGTCGCGGCCGTCCTTGACGCCGAACTCGATTATGCAGGCGATCACGGCACCACCTCATGAGCCATAAACGCCAGCGTGCAAGTCCCTGTCGGTGCGGTCAATCCGCAGTAGATGCCCCCTGATTGTCTCGCAAGACCTCGCTGTCCAATAGGGCAACCCTACGGGTCAGTCTCAATTCTGCCCCACACAAATTGCTAGACAGATTTGGGACCCGTGGTATCGTTGCGCCATTAAATCCATGTGAGACAGAAATCGTGATGCTGATCGGCTATGCTCGCACATCCTCGGCAGGTGGCCGGTCTTGAAGCCAGGAGCGCGAGCTTCCGGCCGGCTGCGGGACACGCCGAGCGGGAAGCCATGCTGGAACGCCAGAGGGAAGGTATCGCCAGGGCGAAGATCGAGAGACGCTACAAGGGCCGTGTGCCGACTGTTCGGCGGCAGGCTCAAAGAGACAGGATCAGGCCCGCGGAGATCGCCAGCAAGCTGGGCCAGTGTGTGTCAAATATTCGGCGAGCAGAGTAATGGTGGTGACCGGGTCGCCCATCACCGCCTCGGTGTTCATCAAGGGCAACATGGAAGGAATTGTAATGCATCACCGTAGCCTGCCACCCCGATGGTCGTATCTGGCCATTCCTTTGTTCGTTCTCTGCGCCTGCGTACCGCCTCAGCGGTACGAGAACGTCTCCCATCTCAACTACGGCGCTACCGAATACAGTGCTGACCTTGCGCAGTGCCGGCACCGCAGTGCGACGACGGTGGTGAGCACCCTGGGCTATAATGTGCAGTCTGGGGTCGGGGTGGACGAAGTGAAGACCAACGCCTGCATGGCAACACAGGGATGGCAGCAGGCTCCGCCCTCGGTCTCCGGGATAACTCCGCTGTAGCTACATCCTAAGGGCAGACACGCCCCCGTCCATGACAGGTGATAATGATCCTGACGGGGGCTGGCGATGCAGTCGCCGGTATTTGCCAGTCCTGATCTGCCCCATCTCATGCACCGAGCGCAAGGTG
>CAVZNH010000065.1:0-35620 GCA_963776505.1 uncultured Alphaproteobacteria bacterium
GACCTGGTAGGGTCGATTGCGGCTGTCCGCACAACGCCCGTCCGACGGCTGCCTCAGTCCGACGCGAGCCGCTTGACGAGTTGCGCCGCCATTGGCGTCGACCAGTCGGCGGAACCTTCCAGCCTGGCGACCTCGCGGCCCTTCCTGTCGATGATCAGGCTCGTCGGAATGCCACGGGCGTGCACGACGCGGATCGCGGCGCTCCTGGGGTCCAGGAGTATGGGCAGCCCGGTGATCCCGTGCTGCTGAAAGAAGGCCTGCACGGTCGGCGCGCCACCACGATCGGATGACAGGGGCAGCACCGCGATGTCGTCGGGTGCCAACGTCTTCGACAAACTGGCCAGTGACGGCAGCTCCGCGACGCAGGGTACGCACCACGTCGCCCAGAGGTTGATCACCATGCCATGCCCCAGGAACTCCGCCAGGCGATGTTCGGTCCCATCGGCGGACACGAAGGCGATATCGGGTGCGGGCACCGGCGGATCGGTCGGCGTCAGCACCTTGGCGACATCGTCGAGTTCCTCGGCGAGCGGTTTGCGCGCGATCAGGGCGGCGGCTAGGGTCCCGCCGGCCGCGAGCGCAGCGCGGCGCCTAGTCAACAGCACGACGCGGGTCCTCCCTTGAGCGAGACGCCGAAGCAGCGGAACGAGGCCGCCAACCCGCAATGGGGCGGGCGATTCGCCGCCGGCCCGTCGGTGGTGATGCAGGAGATCAACGCCTCGATCGGTTTCGACCAGAAGCTATGGCGGCAGGACATCAGGGGCTCCTTGGCGCATGCCGCAATGCTGGCGCGGGTGAAGATCATCTCGGCACAAGATGAGCAGGCCATAGGCGAGGGTCTAGCGGCGATCGCGCAAGAGATCGAGACCGGGCGCTTCCCGTTCGATGCGGCGCTCGAGGACATCCACATGAACATCGAGGCCCGCCTCACCGAGCGTATCGGCGAGGCGGGCCGCCGCCTGCACACCGCGCGCAGCCGCAACGATCAGGTGGCGACGGATTTCCGCCTTTGGGTGCGCGACGCGATCGATGGGCTGTCGGCGCAGATCGTCGACGTGATGCGTGCGCTGGCCGATCGCGCAGCGGCACATGCGGCCGATCCGATGCCAGGCTTCACCCATCTGCAGACCGCGCAGCCGGTGACGTTCGGCCATCACCTGCTGGCGTATGTCGAGATGCTGGACCGCGACCGCGGACGGCTCGCGGACTGCCGGCGGCGGTTGAACGAATGCCCGCTGGGCAGCGCGGCGCTGGCGGGCACGTCATTTCCGATCGACCGAGCGATGACCGCCCGCGCATTGGACTTCGATCGGCCCACTGCCAATTCACTGGACGCCGTGTCCGATCGCGACTTCGCGCTGGAGTTCTTGGGCGCGGCAGCCATCTCCGCGATGCACCTGTCGCGGTTCGCCGAGGAGATCGTGGTGTGGTGTTCGGCGCCATGGCGCTTCATCAGGCTGTCGGATGCGTTCACCACCGGCAGTTCGATCATGCCGCAGAAGCGCAATCCGGATGCGGCCGAGCTGGTGCGGGCGAAGACCGGCCGCGTTACCGGCGCGCTGGTCGCCCTGCTGACGGTGATGAAGGGTCTGCCGCTGGCCTATGCCAAGGACATGCAGGAGGACAAGGAGCCGGTGTTCGATGCGGCCGAGGCGTGGGCGCTGTCGCTGGCGGCGATCGCCGGAATGGTGCGGGACATGACGCCGGACGTGGCACGCATGCGGGAGCTTGCCGGGTCCGGCTTCGCCACCGCGACCGACCTCGCGGACTGGCTGGTGCGGGCGCTGAACCTGCCGTTCCGCGACGCGCACCACATTACTGGTCGGCTGGTAGCCGTCGCCGAGGCGAAGGGGGGCGAGCTTGCCGGACTGACGCTGGCCGAGATGCAGGCGGCGGAGCCGCGTATCACCGCGGACGTGTATTCGGTCCTGACGGTCGAGGCTTCAGTTGCGTCGCGGACAAGCGTCGGCGGCACTGCGCCGGCGAATGTCGCGCGCGAGGCGGCGCGCTGGCAGGCGGCGCTGGCATGAAGTGCGTACTGCTCCTGGCGCTGGTCCTCGTGCTTACGGCGTGCGGCAAGAAGGGGCCGCCGTCGCCGCCCGGCCCGCCTGACCAGATCACCTTCCCGCGGACCTACCCAACGCATTGACCTCGTGCCGGCTATCGGCAGCCTTTGGCGATCAACGCCTGGCCGAGTTGCCTGTCCAGACCGTCGACATGACGCAGCAGCCACTCCTGCAGGTAGCGCACGACCAGGCTTACACTGGCCAGGTCCCCGTCCACCTGCAGGTTCTGGACGTCGTGCAGGAGCCGGCGATGTTCCTCACGATGCCGCACGAGGTCCTCGACCCGGTGATCCTCCATCAGCCGCTCCTCGGTTGCGAAATGGAATGCCGTGTATCGGGTCAGGTCGCTCATTCTGGCCGCGATGGTGTCGTTGTCGAAGTTGCCCTTCAGTGCCGCCGATAGCTCATCGATCAGCTCCGCCAGACGCATATGCTGATCGTCGATCTCTTCGATGCCGATCGCATGCACGGCACTCCAGGCCAGCGGCTGTAGCGACACGATTTCCGCGGTGGATCTTCCGGTCGCCCAGCGGAACTGGTTTCTGCCCACGCGTTTGGCGCGGTACATCGCGGTGTCGGCGGCCGCCAGCAGGGCATCGGCCGACCCAGCGTGCGCAGGCCACGCGGCGATACCGATGCTGGTGCCAAGGTCGACGCGATGCGTTGCGAGGTCGAGCGGCGCTGCCAAGGCGCCTATCATGCGCTGCGCCACCAGAGCGGCCGCCTGCTGGTCATGCAACCGTGGCAGCAGCACCGCGAATTCATCGCCGCCAATCCGCGCCAGTGTGTCGCCTTCCCGAATATTGTGCTCGAAGCGCTGCGCCACTAGTTGCAGCGCGACATCGCCCATCTGATGACCATAGGTGTCGTTGATCGCCTTGAAGCCATCGAGGTCCATGACGAGCACGGCGAATATCGAGGGGTGACGCCGCGCGTGCTGCACGGCCTGATGCAGATGGTCGGCGAACAGTGCCCGGTTCGCCAAGCCGGTGAGCGCATCATTGTATGCGAGGTTGGCGAGCTGCTCTCTCGAGCGCTGCTGTCTGGTGACATCGCTGGCGAAGGCAATGATTGTGGGTTCTCCGTCGAGTTCCGTGCATTCGAGGCTCAGTTCGAGGTCGAATGACGAATCTTCCCCTCGTTTGCCGGCACCGTAGTAGTGTGCGGGGGCGTGTTCGGCTGCCAGGAGTGTATCAGCCAGCCGGTCGCTCCCTGCATCGACAACCATGTCCGCGAGCGCCGTGCCGACCAACGCGTTGGTTGCCCGAAATGTCGCGAGAAACGCAGGATTGGCGAAGACGATCAGCCCGTGGCGCAGCGCCGCCAGCGCGATCGCCTTGCTGTTCACCAGGACAGAGCCGAGCGCTCGCAGATCGATCCGATCCTGCCTGGTGCGGCTAGGTGGCCCGCTGTCGTGGTTCATGCTGGCTCGCTGTGCGGCGAGCCGACCAATAGAAGGCCGCACGTTAAGATATCGTGTAGCGGTGTCGGTCGGACCGCCGATCAGGGAAGGGTGTACCGTGATGCCGCCGATCAACCCACTGCTCGCACTTGGCGTGGTGCTGTCAACGATGGCAACGGACGCAGTGTATGTGCTGTTCAACGCCGCTGTCTCAGATCGGCGGCGGCTCGGCGCGGCGAGCTGGAGCAGCGTCTGGTACCTGCTCTCTGCCTTCGCAGTGATCAGTTACACGACATCCTGGGTCTACGTCCTGTTCGCGGCGGCCGGCTCCTGGATCGGCGCGTTTCTGTCGGTGACCTGGCTGCGCAAACGGTGACTGGACTGTCATATATGGTTACTGCTCCTGAGCTCGTATACGCTGATCAATGATGGCAACGACCCTTGGCCCAGACACGCCCGAACCCACCGCGGCCGAGCTGGTCGCGGCACGGCCGCATCTCGCTTTGCATGCGATGGACGGACTGGTGATCGACGACGTGCCGCTCAATGCGATCGCGGATGACGTCGGCACGCCGGTGTGGGTCTATTCTGCATCCGCCATGCGACGGCGCTATCGCATGCTGGCTGACGCGCTGACCGCGGCCGGGGTGCACGCGCACATCCACTACGCGATGAAGGCGAACGACCGGCTCGCCGTGCTGCGGCTGTTCGCAGCCGAGGGCGCCGGCGTCGATGTGGTCAGCGAGGGCGAGCTCCAGCGTGCGCGCGAGGCCGGCATCGCCGCCGATCGCATCGTGTTCTCCGGCGTCGGCAAGAGTGAGCGCGAACTGCGGCTCGCGCTCACCGAGGACATCGCGCAGTTCAATGTGGAGAGCGCCGAGGAGCTGGACATGCTGTCGGCACTCGCCACCGCCATGGACCGGACCGCTCGTGTGGCGCTGCGCGTCAACCCGGATGTCGATGCCGGCACGCACGCCAAGATCACCACCGGCCGAGCGCAGGACAAGTTCGGCATCCCCTACGCCGACGTTGCCGCGCTGTATCGCCGAGCGGCGGGCCTGACGGGCATTCGTCCGGTCGGACTGGCGACGCACATCGGCAGCCAGATCCTGTCGCTTGCACCTTACCGTGCCGCCTATAGGCGTCTGGCGGAACTCGTGCGCGCACTGCGCGCGGACGGACTGGAGGTGAATACGATCGACTGCGGCGGTGGTCTCGGCATCCCGTATCGTGACGAACCAGCACCGCTGCCCGCGGCACTCGCTGGTGCGATCCGCGGGGCGCTGCACGGCCTGGATGTCCGCATTGTGCTGGAGCCGGGACGTTGGCTGGTAGGCCCGGCCGGCGTGCTGTTGGCGTCGGTGATCCTGGCAAAGCATGCTCAGGACAGCCGCTTCATCGTGCTGGACGCTGCGATGAACGATCTGATCCGGCCGGCGATGTACGAAGCCTGGCACGGCATCGTGCCGGTCGCCGCGGTCGATGCCGTGGCGCCGGTGGCACCGGCCGACGTGGTGGGACCAGTGTGCGAATCCGGTGACACGTTCGCACGTGATCGCATGCTGCCTGCGCTGGCTTCCGGCGCGCGCGTGGCGATACTCGATGCCGGAGCCTATGGCTCGGTAATGAGTTCTGCATACAATGCGCGCCCGGTGGCGGCCGAGGTGATGGTGAACGGCAGCGAGTGGTCGGTGATTCGCGAGCGCGACAGCTACCCCGACTTGTGGCGTGCCGAACACGTGCCACATTGGCTCAAATGAGCGCCCCGGGCGGAGACCTCGATCGCCTGCTGCGCCGGCTTGCCGGCCGCCGCACACTGGCGCGCCTCGCCATCCTGTTCGAGCGTATCTGGCCCGCGCTGTGGCCCGCTCTCGGTGTCGCGGGACTGTTCGTCTGCGTGGCTCTGCTCGACCTGCCGCGTCTGCTGCCGCCCTGGCTGCATATCGGGCTCCTCGCCGCCACGGCATTGCTGGTCCTCGGACTGCTGGTACGCGGCCTGCAGGGCATCGCGGCGCCGGATGACAAGGCGGCCGACCGCCGCCTCGAGCTGGCCTCTGATCTTCCTCACCGGCCGTTGTCGGTGTTGACCGACCGGCCGTCGCGCACCGCCAAAGGGCCCGATACCGCGTCGGTCGCGCTTTGGCAGGCGCATGTTGCCCGCGCGGTAAACTCGGTGCGCCGGCTGCGCATCGGCGTGCCGCGTCCCGGCCTGGCGCGGCGCGACCCGCGTGCACTGCGCGCCGCGCTGGTGGTCGCCCTTGTCGCCGCATTCGCGATCGCCGGCGACGATGCTCCCTCGCGGTTGGCGCAGGCGATGGAACCGACCTTGCCGCGCGAGACGCCGCCGGCGGCGACTGAGCTACAGGCCTGGATCACACCACCCGCCTACACGGGGCTGGCGCCGATCTTCCTCAGGCAGGACAGCGGGAGTGTATCGGTGCCCGCCGGCGCCCGTCTCACGATCAGTGTCACCGGTGGCAGCGCCACCCCGCTCCTGATGCTCGACGGGCGGTCGGAACCGTTTCGCGCTTTGGACAAGGCAAGCTTCCAGGCGGACCGCGACCTGAAGGAGGGTGGCCGTCTCACGGTACGGCGCGATGGTCGCGAGCTGGCAGCCTGGGACCTGGCGGTCATCGCTGACCAGCCGCCGACAGCGGATTGGACCGACAGTCCAGGCCGCGCGCCCGGCAGTCAGCAGACGCGGCTGCCGTGGCACGCGTCGGACGACTACGGCGTGGTCTCGCTGCAGGCTGAGATGCGGCTGCGCGACCGGCGCGATGCACCGCCCTTGGTGGTGGGCCTGCCGCTGCCTGGCGGCACCCCGAAGACGGCGCACGGTGTGAACCAGCAGGACCTGACGGCGCATCCCTGGGCGGGGCTGCCGGTAATCGGCAAGCTGGTCGCGCGTGATGCGCTCAATCAGACGGGCGCGAGCCGCGAGATCGAGTTTGTTCTGCCGGAACGGCCATTCCAGAACCCGGTGGCGCGCGCGCTGATGGCGATCCGCCGCGGCCTCAGCCTGCATCCGGACGATCGGCCTTCGGCGGTGAACGGGCTCGAAGCGCTGCTGGTGGCGCCTGACGCATTCAACGGCGATTACGGCGCGTATCTGAATCTGGGCGACATCTTCTTTCTGCTGGAGCGGAACAAGGCGCCCCAGGCAGTGGGCGAGGCACAGCAGCGTATGTGGGACCTGGCGCTGCATCTCGAGGAGGGGCAGACCGAGCGTACCGCAAGGGCGCTGGACGAGGCCCGGCAGGCGGCGCGCGACGCGCTGGACAAGGCGATCCACGAGCCGAACGAGGCCAATCGCGAGGCGCTGGACAAGCGGCTGAAGGAGCTGGAGGAGGCGATCGCCAAGCATCTGCAGGCACTGATGGAGGAGGCACGGCGCAACAACGAGGAGATGCCGTTCAACCCGGATACCCAGCACCTGTCCAATCGCGACCTGGACAAGATGGCGGAGCAGGCGCGTGAGGCAGCCCGCGAAGGCCGCATGGAAGATGCGCAACAACGCGTGGCGGAGCTGGAGCGCATGCTGGACAAGCTGCGCAACGCACGCGCCGAGCATGGACGCGAGGGCGAGCGCACCGAGGCGCAGCGTCAGCGCGGCCGTCAGCAGATGGGCGCGGTGCAGGACATGATCGGCCGGCAGGGCGGACTGCTCGACCACTCGCAGAGCCGCGTCGATGAAACGACGCGGTTCCGCGGCAACCAGGCTCCCACTCAGCAGACGGACGAGGCAACACAGCGCCAGGCCGACCAGCGGGTGCAGCAGGCGCTACGACGGTCGCTGGGCGAGCTGATGCAGCAGTTTGGCGACCTGACGGGACAGGTGCCGCCGAGCCTGGGTGAAGCGGACACCGCCATGCGCGAGGCGGGGAAGCAACTGGGGCAAGGCGATGACGCCGGCGCCGGCGAATCCGAACAGAAGGCGATCGAGGCACTGCAAAAGGGCGGTCGCGAGATGGGCCAGGCGATGGCCAAGCAGTTCGGATCTCAGAACGGTCAGGACGGCAGCGAGCAGGAAGGCGATTCCGACGGTCCCATGGGGCTGACGCTGCACGACGGACAGGATGACAATTCGGGCCGCGGCTGGCGCAACGGACCGCCCGACCGGTCGCAGGCGGGGCGCGATCCGCTGGGGAGGCGCTATGGGCAGGGCAGCTCGGGCGCCGATGAGAGCGCCGATGTGACGGTGCCGGAGGAGCGCGAGCGGCAGCGGACGCAGGCAATCGAGGAAGAGCTGCGCCGCCGCGGCGCCGACCGCATGCGCCCGCAGATGGAACTGGATTACATCGACCGGTTGCTGAAGCAGTTCTAGGGCGCAAGCAGTTCCAAGGCGCACGGGCCCGATTGCGTCGCTACCTGCCTCCTGCCACAGTCTGTGCGACAGCTACTGGTCAGTAGGGAGGATCGGCTGATGGACCTGCGCTTCACCCCGGAAGAGCTGACGTTTCGCGACGAGGTGCGCGCTTTCATCCGTGACAACCTGCCCGGCGAGATCCGCGAACGGATGCGTCTCGGCTATGGACCGCGCAAGGAAGACACGGTCGCGTGGCAGCGCATCCTGAACAAGCGCGGATGGGCGGCGATCTCCTGGTCCAAGGAATGGGGTGGTCCCGGTTGGTCATCGATCCAGCGCATGATCTTCCTGGAAGAGAACCAGGTCGCGCCGGCGCCGGAGCTGTCCAGCTTCAATATCACGATGATCGGTCCGGTGCTGATCCAGTTCGGGACCGAGGAACAGAAGAAGCGTTTTTTGCCGCGCGCAGCGAACCTCGATGATTGGTGGTGCCAGGGCTTCTCCGAGCCCGGCGCGGGATCCGACCTCGCGTCGCTGAAGACCGCGGCGAAGCGCGACGGCGACCATTACGTGGTGAACGGCCAGAAGATCTGGACCTCGACTGCGCATCATGCCGACTGGTGCTTCGTGCTGGTACGCACCAACCCGAATGCGGCGAAGCGGCAGGAGGGCATTTCGTTCCTGCTGGTGGACATGAAGACGCCGGGGATCACGGTGCGCCCGATCATCTCGATCGACGGCAGCCATCACCTGAACGAGGTGTTCTTCGACAACGTGCGCGTGCCGGTCGAGAACCGCGTCTACGAGGAGAACCGCGGCTGGGACGTGGCGAAGTTCCTGCTGGGCAACGAGCGCACCGGGATCGCGCGCATTGGCAAGTCGAAGGAACGGGTGAACGCATCGAAGGAGATGGCGCGCAAGGTCCGCGAGAACGGACGGCCGCTGATCGACGATCCCGCGTTCCGTCAGCGCATCGCGCAGATCGAAGTGGATATGAAGGCGCTGGAGATAACGCAGTACCGCGTCGTGTCGGCGTATGACAGGCAGCGCGATGGGAGACCTGATCCGCTGTCGTCGGTGCTGAAGGTCAAGGGCACGGAGCTGCTGCAGGCGACAACGGAACTCGCGATGGATGTCGGTGGTCCGATGTCGATGCCGATCTGGGCGGAGGAACTGGCGGCGTTGTCGAACGAGCCGGATGTCGGTCCCGAGTGGGCAACGCAGTCCACCGGGAGCTATCTATTCCTGCGTGCCGCGTCGATCTACGGCGGGACGAACGAAATTCAGAAGAACATTCTCACCAAGGCGGTGCTGCGACTTTAGTGCAGCCTTCCCCTGTCGTTGCGAGCGCAGCGGCGCAATCTCGGTCAGAGTGTACACTGTGACCGAGATTGCTTCATCGCTCCGCTCCTCGCAATGACACCAAAAACGAGGCCCACGAAATGGACTTCACACTCTCCGATGAACAGCGCCTGCTGAAGGACAGCGTCGATCGGCTGATGGCTGATCGCTACGCGTTCGATCAGCGCAAGAACCACTTCAAAGAACCAGGTGGCTGGAGCACTGCGCTTTGGTCACAATACGCCGAACTCGGGCTGCTCGGTCTGCCGTTCGCCGAGGAATACGGTGGGTTCGGCGGCGGCGCCGTTGAGGTGATGCTGGTGATGGAGGCGTTCGGCCGCGCGCTGATCCTGGAACCTTATCTGGCGACGGTCGTGTTGGGCGGCACCGCGGTGCGTCTCGGTGCCAGCGAGGCGCAGAGGTCGCGCGTGCTGCCCGCCATCGCCGACGGCAGCATGAAGCTCGCGTTCGCGCATGGCGAGCGGCAGGCGCGCTACGACGTGACCGACGTGATGACCACCGCCAAGCAGAGCCGTGGCGGCTGGGTGCTGGACGGTGCCAAGAGCGTGGTGACGCATGGTGACTGTGCTGACACGCTGGTGGTGAGCGCGCGTACCTCCGGCGAGCGGGACGATGCCGATGGCATCACACTGTTCCTGGTGGATGCGAAGGCGAACGGCGTGGCACGCCGCGGCTACACCATGCGCGACGAACAGCGCGCGGCGGAGGTGTCGTTATCCGGCGTGCAGGTGGACGCCGATGCGGTGCTGGGCGAGGTCGGCAAGGGGCTCGCGCTGATCGAGCGGGTGATCGAGGCGGGCATCGCTGCGACCGCAGCGGAAAGTGTCGGCGCGATGGAAGCTCTGCATTCGATGACGCTCGAGTACAGCCGGACGCGCGAGCAGTTCGGCAAGCCGATTGGCACTTATCAGGTGGTGCAGCATCGCCTGGCCGAGATGCTGATGTCGCTCGAGCAGGGCCGCTCGATGGCGATGCTGGCGGCCATGATGGTGGACGCGCCCGACGCGGATGAACGCGCGCACAACATCGCCATGGCGAAGGTCGGCATCGGCCAGGCCGGACGCTTCGTGTCGCAGAACGCGGTGCAGTTGCACGGCGGCATGGGCATGACGGAGGATCTGGCGGTCGGCCACTACTTCCGCCGCTGCATGGTGATCGAACGGCTGTTCGGCGACACCGCGCACTATCTGGCGAAGCTTGCGACGGAGGTGGAGTAGCACGGCGTCAGTTCTGTATCAGTCCCGAGAACGCCGCGACGACAAACACACCGAGCGCCCAGCCGCATAGGGCGAGCAGGCCGAACGCAACGTGTTGCCAGGCTTGCAGTCGCTCGCGCTTCGGATCATTGAAGAACTCGCTGAACTCCTGGCTGATGGTGACCAGTGGCAGCACGCGGTTGAGGCTGGCGCCGAAGCACCAGAGCAGTGACTTCTGCCGCGGTCCGCGGCGAGTGGCCAGGGGGCTGGGCCTGATGCCTCGCACGCCGGGCGCAAAGCACAGGGTCACCATGCCGATGAGCGAGAACACCAGCGCCCAGCCCACGGCCCGGAAGCCGTAGCCTCCGATGCCATAGCCCACGAACACCTGCAGTGCGCTCAAGCCACACCAGCTCCCCACCTGCGCTGGTTCGCACGGGCGTTCGTCGCCCGGTTTGTCGACCAGGCCAAGCGCCTGCAGCCAGCGGCATCCGCGCAGCAGTTCCGATCGCTGGCGGTCGCGGCTGAAGAACCGGATCTCGGCTGCCCCGTCCCGATTGCCTGCCGCTGCGAGGACGGCGGCGAGCTGCGCATAGGGCTGCGCGCTGTAGACCGGATCGCGCAACAGCCAGTCGCGCCACCAGGCGATGGGGCGATTGCGCATGTCCTGGCGCTGCTCGCCTCCGGCGCCGCCCAGGTGTGTATACGTGAAGCCTTCCAGCGTGATGCGGGCAGGCCAGGCCCGTTCATCGTCTTGCAGATTGGCGACCTTGGCATTGCGGAGGTTCAGACACGAGGCACCGCCGCCGCAGGCGTCCCAGTGTGCCAACGTCTCCGCGTCTGAGAGCCGTCCACCCAGAACCAGATCGGCCTTGATGTCGGCACCTTCCAAACGAAGCTCGTGCAGGCGCGCCCCTCGCAGGTCGAGGATGGAGCCGACCCTGAGTCCCTGCAGCTCGACGATACGACCGAACGTCACGTCACGTGCCAGCAACGCGCCGCCGACGCGGAGAAGCTGCGCCATGAGGCGAGCGTCGGGCGCGAACCTTGTCCGGCTCAGGTCGAGTTGCCCGTCCACGCGGGCTTCGTGGAGATCCGTCCCACCACCGAACGCGACATCGCTCGCGATCAGCCCGCCGGCGCCGGCATGCAGCCGCTGGGCATCAAAGCCCTGGCCGGGCGCGATGCTCGACCTTTGCAGCTCCACCGATTTATCGACATCTGCCTCCCGCAGGTAAACCGGACCGCCGAACGTCACGTCCTGCAGGAACAGGCCACCATGATGCACGTGGAGGCCCGATCCACGGAAGGGCTGACCGGCGGCCACGACTGCCTCCTCGATGACAACCTGACCGTCGATCTCAGCGAGACCGAGATCCACCGGACCACCGAACGTCACCTTCCGCATCTGCACGCCGCCGCGACCGACAGACAGCCGCTCCGCATCGAACGGCTTGCCAGTAGCGATCGCCGCTCCACTCATGTCCATCTGATTGTCGATACGGGCATCGCGCAGCACGACGGCGCCGCCGATTTGCGTGCCTCGCAGGAACAGACTGCTGCCTATGTGCATGGATGGGGCTTCGATGCCACCGCTCACGATGGCATCGATCAGCATCAGCCGGCCGGCGACAAAGCCATAGGAGCCGATGAAGCGTCCGGCGATCGACGAACCGCTGAGGTCCAGCACACCGTCGAACCGGGCATCCGCCACCATGAGATCGCCGGCCAGCCGGCAACCCTGGAAGGCGACCTGGGACGCCCTGATGCGCGCGCCTTCGAAATCGAGCGCACCGTCGATGTAGGCGTTGCGAATGACCACCGAAGGCGGACCGGCATCGGCCAGATCGGGCTGCGTCAGCAGAGCCTGCAGCACAGCCGGGCGAACACGCCGACAGTCACTGCGCCAACGTGCATCGTCAACATCGTGAACATCCAGCGGTGGCGTGTCACACCGTTGGTTCAGGTCGGCCGGTCTGTTTGCCTGCACCTGCTGCCAGATCCATCCCTCGGTCGTCGTCGGATCGTTCAACTGCGACGGCAGCGGCGGCGAGGCGGCCGCGAGCAGCAGCGCCAACAGCGGCATAAGCGATCGCACTCGCATTCTTCGTGCGGTCCCCCGATGTTCCGGCATCGTCCGCCAATTCTTGCCCGACCGCGGAACCATGTCGATGCCGGCGCGAATAGCCACGCACTTGAGCGGCACCGCGCCGACGCGCACAATTCAGACCATGACACGATCGATCAACGTCGCTGGCGTCATGTTGGAAGTGGAGGAGCACGGCGAGGGTCAGCCGCTGCTGTTCCTGCATCCCGGCGAAGGGCTGGAGCCGCGACGGGAATGGCTTGCTCTGCTTGCGCGGCGTTTCAGGGTGATCGCGCCGAGCCATCCGGGATGGGGTAACTCGTCGTTGCCCGATTGGCTGAGCACGGTCGACGACCTGGCGTATCTGTATCTCGATCTGGCGGCGACGCAGGGGCTCGAGGACGCAATCCTGGTCGGCGCCTGCTTCGGTGGCTGGATCGCCGCGGAGATGGCGGTGCGCGACACACGGCGCTTCTCGCAGCTGGTGCTGGCGGATCCTCTCGGCATCAAGGTGCGCGGCTTCACCGAACGCGACATCGCCGACATGCACGCGATCTCGCGCGACGAGTACCAACGCCTCGCCTGGGCCGATCCTGCCAAGGGCGAACGCGACCTGATGCAGATGCCGGAGACGGAGCTTGCCGGAATCGCGCGCGGCCGCGAGGCGTTCGCGCGGTTCGGCTGGAAGCCTTACATGCACAACCCGCATCTGAAGCGCTGGCTGCACCGCATCGACATCCCGACCTTGCTGTTGTGGGGCGAGCAGGATGGCATCGTCAGCACATCATACGGCGAGGCCTGGCGTGCCGAGATTCCCGGCGCGCGCATGGACGTCATCGCCAATGCCGGACACTTCCCGCACTGGGAACAGCCGCGTGGCTTTGCCGACCGGCTCTCGCGTTTCATCGACAGCAACTGAGGAGCGCGCCATGCGCTGCTGGTATTTCTCCGAGATGGCGTATCACCCGGCGTGGGAAGCGGGCCTCGCACGCGGCACGCTCCGCGTTGTGCTGCCGTCCAGCAACTTCGATCCGCCGACCGGACATGCGCTGCTCAACCGTTATCTCGATGAGTTCGCACTGTGCGATGAAGTTGGGCTCGACATCATGGTGAACGAGCACCACAGCACGGCGACCTGCATGACTGTGTCGGTGCCGATGGCGCTGGCGATCATTGCACGTGAAACCAAGCGCGCGCGCCTGCTGTCGCTTGGCTCGCCGATCGCCAATCGGCCGGATCCGGTGCGCGTGGCGGAAGAGATGGCGTGGCTCGACGTGCTGTCAGGCGGGCGGCTGGAGATGGGGCTGGTGAAGGGCGCGCCGTACGAGATTCAGCCGGCGAACAGCAATCCCGCCACGCTGATGCGCCGCTACTGGGAGGCGCACGATCTGATCCTGAAGGCGATGTCGACGCATGACGGTCCGTTCAACTGGGAGGGTGAGTTCTTCCAGTACCGCAGCGTCAACATCTGGCCGAAGCCGGTGCAGAAGCCAACGCCGCCGGTGTGGATGACCGGGATGAGCGTAGATACCGGCAAGCTTGCCGCTGAACGCGGACACGTGGTGTGAACGCTGCTGTCAGGCGGCACCGCGAAGCCGATGTACGATGCCTATCGTCAGCGGGCGCGCGAGTTGGGCTGGGAGGCGGGACCGGACAGGATGGCCTACGCGGCGGTGGTCGGCGTCGGAACGACGCGCGAGGAGGGGCTGCGGCGAGCCGATCAGATCGCCGAGTACGTGCGCACCGCGCCGGTGGTGGCGGAACCGTTCACCAACCCGCCGGGCTATAACTCGATCGGCGCCAACGTGGCGATCATGAAGGCAGGGCCGCGTGCGCATCGCATCGTCAAGGACCGGCAGGGCAATCCGATCGATCACCGACGAGCGACGGTGCAGCAGTTCATGGACACCGACACGGTGTTCGCCGGAACGCCGGACGACGTGTTCGGTCAGATCAGGGATTTTTCCAACCGGATGGGTGGCGTCGGTCACCTGCTGTTCTTCGGTCAGGGTGGGTTCCTGAGCCATGAGGACGCGGCGGAGAACATTCGGCTGTTCGGCCGTGAGGTGGCGCCGCGGCTGAAGGAGCTAACGGTGGAGGTGGCGCGGCAGGGCGTCGCGGCGGCGGAGTAGGGACAGGCCCCCCTACCCCCTCCCGCGAGGGTCGGGGCAGTTCATTTTCGTCTCCCCCTCACACATCCAGCCGATACGCCGCCCCGTCGCGTACGATCCGTCCGGCGGTCGCGCCGGCGAAGTGCGTGCCGATCACCAGCACCGGCGTTCCCGCCAGGCGATCGAACATGAGCTCGCGCGTGCGCTGCCCTTGCTCGGGATCGGAGTCCGCCGTGGATGCCCATTCGGGGTGCGCGATCTGACACGGGTGGTGCATGAAGTCGCCGGTGATCAGCGCCTCCTCGCCGCGCGAGCGGATGCGCACGCTGACATGGCCCGGCGTATGGCCGATCGTAGGCACAAGATCGATCTCGTCGCAGATGCGCGCGTCGGTCTCCACCAGATCGACCAGCCCCGCGTCAAACACCGGGGCCACCGAATCGCCGAACACCGCGACCATGTCCTCGCGGCCCTGCGGCTTCGACCAGTGCTGGTATTCGATCCGCCCCATCAAATAGCGCGCCCGTGGAAATGTCGGCACCCATCTGCCGTCGACCAGCATGGTGTTCCAGCCGACATGGTCCACGTGGAGGTGGGTGCACAGCACGGTGTCGATCAACTCGCGCGGATAACCCGCCACCGCGAGGTCATCCAGGAACGGCCCGTGCAGATCGTTCCACGTCGGGATCCGCCGGTTCTGCTTGTCGTTGCCCAAACAGGTATCCACAACGATCCGCCGCGTCGGCGTCTGCACCACGAAGCTGTGGATGCTCATGCGCAGCCTGCCGTCCTCGTCAGCGAAGTGCGGTCGCAGCCAGGCGATCGGTTGAATCTCCTCGCGCGTCGCCTGCGGCAGGATGAAGCGGCTGCCGCCGGTCACCTCGAGTTCGACGATCTTGCTCACCGTCACGTCGCCGATCCGCCATTGCATCGCTGCCTCCCGCCTTGTGCCGACCCACCCGCCGTATCACGATCCGCGCCGACACGGGAGGAGACCCACGTGCCCCAGCACATCGACTACTACGCCTCGCTGAATTCGCCCTGGACGCATCTGGGTGCCGCCCGCATCGAGGCGCTGGCGGCGAAGCATGGCGCCACGCTGCGCATCTGGCCGGTGGATTTTGGCGCCATCTTCCCGGCCTCCGGCGGGCTGCCGCTGCCGAAGCGCGCGCCGCAGCGCCAGGCCTATCGGCTGATGGAACTGCGGCGTTGGCGCGATTTCCTTGGCGTGCCCATCAACCTCCAGCCGAAATTCTTCCCGGCCAGCGAGGCGCTCACCGGACCCTGCGTCATCGCGCTGCGCGAGACCCAGGGCGACGTCCCCGCCATCAAGCTGGCGCACCGCGTACTGCGCGCGGTGTGGCAGGAAGAGTTGAACCCCGGCGACCCAGCCACGCTCGCCCGCCTGACAACCGAGATCGGCCTCGACGCCGATGCGGTAATGCAACTCGGGGCCGAGCCCCGGTGGACCGAGCGCCGCACCGCCGACACGCAGGCGGCGCTGGATCGCGGCGTCTTCGGCGCACCCAGCTACGTCATCGGCGACGAGATCTTCTGGGGGCAGGACCGGCTGGATTTTGTCGGTCGGAAACTGGCAGCCGGAGCGTGATTCCGTCGATGTGGATAAGTCTGCCGGTATCTGCCCAAAGCCCGCTCAGTTCTCGTATGACATTAATGTGACAGCGACTTGCCTACACGGCCGCATATGCGGCCTGGATGTTGCGAAATCAATTATATTTGCCTGGCCGGGTCATGTGGACAACTGCTGCAAAAGCCCCGATCGCAACGTATTCGGTCGGGGGACAGAAATCGGCCATGCGACCGGCAGATGGACGCCGTGGCGCGTCTCAGCCGCAGCCTTGAGCACGACTTTGGCTATTGCGGCAGTCCCTCGAGAATGAAGACGTTTGACTTGGCCGACTTCTGCCGCTCGGGGATCAGATCCGCGTAGGGCGAGGTGCTATACCACTTTTCAGCATCCGCCAGGCTGTCGAATGCCAGGATGACGTAAACGCCCTGCGGCGCGGCGCCCTCTTTGACCTCGGGCGTGTGCGCCAATGGTCGCCCTGTGCGCCAGATCGGCGTCTGCTCCAACTGCGCTGGAGATCTATCGACATCAATATTCAATATATTGTTGTTTGCGCATTTCCATGAGAGCGTAGACCGCTCGTCGCCCGCCGTTGATGGGCCAATTCGGAGGGGACATCCTTTGGCATTCGACACCACTTCTTACCCATTCGATACGGTGGTCTTCATTACCGACACTATTGGGGGCGAAGGATTTCAGGGTTCAGGTGTCCTTATCTCACCCGACGAAGTGCTGACGGCCTCGCACGTCGTCTACAGCTCGACGCTTGGCGCGGCGCCAGCATCCAGCATCACCGTTGCGCCAGGCTACAACGCCGGCAGCAAGCCATTTGGTACAGCGACCGGTACAATCGTCCATTACATGCCAATTCAAGACCCGTCGGGGTCCATTACCAATCAACAGTCGCAAATCGACTTTGCCGTGATCCATTTGTCCCAGCCATTCACCAACCTCGGGACAATGGGCATTGAATCAAACTTTCCCGGCGGTGCGGTGAACGTGACCGGTTACCCGGCCTCGCTCAAGGGGCAGATGGAGAGCAGCCAGCAGAGTGTTTCACTGGTGCCAAATTTCTCGGTGTTCCAGGGCATTTCACTGGGCCCAGGATCGAGTGGCGGCCCTGTATGGATCACGGGGAGCAATGGTGGGCCTTTCGTTGTCGGGATAGTCTCCGGTGCTGGCGGAACAGGCGGAGCTGGCACCCCCGGCTTCTTCACTCAAATCACCACGACCGTGTTCAATCAAATTGAGGCCTGGGTTGCGCAGGATGACAGTCCTGCCACTCCGGTTCTCGCTGTCCTTGACACGACAACTGCTCATGTCGTGCCGGCGACCGCCCAGCCGTACACTGGCCCAGTGGCCGGTTTGCAGGAGCAGTACGTCAATATCACTTCTGACAGCCTGAACATCAGCGTCAACACGCCCAGCTGGTTCATCCACAGTGGCAGCGGGACTGATGCGATCGCGGTCAGCAGCGGCACAAACGTATTGGATGGTGGCACCGGCTCCAACTTTCTCAGCGGCGGCAGCGGGACAGACACGTTCTTCGTTGATGATCGCTCTGCTTCGACCGACATCTGGAGTACGGTCAGTGGCTTCCATGCTGGTGACGCGGCTACGATCTGGGGCGTCACGCCGCAGGATTTCGGCCTCACCTGGATGGATGGCCAAGGAACGGCTGGCTTCACCGGCCTGACACTGCACGCCACGGCGTCTGGCCGACCTACGGCATCGCTGACCCTCGCTCGATATACCAGTGCTGATCTTGGCAATGGGCGCTTGTCCGTCAGCTTCGGCACCGATCCTGCCAGTCGCAGCGCTTACATGTACGTTCACGCCAACAGTTGAGCCAGGCTGGCGTCGCCTTGACAGCGGTGCGCCAGTCGCTGGAAATTCCGTGACCCGCGAAATGACGTGGTTCCAACGTTCGCACCGAAGCGCATCCGTCCCGTTCGCCATCTCGTAGGAGTTACGATGCTCAGCGCCGGGCCTGATGATACCCAACGCAGAAGCGAGGGCGGGTTCACCATCAACGCGACGGCGGTGCTCGAGAGCACAACCGACAGTGTGATCGTGCTCGACCGCGACGGACGCTTCGTCTACCTGAACGAGCGCGCGAAGGCGATGCTCGCCCCCGGCCGCGAGCTGTTGGGCAAGAACATCTGGCAGGAGCTCCCACAGCCGACCGACGGTGTGTTCGCAGCTTCCTGCCGGAAGGCGATGGTCCAGCGTTTCCCTGTGCGCTGCGAGGAGTTCTACGCACCTCTCGGCATGTGGTTCGAGAACAGCATCTACCCGTGTGGAGACGGGATCGCGGTCTATTTCCGCGATATCAGCGAGCAAAAGCGCCAGGAACAGGCTTTGCGTGACAGTGAGGAGCAGTCGCGGCAGCAACTGGCGGAGCTGGAAGCGATCTATGCCGCGGCGCCAATCGGCTTGGCGATCCTCAGCCCAGGCCTCTACTTCCTTCGCGTCAATGAGCGGATGGCGCAAATCCACGGCGTCCCGGTCGCCGCGCATATCGGCAAGCGGATACGTGACCTGGCTCCGGCTGTGGCCGACGTCCTGGAAGCCGTCGGCCGGCAGGTGGTGGCGACCGGCGAGCCGGTGCATGACGTGGAGGTCGCGGGGGAAACGCCGGCACAGCCCGGGGTGCGCCGTTTTTGGATCGCGCAGTGGCTGCCGCAGAAGGATGCGGCTGGGAAGGTCGTCAGCATCAGTGTCGTCGTCGAGGATGTGACCGAACGCAAACGCATCGAAGAAGCGTTGCGTGAGCGGGCGGAAGAATTGCAGGCGGTGCTGGACGCGGTGCCTGCGGCGGTGTTTGTGGCCTTGGACACCGAGTGCCGAATGATGACCGGCAACCGCACCTGCAACGAACTGCTGCGGCTTCCGCGCGGTGCCAATCCCTCCAAGTCGGCTGGGGAAGACGCGCCTCGGAACTTCCGCGCACTCAAGGACGGGATGGAAATCACGCCAGAGGACCTGCCGGTGCAGAAGGCGGCGGCAACCGGCAAGGACGTCCGCGGCTTCGAACTGGAACTCGCCTTCAACGACGGCGACGCGATGCACATTTACGGCAATGCGGCGCCGCTGTTCGACGCATCGGGCAAGCCGCGCGGCGCGGTCGGTGCTTTCGTGGATGTCAGCGCGATCGTTGCGGCGCGTGAAGCGAGTGTGCGCCGATATGAGGAACTGGAGAGGCTGGTCGCCGAGCGGACCGCGGATCGCGACCGACTGTGGCAGATCTCGGCCGACCTCACGCTCGTGCTCCGGCTCGACCGAATCATAAAGGAGGTCAATCCGGCGTGGACCAGCATGCTTGGCTGGGCGGAACAGGAACTGGTGGGGAGCCACATCGCCGAATTCATCCACCCGGATGACCGCGACAGGTGCGCGCAGAATGCCAGACTGCTCGCCGAAGGTGTCGCGCTCCCACGCATCCATAACCGGTTCCTGCACAAGGATGGCAGCTACCGCTCGATCACATGGACAACGGTGGTGGCCGACGACCTGATCCATGGTGTCGGACGAGACGTGACGGCCGAAAACGAAAGGACCGCGTCGCTTGAGCTGTCCATGGCCCGCATGCGCTCAGTCTTCGAGACGACCTTCCTGTACCAGGGGCTGATGACCCCGGACGGCATTCTGCTCGACGCAAATCCGACGTCGCTGGCCGGGATCGAGGCACAGTTGGAGGACGTGGTCGGCAAGCCGTTCTGGGAAACGCCTTGGTTCGCCGGCACGCCTGGCATGCCGGAACAGGTTGCCGCGGCCATCCCGCTGGTTGCCGCGGGGCAGACCGTGCGACTGGAATTCGTGGTGAACCTGCCGACCGGTCGGCGTGCCTTCGATTTCGCCATGCGCCCGGTGCGCAACGCGGCCGGCGAGGTCATCGCGATCGTTCCCGAGGCAGTCGATCTCACTGAACGCAGGGACGCCGAGGAGCAGCTACGTCAGGTGCAGAAGATGGAGGCGGTCGGCCAGCTCACCGGCGGTCTCGCACACGACTTCAACAACATGCTCACCGGCATAAGTGGCAGCCTGGAACTGCTGGAGAGGCGCCTGGCGCGGGGCGAGATCGGGCAGCTCGGCCGCCATGTCGCAGCGGCTCAGGCCGCCACGAGGCGGGCCGCGGTTCTGACGCATCGGTTGCTGGCGTTCTCCCGGCGGCAGGTGCTTGCCCCGATGCCTACGGACGTCAGCCGGCTGGTCGCGGGCATGGTGGAACTGATCCGCCGCACAGTGGGCCCGGCAATCGAAGTCGAGGTGATCGCGGAGCCTGGACTGGAGAGCATTCTGGTCGATCAGAACCAGCTCGAGAACGCGCTGCTGAACCTGTGCATCAACGCGCGCGATGCGATGCCGGATGGCGGCAGGCTGACAATCGAGACCAGTACGACGATCCTGGACGCAGACGCGGCGAACGATCTGCCGGCCGGCCGGTATGTGGCACTTCATGTCGGCGACTCCGGCAGCGGCATGCCGCCCGAGGTGGCGGCGCGCGCTTTCGATCCGTTCTTCACCACGAAGCCGCTGGGCGAGGGTACCGGCCTGGGCCTGTCGATGGTCCATGGCTTCGTACGGCAGTCGGGTGGTCAGGTGCGCATCTGGTCACAGCCGGCACGCGGGACCACGGTGCAGCTGTATTTCCCGCCCCACGCCGGTGTGGACGTCGTGCTGCCGGAGAAGCCGGCGACAGCCGAACCGATCGCGGGCCAGGGCGAGACCGTGCTGATCGTCGATGACGAGGCGCCCCTGCGTAAGTTGATTGCCGAAGTGCTCGAGGATGTGGGCTACGCCGCGATCGCTGCGAAAGACGCTGCGGCGGCGCTGGAGGTGTTGTGGTCTGACACCCGGATCGATCTGCTGGTCACCGATGTCGGGCTGCCTGGCGGGATGAACGGCAGGCAACTGGCGGACGCAGTGCGGATGGCGCGGCCGAACCTGAAGGTGCTGTTCATCACCGGCTACGCGGAACAGTCGGTGATGAGTGGCGGTGATCTGGAACCCGGCATGCACGTGATGACCAAGCCGTTCGCGCTCGACCAACTCGCCGGTCGCATAAGGGACATCATTGCCGGCGGATAAGTCGGAAACGCGTCTCGTTACTTACTACGACACACTCTAATGACCGCGTCGAGTTGGGGCAATTGATGGTCGAACCTCAATGCCGCCTTGCACAGCCGGCGGCCAAAGCTCATCGTCCTGGAGGGCGACAAGCAAACGCTGAGTACACCAGTTGCTTATTGCAGGAGAAGACCGTTGCCTGATCCCGCCACACCAAAACTAGCAACGACCGCCGAGCAGATGCGCCTGGATGACAAGCAAGCCGGTTGGAAGAAGTGGGGACCATATCTCAGCGAGCGCCAGTGGGGAACTGTCCGCGAAGATTACAGGTACGGACGGCAACGCATGGAACTATTTCACGCACGATCACGCGCGGTCGCGCGCCTATCATTGGGGCGAGGACGGTCTCGCTGGTTTTAGCGATGACAAACAGCGGCAGTGCATCGCTATCGCCTTGTGGAATGAGAAGGACCCGATCCTCAAGGAGCGACTGTTCGGCCTGACCAACAGCGAGGGCAATCACGGGGAGGACGTGAAGGAGTACTATTTCTACCTCGATGCCACGCCCACCCACTCGTACATGAAATGCCTCTACAAATACCCGCAACAAGCCTATCCATACGACAATCTTGTTGCTACGAATCACCAGCGCGGCCGGACTGATCCGGAATACGAATTGATCGATACCGGCGTGTTCAATGACAATCGATATTTCGATGTCTTCGTGGAGTACGCCAAGGCCGCACCCGACGATATCCTCATCAAAATCAGCGTGTGCAACCGTGGGCAAGACGCGGCACCGCTGCATGTGCTACCTACCCTATGGTTCCGCAACACGTGGACATGGTGGCCAGACCAGCCAAAGCCGTCTCTGCGCCAGGTCGATGGCACGATCGTGGCATCGTTGGGTCTCAATCTGCATTGCGACGGGCGTCCGACCCTATTGTTCACAGAGAATGAGACGAACAACCAACGCATTTTTGGCAGCGCCAACCCATCGCCCTATGCCAAGGACGGCATCAACGATTTCGTTGTGTTGGGAAAGCAGGAAGCGGTCAATCCAGGCAAGACAGGAACCAAGGCCGCAGCACTCTACCGCATCGATGTGGAGGCCGGCGCGAGTGCCGTGATTCGCCTGCGGCTGAACCATATGGCGGATGGAGACTTCCATGACTTCGATCGGGTCGTGGAGCAGCGGCGAATTGAGGCCGATGCGTTCTATCGGGCGATCACGCCGCCCTCTGTCGGCGATGATGCGGCCAATGTGATGCGGCAGGCGCTGGCCGGAATGCTGTGGAGCAAGCAGTACTTCCTCTTTGACGTCGATAAGTGGATCGACGAACATGGCAACGCGCCGCCCCGGAACCGCGAGTGGTTCCATATGATCGCGGATGACGTGATCTCGATGCCCGACAAATGGGAATATCCGTGGTTCGCCGCCTGGGATTTGGCATTCCACACACTCGCTCTGTCGAGCGTCGATCCTGATTTTGCCAAGCAGCAGCTCGATCTGCTGCTTGACCAGTTGTACCTGCATCCCACTGGACAGATTCCGGCTTACGAATGGAATTTCAGTGATGTCAACCCTCCGGTACAGGCTTGGGCTGCGATCTACACCTATCGCATGGAGCAGGCGCTGCGCGGCACGACCGACCTTGATTTCCTCAAGGGCGTCTTCGGCAAGCTCACCTCGAATTTCGGCTGGTGGGTCAATCGCAAGGATCGCTTCGGTCGGAGCTTGTTCGAGGGAGGATTCCTCGGGCTGGACAACATCGGGGTGTTTGATCGCAGCGCGCCGCTGCCGACTGGTGGGTATCTGGAACAGGCAGACGGCACTGCGTGGGTCGCACTGTTCTGTCAAAACATGGCAGAGATTGCCTTCGAGCTTGCGGCGCACGATCGCACTTACGAGAAATTGGCAAGCAACTACATGATTGAGTTCCTGCTGATCGCCCGCGCCATGAACGGCATGGGTACGGAGGGGCTGTGGGACGAGCAGGATGGCTTCTACTACGACATGCTGCGGCTTCCAAATGGCAATTCGACCAGGCTCAAGGTCCGCTCGATGGTGGGTCTGTTGCCGATGTGCGCCGTGACAATCGTGGAGAAGTGGCAGCGCGAGAGCGTGCCGGATCTGACGGGACAGTTGTTCGATCGCTTGAAACGCATGCCGGAACTGCGCGAGGCGATCCATGCGACCGGTCCTGGACACTTCGGTGTCGCAGAGCGCGGTATCATTGGCTTGGTCAACGAAGGCCGGTTGCGGCGCATCCTGACCCGCATGCTCGACGAGAATGAGTTCCTCAGTCCTTATGGTATTCGCTCCCTGTCGCGTTATCACGCCGAGCATCCCTATGTGTTTTCTGTGGGTGGCCAGGATTACCGCGTAGCCTATCTGCCGGCGGAATCGGACTCGGGCATGTTTGGCGGAAATTCCAATTGGCGCGGCCCGATCTGGATGCCGGTGAATGCCCTGATCATCCGAGCCTTGCTGCATTACTTCGCTTATTATGGGGATAACTTCAAGATCGAATGTCCCACGGGCTCTGGCAACTTGATGAATCTGTTCGATGTTGCCAAAGAGATCGCCGATCGGCTGACGCGCATCTTTCTCTCCGATGGTGGACGGCGCCCGGTCTTCGGCGGCAGCGAACAATTCCAGCGCGATGCCCACTGGCGGGACAATCTGCTGTTCTACGAGGTACTTCCACGGCGACAATGGCGCCGGCATCGGAGCCAGTCACCAGACCGGCTGGACCGGAGTGGTCGCCACCCTGATCGAAGTCTTCGGAAAGCTCGATGCCGCAACGCTCCAGTCCGGTGGTGTAGCGGCTGCGTTTGAGCGCGATCAGACGCGCGTGTAGACTCAGGGAGCCAGTGAGGATTGCAGGCCGCCGGCCGTGATCGAAATCAGAGCACAGGCTAGTCAACGTCCTGTCCTTCACTGCCGCGCAAGTGGCATCCGCGTTACCGTTCCGGCGTCGGGAATGCTGAATTGTCGAGAGCGCTACTGACCGCTCTCCATTCGCGATTCCAGCGCGCCAGACGTGGGCTAATACACGCCAATATCATCTCACTTTTCCATCGCCGGTGAATTTCGGGAACTTTTCCCGCGAAATTCGGGAACTTGTGGAATGGGCAACGCGCCATCGCCGCTCCAGACTCGGAGAAAGAGCGCCTTGGGGGAGAAGGGAAGGAAGAATGAGGTTACTTGTGGCTGGAGTGCTTGCACTCCTTGTACCCCACATGGCTCTGGCGCAATCCAGTTCTCAAAGCCCTGCGCCACCGGCAACGACATCGCCCAGCCAGCCAGCCACCCCGCAGGGCGCCAATCCATCTGGCGTCAACACAGAGTCCACAACCACTCCGCCCCCCGTCAGCGCAGAACCCATAACCACTCTGCCCCCCGTCACTGTCATCGCGCCAACGCCACTTCTCGGCTCCGGCGTCGATCGCAATAAAGTACCATCACAGAATCAGGTGCTGACGGACCACGACGTCACGCTGCAGGGGCCGCCCGACTATCTGCGAGCGCTGCAGGACCAGGCGCAGGGTGTGCACTTGGACAGTGCTGCCGGAGGGCCATTTCAACCCAACCTGTTTTATCATGGCTTCCAGGCGGCACCGCTCCAAGGAACGCCGCAAGGGCTCGCTGTCTATTTGAACGGTGTCCGGTTCAATCAGGCGTTTGGCGATACGGTCAATTTCGACCTTATCCCGAGCATTGCAATCGACAGGATGAACCTGGAGGGGGCCAACCCGGTCTTCGGCCTCAACGCACTCGGCGGGTCGCTCGCTATTCAGATGAAGAATGGCTTCACCTATCACGGCGGCGAACTCGACGCCTATGGCGGATCGTTCGGGCAGATTGCCGGCGAACTCCAGTATGGCAAGCAGGTTGGCAACACAGCGGTGTACATTGCCGCCTCCGGTCTGCACGAGGATGGCTGGCGTGACTTTCAGTCTTCCGGTCTCAAGCAATTCTACGGCGATGTCGGATGGCGAAGTGACATTGCCGAGGTGCACGTGAATGTCGCGCTCGCGCAGACCTCGCTGCAGGCCCCTGGAACGACGCCTGTGGAATGGCTCGCCGTTGATCCGCGGGCCCAGTTCACCGGGCCGAGCCCCATCGACAACACCTACGCTTTGATAAGTGTCAATGGCAATGTCCAGCTTAGCGATACGACCTCCGTTCAGGGTGTCGCGTATTATAACTATTTCCTGCAGCGTGTAGGAAACGGCAACGTCACCGACTTTGAGGCTTGTGATCACATACCGGGGTTTCTGTGCGAGCAGGACTCCAATATTATAGCCACCACGCGCACGGGTGCTCTGATTCCGGATTTCCTCAACGGTGGCCCCTATTCGGACTGGGACAACCAAACCACCAACACCAACGGGTACGGGGTGTCCGGGCAAATCACCAACGACAGTCCGATATTTGGCCACGGCAACCACTTTGTTGTAGGCGCAAGCTTCGACGGATCAAGCACCCTGTTCGGTGCGACCACGGGAATTGGAGGTCTTGATCCCGTGTCGCTGAACTTCATCGGCCCCCCTGGCCTTCCACAAGGGATCATTGTCGATCAAGCTGACGGGACAGATGCGCCGGTCCGCGTGGGGAACACGACCGCGTACTACGGTCTCTATGTTACGGATATTTTCGATATCACGCCACAGTTGTCGGCGAATCTCTCGGCGCGGTTCAATGCCGAACAGATCAACCTGAACGACGAGCTGGGAACCGGACTGACCGGCAAGCATAGCTACACGCATTTGAATCCGGGGGTCGGCCTGACCTATCGGCCGATACCAGCGTTTTCCGTCTATGCCTCCTACGCCGTCTCGAACCGCGCGCCAACTCCGTCGGAACTCAGCTGCGCCAGCCCGGCAAGTCCGTGCAGCCTTGCGAACTTCTTTGCCGGCGATCCAAACCTGAAGCAGGTCGTCGCCCATACTATAGAGGCAGGTTTCCGTGGTACGCTGACGCCCTTTCCCAATGCAAAGTTGGACTGGAATGTCGGCCTGTTTCACTCCAACCTGGATGACGACATCGAGTTCGTGCAAAGTGCAATCCTCGGCCGCGGCTTCTTCCAGAATGTCGGCGCGACCCGCCGTCAGGGTGTTGACGCCGGTTTTCAATTCACCAGTGACCGTTGGAAGGCCTGGTTCGGTTACACCTATACCAACGCTACTTTTCAAAGTGCGTTCTCCGAGTTGAAGTCCTGAGAATCCTGGAGCTGATGCAAACGGCACCATCCAGGTACAACCTGGCAATCGTCTGCCCGGAATACCTGCAAATCTGGTCAAGTTCGGTGTCCAGTACAAGGCTACGGATGCGTGGACAGTTGGTGCAACCGCTGTGGCGGCCAGTGGGCAGTACTTGTTCGGTGATGAGGCAAACCTCACGAAGCAGCTGCCGGGCTATTTTGTTCTCAACTTGAACACCAGCTACCAGATCACGCCGAACATTCAAGTGTTTGGCTTGGTTCAGAACGTCCTGGACGCCAAGTACTACGTCTATGGAACGTTTTCACCAACGTCCAGCATTGCGTTTGTTGGAGCGCCGGGAGCTACGAACCCACGGAGCTATAATATCGCAGCTCCCGTCGGCGGTTTTGGCGGCGTTCGCGTAACCTTCTGACGCCAGATAAGTCGTGACCTGAGCCCAAGTTCCTGCCGGTTAGCATGGGCGCCTCCGATAGGATGCACATTCGAGCGAGCATCGGTAGATTGGTCCCGAGAAGCATTCAGGGAGCGAAACGCGATGAGCGATCAACTGCCGACGGCCACACGGATCTCTGATCCGGGCATCCGCGCGCTGTATCGGTTGGAGAACCGCTGGCAGGCATGGCTCGATGTGGAGGTCGCGTTGGCACGCGCACAGGCTGAGCTCGGCATCATCCCGGCTGATGCGGCCGAGGCGATCGCACGGGCCGCGCGGTTGGAACTGCTGGATCGCGCGCGTATCGACGAGGGTTTCGCCCGCACCGGCCACACCATCGTGCCGCTGGTCTGGGAACTTTCGCATGTCGTGGGCGAGAAGCATGGCGGTTGGGTGCACTGGGGTGCGACGACGCAGAACATCACGCAGACCGGCGACCTGTTGGTGCTGCGGCAGGCGCACCGCATCTTCCTCCGGCTGATCGGCGAGGCGCTGACCGCGATGGCCGATCTGGCCGAACGCAGCGCGGACATGCCTATGGCGGGGCGCACGCATGGCCAGCACGCAGTGCCGGCGACCTTTGGCTACAAGGTGGCGGTGTGGATCGACGAGTTGCTGCGCCATGTCGAGCGGCTGCGTCAGGCAGCGCCGCGACTGTTCGTGGCAATGCTGGGCGGTGGCGCGGGGACCTTCGCCTCACTCGGCAAGCAGGGGCCTCCGGTGCAGGCGGGGATCGGCAGGCAGCTTGGGTTCGGTACGATGACCGTGCCGTCGCGCGCGCTCGGCGATCACCTCGCGGAGAACATCTGTTTGCTCGGATTGCTGGCGGCGACGTGCGGCAAGATCGGCCGCGAGGTCTATACGCTGATGAAGACAGAATTCGGCGAGGTGGAAGAGCCGGTACCGCCTGGCACAGTTGGCAGCTCCACAATGCCGCAGAAGCGCAATCCGAAACTGTGCCAGGACATTATTGCGGCCTCGGCCGAGGTGCGGGCGATGGTGCCGCTGGCGCTGGAGGCGATGCAGACGGAACACGAGGCGGACCGCACCACCAGCCTGATGATGGACTCGGCCGAGGCTCGTGCGTGCATCGAGACCGGCGACATGCTGGCACGGCTGGGCGAGGTGATGCGCGGGCTGCGGCTCGATCCGGCGCGCATGCGGCGCAACCTCGATCTTGGCGGAGGGCTGATCATGGCGGAGGCGGTAATGCTGGAGCTGGGTGGGACCATCGGGCGGCAACATGCGCACGATGTGGTGTACGACGCGGCACAGGCGGCGTTTGTCGAGGGGCGGTCGTTCGGCGATCTGCTGGCGGCGGACCGGCGCGTGACCGAGCATCTCGATGCGATGGCGATCGCGGCGCTGCTGGATCCGACGAAGTACACCGGGCTTTGCGCCGAGATGGCGCGCGAGGCGGCGAGGCGGGCGAGAGATGCGGTGGGGGGTTGGGCCCCCTCCCCCTGACCCCCTCCCGCGAGGGGAGGGGGAGGGCTTTCGTTACCAGCCGAGTTTGGCGCGCACCGGGGCGAGGATTTCCAGGTGTCGTTCGTGCTCGCCGGCGAAGCGCAGGATGAGGTCGGTTGCCCCCGCCCTGGCGTAGCCATCGAGCCACTCGGCGACGCCTTGTGCGGGTCCGGAATATACCGCCTGCCGGCTCCGTAGGACCGCGGCGGGTGCGCCGTAATAGCCTTCGAGGAATGCGTCCATTCGCGCCGCCGCGCGGCCGGCATCCTCATCGATGGTGAGGGTCAGGTACATCGCCGCGGACAACCGGGACGGATCGCGGCCGGCGGTGCGGGCGATCGACTGCACTTCCTGCCACTGACGGCCGAATTCCGTGGCATCGGGTGCGTTGGGGAACCAGCCGTCGAACCATTTGCCGACGCGCTCCAGGCTCGCGGGCGTATTGCCGCCGATCCAGATCGGTGGGCCGCCCGGACGGTGGGGCACCGGCGCCAGCACGCCGCCGCTCACCGGCCAGCGGCCATCCCAGTTCACCGCTTCGCCGGTCCACAGCGCGCGGCACAGTCGCAGGCCTTCCATCATGCGGCCGACACGCTTCTCGAATGGCACGCCGCAAGCGGCGAATTCGGCGCGGATGTTCGGCACGTCACGCGCGATGCCGACGCCCAGGATGAAGCGCCCCTCCGACACCTGATCCAGCGTCGCCACCTGATGCGCCAGCAGCACCGGGTTGCGCAGCGCGGGCAACAGGACGGCGGTGCCGAGTGCCACCCGCGGTACCCTTCCCGCCACACCCGCGAGCAGCGTCAGTGGGTCGTGCCGCGGGCGGGCCAGCACCGAATCGCCAACCCAGACCAAATCATAGCCCAATGCCTCGGCGCGCGCGGCCAATTCCAGCAGCGAAGCGGCATCCGGCCGGCCTTCCATGATCTGCTCGCGGGTCGGCAGCAGGTATCCGATCTTCGGCGGCATCCTTGGCCTCCTGGCTATCCCAGGAAACTCTCCATCGCTGTCAGTTCGGCGTCCAGGGCGCGGCGGAACTCGGGATCGCGCGGCCGCATCCCGATGAAGCCGAGTTTCGCCTCCATTCGCCCGTCGATGAGACTGACATTGGCCCAGCCGATGATGTCGTAGCCCCACAGCAGCGGCATGGCGTAATAGCCGAACCGGCGCTGCTCCGGTTTGGTGTAGGCCTCGAAGCGGTAGTCCCAGCCCCAGAGGTGCTCGAACCGGCGGCGTTCCCAGACGATCGGGTCGAATGGCGCGAGCAGCCGTACCGCTTGCGGTGAGCCGCGCCGTGCGAACCCGCCGGCGGGCCAGTAATACCGCTCACCATCGACCTCACCGCTCTCGAGTTCGCCCGACGCGAGCAGAGCCGCCACGGTCTGCCGCCATCCGCCCAGGCCAGGTGCGCCACGGCTGAGCAGGCCGAAGGTCGCCGCCAATCCGGCGTCGCCGAGCGGGGCGAGGATGCTGATCGCCAGTAGCGCTATCCGGCGAGCGCGTTCCCCGGGAGGCAGGGGGTCGATTTGCGACGCTATGGCTTCATACATGCGGACCCCGTCGCGGCGCCCCACGACCCTTAGCAGGCCGTGGTAATGCAGGCTCTGCAAGGCCCGCGTTGTCGCTTTCGAGAAGCCGCCCCAACCGTTCACCGCGCGCTCGCGGCCGAACCGCTGCTCCAGATCGGCCGGGTGAGTCGGCCCCCGGTCGCGCACGAAGGCCAGCACCTCCGCGGCAAAATCGTCGGGTACTTGATAGCGACCAGAAGTTGCCGGATCGCGCGGATGCAACAGCCGGTGGGTCTCGCGGGGCATGAAGCCGTAGGCGTAGAGGAAATCCTCCTCCAGCCCGAGCCGGCCGAAGCGGCGTTCCAGATCTCCCGCGCGATACCCGGTCACACGATGCCGCAGGATCAGATCCTGCGCGCGCGCCGGCGCCCTGATCGGATCGGCCTGGACAAAGCCCGCAGTGCCGATTGCGCGTGCCAAAGTTGTCGGAGGCAGCAATGATCCCAGCACCGCGTGCCGGCGCAGCGCCGCAATGGTGAGTTTCCCAGCCATCCTGTTCAGTGCGCCGGCAACACCTCGTGCACGCGCTCGGGCGGGCGGCACAGGCGCGCGCCGCGCGGGCCGACCACTACCGGGCGCTCCATCAGGATGGGGTGTGCCAGGATGGCGTCGATCAATGCCTCGTCGGACCGGGCCTTGTCGTCGAGACCCAGCGCGTCATATGGCGTGCCGCGCCGACGCAGCAGCTGGCGCGGTGTCATGGCCATGCGACGCAGCAGGTCGATCAGCTCCTGCCGGCTGGGCGGCGTCTTCAGGTACTCGACAACTCGGGGCTCGACGCCCGCCGCGCGGATCATTCCGAGCACCTTGCGCGACGTGGTGCAGGACGGGTTGTGGTAGATCACCACCTCAGATTTCATGCGCGCCATCAGCCACCTCCCTCATTGCCACGATAACCGGTTGACCCCCTTCCCGAAACCGGGATCGTCCCCATCCTTCGCGGACAAGCCAACCGCAAGGGGGAGATAAGTCATGTTCGCACGCCTGTTACCGCTCGCGCTTGCCGCGTGCCTGTGCGCCGCCACTGCCATCGCGCAGAATGCGCCGGTCACCCGGATCCGCGGGACCATTGCCGCGCTGGACGGCAAGACCCTGAGCGTCACCACGCGTGAAGGGTCCAAGGTCGATGTCATGCTGAACGACCCGCTTACGGTGTCGACGGTCAAGCGCTTCGACCTCGCCGACATCAAGCAGGGCACCTATGTCGGCATCGCGACGCTGGCGGGCTCCGATGGTGAACTGCGGGCGCTCGAGGTGCTGGTGTTTCCCGAGGCGATGCGTGGCGCCGGCGAAGGCCACTATGCATGGGATCTCGAGCCCGGCAGCATGATGACCAACGGCACCGTCACAGGGGTCGTGGAGGCGAAGGCGGGGCGCGAACTCAGCCTATCGTTCAAGGGCAGCAGCAACAAGATCTCCGTGCCGCCGGGCGTGCCGATCGTGACATTCGCCCCTGCGGAGAGGGCCGACCTGAAGCCAGGCGCACCGGTGATGTTCGGCGCGACGAAGAACGCCACGGGCGAGCTCGCCGCGAGCCGCATCACGGTCGGCAAGGACGGTGTCGCACCACCAATGTGACGCAGCGAGTTGCCGGCAATGTCAGGAGCGGCGGGCGGATGAAAGGAAGAGCCGCGTCGCTGCATTTTATACTCGTTGCGCCGACCATGCCGCACGGGCCCTTCAGTAATACCCGCTACCTTCGCGCACTGGCGATCCGATACTCGGCCTCCGCATTGACAGGCCCGCCCCTGTCGGCGAGGTCGCGGCGCACTTCCTCTCGCACGGCGCGGCGTATCTCCTCGGGCAGTGCTGCAAGTGCCTGACCGGTGGAAGCTCCGCCGCGTTCAAAGGGGCCGTAATAGGCATCGAATGAGGACAGCACGAACGCGTGCCTCACCGTATTGGTCTCGATGTCTGCCAAGCCAGCCTCATTGAAGAGAGACTGGAGTCGCGACGCTTCGCCGAGCGCGAAAGTGCGAGTGACGGCGTCGGCCAAACTTGGCACGTGTCGTGCTATGATTACGTTGATCTGGTGGTTATAGGAGCGCTCGACAACTGTATTCACCGAGACTGCCACGCGACCGCCGGGTCGAAGCACGCGACGAAACTCGGAAAGGCCCCGCACCGGGTCGGGGAAAAACATCAGACCGAGATTGCACAGTACTGCATCGAAACTGCAATCGGCGAACGAAAGCGCCTGCCCGTCCTCCACAGAGACTGACGCATTCGGCGCTTTGCCAAGACGCTCTCGCGCCCTCTCGGCCATGGCCGGCGAGATATCAGCGGCGATGACATGGCCGGTGGGGCCGACAGCGGCAAGGGCGGCCTCGGCCGAAAGCCCCGTGCCGGTCGCGATGTCAAGGACGTGCATACCCGGTGCGATGTGGGCGGCCCGCAACAGGAAAGGCATGAAATGCGCGGTGACGTGCGCGAAGGCGCGGTCGTACTCCGCCGCCGCCTTGTCCTTGAACGTTAGCTCCTCCGCCATCTTGAGATCCTAATTCTCGTCTTTTGTCCTTCGGACATAATGTTCGCAGAGCCGCATCGTTCATTGCAAGCTGAGAGGTTTATTGCGCGGCCGGCGACCGGTTGCCACCACCCTCAGAGGCAGCCCGAGGGTGGGGAAGGTGTCGCGACACGCTGACGGATAGAGGAGGCAACGGGATCAGGACTTCGCTGCCAACCCTGTGCGGCACGGCACCGTGGTAAGCTGGCGCGAGACGGCTGATAGCGGATGGGTTGTCGCCGAATTTTCCGCGCCTCGACGCGGACACCGTCGTGAACCCGGCGTGCCGGTTCCTCATGTGATCCCAAGCTCGCATGCCAGGGACTGGAACTCGACCACGCCTGCCTGTGTTGGCAGTGACCTGGTTCGCCGCGATCGCCACACCGATTGGATCGCACGCACGTTCGCGGGAACACGCTGGCAGCAACCGCGCAGCGAGGCCACGATCGCCTATCAGATCAACCTCAAGAATACAGTTGCCAACATGCGCGGACGCTGACGATTTGCTTCTCGACACGGTGCGCGGCCGCGCCTGATTACAACTGCAACAAGCGCACCAACATCGCTCTTCATATACGAGATCGTGTCTGTTTGCCGGCCGGTGGCCTGCCGAGGGGGGGATGCAGCAATTCGTGTGCACGCGGCCCGAGGATCACGCAGCGCGCAGTTTGTTGAGCGACCGATCATCCACAACACCTGGACAGAATCACAATTATCAAAGTATGCGTTTGCTATGGCTCCCACATTGACAACTGCTTATTGGCTGATGAAAGCCGCGGACGCATGGTCTCAGGCAGAGGCGACGCAGGATCAGGAAGCGAGGCGCATAAAACTGACCATCGCGGAGGGTTATGAACGGCTGGCAAGACATACTGCGTCGTTGGCGGAGGCCGACCAGCCGCCTGAAAAGAAAGCCGATTGACGGCCGGTCCTCGCTGACTTTCGCCAGGCGCGGTCAGCCGAGGCTGCTTCAGCGCTCGGATATTTGTGCTGCTGCCTGCGGTGTGCTTCGTGGGTTATTTGAGCTTCGCAGCGGCGCTTCTGGGCATCGACGATCGGCGTCGGCCTCCTCCCTTAATTCGCCGCCTGAACCTCAGCCGGATCAGCAAACAGCGGCATCACCTCACGGGCGAAACGGCGCATGCTCTGGCGCCCGCGCTCGCCGCCGCCTGACCCGCCACCATTGATCAGCACATAGCCAACGCCGACCTGCCGCAGCGCTTGCAGCCTGCGGGCGATTTCGTCGGGGTTGCCGTAGATCGCACTGTTGACGTTGACCGCCTGCGGATCGCCGGTCGCGCGGTCGGGGCCGCCGTGAACCGTGCCGTCCGGTTGCGTGGCCAGCTTCAACTGGCGCATGCGGTTCTGTAGTCTGCGCTCCAGCGCCTCGTTGCGCTCCTCGACACTGTCGGTGACGAAGAAGGCACGCGTCACGCCGACCTGCATCGGATCATAACGCCGTCCGCTAGCCTCGACCGCCGAGCGGAACCAGGCAATGCTCTGCGCCACATCGTCCGGTGACGCATACTGCCCGAGCAGAAGATTGAACCCGCGCTCGGCGACGTTGCGGATTGAGCGCTCGCTGCCCGCGCCCATCCAGACCTGCGGATGCGGTTTTTGCGCCGACGGAGGTTCGACCACGATGTCGTTGAACCGCCAGTACTTGCCATGATGCGAGAAGCGCTCCGCCGACGTCCACGCCTTCAGCAGCACCTCGAGCGATTCGTCGAAGCGTGCATCGGCCTCCTCCATTGGCATGTCGAAGCCGGCAAATTCGTTGTAGCGGTAGCCCTTGCCGATACCGAAATCCAACCGTCCGCCAGACAGCAGGTCCAGCGTCGCGGCCTGTTCAGCGAGCAGAACGGGATTGTGCCAGGGCAGCACGATCACCGCCGTCCCAAGTCGCAGCCGCCGGGTGCGCGCACCGAGCCAGGTCAGCAGGTTCAGCGTCGCTGAGACCTGACCGAAGCCGGTGAAATGATGCTCCACGACAAAGGTGCCGTGAAAGCCCAGTGCCTCCGCCTCGACGTTGTAGTCGATGAAGTCCCGAAACCCCTCGGCACTGTCGAACTCGCCACCGCCACGGCGCGCAGCGGCGCTGCCGAACAATCCGAACCGCATCGTGCCGTCCTCCCGTCGCCCTCAAGTGCAAGGTTACGCGTTGCGTCGGCGCCCTCCAAATGCCACCTTGGCTCCATGGAGTTTGGCTGGTACCACGAATTCCACCGCCAGGAGGCTCAGCAATCGGACGCCGACGCGTTCGCGCAGGCGCTGGAACAGGTGGCTGACGCCGAACGGTGGGGGCTCGACGCGATCTGGCTGGCCGAAATCCACCAACAGGCGACGCGGTCGGTGCTGAGTGCGCCGCTGACGGTCGCCGCCGCGATCGCCACACGCACCACTCGGATCAAGATCGGCACCGCGGTTCAGGTGCTGCCGCTGTGCCATCCGCTACGCCTCGCCGAAGAGACTGCAACGATCGACCAGATCAGCCATGGTCGTCTCTTGCTGGGGGCCGGGCGCAGCGGCAACGTGCGGGGCTATGCCGCCTATGGCGTGCCCTACAGCGAGAGCCGCGAACGGTTCTACGAGACGCTGGACATCCTCAAGCTCGCCTGGACACAGCCGAGCTTTTCATTCCAAGGCCAGTTCTACAGCTTCGACGAAGCGCGTGCGGTGCCGCGGCCATATCAGCGGCCGCACCCGCCGATCCGCATCGCCGGCGCCAGCGAGGACACCTTTCCCGTACTCGGCGCACTCGGTTATCCGCTGTTTGTCGCCGTGCGCAGCGGCTCGCTGTCTGGGCTTGCACCGGATCTGAAGGCCTATCGCGACGCCTACGCTGCGGCCGGTCATCCCGGGAAGGGCGAGGTGTATCTGCGCCTGTCGTTGCATCTCGCCGACACCGATGCGCAGGCGCGGGAGGAAGCCGAGCCGAGCGTGATGCTGGGATACAGGTCACTGACCACGCGGTTGGAAGGTTCGCCGAACAGTCGCCGACGCGCGGAGCTGGAGACGGTGCGTACCATCACTTACGACCAGGTGCTGCAGGACAAAGTTGTAGTGGGCAGCCCGCAGCGGGTCACAGATCGGCTGCTGCAACTGCGCGATGAGCTGGGAATAGACGGTATTCTCGCCGAGCTCAATTTCGGCAGCCACATCCCGTGGCAAATGATGATGCGATCGCTGCAACTTCTGTGCGAGAAGGTCCGTCCGCATTTCGT
>CAVZNH010000066.1:0-249875 GCA_963776505.1 uncultured Alphaproteobacteria bacterium
CCGATCCTTTGGTGGCCAAGGCCTGGCACGACTATCAGGCAGCGTTTACCCGTGGGCAAAGACTGGTAGCCAGGTTGTATCTGCATCAGAAAGTCGGCGGGGGTGGCGCCGCTCTGGGTGGGAAACTCGACCTCTATCGCGTGTTTGCCGACGCATGGTGGGGTTGCTTGGCGGCGACGGCGCCATCGGCATGGTTGTTCCATCGGCATTCCACGCGAATGAGGGCGCAACCGGAATCCGCAAGTTTTTTCTGCAGCACACGAGGGTCGAGCGATGTCTGTCGTTCGAAAACCGCAAGAGCCTGTTCGACATACACGCGAGATACAAGTTTGCTCTGATAATCGCGCGGCGCCCAGGGCCAACAAGCGAGATGCTCTGTGGATTTTATCTGACGGACTTTCGGGAACTCGAGGAGCATAGCCGGTGGATGAGTACGACCGTGACTTCGTCGCTGCCTCCGGCGGTGCCTATGCGACCTTATTGGAGTTGCGCGAACCCGCGGACCTGGTGCTCGCGCGGCGCATGTTCCTCGGGCAGCGTGGTCTCGGGGCGTGGATGCAAGATGTTGGCATAGTGTTCAGCCGCGAAATCCATATGAGCGACGATGCCGGCCGCTTTACCTTGCTGCGGCAGCCGTTGCGGCCAAAGCCAAGACTGATAAGTCCGGACATGATCCGCGAGATTCGCAAAGGCGACTATCTCGCACTCCACGAGGGCAAGACGATCCACCAGTTCAGTGACCGGCGGACAATCTTGCCTCGGTACGCGATAGGTCTGGCCGAGTTGGCGGACAAGCCTATGTCTATGGAGAGCACACTCTACTATCGTGCGGCGTGCCGCGAAATCGCAAGGTCGACCGATGAGCGCACGGCTATTGCGGCCATCTTACCCCCGGGGGCTTTGCGGTCACACCATCAGTGTCGAGCGCCGGCCGGCCCGAAGACCCAACGCTGCAGCTCTCTCGCTGGTCGGCATCATGAACAGCTTCGCCTTCGACTGGTTATTGCGTCAGAAGGCGGCCATCCATGTCAGCCTGTACATCCTGTCCGAATTGCCGGTGCCCGAATTCGCACCGAGTGCTGATCGATTTCTGGCTCATGCCAGCCTGCGACTATCCTGCAACCACCGCGGCTTCGCGCTGCTCTGGCGTGAGCAGCTCGCTGACGCCTGGCTGGAGTCATCGCCGATTTATTCGTGGCCGGTGATCGGGGAGGAAGCCGACCGATGGCGGCTGCGTGCTGCAATGGACGCCGTCGTCGTGCACGCCTATCGGCTCAACCATGCGCAGTATGCGCGCATCCTCGCCGGGTTCAGCCACAAGTCGTTCCGAGAGGCTCCCGCGCTCTGTCTTGCGGCGTTCGACGAGCTCGCATGCAACGGCCTCGCACGATTTGCCGCGACCACGATCCGTATTGCGACGTTCCCCTCGTGACGTCGCTGGCGCCGCCAGTCCTCTGCCTACCCGATACGGTAGTTCGCCAGCGCAGTCTGCTGCCGCCTGGTACTGGCCCCGTCAGCGCATGAGGCGTATCAGGTCGGCAAGCGGTTCGGGGGGAAACAATGGCGGGAGACACGGAGAGCTTCGACTATATTGTCACTGGCGCCGGTTCGGCCGGCTGCGCTGTCGCGGCTCGACTCAGCGAATCCGGGCAGTACCGGGTGCTGCTGTTGGAAGCGGGCGGCAAGGATCGCAATCCTTGGATCCACATCCCGATGGGCTTCTCTCGGGTCTACGCCGATCCGCGCGTCAATTGGATGTACGAGAGCGAGCCCGAGGCGCAGCTCGGCGGCCGCCGACTGTATCAGCCGCGCGGCAAGGTCCTCGGCGGCACAAGTTCAATCAACGGCATGGTGTATATGCGGGGGAATGCCGCCGACTACGACGAATGGCGCCAGCGAGGCTGCACCGGCTGGGATTGGGACAGCGTGCTGCCGTACTTCAAGAAAGCGGAACACCAGGAGCGCGGCGCCAACGAGTTCCACGGCTCTGGCGGCCCGCTGCATGTGTCTGATCAGCCGCACCGTTCGGAACTCGCGGATCGGCTGGTGGAGGCAGCAATCCAGGCGGGGCTGCCGGCGATCGAGGACTTCAATGACGGACGCCAGGAAGGAGCTGGGTATTTCCAGAGCACCACAGGCAAGCACCGCCGCTGGAGCACCGCGACGGCGTATCTGCGGCCCGCGCGCGGGCGCAGCAATCTGGTGGTGCGCCCGGACGCGCATGCCACGCGCGTTCTGATCGAGGACGGGCGTGCCGCTGGCGTTACCTATGTCAGCGGCGGGGCGACGCACACCGTGCGTGCCGGTGGTGAAGTGATCATCAGCGGCGGCGTCTTCAATTCGCCGCAACTGCTGCAACTGTCCGGCATAGGGCCGGGCGCGCTGCTGCAGGATATCGGCGTACCGGTGATCCGCGACATGCCGGCGGTTGGCAGGCATCTACAGGACCACTTCTACGTCCGGCTGGCGTTTCGCTGCACCAGGCCGATCACGATGAACGAACTCGCCAACAGCCTGCCGCGCAAGGTAATCGCAATGGCGCAGGTACATGCTGCTTCGCGCCGGCCCGCTCGCGGCGAATGGCGTTACCGCGGGTGCCTTCGCGCGCAGCGATCCCCGTCTGGAGCGGCCTGATCTGCAATTCAACTTCACACCGTGGAGCTACGCCTCGCGCGACGCCAGGGGTGCTGTCGCGCACCCGTTTCCCGGTTTCAGCCTGAGCGCGGTGCATCTGCGTCCGGACAGCCGTGGCACCGTAAACATCAAGAGCCCCGATCCACTGACTCCGCCCGCCATCAGGTTCAACTTCCTGGAAACGCAATCCGATCTGCAAGCACTCACGGTCGGCGTGCGGCTGGCGCGCACGTTCACCCAGCAGCCGGCACTCGCACCCTATGTGGCCGAAGAGCTCCTTCCTGGGCCGATGGTGAACACCGATGCCGAGTTCGAGGCGAACATACGCATGAATGCGAATTCCAATCTGCATCCTGTCGGCACGTGCCGCATGGGCCCGGAAGGCGACACGGTGGTCGACGCGCGTTTGCGGGTTCATGGCGTTGGACGGCTGCGTGTGGCTGACGCGTCCATCATGCCAACCGTGCCGGCGGGCAACACCAACGCGCCATCCATCATGATTGGGGAGAAGGCGGCCGACATGATCCTGGAGGATGCGCGAGAATCGGCATGACGTGAGACAAGAGGCACCTCAAACGTCAATATGGACGCAGCAATGACGCGCAGATGGAGCAACCCGTTTCTGGCTCGGATGACCATTCCGCTACTGATTTCGGTTCTTTCGGCCGCCTGGATACACGACGCTAACGCGCAGCAGGACGGCGATGTCGCGGCCGGCCGACAGCTTGCCGAGACCTGGTGCAGCTCATGCCATGTTGTCGGTCCCACGACGGTTCATGGCACCAGCAACGGTGTCCCGACATTCGTTGCCATTGCGGGGATGAAGGCGACGACTGCCATGTCCCTGCGGGTATTTCTGCAGACGCCGCACGCGCAGATGCCTGATCTGCACCTGAGCCGGAACGAGATCGACGATCTTGCGACCTACATTCTTAGTCTGCGACCCAGATGACGCAGGAGCGGTCTGGTAGCGGACCGTGCTGGCGCATCTCCGGTCCCAAGTCGTAGGCAGTGGAACACAGGGGGATGATGCGCGGCTCCTCAGTTGGTGCCGCTCCAGGGTGGAGCACCGAGGTTCACATCCTTCGCATCCGTAGAAGCGCCGGTGAGTGCTCCGGCTCCGCCACCGATCACTGCGCCCACCACGACACCAACCGGGCCGCCGATCAGCCCTACCGCGGCACCCGTCGCCGCGCCTCCGGCTGCGCCTCCCTGGGTTCGGTCCGGCTGCGTCGCCCCACAGGCGCTGAGCAGGACTGCGACGGCAACCACGGCCGTTATCCGCATCGTCATACCCTCCGATTCGAGGCCTCCATCGTAGCGGGGGGGCTCGAGCCGCACCATAAACACGAAAAAGTGAGGCATCTATATAGATCGGTGGCTCAGAACCCGCTGCGCCACAATCGTTAGGTGTTCTGCCGAAGTGGGTCCAGGAAGGACTTGCCGTCCGCGCCACGTCCGTCGCAATTACATATCTAAATCCAAGAAATAATAACATGCCAGCCTTTCGATAAGAAAGCGCAGACAGAAGGCCGATATTCCTTCCTGTGGGGGAACCGCGGCGGCGCGACCCTCCCTCCTGCCGGAGCCAGAAGCGGGGCGCCAGCGGCCGAGGGTGGTCGAAAGGCGGAGGCAATTATAATAGGATCGTAAAAATTTGATTACTTTGGACCATTTTTGAGGTATAACCCGTTTGTCGCCGTTGGGATAGCAAACTTAACGGCGGGCGGCGGGCCGCCGAGCTGCGCGCCGTTAGCTTTTCATACTGGAGGGCCGAGTCGATGGACATGCAATCGACCGAGAGAGTTCACGCCATCGCACCGGCACCAACTATCAGCGCCGGTCCCACACCTCGGCCGATGGCACTGATCATTGCCGAGCGGCGTGACTTTTTCCGCGGCTGCCTGAGCCATTGGCTTGGCCAATTCAGCGATGAATTTCAGGCATTGGCCGTGCCAGATGTCGAGACGGCCCAGGACGAAGCCCCCCTCAAGGAGGCCGCCGCCATACTCATTGGCGCCGGCCGTGCCGAGCGGGCTGATGGGTGGTTGAGCCGGCAGGTCGAATGGCTGCGCGCAAGATACCCTGAGGTGCCAATCGCCCTGCTGATGGAAACGCCCGATCCGAGCGAACCAAGGGCCGTTGAAACAATTTCCAGGCAATTAGGCGTGCAGGGGTGCATCACGACATCGACCAGTCTGAATGTGGCCGTGGCCGCGTTGCGACTTGTTGTAGCCGGCGGGCAGTACTTTCCGACGTCTCCGCATGCAGTTCAGCCACCGGAAATGGCCGTGGCCACCGGGGGGCAGCCGGCGATCGCAGGCCAACACTTCGAGAAGCTGACCCCGCGCGAACTGGCGGTCCTGAGCGTTCTCGCCGTCGGTGCCCAGAACAAGATCATCGCGTATCGGCTGGGCATGTCGATGAGCACTGTGAAGGCCCACATGCACAGCATTATTCGAAAACTCCATGTTCGAAACCGAACAGAGGCTGTGGTGGCGGCACGCACCATGGAGTTGACACCACGGAACGATGAACGCGGCGTCCTGACACAGGCAGCCTAGCTAGGTCCGACGGCAGCGGCGTTGATGGTCGCGAGGTTATTGTCGAGCACTTTGTCCCGCCGGAATGGACGGGAACCTGGCCCGGCATCCCCTCGCGAGAATGCCGGGCCAGGCGACGGCAGCGGCAACTGGACCGGACCTGCCTTCCGCGCACTGTATGGAAATAGGGTTGCATTTTAGTTGAAGGCCGCTGGCTTCACGGATCCGACACGGCGGCTGTTGGCCGCCGACCGGACATTGCGGGGCCTCCGTCCGCCTGATGGTCCGAAGACTATGTCAGACAACCAAATGATTCCGGATGGACAATTAGAGCCTAAGCCAACTCCGATTGTCGAGCGCGGGGTTGTGGAACCGCAGACGGTCACCAAAGGATGGGCGTGACATCGCTGACGGTGGTGCATGCGGTGCATTCGGCATCCGGATCGTCGGCATCCGCGTCGACGGTAACCCACGGAAGGAGGATCCTCGTCCCGGGAAACCAGGGAAACTCCTGGAGGTGCCCCACCCCCAAGCCGATCCACCAAAACTGCCCTGACCTCCCCGGGCGTCGACTTGCGACGGAATGAACAAGAGGCCCAGGAACAGGATCAGAACCACCCACATAGGCCAAGGCTACGCGCAGGGCCGTTACGCCACAAGAGTAACGCTCCGTGCGATAAGTCAGAGCACGAGCCGATCAGCACCGATTGCGGGCCGCGGTGATGCGTACAGTCTTCATGTCGCATCCACAGGCCACCCAGGCCAAGGACCCTCCTCGTCGTCGACCCAACAAGGTGTCGCGACCGTCGGCGAATCTGCATCCGCAGTCAGTGACCAACTTTACTCCCCCGAAGCTGTGGCGCAGGCTCATCGCCGCAAACATGTCTGAGCCAGACTGCAAGGGCTCAATCCGATGCAAGCGGAGGAAACAATATGAACATCAGTCGTCGTGGTCTGACCGGACCATCGGCCCTGCTGGGACTCGTAGCGGTTGGTATTCTCGGAGCCAGAGCAGCCTATGCTTTGACGGCTGACGAGGAGGCCGTGGCGAAGCGTCTTGAAGCGTTTCGCTCTGCCCAGGTTGCCGCCGACGCGAAGGCATTCGACGAACTCTGCGCGGCGGAGCTGAGCTATAGCCACTCCGACGCCCACGTCGAGGACAAGGCGACGTTCATCAAGAACGCCACTGCCGGTAAATCGAAGTTCCTGCTACTGGAATACAAAGACCCTACAATCCGCGTGGTCGGCGATGCCGCGATCGTGCGGTTCCATTGGGTGGCCGAGAGCGAGGCGATCCCCGACGGCAAGAAGAGTTCCACCAATCTTCACATCCTGATGAACTGGCAAAAACAAGGCGCGGACTGGAAACTGCTGTCACGCGCGTCCACCAAACTCTGACGGTGCCAACCCTCGGCACTCCCGGCGTTGCCTGACGAAGCTCGAATAGCTGCCGGGCTAATTCTTCCGGCGTTCTTCCGAGCGGTGCTGTTCAATGACCTCAGGCTCCTCGTCGTCGAGTTGGGCCAGTTCGCTGCGCGCCCTGCCCTCGGCCCGCAGCAGTTCATCAAGCTTGGCGTGAATCGCCTGCGTGTCCCGATGCTCGGCGCGCTGGATGAATAGCGTCATGAGCAGTGTCGCGATGGTCGCAACCGCGTGCCAATCGAAGCTTTTGGGGTCGGATATGAGCCAAACTCCAACATAGCAGACCAAAATGATAAACGCGGTGGGATGTGCCATGAGCGCTCCCAACCGCGTGAGCGCGGGTTTGAAATAGCGACTCATCTCGATCTCCGACTCCAAGCATTATAGTTCTCGACGCCGTCGCGACGAAACGCAGGCGCCACGCATTCGTGCGCCATCGCAATCGGACGGAACAGCAGGCCTGCTCTCAACTTTAGCGGAGAGCAGTGCAACGGATCTGCCCCTGGTCCAGTTGAGCTCAACAACTTGCTCGTTGGGAACATCCCTGACGGTGCGAGCGACAAACTCCTTTGCGCAGGTTCTTGTGGCGTCTTCACCGCAGGGAAACGACCGGGAGCACCGCTATCAGAATGGACCGCATCGAATGAGCGCGAGGGAGATCACAACCGACATACCGGCGCGGATTGACAGGCTGCCTTGGAGCCGATTCCACCTGCTCGTAGTCGTCGCGCTCGGCATCACCTGGGTGCTGGACGGCTTGGAAGTCACCATTGTCGGGTCGATCGGACCAATTCTGAAGGACCGGCAGACGTTGGGCCTCTCGGACCAGGAGATTGGCAGCATCGCCGCCTGCTATGTCGCAGGCGCGGTTGCTGGTGCTCTTCTGTTTGGCTGGCTCACCGATCGATTTGGCCGACGTGTCATCTTCAACGTAACCCTCGGCATCTACCTCGCGGGCGTGCTGCTCACGGCGTTCTCCTGGAGCTTTTGGAGCTTCGCAGTCTTCCGTTGCCTGACCGGGCTCGGTATTGGCGGCGAATATGCAGCCATCAACTCGGCAATCGACGAGCTGATACCGGCGCGACTGCGCGGACGAGTTGATCTTATCGTGAATGGCAGCTATTGGGCAGGCGCCGCCCTTGGTGCAGCGGGGTCGCTGTTGTTGTTGTCTGGTCGCCTTGTCGGGATCGATCTCGGATGGCGGCTTGGCTTCGGCATCGGCGCGGCGTTGGGCGGTTTTATCCTCTTTCTACGACGTTTTGTGCCCGAAAGTCCCCGATGGCAGGTAACTCACGGGCGAGACAACGAAGCAAAACAAAACACCGATGAAATCGAACGCAAGGTCGGACCGGACCTGCCACCGGCGAAGGGCACTCTGAAGGTGCATCCGCAAAAGGTATTCGGTTTCAGGATCATTTTCGCAGCAATGCTGAATGATAATCGTGCGCGCAGCTTTCTGGCGCTGACCTTGATGGTGGCGCAGGCGTTCCTCTTCAACGCCGTGTTCTTCACCTATGGCCTGGTGCTGTCGACGTTCTACCATGTGCAGGATTCCAGGATCGGCTTATACATCCTGCCATTGTCCGCGGGGAATTTCCTGGGGCCCTTGCTGCTCGGACGTTTGTTCGACACGGTGGGCCGCAAACGGATGATCGTCGGCACATATGGCATGTCCGGCTGCATGCTGATTGCTGTAGCTGTACTGTTCGGAAACGGCGTCCTTGGCCCCTGGACGCAGACCTTTTGCTGGATCGCGATTTTCTTTATCGCATCGGCGGCAGCAAGTTCGGCTTACCTCACTGCGAGCGAGATCTTTCCTTTGGAGACTCGTGCAATGGCTATCGCGGTATTTTATGCGCTGGGCACGCTGTTGGGCGGCGTCACCGGCCCATTTTTGTTTGGCCAGCTAATTAGTACGGGCAGTGAATGGGCTGTGGCAGGAGGCTATCTGGGAGCTGCCACGTTGATGATTGGCGCAGCGGTGTGCGAAGCTTTCTTCGGTATCGAGGCAGCGGGCAAGTCTCTTGAGGATGTGGCGCGGCCGCTTTCCAGCGGGGGTTAGGGCGGTGGTCCCCCGGCCGAGTGCTGAGTTAAGCACGCTGCCCTCGCAAAGATCTCAGCGCGCTGCGCCGACGGTTGGCCTACAATGCGACCAGCGACGCGACTGCATGGGAAGCGGAAACTGTCAGCACCGCGCAGGTTGCACTGACCGATATCACAGCCGACGCCGGCCTCGGCGGTAACGGGGCCATGGACGCGCTGGGAAGTTTCGGCTGCGTCGCGGCTGCTGCCTCCACGATGATCTAATCCACAGCCCCAGTCGTGAAAGTTCGTGGACGAGCTACAAAGGGAAGGAATTGGCCAAAGCGAGATATATGTTCCCCGACCCGACGCACGCGACCGCACAACGGACGCGCACAGGGGTCTGGCTTCACTCGCGGTCGAGGTTCGCGGAGATGCGCGCCAGAAGGCATCCTTGCCTTCCGGGAAATAGACGTCGATGCAACTGTCCCACAATCGTTTGCCGGTACAATTGTCCGGCCAGATTTGGCAAATTCAGATAACGTCCTACGGCTGTCTCGAAGGCGCCGCTCCTGTCGGTGACCTGCGGCGGCTCCCCGTCTCGCCTAGCACACGACTGCGTGAAGCATTCGAGTTGGATCGGCATACGGTTTCGGTGCTCATCAAGCCATGCCACACCCTTCTACCCCGGTCGATCTCGCGAAGAAGGAGCCTCCAATCATGGCTGACAGCACCCCCGCCCCCGCGATCAAGACGGTCCCCAAGCCCCGCGACCAGCACCTGCGGGACTTGGCCGACTGCATCCGGTTTCTTTCCATGGACGCCGTGCAGCACGCCAACAGCGGCCATCCCGGCGCGCCCATGGGCATGGCCGACATCGCGACCGTTCTCTTCAAGGATTTCATACAGTTCGATGCGGCCGATCCGCACTGGTTCGACCGCGACCGCTTCCTGCAGTCGAACGGTCACGGTTCGATGCTGCTCTACAGCCTGCTCTATCTGACTGGCTTCAAGGATATGACGCTGGATCAGCTGAAGCGGTTTCGCCAGGTCGACAGCAAGACCGCCGGCCACCCCGAGTACAAGCACGCTGACGGCATCGAGACGACGACGGGCCCCCTCGGCCAGGGCATCGCGAACTCAGTGGGCTTTGCCCTCGCCGAACGCATCCTGAACGCCAGGTTCGGCGACGACCTGTGCAAGCATTGGACCTACGTCTTCATGGGCGACGGCTGTCTGATGGAGGGTATCAGCCAGGAGGCGATCTCCATGGCGGGCCACTACAAACTCGGCCGTCTGATCGCCTTTTGGGATAACAACTCGATCTCGATCGACGGCGCGACCAGCCTCGCGGTCTCCGACAACGAGGCCGAGCGCTTCCGCGCCTCCGGCTGGCACGTCCAGGAGATTGACGGCCACGACACCGACGCGATCCGCGACGCCATCGCCGCTGCCCGCGCCGTGACTGACAAGCCGTCCATGATCGCCTGCAAGACCATCATCGGCTTTGGCTTCCCGACCAGGGCCGGCACCCAGAAGGCCCATAGCGACGCCCCCGGAGAAGAGGAAATCGCCGGCGCGCGGAAAATCCTCGGCTGGGATTCGCCCCCGTTCGTGATCCCCGAGCACCTGCTGCGCGAGTGGCGGGAGATCGGCGCCAAAGGCCGCGAGGCGCGCTTGGCCTGGGCCGAGCGCGTCAAGGCGGCGCCGGCCGAACTCCGCTCCGAGTTCGAGCGCCGGAACGACGGCAAGTTGCCGGCTGACTGGAAGCAGGCGATCGCGGCGGCCCGCGCTGGGTTCATCGCGAGCGGCAAAGACATAGCGACCCGTGCGGCCAGCGGCGCCGTGCTCGACCACCTCTCCGCCGCTATCCCTGAACTCCTGGGAGGTTCCGCCGATCTGACGCCTTCGAACAACACCAAGGCGAAGGGCATGATCGAGATCAGGCCAGGCGAATACAACGGCTCCTACATGCATTACGGCGTGCGCGAGCACGGCATGGCCGCGGCCATGAACGGCATCTCGCTGCACGGCGGCCTGATCCCCTACGGCGGCACCTTCCTGTGCTTCACCGACTATTGCCGTCCATCCATCCGCCTCGCGGCCCTCATGCAGGTCCGGACGATCTTCGTCATGACGCATGATTCGATCGGCCTCGGCGAGGATGGCCCGACCCATCAGCCGGTCGAGCACCTCGCAGCGCTGCGTGCCATCCCACACCTCGCGGTCTATCGCCCGGGCGACCCGGTCGAGACTGCCGAGTGCTGGGAGTTGATCCTGGACACGCCGCGCCAGCCGGCCGTCATCGCCCTGTCCCGCCAGCCGATGCCGCTGCTCCGTCGCGAATCCGGCAACGAGAACAGGTCTGCCAAGGGTGGCTATGTCCTGCTGGACGCCGAGGGCGGCGAGCGCAAGCTCACCATCCTGAGCACCGGCTCGGAGTTGCAACTCGCGGTCGCTGCGCGAGACCTTCTCCAGAAGGAAGGCATCCCAACGGCGGTTGTCTCCATGCCGTGTCGTCTGCTCTTCGAGGCGCAGGACGCCGCCTACAAGCAGGCGGTGCTCGGCACGACGCGTGCGCGCGTCGCTGTGGAAGCGGCAGTGGAGATGGGCTGGGAGCGCTACATTGGCCTCGAAGGCCGTTTCGTCGGCATGCACGGCTTCGGCGCCTCCGGCAAGATCGCGGACGTCTACAAGAAGTTCGACATCAACGCCGCGGCGGTGGTACGCGCCGCGCACGAGACACTGGCGGAGGTTGCCGCCCTCTAACACCAACGCCGGCGCGTGCTGACACATATGGCTTCCCCAACGCGAGGCTGATGTGATTCACCATGGCGAACAGCAGATGTTCGCCATGCCGGCAGCGATAGAACTCCGCACGGACTTCACGGAACCTGAGCTGTGTCAGCGGGCGCGGGACACAAATCAGACACGCCGACAGGTGGCGTTGGCGGTGATCAACGACGGCGGCAGTCGTAGCGGAGCCGCCCATGTCGGCAGTGGCGGTCTGCGGATGATCCGGATGCCGCGGTTCAATGCCAATGGGGACCCCCTGAAGGGACGATTGATCGCAAGGCTCCTGGGCCAACGCCCAGGCGCAGCCATGGCCACGCGCAAGCAACACCCGCCGTGCCCAGGCCTCTAGGGATGCGCAACCATAACGCCTGAGGAGACGTCCATGTACTTCTACCTGATCTCCGCGGTAGCCGCGCTCGGCGGACTGCTGTTCGGCTACGACACCGGCGTCATCTCCGGCGCATTGCTCTTCATCCGTCAGGTGATGTCCCTCTCTCCCACCCTCCAGGGCATTGTCGTCGCGATCGCGCTCGCGGGCGCCGCGATCGGGGCCGCGATGGCCGGCTACATCTCCGACCGCATCGGCCGCCGCCGCGTCATCCTGACCGCCGGCTTGCTGTTCATCGCGGGCGCCATCATCTCCGCCGTTGCCCAGGAAGTGACCATCCTGCTGATCGGCCGATTCCTTGTTGGGCTGGCCATCGGCGTCGCATCGATGCTCACGCCCCTCTACCTCGCCGAAATTTCGCCCGCGAGCGACCGCGGCGCGATCGTATCGCTTAACCAACTATGCATCACCGCCGGCATCCTGGTGTCCTACCTGGTCGGTTTCGCGCTCGCCGGCGTATCCGACGGGTGGCGCTGGATGGTCGCACTCGGCGCGGTGCCAGGCATCACCCTGTCGCTCGGCATGCTGGTCCTGCCGGAAAGTCCGCGTTGGCTCGCTGGCCACAATCGGATCCGCGACGCCGAAGCCGTCCTGCAGCGCCTGCGCGGTACCGCCAACATATCCGATGAGCTGAGCGCATTGCGCACCGACATCGCGCGCGAAGGCCGCCAACTCGCAGGCGCATCAGAGCTGTTGTCCCCGCAACTCCGCCGCCCCCTCATCATTGGCATCGGCCTCGCGATGTTCCAGCAGATCACCGGCATCAACACGGTCATCTATTTTGCGCCCACGATCTTCCAATCCGCCGGCCTGTCCTCCGCCGCGACCTCCATCCTGGCTACCGCCGGGGTCGGCGCGGTCAACGTGATCATGACGATCGTATCTATCCGCCTGATCGATCGGCTAGGCCGGCGACAGCTGCTGTTCTGGAGCCTCGGCGGCATGGCCGTGACATTGCTCGTGCTGTCCGGCGCCTTCTATGTCGGTACGTCGGGCCAGCTCGCCTGGATCGCCGTCCTGTCGGTTGCCGCATATGTTGGCTTCTTCGCGATCGGACTCGGCCCGGTCTTCTGGTTGCTGATCGCGGAAATCTTCCCACTCGCTCTCCGCGGCAGGGCAATGAGCCTGGCCACGGTTGCCAACTGGACCTTCAACCTGATCGTCTCCGCCACCTTCCTCAATCTGGTCGGCGCCGTAAGTAGCGCGGGTGCCTTCCTGATCTACGCCCTGCTGACCATGGTAGCGCTGGCATTCGTCGCCCGGATGGTGCCGGAGACAAAGGGACGCAGCCTCGAACAGATCGAGGCATCCCTGGACGCAGGCCACGCTCCCACGCCGGCTCGCAAAGCGGGCACGCTATGAGACGCGCTTTGGGAATTTGTTCCGCCGCGGTGCTGCCAGGGCGGCGCCCTCGGCAAGGTTCCGGCCGAGCAATTAGAACTGGGCATCCCCGTCAGCACTTCCGCGACCGGGATTCAAACCAACGAAATGATCCTTGAGGTCAACTACAACATCCCATGTCTATCGCGGCGTGGATTTCCGTCCGGAGTTCCAATACATCGTTTGGCCGAACGCGCAATCGACCATTCGCAACGTGCCGCCTTCAGTCTCAACCGATCCGCGTGAAATCGGCTGATTTGCAGGCGCGCAGGTAGCCGGTTCCTTCGTGGCCTGCCTTTATGGTAAGAAAGCCGCATCCTTCAGAATGAGATCGGTGGTTGTGATGCAACCGCCCAGGGAACCAATCCGATGCTGCTGGCTGGCGATATTGGCGGAACGAAGACCTTGCTCGCGCTGTACGCCCCCGCGACCGGAGCTCGTCAGCCGGTCGCGGAAGGTGAGTTTCACAGCGCCAGCTATCCCAACCTGGATGCCATAGTCCGCGAATTCTTGGCAGGGGCAAAGCGCGCGGCGACCCATGCCTGCTTCGACGTGGCCGGGCCGGTCATCGGTGGGCGCGCACACCTCACCAATCTGCCCTGGAACCTCGAAGAAGCGACCCTGTGCCAGAGTCTCGGCTTGCAGCATGTCACGCTGCTGAACGATTTGAAGGCCATCGCCTACGCCGTGCCACATCTCGAACCGGCGGATTTGCAAACCATCAATGTCGGTCAGCCGGAGCAGAATGGTCCCATCGCCGTCATAGCGCCCGGAACGGGATTGGGCGAGGCATTCCTCGTCTGGTGCGGCGGCTCGTACATCGCCTTCCCGTCCGAAGGCGGGCATGCGAGCTTCGCACCGACCGACGAACGGCAGATGGGCTTGTGGAAGTTTTTGACAGAGCGGTTTGGACACGTTTCCTGCGAACGCGTCTGTTCTGGTCCGGGCATTGCTAACATCTACGATTACCTGCGCGCATTCAATGCGGCAGCAGAGCCGGCGCCTTTCGCCGACGTGCTGTCTCGCGCGCCCGACAGGACCCCGCTGATTGCCCAAGCCGGTCTGGAGGACCCAGAAGGTAATCCACTGGCGGTGGCAACGCTGGAGACCTTCACATCCATCCTGGGTGACGAGGCCGGAAACCTGGCACTCAAGGTACTGGCGACCGGAGGGGTGTATCTGGCCGGTGGAGTCCCGGTGCATCTCCTACCTAAGCTGACGGGCGGCCGGTTCATGCAGGCCTTCATCAACAAGGGGCGCATGTCGGATATCCTGGCCAGGATGCCGGTCAATGTTGTGACAACGCGGGCCGCGCTGGTTGGGGCGGCGTTATATGGATTGGCCCAGATGCAGGCCGTCTGAATGAGACCTCACCCGGGCTGAAGAGCCGCCTCCGGTAAACCCGGGGCGATTCAGTTCGTCGTCCATCACCATAGACAACACGCATCGTGCAATCACCCGGCAGGCATTCACGTAGTCTCTTCGAGAAAGTTCATCATCGGTCATCATTCGGCGCGATGCCGTTCTTCTAAAGAACGCCGCCAGCATTGCCCCGATGACAGGTTCCGTGCAGGCAAAGCAGAATGCCCTCGCCTCGCCGCATGCGCGCCGGCTTGCCGTTGGTGATCAGCTCACGAAGCTACACCACGCCGTGGAACACGAAATTTGTATGTGTCTGCAACGTGTACACTTGGAAGCTGCTTCGCCGCGACCTGGGCCGGTCGCGACCGGGGACCGAAAGGACGATCCTGTCTATGGTCAGTGCGATCGTGAGGGCAGTCTAACATGCGCTTTTGATTCCTAACGTGGAACGGCGTCGGCAACCAGCCTCCCTTCGTTGCCATTGCCCAAGCGCTCAAGAAGCGTGGACACGATGTAGCGTTCGCCGGGTATGCCAACCAACAGAGCTACTTCGCCGATCGTGGTTTTCACTTTGTGCTGCTTGAGTGCTCCGCAACAGGGCTGAAGCACGGCGTGCCACTGCTCTGTCTTCCAAACCCGGCTGCCGATCAACCTATCCTTGCCGCTCAGATCCAAGGTCTTGGCTGCGGCTTGTTTCTCGACGGCGAGACCGCAGCACCGTCCGACATTCGAACAGCGATAGATCGGCTGATATCCGAGCAATTCTACGCGGAAAGGGCGCGGCTGATCGCGGATGTGATCGCCAACTCGCGTGGCATTTCGGCCGCCGTCTCACAGTTGGAACATTTGACCCAACCCTAGCAGCTCTACTCCACAGTATCGCCCTCACTCCCACTCGATCGTCCCAGGCGGCTTGCTGGTCACGTCGTACGTCACACGATTGATCCCCCGCACTTCGTTGACGATCCTTCCTGCCACCCGCACCAGGAACCCCGCATCGAACGGATACACATCCGCCGTCATCCCATCGGTCGAGGTCACCGCGCGCAGCGCGCACGCATGGTCGTAGGTGCGCCCGTCGCCCATCACGCCCACGGTCCGCACCGGCAGCAACACGGCAAACGCCTGCCAGATCGCGTCGTACAGCCCAGCCGCGCGGATCTCCTCGAGGAAGATAGCATCCGCACGCCGCAGCAGCTCCAGCCTCTCGCGTGTAATCTCGCCGGGGATACGGATCGCCAGCCCGGGCCCGGGAAACGGATGCCGTCCCACAATCGCCTCGGGAAGCCCCAGCTCCCGCCCCAGCTCGCGCACCTCATCCTTGAACAGCTCGCGCAGCGGCTCGATCAGCTTCAGCCGCATCCGCTCCGGCAGGCCGCCGACATTGTGGTGCGACTTGATCGTCACCGATGGCCCACCGGTAAAGCTGACGCTCTCGATCACATCCGGATACAGCGTGCCCTGCGCCAGATAATCAGCGCCGCCGAGTTTCGCCGCCTCCTCGTCGAACACGTCGATGAACAACCGCCCGATCGTCTTGCGCTTCGCCTCCGGATCGGTGACGCCGTCGAGCGCGTCGAGGAACAGCGCCGATGCATCGCGATGCACCAGCCTGATATTGAACCGGTCGCGGAAGGTCCGCACAACCTCCTCGGCCTCGCCCTGCCGCAACAACCCATGATCGACGAAGATGCAGGTAAGCTGATCGCCGATCGCCTCGTGGATCAGCACCGCGGCCACCGAGGAATCCACTCCGCCCGACAGCCCGCAGATCACCCTCCCCTTGCCCACCTCAGCGCGGACGCGAGCGATCTCGGTGGCGCGGAAGCCGGCCATCGTCCAGGTGCCCGACAGACCCAGCACGCCATGCGTGAAGTTGCGCAGCAGCGCGGCACCATGCGGCGTGTGCACCACCTCAGGATGGAACAGCAGCCCATAGAACCGCCGCGAGTCATCGGCGATGGCAGCGAACGGCGCACCCTCGCTCACGCCCACCACACGGAAGCCACGCGGCAGCCGTGTCACGCGGTCGCCATGGCTCATCCAGACCTGCTCGCGCCCGCCCTTGTGCCAGACGCCCTGGAACAGCACGCAGTCATCCGTCAGGTCGACGAAGGCGCGGCCGAACTCGCGATGGTCCGAGCCCTGCACCTCGCCACCCAACTGGTCGCACATCGTCTGCATGCCGTAGCAGATGCCCAGTACCGGCACGCCGGCCTGGAACACGCATTGCGGGGCGCGCGGCGAGCTTCCCTCCGTCAGGCTGGCCGGTCCGCCGGACAGGATGATGCCGCGCGGCCGCCAGTCCCGGATGCGCTCGGGATCGGCGTTGAACGGCCAGATCTCGCAATACACGCCCGACTCGCGCAGCCGGCGCGCAATGAGCTGCGTCACCTGACTGCCGAAGTCGAGGACCAGCACGCGCTCAGTCGCGAGCGCAGCGTTGGCGGCTGGATCAGGCAGGGAATCGGGCATCGGATTAGCAATCCTTGCTTGATCCCTGGCGTTGGATCACGCGACCGACGCGGTTGCAAGACCGCAGCTGTCATGGGTGGTCATTCGGAAACCGAGCCCCACGAGGATCGAGCGGCAGGTCCAGCGCATTTATGATGTAGGACACCGTTCGATAACGCCCGCAGAGCAGCAGGATCTCGAAAATCTGCGCTTCGGTATAGTGTGCCGCCAGCGCGCGATACTCCTCAGCGCTCCACGTCATGCGGAAATGCAGCGCGTCAACCGCGCCGATCAACGCCTGTTCGGCTGCGGACCAACAGCCCGCATCCCCCGTGGTCGTCGCCTTCACCTGCTCTTCCGTAAGCCCGGCCTTCCCGGCGAAGAACGCGACGTGCACGCCCCATTCGTATTCGCAGCCAGTCAGCGCGCAGGTGCGATCGATGACGATCTCGCGCTCACGAAGCGACAGTGGTCCGTCATCCAGCAGGCTGCCGGTGCGAAACTTGGACCAGGCGCGCTTGTCCTTCGCCATGACCCGGAAAAGTACCAGGGGATCTGCATCCGGCCCCATGATCCGCTGGAACTGCTCGCGGACCTCTGGCGCATAGGGTGGCTCAAGCGGTGCTATCCTCGGCATGATCTCGTCCTCTTTCGATAATTTCGCTGTGACTCTGGCTCAGGTGATGCCGGCCGCGAGCTCGTCGACGATCGCCGCGGCCGGCATTTGCGATCGGACCAGTCCGACAGCGCCACCGGCGTAAAGCGCCATCTCTTCGGCGGCGCCGACCACTTCGCGTGTCGGCGCGCTGAAGTGGTAACGCGGAATGCTGCTGCCGTCGGCGCGTCTGGCGACGACATCCCCGTCGCCAGGCCGATCCGGTGCGCGCGGCTCGCCTGCCGCTTGCCACCGGGCAAGTGTGCCGTTTCTTAAGCTGCGGACCGGCGCATTCGGCCAGCCCACGTCATAGAGTGTCGAGTACACCGCATCGTCCCCGCTGCTTGCGAAGACACGCTCGCGATACACGCGATGGATGTTGGCCTCTTCGGCGGCCAGAAATCGCGTTCCCACCCACACCCCGTTTGCGCCCAGTGCCAGTGCCGCGGCCACGCCGCGTGCATCGGCGATGCCACCAGCGGCCAAGACAGGAACCGGCACCACCGCATCGACGACCTGCGGCAGCAACGCCATCAGCCCGAGTCCGCCTCGGACATGGCCACCTGCCTCGAACCCCTGCGCGACGATCAGATCGAACCCGGCCGCGGCGGACCGCTCCGCCTCTGCGATGGATCCGGCCACCTGTATGGCCAGCGCACCAGCCGCCTTCACCCGATCGACATACGCGCTGCCGTCGCCCCAGAAGAACGATACGGCAGCGACTTTGTGGGCGAGTGCGACCTCGAGCTTCGCCTCGATGGGAAAGTCCAGCACAAAGTTGACCCCGTATGGCCGAGAGGTCAGCGAAGCCATCCGCCGGAAGAGCGCGTCAAGCTGCTCAACGCTGCGCCAGGTACAGGCCAATTGCCCGAAGCCACCGGCCTCCGACACGGCCGCTGCGAGCTCAGGCGAGGCAACGCCGCCGATCGGGGCCTGGAAGATCGGTTTGCTGATCCCGAGGCGCTGCAAAGTGGGATGGAGATGCATGCTGAGTGTCCCTCACTGTGACAGGGGCATGCTAGGTTGACCCGCGCACGTGCTGGGGCCATTTGCCGACGCAAATGGGCCAAAACGCCGCCACGGCAGAGATGCAAGCGGCACCCGACGACGCACCACATTACCCGGATGTGGATCGAACGGTCGTCGCGGTGGCCAAGGAGTTTGCCGCCGGCTCGACGACCGGCCTGCACAGCCATGCGCGCGCGCAGTTCATCTTTGCGATCCGCGGGCTGATGGTGGCAACGACGGATGCAGGCACCTGGCTCGTGCCACCGGCCTTCGCGTTGTGGCTGCCGGCCGGGATCAGCCACAACGTCGCAATGCATGGCGCCGTGTCGATGCGCACCGCCTATCTGCGAGCCGAAGATGTATGTGACCTGCCGAGCGACTGCCGGATAGTGACCGTACCGCCACTGCTGGAAGCGGCTCTCGTCGCGCTGTCGGCGGAGCCGCCGGCGTACGACACGGCCGGCCGCGGCGGCCATCTTGCGTCACTGATCCTGGACGAGATCACGCGGGCTCCGACGACCCCGTTCGCACTGCCGGTGCCCGCTGACCGTCGCCTGCGCCGATTGGCCCAGCGGCTGATCGAGCATCCGGGCTCATCGCTCGACATCGACCATTGGGCTGATGAGGTTGGCGTGAGCCGGCGCACGCTGACGCGCGTGTTCCGCACGCAGACCGGGCTCTCCTTCGCAGCCTGGCGTCGCCGTCTGCGCCTCTTGCGCGGCGCCGCCCGTTGCGCGGACGGCGAGCCGCTCGCCCGTGTCGCCGCCGGTCTCGGCTACAACAGCCTCGCCGCTTTCCTGTCCATGGCGCGCCGCGAGCTGGGGACCGATTTCGCCCACCTTTGCAGTCCAGGGCCAGTGCCGCGACCCTAGAGCGTGATGACCGGAGGCGGAATCGCCGGAGGTCTGAATCACGCGATCAAACCAAGAGTTAGCGCGGGGTGAGCTCGCCCTCGAGCGCTCATCCCGCGCTGAGGGACGCGACCAGCCGCTACAATGCCTTCTCGAAGTAAAATCGATTGATGCCGGCCCCAACAGTCTTGTTGCTCGTCGTCGCCGCCACTTCTTCGCGCACGAGCCGATAGCCCGCACTCCGGTAAAGCGACAGCGCTGCGTCCTGCAATTCCGACGTGCTCAGATCGAGCCTGAACATCTTGCGTCGCCTGCATTCATCCTCGGCAAACCGCAGCATCTTTCGCGCGATCCCTCGTCGTCGTGCGGCGGGATCAACGTACATACGCCGCAACTCCATCACTCCGTCGGCAATGCGCTCAAGACCGAACATGCCCAACAGGCGGTCTCCACCGATTGCTACCCAGAAGCCGCCATCCCGCTCCCCATAATAGTCAGCTATCCGATCGACTTCCTCGACCAATGATTGCGCAATGTACGCGTCGAACGCGTCACGCAGATGCGGCGGAGCGAGCAGCCGGTTCGCCGCGATGAACAGTGCCCGCACCTGCTTCGTGTCCTCCGGCACAAACGCGCGAACATTGACCTCGGTGTTCAAGTGGATGGTCCCCTGTTGCCTAAGTCAGCACCTCCGCCCCCTGTTCCAGCAGCACGCTGATCTCCCGCGTCTGCTCCACCAGAAAATCCATCACCACCCGCGTCCGCGGCGCCAGGTTGCGACGGGAAGGATAGACGATCTGCACCGGCACGCGCTGTGATGGATAGTCCTCCAGCAGCCGGAACAGCCGCCCGGCCCGCAGGTCGTCGATCAACTGGATCTCCGGCAGCGACGCGATGCCGTGGCCGGCGCGCGCCGCCCGATGCACCGCCTGGCTGTCATTGGCAATGAACGCGCCCGACACCCGCACGCTGATCGGGCCGTCCGCGCCGGTGAACCGCCACAGCTCCGGTTCCGGCGTGGCGTCATGGATCAGGCAGGTGTGCGCCGCCAGGTCCGCCGGCGTGGACGGCGCCCCGTGCCGCTCCAGATAAATCGGCGCAGCGACCACGGCCCGCCCCAGAAAGCCCACTCGGCGCGCCACCAGCGAGGCATCTGCGATCTCGCCCGTGCGGAACGCCAGGTCCAGCCGCTCCTCGACCATGTCGCTGTTCTGGTCGCGCATCACCAGTTCCACCGACAGGCCGGGATGGCGCGCCAATAGCACCGGCAGCGCGGGTCGCCAGGAACAGCCCACCCGCGACGGAGGTCCCCAGCCGAACCAGCCCTCGAGGCGCACCGCTCTGCCGTCCCAGCACCGTCTCCATCTCGTCGGCGCTCTCGAGCAAATGGCGGGCATGCGTCAGCAGCACCTGGCCGTCGTCGGTCAGGCTGAGTCGGCGGGTCGTGCGATGGAATAGACGCACATCGAAGTGCTGTTCCAACTGTGCGATCTGCCGCGTCACCGCCGACTGGCTCACGTGCGTCTCCCGCGCCACCGCCGTAAATGAGCTGGTCTCCGTCACCCGGACGAAAGCCCGCAAAGCAGCGATCAAGTCCATTATTCCCTCAGTTTACGCAAAGATGAATTCCAGGAAAGCTGGATTATTTTCCCCAGGCAAGAGGTCTATCTCACGGCCATCGCAAGACGGACAACACCCTGACCTTCCGCCGGGCGAACCAGTTGCCAACGGACCCGCCAATGTGACGGGACCGACAAGAGGAGAGAGACCATGAAGACCATGATCCTTGCCACCGCCGCCGTGCTGGCGCTTCGGCGTCGGCTCCGCCTTTGCCGGTGATGGCGATGGCCCCGCTGCCAACACTGTCGTTCACCGAACTCCCTGGCGTGATCGCCCAGGCTCAGGTCGGACAGAGCGCCCAGCCGCATACGCTCAGCAACCAGGCGACGGGCAATCCGACCGCCGCGTTCGTGACGACAAGCCGCAGCAGCGGAACCTGGCTATTCGCGCCCAACCCCAACCAGGGTGGCAACAGCTAACCACGCAGTCGCCGCGGACGCGAAAGGGGGCCGGCCCAGTGCCGGCCTTCTTCGCGTCCAGCCGCCCCGGTGCCTACGCCGCCCGCAGGATCATGTCGGCGCCCTTCTCGCCGATCATGATGGCAGTGGCATTGGTGTTCCCCGACACGACCGTCGGCATGATCGAGGCATCGATCACGCGCAACCGATCCATGCCCTTCACCCGCAGCGACGCATCCACCACCGCCATCGGGCCAGGCCCCATCATGCAGGTGCTGGTCTGATGGAACGTCGTGCCCGCGGTGTTGCGTACATGGTTCAGCAGGTCCTCGTCTGACGTCGCCTGCGGGCCAGGCAGGTATTCCTCGGTGACGTATTGCCGCATTGCCGCGGTGGCGAAGATGCGGCGCGACACCTTCAGCCCCGCCACCATCGTGTCCTTGTCGGCCTGCGTCGCAAGATAGTTCGGCTGGATCGCCGGCGGCTTCGCCGGATCGGACGAGGTGATGCGCAGCCAGCCGCGGCTCTCCGGTCGGCAAGGGATCGCAACCAGCGTGCAGCCGGGAAAGCTGTGCATGGCGTCGCCGGTCTTCTCCGAACTGCCCGCAAGGAACTGGTACTGCACATCGGGCGAAGCCAGCTCCGGCCGCGTGCGAACGAACAGCCCCATCGGCCCGGCACCCGTCATCAGCGCTCCCTTCATCGAGAGGATGTACTGCAAGCCGTGGTGAATGCGGCGCAGCCAACTGTGGTACACCTCGTTCATCGTCCACACCTCGGACGCGCAGCGGTAGATGACACGGCCGCCGCAGTGGTCCTGCAGGTTCTCGCCAACGCCAGGCAGATCGTGCACCACATCGATGCCGTGCTGCTGCAACAGCGCGCCCGGCCCGATACCGGAAAGCTGCAGCAACTGCGGCGAGTTGATCGCCCCGCCCGCAAGCAGCACTTCACGCCGCGCGCGCACCTGACGAATGGCACCGTCCTGGCTGAACTCGACGCCGACCGCGCGTTTGCCTTCGGTCAGCACGCGATGCGCCAGAGCACGGACCTCCACCTTCAGGTTGGGCCGGCTGAGCACCGGCTTCAGGTACCCCGCCGCGGTCGAACAACGTCGCCGGTTGCGCACCGTGAGCTGCAGCGGACCAACACCTTCCTGCTCCGCGCCGTTGAAGTCGCGGTTGTACGGATAGCCCGCCTGCTTCGCACCTTCGACGAACGCGTCATGCAGCGGATGATCGGTACGCAGATCGGACACTGCGAGCGGTCCACCCTTGCCGTGGAACTCGTCCTCGCCGTGCTCCTGGTCCTCCGACTTGCGGAAGTACGGCAGCACATCGTCATACGACCATCCGGCATTGCCGAGCTGTCGCCACAGGTCGAAGTCCTGCTTCTGGCCACGGATGTAGATCAGGCCGTTGATCGACGACGACCCGCCGAGCACCTTGCCGCGGGGCAGCGGAACGCGACGGTTGTTGAATTCCGGCACCGGCTCCGATTCGAATTGCCATGCGACCTTCGGATTGTAGATGTTGCGAAAGAACCCCGCGGGGATGTGGATCCAGAGATCGCGATCCTTGCCTCCGGCCTCCAACAGCAGCACGGTGGTCTTGCCATCGGCGGTCAGGCGATTGGCCAGCACGCAGCCAGCCGAGCCTGCGCCCACAACGATAAAGTCGAACTCCTGGGCCTCTGCCACAGCATTTCCCTCTGATTTCCTGTCTGCCGTGACGATGCCGCCAAATCGGGCACTCTGCCAATCCGCCCGCATTGACCGAGATCAAGGCATCGCCCCGCGCTTGGTGATGGTAATGCACCGATGCCACCGAGTTTCACCGATGTCGCGCTGTTCGCCGCCGGCTTCATAAGCTGGGTGATCAGCACGCTCGCGGCCGGTGGTGGTAGTGTGCTCATTGTTGTCGCGGTCGCGGCGATCCTGCGCGGCCAGGCGATCGCGCCCGTGGTGACGATGACCAGCGTGCTTGCCAGTCCGGCACGCATGATCCTGCTGTGGCGCTGGATCGACTGGCGCGTGGTGCGCTGGTACCTGCCCGGCGCAACCGCCGGCGCGCTGCTCGGCAGCTTTGTGTTCAGCCGGGTCGGCACGCAGTGGCTGCAGGTCCTACTCGCGCTGTTCCTGATCAGCACCGCCTGGCAATACCGGATGGGCGCGCGTCCGCGCTCGTTCCCGATGCCTTTGCCGTGGTTTGTCCCGGTATCCTTCGTTTCGGGTTTGACATCTGCCGTGGTGGGCGCCAGCGGGCTGCTGGTGAACCCTTTCTACCTCAACCATGGGCTGATGAAGGAGGCGCTGCTGGCAACGCGCGCGGTGAATTCGCTCGCGATTCAACTCGTAAAGATCGGCGCCTACGTCATGTTCGGCGTGCTGTACTGGCGCCTCGCCCGCCACGGCTTGGTGGCCGGCGCAGGTGCGGTCGTGGCGATCTGGCTTGCCAATCCTTGGCTTCGACAACTTACCTCGTATCGCTTCCGACAGTTTGCCGTGGTGGTCATGCTGTTCGGCGGTCTGCTTATCCTGTGGCAGCAGCGCGCGTTCATCATTGCGACCCTGGTCGGGGGCTAGAACAGCCGCTGCGACGCCATGCGCGCCCCTTCGCTGAGTGCCGCCAGCTTCGCCCACACCACATCCTCGGCAACGCGGCGCTGACCCGCGGAAGTATCGAACCCGCAATCCGTCCCAGCCAGCACGCGCTGCGGATCGCCCACCGCCTCGGCCACGCGCTCGATGCGTTCGGCGATGGTCTTCGGATGCTCGACAAAATTGGTGACGCTGTCGATCACTCCCGCGACAATGACCTGATCGGCATCGAGCGGAAAGTCGCGCAGCACCGCGTATTCGTGCGCATGACGCGGATTGGCGAACGGCAGCACAAAGCCCCCGACATTGAGCTTGCGCAGGATCGGCATGATCTCATGCAGCTCCACATCGCAATCATGCGGCCCTTCGTAATTGCCCCAGCACGCATGCAGCCGCACGCGGTCGCGCGGTATGTTGACCAGCGCGGCATTGATGGTGGCAACGACGCGATCGACGAATCCGAGAAAATCGCCGAGCGGTCGATGCTGATAGGAAATGTGCCGTTCCATCGCGAGATCCGGGCAATCGAGCTGCAGCAGGAAGCCGTGCTTGACGATGGTTTCGTATTCCACGCGCAGCGCCTCGCCGAGCGCCTCGAGGTACGCGATTTCGCTCGGATAGTGGTCGTTGCGCAGTGCCGCGGCGACAATGCCGGGTGACGGTGCGGTGAGGAACGGCTCGACAAACGGATTGTGCTGCGCATCGAGCGCCGCGCGAAAGTCAGTGCATTCGGTCTCGATGGCGGCGCGGTCGAGATAGCGCACGTCGCCGATCGCGGTCGGAATTTCCGCGCGACTGGACACCTGCTGCACGTGCTGCTGTTCGCGCGCCATGGCTGCCTTGTAGTCGGGATAGCGTTCGACATCGGCGCGTGGCATCCGCGTCCAGGCGCCACCGAATCCGCTCATCCGCGAACGAACGTAGAGGAAGAACGCCTCCCGCTGCTGTTCGCCGTTGTTGCCGACGTCGATGCCCGCCTCGCGCTGCTTGCGCACAACGTGGTCCAGCGCCGCACGCCCGGCCTCGGCAAGTTGTGCATCGACCGGTTCGCCGCGGCCCTTCGCGATATAGAGCTGCACAAGCTCCGCAGGCCGCGGCAGACTGCCGGTGTGCGTGGTCAGGATGCGGCCGTCGCTGGTATGCATGGCGTTTCCTCGCTCCATTCGTTGGTCCCGGACCACTGTCGCGGACCCGACCCTGTCATTGCGAAGAGCGTAGCGGTCCCGGAGTGATCCGGGAAGCAATCGCCACGGAATTACGCCCGACTGGCGAAGCCGCCGCCGCGTCTACCGATACGCCAAGGCGTCCGGCGCGAGGCCCATAGCTGTGATCGTCGAAGGCCCAAGCTGCCCGTCCGGCTGCAGCCCCCGCCCGCGCTGGAAATTCTCGATCGCGACCTGCGTCCCCTCGCCCCACACGCCATCGACCGCACCGCCATAGAAGCCCAGCGTCCGCAGCCGCGCCTGCACCGCCCGCACCGACCCTGGCAGCAGATGGTCCACCGGCGGCGCAGGTGGCGCCGGCGCGGTAACCGGAGTGGCCAACAATCCATTGGGGTCAAGGCCGAGTGTCGCGGCCGTCGCCTGATTGAGCTGGCCGGTGACCTGCAATTGGTGCGCCTGCTGGAAACGCTCCAGCGCCGCCTGGCTGTCAGCGCCCCAAATGCCGTCAATGCGGCCAGTGTAGACGCCCGCCTGGCTCAGCTTGCCCTGGACGCTCTGCACCGCCGGCCCCGGCAACGGCTGCACATACGCGAGCGGCGGCGGTGTCTGCTGCGCCGCGACAGGCAGGACCGACACTGCCGCAAGCCCCAGGCTGCCGGCCAAAATCGCTGAATACCGCATCGGATACGTTCCTTCTCCCGTTCGGGACAGAGAACGTCGAACAATCCAAACGGTTCTCAGGACTCCTGCGGCGAGGCCGCCAACAATCGCTCGATCGGGTCCCACACGAACGCGGTCTGCGGCACCTTCTCGCCGGCGAACTGGATCAGCGCCTCGGCCACCGGCTTGCCGCGCAGCCGCTGGTAGAACCACCGGCTCGGGTTCTCGCGCAGCACCCACAGGAAGCACGACTTGCAGCCGATCTCGGCCAGATACCCGCCAGCCGCACGCATCAGCTTGCGGCCCACGCCACGGTCGCGCCAGTCGTCCAGCACGTAGAGCGTCTCCACCTCGCCTTCACCCAGGCGCCGGATAAACTCGCTGCCGCGCGCGCGCCCGGCCGTGGCAAAGCCCACGATGCGCGAGCCCGAGCCAGGAGGCACGTCAGTACCCGGATGCGGAGGCCACGAACACGCCGGTGGACGACGACCGGATCGCCGCGTCGTAATGCGCGGCTTGCCGCGGCACCGAGAGGCGCGCCAGGAAACTGTCGGGCAAAATACCAGGATACGTGCTGCGCCAGGCCGACACGTGCACCGCCCCGATCGAGATTGCGTCGGCCGGCCGGGCGCGGCGAACGCTGATCATGTGCGCCGCTCCAGCACCGCAGCAAAGAACCCGTCGGTGCCATCACGCGCAGGCGTGAGCACGAGGACATCCCTCTGAAAGAAGCCGGAATGGCGGCTGAGGAAGGCAGTCACCTGAGCCTCGTTCTCCTCGGAAAGCAGCGAGCACGTAGCGTAGACCAAACGCCCGCCGATGCGAACCAGGGTCGCCGCCTGATCCAGGATCGCCGACTGTTTTGGCAGAAGTTCGGCAAGGTCGGCCTCCGTGAGCCGCAGCCGCGCATCAGGATTGCGGCGCCACGTGCCGGTGCCTGTGCACGGCGCATCCACCAGCACCCGGTCGAAGTTCCCCGCGCGCCGCTTGACCCACTTGTCGCCCGCCTCGAGCAGATGGCGCTCGACGTTGTGAACACCGGCGCGGCGGAGGCGCCGGACCGCACCGTCCAGCCGCGCCGCCGAGACGTCGCAGGCGACAAGCTGACCGCGGTTCTGCATCGTCATCGCCAGCGCCAGCGTCTTGCCGCCCGCACCCGCGCAGAGATCGGCCACTCGCATTCCCGCCCGCGCATCGACCAGCCTGGCGACTAGCTGGCTGCCCTCGTCCTGGATCTCGACCAGCCCGGAGCGGAAAGCGGCGCCGGTGGTGACCTGGCGGCGTCCCTCGATCCGCAGCCCCCACGGCGACAGCGGCGTCGGCATGGCTTCCAGCCCCTCGGCCGCAAGCGCCGCCCGCGCCTCGTCGCGTGTGGTCTTCAGCAGATTAACGCGCAGATCGAGCGGCGCGGGCTCCAGCAGCGCACGAAGTTCCGCCGGCGCGATGCGCGTCACCAGCCAGTCCGCCACCTCCAGCCGCACAGCCTCGGGCATCGACGCATGCTCGAGCGAGCGCCCATCCAGCCGGTGCAGCACCGCCTGCTCCGACGGCGCAAGCGCCGCCGGTGCAAAGCGCCCACCGGAGAATGCCTCGGCCATTTCGGCATAGCGCGCACCCTCCAGCAGCAGCGAGGCCGCAACCAGCAGGCGCGGTGTGGGACGCCCGCCGAGCCACCAGCTCAGACGCCGATAGCTCCGCAGCACGCGCCAGACGCGGTCCCCCACGGCGCGCCGGTCCCCAGAACCGATGAACCGGCGGGCACGGAAATAGTCGTTGGCCACCGCATCAGCAGGTCGAGCCCCCGTCCCAAGAACCGCCTCCAGCAACTCGACGGCAGCAGCGATCCGCGCGGCGGGAGTCAGCCGGTCAGTCCTGCCGGTAGTTCGGTGCCTCGCGGCTGATCGCAACATCATGGACATGGCTCTCGCGCAACCCAGCGCCGGTCACGCGGCGGAACCGCGAGTTCCGCTGCAATTCGGCGATGCCCGCGCTGCCGGTGTACCCCATACCCGCCTTCAGCCCGCCCACCAACTGGTGGATCGCCTGGGCCACCGGACCCTTGTAAGCCACCATCCCTTCAACGCCTTCCGGCACCAGCTTCAACTGGTCCTTGATGTCCTGCTGGAAGTACCTGTCCGCCGACCCGCGCGCCATCGCGCCGATGCTGCCCATGCCGCGGTACGACTTGTACGACCGCCCCTGATACAGGAACACCTCGCCCGGCGCCTCGTCCGTCCCCGCCAGCAGCGACCCGATCATCACCGCGTCCGCACCCGCCGCGATCGCCTTCACGATGTCGCCCGACGTCCGCATCCCGCCATCCGCGATCGCCGGCACACCAGCCTCACGACACGCAGCGGCGCACTCCAGCACCGCGGTGAACTGCGGCACCCCCACCCCGGCGACCACCCGCGTCGTGCAGATCGACCCGGGCCCGATGCCGATCTTCACTCCATCCGCGCCAGCCTCGATCAGCGCCAGCGCTCCCTCCGGCGTCGCGATATTGCCCGCGATCACCTGCACCGCGTTGGACAGCTTCTTGATCGCCGTGACCGCGTCCAGCACGCCCCGCGAGTGCCCGTGCGCGGTATCGACCACGATCACGTCCACCTCCGCCTCGATCAGCGCGCGCGAGCGCCGATGCCCCTCCGGCCCCACGCCCGTGGCAGCAGCAACGCGCAGCCGTCCCAGCTCGTCCTTGTTGGCGAGCGGGTGCGTCTCCGCCTTGTCCATGTCCTTCACGGTGATCAGCCCAACGCACCTGTACGCCTCGTCCACCACCAGCAGCTTCTCGATGCGGTGCCGGTGCAGCAGGCGGCGCGCTTCATCCGGGCTGACCCCGTTGGTGACGGTGACCAGGCCCTCCCGCGTCATCAGCTCATGGACCTTCTGCGCCGGGTCGGTCGCGAAACGGACGTCGCGGTGGGTGATGATGCCGACCAGCCGGTTGCTGTCGCGCTCGACCACCGGGATGCCGCTGATCCGGTGGGTGTTCATCAGCGCGGTGACGTCGGCGAGCGTCTGCTCCGGGATGGATGGTGAGCGGGTTCACCACCATGCCGGATTCGAACTTCTTCACCCGCCGGACATGCGCCGCCTGCTCGCCGGGTTCGAGGTTCTTGTGGATGACGCCCAGCCCGCCCTGCTGGGCCATGGCGATGGCCATGCCGGCCTCGGTGACGGTGTCCATGGCCGCCGAGATGATCGGGATGTTGAGCGAGATGGTGCGGGTGAGCCGGGTGCGCGTGTCGGTCGCGGACGGCAGGATCTTCGAGTAGCCGGGCACCAGCAGCACGTCGTCGAAGGCGAGCGCCTCGTCGATGCGCGCGGCGACAGAAGTCTGGGCGATGTCGAGGGCCATGGGCGGGAGAGCCTTTCCGCTACCTTGGCGCCCCCACATAGGCGGCTGGCGGGGAGTCTGCAAGCACATACATTGACGACAGGCTCAGCGACGGCCGACGAGGTTCGTCGCGAGATGCGCCAACGTTGACTGCAATCGCGACGCAAGCGGACAGCTTTGCAGCGCCGTGGAGTGTCCTTCACCATAGACCCGCCGCGCCGCGCTTGGTCGCTGCGCCGCGCCTTATCGTCATGATCGTCATGGCCGGCCTCGTGCCGGCCATCCACGCCTTCCTTGCGGCCGCGACACAGTCAAGGACCGTCAGGACAAGCCTACGGGTGTTCTGCCTGCCCAGGCCTCGTCCGACCCACCTTCGGCGCGGACCATATGCCGGTTGGCACCTCGGGAGCCGGATTTATCGCGGCGAGGCGATCGGCTTCCTCGCGGCGAGATCGCGCAGTAGCGCGGTTACGCCAGATAGATATGATGTCCCACAAGCGGAGAGCCGTGGGGCTTTGTGACGGCGCTGCAAGTTCATTCTTCGCGTTGCCTTCTTCGATGCGCAATCGCCGCGCCAATCCCGCGCGAAAGCCACGGTCGATGCGATCATCGAAGCAACCACTCAGGTTTCGCTGGGAGAGGGCTACGACCGATTTACGACGGCGCGGGCGGGCGGGCGTCAGCGTCGGATCCCTGTACCAGTATTTCCCCAACAAGGCGGCGCTGGCCTCCGCTGTGATCGATCGATGCTGCGATTACATTCTCGTCGTTTTCGAAAGCGCCTTTGCCAGTCGGCGCAACGCCACGCTGGCCGATTGCATTCGCGCGATCATTGACGTGACCCTCATCTTGCATCACTTGGCGCCGGAACTTCATAGGGTCGTGCTCGATCTCGCTCCACGCATCGGCGTCGCAGACAAAGCAGAAATGGTAAGCCGCACGGCGGCAAAGGCCATTGAATCCATGCTGCGAGAGCATTCGGACGAAATCGCGCCTGAGATCCTGGCCCATCCGGTGCATGCACACGATGACACGCTCGCCCAAAAGGCCACTCGGCTGATCACGCGCTGTCTCGCCATCAGCGAATCCCCCTTTGCCGGGATGTTGAATTGCATTGATCAGGGTCGCCGACGGATGCTTGCGTCTCGCACGTATTCGGTGAGGGGATGATTTCGACAGCGATAGCTTGTGGGGCTATACCAAGCTCCGGGCACTGATACACCCCCGGAGGGTTTTGCGATAACCAATTCGCTGATCGACGTTGGCAAACTGTCCAAACCAGCGACGGTCCTGATTCAGAAAGTATTCGGACGCGGTCGGAGGCATCGCCAAGCCCTGGCAGATCGTGCGCGTTGCCGAGGCCGAGGCGAAGGCAAGGATCATCCGGCACAGACCAAACTTGAAATCTCAGACATCGAGCAGCGCGGGCTTGAGCGTTTGGTGCGAGAGGAAGGCAAGAAGCAGGAGAACATCGAAAGCATCACGGCACAGGCGATCCCGCTGCTTTCAACGGACGCCAAACCGGAGGATATGGAAACTGACTGGGTAACGCACGTCTTTGACAAGTGCCGTCTTATCTCAGATGCCGAAATGCAATCGCTGGGGGGCGAGGATATTGGCTGGCGAAGCCAATCGCCGAGGAAACTTCCACAAGCGGACTGTTGATCTGGCGGCTTCGCTAGACAAAGTAGACGCCGAATTGTTCACCAGCTTTTGCACCTATGTTTGGATGATAGGAGCATTCCCCGCGCCGATCGTGGACCGGACAATCACCAGCGCAGACGTAACCTTTACGGCACTACGCCACCTAGATGAACTCGGTTGATCAGTTTCAATAATGTAGCTTCTTTCACCTACAAGTCCTCGTCGAGACATATGAATGTATCGTACTACGGGCAACCGATCACGATCGAGTTCCCGAATGATGGCACTAATAAGTTGAACGTGGGAAGGGGGCTACTAACCCGTGCCGGTTCGCAACTGATGAGTATATGCACCACCAAACGATCCGATGAATACTTCCGAGTATGTGCTCCGCCACTGGTCAGAAGACCATAACTATATTCTGTCGTCACCAAGGGCTTCCAGGTCGTGGGACGAGCACATAGTTCGCGCCTAAAATGCGCGTTCAGTGAGGGCGGGCATACCCATGTACTTATTGGGAACTATGACTTTGCGGCAGATCAGGGCGCCCCACGTGGGTCGAAGCGGAGACAGTCATGCCTTCTCGCGAACCCGCTCCTGATTCCGGACGAGGACCTAATGGCTGCCTTACCCACTTTAGTTGCGATGCCGCGCGGGTTCTCACCCTTGCGGATGAGTGGCGGGTAATTCTGACCGTGGAACGGGTCGGCCGAGCCTGCTAAACTGGCAGCATGATGACTGATGCAATTTAAAATCCCCGCGTCCTCGTTATCCTGGATCCTGAGTATGGTGATCGGCTCACGGACGTCTGGCCGGGACAGCCCGTCTGGATTGTGCTGAGCCGCACAAATGAGCCCCTTGTGCGCTCGCTGTGGGCAACTCGTGCGAGGACTGGCATCACCGGCTGGGATTTTGACCCCAAGATTGCCCCCGAGGACTTTTTCCTGGCCGAGCTGGACATGATCGATCTTCACCACGGTCCGCACTCGACCAACACTCCATATACGGAATTCGAAGTCGTTGGTTGCCCACTTACAACCTTGATCCGCGAGGCTTTGACCCAGCTCGGCTTCACCGACTTCGATTACCGACAGAGCGGCTTCATCGCCAAACGTACCGTGGAGGAGGCGGCAATACAGCGACCGTGAGCCGCCCTGTCTCTGTCATCGCCCCGTCATCGCGCTGATCCACTGACGCTGACGCCTTTCCGGAGCAGTCTCGTGGAACATGTGGTGGTCAGATACATGAACCGAAATCAGGTCAGCACGCGCCGCACACGTCGGCGGAGACGGCCGCGCGGCGAAACGGCAATCTCCCCCTACCTTCCCCGCCAGCAGCAACTCCTTGAGCGACGGCCGAGCGGCCTCATTCAGTCGCTGCCATTCGCGCATGGACACCAACACGGCAGCATCTGCGCCACGCCTCGTCACCATCTGTGGACCGTCACGCAGACAGGCGTCCAGCATCTCGCTGATGCGCCTTCGCGTCCTGCTCCGGCCAGGCCTTCATACGTTAGCCCCTCTAAGAGACTGGTCAGATAAAACCGCTTGCACAAGAAAGACCCCATGCCGGCCTCCGTCAGTCGGGCCGATTGCTCAGGGTCGGCAGCATGTCACGGGCGCACCGGTCCAAGCGCTGAGGCGCTTCCGTAACTCCCCCACCACGCGACAGCGCACATCGCGCCCGAACGGCGCTCTTAACAGATCTCTAACCTAATGTTTGTATAATTAACTATCGCCCTCACCCCCGGAGCCCCCTCGCATGGCCGCCCCAGCCCCCACACCACCCCAGCCGCCAGACCACAGACCACCTCGAAGTCACCCAGGACGACGTGGCCCTCAGCTTCCGCCCTTTCGTCGCCCCGGACCCCAATGCCCCACCGGACCCGACAATCCCGCGTCCCCCGGACGAAGACCCCCTCGACCCGATCTTCACCGACGACACGCTGCACTCCCTCGTCCACGCTCTCGCCACCGCCGGCACCGATACCGCGGACGAAAAACTCCGCCGCAAGGTCGCCTCGATGCACCTGCTCCGTTCGCTCGACGCGCAGCAACCGGTCGAGGCCGCGCTCGCCACCCAGGCGGTGCTGTTCCACTACGCCTCCGTCGCCGCCCTCCGCCGCGCCGCCGTCCCAGATCAGTTCTCCGACATCCTCAGCCGCGAGATCGGCAGCGCCGCCAAGGCGTCCACCCTGTTCAGCCGACTGCTGCATGAACTGGCCTGGAAGCAGACGCCGATGCCCTACGCTTTCCCCGCACGGAGCAAGCCGCGTTGGCGTCGATAGAACCCCATGCCCCGTGGAGCCACCGCCTGAAGAATGGGGCGCCGGCCGGCAATCCCACCCTCGCCCCACGCTGCGGTGCCCGCACCCGCGCGGGCACCGACTGCCGGCAGCCGGCGATGCGGAACGGCCGCTGCCGCCTGCACGGCGGCCACAGCACCGGCCCCCGCACGCGGGACGGCATCGCCCGCATCCACGCCGCCCGCACAACGCACGGATACTGGACCCAGGAAAGCCGCGCCAACCGCGACACGATAGCCGCCCTGCACGCGCAGGCCCGCCTCTGGATCGCGATCGCCAGCAGCCGCCGTCACCGCCCCGACATCGCGATCCGGCAGATCGAGCGCGCGCTCGCGTCCTTCCCTACCGCCGCGGCGGCTCGTCCTTCCTCTCCCGCGTCGGTTCCACATTCTCCTGACCCGTCCGAGTGCCGCCGAACCGATCGGCGCCCTTCCGGTCCGGCGCGCCGGGCTTCTTGTGCGTCCCCGTGTTCTGCTGATCCTGCGTGTGGCGCACCGTCTCTTCCGTGTGAGGCTGCTTCATCAATCCGCTCCATTGCTCTGCCTCTACGGAAACGCGCCACGCGGCATGCCGTTGTGCCGACAAATCGCAACCACACCGATCGCACCCTTGCGCTGCCGCCCACCCGCCATCCCTGGTGCGCTCGCGCCGGGCCTGGCCCACCAGCGTCGCGTTTCCGCCGCCCTCTCGGTGTTCTATATTCCCCGCGCGACGGCGCTCACGGCTCCGAACGGGCCGCATTGCGAGCCCACGACCACCCAAACGAGGAGGAGGAACCAATGATCGAACTCTACGGCATGGGCAGCCCGAACGTGGTGAAGATCTACATCGCGCTCGAGGAACTCAACCTGCCCTACACGGTCCATCCGGTCGACGTGTTCAGCGGCAAGCAGTTCGACCCCGCCTTCCTGAAGCTCAACCCGATGGCCAAGGTCCCCGTCATCACCGACAGCGAAGGCCCCGGCGGCAAGCCCATCACGCTGTTCGAGTTCAGGCGCGATCCTGCTCTACCTCGCCGAAAAGGCCGGCCGGCTGCTGCCCAAGGACACGGCAGCGAAATACGAAGCCATCGAGTGGATGATGGTGCAGATGACGACGCTCGGCCCGATGTTCGGCCAGCACGTGCACTTCGTCCGCTTCGCCCCCAAGGGCAACGACTATTCACAGAGCCGCTACACCACGCAGGTGCACCGCGTGCTCGAGGTGATGGACCAGCGCCTCGCGGAAAACCCTGGCTCGGCGGCGCCGACTACGGCATCGCCGACATCGCCACCTATCCCTGGGCGCGCAACATCCCCGTGCTGCTCGGCGCGGCCGCGGCGGAGAAATACAAGAACGTCATGAAATGGGTGGGCGTGATCAGCGAACGTCCGGCCGTGAAGAAGGCCATCGCCGCGGTCGATGACGTGCGGGAAAAGACCACGCAGTTCGACAAGGCGCAGGCCAACGACCTCGACAGGCTGTTCGGTCGCGGCCAACACGCCGCCGCTTAGGTCATCATCTGGGGGCGGCGGCGACGTCAGTGCGCGCCGGCGCCGCCTCCCGTGGCGCGCGCCATCAGCAGCGCCGCGACGACAGCCAACAGCAACGCACATCCCATGATGAAGAACGTGTCGCTGTAGGCCAGGAAGTAGGACTGCGCCCGCACCGAACGGCCCACGGCAACGATGGCGTTGTGCCACGCCATCGCGGGATCGGCATTGCCGGTCGTCATGAAGTACCGCTGCAGCGCCGCCAGCCGCTGCCGCGTCGCCTCGTCGAACATCGACACGTCGGGTGTGATCACAGACGAGTGGAACTGCTCGCGCTTGGTCAGCAGTGTCTGCAACATCGCGATGCCGATCGACCCGCCCAGGTTCCGCATCATGTTGAACAGCGACGAAGCCGAACCGGCGTTCTCGCGCTCGATGCCGGCGGTCGCGAGTGAGGACAGCGGCGTCATCACCAGCGCCTGCCCGGCGGCACGGACAAGGTTCGGCACCAGAAGCTGCGGGCCGCTGTAGTTGTGGTCCATGTTGATGTTGAGGAAACAGCTCGCCGCGAACAGACAAAGGCCAAAGGCAACCAGCAGTCGCGAATCGAACCGACGCATGAGCAGAGGCACGAACGGAATGATCAGAAGCTGCGGCAGTCCGGTCCAGGCCAGCACCTCGCCCGTCTGCTGCGCGTTATAGCCCTGCATCTGCGACAGATAGTTGGGCAGCAGATACACCGAGCCATACAGCGCCAGGCCCAGGATCACGTTGCTGACGCTGCCAAGACCGAAATTGCGTCGCAGCAGCAATCGCAGATTGAGCAGCGGCTTCGGCGTCGTCAGCTCGATCCAGATGAACAGCGACAGCGCGACCGCGGCGACCACCGACAGTCGGACGATGAACGGCGAACCGAACCAGTCGTCCTTGTTGCCCTCCTCCAGCACCGTTTGCAGCGAGCCGAGCCCGATGGCCAGCGTGGCAATCCCTGTCCAGTCGCCGTCCCTCAGCAATCCGAGCTGCATCGGCGCGCGTGGCAGCGACGGCAGCAAGGCCGCCAGCATGATCGCGCCCGGCACCAGGTTGACATAGAAGATGTACTGCCAGCCGTACGTCTCGGTGAGATACCCGCCGATGGTCGGGCCGATCGCCGGCGCGAACGTCGCCGACATCGCGAACATCGCAAGCCCGATCGGCTGCTTCGCTCGCGGCAGCATGGTGAGGGTGATGGTGAACGCCAGCGGGATCAGCACGCCGCCGAAGAAACCTTGCATCGCCCGCAGCACGATCATCTGCTGCAGGTCGTGCGCGAACGCACAGGCGACCGACATCACCAGGAACAACACCGTGTTCGCCAGCAGATAGCGGCGCAGCGAGAATACCGGCGCCAGGAAGCCGGTGAGCGGGATCACCACGATCTCCGCCACCAGATAGGCAGTGGAGATCCAGCCGCCGTCGTCGATGCCGGCACCGATCGCTCCCTGGATGTCAGGCAGCGACGCGTTGGTGATCTGGATGTTCAGCACCGCGATGAAGGCGCCGATGATGGAGCCAATGACCGCGAGCCAGACCTTGAAGTCCGCCCGCGGCTCGTCGGCGACCCTGATGTCGGTTGCCATCGCTGTAGCCTCAGCGCTGCGCCAAGCGCGCTGGCCGGCGCCGTGCGCGTGTCGATCGTCGGTTCGACCGACATGCCAGGGCGCAGCAGGCCCGCAAGTGCCACGTCGCGGCGCAGCATGATCTTCACCGGAATCCGCTGGACGATCTTGGTGAAGTTGCCGGTCGCATTGTCCGGCGGCAGCAGAGCGAACTCCTGGCCGCTGGCCGGTGCGATGCTGTCCACCACGCCGTGGACCACCTGACCGGGGAAGGTGTCGACCTCGATGTCCACCGCCTGTCCCGGCCGCACGTCGGTAAGCTGGGTCTCCTTGTAGTTCGCCACCACGTACACCGCGCGCAGCGGCACGATCGCCATCAGCTGCGTGCCGGCCTGCACGTACTGCCCGACACGAAGCGACCGTGCGCCAACCATACCGTCCTCAGGCGCCACGATCGTCGCATAGCTGAGGTTCAGGCGCGCCTGCTGCTCGACCGCGTTTGCATGCTGCAATGCCGACTGGGCCTCCGCCTCGGCGGTTTGCAGCACCGCCACCTGCTGGCGTGCGCTGCTCAGTGCCGCGCGGGCATGCTGGAGATCGGCCGCCCGTTGCATCAGCAGCGACTGGGTATGCTGCGCCTGCTGCACACTGCCCGCGCCGGTATGTGCCAGGTCGCTGTAGCGCTGCTGGTCCTGCGCCGCGAAGCTCGCCGCCGCCTCAGCCGAGGCGAGCTGCGCCGTGGCTCCGTCGATCACCGACTGCTGCAGCTCCAACTGTGCGGCGATGTTGCTGATCTTGTTCTCCGCACCCGCCCGATCGGCAACCGCCTGATCGAGCGCGGCTGTCAGGTCGCGATCGTCGATCCGTGCCAATACCTGCCCGGCCTTGACCGACTGGTTGTCGCCGACCAGCACCTCGGCGATGTAGCCGGCAACCCGCGGCGCAATGATGATGGAATCGGCCTGCACATAGGCGTCGTCCGTCGACACCTGGAACCTGCCGACCTGCCAGTATTGCACGCCGAAGGTAGCCACCACGCCGACGCCGATCGCGCCGGCCAGGACTGCCAAGGCGCGCTTCAGGGTCACCAAGCGGCGGCCGCCGACGCGGTCCGCGGCAATGCCGCGGGCATGTCCGATCATGCCACTCATGGATTTGCCTCTCTTTCTCCTCAACGGGTCAGCCAAGCTGCCCTTTGGCAGAGTGAAATAGACTGCCTGGTAAGCGCAATAAACCGGCCCTCGGGGATATGACTTTTGCGCAGAACTCGGAAATGACAGGGGATCGTAGTCAGGATATATCCGTGCCCATGCCGCCATCATCCTGGCAAATACAGGTCTATGCCGCCCTGCGAGCACGCCCGCATCACCCAGCTTGGCTACGTTCCCGACGCCGGCCATGCGCAGCTCATCGAAGCGGCGCATGCCGACCCTGACATGCGCGCCATCGTGCTCACCACCGAGGAGGAGGGCATCGCGCTCGCCGCCGGCGCCTGGCTGGGGGGCCAGCGCGCCGCCCTGCTGATGCAGTCCTCCGGCGTCGGCAATTGCATCAATATGCTGTCGCTGCCGGTGAACTGCCGTATGCCGTTCCTGACACTTGTGACGATGCGTGGCGAGTGGGCCGAGTTCAACCCGTGGCAGGTGCCGATGGGTACGGCGACGCCTGCGGTGCTGGCCGCCGCCGGCGTGCATGTCCGCCGCGCCGACCGCCCCGACGAAGTGGCCGAGATGGTTGCCGCCGCGGCTTCGCTCGCATTCGATAGCGCGGTGCCGGTTGCCGTGCTGCTTTCGCAACGGCTCCTTGGCGCGAAGGTGTTCGTGAAATGAGCAATGACGGCACGCTCGACCGCCGCGCCGTTGCCGCCGCGCTGCTGCGTGATCCCGGCGACCTGCTGGTCGTCACCGGCCTTGGCGCACCCAGCTACGACGCCGCCGCCGCCGGCGATCGGCCGCTCAACTTCTACCTCTGGGGCGCGATGGGCGGCGCGGCGATGGTCGGGCTCGGCATCGCCCTCGCCCAGCCGCACCGCCGCGTCCTGGTGCTCACCGGCGATGGCGAGATGCTGATGGGCATGGGCTCGCTCGCCACGATCGCCGCCGCCGGTGCCCCCAACCTCGCCATCGCCGTGCTGGACAATGCGCGCTACGGCGAGACCGGCTCGCAGCGCAGCCATACCGGGCTTGGCACCGACCTCGCCGCGGTCGCCGCTGCCTGTGGCTGGCACGGCCACCGCGACCGCCCGCGACATGGACGAGGTGGCAGCGCTGCGCGAGCGGCTGCGGCAGGAGCACCTGTTCGCCGTGATCCGCATTGCGCCGAACGAATTGCCGCGGCACCTGCCCCCGCGCGACGGCGCCTTGCTCACCAATCGCTTCCGCCAGGCACTCGGTATCGACGATTCATAACCTGCCCGTCATGTTTCATTGTGTTTCAACCGATTGAACCCCGGCCTGTTGCGCTATTTTCACGCTGGCGGTCCGAGCCAAATTCGCCGACAATGCAAGGCTTGGGGGGAGCGTCGCCCGGAACGACGGGTTGTGCCACGCGGGAGTGCTGGGTTGGAGCATGGGATCGGCGAAGGGAGCTTCGACGTCGACGCGCCGCGATGGCGGCTGGCGTAACGAAGCAGGCTAGGCCGTGGCCATGGCGCGGTCTGTTGCCTCTCGCGGCAATCCTGATCCTGGCGGCCGTCGGCGCATTGTTCCTCGTCCGGCACCCAGATGCGCAGCCAGTGCAAGTCCCAGAAAGCGACGTCCGCGGTCCCGGTAAGCATTACCAAGGTGGAGCGGCAGGACGTCCCGCTCTGGCTACGCGGCATCGGCACGGTTCAGGCGCTCAATACCGTCACCGTGCGTGCCCGTGTCGATGGCACCTTGATGCAGGTGCCAGTGACCGAGGGGCAGATCGTCAAGCAGGGCACGTTGCTCGCCGTGATCGATCCTCGCCCGTACCAGGCGGCACTGGACCAGGCGACGGCCAAGAAGGCCGCAGGACGAGGCACAGCTTGGCAACATGCAAACTCGATCTGCAGCGCTACACGTCGCTGGCGAAGCCAGAGTTTCGCCTCGCGTCAGCAGGTCGACACTCAGAAGATGCAGGTCGATCAGTCCACCGCGGCGCTGAAAGGCGATGACGCGACCATCGAGGCGGCGCAGCTCAATCTGAGCTACTGCTACATAACCGCACCGTTCGACGGCCGGCTCGGACTGCGTCAGGTCGATCCAGGCAATCTCGTGCATGCCACCGACTCTGGCGGCATCATGACGATAACCCAGGTGCGCCCCATCGCAGTGGTGTTCACGCTGCCGCAACGTAACCTGCCGCCGATCGTCGAGGAAATGACGCAAGGGCCCAGTGACGGTTGCGGCCTGGTCGGGACGAGGACAATCGTGAGCTGGCTCAAGGGACGCTGCTGACCCCGGACAACGCCATCGACGCCACCACAGGCACCATCCGTTTGAAAGCGACCTTCCCCAACGAGGAAAACCGGCTGTGGCCTGGCCAATTCGTCGAGGCGCGACTGCTGCTGCGCACGGAGCACCAGGTGGTCGCCGTGCCGACGCAGGCGGTGCAGCACGGGCAGATCGGCTTGTACGTTTACATCGTGAAGCCGGACTCGACGGTGCAACGACAGACGGTCGTGGCGGAGGACCGCGGCCCGGTCATGGTGATCACCAAGGGCCTTGATGCTGGACAGGCGATCGTGCTGGACGGGCAGTCGCGTCTGCAGGACGGCATGCTGGTCGCAGCGACGGCGCCAGCGGGCGAGCACGTCGGCGGCTGATCGAGGAGCGGAGGCAATCAGCGGCGCATGAGCATTTCCACCCCGTTCATCCATCGCCCGATCGCCACCTCACTGGTCATGGCGGCGCTGGTGCTCGTGGGGATCGCCGCCTATCCGCTGCTGCCCGTGGCGCCGCTGCCGCGTGTGGATTTCCCCACGATCGTGGTGAGCGGCAGTCTTCCCGGCGCAAGTCCTGAGACCATGGCGGCGACGGTGGCGCAGCCGCTCGAGACCCAGATCGCGCAGATTCCGGGGGTGGCGCAGCTCACCTCAGTGAGCGTCCTGGGCAGCACGAGCGTGACGGTGCAGTTCGACCTCGATCGCAACATCGATGGCGCGGCCGGCGACATCCAGGCGGCGATCCAGGCTGCCAGCGGGCAGTTGCCGAAGATCATGCCGGGACCGCCGACCTACCGGAAGGTGAACCCGTCCGATGCGCCGATCATGATCCTGGCGGCGCAGTCTGATGCGCTGCCGCTGATCGAGACCGACGACTACTCTGAGAACGTGCTGTCACAGCAGATCTCGCAGATTTCCGGCGTCGCACAGGTGGTGATCGGCGGCCAGCAAAAGCGCGCCGTGCGGGTCGAGGCCGAGCCCGACAAACTCGCCGCCATGGGGTTGACCTTGGAGGATGTGCGCAATCTGCTGGTGAGCGCCACCGTCAACGCTCCCAAGGGCAGCATCGACGGCGAGCACAAAGCCTACACCGTCTACGACAACGACCAGCTTACGCGCGCAAGCCAATACGAAAACGTCGTGTTGGCTTATCGCAATGGCGCGGCCGTCCGGGTGCGCGATATCGGCCGTGCCATCGACGGCCCGGAGAACCGCCTGCTCGCCGGTTGGCAGAACGGCAAGCGCGGCATCCTGCTGATCATCTTCAAACAGCCGGGCGCCAACGTCATCGAAACCGTGCAGCGCATCAAGGAGGCGTTGCCGCGACTGGAAGCCTCGATCCCGCCCTCGATCCACGTCAGCACCATCATGGACCGTACTCTGACCATCCGCGCCTCGGTCGCCGATGTGCAGTTCACCCTGATGCTGGCCGTCTGCCTGGTCGTTATGGTGATCTTCGTGTTCCTTCGGAACGTCTGGGCCACCATCATCCCCAGTACCACCGTCCCTGTCGCGCTGATCTGCACGTTCGGCGTGATGTACCTGCTGGACTACAGTCTGGACAACCTGTCCTTGATGGCGCTGACCCTGGCCGTCGGCTTCGTCATCGACGATGCGATCGTGATGCTGGAGAACATCTTCCGCCACGTCGAGGAAGGCATGAAACCGATGGAGGCGGCCATCAAGGGCGCCGGCGAAATCGGCTTCACCATTGTCTCCATCAGCTTCTCGCTGGTCGCGGTGTTCATCCCGCTGCTGTTCATGGGTGGCATCGTCGGTCGGCTGTTCCGCGAATTCGCTGTGTCCGTCACCGCCGCTGTCCTGGTCTCGGCCTTTGTCTGCCTGACGCTGACGCCGATGATGTGCTCGCGCTTCCTGCGGCATGACACCAGCCGGCACGGATGGCTCTATCGGGCCATCGAGGCCATGTTCAACGGGCTGATCGCATTCTACCGGCGCACCCTGGACATTGCCCTGCGTCACCATTTCATCACGCTGCTGGTGTTCCTCGGCACCGTCAGTCTGAGCGTCTATCTCTACATCATCATCCCCAAGGGCTTCTTCCCGCCGCAGGACAACGGCATTGTGCTCGGCATCACCGAGGCCGCGCAGGACGTCTCGTTCAAGGAGATGGCGAACGTACAGCAGCGTCTGGCCGACATCGTGGCGCAGGATCCGGACACGGGTTCCTTTGTCTCTTCGATGGGCGGCGGGTTCGGTGGGCAGTCAAACAACATCGGACGGCTGTTCATCTCGCTGAAGCCGCTGGACCAGCGCGTCGGCGGCTCCTTGCAGAACTACATCAACAGGCTGCGGCCGAAGATTGCCCAGGTGCAGGGCGGCAAGCTGTTCCTCCAGCCGGTTCCGGATGTGCGCGTCGGCGCACGATTGGCCAAGACCGAGTTTCAGTACACGCTGCAGGACGCGAACCTGGCCGAACTCTACGAGTGGGCCCCCAAGATCCTGGGCAAGCTGCAGTCACTGCCGATGCTGCGCGACGTGACCAGCGACCAGCAGGACGGCGGCACCACCGCGACGCTCGTGATCGATCGCGACGCCGCCGCACGCTTCGGCATCCAGCCACAGGTGATCGACGACACGCTGTACGACGCGTTCGGTCAGCGGCAGATCGCCCAGTATTTCTCCCAGGTGAACTCCTATCACGTTATCCTGGAGGTGCCGCCGGCCATGGCCGGCGATCCGGCCACGCTCGACAAGTTGTATGTGAAGTCGCCGACCGGTCAGGCGGTGCCGCTCTCAAGCTTCGTGCACTGGAGCACGATGCCGGTACAGCCATTGTCGATCAGCCATCAGAGCCAGTTCCCGGCGGTCACCGTCTCCTTCAACCTTGCCCCCGGGGCTGCGCTCGGCCAGGCCGTCGACTCTGTCAACGAGGCGATGCGGCAGATGGGCGTGCCGATCACCGTTGCCGGCTCATTCCAGGGCACCGCACAGGCGTTCCAGTCATCGCTCGCCAGCCAGCCCTATCTGATCGCCGCCGCACTGATCAGCGTGTACATCATCCTCGGCATCCTCTACGAAAGCTACATCCTGCCTCTGACCATTCTGTCCACGCTGCCCTCGGCAGGCGTCGGCGCGCTGCTGACGCTGCTGCTGGCGCACTACGATCTGTCGGTGATTGCGCTGATCGGCGTGATCCTGCTGATCGGCATCGTGAAGAAGAACGGCATCATGATGGTGGACTTCGCCATCAACGCGGAACGTCGCGACGGGCTGCGGCCACATGACGCCATCCGCCAGGCGTGTCTGCTGCGGTTCCGCCCGATCCTGATGACGACGATGGCGGCAATGCTGACCGGCTTGCCCTTGATGCTGGGCCAGGGTGCGGGCTCAGAGTTGCGGCGTCCGTTGGGCTTCGCGATGGTTGGCGGCCTCGCGCTCAGCCAGGTACTGACGCTGTACACCACGCCGATCATCTACCTCTATCTGGATCGGCTGCAGAATTGGCTGGCACCCAAGCGGCACCGTATGCCGGCGCTGGCGGAGAAGATGGGCCAGGAAGCCGCAGCGGATTAGCCGCTCCCCGTTGTCGTCACGCCGCACCTCCCGCACACTGTGTGCTTCAGCAATGGGAGGTACAGATGGAAGTCCGTCTCGACGGCCGCAGCGCAATCATCACAGGGGCCAGCGCGGGGCTGGGTCTCGCGATGGCGAAGGAATTCGCCGCGTCCGGCGCCGACGTCGCGATGTTGGCGCGACGGCCCGAGGTGCTGGAGCAGGCGAAACAGACGGTGACCGCGACAGCGCAGGGCGGCCGCGTCGCCACCTTCATCTGCGACGTGTCCAAGGCTGACGATATCCAGAAGACCTACGACGCCGTCGCCAAGACATTCGGCAAGGTCGATATACTGATCAACAATGCCGGCCAGTCGCGCGCGATGCCGACCGAGCAGATCACCGACGACATCTGGCACGAAGATCTCGAGCTGAAGCTGTTCGCGGCCATCCGACTGACGCGTCTCGTATGGCCGGGCATGAAGCAGCGGAAATGGGGCCGCATCATCAACGTGCTCAACCTTGGCGCGAAGGCTCCCAGGGCCAACGGCGCCCCGACCGCAGTGTCGCGCGCGGCCGGCATGGCGCTCATGAAGATACTTGCCGGCGAGGGCGCGCCGCATGGCATCCTGGTCAACGGCATGCTGGTGGGACTGATCGACTCCGATCAGCACGTCCGCCGACATGCGCGTGAAGGGGCCAACGTCTCCTACGACGAATTCCGCACGAAGATGGGCGCCAACGTCCCCATCGGGCGCATCGGCAAGGCCGAGGAATTCGCTGCCATGGCCTGCTTCCTGTGCTCCGATCACGCAGGCTTCACCAGCGGCACCGCGATCAACATGGACGGCGGCGCCTCACCCGTGGTCTGACGCCCGTCATTGCGTGGAGCGCCGCGGCGCAGCAATCTCGGTCACAGCGCTTCTCGCAACGACAACTGGACGCTCAGCCATGCCGAAGATCATCCCCGTCGCGACCTTCGACTGCGTGGTGTTCGGCGCCACCGGCGACCTGACACTTCGAAAACTGCTGCCGGCACTCTACTACCGCTTTCGCGACGGCCAGATGCCGCCGGATTCGCACGTCATCGCCGCGGCGCGGTCCGACCTGGATGACGAAGGGTACCGCAAGCGCGCCAGCAAGGCACTGCGCGAACACGTGGCGCGCGAAGATCTCGATACCGACACTGCCGATCGGTTCTGTCGGCGCGTCAGCTACGTCAGGCTGGACGCGACGGACGCCAATGCGGACTGGCATGTGCTGGCGAACGTCCTCGACGCCGGCCGCGTGCGCGTCTTCTATCTCGCCACGTCGCCCGACCTCTATGGCCCGATCTGCCGCAACATCGGCGAACACGGTCTGGTCACCGAACAGTCACGCGTGGTGCTGGAGAAGCCGATTGGCCACGACCTCGCGTCCGCCCGCGAGATCAACGACGAGGTGGGTGCCGTATTCAGCGAGGCGCAGACCTTCCGCATCGACCACTACCTCGGCAAGGAGACCGTGCAGAACCTCCTCGCTCTCCGCTTTGCCAACACGATCTTCGAGCGCCTGTGGAATGTCGACGTGATCGACCACGTGCAGATCACGGTGGCGGAGACCGTCGGCGTGGAGGGACGCGGCGGTTACTACGACCGTTCCGGCGCGCTGCGCGATATGGTGCAGAACCACATGCTGCAGCTTCTGTGCCTGGTGGCGATGGAACCGCCGGTGTCGCTTGAAGCGGACCGCGTGCGCGACGAAAAGCTGAAGGTGCTGCGAGCGCTGCGTCCGTTCGAACCGCACGAGACGCCGACGCTCACGGTGCGCGGTCAGTACACCCAGGGTGCGATCGACGGGCAGCCGGTACCGGGCTACATCGCCGACCTCAACAGTTCCGAAAGCAGCCAGACCGAGACCTTCGTCGCACTGAAGGTCGACGTGCGTACCTGGCGCTGGGCGAACGTTCCCTTCTACCTGCGCACGGGCAAGCGCTTGCCGCAGAAAGTGTCAGAGATCGTCATCCAGTATCGCGCCCTGCCCTTTTCGATCTTCCCCGCCGACGCCGCCGAATGGACGCCAAACAAGCTGATCATCCGCTTGCAACCGGAAGAGGGCATGCGGCTGGCGATGATGACAAAGGACCCAGGGCCGGGCGGGCTGCGCCTGTCACCAACCGCACTCGATATTCGCTTCGAGAAGACGTTCGGCATGCGCTTTCCGGACGCCTATGAGCGGCTGCTGATGGACACAGTGCGCGGCAACGCCACGCTGTTCATGCGCCGCGACGAGGTGGAGGCGGCATGGGGCTGGGTGGAGCCGATCCTGGAGGCCTGGAGCAGCCGACCGGACCAGCCGCGCCCATATCCGGCCGGCACCTGGGGTCCGACCGCGGCGATCGCACTGATCGAACGCGACGGCCGTACCTGGCACGAGGACATCGGTTGAGCGGACAAAAGATCGGCCCGGCCACCGTGAGGGGCCGGGCCGCAAGGGAAGGTCCGGGTTGACCTGGGCCGTCGGCCCAATCAGCAGACGCGGGTGTTGGGGCAGCGCCTGCCGATGCACCATTGATCGCACACCAGCGACCAGATTTGTGTGAGCTAACTCACAGCCGGACATGAAATTTCAGAGGCGGCAACGCGCCGCGGGGTGGCTCGCCGGCAGCCGTGCCGCGCCACCGAACAGCTTCTCGCGCAGTGTGCCGGGCGCATACGCCCGCTTCATCACGCCCCGGGTTTGTAGCTCCGGCACAACCAGTTCTACGAAGTCCTCCACGCATTCTGGGATGACCGTGCGCGACAGATTGAAGCCATCGACATCCGCCTCGCTCACCCAGGCCAGCAGTTCATCGGCGACATGCGATGGCGAGCCGACGATCGGCGCCTGGCGACTGCCCAGGACCATCATCTGCATCAGCTTGCGCAGCGTCCATTCGGTGCCGCTGCGCACGGTGATCGCCTCCAGGTTTGAGCGCAGCGCGTTGGTGTTGACAAAGCGGATCGGCTCGTCCGGCCCATAGCGCGAGAAATCGACGCCGACCGAGGACGAGTAGTGCGCCAGCGCGCCTTCCGAACTGGCGTACTCGCGATATTCGGCCAGCTTGTCCTGCGCCTCTGCCTCGGTTGGCGCGACGACAACCGTGGCGCCGACGAACATCTTGATGTCGTGCGGATCGCGACCGAACGCCTTGGTCCGAGCGCGAATGTCGGCGACGATATCGCGCACGTTGTGACGGAACTGGCCGTTGACGAAGATGCACTCGGCGTGCGCTGCGGCGAACTCGCGCCCGCGCACCGAGGCGCCCGCCTGATACAGCACGGGCGTGCGCTGCGGTGATGGCTCGGACAGGTGGATGGCATCGACCTTGTAGTGCATGCCCTCATGCTTCACGCGATGAATGCGCGCCGGATCGGCGAACAGTCGCGAGGCGCGGTCGCGCAGCACGGCACTGTCTTCCCAGCTTCCTTCCCAAAGCTGGTAGACCACCTGCATGTATTCCTCGGCCACATCGTAGCGGCTGTCGTGCTCCGGCTGCTCCGTCAGGCCCATGCCGCGCGCGGCGCTGTCGAGATAGCCGGTGACGACGTTCCAGCCGATGCGCCCCTTGGTCAGGTGATCGAGCGTGGACATGCGGCGGGCGAAGGTATAGGGCGGCTCATAGGTCAGATTGCAGGTGACGCCAAAGCCGAGGTGCTGAGTTACGTAGGCCATTGCAGGGATCAGCAGCAGCGGATCGTTTACCGGAATCTGCACCGCGTTGCGGATCGACGCATCGGGCTGCCCTTGAAACACGTCGTAGACGCCGAGGATGTCGGCCAGGAACAATCCATCGAACAGGCCGCGCTCCAGCGTCCGCGCCAGCGACACCCAATGATCGAGATCGGTGTAGTGCATCGAGCGATCGCGAGGATGCGCCCACATCCCGTGCTGGATATGGCCAACGCAGTTCATGTCGAACGCGTTGAGGCGGATTTCGCGGGTCATGTCACGGGAACAACCCGCGCGTGGTCTTCGCGTTGCGCACCTTCTCGACGCCGATCGCCATCGCCGCTGTGCGGTGCGACACGCCGTCACGCTCGACGCGGCGCATCACCTGGGTGAACGCGCGATCCAGCACATGGTAGAGCTTGCTCATCACTTCGCTTTCGTCCCAGAAGAACTGCTGGAGATCCTGCACCCATTCGAAGTAGCTGACCACCACGCCGCCGGCGTTGCATAATACGTCCGGCACGACAAAAATCTCGCCGCGCCGCTGATCCAGCACCAGGTCGGCGTCAGGGGTCGTGGGACCATTCGCGGCTTCAGCCAGCACGCGGCACTGTAGGCGCTTTGCAACCGACGCATCGATCACCTGCTCCATCGCGGCCGGCACCAGCACGTCGCATTTCTGCATCAGCAGTTCGTTCGGGTCGAAAGACAACTGATTGGAGAACCCCGCCAGCACGCCGCGCTCCTGCGCATGATGCAAAAGCGCACCGGCGTCGAGACCGCGCGGATCAAAATAGCATGCGGTATGATCCGAGACGCCGATCAGCTTCACACCGCGCTGTGCCAGCGTTTCCACCGTATAGCTGCCGACATTGCCAAAGCCCTGGACGATCATCGTTGCACCCGACGGCTGCAAACCGACGCGTTCCAGCGCGCGGCAGGCAAGGTAGGCAACACCGCGACCTGTCGCCTCACGCCTGCCCTCGGTGCCACCCGATGCCACCGGCTTGCCGGTGACGATCTCGGTCACCGTCCGGCCCTGATACATGGAATAGGTGTCCATGAACCACGCCATGACCTGCTCGTTGGTGCCCATGTCAGGCGCCATCACGTCGGTGTGCGGACCGACGAATGGGATCATCTCCTGCATGTAGCGGCGCGACAGGTTCTCGAGCTCATGGCGTGACAGCGCGCGCGGATCGACCGTGATGCCGCCCTTCGCGCCACCATATGGCAGCCCAGCGAGGGCGCATTTCCAGCTCATCCAGATCGCCAGCGCCGCCACCTCGCCGATATCGACGCTGAGCGCGAATCGTGTGCCGCCCTTGGTCGGCCCGAGCGTCAGATGGTGCTGCACGCGATAGCCCTGATAGACGGCAATCTTGCCGTCATCTCGATGGATCGGGCAGGACACGGTGATGGCCCGCTTCGGATAGAGCAGCCGATCGCGTTCGTCGTTGGGGATCTCCAGGTAGTCCGCGATCACCTGAAACTGCTGGCGGGCCATCCCGAATACGGGGCCCGAGTAGATAGTCATTGACCTCTCCTTCCTGGACGTTGGCTTGCACGGCCCGTGTGGGTCGGGAATGATCTACCAGACTTACATATCTGGAGTGCAACGTGTTATCTGCAAGCACCTTGTCGGAGCCTGCCGCCGACGCACACACACTACTGAACCGGCGCAATCGCGACGGCGCGCTCGCTGCACCGCAGCAATGGAACGAGGTGCTGGAGACCATCCTCAATCACCGATCGGTGCGTGCCTTCCTGCCGCGCGCTTTGCCTGATGGCACGCTCGAACTGCTGATTGCCGCGGCGCAATCCGCCTCCACCTCGTCCAACCTGCAGTTCTGGAGTGTGGTCGCGGTACAGGAGTCCGGGCGCAAGTCGCGTCTGGCGGAGCTTGCCGGACAGCAGCAGTTCATCCGCGACGCGCCGCTTCTGCTGGTTTGGCTCGCCGACCTGTCACGCCTCGATCGCATCGCAGCTGAGCACCAGGCACAGGTGGATGGTACGCATTATATCGAGGAGTTCATCGTCGGCGTGGTGGATGCGGCGCTCGCTGCACAGAGTGCCCTGATCGCTGCGGAGTCGCTCGGACTGGGAACGGTCTACATTGGCGCTATGCGGAACCTGCCAGAGCAGATCGCGGCCGAACTTGGTCTGCCGCCGCATGTCTTCGCGGTGTTCGGCATGTCGGTCGGATATCCCGATCCGGACCGACCCACCGACATCAAGCCGCGCCTGCCGCAGTCCCTGGTGTTGCATCGCGAGCGGTACTCCGTCGCACCGCACAGCGAGGCGATCGATGGCTACAACGCGACGATGCGCGGCTTCCAGCACGAGCAGGGGATGAAGGCGATCGACTGGACGCAGCAATGCTTCAACCGCGTGAAGGATGCGGTGGCGCTGAGAGGCCGCGACCGCATGCGAGACGCGCTGCGCAATCTGGGCTTCGAGCTGCGGTAGGCTGGGCCAGCTAGCAGAAGCTCCCCTCCCCTTGCGGGAGGGGGTAGGGGGAGGGGACGTTGTGGCGGCCCCCCTCCCGCAAGGGGAGGGGGAGTCTTACTGAGCCACGCTTATGTATCCACAGCCGTCATGCTTCCGCCAGCACCCTCAGGCAGGGCGGTCGTAGCTTCGGGATCGACCTCCACCAGCGCGCCATCCGGCACCACGGCGGTGATATCGACATCGAACCCGGAGATCATGGTGAAGTCGGCCAGCGCCGCGCCCTGCACCATGATCGGGTTCACCCGGTTGAGCACCAGCGCTGCCGGCATCACGCCGCGTGCCGTCATCTCGTGCAGCATCCAGGCGGTCGCCACGCCACCTTTCGCCGCATCCAGCACCAGAATGCGCCCGACATAGGACTGGCCCGCCAGCTTGTGCTCCGGCCGCGAGAACACGCCGTTGCAACGCGGTCAAGATCGTAGCGCGCGGAAAATCCGTCCTTCGCCACCAGCGCGCGGCCGCGCACGCGCTTGCCCATCGCAGCGACAGCGCGGAACTCGATCATGCGCGATCCTCCCGCTGCACGCCGCGTCGACGCATTCCTGCATCGACAGCAGCGCCGGCCGATAGCCATAGCCGCCGAGGATGTTGACCAGCTTCGCCGAACTGGTGGCGAGCGTCTGCCAGCCATTCGCCTCCGCCATTTCGCGCGCATAGCTCTGGTAGAAGCACATGCCGGACAGCACGAGACCGCCTGCCGCTTCGATGCGCGCGGTGAGGCCGAACCGATCGGCATCCGGCTTCACCTGCGGGCTGGTCACCACCAGCATCGGTATCGTCGCGCGTCGTCCGTCCAGCATGGCGGCAAGCTCGCGCAGTTCGATCAGGCTGAGCTGCGGCGCGGAGAACACCACGACATCGACCTTGTCGACGCCTGCACGATAGGCGGCCTGGAATGCGCGCAGATCCGCTTCGGTGATGGTCTGCCTTGACCGTCAACGACGCGATCGACCGCGTGCTCCGCTTCCGGCGTGATTCCGACCATGTGAAACAGCGCCACCGATCCGTAGCTCGCCAGCGCCGCGCCGAAATGCTTCAGCTCATCCGAAGTCGGAACGCGGTCGATGCCGAGCAGCGCCGGCACCTGCCAATAGTCGCCGGCGATGCGTCCGACGATGCCGCCGAGCGCGCCCCAATCATGCAGTTCGCGCGGCGTATAATCGACGCGCAGCAGCAGCGTCGCGCGGCGCTGCTCCGGCAAATGAAAGCCGTAGCGCGGCGTGCGCCCGGTCAGTCCGGCGGCCAGCGCGGACGGTCCGCCCTCGAAATTCGATCGCGCACCGAGCACGCTGTTCGAGTAGATCACCACACCGGTGTCGCCATACGCCATGTGCTCGCCGCGCACCGCCGGCATGATCGTCTGGTAGTTGATGCAGGTGTCGGTCATCAGCACGCCGAGTGCCTCGAACGCGGCGATCGACGCGACGCTCCAATGCCAGCATCCACTCCTGGTGCTTCAGCCGCGCCGCGGCGGCGAAGTCCGTGCCGCGCGGATCGGTGATGGTGGGGATGCGCACGCGGCGTTCGTGCTCGGGCAGTGCCGCCAGGCGTTCCAGCCATTCGACGCCGGCGACGCCGAGCGATTCGGTATCGGCCATGATGTGCGCCTGCGACACCGGCACGAAGTCGGCCGCGCCGAGATAACGTCCGACGCGGATCTGATGCTCGATCGCCCATTGCCGCGCCGGCCCAGCCTCGCCGGCCAGCATGGCGCTTTCTTCGTCGGTCAGGCGCATGTCTGAGATGATGCTTGGATCAGGCGGCGGCTGTCAAAAACGCCTCGACCACGGCGACGAAGCCTGACGGATTTTCGGCATGCAGCCAATGGCCGGCGTTCTTCAGCGTGACGAAGCGCGCATTCGGGAAACAGCGCGCGGATCACCGGGCGATGCTGCGGCTTGATGTAGTTCGACGTCGCGCCGGCGATGAACAAGGTCGGGCCGGCATAGCGTGCATCGTCGGGCGCGTCCCAGGCCTCGATGTCGGCGAACGCCGCGATGATCTCGGCAAGACCGATGCGCCAGGCCGGCGCCGCACCAAGCTGCAGGTTCTGCAGCAGGAACGCACGCATTGCCTGCATCCGGCACCGCCTCGGCCAGCGCGGCATCGGCCTGCGCTCGCGTCATCCCCGGCAGAAAGCGGCAGCGCCGCCATCGCCTCGGCGATGGCGCGCAGATGCGGCGGATACGGCACCGGCGCGATGTCGGCGACGATCAGGCGCGCGACCGCATCCGGCTGCATCAGCGCCGCCTGCATCGCCGCCTTGCCGCCCATCGAATGCCCGAGCAGCACCGCCGGCAGCGCGCCAAGCCGATCGAGCGTTTGCAGCACATCGGCGGCCATGGTCGCGTAGCGCATGTCGCTGTCGTGCGGGCTCGCGCCGTGATTGCGCAGATCGAGGGCGATCGTGCGCCGATGCTGTGCGAACGCACGCTGCACGCTGCCGAAATTGCGGGCCGAACCGAACAGACCATGCAGCAGCACGAGCGGCGGACCGCCCTGCCCTGCCTCGATCGCGTGCAGCATCATCGCCGCGTCGGCCATGCGGCGACGCCGACGCCGAAGATGATCAGCGCGGAACCGGCCAGCAGATCCGCAGTGATCGGCTCGCCGAGCAGCAGGTTGGCGAGGATCAGGCTGATCGCCGGGGTGGTCAGGAAGCCGACCGAGGACACCACGGTGGGCAGCGTCGCGGTCGCCTGGATCACGCACCATGTGCCGAACGGGCTGGCGATCAGGCCGATATAGGCCAAGCGCGGCCCACGACGCGGGATGCGTGCCGATCCCGCCATGCGGCGCGTGCCACAGCAGCAGCGGCGCCAGCAAGACGCGCGCTGATGGCGAAACACCAAGGCAGCAGCTCGAACATTGTCGAGCGCGGCGTCGCGGCGCGGGTGACGATGATGGCCACCGACCAGGACAAGCGATGCGCCGAGCAGGAAGGCATGGCCGATCAGCACGTCGCGCGACGACCAGTCGATCGCCCACGGGCTCATCAGGACCACCACGCCGGCGAGGCCGAACCCGGCGGCGAGCCAGCGCCGCGGCGGAATGTGCTTCGCGCAGGAAGATCAGCGACAGCGGCACGACCCATATCGTCGTCGTGTTGGCGAGGATCGCGGTGCGTCCCGCGGGAACCCAGGCGACCGCTTCGTGGGCGAACGCGAAGTACAGCCCAAGTTGGCAGACGCCGACCGCAACCAGTGCGGGAAGATCGTCGCGATGCGGCACGCGCAGCCGGCCCCGCACCGCGAGAATGGCGGCGATCGTTGCACCGGACAGCACGGCGCGCCCTTCTGCAAACCACAGCGGCGTGCTACCGAGGCTCAGGGCGATCTTGGTCAGCGGCCACGCGCTGCTGAGCAGGATCACCGACACGGCGAGCTGGATGAAACCGGCTGCTGCGCTTTCTTACCGTCATCGAACGAGGCGGCAGCTCCGGGCATCGACAACTCAACAGAACGCGACATCAGAGACCCATGACCTTCTCCCTCATCGGCCGCTGCCCTCGCACCGGACAGATCGGCGCTGCCGTCACCACATCCTCGATCGCCGTCGGCGCGCGCTGCGCCTATTGCGCCGCCGGCGTTGGCGCGGTGCTGACGCAGCATCGCACCGATCCGCGGCTTGGGCCACGTGGGCTCGCGCTGCTGCGCTCCGGCTGTTCGGCGCAGGAGACGTTGGATGCACTGGTCGCCTCAACGCCGCACGCGCATTGGCGGCAGCTCGCCGTGCTGGATGCCGCCGGCAACACAGCCGCGTTCAGCGGCGCGCGCGTCAAGCCGGAGATGAGCGCGGCGCCTGCGCAGGACGCCTGCGCGATCGGCAATATCCTGGCGAACGCGCGTAGTGCCTGCCGCGATGCTGCGCGCGTTCCAGGCCGACCCATCCGCGCCGCTGGCGGAGCGGCTGCTGCATGGCGCTGGAGGCGGGCCTCGCGGCCGGCGGCGAGAATGGCCCGGTGCGCAGCGCGCATCTGCTGGTGGTGGAGCGCGAGAGCTTCCCGCTGATCGACCTGCGCGTCGATTGGCACGACACGCCGATCGCCGAACTGCGCGCGCTGTGGCAGCTCTATGCGCCGCAGAGCAACGATTATCTGGTGCGTGCGCTGGATCCCGACAATCCGTCGATCATGTGAACGCAAATCGGCGCTTGCCATTCGCGCCGCTCCTGGGCTAATGAGCGGCCATGGCACGGATGCAGATCATTTCCGCCTCACGATTTTGGTACCGCTGGTACACACCGGCGGCCTAGGATCGTGCACCACTAGCAGGAACCCGAAGCCGCCCCGCCAAGGCGGCTTTCGCATTTCTACTGCATCGGAAATCGGATTTCGCCAAGGCAGGAGCGGCCTCTCAACCGAAGGAGGCTCGTATGCCCAGTTCAGAATTCGATTTCGACGTGATCACCGGCCCGTCCGTTCCGAGGCCTGCACCACAACCCGCGCCGTCAGCCGGCGCCTCAGCGACCGCGATGACGCGCCATGTGGACACCACAGGACTGGCGCGCCTGCCCGATCGCGCAGGCGCCGATCTATCCGGACGCGGCGGCGCTTGACGCTGTCGAGGCGGAACTTCGCGCTGCGCCACCGCTGATCTTCGCCGGCGAGGCGCGCGCATTGAAGGCGCAGCTTGCGCCGCGTCGCGGCAGGCGAGGCGTTTCTGCTGCAAGGCGGCGACTGCGCGGAATCGTTCGCCGAATTCCATGCCAACGCGCTGCGCGACACGGTGAAGGTGCTGCTGCAGATGGCGGTGGTGCTGAGCTATGCCGCCGCCGTGCCGGTGGTGAAGGTCGCGCGCATGGCCGGGCAGTTCGCCAAGCCGCGCTCGCAGCCCACCGAGACCGATCGATGGCGTCACGCTGCCCTCCTATCGCGGCGACATCGTCAACGACATCGCGTTCGATGCGGCGGCGCGCATGCCGGATCCGTCGCGGATGCTGCGCGCCTACAATCAGTCGGCGATCACGCTCAATCTGCTGCGCGCCTTCACGCAAGGCGGCTTTGCCGATCTGGCGCGCGTGCAGCAGTGGAACCAGGCGTTCATCGCGGCGTCGCCGCAAGGCGAGCGCTATGGCGAGATCTGCCGGCGCATCCAGGAGTCGCTGGCGTTCATGGCGGCCTGCGGCCTGACGTCGGCGAACGCGCCGCAGCTTCGCTCGACCGAGTTCTACACCAGCCACGATGCGATGCTGCTGAACTACGAGGAGCCGTTGGCGCGGCAGGACAGCCTGACCGGCGATTGGTACGCATGTTCGACGCATCTGCCATGGATCGGCGAGCGCACGCGCCAGGTGGATGGCGCGCATGTCGCGTTCATGCGCGGCGTCGCCAATCCGCTGGGTCTGAAATGTGGCCCGACGATGACGCCGGACGAAGTGCTGCGGCTGATCGATGCGCTCGAATCCGCGTAACGAGCCGGGGCGGCTGACGCTGATCACACGCATGGGTGCGGAGCGCATCGGCACCGGATCTGCCGCCGCTGATCCGGGCCGTGCGGCGCGAGGGACGCAGCGTGGTGTGGTCGTGCGATCCGATGCACGGCAACACGGTGACGACTGCGATCGGGTCGCAAGACACGGCCGTTCGACCGGATCATCGCGGAACTGCGCGCCTGCTTCGCGGTGCATCGTGCGGAGGGCAGCCGGCTCGGCGGTATGCACATCGAGATGACCGGCAAGGACGTCACCGAATGCACCGGCGGCGCGCAGCAGATCGATGAGGACGACGCTGGCGGATCGCTACCATACGCATTGCGATCCGCGGCTGAACGGCTCGCAGGCGCTGGAGCTGGCGTTCCTGGTGGCGGAGGAGTTGAAGGAGGAGCGACAGCGGCAGCGCACAGTTCCGACTGCGCTGCGGCAGCGGAGTAGTAACCGGTTGTCAGTCCGGCTTGAAGTCCATCGCCGCGCCGTTCATGCAGTAGCGCTGCCCGGTCGGGCGAGGCCCATCGTCGAACACGTGGCCAAGATGACCGCCGCAGTTGCTGCAATGCACCTCGGTGCGCGTCATGAAGAAGCTGCGGTCCTCGGTGGTGCCGACCGCGCCTTCCAGCGGCTGGTAGAAGCTGGGCCAGCCGGTGCCGCTCTCGAACTTGGTGTCGGACGCAAACAGCTCCTGACCGCAGCCGGCGCAGATGAACTTGCCGTGCCGCTTTTCCGCGTTCAGCGGGCTGGTGCCGGCGCGCTCCGTGCCATGCTTGCGCAGCACCTGGTATTGCGCGGGAGACAGCTTCGCACGCCACTCCTCCTCGGTGTGGGTCACGGGAAACGTCTCGGTGTCCGCCGTGTTCGACGAGCCGAACAGCCGCATGGGCCTGCCTCCTCGGTTCATGGCTGGTCATAGTATAGGGTGCCGGGCCTGGCTTTGGGAGGACAGGGGATGACCGCATTTCGTGAGGCGTTGCAGCCCGTGCTGCCGGACGACAGCGCGCAGGCCGCACTGGCGGGACGCGTCTGGCGGCCGGATGTCGGCGGTCCGTCCGTCGTGGCGGTGCGGGACGGCGATCTGCTCGACATATCGGCGAGCTTCCCGACCATGCGCGATCTGTGCGAGGCCGATGCGCCAGCCGAACGTCTGCGCGCCGCCGACAGGCGAGCGCATCGGCAGGCTGGATGACGTGCTGGCCAACACGCCGCCCGACGGTCGCGATCGCAACAAGCCGTGGCTGCTGGCGCCGATCGATCTGCAGGCGATCAAGGCGGCCGGCGTGACGTTCGTCGTGTCGATGATCGAACGCGTGATCGAGGAGCGTGCGCGCGGGGACCTGAACGCCGCAGCGGCAATCCGCGCGGAGGTGAACCGGCTGGTCGGCGACGATCTGGCCAGGCTGAAGCCTGGATCAGCCGAGGCGAGCGCACCTGAAGCAGGTGCTGATCGAGCAAGGAGCGTGGAGCCAGTATCTCGAGGTCGGCATCGGTGAGGACGCCGAGATCTTCACCAAGGCGCAGCCGATGGCCGCGGTCGGCACCGGCATGGACGCGGGCATTCATCCGAAGTCGTCGTGGAACAACCCGGAGCCCGAGGTGGTGCTGGCCGCGTCATCGTCAGGCCGCATCGTCGCCGCGACATTGGGCAACGACGTGAACCTGCGCGACGTGGAAGGGCGATCCGCGCTGCTGCTCGGCAAGGCAAAGGACAACAACGCGTCATGCGCGATCGGGCCGTTGCTGCGCTTCTTCGACGCACGGTTCACGCTGGACGATGTCCGGCAGACGACGGTTTCGCTCACCGTCGAGGGGGACGATGGATTCACACTGAGCGGCGCGTCATCGATTGCAAAGATCAGTCGCGATCCGGCCGATCTGGTGGCGCAGATGGTGAACCAGCATCATCGCTATCCCGACGGTGCGGTGCTGTTCCTCGGCACGATGTTCGCGCCGGTGGAGGATCGCGACGCGCCGGGCAAGGGGTTCACCCACAAGACCGGCGACGTCGTGACGATCGCGGCGCCGAAGCTGGGTCGACTGGTGAACCGGATGATGCCGACGGACCAGTGCGAGGCGTGGAGCTTCGGCGCGGCGGCGCTGATGCGGAATCTCGCAAGGCGGAGGTTGCTTGCATAATGACAGGGGCTGGACTGGCGGCCCTAGCTCAGCACGGCCTCCGTCTTCCGCTTGATCAGATCGAAGTCGATCTCCGCCGCCAGGCCCGGGCCCGTTGGGGCATGCAGCATCCCCTCGCGATCGATCTCCAACTCCTTCGCCATGCCGTATTTGTGCGCCCCGTCGGGCAGCAGCACCTCGAACATCGTGGTGTTGCGGATCGCCATGCACAGATGCAGGTTGGCCAGATTGTTCAGCGAATTGCCCGAGTGATGCACCTCGTACTTGATGTTGAACGCCTCGCCGAGATGCGCGGTCTTCAACATGGTGGTGAGGCCGCCCTTGTTCGGGATGTCGCCGCGCAGGTAGTCGGTGGCACGCTCGGTCAGCCAGATCGGATAGGTCTCCAGTCCGCCGGCAGGGAACTCCGTCGCCATGATCGGGATATCCAGCTTCTCGCGCAGCTTGACGTAGTTGTAGATGTCCTCGTCCGACATCGGATCTTCGTACCAGTAGTAGCCCATCTCCTCGATCGCGCGGCCGACGCGCAGCGCATCGGTGTAGCTGTAGCTCCAGGTGGAATCGAGCATCAGCCGGAAGTCATCGCCGACCGCCTTGCGAACCGCCACGCACACCTTGATGTCCTGATCCGGATCGCGCGGCGGATGGATCTTGTAGGCGCGCCAGCCGTTCGCCTTGAACGTCTGCGCCTGATCGACATAGGCCGCGATGTCGGGCAACACCTGCGAGCTCGCATAGGCGAGGATCGAAGTGCGGCACGTGCCCATCAGCGCGTGTATCGGCAGCTTGGCGATCTTGCCGCACAGATCCCACAGCGCTGTATCCACCGCGCCGATCGTGCGGTAGCTGACAATGCGCGACACCAGTCGCATGGCGCCGTGGATGCGCTCACGCTCCAGCGGGTTCTGCCCCATCAGCATCGGCTTGAGCGACCGGATAAGCTGCGGTCCGTCCATCGACGCGGGATTGGTCGCGGCACCCAGAAACGCGTGGCCTTCCAATCCCTCGTCTGTGTGGATGCGCAGCAGGCCGAGATTGCTGGTGGACGAGGCCAGCGCGCCAAGGTGGTAGCGCGTCGCCGGGATGCCGTCCCACGCGAAGATGGTCAGCGATACGTCGTCGATCTTCATGTGCTACAGAACTCCGATGCGTCCCGTCGCAACGAGGCTTGTTGCCGCTGTTCTTGCAGCCGCAGAACGCGACCTGGCCGGTTTCCTCCGCCTTGAACTCGACCGGCGCGAAGCCGCTGCCCTTGTGCGATCCATCGCAGAACGGCTGGTTGCCACTCTTGCCGCAGGCGCACCACCAGTACGACTTGCCGGCCTCCACATCCATCCGATACGGGCTCTTCTGCGCGATCACCGGTTGCGTGCCTGACATTTCCACTCTCCTTGTTGTCTCACATCGAGTCGGCGCCGTAGTCACGTCGCGCCGCCGTCGGGGTAACGTATCCGTCCAGCAGGTCTTCGGAAAGATGCGCGCGATCACGGCCGGACGGTGGGCCATAGCCACCTGAACCGGGCGCCTCGATCACCACCAGCGAACCGCCGGGCGCGATGAAGCCGCCCTTGCTGATGAGCCTGCGTGCGTTGCCATTCGGCGGTATCAGTTCCAGCTTCGCTGGCGCGCCTGACTTGCCGCCGGCGAGACCGAACGGTGGCGTGACGGTGCGTTCGCAGCAGACCGCCGCATGGGCCTGCCGCTCCAGTACGCGCCACACGCGACGCACGCCGAGGCCGCCGCGCCACGTGCCGGCACCGCCGCTGTCAGGCACCAGCGCGTATTCCTCCACGCGCAGCGGAAAGCTCATCTCGATGATCTCGATCGGCGTGTTCATCATGTTGGAGACGGTCGATGCGACGGCGTTGATGCCATCCTTCACCGGCCGCGCGCCGAAGCCACCCTTCACCAATTCGTAGCTGACATAGCGCTCGTCGGTGCGATAGTCGGTGCCGCCGAATGTCATGACCGCAGAGGTGCCCTGCGATCCCGCCATCACGGTGCGCGGCGTGAAGGCGAACATCGCCGCCATCACCATGTCCGCGACGCGATGCGAAATCTCGTGGTTGGCGTACACCACCGGTGCGGGTAGCTGCGCGTTCACCACCGAGCCTGGCGGCGCCGTCACCGTCACCGGACGCCAGCAGCCGGAATTGGGCGGGATCAGGCTCTTCGGGTCGGCGATCATCTTCAGCGCGCAGAACACGCCCGAGGCGGTCACCGTGAGCGGCGCATTCATCGGCCCGGCCACCTGCGGATCGGAGCCGGCAAAGTCGGCGACGATCGTATCGCCGCGCTTGATGATGCGAAGCTTCACGGTGAACGTCTCGTCATCGACCTCGCCCGGCGCGATGACACCGTCGCCATCGAAGACATCGGAAAACTCCGCCTCACCATCGGGCAGCGCGCGCAATGCGGCGCGCATCATGGTTTCCGAGTAGTCCTGCACCTCCTGCATGATGTCGAGCAGCGTGTCGGTGCCGTATTTGGCCGCAAGTGCCTGCAATCGAGCGGCGGCACGCCAGTTCGCCGCCACCTGGGCGCGCAGATCACCGAGGCGCTCGGTGGGGGTGCGGACATTGGCGAAGATGATCGCCTCGATGGCGGGGTCCGGCTTGCCGTCACGATACAAGCGTATAGGCGGCAGGCGCAGGCCCTCGCCGTAGATCTCGGTCACCGCGCCGTAACTGCCGGGCGTGGCACTGCCGATATCGGGCCAGTGCGCGCGAACGCAACCGAAGCCGAGCAGGCGGCCCTCGTGGAAGGCTGGTGAAACGACGTTCACGTCTGGCAGATGCGAGCCACCCTGATATGGATCGTTATGGATGAAAACATCGCCGGGTGCGACATCAGGGAACGCCTGCACGACCGCGCGCACCGCATCGGGCATGGAGCCGAGATGGATCGGCAGATCGGGACCTTGCGCGACCATGTTGCCCTGAACATCGAAGATGCCGCAGGAGTAGTCGCCGGCCACCTTCAGCAGTGGCGAATACGCTGTCTTCGCCAGGACGATCTTCATTTCCTCCGCCGCGCACGTAAGCGCATTCTTCACTACCTCGAAGCGGGCCGGGTCGGTCTTCAGGTGGGGCATACTCCGCTTCCGATCATGGCAATTGTCGTCAGTTGAACATGGCCAAGCTGGCCGATGCGTGCCAAGGCATCCCCGGCCTCAAACGACCACGTTGGCGGCATCATAGCTATACACCCAGTCAAGGCGTTCGCTCATCTTCATTTCGGCAAACTCTGAGTCGAGGAAGGCCTGTGCTGCGGTCGCATCGGCGAAGACCGGATTTGTAATACGTTTCGCATTTTCCGCAGCGGTGGCAACCAAGTGGGATGTGCGGTCCTTTCGCGCCGTCTCGTAAGCCGCGAACCCGCGAACAATATGGGGGGTATGCGCATTCAGAGCGCGCGCGAGGATCAAGCCATCCTCGATTGCCATCGTTGCTCCCTGCCCAAGGAACGGCAGGGTTGGGTGGCAGGCATCACCCAGGAGCGTTATGCGATCGACCGACCAGTGCGGTAATTCCCGATGCATGCTGAGCGCCCAGAGATTTGGCTGTGGAAGTGCTCGGATCATGATCTGTACGTCGTCATGCCAACCCTGGAAATCGTCCGCCAGCTGCTCGCAGCTGCCCACCGTGGACCAAGATTCGGTGCGCCAGTCGTCGCGTTGCACGACGCCAACAAAATTCAGCAGTTCCCCACGTCGAATTGGATACTCCACGACATGTCCGCTCGGCCCAACCCAGGTCTTGGCAACGCCATCAGCAAATCGGGGCGGCAATGCCGTAAACGGGATCACACCACGCCATGCGATGAATCCCGTCAACTCTGGTTGGTCGGTGCCATGCAGGGTGGATCGGACGGCCGAGTGAACTCCATCCGCGCCAACTTGCGCGTCTCCCGTCGCAGTGCGACCGTCGGCGAACAGCAATGTCACTGTCTCGGCGTCTTGCCTGCAACTTGTCACCTTGTAACCGAGGTGGATCGCATCCGGCGCCAGATCAGTAACGGCTGCCGCAAGCAACTCGAGCAGATCCGGGCGAAAAAGCCATGCAAAAGGAAAACCATACTTGGCGGCAGCCACCGTGTTGAGTTCGAAGGTTGGCCATGCTTGGCCCGTGTTCCAAAGTCGGACCTCTCGCCTGACCGGGTGGGCTGCAACCGCGAGAACGCGATCAGCAACGCCTAAACTTGCCAAGACCCGCATTCCGTTGGGTGAGATCAGCACACCGGCACCGACGTCCCGGAGCTCTTTTGCCTGCTCATATACCGAGACCCGGAAACCATGACGCAGTAGGCCAAGTGCGGCCGTAAGGCCTCCGATGCCCGCTCCCGCGATCAGTACGTGTGGCTTGTCACTCATTCTCCCACTCCAGTCGGCTTGGCGTCCTCGTCAGTGCATCTCATTATGCATTGAGTTGCCCCACCATCACACGCGACAGCCGAAGGTACCCGAGCTCATCGATCCACACCCGCCATCCCGGCGGCACGACCGCGGTGGAGTCCATCGCCTTGATGATCGCCGGCCCAACGATCTGCGTGCCAGCGGACAGTCCATCACGCCAGTGCACAGGCGTCGATGTGAAGCCGCATTCGGCGAACCATACGTCACGGTCGCGCACACGCGCGCTCGCGGGATCCCCGCGCTGCGCCAAGACAAGATCAGGCAACCGGCCGAACGCTGTCAGGCGCAAATTCACGAGCTGCACCCGCTCCGAGCGGTTTGCATGTCCATAGGTCTGTTCGTGCCTCGCGTGGAAAGCTACAGCAAGTTCATCCAGGGAGGCCCGGGTGATCTCACCCTCGGCAATCGGCACCGTCAGCTCGTACGCCTGCCGCCGATAGCGCACATCAGCCTGGCGCAGCAACACCTGCCGTTCTGACGGAACGCGAGCCGCACGCAGCATCTCACGTCCCGACTGCTCCATGCCGCTGAACACCTCTGCGACACGCGCCGCGTCTATGCTGCCCAGATCGGCGTACAAGCGTGCGCGAATAATCGCGTTTGAGATCACTTGCCACCAATCCAAGCGCGGAGAATGCACCAGGCGCCGGCGGCACGATCACTTCGGGTATTTGCAATTCCTCGGCCAGCGACACTGCATGCACCGGGCCCGCGCCGCCAAACGCGATGAGGCTGAACTCCTGCGGATCGTGGCCGCGTTCGATCGACACGATGCGCAATGCCTGCGCCATGTTGCTGTTGACGACTTCGACGATGCGCGCCGCGGCTTCCGGTACGGTCATGCCGAGTGGCCGCGCGATCGCTGTGTCGATCGCTCGTTCCGCCGCCGCGAGATCGATGCGCAGCGCGCCACCGAGCAGCGCTTCGCGGTCGAGATAACCGAGCACAACATCGGCGTCGGTCACCGTTGGCGCGGTGCCGCCGATGCCATAGCACGCGGGACCAGGGGATGCGCCCGCACTGTGCGGTCCTACCTTCAGCGCACCACCAGGATCGACCCATGCGATCGAGCCGCCGCCGGCACTGACTTCCGCGAGGTCGATCACCGGCACGCGGATCGGATGACCGGTGCCGTGCATCCAGCGATTGGCGTGGCCGGCGCCGCCCACCTCGTACTCGGCGGTCACCGATACCTCGCCACCAGCGATCACGCTGGCCTTCGCCGTGGTGCCGCCCATGTCGAACGAGATCAGGTTGGGCCGAGCCAACTGCCGGCCTGCCAGCGAGGCGGCGATCACGCCGGCGGCGGGACCGAACTCGACCGCCATCGCCGGCATGCGCAGCCCCTCCGCGATGTCGAACACACCGCCAGAGGAGCCCATCACATGCAGTTGCGGCAAGCCGAGGCGCGATATCGCGCTCTGCAGCCGGTCGAGATACGAAGCCAGCACCGGTCCCACCACGGCACAGACCGCCGTCGTGCTGGCGCGTTCGAATTCGCGGATTTCGGGCAGCACCTCGGATGACAGGTATACCGCGACGCCAGGCAGCGCGGCGCGCAACGCTTTGCCCACGCGACGCTCGTGTCGCATCGTTAAGGAACGAAAACAGCAACGACACCGCGACCGTCTGCAACTCCGCGTCGCGGATCGCCTCGATCAGCGCCGGCAGTTCGTTCTCTGCCAGGGGCGTTACCACCTCGCCCTGCGCATCGATCCGCTCGGTGATCTCGAACCGCCAGCGCCGCGGCACCAACACCGCGGGCGGGTCCTGCAGCAGATCATAGAGATCGGCCCGCGATGAACGCCGCAACTCCAGGATGTCGCGCATGCCACGCGTCGTGACGAACCCGGCGCGTGCGCCCTTGTTCTCCAGCAGCGCATTGGTCACCACCGTGGTGGCATGCGACAGAAACGAAACATCGCCAGCGTCGATGCGGTTCGTGTCCAGACCCTGCCGGATGCCGTCGATCACTGCCTGGCCGAAATCCTGCGGCGTGGTCAGCAGCTTGACGATTGCCATGCGGCCGGTCTCTTCCTCCACCAGAGCGACGTCGGTGAAGGTGCCGCCGATATCGATGCCGATCCGCCACGCCATGCCGTCAGTTCCCGCACTGCATCGGCCAGCATAGGTGGCACAGGGATTGAGGCAAGCATCGCCACCGCGCACACTGCACAGTCATGCGCAGATCCCGCGACAGCGATTCGACCGCCGACGGGATCTCCCGCCTGATGCTGTTCTTCGCCATCGTCTATACGGTGGAGGGAATTGGCCAGGCCAAGGCAGGCGTGGTCTGGCAGCCGCTCACGCACTATCTGAAGGAGACCCAGAACTGGGATCCGGTGCAGATCGCCGCGTCGCTGGCGGTGCTCGACGTGCCGTGGGTGATCAAGCCGCTCTACGGCGTCATTTCGGATTTCCTGCCGTTATTCGGCTACCGGCGGCGCAGCTATCTGCTGCTTGCCAATGTCGGCGCCGTCGCCGCCTTCCTGTGGACCACCCAGGTCCTGACGCCGGCAGCGATCGTGTTCGCGCTGCTGCTGACGGCGATCGCAATGGCCGTGTCCAGCACAGTGTGTGGCGCACTGCTCGTGGAGAACGGCCAGAAGCATCAGGCGAGTGCAGCCTTCATCAACCAGCAATGGCTGTGGTTCAATATCGCGGTCATGGTGGGGTCGTTGGCCGGCGGCGGGCTGATCGAAGTCCTGTCAGCTCCCGGCGCATTGCACGCCGCCGCCGCGATCGCCGCGGTGGCACCCATCGCGGTCATCGTCAGCAGCATTGCGCTGGTCGACGAACGGCACGCCGGCATCAATATCGCCGAACTGCGACGCGCGCTGCGGGGCTTCATCGATACCTTCCGCTCGCGCACGCTGTGGCTGATCGCGGCTTTCCTGTTCTGCTACTATTTCAGCCCAGGTTTTGGCACGCCGCTCTATTTCCACATGAGCGACAACCTGCGCTTTTCGCAGGGCACGATCGGCATGCTGTCATCGGTGAGCGCCGGCGGGTGGATCGCGGGAGGGCTGCTCTACCGCTGGCTGCTGACCGGCCTGACAACGCGCGCCCTGCTCAACCTCAGCATACTGGCAGGCACACTCGTGACGCTGGCGTTCCTCGGCATGGTCGATGAAACAAGCGCGATCGCGATATACTTCGTCAACGGCATTGCCGGCATGATCGCAAACATCGCGACGCTGACGCTTGCAGCCGAGCACTGTCCCGAGCGGTCCGAGGGCTTCGCATTCGCCGCGCTGATGTCAGTGATCAACCTGGCCAACCCGCTCGCCGACACGATCGGCGCGTTCCTCTACCAGCATCTGTTCCACCAGGCGCTGGCGCCGCTGATCGTGGTGTCGGCGGCGTTCACCGCGTTCATATTCGTGCTTGTGCCGCTGCTCGACAGGTTCGCAACAGCGCCGCAGAGGACCTGACAACGGGCGAAAAGGTGAGCAGGCATGCGCTGGTCGGGGTACCCCGCATGCCTGCTCCTCCGGATGCCGTGCCGACCAGTGGGGGACCGCTGATACGTGTTCGGGGAGGACGTATCACGGATCTGATCGGCATGAGCGACGCCGGCAGTATGCCACCAGCCGTAGTGGCTATTGCGGCCGGAACTTTCTCGGGCCGCACCTCGCGATTTATGCCGAGCGGGTCGCCTCGCTCAACAGCAACGATGCCCCGCCAGTTGTCGAGGAAAATCCGTCGGAAACCCGTCCAAGCGTGTCCGGGATACCTTCAGGATTTTGTCGGGTGATATGCCTGGAGTTTTCTGTTTTGTTCCTACGACGACCGGCTACGACGCGGCCGTAGCACCGTCACTTCGGCGAACGATGCCCGCCGCGTGCTGTCTGCCTCCTGTGCCTGCAGCACGCTTTCATATTCGCAGGTCAGTACGTAGTTCCCTATGCGCAACAGCGTCCCGTGAGGCAGCGGCGCGGTGCCGGCAAGGCGCTTGTTGTCCAAGAGCGTGCCGTTGGTGGAATTGAGGTCAGTGACCGTGACATCGTCGCCGGCAACATCGATGCGACAATGCGCGCGTGACACTTCCGCCGCGTCCAGGAGCAGCGTGCTGGGCAACGCGCGGCCGATGGTGAGCGAACCTTGCGGTAACGCCACGCGACGTACTGCCGAGTGCGGTTGCAGGATCACCAGGTGATGCCGGGGCTCGGTCCCTGCAAGCAGTTGCATCGCCTCAGCCGAGCGCAGGTTCAGCGTCGCTTCGACCGCGGGATCCGCGATTTGCGCCGGCGAAGCCGCCGCGAGGCTGCGAGCGACCTCCGGCAAGGCAGCGGCGGCAGTCCCCAATGCCCGATGAAACTCCGCGGCCGCGGACTCCGAAAGCGCAACGCGCAGCGACTTGCCCGGCTGACGCTCGAAGCAGTCCGAGACCCGTCAGGTACGCAATGTGATCGCGCGTCGTCTGGAAATTCTGCCCCGTCAGATTGAGCAGGCTTGCCGCCATCTGGTCGGCGAGGATGCCCGGCTCGCTGCCGGCGAACCTGGAAACGCCATAGTGAAGCTCGACCGCCATATGCAGCAGTGTCCAGTGCGACAGCGAGTTGAGATGCCGGATCGCCTCGACACGACGCGCGCGCGACAGATTGGTCGCGTCGAAGATGCGATCCAGCGCCTGCCGCCACGGCTCGCGGCACCGCGTGAGTGATTGCAGGATGATCGCCCGCTGCTCGGTATCGAGCCTGCGTGGTGGCACGGTACGCGTCGCTGCATCGAGCGTGGCGGCCGTTGTGCACAGCTCCTTCGCCAGCGCCAGCAGATGGCGATCGAACAGATCGACCAGCGCCGTCGTCGGCGCGACGACCGAACGCGCCGACAGCGCTGCGTTCGGTGGATCCACCACGCAGAGCTGCTGCTCCTTGATCTCGAGGATGCGCTCCTTGACGGTTGAATCGTCGAGCAGGAACACCTGCTTGACCAGGCCATAGAGCTCGCCAACGGCCGCTCCCTCGCGCCCATGGGTGCAGAGATGGGTGACGATGTGCCACTGCGCCCGCCGGAACAAACTGGGGAAGTGCGCGTGCCAGATCGTCTGATAGGCGGACAGGAAACGAACGACTTCGCGCTCTGCCTGCATCGGGCCTCTCCGCGGAACTCCCATGGTTCTTCGGCAGGCTAGACTACCAGGGTGGCGAAGGCAAAATCTGTGAAGTGGTTCAACGATTTACGCCACGGTGGCCGACGCCGGGGCTGATCGCTTCACCACCAGCCCCTGCCCGGTCGGCAATTCCAGCACCGCGTGCCCGCGGTCCCGCATGAACTCATCCACCGCCAGTTTCTGGTCGCGATAGCCGGCCCAGCCATAGTCATCGAACACGACCATTCCGCCTGGGCTGATCCGCTCGAACAGCACCTCCAGCGCCCCGCGCTCGGCCTGCGCGTTGTTCATATCGACATGCAGGAAGGCGATGCTCCGGGGCGCACCCTCGGCCAGCACGTCGGGCACCTTGCCGCGGGTGACCCGCACGTTCGGCCAGGCTCGGAACCGCGCGCGGACCTGCTCGAACAGCTCCGGGGCGTGCGCCGGCAGACGCTTGCCCTCGCCCGCGCCGCCGGACGGATCGAACAGATCGTACAGAAAGCACTGTCGGTCGGGTAATCCGGCAAGAAAGCGCAGCATGACTGCCATCGAATAGCCCTGGTAACTGCCACATTCGACGAAGTCGCCAGCGACGCCCAGGCAGCTCTCCGCCGACCAACACAATGTATGCGTGCGCCAGACGATGGCGAGCTCGACATCTGAGGGTTGCTCGGCCGTCACAGCCGCGACAAAGCGCGGCTCGGTCAGGAAGCCATGACTGTGGCTGTAGGTGATCAGGTTGTCAGCCAGGAACCACGGGTCGCGCGTATCGCCCATATGGGCAACCAGTGTGTTCAGAGCCTCCACGACGCCGGCATGCTGCTTCAGACCCCAGAACAAATGCGGGACCCGCAGTTCCGCGGACGGTTCCCGCTGGGCCGTCGGGATCGGTTTCGGGGCCGGGCGTGCTCCAGGCCTGGGCAGCAGCGCATCCAGTTGGCGTGGCACCGAGGCAGGCAGCATCGAGGCCGCAAGCCGCACCGCGTCCGCGACAGTTGCGATGCCTGCCTGCTCACCGTCCACCGCCAGACAGGTCGTCCGTCCGCTGGCGTCGGTCACCGGACCACGGAAAGGAACGTCGGGCGTCTGCCGCTTCGGCGGGAGATTGAAGCTATTCGTGTCGACACCGTATTTCTGTCCAACCAGCCGCATCTCGGCGATGGTCTGGTCGTAGAGCCTGGGGTCCCGATTGGCCCCCAGTCCCATCCGCAACAGGACATTGCGCATGTTGACGGCGATGTCCGGATCATCCTTGAAGAATATCTCTTTGGCCGTAATCAGGGCCGAAGCAACCGTCAGCTCAAGGTTCGCGGTGTCGAGGAAATACTCCACCATCTCTCGGCGCAGCTCCGGATTCTCGGCGTGATAGCGCTTCTGTAGCGGCACGCCGTCGCTGCCGATGAAGAGCGCGTTGCCGTTGCTGTGGCCGGATGCGCCGCAGATCGACAACGGTCGATCGATGTGGAGGAACTCGTCCATCGCCCACAGGTTGGCGATACCAGAATGAACGTCCTGGACAGGGCCGGCGAAGTATTGGCCGCCGCAGAACGCCTTCACCTTGTCGATCACGGAGCGGCGCAGAAATGCGGCATTGTAGATCAGTGGCGTGCTCGTCCAGATGAGGGTCCCGTCGTACAACTGGCGCAGCAGATCGCGGCAACTACACATGGTGCCGGCGACAGGACCTGGCAAATTGACCAGCAGGCGGTTTCGCGCCACCACGCGCAACGAACTCGGCCAGTCGTAATTGTGCGGTGCCCAGTGCAATGCACCGAGGCTCGGTCGGCTCGACATTACCGCGTCGGCGATCGCACAGGCGTCCGGCATCATGCCGTCGTCGTCACCGATGAAGGCCACGAACTCGCCGCTGCTGGCCGCCAGCGCAGCCTCGAAGTTTGCCGAATACGGCAGGGTGTTGGGCGAACAACTGAGCACGATGCGTGGCGAGGCGAACGCGGCGACGACATCGTTTGTCGCCTGATCATTGCCGTTGTTCTGGACGACGACCTCGAAGTCGGGATGGGTCTGCGCCAGAGCGGTCTCGACCGCGAACCGCAGGGTATCGGCACGTTGGCGAGTTGGGATCACGATGGAAAAGCGTGGCATGCGGAGCTCTCCTGCGGTTCAACTGTCCGCGTCATGCGTCGACCGCCTGATCCACGATGAATGACTGCAACGCCGCCCGTGCGCCGTCCGGATTGTCCAGAAGAACGGCGTGGCCGGTCCCCGGGACACGCGGGGCCACCAGCAGGCGCGGGTTGGCCGCTCGCAACATGGCGATATCGGCCGCCGTGACAGCCGAGGCGACACCGGAGGATCGCCGGTCGTCGCCCAGGATGAGCAGACAGTTGAACGGCGCCTGACCCACGAGGCCATGGTGCAGCGTCGTGCGCGCCACAGACGGATCGGCCGGATCGAACCCCATGATCTCGACACAGATGCGGCGCTGATAGGGCCGACAACCGCCGCAGCGCCATGTCTCGCTGATCCACTGCGCGAGATCGGGTCGCGTAAGATGGAAGGGCGTATCGAGCAGAACTACATTGCGGACCCGGTCCGGCCGCGATCGTGCCAGTGACAGCGCCACCAGGCCACCCAGAGACTCGCCGATGACGAACAGGCTTCCGGCATGCTGCGGGGCAGGGTCGAGCAGCGCGGCATATTCCGCGGCGAACGCATCCAGCGACACGTCGGCCACTGCGCCCGTTGCGCCATGGCCGGGCAACTCGCACAGCACGATGTCGAACATATCGGCAAATGCCAGCACGCGCGCAGCGGTCAGCGGCAGAAATGTCAGCAGGCCTGGCAGGAACAGCGCGACAGGCTTGCCTGGCCGCGGCTGCGCCGGGATGCGGAAGACGCTGACATCGGTCGTGCGTCCCCGGATGATGCAGCCCTTGCAAGTCAGGTCCTCCCGCTGGGTCCGGATCGCCGTCGCTGCCAATTCGTGGAACTGCTCGATGGCCTCCTGCCGATGGCCGGTCTCATGCAGTCGGTTGATGCGCTGCATTTCCGCGAGCAGCCGAGGAATGGCAGCGGCAATTCCCGGTGCCGGCAGACCTTCGTGGATCATGGCGTCCTGTCACGTCCTAGAGATGACCGCGCGCGAGCGGAGGTCAGTGGGACTGTGCGGCGAATTCGTGAAGCCTCGGTGAACGCGACACTCACCCAGGGTTGCTAGACCTCGGTCGCGAGCAGCTCACCGAGGTGTCTGTCAAGCTGACCGATCGCATTGGCATCGGCGCCGAACAGAGCGAGATGTCCATCTATTGTCTCGATCGGCCGAAACTCGGCGTCCGGGATGAGCCGCCACTCCGCCTGGCAATCGGCGGGAGGGAAGAACATGTCCGATGACATGGGCATGACGAAGGTCTTGGCCTTGATTCGGCGTAACGCCGCCCGCAGATCACCTCCGGTGTGGCGGCTGACGTCACCCCGCTGCCACTTCCATGCCATGCACAGCAGATCGTTGGGATCCATCACGCAGAAATAGCCGTTCATGAAATTGACGATGAAATCATCCAGCGAGGAAAAGCCCAACGCCTTGTGCCGCTCCGCCCGGAAGAACTCCGTGCTCCAGCCCATCACCGCCCACATCTTGGCGTGACGCAACAAGCCTTCGCGCACGTCCGCCGAAGACGTGTAGAATCCCTTATTGAAGCCGGGGTCGGACGTGATCGCATCGACCAGCGTTTCGGCGAACAGGAAATCATGGGCGGTATTCCTCGCGGTGCCGGCGATCGGTGCGGCTCGCTTGACCATGCCGGGATACCGGACGGCCCATTCGTAGGTCTGTTGTGCCCCCATCGAGCCACCGACAACCAGCGCGAGACTTTCGAGGTCGAACAATTCGGTGACAAGTCTGTGCTGCGCGCACACGTCATCGCCGATGCGCACGTGTGGAAAGTTACCCATTCCAGCCGGCGCGGGTGTGTTGTGCGGTGAAGTGGAAAGCCCGCCGCCAATCTGATTGATCGCGATAATGCAGTACTTGTCCGGATCGAGCGCACGGCCCTTGCCGATATATACCTGCTCAATGATCTTATGGGTTCCGGAATACCAGGTCGGAATGAGGATAGCGTTATCCTTGGCCGCATTGAGTTTCCCAAAGACGGCATAGGCAAGTTTGCACCCGCGGATGGTGCCGCCTTCTTCCAGCTCGAGATTGCCGATGTCATGCAGCTCATAGGGGCCGTGCAGCTCCTGCGAGTAGTAGCTGTTCTGGATCATGGTTGCCCCAGTCTTTCCTCATCGGCCCAATCGGCTACGCGAGTTCGAATCCCTGGTAACCATTGGCCGCGACCTCGTCGCATTTCCTGCGGTAACCGCCAACGCCTTCCGGAGCCAGATAGGGCAGGAAAGCTCGCGGCTTGCCGGGAATGTTGGCGCTCATGTACCAGGAATTGGCGCTCGTCATCAGCGTACGGCTGACGATCTCGTTGACATGTGCGACCCAATCTTCCTGCGCCCGCGGCGTCGCCTCAATGGTGGTCTTGCCAGCCTTGCGCATATCGTCGATGCAGTCTGTTATCCACTCGACATGCTGCTCGATCGACACTGGCATGTTCGACAGCACCGAGGGACTTTGTGGTCCGGTGATTGTGAAGAAGTTAGGAAAGCCAACCACCGAGACGCCAAGATAGGTGTGCGGTCCATCCCTCCACTGATCGTCCAGCGTGCGACCGCCGCGGCCTTTCAGGCGCAACGCCTTCAACGGACCGGTCATGGCGTCGAAGCCGGTGGCGAATACGATGATGTCGAACTGATACTCCTTGCCACCTGCCCGAATGCCCTGTTCGGTGATTTCCTCGATGGCGCCGTCGGTGCTGGCATCGACCAGCAGCACGTTATCCTTGTTGAAGGTCTCGTAGTAATTCGTATCCAGCGGCTGGCGCTTGGTGCCGTAGGCGTAACCCTTGGGTATGAGCTTTTCGGCGACAATCGGGTCCTTCACCGTGTTGCGGATCTTGCGTCTGATGTAGTCGGCGCACAAATCGTTGGCGGCGTGGTCGAAGAACATGTCCTGGTAATTGGCCAGCCAGAAAGCGAACCCGCCGGCGTCCCACATCCTGTCGAACTCACGTTCCCGCTCCTCGGGCGTGGCCTCCAGCGCGGACTTCGGGATGAAGTAGTGCTCCTGTCCGAAGAACGAATCGCGGATGCGCTTGACCACGCCGTCATAGTCCGCCTTTCGCGCAGCGGTGACGGCAGGGTCTACCTTGCCATTGCGTGCCGGCACGCAGTAGTTGGCGGTGCGTTGGAAGACAGTCAGTTGCTTTGCCTGCTGCGAGATTTCCGGAATGGCCTGCACCGCGGTCGCACCAGTGCCGACCACGGCCACGCGCTTGCCGGTGAAGTCAACGCCGACGTGCGGGAAGCGGCTGGTATGGTACCACTGACCCTTGAATTTCTCGAGGCCTTTGAACTGCGGCATGTTCGTGGCTGACAGGCTGCCCACGGCCGCAATCAGGTAACGTGTCGTGACCTCTTCACCATTGTTGGTGTGCACCGTCCATAGATTGGTGCTTTCGTCGAATTCGGCGCCGGTCACGCGCGTGTTGAATTGCATGTCTCGCTTCAGGTCGTGGCGTTTCACCACGTGCTCGAGGTAACGCAGGATTTCCGGCTGCTCGGGATAGCGCTCGGACCATTCCCAGTCTTGCAGAAGCTGCTTGTCCCAGGTGAAGCAATAGATGTAGGCGTCGGAATCGCAACGTGCGCCGGGGTAGCGGTTCCAGTACCAGGTGCCGCCGACGGTTTCACCGGCCTCGTAGACGCGAACGTTCAGCCCCAGTTTGTCGCGCAGCGACTTCAGCATGTAGATGCCGGAAAAACCCGCGCCGATCACGACAGCATCAAAGGTCTGAGTTGAGCTGGCCATACGTCCCTCCGGTCGATCTTTTGGTTGGACAATAGATTAACTTGCGGCCTGTCCGGTGCAAGCCGGCCGGTCGAGTGACCGCGCGGCCTCGCGGGGCGGCGAAAACCCCTATAGGCTCGCATCAGATCGGCAACCTCGCAGGAGCACGGACATGGATTTTGGCGCATCGATGTTCTTCACCGACTACTCGATGACATCGGCGGAACTTGCCCAGGCGCTGGAGGCGCGCGGCTTTGAATCGGTCTGGGCGCCGGAGCATTCCCACATTCCCACCTCGCGCCGGTCGCCATTCCCGGGCGGTGGTGATCTGCCGAAGCAGTACCACGACGCGATGGACCCGTTCGTCACGCTGACCGCCGCGGCCATGGCGACCAAGAGCCTGAAGGTCGGCACCGGCGTCTGCCTGGTGAACCAGCGCGATCCGATCCAGACGGCCAAGCTGGTGGCCTCGATCGACCAGGTGTCCGGCGGCCGCTTCCTGTTCGGCATCGGCGTCGGCTGGAACGCCGAGGAGATGGAAGACCACGGCACGGCGTTCACCACGCGCGCCAAGCTGGTGCGCGAGCGCGTCGAGGCGATGAAGGCGATCTGGACCAAGAGCAAGGCCGAGTACCACGGCGAGTTCGTCAACTTCCCGGAGATGATGGCCTGGCCAAAGTGCGTGCAGAAGCCACATGCGCCGGTGATCGTCGGCGGCGCCTTCCCGCAGGCGGCGCGACGCGCGGTGCGCTACGGCGACGGCTGGATTCCGCTGGCCGGCCGCGGCGACATCCTGGCCTCCATGAGCAAGTTCCGCGAGATGCTGAAGGAGGCGGGGCGCGATGCAGCGTCGTGCCCGATCACGCTGTTCGGCTGCGCCGACGATGCCGACACGCTGAAGCGCTACCGCGATCTGGGCGTCGTGCGCGCCTGCGTCAGCCTGCCGGCGGCGAAGGGCGACGCGGTGCTGCCGACCCTCGACAAATGGGCGGGACTGATCCGCCAGGTCAACGGCTGAACCGTTGCGACGATAGGAAGGGAAAGACGATGCATTTCGGCGCGTCGATGTTCTTCACCGACTATTCGATGACGGCAGCCGAGTTTGCCCAGGCGCTCGAGGCCCGCGGCTTCGAATCGGTCTGGGCAGCCGAGCACTCGCATATCCCGACCTCGCGGCGCTCGCCGTGGGGCGGGGGCGGCGAACTGCCGAAGCAGTACTACGACGTGATGGATCCGTTCGTGACCCTGACGGCCGCCGCGGTGGCGACCAAGACACTGAAGGTCGGCACCGGCGTCTGCCTGGTGAACCAGCGCGACACGATCCAGACCGCGAAGCTGGTGGCCTCGATCGATCAGGTGTCCGGCGGCCGCTTCCTGTTCGGCATCGGCATCGGCTGGAACGCCGAGGAGATGGAGGACCACGGCACGGTGTTCGCCACACGCGCCAAGCTGGTGCGCGAGCGCGTTGAGGCGATGAAGGCGATCTGGACCAAGAGCAAGGCGGAGTACCACGGCGAGCTGGTCAACTTCCCCGAGATGATGGCCTGGCCGAAACCGGTGCAGAAGCCATATCCGCCGGTGATCGTCGGCGGCGCCTATCCAGCGGCGGCACGGCGAGCGGTGCGCTACGGCGACGGCTGGATCCCGCTGGCCGGCCGGCCGGATCAGTATGGCGACGTGTTCGACTTCGTGCCGAAGTTCCGCGCGATGCTGAAGGAGGCCGGTCGCGACGAGGCGTCATGCCCGGTGACGCTGTTCAACGTGCGCGAGGACGCGGATCTGCTGAAGCGCTACCGCGACCTCGGCGCGGTTCGCGTCAGCGTTAGCCTGCCAGCCGAAAAGGCGGACAAGATACTGCCCGTGCTGGATCGCTGGGCAGCTGATCAGCCAGATCAACGAGCTGAGGCAGTTGCGGCATAGCGCGTCCGCCGCTGGATCGATTGCAGGACTTGCCTTTGTGTGTTCGGCACCAAACTGGCGCTGGACGTAGGGGAACCGGATGTCCGAAACAGTCGATGCGCTGCTGAGCGACCTGCTTGACTGGCTGGCGCGGGAAGCTCGGCCTTACCACGACGTGATGGAAGCCTGGCGCACGTCGTGCCCTCGCCTTCCCGTGTGGGAAGATGCGAACGAGCGCGGTCTCATCGAGCACACGCGAATGGATGGGTGCGCGATGGTCCGCATCACCCCAACGGGCCGCGAGTTCCTGGCGCGGCGACACTGATCGTCGCACAAAATGCGCAATCATATGGTTGCGCATTGCCGGAACCGGGCTATATAGACTGGCAACCAGGAGGTTGCCAATGGAAGATCGCATCGAGAAGCGAATCGAGCTCAAGGCGCCGGTGTCGCGCGTGTGGCGGGCGTTGACCGATTACCGCGAGTTCGGCACGTGGTTTCGCGTCGCGCTGGAAGGCCCGTTCGTGCCGGGGCAGCAGGTTAGCGGCCGGATCACCTGGCCGGGCGCCGAGCACCTGACCATGACCGTGACGGTGCAGCGCATGGAGCCCGAGCGACTGTTCTCGTACACTTGGCACCCCTACGCCATCGACCCGGCCGTCGACTATTCCTCGGAACCAACGACGCTGGTTGAGTTCACGCTCGAAGCCATTCCGGGCGGGACGCTGCTGACAGTGGTCGAATTGGGATTTGCGGCGCTTCCGGCGCATCGGCGCGACGAGGCATTCCGTATGAACGACCGTGGATGGTCGATCCAAGTACAGAATATATCGCAACACCTTGGCGACGCGGCATAGATCGCGCACCCCGCGCATCGATCCGTCAGCAGTGTTCGCCGCGCTGGGCGATGCCACGCGGCTCTCATTGATCCGCAAGCTCAGCGACGGCCTGCCGCTGTCTATCGCACGGCTTGCGGAAGGATCGGCGCTGACGCGACAGGCGGTCACCAAGCATCTGCATGTGCTGGAGAGCGCGGGTGTCGTGGGACGTGAGCGGTGCGGACGCGAAAGTCTCTATCGCCTGGAGCCGACGCGCATCGATGAAATGCGCGCGTATCTCGACGGCGTCTCGCGCCACTGGGACGATGCGCTCGCGCGCCTCAAGGCACTCGTCGAGGACTAGCAGGTGAGGCAATCATGGTGCGGCGGCATGTTCCTCACGTGCCGCCGTCCACACCTCGCGGGCTGCGTCTGCGTTCATCACCATGATGCCGAGGCCGACGATCAGGTCCGGCCAGACCGAGTGCCATAACAGAGCGGTCACCAGTCCGGCGATGATGATCGCGACGTTTGCAAGTGCGTCGTTGCGGGCCGACAGAAAAGCTGCCCGCGTCAGGCTCCCGCGGTGGTGGCGGTAGCTGGCAAGGATGAACGCGCAGGACAGGTTGATTGCCAGAGCACCGAGGCCGGTCACTGATAGCGGCAATGGCGCTGGCACCGACGGCGCCATGAGCTTCGTCGATGCGGTCCAGATCGTGGCCAGTCCCGGGACCAGCAGGATGGCGGCCAGCGCCATGCCAAGTCGCGCGCGGGCACGTGGCGTCCAGCCCAGTGCGACCGCAATCAGCAGATTGACCGAGGCATCTTCCAGGAAGTCGATGCTGTCGGCGAATAGCGACACCGAGCCGATCGCGACGGCGACCGCGAACTCAACGCCGAAATAGCCGAGGTTCAGCAGCGCAACGAGCCGAACCACGCCGCGCAACCCCGCATCTGTGTGGATCGGCAATGCCACTGGACCTCCAGGCTTCGCACGAGCACTCTCCCGACCGAGCGACCGGAATGCTGCCATGCCGAAGACATACGCGACATTACAGACATCAGAGCCACAGCCGCACACGCTGCTGGTCACGCTGAACCGCCCCGAGGTCGCCAATGCGATGAACACGCAGATGGGCCTCGACCTGCTCGACCTGTTCCATGCCATCGGCGGCGCGCCGAACGAGCAGCGCTGCATCGTGCTCACCGGCGCAGGTCCGCGCGCATTCTGCGCCGGCGGCGACCTGAAAGAGCGCAACGGCATGACCGATCAGCAGTGGCAGGACCAGCACCTGATCTTCGAGCGCGCCATCCGTGCCATCATCCATTGCCCGGTGCCGATCATCGCCGCGGTGAACGGCGCCGCCTATGCCGGCGGCATGGAGATCTCGCTCTGCGCCGACTTCATCTACGCCGCCGAGCACGCGCGCTTCGCGCTGACCGAGGTGACGCTCGGCATCATGCCTGGCGCGGGCGGCACGCAGACCCTGCCGCGCGCGGTGGGCGCGCGACGCGCGAAGGAGATCCTGCTCACCGGCAAGCCGTTCACCGCGCAGCAGGCGTTCGAGTGGGGCATGGTGAACCGCATCTGCGCCGCCGATACGCTGCTGACCGAGGCGCTGGAGACCGCGGCCACCATCGCCAGCAACGCGCCGATCTCGACACGGCAGATCAAGCAGTCGGTGAACTACGGGCTGAACATGGACCTCGCCAGCGGCATGATGTTCGAGATCGAGGCGTATAACCGCATGGTGCCGACCGAGGATCGCCGCGAAGGCATCCGCGCGTTCAACGAGAAGCGCAAGCCGCAATTCCAGGGACGTTGAGGAGGAAACGACATGAACGTCATCACCGACATCGCCGTCGCAGGGCCTCACCCGCGCGCTGGCCGAACAGGCGCGCACGCTGAGCTACGCCGATCTGCCGGACGATGTGCGCATGCTGGCGCGGCAGTGCGTGCTGGACTACGTCGCGTGCACGCTGGCCGGGGCGAAGGACGAGCTGACCGGCATCCTGCTGGCGGAGGCGCAGGAGCAGGGCGGCGCGCCGATCGCGACGGTGATCGGCCATGCGACGCGCCTGCCGGTGCTGTCGGCGGCACTGGTGAACGGCGCCGCGTCGCATGCGCTCGACTTCGATGACGTGAACATGGCGATGACCGGCCATCCATCGGTGGTGCTGCTGTCGGCGCTGCTGCGCGCTGGCGGAGGAGCGCGGCAGTTCCGGACGGGACGTGCTGACCGCGTTCGTCGCCGGCTACGAGCTGCAATGCCGGCTGGGCCTGCTGCTCGCGCCTGGCCACTACAACGTGCTTGGCTTCCATGCCACCGGCACACTCGGCAGCTTCGGCGCCGCGGCGGCGTGCGCGCATCTGCTGGGACTGGACGCGGAGAAGTTCGCCACCGCGCTCGGCATCGCGGGAACGCAGGCGGCGGGGCTGAAGTCGATGTTCGGCACGATGTGCAAGCCGCTGCATGCCGGCAAGGCGGCGTATCACGGGCTGCTCGCCGCGCGGCTGGCGCAGCGCGGCTTCACCAGCCGCGGCGACGTGCTGGAGTGCGCGCAGGGCTTCGCCCGCACGCACAGCCCCGACTTCAACCCGGCCGACGCGCTGGCCGAGCCGCCGGGCGGTTTCCACATCCGCAACAACCTCTTCAAGTACCACGCCGCCTGCTACATGACGCACGCGCCGATCGAGGCGGCACGCAAGCTGCGCGAGCAGCACGGCCTGACGCCGGAGCAGATCGCGCGCATCCGCCTGAGCCTCGATGAAACCTGTGACCGCATCTGCAACATTCCCGCGCCGCGCACCGGGCTGGAGGCGAAGTTCAGCCTGCGCCTGACCACGGCGATGGCGCTCGCCGGCGTGGATACCGGCGGGCTGGCAAGCTACTCCGAGGCGACGGCCGCCGATCCCACGCTGATCGCGCTGCGCGACAAGGTGGAATTCGACTTCCAGAATGGCCGGCCGAACACGCTGGCCGATCTGGAACTGGTGCTGACCGACGGGCGGCGTGTCGCGACAACGCATGATTCCGGCGTTCCCGCGAGCGACATCGATGAACAGGGCGGACGGCTCGAGGAGAAATTCACCTCGCTCGCCGAACCGATACTGGGCGGCACGACGACACGCGACCTGATTGGCGAGATCGCGAGGTTCGATGCGCTGAGCGATCTGCGGGGCGGTGATGCGCCTGTGCGGAACCTGAGGCCCGCGATCTGCGTTCCTCTGGAGCAACAACACCAGAGGTCCGAACATGGCCAGCATCAGAGATCCGAACGACACCTCGGGCCGCCTCATTGCCGCCGATCAGGTCGAGGGCACCCGCATCTACAACCTGCCGGCGAGAACCTCGGCAATGTCGAGGACGTGATGATCGACAAGGTCAGCGGCCGGATCGCTTACGCGGTGGTCGGCTTCGGCGGCTTCCTCGGCATGGGCAACCGGCATTATCCGTTGCCCTGGGAGACGCTGAAATACGACACCAACATGGGTGGCTTTGTCGTCAATCTGGACAAACGAACGCTTGAGGGTGCGCCCTCCTACACCGACGCCGATACAGTCGGCTGGGACGACCCCACCTGGGGCAAGGGCGTATATGACTACTACGGCGCGCATCCCTATTGGGACTTGCCGTAACGTATCCCAAACGGCGGCCTTCGGGCCGCCGTTTCTTTGTCAGGCGAACGTCGCGAAGACCTCCTCCAACGCCTTGAGCTGACCACCCGACGTCGACGACGGCACAATCACCGGCGTGCTGACGCCGGCCGCCTGCCATGCCTCCACGCCTTCGCGCACGCGCGCCGCCGGTCCGAACAGCGACACATCATCCAGCCACCGGTCCGTCAGATACCGCGGCACATCGTCGCGGCGGCCTGCGGCGATGGCACGCTCGATCTCCGTCATTTCCTCGACGTAGCCTGCCTCCTTCCAGTAGTTGCGGTAGTTCGGCAGGAACGCATAGTGGATCAGGTTCTTGCGGCACACGGCCTTCGCCGCCTCCACATCGTCGCTGATGCATGTCGGCAGCATGTTGCCGATGAAGAAGTCCGCATCGTCGCGCTTGCTCGCCGGCAGCGCCGCGAGCGAGGCCGTCATGTGCGAGCGCGCGGCATTGGCGAACACCACGCCTTGCGAGATCTCGCCCGCCAGCGCCACCATCTTCTGCCGCAGCGCCGCGATGATGATCGGCGGGAATTCGCCCACACCTTCCACCGCACGCAGCTTCTCGACGAACGCGCGCGTGTCGCCGAGCGGCTTGCCGACGGTGACGCCCATGCGCTGATGGCCCGGCGCATGTGCCACGCCGATGCCGAGACGGAAGCGACCGCCGGATACCTCGTGCATGAACGCGGCGCTCTGCGCGAAATCCAGTACGGTGCGCGCGTAGATCGGTGCGATGGCGGTGCCGAACGGGATGCGCTCCGTGTTCCACGCCATCGCCTCACACTGCGACATGTTGCCGTACATGCTGGGTGTGTAGATGCCGGCGAAACCGCGCCGCTCGATGTCGCGCGCGATATCGATGGTGAGGCGGCGGCGGCCGGGAACAGCGACGAGGGAGATGGCGGGAAGGGACATGGCGGTTCACTCGAATGGTGCTGTGACCAGCTTATCGCCCCATCTGGGATTGGAACAGGCGCTCTGCTCGACCCAGGTCAGACGCATGAACCCGGCTCACCTCCGGGATGAAAAGTGCTCCTTTGTCATTGCATGTCTGAATCCCTTTATGGGCCGCTGACAAACAGCGGTAGCGCCCATATGCCCAAGCCCACACCCCGGCACGGATCGTGACTTAGCTCATATCAACGCTGCCACTCACCTGTTCCTCTGAAACCCACGCTGACGTCAACGATGTGGCCGCGCGCCATGCCGGCCTCGACACGCGCCGGTTCCAGCCGGCGCAAACGAAAGGACAACCACAATGGCTATCTCGAGCAATTTCAACGCCACAAGGCGTGCTGACGGCGACCGGCGACAACGGCAAAAACGCGATCACGTTCAGCCGCGACGCAGCCGGAAATCTCCTCGTCAACGGCGGCGCCGTTGCCATCGCCGGCGGCAAGGCCACGGTCGCCAACACCACTCAGATCCAAGGGTTCGGCCAAGGCGCCAACGACACAATCGCGCTCGACGAGACCAATGGCGCGCTGCCCGCCGCTGAGTTGTTCGGTGGCGCGGGGAACGACACGCTCACCGGTGGTTCGGGCGCGGATCAGCTGTTTGGCCAGGACGGCAACGACGTCCTGCTCGGCGAGGGCGGCAACGACCTGCTGTTCGGCGGTGACGGCAACGACACGCTTACCGGTGGCGCCGGCAACGACCAGGTGTTCGGCCAAGGCGGCGACGACCGCATGATCTGGAACCCGGGCGACGGCAGCGACCTGTTCGAGGGCGGCGACGGTAACGACACCGCCGAGGTCAATGGTGGCAACGGCGCCGAAACCTTCACCATATCGGCCAACGGCTCGCGCGTGCTTTTCGCTCGTACCGACCCCGCGCCGTTCACCCTCGACATCGGCACCACCGAGAACCTTGTCCTCCACGCCAATGGCGGCGACGACGTCATCACCGCCGGCAATGGCCTCGCCGGCCTGATCCAGCTCACGCTCGACGGCGGCGCGGGCAACGACACGATCACCGGCGGCGACGGCAACGACATCCTGATCGGCGGTGACGGCAACGACGTCGTCGCCGGCGGGCGCGGCAACGACGTGGCGCAACTCGGCGCCGGCGACGACACATTCGTCTGGAATCCGGGCGATGGCAGCGACACGGTCGAGGGCCAGAGCGGCAACGACACGCTGCTGTTCAACGGCGCGAACGTCAACGAGAAGATCGATATCTCGGCGAACGGCTCGCGGGTCCGGTTCTCCCGCGATGTCGGCAATGTCACCATGGACATCAACAGCATCGAGAACATCGTGTTCACTGCCCGTGGGGGCGCCGATACCATCACTGTCCATGATCTGAGCGGCACCGGTGTGAAGCAGGTCGACGTCGACCTGGCCGGAACGCCCGGCAGCGGTACTGGCGATGGCTCAGCCGATACCGTGATCGTCAAAGGCAGGGCGAACAACGACCATATCACTATCAGCGGCAGCGGCAGTTCGGTCGTGGTCGCGGGACTGCCGGCGCAGGTGACGATCAGTGGCGCCGAGGGTGCCAACGACTCGCTGGTCATCGACAGTTTTGGCGGCAACGACACCATCGATGCGTCAGCGCTGGCCGCCGGCGTGATCGGGCTCACGATCGACGCCGGCTGACGGCAACGACACCATCATCGGCAGCGCCGGTGCCGATGTTCTCATCGGCGGTGCCGGCAACGACGTGATCACCGGCGGCATGGGCAACGACGTCGCGCTCATGGGCGACGGCGACGACAAGTTCATCTGGAACCCGGGCGACGGCAGCGACACGGTGGAAGGCCAGGCCGGCACCGACACGCTGGTGTTCAACGGCTCCAACGCTAACGAGAGCATGGACATCTCGGCCAACGGCTCGCGCGTCAGGCTGTTCCGCGATGTCGGCAACGTCACCATGGACCTCAACGGTGTCGAGAACATTCAGCTCAATGCCATGGGCGGCGCCGACACCATCACGGTCAACGATCTGACCGGAACCGACGTCAAGCAGGTCGCGATCGATCTGGCGGCGACTGGCACCAACAGCGGCGACGGCGCGTCCGATAAGGTCATCGTCAACGGCACTGCCGGTGACGACGTGATCAAGATTGCCCGCAACGGCAGCACCGTGACGGTGAACGGGCTCCCTGCGCAGGTAACGATTGCCCATCCCGACGCAACCGACACACTCGTCGTCAACGGCCTCGGCGGCAACGACACCATCGACGCTTCGGCCCTCAGCGCCGGCCACATGAACTTGGTGCTGAACGGCGGCGACGGCAATGACACGCTTGTCGGCAGCGAAGGGAACGACCTGATCAACGGTGGCCGCGGCAACGACGTGGCACTGATGGGCAAGGGCGACGATACATTCGTCTGGAACCCGGGCGACGGCAGCGACACGGTCGAAGGCCAGGCCGGCACCGACACGCTGCTGTTCAATGGCGCCAACGTCAACGAGAACATCGACATCTCGGCCAATGGCTCGCGTGTGCGCTTCTTCCGCGATGTCGGCAACGTCACCATGGACCTGAACGGCGTCGAGCACATCCAGTTCAATGCACTGGGCGGTGCCGACACCATCACGGTCAACGATCTGACCGGGACCGACATGAATCAGGTCGCCCTCGATCTGGGATCGCCGCCCGGCAGCGGTGTTGGCGATGGCCAGGCCGATACGGTCGTCATCAACGGCACCGCCGGCGACGACGTGATCACGATCGCCGACAACAACGGCGTGGTCACGGTGACGGGTCTGGCCAGCACCGTGACCATCACCGGCTTTGAACGCGACCGATCACTCGTCATCAATGGTCTGGGTGGCGATGATGTGATCGAGGCGTCGGGCCTCGGGACGGCGATGCAGCTCACCGCCAATGGTGGCGACGGCGATGACGTGCTGATTGGCAGCCCCGGCAACGACACGCTGACCGGCGGTGCAGGCGACGACGTGCTGATCGGTGGTGCGGGACAGGACATCCTCGACGGCGGGTCAGGCAACAACATCCTCATCCAGGACGCCAGGGCCGCCGCCCTGACCGCAAATGGGCCACAGGCCGCCAACTCCGGCCAGCCGGCCGAGTTCGATGGCACTGACGGTAACGATCAGATCAAGGTTGGGCTGACGAACGGCACGATTCAGATCACCGGCCTCCCAAGTCCTGTCACGTTCGACAGCGCATCCGCTCCCCATGCGATTGCCATCACCGGCGGCGCAGGCGACGATGTCATCGACGCGTCTGCGATGACGTCACCCACCATGCAGTTCATCCTCGTCGGCGGCGCCGGCAACGACGTGCTGCACGGCGGCCAGGGGAACGACGTGCTGCTGGGCGGCGCGGGATCCGACCGGTTCCAATTCTCTGGGCTCAACGGCACCGACCGGATCGCAGACTTCCAGCAGGGGCTCGACAAGATCGATATCACCGGATACGGCGCCGCGCTTAACAGCTTCAGCGATCTGGCAGGACACATCGCTCAGGTGGGTGCCGACGTTCATGTCGATCTCGGAGCCAAAGTTGCTGGGGCCGGCATGATCGTCCTGCAGAACACCCAGTTGGCGGCAGTCGGCGCCTCCGACTTCACCTTCGCGTAGCGTCTGCGTGACTTCGCGGGGCGGCGCGGCAACGCCGCCCCAACCGCAGAATTACGCCCTTCGTCAGACCATGTTAGCCTCGCTCCCAAACGAGACCACGGGAGGGCGGGATGACGGTCTGGATCAGGCTGATGGTTGGCATGGCGGCCCTGGCTTGGGCCGGCGCGGCGTCGGCGCGAGCAGGTCACGTTGCGGATGTGGATGCACGAGCATCCGCCGCGCATTCCCATCGACAAGCAGATTGTCGCCGAGTTCGAGAAGGCCAATCCCGACATCAAGGTGGATCACGAGATCATCCCTGTCGCGGAATATCCCACCAAGCTGCTGACCGCCTTCGCCGCCGGATCGGGTCCGGACATATTCAATCAGAGTTCCATGCTGGTCGCGCAGTACTACAATGCACACATCCTTGCGCCCATCGACTATGCGGCGATGGGCCTGGCGAACGAGGCGGCGCTCACCTCGCAATATTCCAGCGGCTTCGACGGCATCCGCTTCCAGGGCAAGCTGTACGGCATACCCACCGAGGTGAGCAACTGGGCCTGCTTCGCCAACAACGCGATCTGGCGCGAGGCCGGGCTCGATCCGGACAAGGACTTTCCGAAGACCTGGGAGGCGCTTCCCGCGGTAGCGGAGAAGCTCACCCAGCGTGACGTGAATGGCGTGCCACGGCGGCGCGGCTTCGACTTCAACTGGCCCAACCGCGCCACCTTCTGGTTCATGCCGAACACGATGCTGCACCAACTCGGCGCCACCATGATCGATGAGGAGAACTACAAGGCGACCATCGATACGCCGGCGGCACGCAAGGTGTTCCACTACTTTCAGGACTGGGCGAACAAGTATCGCCTCGGCGGACCGCAATACACCGACACCCGCACCGACTTCCTCGGCGGCCGGCTCGCGACCGACTGCAGCTTCGGCATCTGGGGAATTCCGCAGATGAAGGCGGCGAAGATCGACTGGTCGGTACATCCCGCGCCGCGCTTCGAAGGAGCGGTGTCCGACAACGGCATCGACATCTATGCCTTCTACATGATGGTGAATGCACGCTCCTCGCCGGCGGCGCAGAAGGCGGCATGGAAGCTGGTGCGGTTCTACACCGACCACGCGGCCGAGCTGTTCGCGGGCGCCGGGCTGTTCGTGCCGCGCAAGGAGGTGACCGACAGCGAAGCCTACAAGAACAACCCGGCGGCGCCGTTCTTTCTGGCCGAGCTGAAGAAGGCGCAAGTTCTCGCCGCGCGTGGTGGGATACGACCAGGTGGTGGATGCGATACTGCGCGGCCGCGACGCAGATGCTGCAGGGCCAGTCGGTCGAATCGGTGCTGCCGACGATGGACGACGAAGTCAACGCGGTGCTCAATCGCGAACGCGCGCGCGCCGCCGCGATGGCCAGGTAGGTGCTTCGCCGGCTCGCAATGTTCGGGCGCACCAGGTTGCGCTTCCACTTCAAATGGTGGGGCCTGGTGTTCGTCCTGCCGGCGGTGGGGTTTTTCGCCGCCTTCAACGTCTTCCCGATGCTGTTCGGACTCTACCTGAGCTTCACCGACTACGACCTGCTCAATCCGCCGCTGTGGGTGGGGCTGGACAACTTCGCCAACCTGCTCGTCCGACAAGCTGTTCCTGACGGCGCTGCGCAACACGCTGATGTTCGTCGCGGGAGCGACGCTGCCGGTATGGATACTCTCGCTGCTCGCAGCGCTGCTGTTCGACCAGGCATTCCGCGGGCGCGACATCATCAAGGCGGCGTTCTTCCTGCCGGTGCTGCCGCCGATCGTTGTCGTGGCGGTGATCTGGCGCGTGCTGCTGCATCCGAACGGCGTGATGACGTGGCTGATCGGCGGCCGATGGGGAATGACCGAGATCCGCTGGCTGGCCGATGCGGTGCTGGCGCCGCTGTCGATGATCGCGGTGCACGACTGGGCTGCCATTCCGTTCTTCATGGTGATCTGGCTGGCCGGGCTCGCCGGCATGCCTGCCGAACTGCGCGAGGCCGCAGCGCTCGACGGCGCCGGACCGGTGCGGACCTTCTGGTATATCGAGCTGCCGCACCTGCGCGCGACCGCCGTGCTGGTGGCCGCGCTCTCCTCGATCAATGCGTTCCAGGCATTCGCGCTGCAATACGTGCTGCCGACCGATCCCGGCGGGCCGGCGAACTCGACACTGGTGCTCGGCCTGCTGGTGCTGAAATACGGGTTCCAGTATTTCCGCATGGGCGACGCGGCGGCGGTCTCGATGGTGATGTTCGCGATGATCCTGCTCGTGACGATCGTCCAGTTGCGGTTCAACCGCCGTGCGTGAGCGCCCCGTCCGCTTCCTGATCGCCGTAGCGGCGGCAGCGATCTTCGCGTTCCCGATCTGGTTCATGGTGACCTCCGCCTTCAAGGCGGAGGCCGAGGTCCAGGCGATCCCGCTGCATTTCTTCCCGCACCACTTCCAGGGCTTGGCGCAGTTCCGCCAGGCGGCGGAGATCGCGCCGTTATGGCGCTATTTCCTCAACTCCTGGATCTACGCGGCCTCGCATGTCGGCATCACGGTGTTCTTCGGCGCGCTCGCCGGATTCGGCTTCGCGAAATACCGGTTTCCCGGGCGAACGCTGCTGTTCCTCGCCGTGCTGTCCACCATCATGGTGCCGTTCCAGGTGCTGGTCGTGCCGCTGTTCGTCGAGGTGAAGTGGTTCGGCTGGGAGAACAGCTATGCCGGCCTGATCATCCCCGGCATGATGAACGCGTTCGGCGTGTTCATGATGCGGCAATACGCGTCGGACCTGCCGGACGAACTGATCGAGGCGGCGCGGGTCGATGGCGCCGGCGAATTCCACATCTTCCTGCGCATCGCGCTGCCGCTGCTGCTGCCGGCGCTGGCGAGCCTCGCGATCATCGTGTTCATCTGGTCGTGGGGGAATTTCCTGTGGCCGCTGGTGATCGTGCAGGACAAGGACCTGAACGTGCTGTCGGTCGGCATGACCAGCTACAGCCAGCCCTATCAGCGCGAGCCGATGTGGGGCGCGGCGATGGCGGCCTCGACCGTCGCGACGCTGCCGATCGCCGCGCTGTTCGTGTTCTTCCAGCGGTATTTCGTGAAGGGGCTGACCGCGGCGGCGGTGAAGGGATGAAGGAGACTACTTCCTGTCGCAGAACAGCACGCGCAACCTGGCATCCAGCCTCGCGAAGGCAGCGAAATCCCGATCCTCGGTAATCACGGTGCATTCGGCCCGCGCAGCGAGAACGGCGATCAGCTGGGACAGCCTCCGCTCGCCTAATCTCCCGCTGGCTGCTAAGCCGCTGGCACAATGCGCATCCTGTTCGTCACCTCCAACCGCCTCGGCGATGCGGTGCTGTCCACCGGCCTGCTGGACCACCTGATCCGCACTTATCCCGACGCGAGCATCACCGTCGCCTGCGGCCCTGTGGCCGAGGGCGTGTTCGCGCGCATGCCGAACCGCGAGCGCACCATCGTGCTCGACAAGCGCCCCTACCGCCTGCACTGGCTGCCGCTCTGGGCCAGCGCCGTCGGCACGCTGTGGGACCTCGTGGTGGACATCCGCGGCTCGACGATCGCCTGGCTGGTGCCGACTCGCCGGCGCGCGATCATGCGGCGGCGCCGGGTCACAAGATCGCGCAGCTTGCCGCGGTGCTCGGCCTCGATCCGCCGCCGCTGCCGGTGGCCTGGACCGCACCCGAGGACCGCGCGCGAGCGGCTGCGCTGCTGCCGGCAGGGCGGCCGGTCATCGGGCTCGGGCCAACCGCGAACTGGCCGCAAAAGATCTGGCCGGCGGAGCGCTTCGCCGCGCTGTTCCATGCGCTATGCGAGCGGCCCGTTGCCGGGCGCCGTGCCCGCCGTGTTCGCCGGGCCCGGTGAGGCGGAACGCGCAATGGCGGCCCCGCTGCTGGCCGCGCTGCCCGACGCGATCGATCTGGTCGGGCGGCTCAGCCTGCCGGAGGTCGCCGCCTGCCTCGCGCGCTGCGCTCTGTTCGTCGGCAACAACTCCGGCCTGATGCATCTCGCCGCCGCATCGGGCGCGCCGACACTCGGCCTGTTCGGACCAACTCCGTCCGAGGAATATGCGCCGGCCGGCATCAATGCGGCCGCGGTCGTGTCAACCAGCAAGCTGATGCGGGATCTATCGGTTGAAGCTGCGCTCGCCGCGGCGGTTCAGCTGGTAGCCGAGGTGGAGCCCGCTTAGAACCCGCGGGGCCCTTGATCAGGCGTGGCTCACCTCGTCCAGCTCCGCGCCCCACATCTTCTCCAGCGCGTACATCGCGCGCGCCTCCGGCTTGAACAGGTGCACCACGATGTCGCCGGCATCGATCAGCACCCAGTCCGCGCCGCCGGCGCCTTCCACCTGCACGCGCCTCAATCCCGGCCTTGTGCAGCTTCTCCGACAGATGCTCGGCCATCGCGGCGATCTGCCGGTCGGCGAGGCCGGTGGCGATCACCATGCGGTCGCAGAACGACGCCTTGCCCTCCAGATCGAGCGTCACGACGTTCTCCGCCTTGTCGTCCTCCAGGCTGCCGACAATCACCGACTGCAGCCGCTCCAGCGCCGAAGGCTCGGCCTTGGGTGTCCGTCGCGACGTTGCGGGACGCGGACCGGCGGCGATCGTCTTCTTGCGCGGCGTGCCGGGAGTCTTGTCGGCGACCTGTCAGCGTCGGCTTGGCGACCTTCTTGCGCGGAGCGGCGCGGTGCCGCGCGGGCGAGAACGGTTTCGGCGGCTTGGCTATGGCTCTGCTCCTTGGCTGGCGCGGATCGCGGTGGCCGAGGCGGCGTGCTGCGGCACGCTCAGAAAAACCCAGGCGGGCGCGCGCAAGTTCGGCAAGCACCGACGCAGATCGCATCGGGACGTCTTGCATGGGCGAGGCGGCGCGCCGCATGGCCCGACAATGCGCGATGATTGTAGCTGGGCCGCGGCAATACGGCGAAGGGAATACGGCGCGACGAACGTCCAGCCAGCGGCGCCAGCGCGGCAACTGCTCCAGGATGTCGGCGCCCATCAGCCAGACGAAGCGGGTTCGCGGAAACCGCCGCAGCAGGCGGCGCAGCGTATCGATGGTGTAGCGCGTGCCGAACACCGCCTCGATCGCGCTGGCGATGACGCGGCGGCCATCGGCGAGGCTGCGCGCGGACGCCAGCCGCTGATCGAACGGCGCCATGCCGCATTGCGGCTTCAGCGGATTGCCGGGCGACACCAGCAGCCAGACCTGATCGAGCCGCAGCCGCCGCCGTGCCAGCTCGATGATGTGGCGATGGCCTGCGTGCGCCGGATTGAACGAACCGCCGAGCAGGCCGATGCGCATGCGCCTTCGGTCGCCGAAGCGAGGGATCGGCTCATGCCAGAGCGGCGCGTTCAGGGGCGCACCTGCCCGGTGCCGATAACCAGATAGCGGTAGGTGGTCAGTTGCTCCGGCCCCACCGGACCGCGCGCATGGATGCGTCCGGTGGCGATGCCGATCTCGGCGCCGAAGCCGAACTCGCCGCCGTCGCAGAACTGCGTCGAGGCGTTCCACAGCGCCACCGCGCTGTCCACGCCGTTCAGGAAGCGCTGCGCCGCCGCCGCATCCTCGGCCACGATGGCATCGGTGTGCTCGGAGCCGTGGCGCGCGATGTGGGCAAGCGCCGCATCGACGCCATCGACCACCGCGACCGACAGGATCGCGTCCAGCCATTCGGTATCGAAGTCCGCTTCGGTCGCCGGCGGCGAGGTCGGGCACGATGTCGCGCGCCGCCGCATCGGCGCGGAAGTCGCAGCCGAGTGCGCGCAGATCGGCGATGATGTCCGGCAGCAGCGCAGGCGCGATGGCGCGATCGATCAGCAGCGTCTCGGTGGCGCCGCAGATGCCGGTGCGCCGCATCTTCGCGTTGGCCACGATGCGACGCGCCATCGCGTGATCGGCGGAGGCGTGCACGTAGGTGTGGCAAAGCCCTTCGGCATGCGCGAGCACCGGCACGCGCGCCTCGCGCTGCACGCGCTCGACCAGCGACTTTCCGCCGCGCGGCACGATCAGGTCGAGCAGTCCCGCCGCCGCCAGCATCGCCGCCGACATAGGCGCGGTCGGCATTCGGCGCGATCTGCACGCAGGCTTCCGGCAATCCGGCGGCGCGCAGCCCGGCCACGAGGGCCGCATTGATCGCCGCGGCGCTGCGCACGCTTTCCGATCCGCCGCGCAGGATCATCGCGTTGCCCGACTTCAGGCAGATGCCGGCGGCATCGGCGCCGACATTCGGGCCGGCTCTCGTAGATCATGCCGATCACGCCGATCGGCGTGGCGATGCGCTGAATGCGCAGGCCGTTCGGCCGCGTCCAATCGGCGAGCGTGCGGCCAAGCGGATCGGGCAGCAGCGCGATGTCCTCCAGGCCCTTTGGCCATGGCATCGACGCGCGCCTCGTTCAGCGCGAGGCGATCGCGGAATGCGGCGGTTCCGGTGCAGGCAGCAAGATCGGCAGCGTTGGCGGCAAGGATGTCGGATGATTGCGACCGCAAGGACGCCGCCATCGCACGCAAGGCCGCATTGCGCTCCGCGTCCGGCGTCCGCGCCAGAACATGCGAGGCGGCGCGCGCCGCCGCCGCGGCGCGTTGCAGATGCTGGGTGGCTTCGGTCTCGATGTGCATCGCCGACGTTCCTCTGGTGTCAGTCTGCCGCTGCCTGCGCGGTTCAAAGCAAGACGAGGTCGTCGCGGTGGATGATCTCGTCGCGGCCGCGCCAGCCGAGGATCGCCTCGATCTCGTCGGAGCGATGACCGGCGATGCGTTCCGCATCGGCGCTGGCATAGGCGGAGAGGCCGCGCGCCAGCGCCTTGCCGTCCGGCACTGCGCACCACGACCGGATCGCCGCGCTCGAACGTACCTTCGACCGCAGCGCACGCCGGCCGGCAGCAGCGAACGACCCGCGGCAAGCGCGCGTGCGGCGCCGGCATCCACCACCAGTGCACCGAGCGGCGCCAGCGCACCGGCGATCCAGCGCTTGCGCGCGGAGCGGCCTTCGGGTGCGGCGAGAAACCAGGTGCAGCGCGCGCCATACTCGAGCGCGGCAAGCGGATGCTCGGTGTGGCCGATAGGCGATCGCCATCGCACAGCCGGCCTGCGTGGCGATGCGCGCCGCCGACCAGCTTGGTCCGCATGCCGCCGGACGAATAGCCGGGCGGCGGCTCGCCACCCATCGCCTCGATCTCCGGCGTGATGACGGCAACGACCGGTATGTGCGCGGCGGCGGCATCGCGCCGCGGATCGGCGGTGTAGAGGCCATCGATGTCGGACAGCAGCACAAGCTGGTCGGCCTGCATCATCTCGGCGACGCGCGCGGCGAGACGGTCGTTGTCGCCGAAGCGGATCTCGGCGGTCGCCACGGTGTCGTTCTCGTTGATCACCGGGATGCAGCCGAGGCCGAGCAGCGTGTTCAGCGTGGCGCGCGCATTGAGATAGCGGCGGCGGTCCTCGGTGTCGTCGAGCGTCAGCAGCAACTGCGCGGCGGTGAGGCCCTTGGCGGACAGCGCCTCGCTCCAGGCCTGCGCCAGGCGGATCTGGCCGACGGCGGCGGCGGCCTGCTGCTCCTCCAGCCGCAGCCGGCGCTGCTGCAGGCCGAGCGAACGTCGCGCCAGGGCGATCGCGCCGGAGGAGACCACGATCACGTCGACGCCGCGCGCGCGCAGCGAGGCGATGTCGGCGGCCACGCCGTCGAGCCAGGCGGTGCGGGGAGCGGCTTCGTCCTGGTCCACCACCAGCGCGCTGCCGATCTTCACCACCAGCCGCTGGGCGGAGGCGAGCGAGGGGATCATGCCCGTCAACCGCAATTCTCCCCCTCCCCTTGCGGGAGGGGGTTGGGGGGAGGGGGCGGTTGGGAGCGAGCGGCTCGTCCGCCCCCTCCCCCCACCCCCCTCCCGCAAGGGGAGGGGGAGACTGGCTTCCCGCTTCTCACGCCGCCTTCTCCTGCCTGGCCGCGCTGATCATCGTCCTGCAGCGCGCGCAGCACCTCCGGCACACCTTCGCCGGTGACGCCGGACAGCAGCATCACCCGCCGCCCCGATGCCTTCGCCAGCGCCGACCTGACGCGCCGACGCCTCGCGCGGGGTCATCGCATCGAGCTTGTTCAGCCCGATCAGCTCCGGCTTGTCCGCCAGGCCGCCACCGTAGGCCGCCAGTTCCTCGCGCACGGTGCGCCACGCCCGCACCACGTCGCCGGCCGCGCCATCGACCAGGTGCAGCAGCACCGCGCAGCGCTCGACATGGCCGAGGAACCGCGCGCCCAGGCCCGGCGCCCTCATGCGCGCCTTCGATCAGGCCAGGGATGTCGGCCAGCACGAACTCTTCCGCGGCCGACAGCCGCACCACGCCCAACTGCGGATGCAGCGTGGTGAACGGATAGTCGGCGATCTTCGGCCGCGCCGCCGATACCGCCGCAAGGAAGGTGGATTTGCCGGCATTCGGCAGCCCCACCAGCCCGGCATCGGCGATCAGCTTCAGCCGCAGCCAGACCGAGCGCTCCTCGCCCGGCCAGCCCTTGTCGGCACGGCGCGGCGCCCGGTTGGTCGAGGACTTGTAGTGCGTGTTGCCGAACCCGCCATCGCCGCCGCGCAGCAGCACCACGCGCCGGCCGGGCACATCCAGGTCCGCCAGCAGCGTCGCGCGGTCCTCGGCCAGGATCTGCGTGCCGACCGGGCACCTTGATCACCACGTCCGGCGCGCCCGCGCCGGTGCGGTCGGACCCGGCGCCGTTGCCGCCCTTCTTCGCGCGGAAATGCTGCGTGTAGCGGAAGTCGATCAGCGTGTTCAGGTTCTCCACCGCCTCGAACACGATGTCGCCGCCCTTGCCGCCGTTGCCGCCATCCGGGCCGCCGAACTCGATGAACTTCTCGCGGCGGAACGCGACCACGCCGTCGCCGCCGTCACCGGAGCGCAGATGGATCTTGGCCTCGTCGAGAAACTTCATCCGTTCCATCCAACGAAAACGGGGGCCGGCTGGCGCCGACCCCCGTCTGACAACGCAAAAGGGTCCGGCGCCTTACTCGGCGGCAGCCGGCAGCGGTGCGACGGAGACATGCACGCGGTCGTCCGACCGGCGCTTGAACTCCACCTTGCCGTCGATCAGCGCGAAGATCGTGTGGTCGCGCCCGAGGCCGACATTGTTGCCCGGCTTCCACTTGGTGCCGCGCTGGCGGAGGATGATGTTGCCGGCAATCACCGCCTCGCCGCCGAACTTCTTGATGCCGAGCCGCCGGCCCGCGGTATCGCGGCCGTTGCGCGAGGAGCCGCCTGCCTTCTTGTGTGCCATGCGCGCTTACTCCTGCGGAGCTGCCTCCGGCTCGGCAGGCCGGGGCTACGTTCTCGGGGTTCTCGCCGGAAACAACGGCCAGGGATTCCGCCGCATCGATCGCGGCCGGTCCTGGGCTCGGCAGGTGCAACCTCGGCCGCCGCCGCGGCGACCAACGGCTGGCCGTCCTGTGGCGAAGCCGGCGACGCGCAGCACGGTGACGTGCTGGCGATGGCCGTTCCGGCGGCGGCTGTTCTGCCGGCGGCGCTTCTTGAAGATGATGACCTTGTCCAGGCGGTCCTGCGCGATGACCGTGGCGGTGACCGAGGCGCCAGCCACCGTGGGCGCGCCGAGGGTCACGCCGCCGCTCGCCGCCCAGCGCCAGCACATCGGTGAAGGTGACGGTGGCGCCGGGTTCGGCCTCCAGCTTCTCCACCTTCAGCACCGCATTCGGCGTCACCCGGTACTGCTTCCCGCCGGTGCGGATCACTGCGAACATCACACGACTTCCCAAACGATCGCGGGCCGCCAGGGACCCCGGCGCCGGAGAGCGCGGCTTATAGCGGGGGCTCGCCGAAGTCAACGTGCCACCCGCGTGTCCCGCGCCGACCACAGGTGATTTTTGCCCTCAATCAAAGAGCGATATTCAAACTGATTATCCAAATTTGTTCAGCACGATCGATTGGCGCCCGTTGAGCACTTGCCCTCGGCAACGGTCGCTGGTCAGAGTGCCGACGACCCTATCGGGTGAGCGCCGGACGAGAGCTTGCCGTCCAGCCATCAGGAGTCCAGCCATGCAGCAGCAACCGTTCGGCTCTCTGGCGCAGGTGTCCACTTTGACCCTGGGCGGCGGCGGCCTCGGGATGCTGTGGGGACCCACCACGTTCGAGGAGTGCGTCGCCACGGTGCACGCTGCGGCCGACGGCGGGCATCACCCTGTTCGATCTCGCGCCCCGCTACGGTGACGGCAAGGCCGAGGAAGTCGTCGGCGAGGCGTTTGACGGCAACTGCCCGACGGCGTCCGCGTCACCAGCAAGTGCAACCTGGGCAACCCGCCGCCCGAGAGATCGAGGCGATCCTGCGCCGCTCGATCGAGGCCAGCCTGAGGCGCCTGCGCCTGTCGCGGCTCGATCTGTTCTTCCTGCACTCGAATGTGGTGCCGGACGAGACGTATCGCGGCGGGATGGGGCGACGCCGGCAGCCGCATGACGCCCTATGCCGGTGTTCGTCGCACATGTGCGGCCGGTGTTCGAGAAGCTGGTGGCCGAGGGACTGATCGGCGCCTGGGGGCTGACCGGCATCGGCCATCCCGACACCATCATCCGACTGCTCGGCGAACGTCCTGCGCCCGCCGCGGTTCAGTGCATCGCCAACCTGCTGGATTCGCCGGGCGGCGCTGAAGTTCTTCAACGGCCCGCGCGAAGCCGCGCGCGATCATGGCAGCGGCGCACGCCAATGGCGTCGGCGTCATGGGCATCCGCGCGGTGCAGGCCGGCGCGCTCACCGCCGCGATCGATCGGCCTTTGCCGGACGATCATCCCGAGATGCGCGATTATGCGCGTGCCGCTGGCTTCCGCCGGCTCTGCGCCGAGCTTGGCGAGAACCCGGCGGTGATCGCCCACCGTTACGCGCTGTCGCTCGAGATCGACACGTTGGTGCTCGGGGTGAAGAACCGCCAGGAGCTGGCGGAGTGTGTCGCCGCGGCGGAGGCGGGACCGTTGCCGCCTGAATCTGATCGCCCGCATCGACGCGACCGTGGCTGAGTGACGCGTGCGCGCCGCCCGTTGCCACCGCGCGGCGTGGGTCCTAGTTTCATCGCCACCACCCCAATACAGAGGGAACGCAAGCGATGAAGGTTGGCGAAGCTGTTGCCGAGATCATGAAGCGCGAGGGGATCGAGATCCTCTGCGGCTATCCCGTCAACCATCTGCTGGAATACGCGGCCGCCGCCGAAATCCGGCCGATCATCGTGCGCCAGGAACGCATCGGCCTGCACATGGCCGACGCGATCTCGCGCGTCACGTCGGGCAAGAAGATCGGCGCCTTCTGCATGCAGCACGGCCCCGGCAGCGAGAACGCCTATGGCGGCGTCGCCCAGGCGTACAGCGAGTCGGTCCCGCTGCTGGTGATCCCGCAGGGCTATCCGCGGCGCATCGCCGGCATCGATCCGAACTTCAGCGCCTCACGCGAAATGCGCGGCGTGGCGAAGATCTCCGAGCATGTGATCGTGCCGGGCGAGATCGCCAACGCCATGCGCCGCGCGTTCAGCAACCTGCGCAACGGCCGCAGCGGCCCGGCAATCGTCGAAATCCCCACCGACATCTGGAACGAGGAAATCGGCGATCTCGACTACACGCCCGTCGGCCATGCGCGCTACGCGCCGGATCCGGCAGACGTTCGCAAGGCCGCGGCGGCGATCCTCGCAGCGAAGCGCCCGGTGATCTATGCCGGCACCGGCGTGCAATGGGCTGAAGCCTGGCCGCAGCTGCGCGCATTCGCGGAACTGCTCGGCGCGCCGGTCACCACCAGCCTCGGCGGCAAGAGCTCGTTCCCCGAGAACCATCCACTGTCGCTCGGCTCGGGCGGCAATGCGGTGCCGAAGCCGGTGCACCACTTCATCGCCAATGCCGATCTGATCATCGGCATCGGCTGCTCGTTCACCGAGACCAACTTCGGCATCAAGTTCCCGAAGGGGAAGAAGTTCGTCCACGCCACGCTTGATCCGAACCACCTGAACAAGGACGTGGTCAGCACGGTCGGCCTCGTCGGTGACGCAGCACTGACGCTGGATGCGCTGATCGGCGAGCTGAAGCAGAGCATCAAGTCGAACCGCGACCCGAGCGCACGTGGTGAAGCCGAAATCACCGAGGTGCGCGAAGAGTGGATGGCGCAATGGAAGCCGCTGCTCAATTCGAACGAGGCGCCGATCAGCCCGTATCGCGTGATCTGGGAACTGATGGCCGGAACCGATCCGAAGAACACCATCATCACCCATGATGCCGGCAGCCCGCGCGATCAGATCTCGCCGTTCTGGGTCTCCACCGAGCCGATGTCCTATATCGGCTGGGGCAAGACCACGCAGCTCGGCATGGGCCTGGGTCTGGCGATGGGTGCCAAGCTGGTGCATCCGAACAAGACCTGCATCAACTTCTGGGGCGATGCGGCGATCGGCTTCACCGGCATGGACTTCGAGACCGCGGTGCGCGAGCGCATCCCCATCCTGTCCTGCCTGATGAACAACTTCTCCATGGCGATCGAGCTGAAGGTGATGCCGGTGTCGACCGAGAAGTACCGGTCGACCGACATCTCCGGCAACTATGCCGACATGGCGAAGGCGTTCGGCGGCTATGGCGAGCGCGTGACGGATCCGGACCAGATCAAGGCGGCGATCCAGCGCGGCATCGAGCAGACCAAGGCCGGCAAGCCGGCGTTGCTGGAGTTCATCACCGCGAAGGAGACGCGGGTTTCGAAGTTCTGAGTAGCTCGTGGCGGCCGCAGGGCCGCCACTCGTCGCGCCATGGTGGGCATGGCCCGGCCATCCGACTCCCGCGGCGTCAAGCCAGCGCGGACGCCGTCCATGACGATGAGGAGGGTGCTCCAGCAACATCATGGCCAACGTTTCCATCCGCAATGTGCGGAAAGCCTTCGGCTCCACCGAAGTCCTGCACGGCGTCAGCGTCGAGATCGAGGATGGCGAGTTCGTCATCCTGGTCGGCCCGTCGGGTTGCGGCAAATCCACTCTGCTGCGCATGATCGCCGGCCTGGAGAACATCACCGGCGGCGAGATCGCCATCGGCGGCCGCGTGGTGAACAACGTCGCGCCGAAGGAGCGCGACATCGCCATGGTGTTCCAGAACTACGCGCTCTATCCGCACATGACGGTGCGCGACAACATGGCGTTCTCGCTGTCGCTGGCGAAGGCGCCGAAGGCGACTGATCGATCAGCAGGTGCAGCGCGCCGCGCAGATCCTCGGCCTGACGCCGTATCTCAACCGCTATCCGCGCCAGCTTTCCGGCGGCCAGCGGCAGCGCGTGGCGATGGGCCGCGCCATCGTGCGCGATCCGCAGGTGTTCCTGTTCGACGAGCCGCTGTCCAACCTCGACGCCAAGCTGCGCGTCGCGATGCGCGCCGAGATCAAGGAACTGCACCAGCGGCTCGACCACCACCACGGTCTATGTCACGCACGACCAGATCGAGGCCATGACGATGGCCGACAAGATCGTGGTGATGAACGGCGGCAGACGTCGAGCAGATCGGCGCGCCGCTCGAACTGTACGACCGGCCGGACAACCTGTTCGTCGCGGGCTTCATCGGCTCGCCGGCGATGAATTTCCTGAAGGGCAAGATCGAGGGCGGCGCGTTCCACGCCGAAGGCGGCGCGGCGTTGCCGCTGCCCGCGCGGACCCAGACGGCTCGGACGGCAGGCCGGCGGTCTATGGCGTGCGCCCCGAGCATTTCCAGCTCGATCCCGAACGGCGTGCCGGCGAAGGTGCATGTGGTCGAGCCGACCGGCTCGGAGACCCAGGTGCTGGCGGAGTTCGCCGGCGCCTCGGTGCTCTGTGCCTTCCGCGAGCGCGTGTCGGCCAAGCCGGGCGAGACGATCCGCATCACGCCCGAGCCGTCGCTGGTGCATCTGTTCGACGCTGGCACCGGCCAGCGGCTCTGACCGGCTGAACGCGGTGGTCTCGACGGTCAGGACGCAAGAGCGGACCAACAATGGAGGAAACCATCCGATGACAATTACGCGGCGTGATTCACTGGCTCTCGGCGCGGCCGCGCTGGGGGCGGCATCGATCCCGATCATCGGAGCGAGGGCGGCCGTCGACGACGTTCCGACGGCGGACGTGAAGCCGCCCGAATTCAAGATCGAGAAGGGCGCCTCGCTGCACATGATCCGTCCGGCGAAGTTCATCGATCCGGACGAGGTCTATTGGAAGACGAACACCAAGAAGTTCACCGAGACGACCGGCGTCGACGTGAAGGTGGACTTCGTGAGCTGGGAAGACCTGCGTCCGCAGCTTGCCGTGATCGCCAACACCGGCGCCGGCGCCGATATCTTCGTCAGCTTCGGCGCCGATCCGCACATCTATACGACGAAGCTGGTCGACATGACTCGATCTCGCCGAGTATCTCGGCGCGAAATACGGCGGCTGGTACCCGCTGGCGCTGCTCTACGGCAAGAAGTGGAAGACCAAGAACTGGATCGCGCATGCCGCTCGGCGGCGGCACCGGTCCGTGCGTGTATCGCAAGTCCTGGGTCAACGAAGCCGGCTACGACAAGATCCCCAACGACCTCGAGAAGTTCCTGGACCTCTGCCAGAAGCTGCAAAAGAACGGCCATCCGTGCGGCATGTCGCTCGGCCACGCGCTGGGCGACGCCAACGGCTATTCCGAGTGGCTGCTGTGGTCGCACAACGCCTACGTGGTGGACGAGAACGGCAAGGTCGCGCTCGACTCCAAGGAGACGATCGCGGCGCTGAAATACGCCACCGAACTGCAGAAGACGATGGTCCAGGGCACGCTGACCTGGAACGACGTCGGCAACAACCAGGCCTACGCGGTCAGGCAAGATCGGCATGACGTTCAACGGCGTGTCGCTCTACTACGTCGCTGCTGAAGTCGCCGGATCCGAAGGTGCAGGCGATGGCCGCCGACACCTATCACCCAGGACACGCCATACGGCCTGTCGAAGCAGCAAGCCGATGTCGGCCGCGCCGATCAACGCCATGGTTTTCAAGCACAGCAAGTATCCGAACGCGGCGAAGGAATATCTGCGCTTCATGATGGAGGCGGACCAGTACGGCCCGTGGCTGTCGAACTGCCTGGGCTACTGGTGCCAGCCGCTGAAGGCCTACAGCCAGATGAAGTTCTGGAACGTCGGATCCGAAGCTGCAGCCGTTTGCCGCGGCGTTGGATTTGCCGTTCTACGACGGCTACAAGGGGCCGATCAGTGCGGCGTCGGCGGCGGTGATCGCCAACTACACCGTGGTGGACATGTTCGCCTCGGTGGTGTCCGGCAACGCCACGCCGGAAGCGGCGGCGAAGCAGGCGGCAAAGGCGGCCGAGCGCTACTACAGGAAGGCCTGACGCGCAACCGCGGGGCGTCGCCGAGTCGGCGGCGCCCCCGTATCAGGGACGGAGACGAAGATGGACGCAACAACCGCCGACGTCGGCCTGCAACGTCTGACGTTCACCCGCAAGCCGGACGGCTGGGTGACGCGGATGTTCGACTACAAGCCGTTCCTGGTCTTCCTGTGCATGCTGCCGACGATCGGCCTGCTGGTGGTGTTCCTGACCTATCCGCTGGGCCTCGGGCATCTGGCTGTCGATGACCGACACGACGATCGGCCAGCCCGGCCAGTTCATCGGGCTCGACAATTTCAGTCGACCTGATGGACGACCCGGTGTTCTGGATGTCGGTCACCAACACGATCTTCTACACGGTGGTCGCGACGGTCGGGAAGTTCGCGCTGGGCCTGTGGCTGGCGCTGCTGCTGAACCACCACATCCCGTTCAAGGCGTTCATCCGCGCGATCGTGCTGCTGCCGTGGATCGTGCCGACCGTGCTGTCGGCGATCGCCTGGTGGTGGATCTACTCGCCGCAGTTCTCCATCATCTCCTACGTCCTGGTGGACGTGCTGCACCTGCGCAGCACCTACATCAACTTCCTCGGCACGCCCTGGCCGGCGCGCTGGTCGCTGATCGTCGCCAACATCTGGCGCGGCATTCCGTTCGTCGCGATCACGCTGCTGGCCGGGCTGCAGACCATCTCGCCGTCGCTGTACGAAGCGGCGCTGCTGGATGGCGCGAGCGGCTGGCAGAAGTTCCGCCGCATCACCGTGCCGCTGCTGATGCCGATCCTGGCGGTGGCGCTGACGCTGTCGGTGCTGTTCACCTTCTCCGACTTCCAGCTGGTCTACGCGATCACCCGCGGCGGGCCGTTCAACACCACGCACCTGATGGCGACGCTGGCGTTCCAGCGCGCGATCCCCGGCGCGCAGTTGGGCGAGGGCGCGGCGATCGCCGTGTCGATGATCCCGTTCCTGATCGGCGCCACGCTGCTGTGCTTCTTCGGCGTCGGCCGCCGCAAGTGGCAGCAGGGCGAAGCGAATGACTGACGCCGCCGCTCCGAGCTCGACGGCGGAATGTCGAGGTCGCCATCGAACTCGAGGCGGCGGGTCCAAGGCTGATCGACGTGCCGGAGCGGCTGTCGTGGGATTCCAGGCTGCGCACGCACGATCACGGTCTACATCCCGCTGTCGCTGTTCGTCATCGTGCTGCTGTTCCCGTTCTACTGGATGGCGATCACCGCGTTCAAACCCGACTACGAGATGTACGACTACACAGCAGTTCAATCCGTTCTGGGTCCATTCGCCGACGCTGCACAACATCGAAGTGCTGCTGTTCGAGACCAACTATCCCGCGCTGGCTGATGACCACGATGGGGATCGCGGTCGCCTCCACCTTCCTGTCGGTGTTCTCCAGCGTGCTGGCCGCCTATGCGATCGAGCGCCTGCGCTTCAAGGGCGCGCAGCATGTCGGGCTGGCGATCTATCTGGCGTATCTGGTGCCGCCGTCGATCCTGTTCATTCCGCTGGCCACGCTGGTCTACCAGTTCGGGCTGTTCGACAATCCGGTGGCGCTGATCCTGACCTACCCGACGTTCCTGGTGCCGTTCTGCACCTGGCTGCTGATCGGCTATTTCAAGTCGATCCCGTACGAGCTGGAGGAATGCGCGCTGATCGACGGCGCGTCGCGGTTGCAGATCCTGCGGCGGATCACGCTGCCGCTGGCGGTGCCGGGGCTGATCTCCGCGGGCATCTTCGCCTTCACGCTGTCGTGGAACGAGTTCATCTACGCGCTGGCGTTCATCCAGATCGACCGACAAGAAGACCGTGCCGGTGGCGATCCTGACCGAACTGGTGACCGGCGACGTGTATCAGTGGGGCGCGCTGATGGCGGGCTCGCTGCTGGGCTCGGTGCCGGTGGCGCTGATTTACTCGTTCTTCGTCGAGTACTACGTCTCGTCGATGACCGGAGCGGTGAAGGAGTAGCGGTTGCCGGCGCGCACGGGCGAGCAGTTCCTTCGCGGTCTGACGGGATCAGCGTGAGGTCTGGCTCGGCGGCGAACGCATCACCGACCCGGCGTCGCATCCCGCCTTGTCGGGCGCCGCGCACGCGATCGCCGCGGTGTTCGATCTGCAGCACGAGCGGGCCGATGTCTGCCTGATGCCGGATCCGGAGACCGGCGAGCCGATCAACGTCAGCCACATGATACCGCGCTCGCGCGCGGACCTGGAGCGGCGCCACGCCGGCCTGCAGGCGATCGCGGAATACACGGTGGGCCTGATGGGCCGCACGCCGGACTACGTCAACGTGACCTACGCGGGCTTCGCTGGCCGCGACGACGAGTGGTCGCATCAGCGGCAACGAGAGGGTGCGGCGAACCTGGTGCGCTACCAGAAGCACATGGCGCGCGCCGACCTGTCGCTGACGCACGCGATCATCCATCCGACCGTCGATCGCGCGCAGGGCGCGGTGCCGCTGGGCCTCGACAAGGTGGCGCTGCACAAGGTCGCCGACACCGAGCATGGCATCGTGGTGCGCGGCGCGCGCGTGCTGGCGACGCTGGCGCCGTTCGCCGACGAGATCGCGGTGTATCCCGCGGCGCCGATGCCAGATGCGAACCCAGCGCATGCGCTGAGCTTCGCTATTCCGATGGCGACGCCGGGGCTGAAGTTCCTGTGCCGCGACAGCGTCTCGGTGCCGGGCACGCTGTTCGACCACCCGTTCTCCAGCCGGTTCGACGAGCAGGACGCGTTCGTCATCTTCGACAATGTCGAGATCCCGCGCGAGCGCGTGTTCATCGACGGCAACCTCGCGGTCTACAACGGCATCCTGCGCTCGAGCTGGTGGCCGAACATCATGCAGCAGGCGATGATCCGGGCCGAGACCAAGCTGACGTTCGCCTGGGGCATCGCCACGCGGATGGCCGAGGCGATCAACGCCTCGCTGCCGCCGGCGCTAGCAGATGCTGGGCGAGATCTGGACCTTCGCCGAATTCGCGCGTTCCGCCATCCGTGCGTCGCGGAGGTTGATGCGCTGCGAGTACGGCAATGGCGTCTGGTTTCCCGACGTGCGGCCGCTGATTGCCTTGCGCACCAGCCTGCCGCGCTGGTTTCCGCGGGTGAACGAGATCATCCGCGAACTTGGCTCGCACAACCTGCTGACCACGCCGACCGCCGCGCAATTCGCCGATCCGGCGCTGCGGCCGCTGCTGGATGAGATTCTCGGCGGCACAGGTGACGTGAATGCCGAAGAGCGCGCCCGCATCTTCCGCCTGGCATGGGATTTCGCCGGCACCGCGCTTGGCCAGCCGCAACGAGCAGTACGAGCGCTTCTATCTTGGCTCGGCGTCGCGCAACCTGATGCACGCGCAGCAGCGCGCCGAACGCAGCCGCGCCGATCGGTTGGTCGATCGCTTCCTGCACGAAACATTCTGAACTGGGCACCACCTCGCCGGGCAATCAGCAGAAGAGCCGAGCTCCAGGCCGCATTTGACCCACCGCCCAGTCCGTCACCAGTAGGACCTGGTTAAACAGTTTCGGTGACATTCAGAGACGCATATTCCACATCGAAGGAGCTGCCGGATGCCTGCGTGTGAATGCCTGCCGAAATGCATCTTCTTCCATGACAGAATGCCAAATAAGCCGGCATCGGCCGAATTGCTCAAGCAAAGATTTTGCCTTGGCGACAACAAGATGTGCGCCCGCTACCAGGTCCGCTCCGCGCTTGGCCCGAGCGGCGTCCCGACCGACCTCTATCCCAACCAGACTGACAAGGTGCACGCACTCCTGACGCACTGAGCCTCAACCGTCGGCTCCAGGGTCATACTCCGCGAACACGGGTCCGCAGGCCCGTTCTGGTTTGCCGCTACGCAGGGAGTCGTGGGAGCATCGCGGAGCCTACCAAGTTCGGGCGCCAGGTGAACGCGATGCCCGGGCTGAGGATAGTGGGGATTGCCGGGGTACACCCTCGCCGCGAATGCGCCGCGCCTTGCCGCTCAGGCACCGCCGTGCTTGAAAAGCCCCGCCACGGCCCAGGAGGAAACATGAAGATCGAACGGGTTGAAACTTTTCAGGCCGATGCCGGCTGGCGCATGTTCTCCTTCCTCAAGATCACCACCGACGATGGCATCATCGGCTGGTCCGAGTTCAACGAGAGCTTCGGCTCGATCGGCCTCTCCGATGTGATCCGCGGGCTTTCGCCCGTGCTGATCGGCCGCGACCCCCGCCGTTACGAGCAGATCACCCAGCACCTGCACGTACTCACGCGTCAGTCGCGCGGCGGCATCAACCAGCAGGCGATAGCGGCGATCGAGAACGCGCTGCTGGACGTGACGGGCAAGGCCTATGGCGTGCCGGTCTACGCCCTGTTCGGCGGCCCGATCCGCGACCGCATCCCAGTCTACTGGTCGCATTTCGCCACCTACCGCGTGCGCAGCGCAGCACTGATGGGCGTGCCGGCGCTGAACAGCTATGACGACCTGGCGCGCCACGCTGAGGAGGTGAAGCGGGCGGGCTTTCGCGCGCTGAAGACCAACATCATCCCGATCGAGGGCGGCAAGACGACGTCCTACACTCCTGGTTTCGGGCGCACGCCTGGCTGGCCGGAGCTGAACTGGGACAACCGTCTGCTGCGCGGCGTGTCCGATCAGCTCTCCGCCATTCGCGCGGCGGTCGGGCCGGAGATGGGCATCCATCTCGACATCAACTTCAACTTCAAGACCGAGGGCTTCAAGCGCATCGCCGAAACCGTGGCACCATTCAATCTGACATGGCTGGAGATCGACACGCACGACGCGCCGGCGCTTGCCGAGATCAAACGTGGCGCGCACTGCCCGATCGCATCGTGCGAAACGCTGCATGGCCGCCGCGAGTTCAAGCCGTTCTTCGACAACTATGCGACCGACGTTGCGATCGTCGACGTGATCTGGAACGGATTGAACGAGTCGCTGAAGATCGCTTCGATGGCCGACGTTTACGAAATCAATGTCGCGCCTCACAACTTCTACGGCCATCTGTGCAGCGCGATCAGCGCCACGTTCAGCGCGATCGCGCCAAACTTCCGCGTGATGGAGATCGACATCGACAGCGCACCCTGGCGCGACGAGTTCTATGTCACGGTGCCGACGATCGAGAATGGTGAGTTCGTGCTGCCGAAGGGCCCCGGCTGGGGCATCGACGTGAACGAAAAGGCGGTGCGCGCGCGTCCGCCGAAGACGTAGGAACCGCTCGCCTCGCCGGCCATGACGATGGGGGCAGAACAAGGAGACAGAAATTGGCCAAATACAAGATCGCGACGCCCGCGGGCGCAAGCTTCACCGTTGCCGGCGGCGGCTATGACCTCGAGATGGAACCGTTGGAAGGCCTCGATGCAGAAATCGTCGAAGGCCCGACCGACGAGGACGGCTTCATCAAATTCTGCCAGGATGCCGATGCCATCTATGCGAAGGGCATTCGCTTCACCAAGAAGATCATCGACGGTCTGCCCGAGAAGTGTCGCGGCATCATCCTGGGCAGCGTCGGCGTGGACAGCGTCGACGTGAAGGCCGCCACCGCGCGCGGCATCCCGGTGACCAACTGCCCCGACACGTTCATCGAGGAAGTCGCCGACCATGCGATGATGCTGCTGCTGTCCAGCTTCCGTCGCACCATCGAGCAGGATCGCATGGTGCGCGAGGGCAAGTGGCGCGAAGGCCGCCCCGCGCTGCTGAACATTCCGCGCCTGATGGGCCAGACGCTCGGCCTGGTCTCGTTCGGCCATGTCGCGCGCGCGGTCGCCAAGCGCGCCAAGCCGTTCGGTCTGCGCATCCTCGCCTATGACCCGTTCATCGAGGAACTGGTCATGGTGGAGCACGGCGTGATCCCGAGCACGCTGGAAGAAGTGCTGTCGCAGTCCGACTTCGTCTCCATGCACGCGCCGGCGCGCCCCGAGGTCGAGGGCATGCTCGGCGAGAAGCACTTCCGGCTGATGAAGAAGACCGCAATCTTCATCAACACCGGCCGCGGTCCGACGGTGCAGGAAGCCGCACTGATCAAGGCGCTGGAAGAGAAGTGGATCGCCTATGCCGGTCTCGACGTGCTGGAGATGGAGCCGCCGGGCGACAACAACCCGCTGCTCAAGATGGACAACGTCATCCTGAGCGCGCACACGGCGTCCGCCTCGGCGCGCTTCGATCCGGCGCGCAAACGGCATGTCGGTCGCGAGCTGGCGCTGGTGCTGGAAGGCAAGTGGCCGATGAGCTGCGTCAATCCAGCGGTGTTGCAGAACACCAAGCTGCGCCGCTGGCAGCCGGTGTCAATGGAACGCGGTCCCAACAGCTGACGCCGTGATTGAAAGCCCCTTCTCCCCTGGCGGGAGAGGGGCGAGATCAATGTGATACGTCCTGCATCGCCAGCGTGGCCTCCTGCCTGGCGACCTTGGCCGTGCACGCACGCTGTGTCGGCATTCACGCTGCCGTCCTGCTCAACTCGCGGCCCCCGATCTCCTCCAAGGCTGCGTCAACGCGCCGCAGCATCTCTTCGTCCTGACGGAACGCGAGAGCGAGGCGGCCGTTCTCTGAACGTATGGTGCGAGCAGTCACCACGCCATCGGCGCCCGGCAGCCCCAGTTGCACCTCGGTCCCCACCTCGGCCCACCAACCGCAGCGGACAGCGATGCCTGCCCGCGACACGTCCTCGATGATGACGCGCATTTCTGGACGCCCAGGTGGCCGCAGCATCGCCTGCGCGCCATTGCCCGGCATTCGCTCATACCTACGGCGCTCCTCATCGTTCGTATTCGCCATCGCTGCCAGGAACTGGGTCACCTCGCCGCGCAGCGTGTCGGCATCGCGGCCGACATCGGCGGCACCTGCCAGAACCTTGGCACTTGCCGCATCGGTCTGCTCCGAGATCGACGATACCTCCTGCATCGCAAGCGTGGCGTCCTGTGTCGCGGCGGTGACCGTCTGCACGCTGGCCGCGATCTCACGTGTCGCCGCCGCCTGCTGCTCCACTGCCGCCGCGATCGCCGTCGCGACCTCGTTCACCTCGCCGATCGCGGAACTCACGTCGTGCACCGCCATCACAGCCTCGCCGGTCGAGGCGCGGATTGCGCCGATCTGCGCGGCGATCTCGTCGGTTGCCTTGGCGGTCTGCGTCGCCAGCGCCTTCACCTCTCCGGCGACCACGGCGAAGCCCTTGCCGGCTTCCCCGGCGCGTGCCGCCTCGATCGTGGCGTTCAACGCGAGCAGATTGGTGCGGCTGGCGATGTCGGTGATCAGCTTCACCACGTCGCCAACCCGATCCGCCGCCGCCGCCATGCCGCCGACCTTGGCGTCGGTGACATTGGCGCGCTCCACCGCCTCGCTCGCCGCCTGCGTCGCGCGATCGACCTGCTGACTGATCTCGTTGATACTGGCCGACATCTGCTCGGCGGCAGCCGACACGGCGCCGAGATTGGTCGCCGATGCGGTGGCGCCATCGGCGGCACGCACCGCGCTGTCACGCGTGCGATGCGCCGCATCGGACATATCCGCCGCTGTCGCGCGCATCGCCTCCGCGGAACGCGCCAGGTTCGCCATGACGCCGGCAGCCGAGGTGCCGAAGTCCTGCGTGTGTCGATCCATCGCCGCCTGGCGTCGCGCCTTCAGCGCATACTCCTTCTCCAGCCGTGGCCTGTAGACGGTGCGCCTCCTGTGCATTGGCCTTGAACACCACCATTGCCTGCGCCATCTGCCCAACTTCGTCCCTGCGATCGGTCGCCGGTATGTCGGTCGCCAGATCGCCACCGGCGAGCTGCCGCATTGCCCCGGTCATCGCCAGTATCGGCCGCGATATCAGATGTCCGAGCAGAGTCGAGGCGACGATCGAGAGCAGGACTGCCAGCACCGCACTTATTATGGTGATCAGACGGCGCGCACTCATCAACGCGTTCATCTGCTTGTCGATTGCGCCATCCAATTCCACGGCGGCGGCAACCAGACTGGAGACCTTTTGTTCCGCCACGCCGAACTTCTGCTCGGCATCGGTCATGAACATTGTTGCGTTGAAGGCATCGTCCTCGACGAACGAGGCGGCCTGCATCGCAGCGCTCGGAATATGTATCCACGGCTTTGGCCGCATCGGTCGCCAGCTGGCCATCGAGCGGCAGCCTTTCCATCTTGAGCGAAGCAAGCACCTGCCTGGAACGATTGATCGCCTGCGTCGCGTCATTCTTGGCAGCCCGCACGAGGCCGACTTCGACATTTTGCGACTTCAGGTTGATCGCCCGGTACAATGCCGCCTGGCCACGCGCGAGATCGATCCATGCGTCGCGTGCGTTGCTCATCAGATCAGTCGACTTGTCCCTGAAGATCATTGGCGTTCTGGAACGCGACAAAGCTCGACATGGCGAGCACTGCCATGCCGATCACGACGAGCGCGCTGATCAGTGTCGAAATCAGCGACTTCGCGGTGATCGACAGGTTGTTCAGCAATTTCATCGTGCAGCCTCGCTCGCTGCTGTGAGCTCACTTCGCATAGGCGCCAATACCGACGATATAGTCACCGACGCGAACCTCATAGGCGGTCTTGACCTCGACCGCCTTGGTCAGCGGGTTTTGCCACTTGAAGTTGACCCAGCCGGCGTCCTTGATCGCAAGTATGTCACGATTGAACGCCTTGCCGTCCACATCCTTGAGATCGAGCATGGATTTGCCAATCAGACCCGCATTGGTGCCGTGCGCCACCATGACCCCCTTGCAGTCTAGCACAGTCACATACAGATCCCGGTCGTGCCATGGACTGTCCTTCGCATCGAACTCAGGAAATGCCTTGTCCGGCCCGACGGACTTTAGATATTCAGCCGCCTTGATCGCCATCGCCTTGGCTTCGTCGGGCGTCGCCTGACCTGCGGCATAGGCAGCACGCACGGACAGCAGCGCGGCAGCAAGCAGGAGGTACGACAGAACAGACTTCATCGGTGCCCTCGATTCGGTTGCAGGAAGGCGCCAACACACCACGGCATGGTTAAGACTTGCTTGACGACGCGACGGAACAGCTGCCCGGCATCACGCCGCCGTCTTGGTGAGCCGCTGCCCGCCGAGCTGCTCCAGCACCGCATCCACTCGCCGCAGCATCGCCCCATCCTGGCGAAACGCCAGCGCCAGCATGCCGTCCCGCCTATATGCCACGCGCGCGAATACGGGTTCTCCCAGGCCAGGGAGATCCAGCCGGACTTCGGTTCCCGCCTGCGCCGACCAGTCCGTCCGCAGCGCCACGCCGCCGCGCGAGATATTCAGAATGGTGACCCGCATCGCCTCGCCGCCTGGCGCGTGAAGCACCGTTGTGGCGCCACCGGCGTCGATACGTTCGTAGCGCCGCCGATCCGCCTCATCGGTCTTTGCCATCGCCTGCAGAAACAACGTCAGCTCCGAGCGAAGCACATCTGCGGTCTTCCCCACCTCATCAGCCCGATGCAGCACGCTTCCGCTCGCTGCCTCGGTAAACTCCGAAACCGCCGATACATCCTGCATCGCCTGTGTCGCCGCCTGCGCGGACACCAATACGGACTGCGCATTCGACGCAATCTCGCGCGTCGTGGCAGTCTGTTCTTCGACAGCGGCGGCTATTGCCGAAGCGACCTCGCTCACCTGCTCGATCGACGACCTGACCTCACGCACCGCATTGACCGCCTCGCCGGTGGCCCCCCTGATCGTGGCGATCTGCGCGGCTATTTCGCCGGTCGCCTTGGCGGTCTGCGCTGCCAATGCCTTCACCTCGCCGGCGACAACGGCGAAGCCCTTGCCCGCGTCGCCTGCCCTCGCCGCCTCGATCGTCGCATTCAGCGCCAGCAGATTGGTCTGACCGGCAATATCCGAGATCAGCCGCACCACGTCCCCGACACGCTCCGCGGCAGCAGCCATGCCGCCCACCTTGTCATCAGTCATCGAGGCGCGTTCCACCGCCTCCTGCGCCGCTTGGGTGGCACGGGCGACCTGTTGACTGATCTCGTGGATCGAGGCCGACATCTGCTCGGCCGCTGCCGCCACTGCGCCGACGTTCTGCGCAGCGCTGACCGAGCCCACCGCCGTCTGCGATGCGGTCTCGCGTGTCCGACGCGCGGCCTTCGCCATGTCGTCGGCGGTCTGGCGCATCGTGCCCGCCGCGTCGGACAGCGTCGCCATAACCCCCGAGGCCGATGTGCCAAAGTCCTGCGTGCACTCGTCCATCGCCGCCTGCCGACGATCCTTCGCGGCGCGCACACGCTCCGCCTCACCCTGCAGCCGACTGCGCCTCCCGAGCGTTCTGCCGGAACACCAGCATCGCCTCGGCCATTCGGCCCACCTCGTCGCCCCGGTCGGTCGCCGGGACCTCGACCTCAAGCTCGCCCGACGCCAGCCGACGCATTGCCGCGGTCATGCGCAGCACGGGGCGCGAAATCCCACTGCCGATCAGCCAGGCCGCAACCAGCCCAAGCACCAGGCCTCCGGCTGTCAAAACGATCAGCAGCGTCTCAGTCGCTGCGAGCCCGGAGAGTGTGGTGGCTTCGATCGCCCGCTCATCGGCAATGCCGAACTCGTTCACTGCGGCGGCGGCCGCAGCCAGCGTTTCGGCGTCGCGCCGCATGCTGCCGTTGACCCGCTGGTCCAGTTCCGCGTTCAGCCGTATGGCCTCGTGATAGGCTGCCACGTAACCGGACAGATGCTGGCGCAAGGTGTCGAACGCCGGTCCATCGGCCGAACCCACTCCCGCAGCATCCATCATGCCGATCAGCCGCGTCAGATTGGCTTCCGCCAGCTCAGCCTTCTTCGCGGCCACATCGTCGCGCCGCCGGTCTATGACCTTGGTGCCGTTCAGCCGCAGCAGCATCAGTGCCTGCTGGCCGTCGCGTGCCAGATTGGCCCCGTCGAGATTGCCGACGCGACTGGCGCTGGCGATCAACGTGTCGAAGTCGCTGCGAGCATTGGTTCCGGTTGGATCCAACGTCTCGAACACCACCCTGTCCTGGCTGCGCTTCAGCGCAAAGACCTCATCGATCCCCTTTTGATAGTCGGTGAACTGCGCCGCGATCTCCTCCATGCGGCGATGAAGCTCGGGGTTCTCCGCAATCGCCGCACCCCGGGCAATATTGACCCTCACCTGCTCACTCGCCTTTGCGGCAGCGGACGCCTCATCCTGGTTGCCAGTGTAGGCAAATTCGCGCGTATGGCGGCGCAATTCGGAGAAGCTTTGATCGATGTCACGACTGGCCGCCACAAGGCCAACACGCTCGACATAACTGCCCAGCGAATCCGCAACGCCGAGGAATCGCCAGTAGCCAATGCCGGCCACTGCCAGCAGGATCGTCAGCACGCACGCAAAGCCGGCGGCCAACTTGGTCTTGATCGAAAGCGCCGAGATCCAGCGTGTGGTGCGTCGCATTGGCTCCCTCAGGTCAACGATGTCGCGTGCGCTGCCGCCACCCGAGCGACGCCGCGCCCAAACATCAGCAGCCCTGAGGTTGAACAAATCGCTAACATGACCGGCCAAGACGGCGATGGCTCGCCCACTTGCGTCAGCGTGGTCTCTACCGCGAAATGACCGCTCGCTGGCCTTGTGCGCCGCAGGACAAGAAAGCATTCAACGCCGATAAGGCGGATTCACGCAGAACATGCAGGGTACCAGCCTATTTGCGTGTTCTGCGTGCATCCTCTTGCATCTGCGTTTGAACTTGCTTTGGTGAAGATTTGGCCACAGTCCCGCGATGCCTATCAGGATCAAACAAATAGCCACGATGAAATTCAGCAGTGCTCAATGTTTCCGCTCCGACGAGTTCGCGCTGCTGCATGACGAGTGAGTTGCCGGTTACTACCGTTCGTCGTGATGCCAGCCCCACCAATGGTAATGACCGGGAGCCTCAACGACGCAGCCTGATAGCAACGCTGCCGCAACCAGTAACCCAGCAAGGAAAACCCGTGATCGCTGCATCGTCGACGGCCCTTTCAATTGGAGACTCGCTTCTGGCCGTCGATGAGTGAAAGGTGCAGGCGGCCAAAACAGGGCAGGCTGCTGTCAGTTCGGTGATCAGAGCACCGCTAACCGCTTTGTGACCCGCTAGCGCTGGCTGTCATTTCGATCTGCCGGAAATGGGATGATGACGGCCGATCCCGCATACCTGCGCTGATGCGAACCAGCCGGATTGGCATGCACCGAGCCCACATCGCTTGCGCGCAATTCAAGCGAGCGCCGAACTTGATCCATGAGGGCTATCATGGCCTGTTCGGTCACACCGTCGCTCTTCATCACCAGCCTGATGAGCGGGTCCCGCATCAGGTTGGCGAGACCAAACTCAGCGTCCGATCCTGCACGCACGGTGACCTCCAACCTTGTGTGAGAGATCAGTCTAGGCCGCTTGTATTGCCGCGCCCTGTGCGAACGGTGACATGTTGTTTCATCGCATCCGCGCCGGTTCCGCACACGACGTGAAGCACGGCCGGCTAATTCGGCATGCGGCGCGCCATGTGAACGCACTTGCGCATGACCGAGGGCAATGCCTCGTGCGCCAGCGTGTCGATCGGGCGCGCGAAGCCTGCCGCCTCGATGCGCTCGACCTGCGCCGCAAACAGATCGATCGTCAGCTCGAAATGCGTGAAGCCGTGCCGCACCTGACCTGCCGGCTGCCATTCAGCGTGCATCGGCGCGAGTGCAAGCGCCTCCGCCGCCGCCCAAGGCTCGCTGCGCCAGTCGGTGCCCGGCAGCTCCGTCATCCCGCCCAGCAGTCCCACGGGCGGACGGCGGCGCAGCAGCACGTGGCCTGCCGCATCGGTCAACCAGAAGTGCACGCCATGGCGGAGCGGCCGCTCACGGACTGCCGCCCTGCGCGGCAACTCGGCGGCAATGCCCGCGCGCCGGCCCGCACAGCCCTCCATCCACGGGCATAGCGCGCAGACCGGCCTGGCCGGCGTGCAGATCGTGGCACCGAGATCGAACAGCGCCTGGGCGAAGTCCGAGGGGCGGTCCCGCGCTGCCGGATCGACGCCGAGACGCGATGCCAGCTCGCGCAACAGCGGCTTCGCCCTCGGCAGTTCCGCTTCCACCGCGTACAGCCGCGCCACCACGCGCTCGACGTTGCCATCGACCGGCACCGCCGGCACGCCGAACGCGATCGCGCCGACCGCCGCGGCGGTGTACTCACCGATCCCAGGCAGTGCACGAAGGCCGACCAGATCGCGCGGAAATCCGCCAGCGGCGACCACGGCACGCGCACACGCATGTAGGTTGCGGGCGCGCGCGTAATAGCCAAGTCCTGCCCAGGCGGCGAGCACGTCCGAGAGCGGTGCCGCGGCCAGCTTCTGGACGGTGGGAAAGCGCGTTAAGAACCTTTCATAGTACGGGATCGTGGCCGCAACAGTGGTCTGTTGCAGCATGATCTCGCTGAGCCATACATGATAAGGGTCGATGGCCTCGCCCGGGCCGGCACGCCAGGGCAGCGACCTTCGATGTCGGTCATACCAGGTGAGCAGGGCAGTGGCAGGAAAAGACACAAGCGGCGGTATGAAGACAGACGAACGCCACGTCTATGGTCCGCGCCCGGTCGGCGCCCTGATGCCGCGTCTGACGCGCCCGGCGTTCCGCCGCCGTTCACCGGCGACCGCGCAGGTGCTGGCCGACTGGGCTGCCATCGTGGGGCCGGCGATCGCCGCGGTCACCACGCCGCGGCGGCTTTCCGCCGGCACGCTCACCATCGCCTGCGCCGGTCCGATCGCGATGGAGCTGCAGCATCTCGCCGGCGAGGTGATCGCGCGGATCAACACTCATCTCGGCAGCCAGGCGGTGACCGCACTGCGCTTCGTGCAGACACCTGAACTGTTGGCGCCGCTCGCCGCCCCGCTGGCACCGGTCGCCGATCCGGTGAAGCTCGCCGCGGTGGATGCCGCCATCGGCGACCTGCCCGAGGGCGAATTGCGAGGCGCCCTCGCCTCATTGGGCCGCGCGATACTGACCACCCCCAACCGATCGAGGTCCTCATGACGCTGACGCGCCGCTCCACCCTGTCGCTCGCCGGAGGTGTGGCCGCCATGGGCCTCGTCGGGTATCTGGGTTGGTATGGATTCGGTCCGAGGCCCTTGCTCGCGGCCCAGCCTGACCAGGCGCCGGCCACGCAGACGGGCGACCTACGCAAGGCGGAGCGCTCGCTGGGCGATCCCGCTGCCAAGGTGACGGTCCAGGAGTTCTTCTCACTGACCTGCACCCACTGCGCCGCGTTCGCCCAGGAAACCATGCCCGAGGTCGAGAAGGAGTTGATCGCACCTGGCAAGGTGCGCTTCGTCTACCATGACTTCCCGCTGGACCAGGTGGCGCTGACGGCCGCCATGGTGGCCCGCTATCTGCCGCCAGCGCAGTACTACCCGTTCGTGCAGGCGCTGTTCGCCAGCCAGGACCGTTGGGCCTTCGCCCGTGGCGCCAATACAACCGACGAACTGTGGAAGCTGGCGGCACTTGCGGGCATGAGCCGAGCCACCTTCGACCAGGCGATCGCCGACACCGACCTGCGGAACTGGATCCTCCAGCAACAGCAGGCGGATCAGGATCGCTGGAAGATCAACTCGACTCCGAGCTTTGTGATCAATGACCAGAAGTACGCGGGCGAAATGAGCTACGAGGCGTTCCGCAAGCTGCTGCCGGAGGTGTAGCGGAACGACTTGCCGGCGCAGTCGCTTCCCTACTAGATTTAGGGGCGAACATGGCAATACTCCGGCGAACCCTACTATCGGTAGTTCTGGCCTCGCCGGCACTTGCTGACCCGGCGGACGCCGTTCGGGCGGAGCGCAGCCTAGGCAGCCCCGAGGCGCGGCTGAGCTCGATCGAATGCTTCTCGCTCACCTGCCCGCACTGCGCCGACTTCGCTCTCAAGTCGCTGCCGGAACTGAAGGCCAGGTGGATTGCGTCAGGCAGGCTGCGCTGGGTGTTCTACGACTTCCCAACGGATGTGGCCGCACTGCAAGCGGCCATGGTGGCGCGCTATCTGCCGCCGGAGCAGTACGAGCCCTTCATCGACACCCTGTTCGCCCAACAGGATCACTGGGTGTTCGGCGCCGGCAGCGTGCCGGATGCGCTATGGGCGTTGGCAAAGGACGCCGGCATGGCTCGCCCCACATTCGAGCGGGCGCTCGCTGATGACGGGCTGCGGGACTGGATCGTGGGGCGGGCACTTGAGGCACAGACGCGCTGGCACGTGGACGCCACTCCCAGTTTCGTGATCAACGGCAGGCTCTACACTGGTGCGTTGTCCGCCAGCGAATTTGCTACAATTCTCGCAAGTTAGCGGAGAGATCTCAGTGTCCGTGCATTTTCGCCGCATGCGCATCGCCGGGTTCAAGAGCTTTGCCGAACCGGTCAGCGTGGAAATCCACGCCGGCCTCACCGGCATTGTGGGCCCGAACGGCTGCGGCAAATCCAACGTGGTCGAGGCGCTGCGCTGGGCGATGGGCGAGCAGAGCACGCGGTCGCTGCGTGCCGGCGAGATGGACGATGTGATCTTCGCCGGCACCGCGGGCCGTCCATCGCGCAATCTGGCCGAGGTCACCTTGACCCTCGACGATACGGCGGGTGCGGTGCCGCCGCCGTTCAACGAGCAGTCGGAGCTGGAGATCATTCGGCGGATCGAGCGAGGCTCGGGAAGCGAGTACCGAGTGAATGGCAAGGAGGTCCGCGCGCGCGACGTGCAGACGCTGTTCGCCGATCTGGCGACCGGGGCGCATGCCTCCGGGATGGTCAGCCAGGGACGCGTGGGCGCGCTGGTCACCGCAAAGCCGGAGGATCGACGCGCCGTGCTGGAGGAAGCGGCCGGGATTACCGGGCTGCATGTGCGGCGACACGAGGCGGAACTGAAGCTGCGCGCGGCGGAGACCAACATGGCGCGGGCGGATGATCTGCGCGGTCAGCTTGAGGCACAGCTCGGCGCCCTGAAGCGGCAGGCGCGCCAGGCCAGCCGCTATCGCAACATCTCCGGCGCGATCCGCCAGGCGGAGGCGGAGTTCCTGGCGATCCAGCGGGCCCGCACAGCGCTGCTGCGCGCCGAAGCGGAAGCGGCGTTACATGACGCGCGCATGGCGGTTGCCGCCGCCACCGAGGCCGCGACGCAGGCCACGACACAGGCGGCCGACGCTGCCGCCGCGCTGCCGCCGCTTCGCGCGGCCGAATCGGATGCCCGCACCGCGCTTGAGCGCCACCGGGTGACCCAGGAGCAGATAGCGGCGGAGGAGGAGCGCGCCCGCGACGCCTTGGCCAATGCGACCATGCGGCTAACGCAGCTTGGCCAGGATCTGGCTCACGCGGAACAGCTCAGGAAGGACTCGGAGGCGGCCGAAGCCCGGCTCGCCGCGGAGGATGCGGGGCTGGCGGAGGCCGAGGCAGGCTATCCGGGCGCGGGCGGAGGCCGCCGAAGCGACCGTTGCGGCAGCCGTCGAAGCAGTCCGAGTGGCAGAGGCGGACTCCCACCGCGCCACCGATGCGGCGGCCGAGGCCAATGCTCGCGTCCAGACCGTGACAAGACAGCTCGCGGACGCCGAGCAGCGCTGGCGGCGGTTGGATCAGCAGTTGGCGCAGATCCGCACGGAGCGCGATCGGATCGGCACCCAGGCCATCGATCCCGTGGCGCTGGAGGCTGCCGGCACGGAACAGGAGGTTGCCGAAGCTGCTCTGGCGTCGGCTCGCGCCGAGCTCGACGCCGCGGAGCAGGTCCGCGCGGCAGACTGGGCCAGCGCTCGCCACTGCGCGCGAGCGACAGACCGCCGCCGACGCGACACACGCCAAGCTTGCGGCGGAGGCGCGCGCGCTGGCCGAAGTGCTGGCGGTGAAGGATGGCGAGCGCTGGCCGCCCATGGTCGATGCGCTGAGCGTTCCCGCCGGCCTGGAAACGGCGCTTGGGGCGGCGTTGGGAGAGGAGCTGACCTCGGCTGCCGACCACGACGCGGCACGGCATTGGCGCGAACTCCCGCCGTTCGACCCGGCACCCAAACTGCCGGGTGGCGCGACGCCGCTGGCGGCGTTGGTCCAGGCGCCCCCGGCACTTGCGCGCGTACTGTCGCAGACCGGACTGGTGGACGATGCCGCCATCGGAGAATGGTCGCAGGCGGGTCTGGCTCCGGGCCAGGTGCTGGTCTCGCGCGCCGGAGCAGTCTGGCGGTGGGACGGCTATACCATCCGCGCAGGGACGCCGACCGCGGCGGCCGTCCGGTTGCAGCAGCGCAACCGGCTGTCGCTGCTGCAGCGTGATCTGGCGGGGGCAAGCGATGAGGCTGCGGCCGCGCGCGAGGTGCGCGACTCTGCGGCCGAGGCGGATCAGGCGGCGACCATCGCCGAACAGCTGGCCCGCGCCGGTCGGACGCACGCCGAACAGGCCCTTGAGCGCGCGCGGGCGACCCATCAGCAGCTTCGTGCGCGAGCGACCGAGATCGCAACACGGCTAGCTGGCATCGACACCCAGATCGAGCGACTGACCGCTGAAACCGAGGAAGCCCACGCGGGCCTTGCGCAGACCCGCGAAGCGCAATCCTCGCTGCCGGACCTCGTGGCCCTGCGCGATGCCGTGGAGGCGGCGCGGACCGCGTTGACGGCGGCTCGATCGGCGGAAGCAGCGGCACAGGCCGAATGCCAGGCGTTGGCCCGCGACCATGCGGTGCGCACGGCGCGCCGGTCCGCCATTGCCAGTGAGCGAGCCGACTGGGGACAGCGCGCTGCCGACGCCGGACGCAGGGTTGGCGAGCTGGCGGAACGGCGGGAAGCCGCCGAGGCGGAGCATGCGACCTTGCAGGCGGTGCCTGGGCAGATTGCGGCGCGCCGCGCCGAGGCGTTGGATGCCCTGGAAGCGGCGGAGGCGGCCCATCGGGTGGCAGCCGACAGCCTGGCCACTGCGGTCCACCAATCCACCGAAGCGGATCGCGCAGCTCGCGCCTCCGAAACCGCCCTCGGTGCGGCGCGTGAAGGCGCGGTGCGCGCGGAGGGCGGCGCGACACAGGCCGCGCAGGCCTGGGACACGATGCAGGAGCGTATCGCCGAGCGCCTCGGCCAGAATCCTGCCATGCCAGACCCTCCCGCAGAGCTTTCGCCCGAGGTGGAGGAGAAGGCCCGCCGCCGCCTCGAACGCCTGCTGAAGGAGCGCGAGGAGATGGGGCCGGTGAACCTTCGCGCCGACGTCGAGGCGGAAGCGGTCGAGACGCAGATCGCCGGCATCACGGCCGAGTGCCAGGAACTCACCACCGCCATCGCCAAGCTGCGTGGTTCGATCGGACACCTGAATCGTGAGGGCCGCGAGCGGCTCAGCGCGGTGTTCGAACAGATCGACCGCAACTTCCAGGCGCTGTTCACCCGCATGTTCGGCGGCGGCAAGGCGCATCTCGCGCTGGTCGGCTCCGACGATCCGCTGGAGGCCGGTCTGGAGATCTACGCGCAGCCTCCGGGCAAGAAGCTGGCGACACTCTCGCTGCTGTCGGGTGGCGAGCAGGCGCTGACCGCACTGTCGCTGATCTTCGCGGTGTTTCGCTGCAACCCCTCACCGGTCTGCGTGCTGGACGAGGTGGATGCGCCACTCGATGATGCGAATGTCGAGCGCTTCTGCACGCTGCTCGGCGACATCGTGCACGAGACCGAGACGCGGTTCCTGGTCGTGACGCACCATCCTTTGACCATGGCGCGGATGGATCGGCTGTACGGCGTCACGATGCAGGAGCGGGGCGTGTCGAGGCTGCTGTCAGTCGATCTGCAGCGTGCGGCCGAGATGGCAGAGCCGCCACGAATGGCGGCGGAGTGACCCCAGCGGGAGTGTTACCGTGCCGTTAGTGGATATTCTCCTGATCGTCGTCTTTATCCTGATGCTGGCGGGCAGTGTCTGGGGCTGGCGACAAGGGTATGCCGCGTTTGACGTCACGACCACGGTATGGCTGATCGTGCTGGTTGTGGTGTTCTTGATGATCATTGCACCGTGGCCCCTGCGCCACGCGTATTGGTGAGGAGCTTACTTCATGCTTATCACTACAGCGTCTCCTCCCAGGCTGAGCATCAACCCGGTGCGCTTTGCTTTCAGATGCATGATCACGCCCGCCTCGTTCTGCATCCACAGATCGCCGGCGCTTTTTGTGCCGAATACGAAACCATAGCTCGCCTGTGCATATGAGCCGGCAAACTGGGACAGGTTGTGCAGTTTATAGACCTCTCCCTCCGCATCCACTGTTGACGCGCCGATGCCGCCGACACCGAGACCGGCGACCGTGAACGCGTAGGGGATACCCTGGTAGAATAGGGTGCCATTTCCACCGCCCGCATTACCGATATAAGCCACCTGCACCTGTTCCATGTCCACGGTTGCATCCGGCGTAAGCCCGGCAACGGCTTCCGGACCAACCTTGACCGAAGAAGAACAGGAACTACCAAGCGCGAGCGCGCCCATTGCGAGCAACGCGACCATCGTCTTTGACTTCATATTTCCCCACCCCAAATTGGCGCAGGAGTCCTGCCCCGATTGGGCGTGATGTCAAGTCGCGTGGCTGGGCTGCCAAAGCCATGATGAACAACACGACGATAGCCCCTCCGGATCGCGTTGCGTTGGAGGCAGATTGCGAGCAACGCTGCAATCGCATGACGCCGCGACCCAGATCCGTTTCGCGGCCCGTTAAGAGCAAGGTGACCTGGTCCGGCATAGTATGGGCAGGTCAGCAACCTGAATGACCTTCTCTGAGGCTGTCATGCACAAGGGACTGCGGAAATGGCCGGCCGAACGGATACACCGCCTCGTCGAGCTGTGGCCTGATCTGACCAAGACCATTCCTGCCATAGCACACGAACTCGGCGTATCGAGGTCAGCCGTGATCTTGCGAGCCGAATACCTCGCACTTTCCGGACGACCTGTCAGCAGACTGGCTGCGACCAATGATGAGCGGGAACTGATTGCTGCAGACTAGAATACCGTCCCAGCGTCGTGCCGAGGGTGGGCGACAACAGTTTCATCACCGGTATCTCAGTTCGATTGCTGGTGCAGCCTTGCCAGCGCCATCGTCTGAACCCGTGGCGGACATAAAAGCCATAGGCATCGGCCACCGAGTTCAGGCAGATGGAAGCAACCCCGCGGGCGCGGGCGTAGTCCTCTGCCATTTCGAGCATGATATTGCCGAGGCCCTGCCCTTGCTTGGGTGTGTCGACGGCTATCAGGCGAAACACCGCCAGCCCTGCGGACTTGAAGTCGATCCGGATGGTGCCCGTCACCTCGCGACCGCAGAGGAACACCAGCGGCTGATGCCCGGAGGTCCACTCGTCTGGGTAATCGGCATCGTACTCGCAATGGTACTGCGTTCCCTTGCCGTGGTATTTTTCAAACAGGCACCGCCTGCGAATGTCGTGATAGCGGTCCCAATCACGCGAGCTCCGGGGAGGCCGGAGCTCCAAACTATGCGGGCGCACAGGGCGACCCTTTTGTAGTGGCGTGAGGGGAACCGACCGGCACCCCCCTTGTCGCGCGAAAGATACATACAACGCATCCGTCAACGCGGGCTTAAGGTCGGCTGATGCACGCCGCATTATGATACAACCGTGTTACTCGCCGGATACATGGCACGCTTATGTCGCCAGCCAGGACGAACCGACCTCGGAGCTAGGGATCATGTGGGGAAATAGACGACTTGGCGCGCTGCTGGCGGTTGCCGGACTTGCCGCCATCGGCATTACGACGCTACCCGGCGAGGCGAACGCCTGGTGGCGTGGCGGGTGGTGCTGCGGCGTGGGGTTCGGCGTGGTCGTGCCGCCTGTCGTCATCGCCCCGCCGGTGTATGCGCCGCCGCCGGTGTACTATGCGCCGCCGCCTCCGGCCTATTACGCACCACCGCAAGCAGCATGGATCCCACCGCACTGGCAAGGCAATGTCTGGGTGCCAGGGCATTGGAGCTGACGATCGGCGTCTCACGCCCCGTTGGGCGGGGGCGTCGTATGAGAAGGTTCTTCGGGCCGATGCGAACGGATGCGCGCAAAATTCGCGGATGAGCGCGTGGAGTCGTTCTGCCCCGGTCCGCGGCAGATAGAGCTTTATTCAGGCCGCCAGCGCGGTTACCCGATTCGGCTTTCTCGTCCATCGCGCGCAGGATCGCCGTGCGGCTTCAGACCCTTGGCGACGCATTGATGTGTGCCACATGGCTGGCTTCGGCTACACTTGCCCGATTGCGTCACTTTCCGGGAAGGGCGCCAATGCCTTGCATGATGACGTGTGTACGTATCAGTGTCACCGCTCTTGCATCGCTGCTGGTCGCGACGATACCCGCCACAGTATCCGCAGCGTCATCAGCCGAATTGGTGCAGGTTGCTCCGCAGGCTTTCGAGAGCAAACAGCCGCTCTTGGGATATCTGACCCAACCGAATGGCAAAGGACCATTTCCGGCTGTCGTCCTCTTGCACGGTTGCGCGGGCTTTGGGCCACGCGAGACGCACTGGGCCGATCAACTCCGGTCATGGGGTTACGTGGCACTGGCCATCGACAGCTTCACACCGCGAAACATGGCAGGCTGCAATGGGCCGACATCCGGCGATGAAGTCGACGCCTTTTCGGCGCTGCAATATCTGACGACAAAGCCCTTTGTGATTCCGGATCGAGTGGCCGTCCTTGGTTCCTCACTCGGTGGCATTGCTGCGGTTGCCGATGTCGAAAGAAATTTATGGGAACAGATGTATCATGCGAAGTTCCGTGGAGCTGTAGCGTTCTATCCGACATGCACCGGCGACAGTGGCAAAGTCAGCGTGCCCACGCTGATCTTGATCGGCGACAAGGATGATTGGGCATGGGCACAGTCGTGCAGAGACATGGTTGAAGAGGCCAATAAGAAGGGTGCTCCAATCAAGCTTATCGTGTATCCCAATGCCACTCACGACTTCGACGTTCCCGCAACCGGCCCGTATCAGATTCTTGGTCACCACATGGCATATGATCCGGAAGCGACTCAAGACGCCGAGAGACAGGTAAGAGCTTTCCTTCACGACGTGCTGAAGTGACCGAGTGAAGCGTCCGGCGTCCCGCTCCCCCAGGAGACGGGCCATGGACCGAACCGAGCGAACAGGAAAGATCGTATGAAGCAAATTGTATGGCGCGCTGATCCGCTTGTCTGGGGCCACGGGCCTCGCGTGTTCGAGGTATTCCTTGAACCCACCTGCCCGTTTTCCGTCCGCGCGTTCGGCAAACTCGACGACGCTGCTCGCTCAGGCGGGCGAAGACCGCATCACCATCAAGCTTCGGCTTCAGTCGCAGCCCTGGCACATGTACTCGGGCGTGATCGTGCGCTGCATTTTGGCTGCCTCCACGCTCGAGGGCGGCAAGGCAGCGGCGAAGGCTGTCATGGAGGCGATAGCTGCGCATCGCGAGGAATTCGAGTTCGAGCGCCATTGCCGCGGCGCCAACATGAACGCCACGCCGAATGACATCATCGCGCGGATCGAAGGCTACAGCGGCGTGAGACTCGCCGAGGCGTTCGCGATCCCTGATCTCGACCGCGAGATCAAGTGGCACTGCAAGTATGCCCGCCAGAATGGTATCCACGTGTCGCCGACCTTCATGATCGACGGGATGGTGCAGGCCGACATCAGCAGTGGGGACGCCGTCGCCGACTGGGCGTCGCGGCTGCTGAAGAACTGAACGGCACCGGAGTGATCGGCCATGGCCGGCGATCTTTTCGCGGCCGGCAAACCGTGTTCTGATTGTCTCGTGCGATTTTGGGGGAGAGAACAGAATGTTCAGCCATGTGATGGTCGGCAGCAACGATATCGCCCGATCGAAGAAATTCTACGACGCCGTGTTTGGCGCGATGGGCGGCAAGCCCGGGACAGAGGACGCCAAGGGTCGGTTGATTTACCAGCATAACGGCGGCTTGCTCCTGGTGAGCAAACCCATCGACGGCAAAGCGGCCACGCACGCCAACGGCGGCACAGTCGGCTTCACGATGGCAAGCCCGGAACAAGCCGACGCGTGGCACAAGGCTGGAGTCGCGAACGGTGGGACGTCGATCGAGGACCCACCCGGCATTCGCCAGGGCGGCGCCGGTCCGATGTATCTTGCTTACCTGCGCGATCCTGACGGCAACAAACTGTGCGCGCTTCGCCGCATGCCTGCCTGAACCGCCGCGGGTTTTGCTGCGAAATTCCTAACTGCCGTCCGTAACGTCCTTTCGTTCGGCACGCAGCTTGGCCCAGTGGTCGAGCCGCTTGTTGATCTCGCGTTCGAAGCCACGGTCGCGCGGGCGGTAGAACTGCTCGCGCGCCATGCCGTCTGGAAAGTAGTTCTGGCCGGAGAATGCGTTCTCGGCTTCGTGGTCGTAATGGTAGTCGGCACCGTAGCCGAGGTCCTTCATCAGCCGGGTCGGCGCATTGAGGATGTGCGCCGGCGGCATCAGCGATCCGGTCGATTTGGCCGATGCGCGCGCGGCGCCGTACGCGGTGTAGATCGCGTTCGATTTCGGCGCGGCACCGAGATAGATCACCACCTGTGCGATCGCCAGTTCGCCCTCGGGTGAGCCAAGACGTTCGTAGGTCTCCCATCCCGCCAGCGCCTGTGTCAGCGCGTTGGGATCCGCCATGCCGATATCCTCGGCCGCGAAGCGCACCAGGCGACGCGCGATGTAGCGGGGATCCTCGCCGCCGTTCAGCATGCGCGCGAACCAGTAGAGCGCCGCATCGGGATCGGAGCCACGCAGCGATTTGTGCAGCGCGGAGATCAGATTGTAGTGCTCCTCGCGATCCTTGTCGTACAGTGCGGCGCGGCGGGCGAGCAGTGCGGCGAGCGCGGCGCTGTCCATGACCGGCGTGTCAGCCGGCAGTGCGAAGATCTGCTCGGCCATGTTGAGCACATACCGGCCGTCGCCGTCGGCCATCGCACGCAGCGTGGCGCGTGCCTCGACATCCAGTGGCAATGCGCGGTCGGTCTCCGCTTCGGCGCGCGCAAGCAACTGCTCCAGAGCCGCATCGTCGAGCCGCCGCAGCACCAGCACCTGGCAGCGCGACAACAGCGCGCCGTTCAGAGCGAAGGACGGGTTCTCGGTGGTGGCGCCGATCAGCGTGATCGTGCCGGTCTCCACCACTGGCAAAAAGCCGTCCTGTTGGGCGCGGTTGAAGCGGTGGATCTCGTCAACGAACAGCAATGTCCCCTGGCCGGTGCGCCGCCGCCGCGCTGCCTCCTCGAACGCGCGTTTCAGGTCGGCGACCCCGGAGAACACCGCCGAGAGCTGCACGAAGTGCAGTCCTGACTGTGCCGCGAGCAGCCGCGCGATCGTGGTCTTGCCGCAACCCGGTGGGCCCCACAGGATCAGCGAGGCGAGCGATCCGCGCGCCAGCATGCGGGTAAGCGTGCCGTCGGGGCCAAGCAGATGATCCTGCCCGACCACCTCGTCGAGCGATCGAGGACGCAGCCGGTCAGCCAGCGGACGCGGACCGGCGGGCGTCTCCGGCTCGGAGGGGGGGCCGAACAGATCCTCGGCGCCGGCTGCGGGTTTGCTGGGCACGATGTAAAGATAGGCGTGTTTCGCCGAGATTCGAACCTCGCCAGAGACCTCTTCCGCCATTCGCGGTCGCGTCCGCTGAATGGCGGAAGAGACCGCATGGTCAGTCGTTGCGTCCCCGTCCCTCGTTGTGATGTCCGCCGCCGTCCTTGCCATGCATGAACGTCGGGCCAAGCGCGAGACGCAAATTGGCGTGTGAGATATTCGGGACCAGGATTGTCCCCTGCGGGTCGAGCGTCACCTGTGCCGCCCCGTCAGTCACCAGATTGATGGTGGATCCGTCCGGCTGAGGCAAGGATTGGAATGCGCTCGGCGGTGTTGCCAGTTCCTCATGGAGCAGTGCTCCTGGCTGGATGGACCCGTGCAGGAGCACAGTCCCGTCCAGGGTCGGTGTCATGCTCTCCACGAAGTCGCCGTGGCGGATCCCTGTCGCGGGATCGAGGCTCAATGATGCCGACACCATGGTGCCGGTTGCCAGCACGATGTCGTTTGCCATTCCGTTGGAGAAGGCGGGATCGCTGGTCTCGCTGACGCCCGGTGTCCCCGCGTCATTCTTTGGATCGGCCCACAACGTGACATTCATCGGATTTCGGCGTGCCGTCAGATTCCCATGCGCAACGATTTTGCTGGCCTGACGCCGACGATCCGCACCTGGGGGAGCACGATCCGCACCGCTGATCTGGTTAGGTTCCTTGAACAGGCCCGACCGGTCGTCATCAACGCCGTCTCGTATTCATGGGGCCGGTCGATTGTTGGAGCGGTCGGGCTGAAATTTCCGGTCTCGGTGGCAGCCTCACGGACCCTATGCAGGATCGCTTGCGCAGCAAGATGCGCGAACTGACCACGGGCGATCTCAACCGGCCGATCGTCGCTGTCGGCTTCAACTCGGAACGCTTCGATGGGCGGAATTCTGGCACTGCGCCTCGGTCGCAGCTCGGCTACGCCCAGAGTCCATTGGTATCGCGGGGGCAGAGAGGCTGGGAGGTCGCAAACCTGCCGGAGACCGACATGGCGATGCAGGACTGGTAGAGGCTCGGGCCAACGGACAACGCCGCTCATCGGTGCACTCTGCGCAGCGGAAGCCGCGCGTCCTCCGCCTAGCGACCTCGTTCCGCCGCTCGGCCTATGCCGCCGCCGCTTCCTCTTCCGGCGCCTGCTTCGGGCCGCTGTCCTGGCCCTTCGCAGCGACATCGCGATCGACAAACTCGATCACCGCCATGTCGGCGGCATCGCCATAGCGGGCGCCCGCCTTCAGCACGCGGCAATACCCACCGGCGCGCGCCCGATACCGCTCGGCCAGTGGACCAAACAGCTTCGCCACCATCACGTCGTCGCGCAGTTGCCCGTACGCCAGCCGCTGGTTGGCGAGGCCGCCCTTCTTGCCCAGCGTGATCAGCTTCTCCGCGACCGGCCGCAGCTCCTTCGCCTTCGGCAGCGTGGTGGTGATCTGCTCGTGCTTGATCAACGCCGCCGCCAGGTTGCGGAACATGGCCTGGCGATGCGCGGATGTGACCGCAAGCTTCCTGCCGGCTACTCCGTGACGCATGTCCCGCTACTCCTTCAGAACGGCTCTTCCATTCGCTTGGCCAGGTCCTCGATGTTCTCCGGCGGCCAGCCGGCAACCGTCATGCCGAGCCCAAGGCCCATCGAACCGAGCACTTCCTTGATCTCGTTCAGCGACTTCCGTCCGAAGTTCGGCGTGCGCAGCATCTCCTGCTCGGACTTCTGCACCAGATCGCCAATGTAGACGATGTTGTCGTTCTTCAGGCAGTTCGCCGAGCGCACCGAAAGCTCCAGCTCGTCCACCTTGCGCAGCAGGTTGCGGTTGAACGGCAGGTTGTCTTCCGGCTCCTCGGCACGGATCTGCTGCGGCTCCTCGAAGTTGATGAAGAGCTGCAACTGGTCCTGCAGGATGCGCGCCGCGAGCGCCACCGAATCCTCCGGCGTCACCGCGCCGTTGGTCTCCACCGTGAGCAGCAACTTGTCGAAGTCGGTCACCTGGCCGACGCGTGTCGGCTCGACCTTGTAGGAGACGCGGCGAACCGGCGAATAGATGCTATCCACCGGTATCAGCCCGATCGGCGCATCCTCCGGCCGGTTCACGGATGAGGGCTGATAGCCCTTGCCCAGGTTCACCGTGAATTCCATGCCCAGCTTGACGCCGTCATCCAGCGTGCAGATCACCAGCTCGGGATTCATGATGTCGATGTCGTGGCCGGCCTGAATCTGGCCGGCGCGCACTTCGCCCGGACCGGTCGCGGTCAGCGTCATCCGCTTTGGCCCCTCGCCATGCATGCGCAGGGCGAGCTGCTTGATGTTCAGCACGATGTCGGTGACGTCCTCGCGCACGCCGGGGATGCTGCTGAACTCATGCAGCACGCCATCGATCTGCACCGCGGTGACCGCGGCGCCTTGCAGCGACGACAACAGGATGCGCCGGATCGCATTGCCCAGCGTCATGCCGAAGCCGCGCTCCAGCGGCTCGGCCACGATCGTGGCGACCTGCGCGGGATCAGCGCCCGGCTCGACTTCCAGCTTCTCCGGCTTGATCAGGGACTGCCAGTTGCGCTGGATGACTGCACTCTGCCTCATATATCCAACCTTTCGGACCGCGGCTGCTGCCGGGGCTCCATCAACGACCCAAAGGGATCGGCACGTCTTCTCCCGCGCGTGGCGTTCCGCCTTACACGCGCCGGCGCTTGCGCGGCCGGCAACCGTTGTGCGGGATCGGTGTCATGTCGCGGATGGCCGAGATCGAGAAGCCGACCGCCTGCAATGCCCGCAGTGCGCTCTCCCGCCCAGAGCCAGGTCCGCTCACTTCAATCTCCAGCATCTCCATGCCGTGCTCACGCGCCTTGCGGCCGGCATCCTCCGCGGCGACCTGCGCCGCGTAGGGTGTGGACTTGCGGCTGCCCTTGAAGCCCTGGCTGCCGGAGGATGACCAGGCAATCGCATTGCCCTGCGCATCGGTAATGGTGATGACCGTGTTGTTGAACGTCGCCGCGACATGGGCGACGCCGGACGTGATGTTCTTGCGCTCCTTCCTGCGGGGGCGTGTCGAGGTGGCGGGTCGCGCCATGATGCAAAATCCTGCTGCTGATGAGAGGCGGTAGCCGATTGTCGAAGTCGGACCTACTTGGTGACCTTCTTCTTCCCGGCGATCGCCACCGCCTTGCCCTTGCGGGTGCGGGCGTTGGTGTGGGTGCGCTGGCCGCGCACCGGCAGGCCTCGCCGATGCCGCAGCCCCCGATAGCAGCCCAGGTCCATCAGCCGCTTGATGTTCATCGCGACTTCGCGGCGGAGGTCACCCTCGACGCGATAGTCCCGGTCGATCATCTCGCGGATTCGCAGCACCTCCTCGTCCGAGAGCTGATTGACCCGGCGTTCGTCGGGGATGGTCAGCTTGTCGCAGATCTCGGCGGCCTTGGAGGCGCCGATACCATAGATGTAGCGCAGTCCGATGGTGACGCGCTTGTTGGTCGGGATGTTCACGCCGGCAATACGTGCCACGCCGTTGCTCCTAGGGAATGTCAGCGGGGGCGCAGTCCCGCTCGGGAATGCGCCGAAGGGGCGGAATATAGTCCGCGCGAAGCGTGAGTCAACGCAAAGCCATCAAATCCGCGTGATCCGCGTAAAGCGCCTCGAGCGAGCGGCATAAAGTCACGCTGTCGCAGGCAGCGCTGTCGCCCAGTCGCTCACGCATTCCACGCCGGAGAGCAGCGAGCATATCCGGGGTCTTCTCCGATTGCGCCAGTGCGACGCCGCGGCTGACGAAATCAGCCACGTCGGTCGCAACCCAATCCGACAGACCCGCGGCCACGAGCAGCGACCGGCTGGTGCGACTGGCCCAGCGGTCGCCGTTGAAGGTCAGCACTGGCACGCCTTGCCATAACGCCTCGGTGGTGGTCGTGCCACCGTTGTACGGGAATGTATCAAGGGCGATATCCACATCATCGTAGCCGCGCAGGAAATCGAAGTGCTCGGCACCGCCCGACAGCAGCAGGCGGTCAGGCGTAACGCCATGCCGGGCAAAGCGCGCCATCAGCGCCAGACGGTTGGACGGCTCGTTCAGGAGCTGGTTGCGCAGCAGCAGCCGCGCGGTGGGCACTCCCAACAGGATGCGGGACCACGCCGCCACGACAGGGTCGGTAATCTTATGGGCCGATGCGAAGGAACCGAAGGTCAGCCAGCCGTTCCGCAACACAGGAGGCGGCGCCACCGCAGGAACCGGATAGCGGACCTCGAATGCGAGGTAGCTTCCCGGAACTCTGACGATGCGCTCGCAGTAGCTGCACTCCTCCTGAGATGGCACGACGGAGTCATCGCCGACCAGCATGTCGAAGCCGGAAAGCCCGCTGGTGGCATACATGTTGAACCATGCGATCTGCAGCCGCGCCGGTCGATAGAGGAACAATGGAAGGCGCGCCTGCCGGCTGTAGCCGTTCAGGTCAACCAGAACATCCAGCTCCGCCTCCCGCACGTGGCGCGCAAGTTCGGCATTCGAGAGGCCGCCGATCCGCCAGATTCGGTCCTCGGGGTGGTCAACGTATCCGCTGCCAGGTGACGGGTCGGCCCCATCAGACAGCAGGTGAACCTCGAACCTACGCGATCATGTCGATTGATCACGCCCCAGACCGGCTTCATCCAATTGCGCGCGCCGAAGAAGGCGCTGACATAGCCAATGCGAAGTTTCCCATGTGCGCGACCGGAGGCGGGTCCAAGCGCGTGGACGCCGTTCGCGATTGACGCGGCCCAGTCCTGACGGACCTGCCGGACTGCCGCATGATCGAGACTTGGGCAGCCTGGCGCGATGCAGGCCAGAGCACTCAATGCGACGGCACGCACCTCCGGATCGCCCCGATCAGCCGCCAGACTGTATTCGGCGACCGCGTCATCAACCTCGCCAAGCTGGAACAGCGCCTCGGCCAGGTTGCAGCGCGCACCGGCGGCGTCCGGACGCATGCGACACCACCCGACGCAGCGCCGCGACCGCATCGCCATATGCGTACTGCGACGCGCAGGCGCAGCCGAGACCGTACCACGCCTCGTGCAACGACTGATCGGCGTGCAGAGCACGACGATACGCGGCGACAGCAGCCTGGTAGTTTCCGGCCTGGTGGAGCTTGTCAGCTTCGTGCAGTGCGGCGCGCGCGTCCACGGGCAATCGCGCCCGCGTCAGGCGATGCCGGCCAACACACCATCGATCTGTCGCCCAACCTCGTCGATGTCGGCCATGCCATCCACCGCGTGCAGCAGACCCTGCGCTGCATAGTGCGGCAGGATCGGCGCCGTCTGCCGATGATACGCCTCCAGCCGCGCCGTCACCGTCTCGCGGTTGTCATCGGCGCGGCGGGTGAACTCATGCGAGCCGCAGACGTCGCAGACACCGGCCACCGCGGTGGGCTTGAACGTGTCATGGTAGCCGGCGCCGCACTTGGCACAGGTGAAGCGTCCGCTGATCCGCTCGATCAGCGCGGAATCGTCCACGCGCAATTCGACCACGCTGTCGAGCTTCATGCGCTTGTCAGCCAGCAGCCGGTCCAGCGCATCGGCCTGCGGCACGGTTCGTGGAAAGCCATCCAGGATGAAGCCGTTCGCCGCATCCGGCTGCTCCACCCGCTGGCCAAGCATGCGGATGATGATGTCGTCCGAGACGAGTTGCCCGGCTTCCATCACCGCCTTCGCCTCGCGCCCGATCGGCGAGCCCGCCGCGACCTCGGCGCGCAACATGTCGCCGGTGGAAATCTGCGCAATGCCATGGCGATCGACCAGCCGCTTGGCCTGCGTGCCCTTCCCGGCGCCCGGTGGGCCGAGGAGGATCAGCCTCATGTTGGAAAGCCCGATCCTCGCGGCATGGCCGGACTTAATCCGCCATCATCTGTGGCCCCGGACGCGCGCCTTGCGTATCAGGCCCTCGTACTGGTGCGCCAGCAGGTGCGACTGGATCTGCGTGACAGTGTCCATGGTGACCGAGACCACGATCAGGATCGAGGTGCCGCCGAAGTAGAACGGCAGCCCGTAGTCGCTGATCAGCACCTCCGGCAGCAGGCAGACAGCCACCAGATACAGGCCGCCCACCGTGGTCAGCCGGGTCAGCACGTGGTCGAAGTACTGCGCCGTGGCGCTGCCGGGACGGATACCGGGGATGAAGCCACCGTACTTCTTGAGGTTGTCCGCCGTCTCCTCCGGATTGAATACGACAGCGGTGTAGAAGTACGAGAAGAAGATGATCATCGCCGCATAGAGCCCCATGTAGATGGGCGAGCCATGCGACAGCTCGGTGGAGATCCACTGCAGCCAGGGCGAGGTGCCCGCCGAGAAGCCGGCGATGGTGGCCGGGATCAGCAGAATGGAGCTGGCAAAGATCGGCGGGATCACGCCCGAGGTGTTGATCTTCAGCGGCATATGCGTCGAGTTGCCGCCGAACATGCGGTTGCCGACCTGGCGCTTCGGATACTGGATCGCGATTCGTCGCTGTGCGCGTTCGATGAACACGATGAATGCGATGACGAACACCGCCAGCACCATGAACCCCACGATGAAGAACGGCGACAGCGCGCCGGTGCGTCCCAGGTCGAGCAACGATGCCAGCGCGTTCGGCAGGTTGGCGACGATGCCGGCCATGATGATCAGCGACGTGCCGTTGCCTACGCCGCGGGCGGTGATCTGCTCGCCGATCCACATCAGGAACATCGTGCCGCCGACCAGCGTGATGACGCAGGAGAAGCGGAAGAACCAGCCGGGATCAATCACCGCGGCGCCAAAGCTGCCTCGCATGCTCTCCAGCCCGACGGCGATGCCGTACGACTGGAACATGGCAATGAGCACGGTGAGATATCGGGTGTACTGATTGAGCTTCTTGCGCCCCGCCTCGCCTTCCTTCTTCAGCGTTTCCAGCGTGGGGATCGCGGCGGTCATCAACTGGATGATGATGCTGGCGCTGATGTAGGGCATGATGTTCAGCGCAAACACCGTCATGCGCCGGAGCGCGCCGCCGGTGAACATATCGAACATTCCCAGGATGCCGCCGCCGTGCTGCTGCAGCATCTCGGTCATCACGGAGGCATCGACGCCGGGCACCGGGATATAGGTGCCAATGCGGTAGACGATCAGAGCGCCGAGGGTGAACCAGATGCGCCGCTTGAGCTCGGTCGCCTTGGAGAAAACGCCAAGATTGAGGTTTGCCGCGAGTTGTTCGGCAGCGGAGGCCATGGAGCGTCCCTCGTCAGTCGCGACCTATTTTCGGACTGCGGCAAAGGCAAAGCAAGGAGCGTGAACGACAACCAACACTCTAGGCTTCGGCCGGCGCCTCTGCCTCCGGCTTCGCAACCGTCGTGGTGACGCTGCCGCCAGCCTTCTGCACCGCCTCGATCGCCGCCGCCGACGCACCGGACACGGTGATGTTCACGGCCCGCGATATCTCGCCCTTCGCCAACAGCCGAACGCCGTGCAGCTTGCCGCGCACCAGACCAGCCGTGCGCAGCGCGTCCTCATCGATAGGTTGGCTGCCATCCAGCCTGCCCGACACGATCGCCGCGTCCAGCACGCCGATGTTCACCGGCGCATATTCCTTGCGGAACGGATTCCAGAATCCGCGCTTCGGCAGACGGCGAAAGATCGGCATCTGACCGCCCTCGAAGCCGTTCAGCGACACGCCGGCGCGTGCCTTCTGACCCTTCACGCCCTTGCCCGACGTCTTGCCCTTGCCCGAGCCGATCCCTCGCCCGAGCCGCTTCGACTTCGGACGCGCGCCAGGATTGTCGCGCAGTTCGTTCAGCTTCATGACTGCTCCTCCACCTTCACCAGGTGGGCGACCTTGCGGATCATGCCGCGCACCGAAGGCGTATCCTCCAGCTCGCGCGTCCGCCGCATCTTGTTCAGTCCGAGACCAATCAGGGTCTCCTTCTGTCCCGGCTTCCGCCCCGCCGGAGATCCGGTCTGTGTCACCCGCACCTTAGGCACTGGCTGCACCCTCCGGTGCTGTGGGCGCCTGGGGTGGTGCCGCCTCGCGTCGTGCGAACAGCTCCGACACCTTCTTGCCGCGCCGATTGGCGACCGACCGTGGCGACGCGCAACGCTCCAGCGCGGCGAACGTCGCCTTGACCATGTTGTGCGGATTGCGGCTGCCCAGCGACTTCGCCACCACGTCGCCAATCCCCAGAGTCTCGAACACCGCACGCAGCGGGCCGCCGGCGATGATGCCGGTGCCCGCGACGGCTGTACGCAGCACGACCTTGCCGGCGCCGTAGCGGCCCTCGATGTCGTGGTGCAGCGTGCGGCCTTCCTTCATCGGCACGCGGATCATGCCGCGCTTGGCGCGCTCCGTCGCCTTGCGGATGGCCTCCGGCACCTCGCGCGCCTTGCCGGCGCCGTAGCCGACACGGCCCTTCTGGTCGCCAACCACCACCAACGCGGCAAATGCAAAGCGGCGGCCGCCCTTCACCACCTTTGCCACGCGGTTGATCGTCACCAGCTTGTCGATCAGGCCGTCGTCTTCGCGATCCCGGTCGCGACCCCGACCGCCATCTCTTGGTTCACGTGCCATTTTCAGTCCTTCAGAACGCCAGGCCGCCCTCGCGGGCGGCATCGGCCAGCGCCTTGACGCGGCCGTGGTAGAGATAAGCCCCGCGGTCGAACACAACTTCCTTGATGCCGGCCGCTACCGCGCGTTCGGCCACCAGCTTGCCCACCGCAGCAGCGGCAGACTTGTCGGCGCCGGTCTTCAGCGACTCGCGCAGCGTCTTGTCGACCGTCGATGCGGCGGCCAGCGTGCGGCCCTGCGCATCGTCGATCACCTGTGCGTAGATGTGCTTGCCGGAGCGGAACACAGACAGCCGCGGCCGTCCTCCCGACTTCCGGCGCAACTGAAAGCGCAGGCGCTCGCGCCGCCGCATCCGCAGGTCCTGCAACGTGCTCATGCGCGCCCTCCTCCTCGTACAACCATCACGGCGGGGCTTGGCCCCATAGGCGCTAACTTAAGGCGCAAGCCAATCGGTTCGCCGTCATGGCCGGCCTTGTGCCGGCCATCCACGTCTTCTCTACCTCGCTGTTGAGTTGAAGACGTGGATGGCCGGCACAAGGCCGGCCATGACGATGGAAACATCCTCACTTCTTCTTGCCTTCTTTCCGGCGGATCTGTTCGTTGGTGTAGCGCACGCCCTTGCCCTTGTAAGGTTCGGGCAGGCGGAACGCCCTGATCTCCGATGCCACCTGCCCAACCAGCCGCTTGTCCACGCCCGCGACCTTGATCGCCGTCGGGCGCTCGCAGGTGATCTTGATGCCGTCCGGGATCGGATAAACCACCGGGTGCGAGTAGCCCAGGCTCAGCTCCAGGTTCTTGCCCTGCACCGCTGCACGGAACCCGGTGCCGGTGATCTCCATCGACCTTTCGTAGCCGGTCGAGACACCCTTCACCATGTTCGCGACAAGCGCGCGGGTCGTCCCCCACATCATGCGGGCCTGCCGTTCCGCAGTGCGCGGTTTCACCGTGACCTTGTTGTCCTCAACTGCCGCCTCGACATGATCGGTGAGCTCAAGCTTCAGCTCACCGAGCTGCCCCTTGGCGGTCAGCAGCCGGCCGACGACCGCGACCTGCACGCCCTGCGGTATTTCCACCGGATACTTGCCGACGCGCGACATTGCAGCTCTCCTTCAATAACCGCGTCAGAACACGCGGCAGAGCACTTCGCCGCCAACATTGGCAGCGCGCGCCTCTGCGTCACTCATCACGCCGCGTGGCGTGGACAGGATGGAAACACCCAGGCCGGCATAGACACGCGGCAGTTCCTTGATCTTCGAATAGACCCGCCGTCCCGGCTTCGACACGCGGGTGATCTCCTTGATCACCGGCTCGCCCTCGTTGTACTTCAGCTCAATACGCAACTGCGCGATGCCGGGCCGCAGCTCCTCGGCCGCAAAGCCGCGGATGAAGCCCTCGCGCTTCAGCACGTCCAGCACATTCGCGCGCAGCTTCGACGCCGGCGCCATGCAGCTCGTGTGGCGCGCGCGCTGCGCATTGCGGATGCGGGTCAGCATATCGCCCAGGGGATCGGAAACCGCCATCTGCTGTTCCCTCCGTTACCAGCTTGCCTTGACCATGCCGGGGATCTGTCCCTGGTTGGACAGCTCCCGCAGCTTGATGCGGCACAGCTTGAACTTGCGATAATTGCCACGCGAGCGACCGGTCAGCTCGCAGCGCAGCCGCACACGCACCTCCGCGCCATTGCGCGGCAACTGCGCCAGCTTCAGCGAGGCGTTGAAACGATCTTCCACCGGCAGCGTCCGGTCCATCACGATCGCCTTCAGCGCCGAGCGCTTCGACTTGTCGCGCTTCGCCATGTATTCGCGCATGCGGTTGCGATTGACCTGCGAGGTCTTGGCCATTCCAGATTCCTCAGTTGGCGAACGGCAGATCGAAGGCCTTCAGCAAAGCCTTCGCTTCCGCGTCCGTCTTGGCGGTGGTGACGAACTGGATGTCCATCCCACGCACCGATTCCACCCGGTCATAGTTGATCTCCGGGAAGATGATCTGCTCCTTCACGCCCATCGCGAAGTTCCCGCGACCGTCGAAGCCCTTGCCGGCAATGCCGCGGAAGTCACGCACGCGCGGCATGGCGATGGTGATCAGCCGGTCGAGGAACTCGTACATCCGCGCCTTGCGCAGCGTGACCTTGCAGCCGATCGCGAGGCCCTTGCGGATCTTGAAGCCCGCGATGGCCTTCTTCGCCAGCGTCTTCACCGGCTTCTGGCCGGCGATCGCGGTGAGTTCGTCGACCGCCGCATCGAGCTTCTTCTGATCGGCGGTAGCATCGCCGACGCCCATGTTGATGACGATCTTCTCCAGTTTCGGCACCTGCATCGGGTTCGTGTAACCGAACTCCTGCTGCAGCTTGCTTCTTACCTCGTCGCGATAACGCTTCTGCAGCCGCGGCATCTCCTCGGGCGACGCGGCAACCGCCTCGGCGCCCGCCGCCGCTTCCGCGGCACGCGCGCGTTCGGCACGCGCCTCCGCCCTGCCACCGCCGCGCAGCGGCGGTCCGGAGCCACGATTGCCACCGCCGCCTTTCGGTGGACCCTTCGGTTGGTTCCTCGATCCGCTCATCTGGACCTCATACGTGGTTCTGGGCGTCAGCCCAGTCCTCATCCGTCATGGCCGGGCCTGTCCCGACCATCAGCTCTCGATCAATTCGCCCGTCACCTTCGCGACGCGCACCTTCCGCCCATCGTCCAGCAGGCGGAACCCGACCTTGGTCGGCTTCTCACTCCGCGGATCGATCAGCATCAGATTGGACAGATGGACCGCGGCCTCCTGCTCACGAATGCCGCCAGGCTCCTGCATGCCGCGCGGCTTCACGTGCCGCGTCGCCATCGCGACACCCTGCACTACCGCGCGCTCCGCCTTCGGCAGCACGCGCAGCACCTCGCCACGGCGACCCTTGTTGACGCCGGAGATCACCACCACCGTGTCGCCCTTGCGGATACGCGCGGCCATCACAAGACCTCTGGCGCGAGCGACATGATCTTGGTGAACTTCCGCGCCCGCAGCTCGCGCACCACCGGGCCGAAGATGCGTGTGCCAATCGGCTCGAGCTGCTTGTTGATCAGCACCGCCGCATTGCGGTCGAAGCGGATCGCGCTGCCGTCGCCGCGTCGCACCGGAAACGCCGTGCGGACGATCACCGCCTGGTGCACGTCGCCCTTTTTCACCTTGCCGCGCGGGATCGCCTCCTTGATCGACACCACGATGATGTCGCCGACCGACGCGGTCTTGCGCTTCGATCCGCCCAACACCTTGATGCACTGCACGCGGCGCGCGCCGGAGTTGTCGGCGACTTCCAGATTGGTTTCCGGATGGATCATGCCGCCACTCCTTCCTTCGCCAGCGCTTCGCCCTCGAGGGGCGATCCATTGCGCTCGATCACCAGCCAGGTCTTGCGCTTGCTGATCGGGCGACACTCCTCGATGCGCACCAGGTCACCTGTCTTGCACAGGTTCGCTTCGTCGTGCGCCGCATACTTCTTCGAACGGCGGATGAACTTCTTGTACAGCGGATGCATGACGCGACGATCGACCAGGACCGTCACGGTCTTGTCCATCTTGTCACTCGTCACTCGCCCGCTCAGGACGCGCTTTGGCATATCGCGCCGATCTCCCTTACGACTTCGCCGCGGAGCGCAGCTGCTCCGCCCGGTTCTTTTCACCAAGGATTGTCTTCACGCGCGCAATCTCACGCCGCACCTGGCGCACGCGCCCGACGCCTTCCTGTTGGCCGGTCGCGCGCTGAAAGCGCAGGTTGAACTGCTCCTTACGCAGATCAAGCAACATCGCGCTCAGCTCGTCCGGCGTCTTCGCCCGCACATCAATCGCCTTGTTCGCCATCAAGCGTCTCCGATGCGGGCAACGAACCGCGTACAGGATCGGCAGCTTCGCGGCGCCGAGCGTCAGCGCCTCGCGCGCCAGATCGGCGGGCACGCCATCGATCTCGAACATGATCTTGCCAGGCGCCACGCGACACACCCAGAACTCCGGCGAGCCCTTGCCCGAACCCATCCGCACCTCGGCTGGCTTCGCCGAGACGGGAACGTCGGGGAAGATGCGGATCCACACGCGCCCGGTGCGCTTCATCGCGCGCGTGATAGCTCGCCGCGCCGCTTCGATCTGCCGCGCAGTGATGCGTTCCGGCTCCATCGCCTTCAGCCCATACGTGCCGAAGTTCAGCGACACGCCACCCTTGGCGTTGCCACGGATGCGACCCTTGTGCGCCTTGCGGTACTTTGTGCGCTTCGGTTGCAGCATGGTGGTTACCCTTCACCGTCATGCCCGGGCTTGGCCCGGCCATCCACGTCTTCCGTCCCACGCAAAGGAAAGACTGTCGCCATACGCATCACCGTTGCGGCGCCTGCTCGGCGGCACGGCGGTCCTGTGCCTGCGGGTCGTGCGCCATGATCTCGCCCTTGAACACCCACACCTTCACCCCGCAGGTGCCGTAGGTGGTCTTCGCGGTCGCCTCGCCGAAGTCGATGTCGGCGCGCAGCGTGTGCAGCGGCACGCGACCCTCGCGATACCACTCGACCCGCGCGATTTCCGCACCGCCGAGCCGGCCACCGCAATTGATCCGGATGCCCTGCGCGCCGAGCCGCATCGCCGATTGCACCGCGCGCTTCATGGCGCGGCGGAACGCAACGCGCCGCTCGAGTTGCTGCGCGATGTTCTCCGCCACCAGAGTGGCGTCGATCTCCGGCTTGCGGATCTCCACGATATTCAGCGCCACATCGGCATTGGCCATCCGGCTGAGGTCCTTCTTCAGCACCTCAATGTCCTGGCCCTTCTTGCCGATCACCACGCCAGGCCGCGCCGCGTAGATCGTGACGCGCGGCTTCTTCGCCGGACGCTCGATCACCACGCGCGAGACGCCGGCGCCGTGCAGCTTCCGCCGCAGATGGCCGCGCAGCTTCAGGTCTTCGTGCAGTTGCTTCGCGTAGTCATCGCCGGCGAACCAGCGACTGTCCCAGGTGCGATTGATGCCAAGACGCAGCCCGACGGGATTGACCTTGTGACCCATCTATGCGGCCCCCGATTGCTGTTCGACTTCCTGTGCCCGTTCGGCGACGACGATCTTCAGATGGCTGAACCACTTCTCCACGCGGGCCGCGCGACCGCGGCCACGCGCATGAAAGCGCCGCATCACCACTGAACGCCCCACCTCGGCGCGCGACACCACCAGCCGATCGACATCGAGCTGATGGTTGTTCTCCGCGTTGGCGATCGCGCTCTCCAGCGCCTTCTTCACCTGCTGCGCGATGCGGCGCTTGGAAAAGGTCAGCGTCGCCACCGCCTGCTGCGCCGGTAGGTTGCGGATCAGCCCGGCAACCAAATTCAGCTTGCGCGGTGACACACGCAGGTTCGACACGATCGCCTGCGCCTCGGTGTCGGCAAGTCCGCGCGGATGACTGGACTTGCTCATGTGCGCCGCGCCCGCTTGTCACCGGAATGACCGGTGAAGGTGCGCGTCGGCGAGAACTCACCGAATTTGTGGCCGACCATGTTCTCGTTCACCTGCACCGGCAGGAACTTGTGGCCGTTGTAGACCCCGAAGGTCAGCCCGACGAACTGCGGCAGGATGGTCGAGCGGCGCGACCAGATCCTGATGATCTCATTGCGGCCCGATTGGCGCGAGGCATCTGCCTTGTTCAGCAGATAGCCATCGACGAACGGACCCTTCCAAACGGAACGCGCCATTACTCAATACCCCAGAAAGACGGGACGCACCTTATTGTCATGGCGGGGCTTGGCCCCGCCATCCACGTCTTTATCGCCCGCGCGAAAAAAAGACGTGGATGGCCGGCCTTTGCCGGCCATGACGGTGTGCGCAACACCGTCATTTGCCCTTGTTGCGGCGGCGGATGATCATCTTGTCGGTGCGCTTGTTGCTGCGCGTCTTGTAGCCCTTGGTCGGCTGACCCCACGGCGACACCGGATGCCGCCCACCCGAGCTGCGCCCCTCGCCACCGCCCAGCGGATGATCCACCGGGTTCATCACCACACCGCGGTTGTGCGGCCGTTTGCCAAGCCAGCGCGTGCGACCGGCCTTGCCGATCTTCTGGTTCATGTTGTCCGGATTCGACACCGCGCCGATCGACGCCATGCACTCAGCCCGCACAACGCGCAGCTCGCCCGACGACAGCTTGATCTGCGCCCAGCCCGCGTCCTTGCCGACAAGCTGCGCATAGGTGCCTGCCGCCCGCGCGATCTTGCCGCCCGCCGCCGGCTTCATCTCGATGTTGTGGATGATTGTGCCGACCGGAATCGCAGCCATCGGCATCGCGTTGCCAGGCTTGATGTCGACACGCGCGCCGGACACCACCGCGTCGCCCGGGCGCAGCCGTTGCGGCGCGATGATGTAGGACAGCTCGCCGTCCTGATACTTCACCAGAGCGATGAACGCGCTGCGGTTCGGATCGTACTCCAGCCGCTCCACCGTCGCCGGCACGTCGAATTTGCGCCGCTTGAAGTCGACGTAGCGATACGCCTGCTTGTGCCCGCCACCGATGAAGCGGCTGGTGATGCGGCCATGATTGTTGCGCCCACCGGTGCCGATCTTGCCTTCGGTCAGCGCCTTGACCGGCTTGCCCTTCCACAGCTCGGAACGGTTGATCAGCACCGTGCCGCGCAGGCTCGCCGTGACCGGATTGAACTGTCTCAGTGCCATCTTATGCGAGCCCGGTGGTGAAATCGATTGACTGACCGGCGGCCAATTTGACGAACGCCTTCTTCACGTCGGAACGGGTGCCTGGCCGCCCCCGAAAGCGCTTGGTCTTGCCCTTGAGCACCAGCGTGTTGACCGCCAGCACGGTGACGCCGAACAGGCCCTCGACCGCGGCCTTGATTTCGCGCTTGTTCGCATCCGACGCGACGCGGAACACGAACTGCCCACTCTCCGACAGCATGGTGGCCTTCTCGGTGATCACGGGCGCGCGGATGATCTGATACATCGCCTCACGCGACAGCGTCGGCTTGCGCTTTATTGTGCCACTCATGCCGCGCCTTCCCCATTCGCAGCAGCCGACTTCGGACCAAGCCGCTGCTTCAACCCCTCGACGCCAGCAGTGGTAATGGCCAGCATGTCGTGGTTCAGGATGTCGTACACGTTGGCGCCTACCGTCGGCAGCACGTCGATGCCGGGGATGTTCCGACTGGCGCGCAGGAAGCCGACATCGACCGCGTGATCGACGACAAGCACAGAAGTCCACCCGAGTGCCTTCAGCTTCTTCGCCAGTTCGCCGGTCTTGGCCGCGCCGTTCGCCGCGTCGAGCACAACCAGCTTGCCGTCCGCCTGTTTCTGCGACAGCGCGGAGATCAGGCCGAGCCGGCGCACCTTCTTGTTCAGGCTGTATTCGTGCGAGCGCGGGATCGGGCCATGAACGATGCCGCCCTTGCGGAACTGCGGCGAGCGCAGGCTGCCCTGGCGCGCATTGCCGGTGCCCTTCTGCCGATATGGCTTCTTCGTCGTGCCGGACACGTCGTTCATGCCCTTGGTGCTGTGCGTTCCGGCGCGACGCTTCGCCAACTGCCAGTGCACCACGCGCGCCATGATGTCGGCACGCGGCTTGGCGGCAAACAGATCATCCGGCAACTCCGCGTTGCCGGCGCTCGCCTTGTCGAGGGTGGTGACTTCGACCTGCATCGTTCAGCCCGCCTGCGCTTCGACGAGAGCCGCAGGGTACGGCACATCCGCCGGCCGCGCGCGCTTCACCGCGTCACGCACCAGCACATAGCCGCCCTTTGCTCCGGGCACCGCGCCCTTGATCATCAACAGACCCTTCTCCGCATCCACCGCGGCAATGACGAGGTTCAGCGTGGTCACGCGCTCAACGCCGAGGTGGCCGGCCATCTTCTTGTTCTTGAACGTCTTGCCCGGATCCTGCCGATTGCCGGTGGAGCCGAGACTGCGATGGCTGATGGAGACACCATGGCTCGCCTCGAGGCCGGAGAAATTCCAGCGCTTCATGCCGCCGGCGAAGCCCTTGCCTTGCGTGGTCCCACACACATCGACGCGCTGCCCCACCACGAAGTGCGCTGCCGATAGCGTGGCACCGGGTTCCAGCAACGCGTCGGCTGCCACGCGAAACTCGACGAGTTTCGCCTTCGGCTCGACCTTTGCCTTGGCGAAGTGGCCGCGATTGGGCTGCGACACGTTCTTCACCTTGGCCTTCCCCCAGCCAAGCTGCACGGCGTCGTAGCCGTCCTTCTCGGCGGTGCGTTGGGCGACCACCTGCAGCCCGTCGAGTTGCAGCACGCTCACCGGCACATGCGTGCCGTCATCGCGAAATATCCGGGTCATGCCCAGCTTCTTGGCCAGCAATCCGGTTCGTAAATTTGCCATGGCGTCAGATCTTGATCTCGACGTCCACGCCGGCGGCGAGGTCGAGCTTCATCAGTGCATCCACCGTCTGCGGCGTCGGCTCCACGATGTCGAGCAGCCGACGATGCGTGCGGATCTCGAACTGCTCGCGGCTCTTCTTGTCGACGTGCGGCGAACGGTTGACGGTGAAGCGTTCGATATGGGTCGGCAGCGGGATCGGGCCACGGATCTGCGCACCCGTGCGCTTGGCCGTGTTGACGATCTCCTTCGTGCTGTTGTCGAGCACCCGGTGATCGTAGGCCTTCAGCCTGATGCGGATATTCTGGTTGTCTATGGCCATCGGTGTCCGGGTCCCCTTCAAACGCCACCGGCGCCCCTCGTTGCCGAGGAGCGCCGGTGCCGCTTATCTCCGCTAGGCCGTGATGCTGGCGACGACGCCGGCGCCGACCGTGCGGCCGCCTTCGCGAATTGCAAATCGCAGCTGCGCATCCATCGCGATCGGCGCGATCAGCTCCACGTCCATCGTCACGTTGTCACCCGGCATCACCATCTCGGTGCCTTCCGGCAACTGCACGACGCCTGTCACGTCGGTGGTGCGGAAGTAGAACTGCGGGCGATAGTTGGTGAAGAACGGCGTGTGGCGGCCACCCTCTTCCTTGGTCAGGATGTACGCCTCGGCCTTGAACTTGGTGTGCGGCGTGATCGAGCCAGGCTTAGCGAGCACTTGGCCGCGCTCGATGTCCTCACGCTTGGTGCCACGCAGCAGCGCGCCGATGTTGTCGCCGGCCTCCCCCTGATCGAGCAGCTTGCGGAACATCTCGACGCCGGTGACCACGGTCTTCTGGGTGGCACGGATGCCGACGATCTCGACTTCCTCGCCGACCTTGATCACACCGCGCTCGACGCGTCCAGTCGCAACCGTGCCACGGCCCGAGATCGAGAACACGTCCTCGACCGGCATCAGGAACGGCCGATCGGTCGCACGCACCGGCTGCGGGATGTAGCTGTCGACTGCATCCATCAGTTCCATGATGGACTTTTCGCCCATCTCCGGATCGCGATCCTCCAGCGCGCACAGCGCGGAGCCCTTGATGACCGGGATGTCGTCGCCGGGGAACTGATAGGAAGACAGCAGTTCGCGCACTTCCAGCTCGACCAGCTCGAGAAGTTCAGGATCGTCCACCATGTCCACCTTGTTGAGGTAGACGACGAGAGCCGGCACGCCGACCTGGCGGGCGAGCAGGATGTGCTCGCGGGTCTGCGGCATCGGGCCATCCGCGGCGGAGACAACAAGGATGGCGCCGTCCATCTGCGCCGCGCCGGTGATCATGTTCTTCACGTAGTCGGCGTGGCCGGGGCAATCGACATGCGCATAATGGCGCTTCGCCGTCTCGTACTCGACATGCGCCGTGGCGATGGTGATGCCGCGTGCCTTCTCTTCGGGCGCCTTGTCGATCTGGTCATATGCGGTGAACGTCGCACCGCCGGTCTTCGCCAATATCTTGGTGATCGCGGCGGTCAACGTGGTCTTGCCATGGTCCACGTGACCAATCGTGCCCACATTGCAGTGCGGCTTGGTGCGCGCGAATTTCGCCTTGGCCATCTTCGTTGTCTCCGTTGAGTCAGTTCACCAGCGGTAGTGGCTGAAGGCCTTGTTCGCCTCCGCCATCCGATGGGTGTCTTCACGCTTTTTCACCGCCGCGCCGCGATTGTTCACCGCGTCGAGCAGTTCGTTCGAGAGCCGGTCCTCCATCGTGTGCTCGCCGCGCTTGCGGGCGGCGTCGATGAGCCAGCGAATCGCCAGCGCCTGTCGGCGTTCCGCGCGAACCTCCACCGGCACCTGATAGGTCGCACCGCCGACGCGGCGCGACCGCACCTCCACCGCCGGCTTCACATTGTCCAGCGCTTCATGGAACATGCGCACCGGGTCGGCCTGCGCGCCACCACGCCGCTTCATCACGTCGAGCGCACCGTACACCGTGCCCTCTGCCACCGACTTCTTGCCGTCGTACATCAGCGCGTTCATGAAGCGCGTGATGACGATGTCGCCGAACTTGGCGTCCGGCAGGATCTCGCGTTTGACGGCACGACGACGACAACTCATGTCACCCTCACTTCGGCCGCTTGGCGCCGTACAGCGAACGGCGCTGGCGACGCTTGGCGATGCCCTGCGTATCGAGCACGCCGCGCAGGATATGATAGCGCACGCCCGGCAGGTCCTTCACGCGGCCGCCACGGATCAGCACCACGCTGTGTTCCTGCAGGTTGTGGCCCTCGCCCGGGATGTAGGAGACCACCTCATAGCCGTTGGTCAGCCGCACCTTCGCCACCTTGCGCAGCGCCGAATTCGGCTTCTTCGGCGTCGTCGTATAGACGCGCGTGCATACGCCCCGCTTCTGCGGGCAACCTTGCAGCGCCGGCACCGTGTTCCGTGTCTTCTGTCGCTCACGCCCTTTCGAGATGAGCTGGTTTATCGTCGGCATCGCGCCTCTTTCATTCCGTGCGGTCGGCCCTGCTGCGGACGCGCCATCGTCTGACAGGCAAAGCCCGCCGGCTGGGAGCATCCCAACCCGCGGGTGCTGTGGCCCGCGGCCTAGGCCCGCCGGTCTATCCGGAGGCGGCGCCGCACGCGACTTCGGCCCTGCAAACGATGGCCGCCGGTGCAACCATGCCGGGTCGGCCAGAGGGGCGGGAACCTAGTGGCGGGTCTAGGGGGAGTCAATATCGGCACAGCAGGATTTCGCAGTGCTTCTCAGGCCGCGACCGGCGCTGTCCGGGCGTACAGGAGGTGACCCGTCTTGACCCACACCCGGCAGCCAGCCACGCCGGCCGTCGCCTTGAGCCGCGCACCGGGCGGCAACCGCAGCCACGATTGCGGTTCGAAGCTTCCGCCGCCCTCGCTGAACCCGCCGTCAAGGACCAGGAGTTCGATCCCACCGGGCACGGCAAGATCGACCGCAGCCCCGGGCATCCACCGCTCGAGGCGCACGGTCTCGCGCCGATCCTGAAACAGTGGCAGCACCTCGACGCCCGGACGGCCCGAAGCCGGGACGAACGACATCTTGCCGATGTCGATCCGAACGTGGGTGCGATCCTCGGGATCGAACTGCCAGAGCTTGACGAAAATCGTGCAGCCCTCGGCGGATCCGGGCGTGTGCGAGGAAGTCGGCGGGTTGCGGATATAGCAGCCGGCCGGAAAGTCGCCGTGCTCATCCTGGAAGACGCCGTCGAGCACGAGGAACTCCTCGCCTCCGCCGTGCGTGTGGGCCGAGAAGTGCGAGTCTGGCGCGTAGCGCACGATCGACGTGGCGCGCGCCACCTCATCGCCGATCCGGTCGAGCATGCGGCGATCCACCCCAACGATCGGCGAGGGCGTCCAGGGCAGCCGCGCCGCATGCACCACCGCGCGCTGCGAGAAGTCCGCGTTGAGTTCCACTATGTCCTCCTCGGTCCCATGCGGAAGAGCGATGTCACATCGCGGACCGCCGTTGCAGCCGACCGCCATTTGCCAGGATCGCTGCGGAGAGTTCTGCCGCCGGCCCGCGCTCCTGCCGCATAGCACCCAGCACAATGAACTCCACATCGCCGAGGTCGGGAAGCCGGTACACCGGCGGCATCTCCGAGAGTCCCTCGGGCATCAGTCCATGCGCGTGCACAGTGACGCCGAGACCCGCCAGCGCGGCCGCGCGGAGGCCGCTCAGGCTGCCGCTCGAGCAGACGATGCGCCACGGCCTGCCTGCCCGCTCCAGCGTCTCGAGCGCCGCGGTCCGGGTGATGCTGGGCGGTGTGTAGAGGATCAGCGGCAGTGGCTGTGCCGGATCGATCCGCGTCGCCTCGGTGCCGATCCAGGCCAGGCGGTCACGCCAGACCAAACGCCCACGTTCATCACCGGCGCGGCGCTTGCACAGCACGAGGTCGAGTTCGCCCGCGTCCAGCATCTGGTAGAGCGTGGCACTCATCTCGACGGTCAGCGCCAGATCAACCAGCGGATGCAGGCGGACGAAGTCGGCCAGCACCTCGGGGAGCCGCGAGGTGACGAAGTCCTCGGACGCGCCGAACCGCAACCGACCACGCAGTTGCGAGCCAGCAAAGTAGCGCCGCGCCCGCTCACCGGCCTCCAGGATGGAGCGCGCGAAGCCCTCCATCGCCTCGCCGTCGGCGGTCGGCACCACCGCGTGGGTGTCGCGCACGAACAGCCGACGCCCGGCCTGCTCCTCCAGCTTGCGGATATGCTGGCTGATCGTGGACTGGCGGAGGCCGAGCCGGCGCCCCGCCTCGCTGAAATTACGGGCCTGGGCAACGGCGAGGAAGCTTTCCAGCAGAACGGGGTCGAGCATTGGATGGTCATCACAATTTATGATCACAATAAGCATCATAAGCGTGGTTCACAATAAGCCCGCCTGCCCAGATAATCCCGACCATGATAACGCTGCTCTCCCGGCTGCACATCGACCCCTACATCGCCAGCATCCTCGGCATGGTGGCTCTTGCGTCGGCGCTGCCGGCCCACGGGTTCGGCATGACGCTGGCCAGCGGCGCCGGGACCGGCGCCATTGCGCTGATGTTCTTCCTGCAGGGCGCCCGGCTGGCGCCGCAGGCCGCTCTGGCCGGCGCACGACACTGGCGCCTGCACGCGGTGGTACTCTGCAGCACGTTCCTGCTGTTCCCGGCCATCGGCCTGACGGCGCGCGCCATTGCGCCGAGCCTGCTGACGCCGCCGCTGTGGGGTGGGCTGCTGATGCTGTGCCTGCTGCCATCCACCGTGCAGTCCTCGATCGCCTTCACCTCGATCGCCCGCGGCAACGTGGCTGCGGCGCTGTGCGCGGCCACGGCATCGAATTTGTTCGGCATCCTGCTGACGCCGCTGCTGGCGGGCCTGCTGCTCAGCGTGCATGGCGGTTTCTCGGCACGTGCGGTGGGCGACATCGTGGTGCAGCTTCTGCTGCCGTTCGCCGCGGGCCAGCTCGCCCGGCCGCTGATCGGACAATGGGTCGGCCGCCACAAGGCGCTGACGAGCGCGGTGGATCGCGGCTCGATCCTATTGATCGTGTATGTCGCGTTCAGCGAGGGCGTAACGCACGGCATTTGGCACCAGCTCGACGCGGAGCATTTCGCAACGCTGTTGCTGCTGGACGCGGGCCTTCTGGCTGCCGTCCTGCTGGCGACCAGCGCGATAAGCCGGCTCCTGGGCTTTGGCCGGGCCGATCAGATCACCATCGTGTTCTGCGGCTCGAAGAAGAGCCTGGCGAGCGGCCTGCCCATGGCGAGCGTACTGTTCGCCGGCCAGTCAGTCGGACTGATCGTGCTGCCGCTGATGCTGTTCCACCAGATCCAGCTCATGGTGTGCGCCGCGCTGGCACGGCGGTATGCCGCAAAGGCGTCGGCCGTGCCAACGACTGAGGCGCTCGCTACGCACTGACAAGCTGGTTCAGTTTAGAGGGAGTGAGCGGATTATGCCCTCACGTCCATGTTCACGACACGAAACGGGTTCGCAGGTTATGCCAAGAATGCTCTGGTGTAGCTGCTTCCCGTCGCTCCACAGGCCATAGCGATCAAGGAACGTATCGGCTTCCGCGAGAGCGGGCCTGTTTTGCGCGAGCCACTTGTGTTCCCGTTCTGCCTTCCCAACGGCAAATGATGTGGCGTTCGACTTCACTGAAAACCCTCTCAGAGGTGCTCGCTCTTCAGGAGGGGATTCGATGACTTCGCCACTCGGCCCAGTGACAAACGCGATTTGCACCTCCGCGGGTCGATCGCCACCGAGCGCGGCAGTTCGCGGCGCGCTGCGCGACGTTGCCCCCGCAGCGAGTGCGCGGGCATACGACGCTTCCACATCGGCGACTCGCAGGCAGAAATGCAGCAGTGCGCCTTCCGTCGGTTCCTCGTCCGGCTGCCGCCGCCGTCCCTCCGCCTGAACGGTGGAACCCTGGCCAAACACTTCGACGTAGCGACCATCTCCGGCATCCAGGAAGGCGGCCCGGTCAATCCGCCCTGGCACCGAAAACTCGTAATGGACCTTGAAGCCCAATCCCTCGGTGTAGAATCGAATAGTCGCGTCGAAATCCGCGGCGCGGATCGCGACGTGATGGAAACCTGGTGTGCTGCCCATTGTTTCCGCTCCCTCTGAAGGAACCGATTGCGGTTGCATTCATTTGCTAGCGCCAAAACAGCAACATGAGCAAACCCTGAGACCTCGCAATAACAATGTTGCTAAGGTCGATCACCTGCAACCTGACAAAGAAAGGCCGGCGGCATTCGCATGCCGCCGGTCATGAAAGCCAGAGTGAAGACAGAGTCTACTCCGCCGCCTTCACCTCCTCGGTGATCTGTGGCGTCGTGCCCATACTCAGTGTTCGCTGATCGCGGCCCGCCGCGATCGCCCGCAGCCGGTTCATCACCGAGCCCGTGCCCGCCGGGATCAGCCGCCCGACGATCACGTTCTCCTTCAGCCCGGTCAGGCTGTCGGTCTTGCCGGCGGTCGCAGCCTCGGTCAGCACCCGCGTCGTCTCCTGGAACGACGCCGCCGAGATGAAGCTGTTGGTCTGCAGCGACGCCTTGGTGATGCCCTGCAGCACCGGCATCGCCTGCGCCGGCTTGTCGTCACGGCCCAGCTTGGTGTTCACCGCGTCGAACTCGGTGCGGTCAATCTGCTCGCCGGCCAGGAACGTCGTATCGCCCGGATCGAGGATCTCAACCTTCTGCAACATCTGGCGGACGATAACCTCGATGTGCTTGTCGTTGATCTTCACGCCCTGCAGCCGGTAGACGTCCTGGATCTCGTTGACCAGGTAGTCGGACAACGCCTCCACGCCGAGGACCTTCAGGATGTCGTGCGGCACACGCGGGCCGTCGACCAGCGGGTCGCCCCGACGGACGAAGTCGCCCTCCTGTACCGACACGTGCTTGCCCTTCGGAATCAGGTACTCCAACTCCTCGGTGGTCTCGTCGTTCTTCACGATGACCCGGCGCTTGTTCTTGTAGTCCTTGCCGAACTCCACGCGCCCGTCGATCTCGGCGATCACCGCGTGATCCTTCGGCCGACGTGCCTCGAACAGTTCCGCCACACGCGGCAGACCGCCGGTGATGTCGCGTGTCTTGCTGCCCTCGCGCGGGATGCGGGCCAGCACGTCACCCGCGGCCACCTGTGCGCCATTGTCCACCGAAAGGATCGAGTTCAGGTGACAGGAAGTAGCGGGCATCCGTGTTGTTCGGCAGCCGCACAACCTCGCCGTTCTCGTCCTTCAATTGCAGACGCGGCCGCAGATCGACGCCCTTGGCTCCCTGCTTGTAATCCACCACCACCTTCGATGTCAGACCGGTGACCTCGTCCATCCGCTCGACCAGCGTGATGCCCTCGATCAGGTCGATGTACTCGACGCGACCGTTGCGCTCGGTGATGATCGGCAGCGTGTACGGATCCCACTCCGCCAGCTTCTGCCCGCGCGCCACCTGCTGGCCTTCATCGACCAGCAACCGCGCACCGTACGGCACACGGAAGCGCGCGCGCTCACGCTGCTTATCGTCCACCAGGACGATTTCGCAGTTACGCGACATCACCACCGGCGTGCCCTGGCTGTTCATCACGACGTTGCGGTTCCTGACCGTCACCACACCTTCGTGGCTCGCCTCCACGCTCGACTGCTCGGCACCGCGCTGCGCCGCACCGCCGATATGGAAGGTCCGCATGGTAAGCTGCGTGCCAGGCTCGCCGATAGACTGCGCGGCGATCACGCCCACCGCCTCGCCGATGTTCACCGGCGTGCCACGGGCGAGGTCGCGCCCATAGCAATGGCCGCAGACGCCGACCCGTAAATCGCAGGTGAGCACGGAGCGGATCTTCACCGCCTCGACACCAGACCGCTCGATCTGATCGGCGGCATCCTCCTCGATCAACGTGTTGCCCGGGACGATTACCGCGTTGCTGACAGGATCCAGCACATCCTCTGCCGCGGTGCGACCCAAAATGCGTTCGGACAGCGCCGATACCACCTCGCCGCCATCCATGACCGCGCGCACCGTCAGCCCGCGCTCAGTCCCGCAATCCTCCTCGACGATAATGCAGTCCTGTGCGACGTCCACCAGACGCCGGGTCAGGTAGCCCGAGTTCGCCGTCTTCAGCGCGGTGTCGGCCAAACCCTTACGGGCACCGTGGGTGGAGTTGAAGTACTCCAGCACGGACAGGCCTTCCTTGAAGTTGGCGATGATCGGCTGCTCAATGATCTCGCCCGAAGGCTTGGCCATCAGTCCGCGCATGCCGGCCAGCTGACGCATCTGTGCCGGCGAGCCACGTGCACCCGAGTGGCTCATCATCCACACCGAGTTGGTCTTCACGCCGATCTCCTGCTTGGAGATCTCCTTCATCATCGCGCTGGCCACCTCATCGGTGCAGCGTGACCAGGCGTCCACCACCTTGTTGTAGCGCTCGCCGGCGGTGATCAGCCCATCCTGATACTGCTGTTCGAACTCCTTCACCTCAGCCGTCGTATGGCGAATCAGCTCGTCCTTCTCCACCGGGATGATCAGGTCGTCCTTGCCGAAGGAAATTCCGGCCTTGCACGCCTGGCCAAAGCCAAGCCCCATCAGCCGGTCGGCAAAGATCACGCACTCCTTCTGACCGCAGTGACGGTACACCGCGTCGATCACGTCGGAGATGTTCTTCTTGGTGAGCTGCTTGTTGATCAGCTCGAACGGCACGTTCGGATGCTTCGGCAGAAGCTGCGCGATCATCATCCGTCCTGGCGTGGTCACCACGATCTCGCGTACCGGATTGCCGCCGGCGTCGATCGTCTCCCAGCGTCCCTTGATCTTGTCGTGCATCTGGACGGCGCCAGCGTGCAGCGCATACTCGATCTCGCCGATCGTGCCGAGCGCGGGCGCATCCTGGTCGGAAACCGACTGGAACTCAGCCGTGTCGAGAGATAGGTAGTACAGCCCGAGCACGATGTCCTGCGACGGCACGATGATCGGCTTGCCGTTCGCCGGGCTGAGGATGTTGTTGGTCGACATCATCAGCACGCGCGCTTCCAACTGCGCTTCAAGCGACAGCGGCACGTGCACCGCCATCTGGTCGCCATCGAAGTCGGCATTGAACGCCGTACAGACCAGCGGATGGAGCTGGATCGCCTTGCCCTCGATCAGCACCGGCTCAAACGCCTGGATGCCAAGCCGGTGCAAGGTCGGCGCACGGTTCAGCATCACCGGATGTTCGCGGATGACTTCCTCGAGGATGTCCCACACTTCGGGACGCTCCTTCTCCACCATCCGCTTGGCCGCCTTGATGGTGGTGGCGTGGCCGTACTTCTCCAGCTTGGAGTAGATGAACGGCTTGAACAGCTCGAGCGCCATCTTCTTCGGCAGCCCGCACTGATACAGCTTCAGCTCCGGCCCGACCACGATCACTGAACGACCGGAGTAGTCGACGCGCTTGCCCAGCAGGTTCTGCCGGAAGCGCCCCTGCTTGCCCTTCAGCATGTCGGACAGCGACTTCAGCGGACGCTTGTTGGCACCCGTGATGGCGCGACCGCGACGGCCGTTGTCGAACAGCGCGTCAACGCTCTCCTGCAGCATGCGCTTCTCGTTGCGCACGATGATGTCCGGCGCGCGCAATTCGATCAGCCGCTTCAACCGGTTGTTACGGTTGATCACGCGGCGGTACAGGTCGTTCAGGTCGGATGTCGCGAAGCGGCCGCCATCGAGCGGCACCAGCGGGCGCAACTCGGGCGGGATCACCGGCACGACGTCGAGGATCATCCACTCAGGACGCGCGCCGCTATCGGCAAACGCCTCGATCAGTTTCAGGCGCTTGACCAGCTTCTTGCGCTTGGCCTCCGAGGTGGTCTCCTTCAGATCACCGCGCAGCTTCACCTTCTCCTCGTCGAGAACGATCTTGTTCAGCACCTTCTTGATCGCCTCGGCGCCGATGCCGACCTCGAACTGGTCCTCGCCGAATTCGTCCTGCTTGGCGAGCAACTGGTCCTCGGTGAGAAGCTGATGCACCTTGAGATCGGTGGTGCCGGGTTCCAGCACCACGTAGCTCTCGAAATAGAGGATCTTCTCCAGTTCCTTCAGCGTGAGATCGACCATCAGGCCGATGCGGCTGGGGAGCGACTTCAGAAACCAGATATGCGCCACCGGAGAGGCCAGCTCGATGTGGCCCATGCGCTCGCGGCGCACCTTCGCCAGCGTCACTTCGACGCCGCACTTCTCGCAGATGATGCCGCGGAACTTCATCCGCTTGTATTTGCCGCACAGGCACTCGTAGTCCTTGATGGGGCCGAAGATGCGCGCGCAGAACAGACCGTCACGCTCCGGCTTGAACGTGCGATAGTTGATAGTCTCGGGCTTCTTGATCTCGCCGTACGACCAGCTCCGGATCTGCTCCGGGCTGGCCATCTAAATCTTGATCTGGTCGAAAGTCATTGCCTGGCCGGTTTGGCCGAGGATCTTCATCAGTTCGTTCATGCGATTCTCACCCTCTAAGGGTTAAGGCAGTCGAAAGTCTTCCCCCTCCCCTTGCGGGAGGGGGTTGGGGGAGGGGGCGTCTGTCGTCACGCAGCGCGGCTATCCAGGTCGACGTTCAGCCCCAACGACTTCAGTTCCTTCACCAGCACGTTGAAGCTCTCCGGCACGCCGGCCTCGAAGTTGTCCTGCTCGCGCACGATCGCCTCGTAGACTTTTGTCCGGCCGGATACGTCGTCCGACTTCACCGTCAGCATCTCCTGCAGTGTATACGCGGCGCCATACGCCTCGAGCGCCCACACCTCCATCTCGCCGAAGCGCTGTCCGCCGAACTGCGCCTTGCCGCCCAGCGGCTGCTGGGTGACCAGCGAGTAAGGCCCGATCGACCGCGCGTGGATCTTGTCGTCCACCAGATGGTGCAGCTTCAGCATGTAGATGTAGCCGACGGTCACCTTCCGCTCGAACGGCTCGCCCGTGCGGCCATCGACCAGCACCACCTGTCCGGAGGTATCCAGTCCCGCCTGCACCAGCATGGCCTCGATGTCGGACATCCGCGCGCCGTCAAACACAGGCGTCGCGATCGGAATGCCCTTCTTCAGGTTATCCGCCAGTTCCATCAACTGCTCGGTGTCGAGGTTGGCAATGTGGTCGCGGAACTCCTCCTCGCCGTACACATCGCGCAGCCGCTCCAGCAATGCTTCGCGCTGCGCGCCGGTGCGCCGATAGGTCTCCACCAGCTCGCCGATCTGCGCACCAAGCGTGTGGCAGGCCCAGCCCAGATGCGTCTCCAGAATCTGCCCCACATTCATTCGGCTCGGCACCCCAAGCGGATTGAGCACGATGTCCACCGACGTGCCGTCCTCGAGGAACGGCATGTCCTCCACCGGCACGACGCGTGACACGACGCCCTTGTTGCCATGACGGCCGGCCATCTTGTCGCCGGGCTGCAGCTTGCGCTTCACCGCGATGAAGACCTTGACCATCTTCATCACGCCGGGCGGCAGCTCATCGCCACGCTGCAGCTTTTCGACCTTGCTGTCGAACCGTGCCTGCAGCCGGCCGACAGCGGCATCAAACTCGCGCTTCAACGTCTCGATCTCGCCCATCACCGCATCGTCCTGCACGCCGATATGGCGCCACGCACCACGCGGATGCTCGGCCAGCACTTCCTCGGTGATCTCCGTCCCAGCCTTGATGCCCTTGAAGCCGCCGGTCGCCTTGCGGTTCAGCAGCTTCTCACGCAGCCGGTTGAGGAACGACCGCTCCTGGATCGCCTTCTCGTCGTCGCGGTCCTTCGCCAGCCGTTCGATCTCCGCGCGTTCGATCGCCATCGCGCGCTCGTCCTTGTCCACGCCACGACGGCTGAACACGCGCACATCAACCACCGTGCCGGTCACGCCGGGCGGCAGCTTCAGCGACGTGTCGCGCACATCCGACGCCTTCTCGCCGAAGATCGCGCGCAGCAGCTTTTCCTCCGGCGTCATCGGGCTTTCGCCCTTCGGCGTCACCTTGCCGACCAGGATGTCGCCCGGATTAACTTCGGCGCCGATATAGACGATCCCGGCCTCATCGAGATTCTTCAGCGCTTCTTCGCCCACATTGGGAATGTCGCGCGTGATCTCTTCCTGGCCCAGCTTGGTGTCACGCGCCATCACCTCGAATTCCTCGATGTGGATGGAGGTGAACACGTCGTCGCGCGCGATGCGCTCGCTGATCAGGATCGAGTCCTCGAAGTTGTAGCCGTTCCACGGCATGAACGCGACCAGCACGTTGCGGCCAAGCGCCAGCTCGCCAAGCTCGGTCGACGGACCGTCGGCGATGATCTCCTGCTCCTGCACCGTATCGCCGACCCTCACCAGCGGACGCTGGTTGATGCAGGTCGACTGGTTCGAGCGCATGAACTTGCGGAGCCGGTAGATGTCGACCCCCTTCGTCGTGCCGTCGTCGTTGGTCGCACGCACCACGATGCGGGCGCCGTCGATCTGGTCGACCACGCCGTCGCGGCGCGCGATGATCGTCGCACCGCTGTCGCGTGCCACCGACGCCTCCATGCCGGTGCCGACCAGCGGCGCATCCGCCTGGATCAACGGCACCGCCTGGCGCTGCATGTTGGAGCCCATCAGCGCACGGTTGGCGTCATCGTTCTCCAGGAACGGGATCAACGCCGCTGCCACCGACACCAGCTGCTTCGGCGAGACGTCGATCGCCGTCACATCCTCCGGCCGTGCCAGGCGGAAGTCGCCCTGCTTGCGCACCGACACCAGGTCCTCGGTGAACTTGCCGCCTAAGTCCATCGGTGCATCGGCCTGAGCGACGACCAGCTTCTCTTCCTCCATCGCGGAGAGATACCGCGGCTCCTTCTGCACCACGCCGTCCCTAACCAACATGTACGGCGTCTCGATGAAGCCGTACTTGTTGACCTTGGCGTAGGTGGCCAGAGAGTTGATCAGGCCGATGTTCGGACCTTCCGGCGTCTCGATCGGGCAGATGCGGCCATAGTGCGTCGGATGCACGTCGCGCACCTCGAAGCCCGCTCGCTCACGCGTCAGACCGCCCGGACCAAGCGCGGACAGACGCCGCTTGTGCGTCACCTCGGACAGCGGATTGGTCTGGTCCATGAACTGCGAAAGCTGCGACGAACCGAAGAATTCGCGCACCGCGGCAGCCGCCGGCTTGGCGTTGATCAGGTCGTGCGGCATCACCGTGTCGATGTCCACCGAACCCATGCGCTCACGGATTGCCCGCTCCATGCGCAGCAGGCCGATGCGGTACTGGTTCTCCATCAACTCGCCGACGGAACGCACGCGCCGGTTGCCGAGATTGTCGATGTCGTCGATCTGCCCGCGACCATCCTTCAGCTCGTTAAGGATCTTCACTGTGCGCAGCAGGTCCTCCTTGCGGAGCACGCGCACGGAGTCGGCAACATCGTCGAGGCCCAGCCGCATGTTCATCTTCACCCGTCCGACCGCCGACAGATCGTAGCGGTCGGGGTCGAAGAACAGGCCGCGGAACAGCCCTTCCGCCGTCTCCGGCGTCGGCGGCTCACCCGGGCGCATCACGCGATAGATGTCGATCAGTGCGTCATCGCGGTTGGAGTTCTTGTCGACCGCCAGCGTATTGCGAATCCAGGGACCATTTGACTGGTCCACCGCCAACGTCGGCAGCGTGGTGACGCCAGCCTCTTCCAGAGCCGTAAGCTTCGGCTCGGTGAGTTCCTCGCCAGCTTCCGCATAGATCTCGCCGGTCTCAGCGTTGACCAGGTCCTCAGCCACGAAACGACCGAGCAGGTCGGTGCGCCCGACAAGTACCTCCTTGGTCTTCTCCGCAATGCGCCGCGCCTGACGCTGCGTCAGTTTGGCCTCGGCGTCCGCCACGACCTCGCCGGTCTCAGCATCCACGATCGGTTCCAGCAGCTTCACGCCACGGAACGCATCGGGATCGAACGGACGCGCCCAGCCCTTCGGTGTGTGATCGAACACCACCTGGCCGTAGAAGTAGCTGAGTATCTCCTCCTGATCCATGCCACGCACTTCACCGGGCTCGAGCTGCTCGCCCTTTGCCTCACGTTCGGCGCGCAGCCTCTCCGTCGCAGCACCCTCCAGCGCGTAAAGCAGCGTGGTGACGGGAAGCTTCCGCTTCCGGTCGATGCGCACGTAGACCAGGTCCTTGCTGTCGAATTCGAAGTCCAGCCAGGAGCCGCGATACGGGATCACCCGAGCCGCGAACAGATACTTGCCGGAGCTGTGCGTCTTGCCCTTGTCATGGTCGAAGAACACGCCGGGCGAACGGTGCATCTGCGAGACTATGACGCGCTCGGTGCCATTGATGATGAACGTGCCGTTGTCGGTCATCAGCGGCATGTCGCCCATGTAGACCGGCTGTTCCTTGATATCGCGGATCGAGCGGGAGCCGGTATCCTCGTCCACATCCCAAACGATGAGGCGCAGAATGACCTTCAACGGGGCGGCATAGGTCATGCCGCGCTGGATGCACTCCTCGACGTCGTACTTCGGCTCCTCGAGTTCATAATGGACGAACTCGAGCCGGCCGCGGCCGGCAAAGTCGTCGATCGGGAACACCGACTTGAACACCTCCTGCAGCCCGGCGTGCAGCCGGCTGTCAGGCTGGACATTCATCTGCAGGAACCCCTCGTAGGAGGCGCGCTGCACGTCGATCAGGTTGGGCATAGGCGCCACCTCGGGAATGCGCCCGAAATTGTGACGAACCCGCTTGCGCCCGGTAAACGACCTTGTAATCGCGTTCATATATACTGCCTGCCTACTTGCCCATGCGCTCGTCTGCGGCCACGAAAACCCCGGCCGCCCGGGTGCAGCGCTCGCCGCAACGCAGAGCGGGGCGGGAACCATCGTGATTCCCGCCCGCTTTCAGATCCGGTCGGGCGACGGTGCGGCGAGCCCGTGCGCCCAGTTTGATTTCGTTCGATCGTGCTACTTGACCTCCACGGCAGCCCCGGCGTCCTCCAGCATCTTGCGGATCTTCGCGACCTCATCCTTGCCGACGCCTTCCTTGACCGGCTTGGGAGCGGCCTCGACCAAGTCCTTGGCCTCCTTCAGGCCTAGGCCGGTGATGGTCCGGACTTCCTTGATCACGTTGATCTTCTTGTCACCTGCCTTCGCCAGGATGACGGTGAACTCGGTCTGCTCCTCGGCCGGCGTGGCTGCCACAGCCCCGGCAGCAGGCGCGGCAGCTGCCACCGCGACTGGCGCGGCCGCAGATACGCCCCACTTGTCCTCAAGCAGTTTCGAAAGCTCCGCAGCCTCCAGCACAGTGAGGCTGGACAGCTCATCCACCAGCTTTTGTAGATCAGCCATATGTGTGTGTCCCTAATTTAGTCGTCTGTTGGTTCCATGCAACCCCGGATGTAGTCCGGGGCACGCCCCTAAGCCGCTGCGGCCGCCTCGCCGACCTCGCTTTTCCTGGCAAAGGCGCCAAAAACCCGAGCGAGCTGCCCGGCCGAGCCCTGGAGAACGCCGGCAACGCGAGTTGCGGGGGTGGCAACCATCCCCACGATGCGGGCGCGCAGCGCATCCAGGCTCGGCAATTCGGCGAGTGCCCGCACCCCGGACGCGTCCAGCGTCTGGGGGCCGAGCGCCCCGCCGATCAGCACGAGCTTCTCGTTGGTCCTGGCGAACTCGACGGTCGCCTTCGCCGCCGCCACCGGATCCGTTGACCACGCGAGCGCGGTCGGTCCGGTCAGCATGGGCTTCAGGCCGTCGAATCGGGTCCCTTCCAGGGCGAGGTGGGCCAGGCGGTTCTTCGCGACCCTGAAGGTCACGCCGGCTGCCCGCATCCGACGCCTGAGGTCCGTCGCCTCAGCGACCGTGAGACCCGTATTATGGGTGACCACGATCATCGAGGTGGCGGCAAGCGCCTCGTGCAGACCGGCGACGAACTCCCGCTTTTCAGTCCGGTCCACGTCCCGTCTCCACTGTGGCCTCGACGCGTTTGGACAGCGCCGGGCCGGGTTGCCCTAGTTCGCCTGTCCAAAGCCGGAACCAATCCTCGGACCTGATCCGAGGACCTCTCCCGTCTCCCGCGCGCGGACCTTGCGGTCCATTAAACCCTCGGCTTGACCCGTGGGGACGTGCGGTCTCGGACAGGTTCGGGAACTCGCGTCCCCTGCCCGCCTGCCGATCAGGGCAGGCGTATTCTGATATGGAGGAAACTAACTCGGAGCCAAACTCCCTACATCCACCCGCACACCCGGCCCCATCGTCGAGCTGAGTGCCACCTTCTGTACATAAGTGCCCTTCGCCCCCGTCGGCTTGGCCTTCTGGATGGCGTCGGCGAGTGCCCGCGCATTCTCCAGCAGCTTCTCGTCCTCGAAGCTCACCTTGCCGATGCCGGCATGAATGATCCCCGCCTTCTCGGCGCGAAATTCCACCTGCCCGCTCTTCGCCGCGGTCACCGCACCCTTCACGTCCATCGTGACGGTCCCCAACCTAGGGTTGGGCATCAGCCCGCGCGGCCCGAGGATTTTGCCCAGCCGGCCAACCACGCCCATCATGTCCGGCGTCGCAATGCAGCGGTCAAAGGCGATATCGCCGGCCTGCACCTTCTCGGCCAGATCCTCGGCCCCTACCACGTCGGCCCCAGCCGCCTGCGCTTCCTCGGCCTTCGGCCCCCGGGCAAATACCCCGACCCGTACCGCCTTTCCGGTGCCATTCGGCAGCGAGGTCAATCCACGCACCATCTGGTCGGCGTGCCGCGGGTCGATGCCGAGGTTCATCGACATCTCCACCGTCTCGTCGAACTTCGCCTTGGCGTTCTGCTTCACCAGCTTGATCGCGTCAGCCAGGGTGATAAGCCTTGGCGGCGTCGACGCTCTCGTACGCCTTCTTCAGCCGCTTGTCCTTGGCCATCGCTCAGTCCTCCACCACAGTGACGCCCATCGAGCGGGCGGAGCCGATCAGCATCCGCACTGCGCCGTCGACGTCGTTGGCGTTCATGTCCTTCATCTTCTGCTCGGCGATCTCGCGGAGCTGCGCCATGGTGACCTGGCCGACCGGCGCGCTCTTGCCCACGGTCTGGCTGCCCTTGTCGAGCTTCGCCGCCTTCATCAGGAAATAGGTATTGGGCGGCGTCTTGGTAATGAATGAGAAGGTGCGGTCGGCGTATGCGGTGATCACCACCGGCACCGGCATCCCCGGCTCCATGTTCTGCGTCTGGGCGTTGAAGTCCTTGCAGAACTGCATGATGTTCAGACCGCGCTGGCCGAGCGCGGGGCCAACCGGCGGCGAGGGATTCGCCTTGCCGGCCGGAATTTGCAGTTTGATGTAGCCGGCGATCTTCTTTGCCATATCCCTGGTCCTTGTCCTCGGGTCCCGGGACCGCGGTGCAAACGACATCTCCACCGCAACTTGCGGTGGAGCAGCCTCCCGCGTTCCGATGGAGCGCCGGCGTTTAGCCGACCGAGGCGGTGGAGTCCAGGGGGTGTTCCGCCGCGGCGTGTCGCCGCGGCCAGCAGACGCGAAAGAGCCACGTGAAGAACCGCTCTCTATCGTCCGCCTCGTCGGCCCAGTCCTCTGCCGTCATTGCGAGCAAGCCGGCGAGATCCGCCGTCAGCGGATAGCGTGGTGCCCGCCGCATACGCTCAGCCATGCGTCGCGCCCCGGAAATCGTCCCGGACCCCGGGATGATCGAGCCAGTCGAGATCCGCTACGATCTGCCGGTCCAGGCGGCGCGTCCACCTGGCGATCAGCGAGCGCCACAGGCGTGTCAGGCCAGTTGTTCCCTGCCGCTCTCGACTGGCATGCATCGCGTCAGCCGGAACCACTGTTATGGTGATCCTGGTGCTCATCTGGCTCCCCTTCCCTTGCGTCGCGGCGAATTTGCTTTCGGAAGGGGGCCAACGCAGTGACCCGTCTCACATCATCCGCATATCCACGGCGAAATTCTCACGCAAGCGGTTGACCGGATTTTCCAACCCGTAGTAGGAGTGAGGCTCGGTAGTTGCGAATCACTCGCATTCTCGTCTGGAGGGCCCGTACCGAATGCGCCTGCAACGCTCCTCTCCTGCCCGCTGCCACGTCGCACGGTGACCACGGTGGCAAACGAAACGCCTCATAGGCCGATCGGTCAGACCGTCCACCGATTGGGCCGACGCGCCGACCCACAGGGCGATCTCCACCCATGACCTGATGGCCGGCGAGCGCGTCATCATCATTCGCCACGGCAAGGAGGAATACCGACTGCGGATCACCGCGTCGGACAAGCTGATCCTGACCAAGTAGCGTCTAATACCTCTACGATCCCAGCCACCTGCGTCGCCCCCGACGCGCGGAAGCCAGCCTGGAGCACAGCCCGACAGAGGAGTCACCCGGCATGCCCGCGCGCCCAATCCACAGTGCCATGGCGATCGCCTGCCTCGCATCCGGTCTTTGGACAAGTGCGGCGCGCGCGCAGGATGCCCAGCAGCCAGACTTCACGACCGGTCTCTGGACCCGCAGCAATCTGCTGGGCGACGCCGGCGGCATCCGCTCGGGCCTGTGGAATTTGGGCATCACGTTCGGGCTCCAGGACATCAACGAGGTCTGGGGCAACGTCACGGGTGGCATCCAGCGCGGCGCCAGCTACGACGGCGTGACCTTGTTGAGCATCGGCCTGGATACCCAGCGCGCCTTCGGCTGGGAGGGCGGCACGTTCAATGTCAGCGCCTGGAACATCCGCGGGCGCAACATCGCCACCGACAACCTGCTCAACCTGCAGACCCCAAGCGGCATTCTCGCCGCGGACACCACGCGGTTGTGGGAGGTGTGGTACCAGCAGTCATTCCTCGACGGCCGCGCCGACGTGAAGCTGGGCCAGCAGAGCATCGATCAGGAGTTCATGACCAGCCAGGGCTCCAGCCTGTTCCTCAACACGGTGATGGGCTGGCCGATGGTTCCGTCGGCCGACCTCTACGCCGGCGGCCCGGCCTATCCGCTGTCGTCGCTCGGCGTGCGTCTGCGCGCGCAACCTGGCCACGGCATCACGACGCTGCTCGGCGTGTTCGCCGACAATCCGCCCGGCGGGCCCGTTCAACGACGACGGACAGTTGCGCGGCAGCACCCGCTGGGGCGGCAACTTCAACCTGCGCACCGGCGCGCTGGTGATCGGCGAGATCCAGTACGCGCTGAACCAGCCCGGCAACGGCGACGTGGTCCACGGCGCCACGGCCTCCGGGCTGCCGGGCACCTACAAGCTGGGCTTCTGGTACGAACTCAGCGCCGTTCCCCGATCAGCAGTTCGACAACACGGGCCTGTCGCTGGCCGATCCCGCCAGCACCGGCATCGCCGCTGATGCGGTGGAACAACTTCAGCATCTATGGGGTGGCTGACCAGATGATCTGGCGTCCCTCGGAGGACAGTCCTCGATCGGTCAGCGTGTTCGCCCGCCTGATGGGCGCGCCAGGCGACCGCAACCTGATCAACTTCAGCGTCAACGCCGGCATCACCCTGAAGGCGCCGTTCGAGGGTCGCGACGACGACACGGTGGGCGTCGGCTTCGGCATCGCGCAGGTGAGCGGCGGGGCACGGGCATTCGATCGTTCCGTTGCCTTCTTCTCCGGCGCGTTCAATCCCGGTCCGCACCACCGAAACCTTCATCGAGGTCACCTACCAGTACACCGTCGCGCCCTGGTGGCAGGTGCAGCCGGACTTCCAATACGTGTTCAACCCGGGAGGCGGCATCCTCAACCCGAACCAGCCGGCCCAGCGCATCGGCAACGAGGCGATCTTCGGCCTGCGCAACACCATGACGTTCTGACCGCTTGCTACCCGTTCGACTACAAGGTAAATGAGAATGCCTCGCAATTTCACTACACTGGGCACCCGATCAATGCACTGTTCGTCGTTTCTGGCAGTGGCCTGCCTGACCCTCGCGATGACCGCGCAGGCGGCGGAGCCGAAGGGCTTCCTCGACGACGTTCGCCGCCACAGCCTGGCCACCTCCACCGTCCCGGCGAACGGCGATCAGAACCCCTATGCGATCGTCATCGCGCCGGTATCCGCCGGCAAGATCCAGGCAGGCGACGTGCTGGTCGACAACTTCAACGACCGCAACAACCTCCAGGGCCTCGGCAGCACCATCGTCATCTAGCGACCCGCGACGAAGCAGCTTCAGCCTGTTCGCCGCCATCCCGCGCAACCTGCCGCAATGCCCCGGCGGCGTCGGCCTCACCACCGCGATGACCATGCTGAAATCCGGCTGGGTGATCGTCGGCAGCCTGCCGAGCCAGGACGGCACGACGAAGACCAAGGGCCAGGGCTGCCTGATCGTGCTCGACGCCAAGGGCAACGTCGCGGGCACCATCGCCGGCCCGAACATCAACGGCCCCTGGGGCAACATGGCGGTGATCGACAACGGCGCTACCGCGACGCTGTTCGTCAGCAACACCGGCTTCGACGTCGGCCCGCCCGATGACGAACCGCCGGTGGTGAACAAGGCGACCGTGCTGCGGATCGAACTGTCCGTCGCCGATGGCAAGCCGCCGGTGGTGACGGGCCAGACGGTGATCGGCAGCGGCTTCGGCGAGCAGGCGGACAAGGACGTGTTCATCATCGGCCCGACCGGCCTCGCGCTGGGCAAAGGCGGCGTGCTCTACGTCTCCGACGCGCTGGGCAACCGCATCGCCGCCATCCCCGACGCCGCGACGCGCACCGACAGCGCCGGCACCGGCCGCGACGGTGACCAAGGACGGGCTGCTGAAGCGGCCGCTGGCGATGACCACGGCGCCCGAACGGCCACCTGCTGGTGACCAACGGGCTGAACGGCCAGGTGGTGGAGATCGATCCGGTGACCGGCAGGCAGATCGCCGCGCGCTGGGTCGACGCCAACAAGGCGCAGTCGCCGCCCGGCAGCGGCGATCTGTTCGGCATCGCCATGACGCCGTCCGGCGACGGCTTCTATTACGTGGAGGACGAGGTGAACATGCTCGTGCTGGCGCATTGAGCGGCCGTCGCTCGTTCCTGGCCTCGGCCGCGCGGCCTGGTCGCTGCCGCCGGCGTGGGCGCGCCTCGCCCATGCCGACGTCCGGCTGACCCGTTCTGGGGCGAACATCAGGCCGGCATCGCCACGCCGCAGCAGACCAGACCTATTTCGCGGCACTCGACCTGACCGCGAAGAAGCCCGGCGACATCGTGCGGATGCTGCGCGCCTGGACCGATGCCGCCGCGCGCCTGACCCGCGGCCAGGACGCTCCAGGCGACAGCGGCGAGGCGGCGGGCCTCGGCGCCGCCGGTCTCACCGCTGACCTTCGGCCTCGGCGCCGGCCTGTTCAGACGACCGCTACGGCCTCGCCGGGCGGCGGCCGGAGGCGCTGGTCGATCTGCCCGGCTTCAACGGCGATCAACTGGTGGCGGAGCGCAGCGGCGGCGACCTGTCGATCCAGGCCTGCGCCGATGACCCGCAGGTGGCGTTCCATGCCGTGCGGCAACTGGTGCGCCTGGCAGACGGCGTGGCGCGCGTGCGCTGGACCCAGACCGGCTTCCTGCCGTCGACGCCGCCAGGCGAGACGCCGCGCAACCTGATGGGCTTCAAGGACGGCACGCGCAACGCAGACGACCTCGCCGATGAAGTCTGGGTGGGCGAGGAAGGCCCCGCCTGGATGCGCGGCGGCAGCTATGTGGTCGTCCGGCAAGATCCGCATCGCGCTGGAGCACTGGGACAGGACCGAGGTCGATTTCCAGGAGGAGGTGTTCGGCCGCCAAAAGCGCTCCGGCGCGCCGATCGGCCGTAATCGCGAACGCGACACGCCCGACTTCGCGGCGATGGACCAGGACGGCAATCCGCTGATCGCGGAGAACGCGCATCTGCGTCTCGCCGCGCCCGAGACCAACAACGGCGCGCAGATCCTGCGCCGCGGCTACTCGTACAACGACGGCGCCAACTTCACCGCCGAACGCTGGCCGCCCTGGCGGCAGGGTATCGAATACGACGCCGGCCTGCTGTTCGTTGCCTATCAGCGCGATCCGCGCACCGGCTTCATCCGCCTGTTTGACAAGATGTCGAAGATCGACGCGCTGAACCAGTTCACCACGCATATCGGCAGCGGATTGTTCGCCTGCCCCGGCGGCGTGGCCGAGGGGCAATTCCTCGCGCAGGGATTGTTCGACAGCGTATAGGCTGGGCTTTTGCAATCGTGCCGGCGCGCTCAGTATGCCGGGCGGAACCCCATATGCCCTACGCCCACACGCTCGCCGGCACACGCCACGTCTTCGATGACCTTCGCACGCTGCTGGCGCGCGCGACGCCCTTCCGTTCCGGCGATGCGCTGGCTGGCCTCGCGGCGACCTCGGCTGCCGAACGCGTCGCGGCACAGATGGCGCTGGCCGACGTGCCGCTGGCGACGATCCTCGCCGAACCGGTCGTTGCATATGAAACCGACGAGATCACCCGACTGATCGTCGACAGCCACGACACAGTCGCATTTGCGCCTGTAGCTACGCTGACCGTGGGTGAGTTCCGCGAATTCCTGCTCGCCGCCGAACCGCGAAACGCTGGCCGCACTCCGTCCCGGCCTCACGCCGGAGATGGCCGCTGCCGTCAGCAAGCTGATGCGCCTGCAGGACCTGATCGCCGTCGCCGCGAAGTGCCGTGTCGTGACGCGCTTCCGCAACACGATCGGTCTGCCCGGCCGTCTCTCGGTGCGCCTGCAGCCCAACCATCCGACCGACGACCCGCGGGGCGTCGCGGCCTCCACGCTGGATGGCCTGCTGCTCGGCGCCGGCGATGCGGTGATCGGCGTAAATCCCGCGACCGACAGCGTCGATGCCACATGCACGCTGCTCGCCATGCTCGATACGGTGCGCGAACGCTACGCCATCCCGACGCAGACCTGCGTGCTGGCGCACGTCACCACGACGCTGCGCGCGATCGAACGCGGCGCGCCGGTCGACCTCGTGTTCCAGTCGATCGGCGGCACCGAGGCGGCGAACGCCAGCTTCGGCGTCTCGCTCGCGCTGCTGCGCGAGGCCCGCGAGGCGGCGCTGTCACTGCGACGCGGCACGCTGGGCGACAACGTGATGTATTTCGAGACCGGCCAGGGCAGCGCGCTGTCGGCCGATGCGCATCACGGCGTCGATCAGCAGACCATCGAGGCGCGCGCCTACGCGGTTGCCCGCGCCTTCTCGCCGTTGCTGGTCAACAGCGTGGTCGGCTTCATCGGCCCGGAATACCTGTACGACGGCAAGCAGATCACCCGCGCCGGTCTCGAGGATCATTTCTGCGGCAAGCTGCTCGGCCTGCCGATGGGCGTCGACGTCTGCTACACCAATCACGCCGAGGCCGATCAGGACGACATGGATGCGCTGCTCACGCTGCTCGGCGTCGCCGGCGTGACCTACGTCATGGGGGTGCCCGGCGCCGACGACGTGATGCTGTCGTACCAGAGCACGTCATTCCACGACGCGCTGTATCTGCGCGGCGCGCTCGGCCTGCGACCGGCGCCGGAATTCGAGGCCTGGCTCGCGCGCATGGGCATCGCCGCCGGCGCGACGCCCGAGCGCATCCCCGCCGCCCTGTCACCCACACTCATCGGTCTCGACTGATGCACCCTGGTCATTGCGAGGAGCGAAGCGGTCCCGGACGTGATCCGGCGAAGCAATCCCCATCGCTCCATTGCAGCACCGCATGATGGTGTTCAGCGGCCATCGTCCTCCGGCACGCTGGATCGATCTGCGGCGCTTCACGCCGGCGCGCGTGGCGCTGGGCCGCGCCGGCAACGGCTTGCCCACAGCGGCGCATCTCGACTTCCAGGCCGCGCACGCCGCGGCGCGCGATGCGGTCCACACCGCGCTCGACGTCGCCGCTCTGCTCGCGGATCTGGATGCGGCTTGCCTGCCGAACATCGCGGTGCACAGCGAGGCGCCCGACCGGCGCACCTATCTGCTCCGCCCCGACCTCGGGCGGCGTCTGCGCAACGGCACCGCAATTCCGCGTTTGCCGGGCGCCATGCTGTTCGTGGTGTGCGACGGTCTTTCGGCAACCGCGGTGCAGCGCCATGCCGTGGCGGTGCTGCGACATGTGGTTCCGCGCTTGTCCGGCCCAGTCGCGCCGATCGTCGTCGCCGAACAGGGCCGCGTCGCGCTAGGCGATGCCATCGGTGAGGCGATGGGTGCCGAAGCGGTCGCGGTGCTGATCGGCGAACGCCCCGGCCTGTCCGCGGCCGACAGTCTCGGCATCTATCTCACGTGGCAGCCGCACCGCGGGCGCACCGACGCGGAACGCAACTGCATATCCAACGTTCGTCCCGAGGGCCTGCCGCCCGAGGCCGCGGGCGACAAGCTGCTATGGCTGATCGGTGCGATGCGGCGTCTTCGCCTCACCGGCGTCGCGCTGAAGGACGAGCAGCCAGGCGCACTGCGCGGCCCGGATTGACGGAGCGGGACCTGATGCCGGATGGTTCGAAAAAAATTCGGTCCTGGGAGGATGAACATGCCGTCGGCAACCATGCGAGGCTTTCTCGGCTTCATCGCGGGAGCGATCGCGGTGCTGATCTTTCACCAGGGAATGGTGGAGGCAATGCACGCACTGGGCTTGGTGTCGTTCTCGCCGTATCGCACCACACCCGTGCCACCGTTCGGCGTCCCTGTCATCGTCAGCAACTGCTTCTGGGGTGGCCTGTGGGGCGTTCTGTTCGGTCTCCTGATGCCACGCTTCACCTGGCCGACCTGGCTGTGTGGGCTGTTGCTTGGCGTGCTCGCGGCGGTGGTCGGATGGTTTGTCGTCGCACCGCTGAAGGGCATGCCGATCGCCGGCGGCTGGGTTCCGGCGAACATGCTGCGTTCGGTGGTGATCAACGGGTTCTGGGGTCTCGGCGTCGGCGTCATCCTGCCATTGCTGATGCCGCGTTCATTGATGGCGCGCGCGCATCCGTAACGGCGCGCGCCTTCACCTCTCCCAGCGCCCGATCGGCCGCGGCGGGTGCGCGCGGATCACCTCCTCGTTGACCTCAACGCCCCAGCCCGGGCCGGTCGGCAGCACGAACATGCCGTCCTCGATCGTCGGCACCGGCGTCACCAGATCGTCCTTCCATGGCACATCCTCGATATCGATCTCCATCACGCGGAAGTTCGGGATCGCGGCGCACATATGCGCGCTCATCAGCGAGCCGATATGTCCGTTGAAGTTGTGCGGCGCCACGTTGACCTCATAGGCGTCCGCCATCGCCGCGATCTTCATCGACTCCAAGATGCCGTTCCACGCCACGTCGATGATCGCCACATCGACCGACTGCTGCTCGAAGAACGGCCGGAACTGCCGCCGCCCATGCAGCGATTCCAGCGATGCAACGCGCGTGCGCGCCGAACGGCGGATCGTCGCCAGCGCGGCCGGGTCGTAGCTGTCGATCTCCAGCCACACCAGATCGAACGGCTCCAGCGCCTGCGCCAGCCGGATGTAGCCCTCGGTCTTGAAGTTGAAATTCAGATCGAGATGCAGCCCGACCTTCGGCCCCGCGCCATTGCGGAACGCCGTCATCTGCGCCACCAGCCCATCGACCAGATCGCGGCTGATGTTCAGTTCCGGCCAGCCCGGTCCGTTGAAGCCCGGCATGTGGACATACGGCTCCGGCCCATCGAAGCGGAAGATGTTGGTCTTCAGCCCCTTGAAGCCGCGCCGCGCCACCTCCGCGCCGGCACGCTCCACGTCATCGAGCGAACGGATCGGATCGAAGCCAGTCCATTCCTTGATATGGCTCGCATGGCTGATCCGCCAGGTGCCGCAATGCGACCAGTAGAGCTGTAGCCGATCGCGCACCGGGCCACCCAGCATCTCGTACACCGGCACGCCAAGCGCCTTCGCCTTGAGATCGACCAGCGCGTTCTCGATCGCCGCGATCGCCTGCTGCGCGATGCCGCCGACCGACTGCCGCGTCACGCCATGCAGATAGGCGGTGATCTTCTCCACCGGCCGCGGGTCCCAGCCGATCAGCCGCGCACTCAGCTTGCGGATCACGCCGGCAAGGCCTTCCGAGCCGTATGACTCCATGAATTCCGACCAGCCCACCAGACCCTCGTCGGTGCTGATCTTCAGGAACGAGAAATCGCGCCAGCCCGCATTGCAATGCAGGTCCTCGATCTTCGTGATACGCATGATTCCCTCCCTGGCGCGGCGGGACGAATGCTAGGCTGCCGCCAGCAGCGCTGGAAGCCTTTGCATCGCATCAGCCACAGCGAAGGCGCCGGCGGCGCGCAGCCGTTCGCCATGGCCCGGACGGCAATGCGCCCCACCGGTGAAGCCGATCACCTGCATGCCAGCCGCCACCGCGGCCTGCACGCCCGGCACGCTGTCCTCGATCACCACGCACGTCGCCCGCGCCGCCTGCATCGCATCGGCTGCGAACCAGAACAGATCGGGCGCCGGCTTTCCGCGCGCCACCTGCGTCGCGCTGAAGATGTTCGGTTCGAAATAGCCGAGCAGCCCGGTCAGCGACAGTGAGTGGCGCAGGCGCTCTGGCGCGCTGCTGGAAGCGACGCAGCGGCGGAAGGGCAGCGCATCCAGCATCGTCTCGACACCAGCGATCGGCGCAAGTTCCGTGTCGAACGCGGCCGCCACACGCGCGCGCAGCGTATCGGCAAAATCCGCCGGCAGGCTGCGGCCAAGCCTGCGCTCGATATCGCCGCACATCGTCGCCGCACTGATGCCGAGGTAGCGATCCATGATCTCCTCGGCCGAGATCGCAATGCCGATCTCGGCCAGGCACACGGCATCGGTCCGACAACTGATCACCTCGCTGTCGACCAGCACGCCGTCGCAGTCGAAGATGATCAGCTCCGGTTGCACAAACTTCATATACCAATCGCCGTTACGCCTCGGCTATAGAGATGCGTCACGCTTCGACGGATTCGCCGATCATGCGACCCATCCTGCGCCTGTGCCTGGCTGCAGTTCTGCTGCTGTTGCTCAGCGATGCCGCGCCGGCGCCGCACACCGTGCTCGCCGCCACGCCGATCTCGCGCATGGACCTGCCCTGGTGGCGCACGCGGCACGAGGCGAAGCTGGTGGAGCTGCGTTCGCACCGGGTCGATCTGGTCTTCCTGGGCAATTCCATCACCCAGGACTATGAGGTCAGCGGCCCCCCCGAATGGCGCGACTTCGTCCCGGTCTGGCAGCACTTCTACGGCGACCGCAAAGCCATCAATCTCGGCTTCAGCGGCGACGCGACGTCGCACCTGCTGTGGCGCATCGAGAACGGCGAGGTCGCCGGCATCGCGCCAAAGGTCGCGGTGATCCTGATCGGCGCGAACAACCTCGGCCGCCTGCACTGGTCGGCCGAGGACACTGTCACGGGCATCGATGCCATCGTCGCGCAACTTCGCCGCCGGCTGCCGCACACGAAGCTGCTGCTGCTCGGTGTTCTGCCCTCCGAGCGCTCCGCCTGGGCCACCGAGACGACACTCACGATCAACAAGGTCCTGGCGGAGCGCTACCACAACCGCGACGAGGTTACTTACCTCGACATCGGCCGGGTATTCATGAAGGCCGGCAAGCTGGACCGCGACCTGTTTCTCGACCCGAAGCTGACGCCCCCCGAAGCACCACTCCATCCGTCGGCAGAGGGCCAGGCACTGATGGCCGAGGCGATCGAGCCCACGCTTGCAAAGCTACTCGGAGACACGCGGCACGTGGCGGCGCGATAACTTCTACCCCAGCGCCTCCGCCAACAGCTCCATCGCACGCTTCGAGAACGCGCGCATGTTGGCGACGCGGTCAGCACTGCCGGTCTCCAACGTGATGGCGCGCGAGAAATTCGGACCCTCCAGCCCGATGCAGGTGTGGCCCGCGGCATCGCCATAGCGATTGCCCGTCGGTCCTGTCGCACCGGTCTCGCTCAGCCCCCATGTCGAACCGAGCCGGCTCCGCACCGTTGCCGCGAGCAGCGCCGCATAAGGTTCGGACGAGGCACGCATGCCGTTGGGCAGAGGGTTCGGAATCTCGAGGAAGCCTGCCCGCGCGTAGTGCGTGTAGATCACGCTGCCGCCACGGAAATACGCCGATGCGCCGGACACCGACAGCAGCGCGGCTGAGATCAACCCGCCGGTCGAGGATTCCGCGATCGCGATGGTATCGCCGCGCGCCTTCAGCCGCGCGCCAAGCTTCTCCGCCAATGGCAGCAGGTCCTGCATCTTAACGCCCTCCCTTGTCCAGTATTGCCTCAATCACTCTCTGGGTCGCCAGCGCTTCCTCGCCGGGAATCGCCGGCTCGCGTCGCTGCTCGATCGCATCGAGAAAGTCGCTGATGACCGCACGGTGCGCCTCGTGCGAGAAGCTCATCACGCTGGCGCCGCTGCCGGAACCTCCGGCATCCTCCAGCACCTCCTCGCCGCCATCGACGAACGCGAGACGCAGCCCGCCGCCCTCGAGCCGCGCGGTGCCCTTCGCGCCGATGATATGCAGCCATTCGCGGCTGCCCGGCCACGCGGCCACCGTCGCGATGATCGTACCCGGCGCGCCATTGCCGAGGCGCACCAGCGCCGATGCGTAGTCCTCGGTCTCCATCCGGTGCAGCGCGGTCGTGCGCACCTGCGCCGCCTCGATGCGTTCGATGCCGAGCAGCCAGCGGAACAGATCGAGCGAATGGATCGCCTGGGTGATCAGCACGCCGCCGCCATCGCGCGCCTTCACCCCGCGGCCAGGCTCATCGTAATAGGATTGCGGCCGCCACCAGGGCACCATCATCGTCGCCGCCTGGATCTCGCCGAGCGCGCCTTCACGCAAAACCTGATGCAGACGCTGGCTGCCCGGACGGAAGCGATGCTGAAGACAGATGCCGAGGTGGCGGTTCGCGCGCCGCCCCGCCGCGATAAGCTGTTCGCCGCGTTCAATCGACACCTCCAGCGGCTTCTCGCACAGCACATGCTTGCCCGCGGCGAACGCTGCATGCGCGATCGGCAGATGCGCGTTGGCCGGCGTCAGCACCACCACCGCATCGACCGCTGGATCAGCGATGGCGCGCGGGACATCGATGGTGGTGGGAAATCCGTAGCGGTCGGCGACGTCCTGCAATCGCGTCGCACTGCTCGCTGCGGCCCATACGACGCGAACTCGATCGGTCAGATCGACAAGTGCGCGCGCGTGCGGTTGCAGCGCATTGCCCAGGCCGATGACCGCGACGCCGATCATGACTGCTTCGCCACATAGCGCAGCGCCTGTGCCTGCGCCCTCAACGCGAGCCGGCAGACATTGAACACCTGCCGCTGCGGCATCGCGGTCTCGGTGCGATCGACGATGTCGCTGAGAAAATGCCGGTAGTAGGTCACCGGCAGCCCGCTGCAATCGACATAACGCGTGGTCGTGCGATTGGCGACGAACATGTGGTCGGTGCCTTCGCGGCCCTCGATGTCAAGGTTCTTGCGCAGCTCCAGCGTGCCCTCGGTGCCGACGACAAAGAACCGGCCATCCCCCCAGGTCGGCAGGCCGTCAGGCGTGAACCAATCGAGCCTGACGTAGCCGCGCACCGACGGCGTCGCCAGCACCATCTCGGCGAAATCCTCGAAGCCCGGAGGTTCGGTGCCGAACGCACCGATGCTGCACGACACGATCCCGGCATCGTCGGCCTCGGCAAAGGCGAGGAACTGATCGATCGAGTGCACGCCGATATCGTTGATGATGCCGCCATACGCCGGCGTATCGAAGAACCACGCAGGCCGCAGCGCGCGATTGAGCCGGTGGGGCGCGAGCGACGTCGTGTGCACCAGTCGCCCAAGCTCGCCGGAACGGACGATGCGCAGCGCCTCCTGCACCGCGGGCGAGGCAAGCCGGCCGAGACAGATCGACCAGATGCGCCCGGTTTCCCGCACGGCCTGCTCGACCGCGACAAGCTGTTCGGACGTGGTGATGCCGGGCTTGTCCACCATCACGTCCTTGCCGCACCGCATCGCCGCGATCGCCAGCTCGGCGCGATCGCATGGCCGTGCCGCAATCACCACAAAGTCGATCGACGGGTCCTCCAGCAGCCGCTTCGTCTCCGACGCCGGCACGTGCGGAAAGCGCTTGCGAAAGCCCGCCAGCACGCGCGGATCGGTTGTGTCGGGGTTGTAGCCGACACACTCGGCGCCTGCGTCCAACAGATCCTGCGTCAGGTCGTAGATATGGCGGTGGTCCAGCCCGATCGCGGCAAAGCGCGGCATGTTCGTCCCTCGCGTGCTCCGGCCAACGCTCGCACCATCTTCCCCACCCCGCAACCACGGTCCAGAATGCGCCGAGACGACAGCAACCGAGGGGAGAAACACCATGGCAGACCGTTTTGCCGTCATCACCGGCGCTGGCAGCGGCATCGGACGCGCATCGGCGCTGGCACTGATGAGCGACGGCTGGTCGGTGGCGTTGGCCGGACGGCGCAAGGAGATGCTGGAGGAGACCGCCGGCATGAAAACCGGCGGACGCGCCCTGGTGGTGCAGACCGACGTGACCGACCCCGCCCAGGTGGACAACCTGTTCGCGCAGGTCAAAGCGAATTTTGGTCGCATCGACATGCTGTTCAACAACGCCGGCGGCGGCACGCCTACGACGAATTTCGGCGACTTCACGTATGAAATGTGGCGTCGCGTAGTCTCGGTCAATCTCGACGCGATGTTCCTGTGCGCCAACGCGGCGTTCCGCATGATGCGCGATCAGTCGCCGCGGGGCGGCCGGATCATCAACAACGGCTCGATCTCGGCGCATGTGCCGCGGGTCGGTTCCGTCGCCTATACCGCGTCTAAGCATGGGGTGACCGGGCTGACCAGGTCGATCTCGCTCGATGGTCGCCAGTTCGATATCTGCGCCGGCCAGATCGACATCGGCAACGCCGCGACGCCGCTGACCCGCCGATCGGAGAACGGCCAGATGCAGCCGCACGGCCAGATGATGGTCGAGCCGCGCATGGACGTGAACCATGTCGGCCAGCAGGTTCTGTTCATGTCCAACCTGCCGCTGGAATCCAACGTGCAGTTCGTCACCATCATGGCGACGAAAATGCCGTTCATCGGCCGGGGCTAGAAACGCCCGCGCCTGTCATTGCGGGGAGCGAAGCGACGAAGCAAGCCCGGTCAGGTCTGTGCGCGCTCAGTATGACCGAGATCGCTTCGTCGCAGTGCTCCTCGCAATGACAGGGTTCGAACGCCACAACTCGCGCTCCAACGATAGTGGCCCCTACCGCAGTTCGATCCGCCAGCTCCTCTCGTCCACCGCATCGAACAGCGTGTTGACCATCATCCCCGGTAACCGCCGCAACAAGCCGCGGCGCCGAGGGCGGAATACCTTCGCTCTTGCTTTGGCGCCGCCAAGCTCCCGCACCAGGCTATCGATATCGGTCAGACCATCGATCAGACCAACCTGCAACGCCCGCTCGCCCAACATGAAGCTGCCGTCGAACAGCGCTGCCTCGTCGCTCTTCAGCCGTGCGCCGCGCCGCGTCCGCACCCAGGCCTTGAACTTCTCGTGCAGCGCGTCCAGCAGCTCCTGCACGAAGGCCACATCCTCCGGCTTCTCCGGACTGAAAGGATCGAGCCTCGCCTTGTTGGCGCCCGCGGTATAGAGCCGGCGCTCGACTCCAAAGCGCGTCAGCAGATCGGGAAACCCGAAACCGCCGCCGCGCACGCCGATCGATCCAACGATGCTCATCGCATTGGCGTGGATCTGGTCCGCGGCACACGCGAGCCAGTAACCACCCGACGCCCCGACCTCACGGATCACCGCGTGTACGCCTACCTTGTGCTCCTCGGCGCGGCGGCGAATCAGCGCCGCGATCAAGTCCGACTGCACCGGGGACCCACCTGGACTCTCGATGTCCAGGATCACCGGCCGACCGCGTGCTGAGCGGAACGCGCGGTCGATCAGCGGCGCCATGGTTCCCATGCTCACCGCTCCCGGCCTGGGCGCGATCAGTCCATGCATCTCCACCACGCTGATGCGCGGCCGGCGCCAAGGCAGCAGACGGAACGACATGCGTCCTCCGATCGATCCGGACCATGGCAAGATGGCAGCCGTTGCGCCATACACAACACATGATCGAGCTTCACCTGGCCGGCTATCAGCCCGCGCGCTCCGTTCACACGCGCGCACTGCACGCGTTGCGCGAGAGTGTCGCCCGCCGCGCCAGCGATGCACTTCGCATCAACGTGACCGACAGCATCGTGGCCCAGGGCCGCAAAGCAAGCGATCTGCTCACCCTGGTGGACAGCGGCGAACTCGACGGCTGCTATTTCGCCTCGAGCTACCTGGCCGGCCGCGTGCCGGGGCTTGGCCTGTTCGACCAGCCGTTCCAGGCCGGTTCGCGTGAAGAAGTGTTCGGCGCCCTGGATGGCAACACCGGAGCGGCCCTTGCCGACGAGCTTGCCGCGGCAACGGGCTATCGCGTACTCGGCTGGTGGGACAACGGCATCCGCCATATCAGCAACTCAGTGCAGCCAATCCGCACGCCCGCCGATTGTGCCGGCTTGCGCCTCCGCACGCTTGACAATGCCCAGCACCAGATCGCGTTCAGACGTCTGGGCTTCGCTCCGATGTTCATCGACGTCGCCGATCTGCCACGTGCAGTGGCGGACGGCACGGTCGATGCGCAGGAAAACCCACTCACCAACATCGTCAACTTCAACCTGCACCTGCATCACAAACATCTTAGCCTGACCGGTCATCTGCTCGGCATCGCGCCTCTGCTGGTGAACCGGGCGCGCTTCGACGCACTGTCCCCTGATCTGCGCCGCGTGCTCATTGCGGCGGCGCGCGACAGCGAAGCAACACAGCGCGCGCTGGCGGAAGCGGAGGATGCCGAGTGTCTGGAGACTCTGGTGAAAGCCGGGGTTGCCGCGGTCAGCGCGGATGCAATCGACCTGCCAGCATTTCGCGCGGCCGTCGCGGTCTAGTCCCGCTGGCATTTACCCCAGGATTTTCCCGGTCCGCCATGCTACTAGAACCAACTAATATGCATCTGGTAGTTCTGGATGATGACGAGTTGACCGCCCTGTTCATGGCAACCATGGCCAGGAAGCTCGGCTGGACTGCGCAGACGGTTACCGACGAAACACACTTCCAGGCGTTGATCAGCGCCGCACCGCCTGACGCGATCATGCTGGATCTCCAACTCGGCGCCAGCGACGGGGTCGAGCAACTGCGCTTCCTGCGCAGCATAGGTTACTGTGGCGCCATAGTGCTCATGAGCGGGTTCGATGCACGCGTGCTCGCATCGGCGCAGCAGATTGGCGCATCGCTGGGGCTGACCATCGCCGCAGTGCTCGAAAAGCCGGCCCGCGCGGCGCAGGTGCGCGAAGCGCTGGCGGCGATGCAGCGCAGCAGGGCCGCGGAAGCACCACCGACCACCAACCCACAACCAGAGCATGCAGCGATTTCGGCCAGCGACGTCGCACAGGCGATAAGCGCCGGACGGATGGAGCTGCATCTGCAACCGATTGTCTCGGCCGCTGGACATGTCGTCACGAGCGCTGAAGCGCTTATCCGCTTGCGCGACCCCTCGCTTGGTCTGGTTCTGCCGGACCGGTTCATCCCCATTGCCGAAGCGGACACCGACGTGATCGACCGGCTCACCATGTGGGTGGCGGAAACCGGTGTGGCGCACTACCGGCGGCTCGCCGAGTTGGGATCGGAAATCCAGATCTGCATCAACATTTCGGGCCGAAACCTGCAATCGCTCGATTTCCCGGACCGAATGGCTGCCGTGCTGGAGCGCATGTCCGCACCCCAGGGCGCAATCGGTCTGGAGATCACCGAAACCGTCGCGACGCACGATCTGGATGCGACGGCGGCCATTCTCACGCGGCTGCGTTTGAAGGGCTTCCCGGTCGCCATCGACGATTTTGGCACCGGTCATTCGTCGCTCGCAGCCCTGCGGCGGATGCCGTTCTCGGTGATCAAAATCGACAAGTCGTTCGTCGGCGAGCTGGAGACATCGAGTGACTCGCTGACGATCGTGCGTTCGGTGATTCAGCTTGCACGCGACATGGGTCTGACGAGCGTGGCCGAGGGCGTGGAAAGCGCCGAGACGGTACGGCTGTTGACCGAACTGGGGATCGACAGCCTGCAGGGTTTCTATTTCAGCCGGCCGCTGCCGTTCGACGAATTTGCGGCGTGGCTGCGCTCTTGGTCGCACAGTCACGCCGCCCGCGTGCCGAATTAGTACCCACGATCGTTGGAGCGCAAGTCAGCCTATATGGTCAGCGCGGGGTGAGCGCACCTTCGAGCGCTCATCCCGCACCGGCCTCACACGGTCTGCAGAATCATCTCGCGCTTCATCTCGGGTGCCAGCTCGGCGCGCCAATCCGCGCTGCCCGGCAGCACTGACTCGTGCGCACGCAAAGTGTAGTAGCTGGTGCCGGTGCCGTCCGGCGTACCACCTTCCTCCACGGTCTTCACCGCCTGACGCAGCAGCTTCCGCGCCTGGATGATCGCCTTGTCCGCCGGTCCGAGATGCTCCTTGGACCGATCGACGATGGGCCCCATGCTCTCCTGCAACGCACGGTCCTGCGCATTGATGCCGTCGATGCCGGAGAACGTCTCGGTCCGCTGCACGTCGCGATCAAGCATGTAGTCGTTCGAGCGATTCGCCTTGGAGCGGAACGTCACCGGATCGACGTGCAACGGCCCATTGCCGAGCCCGCGTTCCAGCTTGTCCTCTTCGGTCAGCGGACCATCGGGACAGTAGCTCCAATTGTATACCATGCAGTTATGGTCATCGATCGGCACCCAGATATGGCCGGCATCGAGGTCCAGTCCGCTCTCCGACCTCGACGGCCGGATCTGATGGAACGGCATGACGAAATGATAGGTGCGGATATGCACATCCTCGCCGCCGTCCAGCGGGCGGATGCCGGCATACTGATAGCCGTAGTCGGTGATATCGACGACCAGCTTCGGCGCCTTGCCTCGCACGAACGGATTGGACGGCTTGATACCGCCGCGCTTCGAACTGTCCGTCAGCAGCCGGTGCAGGATCGGCGCATGCGATGTGTCGATGCCGCCTTCCAGCGCCTGTAGCCAGTTGCACTCCTCGACCACCTTGGTGACGTGGCGATTGGCCTCGGGCGCCTGCGTCCAGGCGAACTTCGGCAGCGGCGGCATCTTCTCCGCCGGGCCGAGATACGCCCACACGATGCCGCCCAGTTCGCACGTCGGATACGCGGTGACACGAACCTTGTGCTTGAAGTCATATTCCTCCGGCTCGTTCATCATGTCGACGCAGGAGCCGGTGACGTCGAACTTCCAGCCATGATAGATGCAGCGCAGGCCGCATTCCTCGTTGCGTCCGAAATACAGCGAGACGCGACGATGCGGGCAGAACTCCTCGATCAGGCCAATGCGGCCCTCGGTGTCGCGGAACGCCACGAGGTCCTCGCCGAGCAGGCGGACGCGGGCGGGTGGGCCGTCGGGCTCGGCGACCTCGCTCGCGAGCAGCGCGGGTATCCAGTACATGCGCATCGCATTGCCCATCGGGGTGCCCTGGCCTACTCGGGTGACGAGTTCGTTTTCCTCGCGTGACAGCATGCCGATTGCCTCCTTGCCTGGGTTGCCTGCTTACGCAGACCGGTGACATCGAGCGTAGCGTCCGCAGCGACCGCCGGCAAGACGTGGTCGGCGTTACCGAGATCGAGAGCTTTGTCTGGAGCCCAGCCAGGCTGGCTTTGTCCGACGGAATTGGAACCGACTGGCGGACAGTGGATTTACGCCGCTGTCGCGAGAAGACTGTTCGCCAATTCTATTGTCCACGCGCTGCCGTGGTCGGATCGAAGTGTCAGGATCCCGTTGACCTGCAGCACAAGGCGTCTGACAAGGCTCATTCCACGCCTCCGTGTCTCTGCCTCGATGAAGCCAACGCCATTGTCACTGACAGATAGCAACATCCGCCCGTCGTTGACCTTCAACCCTACAGATATTTCCCCAATGTCATTTGGGAAGGCATGCAGATAGGCATTGTTGACCAATTCTGTTATGATGATACCTAAAGACGTAGCCACGTCGAGGGAAACCCGTACCGGCTCAACAGCACAAACAAGTTGGATGCGATCCTGATTGTAAAGCTCCGGGAGGTTGTGGCAGAGCGCACTGACGTAATCGCCGAAGTTTATGACTCTGCTCATTCCAGTCCCAAGAAGGTGTTCAAAGACTTCTGCAAGCCCCATCACCCTCAAGGCGATCGACCTAAAAGCCAAGATGCTTGACTTATCATGCTCGACGTCAAGCTGTGCCGTCAGCAGGCCGTAAACGAGATGAAGGCTGTTGCGAACGCGATGTTTCAGCTCCTGAGAGAGCGTTTCCTTCTCCTCGATCAAACGCGCCATTTCCGCAATGGTTTGCCGGAGGACCTGCGCTCTGTCGGCTGTCGCGACCGCCTCGGCGAGTACGTTGGCAAAGCCAGTGAGGAAGTCGATGTCGTGTTCGTCAAATGCATCCTGTACGCGACTATCGACCTCGAGAACGCCAAACGGAGGTCCTGTCTCGGCCGCGACCAAGACGTCCGCTGTCGAGACGATGCTGTGCTCCGGATAGAAAGCTGGCAGTTTATAGGTGTTTGCCTGGGCTATGTTCGGACAAAGCTGCGGTTCGCCAGTTTCGAAGGCCAAGCCTTGCGGCGACGAATGGTCCGCCATCGAAATAGCATAGCCCACAACACCATCTTTCCATCCTTGGCCTGCAACAACGAGAAGGTCATTCTCGGTTGAGCGATACCTGCATATCTTACAGAACGGAACGTCGAGGCATTCGGCGCATACCCGCGCAGCCTGTTCAAGTACCACCTGCAAGTCGGTCTCTCGGAACGCAAATGTTCCGAATAATGCCAGCGCTTTTTCTCTGCGAAGGAGTTTTTCAATTTGTTCCGTGTCAGATAAAGTTCGCGACATCGGAATAATCCTTGACCCAACTCTGCACTCACGACACAGTGAGCGGCTGTGTACTCGCCGTTGCTCGCGCTTCCATTAGCACGGGTATTGCGGGTACGCACGCCTTGTCTTGGGACACCTATGGGACTGGGTGAATGCCAGACGTACTGGTTGTAGAAGACGACATCTTGGTAGCCGACCTGCTTCAAGGCGCGCTGGAGGCGGAGGGCTACCATGTGAGTGGCATCGCTCGCACGATTGCCGAGGCGAAGCAATCGGCGGAGCAGCATCCTCCTGACTTCGCAATAATTGACATTCGCCTCGCAAATGGAGATTGCGGCACGGAATTCGGAGCGTATTTGCGTTCCACCACTCCATGCCTCGGCATTGTTTATTCGACCGGAAATAGCTCTGATAGGGAGCTTACCAGGTTGGACGGCGATGCCGTCATGACGAAGCCATACCCCTTACGCGATGTAGCACGCGGGCTGGAAATAATTGCGGAGTTCAGACGACTTGGGGCGTACACATTTGAGATTCCCGCGCAATTTTCGACTGCTCGATCCACCTGCATCGTGACACCACATTGTCTGAAAATGCGGCGCCTCTGATCCTGCACGCATCACCGGGGACTTTGATCGGCAAGAGATTGCCACCTCGGCGGCCAGGGCGTCGTGGCTACGGTGACCGCACAATACTTGCGAGATCATACCGCAATCCCGCTCTCCGCTAAACCCGGCCGCACGCCCATATCGCCCTTCACATACGCGTGCGCTGTGCGCTGTTGATGGATTGATAACGGCATAAAGCCGCGCGTCTACCATAACTTGGAGCCTGCGCGGCATTCCTTGGGAGGCAGGCAATGACCTCAACTGATCCGATCGATCGAGGGCAGGCAACGTGCGCGCAAGCCTATGCCCGTGCGCTTGACGTGTGGGGCCAATGGCTCCGGCAATGGCGTCGCACCGGCGCGCCACGCGCGCTTCAGACTACCCTCATCTGTAAGCAGATCGCTTCGGAAAAATTTGGTGTGTGGAAGGCTGAGTTGCGGACTGGCCGGTCATCACGTCAGGCCATGCGCGCAGCACGGACCGAACTGTCGTTGGACAAGATGCTGCATCAAATCAGACGCGACGAGCGGGCATCGGCGCACGCAGCCATCTGACAATTCCGTTCACGTCCGCGCTCTGACCGAGTCCCACCAGGGACACACGCCGCTCATCCGCTGATAGTTGCCCTCCATCACCTGCAGCGGCGCGCGCAGGCCTTCCTGTGCTGGCATGTGCGGCGGGCCATCGGGCCCCATCGCATCGAACAGTCCGTGATGGCCCCAATAGCTGGCGACCGTTGTCATCTCCGACGGCTGCCATGTCGCATCGTCCACCTCGACACCGCCCCAGCCGTACTCCACCAGGATATCCGACGGTGTGTGCATGTAGAACGAAGTAACCAGATCGTTCGGGTGCCGCCCCAGCGTCGCGACGATGCGGTCCTTGTCGCCGAGTGCGATGTCGTAACCCTGCCCCACATCGTCGAACGAGTACAGCTCCACCATCAGATGATGCATGCCGATGTGCGGTGCCTCGAACAGCGCCACGCTGTGATGACGCGGGTTCGCGTGCAGGAAATACGCGGTGATCGGCTGCCGCACATAGTCGCTGATGCGGAAGCCGAGCAGGTCGCAATAGAACGGCAGCGCGGTGTCGATGCTGGTCACCAGCAGCACGACGTGGCCCATGCCCAGCGGCCCGGTCCGGAAGCCGGAGATGGAACGCCCGGGCTTGAACGCCGTATCGGCGATCTGTGCGCCGTGAAAAGCCTCCAGCCGGTTGCCGGACGGATCGGCGAACGAGATCAGGCCGCTGACAAAACGCTGATCGGCCAGCGCCGCCGGTTCACGCTTCACCTTGACACCGGCGCCTTCCAGTCGCGCCGCCAGTGCATCGAGCGCGGCGCCGTCCGCGACCTCCCAGCCGAAGTAGCGTTGTCCCTCTGGCAATGAGCTGTCGACCACCAGGCGCTGCCTGCGATCGTCCATGCGGAACGCGCGCACCCCCGCGCCGCGATCCACCGCCTGCATGCCAAGCCAGTTGGTGGCGTAATTCGTCCAGTCGTCGAGCTTGTCCGTGCCGATGCCGAGATAGCCGAGTGCCTGGATGCTCATGGTGCGGTCCTCCCGGTTGCGACACTATCACGCCGCGATGCGCGCTGCATCCTGGCCGCTGATCCACGCGCCGGCGACGGTGCCGGTCATCCCGTCGTGGCAGGCCTCGCCGGCGAACAGCAGATGTCCGTCCGCCAGCGGCTGGGCGAGTGCCGCGCGGGCATCGGCGTCGCCGGGGCGCACGAACGAGTAGGCGCCGCGCACAAATGGATCGGCGTCCCACCGCGTCACCAGTCGCTGCCCTCCGGCGAACACTCGATCCACCCGGCCACCGAACAGCGCGCGCAACTGACCGAGCGCGAAGTCCACCGCCGCAGCATCCCCGGCGCGCGCCAGCTCCCATGCAACGGGCCCGCCTACCCAGCCCTGCACGTAGTCACGTTTGTAGGGCCAGCACTGAAACCCCATGGTTGGATCGCCGCTGCGCTTCACCTGACGGTCGATCGAACAGTGCAGCGGCAGGCCGAGCCGGTCCTGCCCGATTGCACGCAACGCAACCTTCATCGCGAGCCCCATCGGCAGGGCATGAATCGCCGCCTGTGTTGCCACCGGCAGCGGCGGATCGAACACGATGGCGTTTGCTGCCAATACACCAGTGGATACGGTGACGATGGCCGACCGTGCGGTGACCACGCCGCTGGCCGTCTCCACCGAGACGCCGGCACCGCCCCACGACACCCGTGTCACCGGCGTCCTCAGCCTGACATCCAGCCCCTCGCCCAGCCGCCGCGCGACGAACGCGCCGATGCCGCCGTCCGGCACCAGGTTACTTCCCGACAGCACGTTGCGCAGCCAGTCGCGCAAACTGAACTCGTCGGCACTGGCGACACAGATGATCGGCCCTTCCCACGTCTCCACCGTCACCGCCCACGGATCGTCCGGCATCGACCGCGCCACCTCGGCCATCGGCACATCGTCGCGCGTGCGCAGGATCTCCGCGGCCCGGTCCTCGAAGCGCCGCCACGCCCCGGCATAGTCGGCATATTCCTCCGCGGTCGCCTCGCGCGTGCCCACGAAGGTGCGCTCGACGCGGAGTTCGTCCGACCGCAGCAGCGTCTCGCCGGCCGCCCGCGCAATCGGCACCAGCGGGTTTGTCTCGGCGTTGTGCAGCCACACCGAACCCATGTCGAACCAGACGCCGCCCAGTTCGGCCGGATAAGTGGTCCAGGCGCGGCCACCGATGCGCCCCGATGCCTCCAGCACCAGCGCGCTCCGTCCAGCGGCACGCAGCGCCGTCGCTGCGCCAAGCCCAGCGAGGCCGGCACCGATCACCACCACATCGACATCGGACATGCCGGCAACCTATCGTGGCGTCCGCAAGGAGGCCAGCCATGCCCGATCACACCCCCATCGGCACCGACTCCCTCGTCATCGACATGGCGCGGCGGTTCGCCACCGAACGGCTGGCTCCCGGCGCGGCGGCGCGTGAGAAGGCCGGCGCGATCGAGCCGGAGATCGTTCGCGAGCTGGGTGAACTCGGCATCTTCGGCGCGACCACGCCGGCACAGTGGGATGGCTCGGAGATCGATCCGGTGACCTACGCCCTGCTGCTGGAGGAGATCGCCGCCGGCGACGGCTCGGTCTCCACCATGGTGAGCGTGCACAACTCGCCCACCTGCATCATCTTCGACCAGTACGGCACCGACGCGCAGAAGGACCGCTGGCTGCGTCCACTGGCGACCGGCGCCGCGGTCGGCTCGTTCGCGCTGACCGAGCCGCAGGCCGGCTCCGATGCGTCGAACCTGCGCACGCGGGCGGTGAAAAAGGGCGACCGCTACATCATCAACGGCGCCAAGCAGTTCATCTCGTCGGGTGGCGTGCCGGGCAGCACCGTGCTGTTCGCGGTCACCGATCCCGCGGCCGGACGCAAGGGCATCTCGTGCTTTGTGGTGGACAAGGCGACACAAGGCTACGTCGTGGCGCGGCGCGAGGAAAAGCTTGGACAGAAGGCGTCCGAGACCTGCGCGCTGGCGTTCGAGGACATGGAGGTGCCCGAGGACCAACGCATCGGCGCCGAGGGCGAAGGCTACAAGATCGCACTGTCCACCTTGGAGAGCGGCCGTATCGGCATCGCTGCACAGAGTGTCGGCATGGCGCGCGCGGCGCTGGACTACGCGGTGGCGTATGCCAAGGAGCGCCAGGCATTCGGCGGCCGCATCATCGATTTCCAGGCGGTGGGTTTCCGGCTGGTCGATGCCAAGACGAAGCTGGAGGCTGCGCGGCAGATGACGCTGCACGCGGCGCGGCTGAAGGCGGAGGGGCAACCGGCGATCGAGGCTGCCTGCATGGCGAAGCTGTTCGCGTCCGAGGCCGCAGAGGCCGTGTGCACGGCAGCCATCCAGACGCTGGGCGGCTATGGATATCTGGCGGACTATCCGGTGGAACGCATCTACCGCGATGTGCGGGTGTGCCAGATCTACGAAGGCACGTCGGATGTGCAGAAGCTGATTTTGCAGCGAATGCTGTGATCATCACGCCTGCCTGAACAACCGCTGGGGAAGATCGTGCTCGCCGGTTACGACTATATCATCGTCGGAGCCGGATCGGCGGGATGCGTGCTTGCCAACCGGCTGACCGAAGACGAAGACGCGACGGTCCTGCTGCTCGAAGCTGGCGGTCGCGATGACCACCCATACGTCCAGATCCCGCTCGGGCTCGGCAAGCTGCAGCAGCACAAGATGTTCGACTGGGGCTATATGACCGAGCCCGAACCGCATCTGAATAATCGGCAGCTTACATTGCTGAGGGGCAAGATTCTTGGCGGCTCATCGTCGATCAACGTCATGGCCTATACCCGTGGCCATCGCGCCGACTTCGATCGTTGGTCGCAGCAGGGAGCAACCGGGTGGTCCTATGCGGACGCGTTGCCGTATTTCAAACGAAGCGAAATCCTGGGAGCATGGTGAAAATCCCTGGCGCGGTGGCTCGGGACCGCTGGGAACCCAAGGTAATCGCGATACCGACCCGCTATTCGACGCGTTGCGGGAAGCCGGACGGCTCGCGGGATGGCCTGTAACCGATGATCCCAATGGGGCCGAACTGACCGGTTTCGGTGACAGCCAATGGACAATTCACGACGGTCGCCGGGCGTCGTCGTCGGCTGCCTATTTGAAACCGATCCTGCAACGGCGCAATCTGACGCTGCGAACCAACGCACGCGCGACAAAGGTGACGTTGCGCGGCACTCATGCGACGGGCGTGGAGTTCGTGCATCGAGGCGCCACGATGCATGCCGAGGCGAAGCGCGAAGTCATACTCTGCGGCGGCGTGTTCAACTCGCCGCAGTTGTTGATGTTGTCCGGCATAGGTCCGGCCGATCATTTGAAGGAGATGGGCATTGCACCGCTGATCGATCTCCCGGTCGGCAGGAACCTGCGCGATCATCTGCAGGTCAGGCTGCGATGGTCACGCCTCGGTCAGGGGCCGTTCAGCCAGTTGATGCGGGCGGATCGCGCCGCTCTCGCGATGGCTCAGGCCTGGTTGTTCAGAACCGGCCCGGCGACCATGCTGCCGAATGCTCTGAAGGCGTTCCTCCGATCCCGCCCAGAGCTCGATGCGCCAGACATTGAATTCCTGTTTCTCGCGGCGCCGCTCGATGCGCGGATATGGTTTCCTGGTGTGACACCGCCCTACGACGATGCATTCGGCATCCATCCGGTGCTGCTCCATCCGCGGAGCCAGGGTGAGGTAACGTTGCGCTCTGCCGATCCGAGCGCGCTCGTGCGGATCGTGAATAATTTCCTGGCAGACCCGGCCGATGTCGCCACTCTGCGCGCAGCGTTCCGACTTGCTGAGGACCTCGCTTACAAACGACCAATGGACGCGTTCCGCGGGAAGAGACTTGCTCCCGGTTCCGCGTTGAAAACAGACGCCGAGATCGATGACTGGATTCGGAACAACGTGATCACGGTCAATCATCCGCTTGGGACGTGTGCCATGGGAGACGGCCCGGATGCGGTACTCGACCCCGACCTGAAAGTCCGTGGCACCGAAGGCCTGCGCGTCGTCGATGCTGCCGCGTTGCCCGACATGCCGTCCGCGCACATCAATGCCATTGTGATGATGTTGGCGGAGCGTGCCTCAGATCTGATTCGAGGCCGCCAGCCGCTGGCTCCGTTGAATGTCTGACAATCAAGGCGACGCGTCTCTCGCTTCGCCACGGCGAGTTCCCTTCTGCCCTCGGCAGTGATCTACTCACCGGTAGAACCGGCCCGGGAGACAGCCTCGTCATGAAGTTCATGTGGTTCCACCTGATGCCCTACACCGAACTCCCGGATGACTTCCGCGAGAAGCATCCGTCGGTCTGGGTGGACATCCACTCCTCCCTCTTCGACCCCAAGCGCGCGCACCACATGTACAACGACTTCATGGACGAGCTGGAATACGCCGCCTCCTGCGGGTACGACGCAATCTGCGTCAACGAGCATCACTCCAACGGCTACGGCCTGATGCCCTCGCCCAATCTGATCGCCGCATCGCTCTCCCGCCGCACCACCGACACCACCATCTGCGTGATGGGCAACTCACTCGCGCTGTACAACCCGCCGACCCGCGTCGCCGAAGAGTTCGCGATGATCGATTGCATCTCCGGCGGCCGGCTGATCGCCGGTTTCCCGGTCGGCACGCCGATGGATGACTGCTTCGCCTACGGTCAGAATCCGATCTCAGCTCCGCGAACGCTACTACGAAGCGCACGACCTGGTGATGAAGGCCTGGCAGCATCCGGACACGTTCGCGTTCAACGGCCGCTACAATCAGCAGCGCTACGTCAACATCTGGCCTCGCCCAGTGCAGCGCCCGCATCCACCGGTGTGGATACCCGGTGGCGGATCGATCGAGACCTGGCAGTGGTGCGCCGAGAAGGACTACGTCTATTCGTATCTGTCCTACTACGGCCACAAGATCGGCAAGGCCACGATGGACGGCTACTGGGCGGAGATGGATCGCCTCGGCAAGGACCGCAATCCGTATCGCGCCGGCTTCGCACAGACAGTGGCCGTGGCAGAATCGCGACAGCAGGCGATCGACCTCTACACCGAGGCCGCCGAGTACTTCTTCTTTCGCTGCCTGCACATCGATCCGCGCTTTGCCGCGCCACCCGGCTACACCACCGAAGCGACGACGCGCTTCGGTCTGACCAGCCAGGTGAGCGCCGCGGCCGCCCGCTCGCAGGCACGACCGACCGAGATGAAGGAACTGGTGGATGCCGGGTATTTGGTGATCGGCACACCGGACGAGGTGGCGGAGCAGATCGACGAGCTGGCCACCAACCTGCACGTCGGCAACCTGATGCTGCTTTTGCAGTTCGGCAACATGAGCAAGCAACTGACCAAGTACAACACGAAGCTGTTCGCCGAACGCGTGATGCCGAAACTCGCGGGAAGATTCGCTGAATACGAGCATCGCTGGTGGCCGAAGCCAATGCACACCGCCCAACGTGCCGAACTCCCGGCCTACGCCCCAGCCCAGTAACCCCTGTCATTGCGAGGAGGCGAAGCCGACGAAGCAATCTCGGTCACACGGTGCGCGCACAAACCTGACCGAGCTTGCTTCGTCGGCTTCGCCTCCTCGCAATGACAACCAACCGGAGCACCGACCCATGCGCCTGATGTGGTTCCATCTGATGCCCTACACCGAACTGCCGGAAGGCTTCCGCGACAAGCATCCCTCGGTCTGGGTCGACATCCACTCCACGCTCTTCGACCCGCGCCGCGCGCACCACATGTACAACGACTTCATGGACGAACTCGAATACGCCGCCGACTGCGGCTTCGACGCGGTGTGCGTGAACGAGCACCACTCCAACGGCTACGGACTGATGCCTTCGCCCAACCTCATCGCGTCATCCCTCGCGCGCCGCACCACCGATACCGCGATCTGCGTCATGGGCAACTCGCTGGCATTGTACAATCCACCCACCCGTGTCGCCGAAGAGTTCGCGATGATCGACTGCATCTCCGGCGGACGCCTGATCGCCGGCTTCCCGGTCGGCTCGCCGATGGACACCTGCTACGCCTACGGCCAGAACCCCAGCCTGCTGCGCGACCGATACCACGAGGCGCACGATCTGGTCCTGCGCGCCTGGACCGACCGCGACACCTTCGCCTTCAATGGCCGCTTCAACCAGCAGCGCTACGTGAACATCTGGCCCCGTCCGGTGCAGACGCCGCATCCGCCGATCTGGGTTCCCGGCGGCGGCTCGATCGAAACGTGGCAGTGGTGCGCCGAGATGGACTACGTGTACTGCTACCTCAGCTACTACGGCTACAAAATCGGCCGCGCCACGATGGACGGTTTTTGGAACGAAATGGCAAGGCTTGGGAAGGACCGCAACCCCTACCGCGCCGGCTTCCTCCAGTTCGTCGGCGTCGGCGAAAGCCGTCAGCACGCCATGGACCTGTATGGCGACGCCGCCGAATACTTCTACGGCAACTGCCTGCACATCGATCCGCGCTTCGCCGCACCTCCCGGCTACACGACCGAGCCGACGCAGCGCATGGGACTGCAAAGCCAGGTGTCCAAGGCCGCGTCCTATTCCGACAAGTTCAACAAGCTCGCGCGCGAGATGGATGCCATCGTCGACAACGGCTACGTGATCATCGGCTCGCCCGACGAAGTGGTGGAACAGTTGCGTGAGGTCGCGGTGAATTTGAACGTCGGCAATCTCATGCTGCTGCTACAGTTCGGCAACATGAGCAAGCAACTGACCAAGTACAACTCTCGCCTGTTCGCCGATGCGGTGATGCCGAAGCTGAAGCCGCTGTTCAGCGAATGGCAGCATCGCTGGTGGCCGCAGCCGCTGGCCGCCACCCAACGCGCCGCGGTTCCCGCTTACGCGCCGAACCTGGCCGCGGAATAGATGCCCGACATCACGGCCCGCTGCTGCATAACCGGCGGCGGGCCCGCCGGCATGATGCTGGGCCTCCTGCTCGCGCGTGCCGGCATCGATGTCGTGGTGCTGGAGAAGCACGGCGACTTCCTGCGCGACTTCCGCGGCGACACCGTGCATCCATCCACGATGCAGGTGCTGCACGAGCTTGGTCTGCTCGACGGGTTTCTGGCCAGACCGCACAGCGAGGTGCGCGAGCTTGCCGCGCAGATCGGCGAGCAACTGTTCAAGGTGGCCGACTTCTCGCACCTGCCGACGCAGGCGAAGTTCATAGCCTTCATGCCGCAATGGGACTTTCTCGACTTCCTCGCCGACCATGCGAAGCGCTATCCCACATTCCGCCTGCTGATGAACACGGAAGCGACCGGCCTGATGCGCGAGGAAGACCGCATGGTCGGCGTGACCGCGACAGGCCCTGACGGCAAGCTGGAGGTCAACGCCCACCTGACCATTGCCGCCGATGGCCGCCACTCCACGCTGCGTGACGGCGCCGGGTTCGAGGTCGTCGAATACGGCGCGCCGATGGATGTGTTGTGGCTGCGGTTGTCGAAAGGGAAGAACGATCCCGGCCAGACGCTCGGGCGCATGGATGCCGGCCGCATCTTCATCATGCTGGATCGGAACGATTACTGGCAGTGTGCGTTCATCATCCCGAAGGGCGGCGTCGATGAGGTCCATGCGCGCGGGCTGGATGCATTCCGCGCCGAGATCGCGCGCCTGGCGCCATATCTGGCGGACCGCGTGCAGGAACTCGCGACGTGGGATGACGTGAAGCTGCTGACCGTGGCGGTGAACCGGCTGAACACCTGGTTCCGACCCGGCCTGCTGTGCATCGGCGACGCGGCGCATGCGATGTCGCCGGTCGGCGGCGTCGGGATCAACCTGGCGATCCAGGACGCGGTCGCCGCGGCGAACATCCTGGTGCCGCGACTGCGCGAGGGTGGTGCCACCCTGGACGACCTGCGTGCCGTGCAGCGACGCCGCGAACCGCCGACACGCATGACCCAGCGCCTTCAGGTGGCGATCCAGAACCGCATCATCAGCAACGTGCTGCGCGGCGCCACCACGCCAAAGCCGCCTTTGGCGGTGCGGATGCTTGGATCATTCCCGCCGCTGCGCCGGCTGCCGGCGCGCATCATCGGCATGGGCTTCCGGCCCGAACATATCCGGCACTGAACCGGTCAGCTGCGATACCGCCGCAACCCGGCCAGGAACACTGCGATCGCCAGCCCCGCGTAACCGACCGCTGCAGCGGCCATCGTCATCAACCCCGCCAGGCTGTGTTCGCGCAGCACCGCGACCGGCACAAGCACGACAAACCCCGCCGGCACGAACGTATAGACAACGACCTTCATCGCCCCAGAATAGATCGAGCCTGGATAGCTCGACAGCAGAATGACGAAATCCACCACGTCGCGGGCAAAGCTGCGGGCACCACGCACCCAGAAGGCCAGGCTCGCGAACAGCACACCGGTCGCCAGAAACACCGTCAGGCTGCCGCACAGCACGAACAGCAGCACCGGCAGATCCGACCACTGCAACGCGGCAAAGCTGGCGAGCAGGATCACACCAACGATCACGTCGCCCCAGGCACTGGCGATGCTTTCGCGTGCCAGCAGCCGCGGCAGAACCGCGCGGGGCTGCGTCAGCAGCGCATCCACCTCATCACGCAGGATCACGGCCGCCATATCGCGATAGCCGCCAGCGAACACACCGGCCAGGCCGACGCTGAGCGCCAGGATGCCGATCATCAGCGCGACATCGGCGAGCCGCCAGCCGCCCACGCTGCGGAACCCGGCGAAGAACATGAACCACAACAGCAGGATGAAGCCGTTGTTGACCGTCATGCCGCCAAGCTGCAGCCAGAAGTTCGTGCGATCGGCAAACGACACGCGGATCGCCGCACCAACTTGCTGCAGATAGATGGCCAGCGCGCCCATCTCATAATAGGACGTGTCGGTGTGGCCGATGAGAGTCGTGACCCCGTCAGCCCTCGAAACGCTTGACCGCGACCACCGCATTGGTTCCACCGAACGCGAAAGCATTGCTGATGGCGGCCCGGATCGGACGCTCCCGCGCATGACATGGCGTCACATCGAGATCGCATTCGGGATCGAGTTCCTCGATGTTGATGGTAGGCGGAACGATCCCGTGGCGGATCGCCTCGATGACGGCGATCAACTCGAGCGAACCGCTCGCGCCAAGCGCGTGCCCGTGCATTGATTTCGTCGATGAGATCGACAGGCGCCTGGCTGCGTCACCGAACACCGCCTTGATGACCTTGATCTCCGTGATGTCGTTGGCGACGGTGCCGGTGCCGTGCGCGTTGATGTAGTCAATGGCATCGACTGAGACGTGGGCGTCGGCAAGACACGCGCGCATCGCGGCGGCCGTGCCTTCCAGCGTCGGCGCCACCAGGTCGGCTGCATCAGCGCTCATCCCAACGCCGGCGATCTGCGCCAGGATCTCTGCCCCGCGCGCCTTGGCGTGATCCGCGCGTTCGAGCACCACCATGCCCGCTCCTTCGGCAAGCACGAGACCTTTGCGATGCCGATCGAACGGCCGGCAAGTGTCCGGCGCCATCACGCGCAGCGCCTCCCACGCCTTCAGGATCCCGTAGGTCAGCGGCGCCTCCGTTCCGCCGACGATCGCCGCATCGATGACGTTGCTGCGCAGCAGCCACACGGCCGTTGCGATCGCGTGGTTGGACGACGCGCATGCCGAAGAGACAGTGAACACTGGGCCGCGGATGCCGAACGCCATACTGATCTGACTTGCCGGCGCACTCGGCATGACCCGCGGCACGCTGAACACGTTCGCACGCTTGGCACCTTCGAGGAAAAGCCTGCGGTACAATTCGTCGATCGTCTCTCCCCCTGCCGTGCCGACGCCGACCACGCAGCCGGTTCGGTGTCCAACCTGCTCGATCGGCAAGCCCGACTGTGCGAGCGCCTGCTGGGCCGCAACGATCGCCAACACGCTGAACCGGTCCAGCATCGGCAACCGACGAGCGTCGAGCATGTCGCGAGGATCAGGTGCGGGGATGGCGCCGACGATCGAGACCTTCAGATCGGACGGTTCTGCCTGCTCGAGTTTGCCGAGACCGCAGCGCCCGTCTTGCAGAGCCGACCAGAATGCCTCCACCGAGTGGCCAAGCGCCGAGACGCAACCGGCGCCGGTGACCACGATAGGCTCATGCTGCACTGCTGCGTCCTTCAAGACCAAGCGAGTGGCCCAGATCAATAAGGTTCCCGACAGTCTTGTAGGCGTTCCAGGCCTCGACCGCATCCCCCGGTATGGTCACGTCGTACTCGTCTTCGATCGTCATGATGATCTCGACCAGATCGAGTGACGTAACGCCAAGCTCGGACAGGACAGACTCCGGCTTGATCACCGACGGGTCCAAATGGGCCTGCCTTGGCGATCACCCTCATGAGCGCGTCTGTCATCGTCTCACCCATGGTCACCTGCCGGCGTTGTTTCTGTTGGACTATAGGCCATCGACGACGTCCGATCTGGCCTCGGCCATTCGGGCCACGAGCCGCCGCAAGCGCCGCATCAACTTCAGATTCTCCATCGCCTCGGCGCGCGGCACTGCTGGATATCCGGCATACACGCCGCCAGCCGGGATGTTGGTTCCAACGCAGGCAGCACCACCTACAACCGCCCAAGCGCCTATCTTGAGGTGGTCGGCGACTCCAACTCGACCTCCGAGCACCGCACCGTCGCCGATGATCACACCGCCCGCAAGGCCCACCTGCCCGCAGAGCAGGCAATCCGTGCCGATCTCGACGTTATGGCCAATCATCACGAGGTCATCGATCTTGGTGCCGGCACCGATACGCGTCGGCTTCAGCGTGCCACGGTCAATCGAGGTCAGCGCGCCGACCTCCACATCATCACCGACCTCAACGATCGACAAGGCGTGAATCTTCAGCAATTCGTTCCGCTCGAGATCGGTCCGGGCCGCACCCGCGGGACCTTGGGCCGCTTCGAGCGCGCCAGGGCGCGTCGGCACAAAGCTGAACCCATCCGCACCGATCGACGCGTTATGATGCAGGACGGCGCGATCGCCTACACGGCATCCCCAGCCAATGCGAACGCCGGGATAGACGAGGCAATCCGCGCCAAGCGACGCGCCGGCCGCGAGCGTCGCTTGCGACAGAATGACCGAGCGGGCCCCGACAGATGCGCCCGGGCCGATCACCACCAAGGGTCCGATCGTCGCGCCTTCGCCAATTATCGCATCTGATGCGACCACGGCACTCGGATGTACGCCCGGATGAACCTCAGGACAATACCGGAAAGCCTGCGTGATCGCTGGCAGACTGGAGCGGGATCCACGCATGACGATCACAGTCTGAAAGCGCTGAAGCGGGATTTGCGTGCCCTCTGGAACGAGCGCGATCTTCGCCCGGCTTTCACCCAGGATCCGGATCGTATCTGCTGAGACCGCGATCGCGACATCGCCCTCGCAGCTGGCTTCCGCCGGATGCACAGCACGGGAGATCTCCACGTCGTCAGCGCCGATCACGCGCCCGTCCAACGCCGCAGCGAGCACACGCGCTTTCATCGTCGCCATTCTCGCCTGTGGTATGAGTCAGTCAAATAGGTGCATCCGGTGATCGTGACACTTCATTTAGCACTTCAGTATGCGCGGGGGCACTAGGATTGGTGGTCAGCCGCCTCAATTTACCACCGTGGTGCTCGACCGACCTGAAATATTGAGCAAAAGCCGCGTCGGTGAGCCCGAGGGATCATCGCGGCCGAGCGTGGCGCATGTCTTCGCTGGTCCTGCCAGCGATCATTCCGGTCTCCTCGCTCCGCAGTGGCTTGCTCGTTCGACGCCATGGTCGCGGGATACGCTATGCAAAACCGGCAAGAAGGATAATGCTCATGACAGAATTGCAGCAGCCGGCGGCACTAGTCGTCGCGAAGTCTCACGTAAGGATTTCACGGCCGCCCTCAGGAGCCAATTGTCCATCTTTTGTGACGTCCTGGGGCAACTGCGACCTGTTGCCTGTTCGGACGAGACGGCGCGGCAAGGCTCCTTCAGGTTGACGGCAACCCCAGGTGGTAGACAGTCTGCCGCACTGATGTGATGATAGGGCTAACCACCATGTCAGTGACCGGGGCATCGCACTCGACCGAAAGGCCGCTCAATCGGCGAAAGCTGATCGCGGTCGTTCATGCGGATATGGTTGGCTACAGTCGCCTCATCGGGCTGGACGACATAGGGACGATCGAACGACTGCGTACGCTGCGCGGCGAGGTTATCGACCCGGCCATCAATGATCATGGCGGCGTGGTCGTCCAGACCGGAGGCGATTCCCTGCTCATTGTGTTCGACAGCATCGAGGGCGCGGTGCGCTGCGCCGTGCAGGTGCAACGACAGGTGCCGATGCGCGACGGCGACCTCCCACGCGATCGAGCAATTCGGTTCCGCATGGGGATCAACATTGGCGACGTAATCGCCGATGGGACGGATCTGCATGGTGACATGGTGAATGTGGCGGCCAGGCTTCAGGCAGAATGTCCGCCGGGCGGCATCTGCGTTACGCGACCCGTGCGCGACCATATGCGCGACCGGCTCGATCTGGCGTTCGACGAACTCGGTGCGCTCGAACTCAAGAACATCGCACGACGGGTCGACGTATTTGTGTTGCGGTTGGAGCCCGAGGTCGCCGGCATTCCCGAGGCTTTGTCAAACCGGCCATTGCGCTCGATGCCGGCGCGACCTCGCCCACCTGCCACAGCGGCAATACCAAATCAGGGTGGCCCGAGCGTTAGACTCACACCCGAAGAGGCTGTTGTTGCCCTGCGACGCATCGTGAGGGCGTGGGAGCTCGATCGGTTTGACGCAACAGCCCTGATCGGCGTTCCCGGGGGCGACATCGGCGCCATCACGTGGACAGAAGACCTGCTGCTACGCATTGCTTATCTGATTGAGTTGGAGCAGGCGCTGCTAAAGCTGGATCCCAAGGGCGGTATCCCACGGTGGGTCACAGCACGAAAGCCAGGACCGTTCTTTGGCGATACCTCGCCGCTGCAGATGATGACCGGCAGTACACGTAAAATGGCGGAGCTGCTGCAGCAGGTCGAACGATGGAGTGCCGGCAGGCGCTGATCTCATAAGGCGGTTGCTCGCGGCCCGGAAGCGGTAGCCGCCTGATTGGGCGGCTACCAGTCTTGGTTCAGGTCAATCGCAGAGCTTGACGTCGAGCACGTACCAGCACTTGGGACCAGTGGTCTGCGCCACAGGCTGGACCGGATGCTCGTCGGCAACCCGCGAGAAGCCATACCCGTCGACCTGCCAGCGACCAGCCGGGGCGCTGTAGGACGCCAGGAACTGCGCTTCCGCCTTCGATGCGGCGTGCCCGTTGACGACGTAGTCCTGGGCGTGGGCCAGAGGCGCGAACGCGTTGAGGGCCACTGTGGCGGCGGCTAGAACCAGAAACTTGCCCATGACCCACTCCGTTCGCTCTTGGCCCCGAGGGGCGGTTCGTGATGCGACGGAAATTGGCCTCGGATGGGCCGCCCCGATATGAAGTGATTCACTGCCCGCGGACCCGCGGCTGGCGAGTTTTGGCCGACAAAATCCCGGATCTAAGTCTGCCGATTCCGAGCCGGCGATCGGATCGGCGGGTCAGGGTCAGCCGGCCACGCGTAGAACTCCCTTTCGCGCTGCCTTCACCGGCAGACGTCCCAGGCCAAAGCGTTTCGCCAATTTCGAGCGCACCTTCGCGTAGTCCGGTGCCACGATGGGATACGTTGCCGGGAGACCCCACTTCTGGCGGTATTGTTCCGGTGTGAGCTGGTGATCGGTCCCGAGATGCCGCTTCAGCATTGAAAAGTGCTTGCCGCATTCGAGACAAATCAGATGGTCCGAGAAAACAGATTGCTTCACCGGCACAGGTGATTCCCCGTTCGATGGCCCAGGCCCACGCTCAGCATCCGCCAGGGCTCGGTGGACATCGTGGATCAGCTTTGGGACGTCTGCGGAAGAAATCGTATTATTCGCGACATGCGCAGAGACGATTTGCGCCGCCAGGGCAAGCAAGTAATCGTGGTCGGTCATTTGGCCCTCTGCAATTCGGACTGGAGAAGTTATGATCGTCGGTCACGTTGTCTACGGATTGGTGCGGATGTGGATGTAATTTCATTTGCTCCGCCAGTTCAGTCGACGGCAATGCTGGCTCGGGAGGGGAGGCGCGCATCATGATGGCAGTACTGTGCAGATGGCGAACGGCGGCAGGCTTCGCCACGCTGGTCTTTCTGGCAATGGCCTTCTTGGCGGACCCAGCCTCCGCGAGTGCGCTGGACCGCATTCGCCAGGATAACGTCATCCGCGTCGCCTGGCGCGCCGATGCGCCGCCCTTTTCCTACAAGAATGATCACGACCAACCCGCCGGATTCATGGTGGATCTCTGTCAGGCGGTTGTCAGGCAACTCGCGCAGCAGTTGAATCTGCCGTCGTTGAAGATAAGCTATCTGACGGTGACGGCACTCGATCGCTTCGAGGCGATTCAGCAGAACAAGGCCGATCTTCTCTGTGAGCCAACCAGCAGCACTCTGTCACGCCGCAAGCTCGTGGATTTCTCGGTGACGACCTTCGTTGACGGCGCCAGCCTCATGATCACTTCAGACGGACCGCATAATCTGCAAGATCTGGCCGGGCGGACAATCGGCGTACTGGCCGGCACGACCACCGAGCAGGAGCTGCGCAACACGCTCAGCGGCGCCGGGATCGCCGCACAAGTCATTCCAGCCAAAACCCACGCAGAGGGTCAAGCAATGCTGGAAAATGGCAAAATCTCAGCCTACTTCGCTGATCGATCGATCCTGATGGCGCTTATCGCGAACAGCAAGGCACCCGACAAATTTAGACTGGCGGATGCTTACCTGACCATTGAAACCTACGCATTGGCCTTGCCGCACGGTGACGACGACTTTCGGCTCGAAGTCGATCGCGCGCTCAGCCACATTTATGGCTCCGGCGAGATCAACGCAATTCTGCAGCGTACATTCGGCAAGAACTTCCAACCAGGGCCGATGCTGCAGATGGTTTACCTGCTGGGCTTGCCTGACTAGAAGCAAGCTTTTTTAACACGGATTACACTGATTATGCACGGAGTTTCACGGATAAGACAAAGGCGCTTCGCGCGAAGCGCATGCTATGCTTTTGTTTTTCCGTGAAACTCCGTGCATAATCAGTGTAATCCGTGTTGAATCCTCGATTTCTTGCTTTCCGCTATGAATTGCCGACCAAACGCCCCCGCGCGCGAATCTCGGACGAGGAGGTGTCAAGGCGGAATCGGAGCTCCGGAATTTCGGTGAAGAGATCGGCATACCGCCGCGGCACCGGGATGTCGTTCAGCGCGCGCACGCGCCCCGTCGCGTCGATCCGCACTGCCACCAGAAAGCTGCACCCGGATTTAGCGATCTCCTCGAGCGCCACATGCATTCGAACCTCGTCATCGCCATAATATTTCGGTGCAATCAACCGCTCCGCCGTATCCGCGCCGATCACAAACGTAGCCCCCGGAAACAAACGCGACTTCTCGACGAACGTCGGCGCCCGCGTGAGTTCGACCGGCCATTTCCAGGCGAATTGCACGAGTCGATGTCTAACCGTCTCGCCCGACAGCGGCGGCTTGTCGACGTTGGTGACAGAGATTTCGAACGCCACGGGCTGCTGCCTGACCTCTTCGGCAACCCGCGCCAGCAACACATGTCCCTCATGCAGCGGGTTGAAAGACCCTGGCAACAGCACGAGGGGCCGCGGCGCTGACAGCATCATCTGGCCATCGGGCTGGACCGTGACGCGATCGACCTCACCCGCCAGCAGCTGATCGATAGCATCCACAGTCTCGACGACCGTTTCGGAATATTGTTCATCCGCATCGAGCAGGCTGCGCGGTGACGGTGCGGCAGTGCCGCATGCGTGCGCCAGCCACAGGACGATCGCGCGCGAAACCAGGTCCTCTTCAGCGGCGCGATCACGCCGGCCCTTGGCCAGCACGCCAGTACAGTGCGCGGTGCGTGCTGAGTCAGCGAATGCGATGTGAAATCGATGCTCGCCTCTCCGCGGGCGATCGCTCACCAGTGCCGCCGTCGCGCCAAGACCGACTGGATCGGTACCTGCCGGCATAAGCCTGGCTGCGCGTGCCCGTATGCTTCGTGCCATCGCGATTGCGGTGTCGGCACTGCTTGCCTGTTCCGGTGCGAAGCCAAGAAACGCCGCAAGCGCCAGCGCGTCGTAAGGAACCTGCGCCTCGATCAACAGCCGAGAGCCGCCCGGAACACGCAGCAACTCGCCAATCGCCCCGCTGCCGCCCCCGGTTATCGCAAGTGCGGCCTTACGGCCGGACGCGTGCAATGCGGAGATCAGTTGTTGCCACGCAACGTCCGACGGGCTCATGGCGCAAGTATGTTCCGAAGCTGCAAAGTGCCTCGCTGAGGGTGAAAGGCAGTTCGGATAGAGTCAACGGGCCCTGGTAGGCGAAGGGTCAGCGAAATGCGCGTCGTCTCATGGAACATGGCATTCCGCGGCACCGAGGCAGCGAAACGGCAAGGGGACCTGCTGCGCAAACTCGCCCCGGACCTGATGCTGCTGCAAGAGCTCAATCCCAACTCGTCGGAGGTCGTCCGTAAGGCCGCTGGTGCCGACTGGATGATCAGCGCCATCGGTCTGCGTACCCCGGACCCGACGACCCGCCATGTTGCGGCACGGCGTTGCCATCGCCGGCCATGGGCCGCCTCCCGGCCGTCGTGGCGCTCGATGGGAGAGGGGAGAGGAGGGGGGCGGGGAGCAGCGGGGGGCGCGGGGGCGGGGGACGACGAACGGCGGGGACGCACACGCGAGACGCGCCGACCGCGACAAGACGCGGACGGGGGGGCGGGAGCGCGGGGCGCCGAGGGCGGGCGGCGCGAGGGAGGGCGGCAGGCGCGGGCGGCGGCGGGGGGGCCGGGGCGGGCCGCGCGTGGGTGCGGGGTGGGGCCGAGCGGAGGGGGAGGGGGGGGTGGTAGGGAGAGAAGGGCGGACGGGGGGGAGCGGGGGGGGGGGAGGGGGTGGGGGGGGGGGGGGGCAGAGCGCCGCGCCCGTGCACGTTCCAGGCATCGCCCTCCGTCCGGCAACCCTTGCGCCAGGGTCTCTCAGAGAGAACAATGCGCCCCGATGCAACAAAATCGCGGTCACGCCGCCAAGGGGAGAGAATGCCATGGACCTCGGATTGCAAGGCAAGCATGCGATCGTGACCGGCGGCAGTCGCGGCATCGGCAAAGCCATCGCGCGGGAATTGGCGCGCGAAGGGGTCGATGTGGCGATCGTGGCGCGCAACAAGGAGGCTCTCGAGGCGACGGCGCGCGAGCTGGGAGCCGAAACGAACCGGCGCATCGTTCCCCTCGCGGCCGATGTCACCAGCAAGGAGCAGGTGGACCGCATGGTCGCCGAGGCGGCGCAGCAACTGGGCGGCGTGCACATCCTGGTCAACAGCGGGTCCGCGCCAGGCGGTTCGGCCACCGCGACCGGCCCGATCGAAACGGTCGTCGACGAGGATCTGATAGAGGATTTCAACGTGAAGTATGTCGGCGCGCTGCGCTGTTCCCGCGCTGTCATTCCGTTCATGAAGACGGCGGGCTGGGGCCGCATCATCAACATCAGCGGTGCCAACGCCCGCAACGCCGGCAATCTCAGCGGCGGAGCACGCAACGCCGGCCTGGTGCACATGACCAAGACGCTGGCGGTGCAATTGGGCCGCCATGGGATCACGGTCAATTGCATCCATCCCGGCACGACCCGCACCGAGCGCACGCCGAGCTTGCTCGCGGCCCGCGCCACGCAATTGGGCGTATCGCCGGAAGAAGCGGAGCGGCAGGATTTCGCTCCCGACTCACCGCGCGGCAATGCCATCTGCCGCATGGTGGACGCCTCGGAGGTCGCATTCGTCACGGTATTCCTGGCCTCGGACAAGGCCTGGGCGGTCTCCGGCGAACTGGTCGCGGCAACCGGAGGGGCCGGGCGGGCGGTGTATTACTGAGCCGCACCAACACGGGGTCCCGTTGAAAGAGCAGGAGGACGGCCATGCCAGTCATCGACGTTCAGGTCCATCCCTTCGATCGAAATCATCCCGGCCGGCCGTGGGCCAGTCCCTCGCACGGACTCGACTCCGCCACGGGCGAGGAAATGGTCGCCGCCATGAACAGTGTCGGCGTCGACGGCGCGATCATGGTGTCGTCGTTCAGCGCCTATGAATACGATCCGAGCTACGCGCTCGAGGTTTACAACACCTATCCGGACAAATTCCGGGTCGTGACGCCGGTCGACGCGACCGATCCGGCGATCGACGATGTGGTGGCGAAATGGGCGGCGACGCAAGGCGCGCGCGGCATTCGCATCCGCATGCGCGACGGCCTGCCGATGGACGCCGACCATCCCGGCCTGAACCGCGCTTTCGCCGCCGCCGCCAAACATGGTTTGCCGGTCAATTTGCTTTGCTGGGGCATCCTGGACAAAGGCCTGCCGCACATCCAGCGACACCCCGACACGGTCATCGTGATCGACCATCTCGGTCTGCTGCAACCCGCTCGTCCGCCGGTTCCGGCCGACGTCTGGGCCGATCTGCCGAAGCTGCTCGCGTTGGCCCAATACGCGAACGTAAGGGTGAAGATCAGCGGCGCCTGCACGATGTCGCACCAGCCGTTCCCGTACGACGATATCTGGGAGCCGGTGCTGCGGGTCATCGATGCGTTCGGGCTGGATCGTTGCATGTGGGGCACCGACTGGACGCGGACGATCGGCATGCTGACCTATGAGCAGGGCGTCGCGCCGTTCCGCGACACCAAACGCCTGTCCGAGAGCGACAAGGCGGCGCTCATGGGCGGAACGTTGCAGAAGGTCTACAAGTGGTAACGCGACCGCGACGATGCGAAAGTTACCGTCGGCTTATGGGCCAAGATCAGTGAGCAGGTGCGCGGCCATCGCCTTCACATCGTAGCTCCACCCGGCATTGAACCGCCGTGCGGTGCGCTGCCTGGCCCGGCTTGCTGACGGTGAAGATAGGCCCGTCTGCCTCGATAGCGAATTCGAGCTGAAACGCGGTTCGGCTGTCGGCGATGACGATTGGTGAGTCGCCATCGCGCAACGCCAGCAGGAACGCTTTGGCTTCGTCCGTCGCAAGGTCGAAATGGGGCATCATCCGAGAGGAAGCATCCCCCGCCGGCTCGCCGGCGATCGAGATGGTCATGCTCGACCGGTTGATGGCCGGTACCTCGGGAATGCATCGGAATGTAAGGGTGCTATCGCCACTGCCGCGAATTTCGACCGGTCCTGGCTGCCGCGCTGGCGAGATGCGGGGAGGGACGGGCGGTGGGAGAGAAAACGGCAAGGGCTCGGCAGGACGGCGCGTAAATCGGGACGCCGGCACAACCAGTGGTGCTGGTTCGCCGGTTGGAAAATCGGGTATCGGTGCGTCGATCGGAGCGCCGGGGATGGGCTTGAGGGTCATGGCAATGCCTCGCGGCGTTGGATCAGCATAGGGTGTCCCGGTGAAATTGCATCGGCGTCAGCATTGCTCAGGCAACAGGAAGTGGAAACGCAGATGCACGCAGATCAGAAGGGATGAACGCCGATGGCGCGCGGCACGGTGCGGCTCGTCATGCGGGCCAGTGTCGGTTCAGCCAGTATTTGCGTTCATCTTGCCTCATCTGCGTCCATTTGCGTTTTCCCTTTCTTCCTGCAGGCAGCCAACAACGGGATTAGCAGGCCGTGCGTCGACGATATAGGAAAATGACAGGATTCCGGCTACGACAATGACCGGACAGCTAGGGAGGCGATTATGGCGTTGCTCATCGTTGATCTCGACAAACATATCGGCAACGCCAAGGCATGGCGCGACACGTTCGCGGCACAGCTTCCCGATTTGGAAATCCGCATCTGGCCTGATGCGGGAAAGCTGGCGGATATCGAATATCTCGCCTTCATGCATCCCGATTTCGATTCTCTTCCCGTTTTTCCGAATTTGAAAGCCATGTTCAGCCGCTCTGCCGGGGTCGAGTCCTTCGTCGATCATCCAAAGCTGCCGAAGGCCCCGCTATGCAAGGTCGAGCCGCCAGGCGGCGATCCGATGATGACGGAATACGTCGTCATGCATGTCCTGCGTTTTCATCGTGACATGCCCGGGTATCAGGCGGCTCAGGCCAATCGGGAGTGGCGCCGCACAACGATTGTGCGACCCGAGCAAAGGCGTGTCGGATTCCTCGGCTTCGGCATGATGGCGAAAGCGCCGGCGCTCGTGTTGAAGTCGCTCGGGTTCAAGGTCTCGGCCTGGGTTCGACATCCGCGGGACGAAGGTGACATGCCGATCTATCATGGCCCCGACCAACTTGAGCCATTTCTTCAGCAGACCGACATCGCCGTCTGCCTGCTGCCGCTGACGCGGGAAACCGAGGGCATCTTCTGCGCGCGCACCTTTGCCATGATGCCACGCGGGGCGATGCTGGTGAATGTCGGGCGCGGCAAGCATGTGGTGGATGAGGACCTGATCAACGCGCTCGATTCGGGGCAGTTGTCATATGCCGCGTTGGACGCGCTGTGGCCTGAGCCGCTGCCGCCAGACAAGCCCGCTTTGGCTGCACCCCAAAGTTACCGTGATGCCGCACGTGGCGCGGCGGCCGACCGTTGCTCAACTCGTGACTGAGATCGCGGCGAATATCCGCAGCGTCGAGGCGGGCGGGCGGCTTTTGCAGGAGATCGACATCACGGCGGGGTACTCGAAAGGTCCTCATTCATTGAGCGATCTCGAACCGCTGACGAACGGACTGCCCCGAAGATAAAATCGCAGGAGGCGGTTCGCATCCCGCGAAATGCCGATCCTGATGCTCTGCCCGATTTCGCCGGGTTCGTGGTCACCGCGTCCGAGCCATAGAGGGCCTTCTCGGCAAAGATCGAGCCCATCGAGCAAACGATCAACCCGCAACGCCGCCGCGAGTCTTCCTGGTCCTCGCGCCAGGTCGCGCAAGCGCTCGATGCCGCGATTGTGCCGCATGATCGGGATGCCTTCGAGCGGCTCGAGCGCCCTGATCAGGACGCCGGCTCCGATCCCGGGCATCTCGCTCGAGACATTCAGCATGTATGAGATGCCGTAGGCGAGATAAACATAGGCGTGCCCACGCTCGAGAAACAGCGAACGATTACGCCGAGTCATCCCCCGGTAGGCGTGCCCGGCGGCGTCGCCGACGACATACGCCTCGGTCTCAACAATACGACCGCTGGCGACGCCTTCAGGCAACTCCCGCACCAATACCGTGCCAATGAGATAGCGGGCGAGAGCGATCGTATCGATCGGCAGCTCCGAGCGAGCGAGCGGCAGATGGCCATCCTTACGGCGGCCAGGTTTCAGGGCATCCGCTCGACCCATTGCGCGCGCGAAGGCCCCGGCTCGAACGGATCGCCGAAATACTGGGTCTCGCGGGCCACCTTCCCATCGAGGAACTCCATGATGCTCACGGTGTAAGACGGCTGCCCGTCATAGATTATGACATATTCAGTGACCCAGAGGTCGCCCGCGCCGATTATCCGCCGCACCGTGAAACGTTTCCGGTTCGGCTGCGCGGCGCGAGACGACTGAATGTTCCGCCGCCCGCGGATGCGCTCGCCCGATTGCGGATATTCGAGCACCGCGTCCTCTCGGTAAATCTGGTGCTCCGCCTCGAAGTCGTTCGCATCGGAGGCGGCCCAGTGGCGATCCAGAGCCGCTCGAATCTCTCGGTCTTCCATATCAAATCTCCCTGACCATCGCCGTCGATGTACAGCCATCGTAGCATGCGCTGGCCTGATGCTTGTAGCTGGGTCGGCGTGGCCCTTGCTTCAGGCCGTGGTTTCAGTTTGAAAGAGACCAATCCGATCGTGGGATCAATGAACAACGCCAGAGGTGGGACCATGCGACCGAACAAGATCAAGCAGATGTGGCGTGCCGGGCAATGCGCGACGCTGGGCTGGCTCTCGGTGTCCCACGGGTTCACGGCCGAGGTCATGGCGCGTCAGGGCTTCGATGCGCTGTGCGTCGACCTGCAGCACGGCACCGCTGAAATGAAAGACGTCGGGCCCATGCTGCAGGCGATCTCGCAGACCGACACGGTCCCGGTCGTGCGGGTTGCATGGAACGAGCCGGCGACCATCATGAAGGCCCTGGACCTTGGCGCCTATGGCATCATCGTGCCGCTGGTCAATACCGCCGCGGAAGCCGCGATGGCGGTGGCTGCGTGCCGCTATCCGCCCGTCGGCATGCGCTCGTCGGGGCCCGTGCGCGCCATGCACTACGGCGGCGCCGACTACGTGGCCCACGCCAACGACGAGATCGTCATCATGGCCATGATCGAGACGAAGGAAGGCCTCGCCAACCTCGATGCCATCTGCGCCACGCCCGGCCTCGACGCTGTCTACATCGGGCCGGCCGACCTGTCGTTCGCATTGGGTCTGGCCCCGCGCGGCGATAACCCTGATCCGCTCCATCTCGCCACCTGCGACAAGATCCGGGAGGCAGCGCATAAGCACGGCATCAAGTGCGTCATGCACTGTGCCGGTGCGGCGTTCGCGGCGGGCGCGGTGAAGCGCGGCTTCGACATGGTGATGCTGACGTCCGATCTGTCGTGCATGGTCGCCGGCGCGCGGATGCAGCTCGACGAGCTCAAGTCCAAGACGGCCTGAGGATGGCGCATCGTCGCCCGAAGCGAGCACCGCCGGCATCCTCAGCAGGACGGCAGCTTCGGGTGATGGCCATTGCACGACATTCTGTTACTGCCTCCTACTTCTGAGCACCGGACCCGCACTGCGATTTATCCAACGCATTGCGGCCAGCGATAAGACCCTGCACCAGCGCGCGGGCGAGGCCGTGCTGGCTGAACCCGCCAGCGGACTCACCGCCACAATAAAGCCCGCGAATGATTTGACCCGCGCGATCGATGACCTGGCATTTCGCGTTGATGCGTAGCCCCGCGCGGGAGTCGTGCGGAGTGGGGGTCGCCCCAAGCCCGCGCGGTACGGTGGTTCCATGATTTTGTTGGCTGGAGCGCGTTTCCCGAAATCGGCGTCTACGCCTGAGTTGACGAAGCTGTTGTAGCGGGTGACGGTGGCTTCGAGGGCCGCCGGAGGCATAGGTACTCGTTGGTATTTCATCACAATATTGGATGCAAGTTCGGCGATGGTGTTGGCGGAAAAGAAAAAGCCCTCGACACGATCAACGTAAGGCGGTTCGGTATCCAGCCCTCGCGTTTGGCAGCCGCGGAGTTGAAGATGGCCCAGATCGGACCGCCGCCGTTACGGCCAGCGCTGATGCCGGCCAATGCGGCGTTCTCTCAGTTTGCGGGTCGGTATGGGATTTCTCCGCATTTCTGTAATCGCCGTAACGGTAATCTTGATTTGCTCGTGGTTATTCGCTGTGAAGTTACCGTCGGTTTCGTCGAAGAAGCGCTGTCCAAGCATGTTGACGGTAATGACGTTTTGCCAATCTTTCACCTGCAGGCCGGTGGCGCGGGCCTTATGGAAGACGGAACTGCCAGGCTGCCAGTAACAGCGATAATTATACTGGTTGCCGATGGTGAAGGGTTTTGTCAGGTGCAGGCCAAACTCGCCAGTTTGGTTATAGAGGCCCCACAGCGAGGCGCCAATTGCCATCGCTGCGACCTCACCAGACGCGTCCTGATCGGACCAGGGCATGCCCGCGAGGCCGCAATATTCCGCAGTCAATCGTGGGTCGAACTGGCGGCGGAATTCAACGTTGCCGGTGTGACCACCAGTCGCTATGATCACCGCCTTGCGTGTCCGGCCTCCCAGAACGGTGCCTTTGGGGTAGCCTGAATTCGTGACGCGACCGGCGCCGACGATTTGCGATAGATCGCGGTCAGCGGTGTTCCAGCAAGATCTCACACCTACCTTGCGGGCCGCCGCTTCCAAGGGGCGCATCAGACCGTTGCCGGTCGATCGGGTTGCTGCGGTTGCCGCGGGCTCGGGTTCGCCCGTTTGCGCGATGAGCCAGTGCATCGGAACGGCGTGCATCTCTCGCGGCACTGAGTTGCCGATTGATGTGTCCACCAAAGGAATCCGGGGCTTTGTCCGCGAACATGACGCCATGGGCTAGCAGCCAGTCATAGGCCGCGACATTTGCATCGGCGAAGGCGCGCACCAGTTCCCGATCATTATAGCGGTAATCCGGAAACCCGTTGGGCTGCACGACGGACCAGTCAGTGTTGTCCAGGAATACGAGGTCCGGCGAATCCTCGATCCCCGCTGCTTTCTGCGCCGTCGTGCCGCCGCCGAGCGGGACGTTTCCACCAGAGATGATGGCGTGGCCACCGATGTCGGGCTCAGCCTCGACCAAAATGACGGAGACGCCGGCCTCGCGCGCAAAGATCGCTGCGGGCGTGCCGGCCGCGCCTGACCCGATGATCACGATGTCCGCCTCTCGGTGCCACGAGGCTGGCGATGGCACAGCCACGACGGAAACGGTGCCGCGGTGATTGTTCGTCATGACGTGTCCCTCCGGTGGTAGTTTGCCGAACGGGATCGGTGTGGTCCACCAATGGGCTGTGTTTGCCGACTGGACTTGGCCACCACTGCTTGCTGCGGCGGATGACATTCAAACCGACCTACGACCCACTACCTATTTGCTCGCGCACGATAGGCTGCTGCATGATGTTGCTCCGTCCAACGAAGCAGGAAAACGCGCATGTTGATGAGCACCGACCGCATCCTGGTCAGTCATGTCGGCAGCCTGCCGCGTGCCGAACGATTGGCCGACCTGCTGATCCGCCAGGAAGCCGGCGAGACGATCGATACCGCCGAACTGGCCCGCGAGGTGGAAACGGCAACCGCGTATGTGATCGACAAACAGGTCGAGGCCGGCGTTGACGTGGGCAACGATGGGGAACAGTCGCGCGTCGGATTTCAGACCTATGTTCCGCGGTGCCTGTGCGGCTTCGGCGGCGAGTCCAAACGTCCGCCGGCGCGGGACCAGCTTGAATTCCCCAGCTACGTCCGGCAGACGGCAATGCGTTTTCCGCACTCGGCGCGCGCCATGAACGCGCCGGCCGCGCTGTCGGATGTGCGGTATGTCAACAGCGCACCGATCAATGAAGACGCCGCGAGGCTCAAGCGCATGGGCGGCCGCTTCAGCGAATGTTTCATGACGGCGCCGTCACCGGGCATCGTCGCCACGACGATGCTCAATCAGCATTACGACAGCCACGAGGCCTATCTGATGGCCCTGGCGAAGGCGCTGTCCAACGAGTATCGCGCCATCCACGACGCCGGCCTGATCCTGCAGATCGACGCTCCCGACCTGGCGATGGAGCGGCATCGGTTCTTCGGCGGTCTGAATGACGCTGAGTTCCTCCGCCAGCTCGAACTGCATGTCGCAGCGATCAATGTGGGCATCGAGGGCATTCCCCGCGACCGCATCCGGCTGCACGTCTGCTGGGGCAACAATGACGGGCCGCATATCTACGACATCGCGATGGCGGCCATCCTGCCGGAGCTGTACCGTGCCAATGTCGGAGCACTTTCGATCGAGTTCGCCAATCCCCGGCACCAGCATGAATACGATGCACTGCGTAACAATCCGCTGCCCGCGCATATGCTGCTGATGCCCGGCGTTCTCGATACCACAACGAATTTTGTCGAGCATCCGGAACTTGTCGCCCGGCGGCTCGAGGAAGCCGTGTCTGTGGTCGGCGACCGTGAGCGGGTGATCGCCGGAACGGATTGCGGCTTTGGCACGTTCGCCGGCCGCGAATACGTGGCGGAGGAGATCGTCTGGGTGAAGCTCGCCGCCGCCGCCGAGGGCGCGCGCATCGCGTCGCGCCGGTTGTGGGGCCGGGCTGGCGAGGGATGACGTCATGGCCGAAGAAAGCGGCCATCCGGCCAGTGGGCCATCCCCACTGACGGCCCGGCACGAAGGCGCCCCCGCCCCGCAACCGGCGGAAACTCTGTGCCGAGCCCCTAGTAAAAAACCAGCGTCCGAACCTCGATGCTCTCGCGCGGCGGGGCATCATCGGGCGTTTGCGGATCGTCGAACGCGCCGTGCGCCGAGAACCGCGCCGGGCCCGAACGCGCGGAGTTCGAAGCAGCGGATCAGCACCGCCTCGTCGGGCTGCATCTTTGGAAAATAGTACCAGCGCTGGTTCGGATTGTAGGTGATCGCGTAGGTCTCGCCGGTGCGGTCGGGATAGCGCAGCTCGGACGCGACAAGGTTCTCGCTCTCCAGCGTCTCGGCGTCGCACAGCGCCAAGGGCGAGCGCAGCAGCGGGCCGGCGATCGGCCGCCAGACATTGTTGATGGCGAAGCGATGCTTCAGCAGTTCCTCGGCCTCGTCGCCCATCAGGTCGCGCACGCGCTGCGGCGCCGACCAGGCGGTGTAGTCATTGTGGACGCGCCCGGCCGGCATCTTGATGCCGCTGCCTTTGACGGCGGCCTTGGCAGCATTGCGCACGATATGGTCGAACGCGACGACCCGCCTGGCGCCGGTCGCCTCTCGCATCAGCCGCTCGCACTCGGGGTAGTAGACCGAGGTGATGATCGTCTCGTCGTAGAGATCAGTCGCCGCGGTCTGGTGGTGCAGCAGGACGAAGCCCTCGCGGTCGAGCGACAGCGCGTCGTTGACCGGGCGCGCATCGTGGACAGTGACCTTGTATTCAATCAACTGCCCGTTGCGGGCCGGCACGCCCGGCGGCGGGTCGTAATTGTAGGAATACGGCTTCTCCGCCATCGGCTGCATAAAGTTCAGCGGCGCCACAACGCCTTGCAGATCCGCGCGCGTCATACCATCCATCGCATCCTCCAGAGGATAATCGATTACATCCCGATGAACTCCTCAGCGCAGTACTAACCTTTCCGCGGCGACCACCCATAAGCCTTGGCGCAGGCGCCCCCCATCAGCATCGCCCGCTCCGTGTCGCTCAGCCGATCGGTGCGCAAAAACGGTTCGACCGCCTGCTCGAAGTTGACGACAGCAAACGCGCGCGTCCAGTCCGTGCCCCACAGGCAGCGCTCGAAACCCCAGGCATCGAACACGCGGGCCAGCGGGTCCCAAATGTCCGGAAACGGATACGGCTTCTGCGACAGCGTGCACGCGCCGCTGACCTTGATCACCGCGTTCGGGCGTTTGGCGAGTTCCAGCACCTTCGGCAGGTCAGCCCATGGTTCCGGCGGTGCGGGCGGCACGCGCGGCTGCAGGATGCCCAGATGGTCGATGATGAACCGCGTGTCGGGATGCCGATCGATCAGCGCCGTGCCCACGTCCAGATTGCCCCAGAACAGCACGTTGACCGGAAAATCGAGACGAGCGGCCGCGCGCAGGATTCGGTCGAGGCCCGGATCGTTCGCCTCGCGCCCCGCCTCTTTCGGCAGCATGATGCGGATCCCCACCGCGCCCGGCGTCTGCTTCCAGTCAGCGATGACATCGGCTACCGCCGGATCGTCAGGGTTGACCGGCTTGACGATGGCGAACCGGTCGGGATGCGCTCGTTGCACCTCCACCGCATAGCTGGCGTCGTATTGGTACATACCAAAGGCCGAGATGAAGATCGCGCCGTCGACGCCCACTTTGTCCATAGCCGCCACCATCTCGTCACCCGTGACATGGTCGGGCCAGTTCGGCACGCTGTGCCACGGGCGCTTCGCCGTGTTCGCCTCATAGGCATGGACCTGCGAGTTGATGATCGTCATCGGGGAAGCTCCTCTGTGCCACGTCAGCTTGGCGACCACAGCAGGTCTGTGTCCAGAGCGCCCCGGCGACCTCCCCTCCACTCCTCCGCCCTCGGTGTTCGACGGTGTTTACGGGTATGACCCCCGGCTGACGCTGCGCGATGTTGCAGCTCCCGGGCCGTTTGCGGGCCGACGCCTTCGCGCCTTACACCAGGGATCCTGGACAGGTCACCAAGGAGGCAAGCGTGCCATCCACCACACCACAGCCCGTCGTCGCGACACTCACGCGCGCCGCTATTTTTCTTGTCGTGACGGTGAACCCCGCACCGGAACACGATGCCGCCGTACGGACACTATGTGGTGACCTGGCCGCTCTGCTGCGCGCGGTCGGCTTCCGTGACCTTGAGGGTCGGCTGTCCTGTGTCATGGCGTTTGGCTCCGACATCTGGGACCGTCTCTTCGGAGAGCCAAAGCCGAAAGACCTGCATCCCTTCCGCGAAATCCGCGGCCAGCATCATGCCGTCTCAACGCCGGGCGACATCCTCTTTCATATCCGCGCCACGCGCACCGATCTGTGCTTCGAGCTGGCGACACAGATCATGTCGCGGCTCGGCAGTGCCGTCTCCACTGCGGACGAAGTGCATGGTTTCACCTACTTCGATGATCGCGACCTGATCGGCTTCGTCGACGGCACGGAAAACCCCGTGGATCAGGCCGCGATCGATGCCACCATCATCGGCGAGGAGGACGCCGAGTTTGCCGGTGGCAGCTACGTGATCGTGCAGAAGTACCTGCATGATCTGGACAAATGGAACACGCTGCCGATCGAGCAACAGGAGAAGATCATCGGTAGAACCAAGCTGTCCGACATCGAACTCGACGATGCGGTGAAGCCAACCTCGGCACACAACGTCCTGACGTCGATCATGGAAGACGGAAAGCAGTTGGAGATCGTACGCGACAACATGCCGTTCGGCGACGTCGGAAAAGGAGAGTTCGGCACCTATTTCATCGGTTATGCCCGGTCGCCGCACAGGATCGAGCAGATGCTGGAGAACATGTTTGTCGGTCAGCCGCCTGGCAACTACGACCGATTGCTGGACTTCAGCCGCGCCATCACCGGGACGCTGTTCTTTGTGCCGTCAGCAACATTTCTGGAGAACGTGACTCCGGAGGCAAAAGCTCCGTCGAATGCCGACGCAACCACGAATGAAGATGAGGCCGTAGATAGCGCCAGATCGCGACGCTTTCCGGGCGACGGATCACTCAGTCTCGGTTCTTTGAAAGGAGAGCCAGGGCGTGACTGACCTTCGCCGGGGCACAATGACCAGAATCCTGCTGTCGGACTGCCGCGGTGCAGATACAAGGCCGCCCAGCAGCCGGCTATTGGATGATACCATAGTCGCCCCGGGATAACGCGTGAGGTCGGGGCGCGGCGTTTGATCCTGATCAATGTTGCGGGCGTACCAATCCGGTAAGAGGTGTTGAAGGTCCTCACTGGAGGGGACTGCTATGACGAATAAAGTGGACCCCGTGGATCTGGCACGCGAATTAGCGGAGATCGCCAGAACAACCACGGACCCGGAAACGGGACGGCGGCTGGCGGAGTTGGTCAAAAGGCTGCTGGCAGCGGCAGGGCTGCCGCCGGACGACGAGGCAGGCGGAGGGGAGGTGCCAACTGAGTGGGTTCACCAAATTGCCGAGTTCTACGGCCAGCCTCTGACACCCTTGGGTGTGTCGGTCGCGACAGGCTTCTTGCCTCGGTGGACCGGCTTTCGGCGCTGGCGATCTGAATAATAGTCGTCTCGACCTGCGCGTGTGCTCGTTGTGCCTGACCCGCTTCTACCTGACCTCCCGCACCGCGACCTGGTTGCTGGAACAGTAGGGTTCAGGATTTGCTTACTTTTGCCCGCGCTCCTCACGTTCGCGCTGTTCCGCGAGCGCTTCAAGTTTGTCCGCGATATTCTCCAGGCTCACCTTTACCGCTGTCGTCGTGGCGGTTGCTGCCATGCTGCGATATTGTGCCGCCTCAGAGCGAAGCTCAGCGGCGGTTCGCTGCGACAGTGGCCGCCATGAGAAACCGCGCGGCGCGGGCGGAAGTTGATCCCCATGGGCCATAAGCGCCATCCTTCCGGTCGGCGCACCGAGGGCATTCAGTTCTTGGTATTCGCCAGCCATAGGAGCGGGCTTGCTCGGCTGGTAAGCTCTTGGTGCCATGTGACAGTCTATCCTCCAAGTTCCCGGGCTTACTTTGATCTGGATCAATCTCCCCGACCGCCCACCGGAGACACGCTGATGCCGAACGATTGACACCTATCGATGTACTGCAGCGTCTGCGCATATAGAAGCCATCGTACTGGTCCTTGATTGGGGGCTGGTCATGAGCGGCCGGATGGACATAGTAGGATTGGCGCGCGAGATAGCAAAAATCGCAAGCGCAACGAAGGACGAGGAGACGGCACGATTACTGTTGGGAGTTGTGGAGCGACTGCTCCGGTCTGCCGGGCTACCATCCAGCAACGATCGGTCCTCGCACTGAGATATTAGGGACTGACGCGTTCACCGAGACGTCGTCGAAACGGAACTGGTCGCGCAGGGCCCTGTCTATCTGGCGGATCGCTGCGTCGTCGGTCGCACGGCTCAGATACTCGTACAGCTCGGCCGCGCCGAGTGATGCGATGGCGCGACAATCCGTCGAGCGGGCATTCAGCCGCGCCATGACGCCATCGACAGGGTGGCGCGGCTCACTTCGGCACGTTTCAGCCGGCGATGCCGAGTAGCCGGGCCGCCGTGCCGCCGAGAATGGCGATGCGCTCGTCGTCGCTCAGTCCCGGCGTGTTGAGCACGAGATCGACCTCGGTGCTGGTCCACGGGAACGGATAGTCGGTGCCGATCATGATCTGGCCCGGACCGGTCTCCGCGATCAGGTGGCGCAACGCCTCGGGCGTGAACACGATCGTGTCGAAATACAGCTGACCGTCGCGCAGATACGCCGTCGGGTTCTTCTTGGGCAGCGGGCCGACGCGGTCGGGGAAGCAGCGGATCACCGCGTCCGAACGGTTGGCGTAGGATGGCAGAAAGCCGCCGCCATGCGCGGCACAGATCTTCAACCCGGGGAAGCGGTCGAGCGTCCCCTCGAAGATCAGGTGCGACAGCGCGATCGTGGTCTCCAGCGGGTTGCCGATCGTGTTGGTCAGCAGGCCGCTGCCGGCGAGCCGGCCCGAAGGCTCCAGTTCGCGCGTGCCGAGAGGGTGCATGAAGACCAGAACGCCGAGTTCCTCGCACTTCGCCCAGAACGGATGGAATTTGGGATTGGCCAGTTCTTCGCCGGCGACGCTGCCGGCGACGCCGACACCGCGGAAGCCCAGATTTTTCACCGCGTGTTCGACCTGTTGCGCGGCGAGGTCGGGATATTGCAAGGCGGCGGTCGCGAACGCGACGAAGCGGTCGGGGCTGGCCGCGCAGAATTCCACCAGGGTCTCGTTCTGCACTTTGATCAGTGCGGTCGCCTCATCGCGCGCCGCGCGATACCAATAGGGATTGATGCTGAGCGCCTCGACGTCGATCCCCTGCGCGTCCATCGCCGCGATGCGCGTGCTCGTGTCGTGCATCAGCAGACCCGGCGCTTCGAGCGGATGATTGATCAGTGCCGCCGCCGCCGGGACGATGCAGTGCGCGTGGACATCGATGGTCTTGACGCGCTTGCCGTTGACCACGACCTCGCGCCGGCGAGGCGCGGGGTTCCGCGTCGGCGCCACACCCCCCATCGCGCAGGGGATGAAAGCAAGGGCCGACAAGGCGCCGGTGAGCAGATCGCCGGTGATGGGCATTTCTTATTCCTCCTCCATGTTTTGTCGCTCCAGACATGGCCTGGCTCGCTGCCTGGAAGGCCGCGTCTGCCTACATCATCCAGCCGTGTATCCCAACACGGTCAAACCGAGAGAGATGGCCGCACGGCATAATGGCTGGTCGAGCGAGGCGAGCGGCAGTCTTCTTCGCTGCGCCAACTCCAGATAGGCCGCGTCGTAGGCGGTAAGCTTGAAGCGATCGGACAATCGCGACGTCGTGGTCCACGCGTTGGCGTCTGTGTCAGAATCGACAGTGATCTCCATCATCTGCCAGCGCGGTATCGCGGAATGCGGCGTCGATGCGCTTCCGCCGGATGGCGGTCTGGAACCCGTTGGCAACCTCCAACCGCCAAAGCGACGGGACAACCGCACCCCGGTCAACGACCTGATCGAGCAGCGCATCAGCTTCCGCGGTACGCTCGTCTTCGAAATACCAGCTCAGCGCCAGCGACGGATCGAGGACCAGGCTCAACGACGCCCTTCGTCGATCAGATCCTTGATCTTTAGGTCGCCGAGAGTAACGCCCTTGCTCATCGCACGGATTTGCTGGGCAGCCGCCCGCGCCGCGTCGCGATTGAATCCGCCCCTGGCAGGCACCAGACGTGCGACCTCCTTGCCATGCCGCGTGATGGTCACTTCCTCGCCTTGCGCGACCCAGTCGAGCAATTGCCCGAACCTGTTTTTCGCCTCAAAGGCGCCCACCTCGCGCATAAGAACCCCGGTTAAGCTAGCTGCCGTCTAGACTATCCGGCGCGCCCGAGTTGTCCATAACGACCCAGAAGCCCACGGACGGAGCCACAGCCACTGTCTCGCGACTTGCTTTCCAGCCACTCTTTTCCTACTCTGACATGTAAGAGTAAGAACTGAATATGCGCATAACCTCCAAAGGCCAGGTCACAATTCCAGCAGACATCCGCGAACGCGCCGGGCTGCTGCCGCATACTGATGTCGCGTTCGAAATGGAGGGCGGCGTGGTACGGATCGTTCGCGTGCCGCCACGCAGCGGACAAGGAAGAGGTGCGCGCCTAGTCACCCACCTGCGCGGCCGTGGGGATGTGGCGATGAGCACCGACGCGATCATGGCTCTGACCCGCGGCGATTGAGCAGTGACCTTTCTGGTCGACAGCAGCGTCCTGCTCGACGTTATGACCGAGGACGTCCGCTGGTTCACGTAGTCGGCCGACGCCATAGCACGCGCCGCCGACGGCGCCCGGCTCGTCATCAATCCGGTCATCTACGGAGGTTTCCGTCCGCTATCGCCGCATCGAGGATCTCGACGAGGCGTTGCCACGAGCAATGTTCGAGCGCGAGGCCATTCCCCTCGAGGCTGCCTTCCTGGCGGGCAAGTCGTATCTGGCGTATCGGCGGAGCGGTGGCGCGAAGCGATCTCCGCTGCCCGATTTCTTCATTGGTGCGCATGCCGCTATCGCCGACTACCGATTGCTGACACGAGACGCCGCTCGCTATCGGTACTTACTTCCCGCGCCTCGAGGTGGTTGCGCCGACGTGAGTTCGACGGCATCGCAAGTGACATATCCAGACGCACGGGCCGATGACATAATCCGGCCCATGACCATCATGCCCGGCTTCACCCTCACCGACATCGAAACCTCCGGTGCGCGCATCCGCCTGCGCCACGGCGGCAACGGACCGCCGCTGCTTCTGCTGCACGGCAACCCCCTCACCCACGCCTCCTGGCACAAGGTCGCGCCGCGCCTGGCCGAGCACTTTCATGTCGTGGCCGCCGACCTGCGCGGCTATGGCGATAGCTCCGCCCCGCCCGAGGAACCCGGCAGCGTCAATTACTCCTTCCGCGCCATGGCGCAGGACCAGGTCGAGGTCATGCAGTCACTCGGCCACAGCCGCTTCTTCGTCGCCGGCCACGACCGCGGCGGCCGCACCACGCACCGCATGTGCCTCGATCACCCCGACAAGGTGATCAAGGCCGCGATCATCGACATCGTGCCCACGCTCGACATGTGGGCGGCGATGGACAAGCAGGGCGCTATCGGCGGCTGGCACTGGCCCTTCATGGCGCAGCCGGCGGACTTCCCCGAGCGCATGCTCGGCAGCGTCCCCGCCGACTGGTTCATGCGCAAGAAACTGCTGAAGCTGACCGCCAACCTGAACCACATCCCACCCGAGATCTGGGACGAGTACGTCCGCTGCTTCAACGAGAAGACGATCCGTGGCTCATGCGCCGACTATCGCGCCGCCGCCACGATCGACTGCGAACTCGACACTGCGGACCTGCACCGCAAGCTGCCGATGCCGATCCTCGTGCTCTGGGGCAAGACCAGCAGCGTGGGCAAGCGCTTCACCGATCCGCTCGCGCTGTGGCGGCAGCGTGCGGACGACGTGCGCGGCGAGGCGCTCCCCAGCGGCCACTATGTGAACGAGGAAGCGCCCGACCAGGTGCTCGACTGGTTCCTGCGCTTCTTCGCAGGCTGACCCGCTCCTACGCCCTACCCGTTCATCGTGGGGCGAGGCCCCACCATCCTTACTCGTCGGCGTGGCTTGACTTACTCGTCATGGTGGGGCTTGGCCCCACCATCCACGTCTTTGCTGACCCTTCGCCTGCGATGACGGTCGTCTTGCGCAGCTCCATCACGCCTCCAAAAAATGCCCGAACGCGCGCAGCGGGCGCAGTTCATCGCAGACCAGTTTGGTGATCGCCAGCATCGGCACCGCCAGCACGGCGCCGGGCACGCCCCACATCCAGTACCAGAAGATCAGCGCCAGGATCACCGCCACCGGATTGATCGTGAAGCGACGCGCCATCAGCATCGGCGTGACCAGTTCGCCCTCGACCACGTGGATCAGGAAGTACAGCCCCACCGGCAACAGCGCCGACCAGGTGACACCGAGCGACAGCACGCTCGCCATCAGGAAGATCGCGATAGCCACCATCGGCCCGAGGATCGGCACGAAGTTCACCACGAACGCGATGACGCCCCACAACAACGGGTTCGCCACTCCGCACACCCACATGATGGCGAATGTCAGCACGCCCACCAGGAAGTTGATCAGCGTCACGGTGACCAGATACACGGAGATGTTGCGCTCGATATCGAGCGTGATCTCCACCGCCTGACGCTTCTCGGCGAAGCTCGGCAGGATCTCGACCAGACGGCGCAGGAACGTCTCGCCTGACACCAGCAGGTAGAACAGCACCACCAGTGTGGTGAACAGGCCCGCCGCGACGGTGGCTGTGCCGCTGAACAGCGCCCCCATCACGTTGAACGACGGGTGTTCGGATGACGCCTGCGGCACGCTGACACCGCCGCCCGCAACGCTCTGCAACTGACCCATCATCCATTCCATCGTGGCGATGGGACGGGCGAGAAAGGCAAGCTGGTGTTGGATCTGCGGGATCGCCTCCGGCAATTTGCCCGCCCAGGACGCCGCCGGTCCCGCGACGCCACTGACCACGCCGGCAAGTGCCGCCACCAACAGGATGATCGCCAGAAGCGCTCCGAGGGCGCGCGGCAGTCCGGCCCGATCGGTCAGCCGCACCAGCGGCTGCAGCAGCAGCTTCAGCACGATCGCCAGCACCACCGGCAGCACGATCGGCGATGCGATATACAGTGCCGCCAGCGACGCGAGCAGGAATAGCCCGCCCAGGAAGATCGTGCGCGGCTCGGTAGGCAGCGGCATATCCTCCCGCTCCTCGCGCGGATCTACGGTCGGGATGTCGTCGCTCACGGCATCGGTCACCTCCACCACACGGGCACTCATGCCGACGCTCCTCTCCCAACCATTGACTGAAACGTTGCCGCAGCCATCCGGTTCGTTATGCGATCGGCGCGTTGAGTTCGCGCGCCAGCTTCTGCTTCATCGCCGCGGCGAAGGCGGCGTAATCCTGGCAGGTCACCGCAAAGGCACCCGGGCCGCCGATCACCTCAGCGGTGTAGGACTGCAACAGGTCCGGCTCCTCATGCAGCACGCAGAGGCCGTTGATCGTGATGCCGGCTGCCGCCATCCGGTCGCGGATCGGTCCGGGTGCGATGCCGTCATTCGACCTGCCGTCGCCGATCATGTTCACCACCTGCCGGGCCGGCGTGTCCGGAATGTGGCTCAGCAGTGTCAACGATGCGAGCAACGCTTCACCAATCGCTGTCTGCCCGGCCGGCACGATGCGCGGCATGTTGTCCACCTGATCTGCGAAGCCATGTGCATCGTCTGGCGAGGCAATGAGGGTCCAGTCGGTGATCACCTCCTGCGCGCCCGCGCCCGACCACAGCAGCAGCGAGCATAGGCTGGCCTTGGCGGGACCGCCGATCAGGGCGGCGATGATCGGCGGCTCGCGCAGGGCGGCTGCCATGCCGCCGGCGATCAGGTTGAACTCCTCGTAGGTGACGCTGGCGGAGCCATCCACCGCGAGCACCAGCGCGAGATCGACGGCGTTCATGGGATGCCCTCCGCGCGTCCTGGGCATCGCCAGCAACGGACGGACCTCTCTACTGGCTGAGCCCCGCCCATCGAACACGACACCATGATGCCGAGTATGTTAAGTTTCGGCTCGTGAGTGCGGCCCCGTTGACGAAACGTCACGGTGTCCGTCTGATGTTTCGACCATCAAATAGTGCTCTCGGGGAAAGACGTGCGGTCTGCGGTCAAACGCCTGGAAATCTGGCAGGCCATCGAACGATATGCCAGCAACCCGACGCTGGCCGTCAGTAGGGACCTGCTGTGCCGCGAGACTGGCGTCCCTGAGCGGACGCTCGACCATATCTGCCATGCATTCAGCGGCTTGTCGCTGATCGCATATATCAAGCGACGTCACATGAGTTTGGCGCATGCGATGCTGCGGCGGGCGGCGCCTGATGCCACGGTCACCAGCATCGCAACCTTCTGTGGCTTCTCCGATCTTGGACGTTTCGCGGTCCGCTATCACCATCGCTACGGGCAGCCGCCGTCACAGACATTGCGTCAGCCAGCCGAGCCGATTGTAGCGCCACCCGCACGCACCGACGCGATACTCCATGTCCCGGAAGACCCGCCGTTGCCGGACGGCGGGGACATCCAGGAACCGACTCTGCCACCCTATTGGCTGAGAATGGACGACCTGATCCGCCGCAACCGTGCGTTGCTGGCGGAGGCGGCTGCCGCACGCGCGCTTCAGCGCCAGGTCGCCGCGGTGGCTGCGAACTCTCGGAGAGAAGGCGAGCGTGTCCGGCACCGCGCTGTGGCCATGCGTCGCGAACTGTATGTGCCACAGCGTGCCCCGGCAGGTGGTGCAGAAGCTGTGAGCAAGGAGCCGTGATCTAAAAACTGGTGCAGCTTTTTTGAGTGAGACCTGTCCAGCTCTTCCCACCAGCCGCCTTGCATTCATTCAAGGTGGGAAGCTCCAATAACGAGCCACCGCTGCAACGGGCCTGCTGATAGCATAGGCCATGATCAGCCGCCGGTCCCGCCGGCTGTTGCTGGCCACACCCACTTGCGGTGATGACAGGAACGAGTGCTGTCGATAGCACGATCAATCGCCAGGCGTTCATGGTGGCGCTCCCCCGAGCGTTATGCCACCGTTCCTACCAACCGCACGTGAAGACCGCTACCCCAGCTACGGGCTGCCGCCCGTCGCATCTCCATTTTCGCCGCCCGACGGTAATGCACTCAGTGGGGCGTTTCGACATTCCGAGCGCCGACGGCAAAAAAGAGCCCCAGGCTTTCCTGGGGCTGAGTTGAGGAGAAAGACTTCACCAGAAACGAAAAAAGCCGGCAGAAGTGCCGGCCTTTTCGGTTCACAATCCGCGTCTCGGGCTAGCTGTTGGCGCCGCTGTTGCCGTTGGGCGCGAACAGCCAGGTCCCGTGGCTCGACTGGGTGACGTAGGTCTGCACCGCCTGCCCGTTCTGGGCTTGCTGGCTCTGCGCTTGGCCGCTTTGCGCATACACGGGAGCGTTCGGCACCTGCGCCTGGGCTACGACGCCGGGAAGCTCGGTGAAGAAGGTGTTGGCAATGGCGCCGTCACCGCCGTCGGCATAGGCTGACCCTACGCCAAGACTGAGCGCTGCGGCTGCGGCAAGAAGCATGGTCTTCATGGTCTTTCTCCTCGTCATCCGGCCTCGCTTCAGCGGGTCCGGGTTTGTGTCAGGGCGATTGGCCCTTTGCGATGCCGGGAAGATAGTTTCATGCAGTGTGCAGGATAATCTGACATATGGGCAATTCATTCATGCTCATTTCACTGGAATGAGCGCATGACCGCTCACGCACACCCCGCCGGAAGAGGCTCTGATGGAGAAAGCGATGGCTCAGAACATCTACGACACAGCGGAGTTCTTCGCCGGCTACAGCCGGTTGCGCCGATCGGTTCACGGGCTCGATGGCGCCCCCGAATGGCCCGCCATCCGCGCGATGCTGCCTGATCTGGCAGGCAAACGCATTGTCGACCTCGGATGCGGCTTCGGCTGGTTTGCCCGATGGGCAAGGACGCAGGGAGCGGCCCAGGTCATCGCGCTGGATCTCTCCGAGAACATGCTTGCCCGGGCGAGAGCGGAGACCACGGACCCGGTCGTTGAATACGTCCTTGCCGATCTCGAAAGTCTGGAGCTGCCCGACGCGGCCTTCGACCTCGCCTACAGCTCCCTCACCTTCCACTACATCGAGGATTTCCGCAGGCTGGTCACCACGGTGTTCCGCGCACTGGTTCCTGGTGCGCACTTTGTCTTCACCATCGAACATCCGATCTACATGACGCCGGCCCACCCCGATTGGCTGCCAGGCGAGGACGGCCGCCGGGTGTGGCCGATCGACGGCTACGGGATCGAGGGCGCACGCACGACAGACTGGCTCGCCAAGGGCGTGGTGAAGCAGCACCGCACCATCGGCACAACACTCAACACCTTGATCGGCGCCGGCTTCACCCTCCGTCACGTCGAGGAATGGCGCCCGACCTCCGAACAGGTCGCGGCGCAACCATCGCTGGCCGACGAACTGGAGCGCCCCATGATGCTGCTGATCGCCGCGCAGCGCTGAGAGGCCGCGCAGGATCACTCTTGAGCGTTCGGCGATTGCGGCGGAGTATCAGCGCCAGATCAAGAGGAGACGAGGGATGCCGGAGAGCCCCGCCGACAAGACCATGCTGGCCCAGGCGCAGACGCGGATGCCGCTGAACGGCCTGAAGGTGCTGGATCTGACACTGGCACGCGCCGGACCCACCGCGGTGCGGCATCTCGCCGACTGGGGCGCCGACGTGATCAAGATCGAACCGCCCGCCACCGACGGCGAGGAGATCACCGGCAACCGCCACGGCTTCGACTTCCAGAACCTGCACCGCAACAAGCGCGCAATGACGCTGAACCTGAAGACGCCGGAAGGCCACGCCGCGTTCATGCGCCTGGTGAAGAGCGCCGACATCATCGTCGAGAACATGCGCGCCCAGGTGAAGCACCGCCTGAAGGTGGACTACGACGACGTGAAGGCGGTGAACCCGCGCATCGTCTACGGCAGCATCTAGCGGCTTCGGCCAGACCGGGCCGTACGGGCCATCGCGCCGGCGTCGATCAGATCGCGCAGGGCATGGGCGGGCTGATGTCGATCACCGGCCTGCCCGGCCAGGGCCCGGTGCGCGTCGGCATCCCGATCGACGACCTGACCGCCGGCAACCTGCTGGCGCTCGGCATCATGATGGCGATCTTCGACCGCGAGCGCACCGGCGTCGGCCGCTGGGTCACCACCAGTCGCTGCTGGAGGCGCAGATCTTCATGCTCGACTTCCAGGCCAGCCGCTGGCTGATCGCCAAGGAGGTCGCGCCGCAGGCCGGCAACGACCATCCGACCGGCATTCCCACCGGCGTGTTCCCGACCAGCGACGGCCACATCAACATCGCCGCCAGTTCCGGCCGCGTGTTCGGCCGCTTCTGCGAAGCGATCGGCAAGCCGGAGTGGAAGGACAAGCCGGAGTGGAAGGACCAGAAGTCGCGCAGCGGGCACCGCAAGGAGATCAACGCGGCGATCGGCGAGGTGACGAAGCACAAGCCGTCGGAATACTGGATCGAACTGCTCGAAGGCGCCGGCGTGCCGTGCGGGCCGATCTACTCGATCGACCAGGTGTTCGCCGATCCGCAGGTGCAGCATCTCGGCATGGCGACGCAAGATGCACTCGCCGGTGATCGGCGACGCGGAGGTGGTGGCCTCGGCGATCAGCATCACCGGCTTCTCCAAGGACATCCGCCTGGCGACGCCGGAGATCAGGTCGAGCACGGACGAGGTGCTGGCGTCGGTGGGCTATACCGACGACGAGATCGCCGACATGCGCAAGAAGGGAGCGATCTGAGATGAACGACATGCCGGGCGGCGGCGTCACCCGCGAATACGCCGGCGGCAAGATGCTGGCGGCGAAGGACGATGGCGTCGGGCTGATCACCTTCAACCAGCCCGAGAAGCGCAACGCCATGTCGCTGGAGATGTGGACCGGGCTTGGGCGAAATCCTCGACGAGTTCGCCGAGGACGGCGTCGGTGCGCGTGGTGATCCTGACCGGCGCGGGCAACAAGGCGTTCGTCTCGGGCGCGGACATCAGCCAGTTCGAGAAGAACCGCTCGAACGCCGACGCGCAGCAGGAGTACGACCGGCTGGCCGGCGTGGGGCGGGCGAAGTATGCCGCGTTCCCCAAGCCGATCATCGCGCGCATCCGCGGCTTCTGCCTGGGCGGCGGGCTGGCGATCGCGATGCAGGCCGATCTGCGGATCGCCGCGGTGGACAGCCAGTTCGGCATTCCGGCGGCGAGGCTGTCGATCGCCTATGCGCCGGATTCGGTGAAGCGGCTGATCGACCTGGTCGGGCCGGCGCATGCCCGGATGATCCTGTACACCGCGCGGCGGATCGACGCGGCGGAGGCGGAGCGGATCGGGCTGATCAACAAGATGGTCGCGGACGAGGAACTGAACGACGAGGTGCTGGATATCGCGCGCACGATCGCCGACAACGCGCCGCTGTCGGTGGCGGCATCGAAGCTGACGATCAACGAGATGCTGAAGGACGAGAGCCAGCGCGATATGGCGGCGATCAAGCGGATGATGGAGACCTGCTTCAACAGCGCGGACTACAAGGAAGGGCGGACGGCGTTCATGGAGAAGCGGGCGCCGCGGTGGATCGGGAGGTAGGGCTTCGCCTCCGCGCATCCCTTTCGCAGGCAGCAGGCCGCATCGTGTGAACTGGTTCACACAAATCGACGTCTGGAAGCGCTAAGCTTGCGTGGCTGCCTTCAGCCAATAAGTGCTGGGGGAATAAGTGAATCGAGTTGGGCACGGATTGTGCTCCTTCGTCATGGCGGGGCTTGGCCCCGCTATCCACGTCTTTGTTGACCGCATCAAAACAAAGCCGTGGGTAGCCGGCGCTTATAGCGTACGGCCGTACGGTCATCGGTTAAGGCTCGGCAATAACCCTTGCAACGATGGGAAACGCAATGCGGCTGGTGCAAATTGGTTTGGTCAACAAGACAGCAAAGGGCGGAGACAATGACAAGCGTGTCAGTGAGACAATTGACAGCGCGATCATCGCCCTCAACGTCCAGATAACGAAGCACCTGCGGAAGTGCTGGAACGTTCCGGAAGCAGTTGTGCGCAAGGTGGACCCCAAGGATAACCCAAAGGGCGTTTGGTTGGTCGAGTTGGTCGATGGATTGAAAGGCGGCGAAGGCGGGTTCCACTCCACCGACCATTTTCAGCCCTTTGCCGGCGTCGACGCTAGCGACCCGGAATGGACCATCGCAGCGAGCCACGAAGTGCTGGAAATGCTGGTCGATCCCAGCGGCCAGCGGCTGCAGCCTGCCCAGGCCATCAAATGCGACGGACATAAGATCGAAGATGACGCAGGGGAATTCGAGTATCTGCTTGAAGTATGCGACCCGTGCGAGGCGAAGACATTCGCCTATAAGATCGACAGCACGTGGGTATCCGACTTTGTCACTCCCGACTTCTACTCATGCATGGGAATCCCCGACGCCCGCTATAGCTTCAGGCACAACATTGCCAGACCGCGGAGTCTTCTTCCCGGCGGCTACATAACGTGGGTCGAGACCAAGGACGACAAGGATCAGACCAAAATCATACAGCAGATCATTTGGCACGACGAAAAGCAGGGGATGCAACAGATCAACCGTGGGCCGATCAGTGAACTGCCTCCAGGTAACGGAGCTCTCGGGCGGGCAAATCTCCGTTCGTATATTGACGCCGAGACGCGGAGCAGTCATCCGCGGCGGCATCGCGGAAATGTCGTGCCCAGTCTATATAAGGAACGGACGCCGCTTCATCTGAACACAGTGCTCGGACGTACACCTCTCGATAAACCGCACTGGGTCACCTATCATCAGGATTGCGTGCTCGAGCGAAAGATTTACAAGAACGCGGGCGACAAGAACCCAGTTGCCACCTGCATAGAATTTGCCAAGGCGCACGAACCTATATTCCGCCCCAAGGACCCCCATAATGCCGAACATGTGGTCACCAATATAAGCTGCACACCGTGCCCTGGGTCGCCACCGATAGTCCCATTCGACAAGGATCTTATCGGCCCGGAGGAGCGCCACGCCTGGGCGGCAAGGAGAGGCCGCGCAAAAACCTGAGCGAAATCACTGAGCCCGCGCCGTCGCCCGGCGTGCCGCGAGCAGGGAGATTTCGTCTCCCTGCGAGGCTGCCAAGGCCCGCGCATCGTCGGCTCGCTGTGACGCTTCCTCGGTGCGCCCTGTTACCGAAAGCGCCTCGGCCAGCAGTGCCAGCCGCAGCGGCTGCTGAAACATGAACCCCATTTCGGCAGCCGATCTTCACCGCCAGCTCCAATCGCTCCGATCCGGCCATTGCGCGTCCTGACGCCACTTCGGCAGCACCCAGGAAGCTCAAGGCCACTGGCCGCATGAGATCGGCCTCAGCCTGTTCGCACCATGCAACGGCCGCGGAGAACCGTGAAAGAGCCTCGGCTGTCATCCCGCGGTGGAGCAGCAGGTAACCCTCGGCGACGGACGCGAAGATCGATGTGAACGGACGCGAGACCCGCACCGCGCGTGCAGTGCAAGCCTCGGCGATGCGCTCGGCAACGTCGAATTGCCCAAGGTCCGTCAGCGCACGCATCTGATATCCGAGCGCCACTACGGCAAGCGGGGCATCAAGCCCGAAGCGTCCTCCATGTGCCGGATCTTCTGCGCGTTCCGCGACTTGAGCCATGCCTGCGGCCGAAGCGACAAGGGCGCCCTTGCCAAATTCGCCGAGCGCCCGCTCGAAGACCGCGCGCAACTTCAGCGCCGGGTCGTTCTGCACATCCGCCAGCGCCGAGGCACGCTCGGCGGCTGCTATGGTGGCGCTGTAGTCGCCCGCAAGACAGGCATAGTGACTTTGGAAGATATAAAGTTGTCCGAGTCTTCTTATGTCGCCCAGCTTTTCGGCCAGAACCTGGGCCTCATTCAGCCTGGTTCGCAAGTGCGCAATGCGCCCCAGCCGGAACAGCGGATCGCGTAGCGCGAAGCGAAGGTCCACTGCGGACGCGAGGGCTTCAGTATCCTCCGGCAAATGCGAAAGCGCCTCGAGCGCCTCTTCGTAAAACCGCACGGCCTCGCGGTTCGCTGAATGCGACGCGGCGCGCGCACCCGCGGCACGAGCATGCCGCAGCGCTGGCTCCCAGGCTTCTCCAAGCCGTGCATGCCGCGCCAGCACTTCCGCTTCATCGCGCGCCCGATCGCCAACTATGCGCTCCATCGCCTCCGCGATCTGCGCGTGCAGGGAACGCCGGCGGGGCCGCATCAGCCCGCGATAGGCCACCTCCTGCAGCAACGAATGCCGACACGCGATCCGCGCGGAATCGCCGACGCCGTCGATCCGAAGCAGCCCCGCGCGCTCAAGCTCTGCGGTCACCACCCCAGTGCCGCCCCCATCGATCTCAAGCACGTCAGAAACCAACTCCGCCGACGTCGGTTCGCCCACCGTCGCCAGAACCTCGATGAACTGCTTCTCGGCAGGTTTCAGCGCGTCAAGTCGTGCGCCAAGTATCGAGCCTACCGTCGGTGGCACCACCGCCGGGTCAGGCATGGCCGCCGCCTCTTCGATGAAGAACGGATTGCCGCCCGTACGATCGGCAATTCCGGCCACAACGGTGTCATCGGTGGCGCGTTGTCCGAGCACGCTGCGCGCAAGGTCGCGGGCATTCGCCGACGAAAGCGGCGATAGCGCGACGTGGGTCAGCGCTGGATGTCCGGACCACTCGAACCGGTAACCCGAACGGCAACCCAGCAACAGCAGCAGGCGCGATTCACCAAGCGCGTCGAGCAGGCGCTCGATCACCTCGTATGTCCCGGAGTCCGTCCAATGGACATCGTCGAGCACGACCAGCAGCGGTTTGTCGGACGCCGCCTGCAGCAGCACGGCCGAGGCAGCCCTCGATGATGCGCCGGCGCCGCGCGTTGGGACCGAGGCCAGCCCAGCCGGTGACCGGACCCCCACCCGCACGGTAGGGCCTCCCTGCCGGACTGAGTTCGGCGACCGGCGGCGCGACACCATGCAGCACGGCGACGGCAGCAAGTTCATCTGCTGAAGGTGCACCCGGCGCCGCGGAGGCCATCTCCAGCCTGGCGTGAGTGGCATCGACATTCTCGGTGATATCAAGGCCGAGCAATCGCTGTGTCAGCACGCGTATCGCGTGGAACCCGGAGTCATCGCGCCACCGGGTACACCTCGCCTCCAATACCCGGACGCCGCTGCGCGCAGCCACGAACTCGCGGATCAGCCGTGATTTGCCGACCCCAGGGTCGCCGACGAGCGCGACGGCGCATCCTTTCCCCGCCGCCGCCCGTGCATACGCCGCCTCCAGCACATTCAGCTCGGCCTGCCGATCGACGAACGGCGACAGGCCTCGCCGCCCCGCGACGTCCAGCCGCGACAGCGACGCATCGGCTGCCTGAAGCAGGTGCACCACCACCGGCACTGCGAAACCACGGAACGGCTGTGGTCCAACGATCCGCGTCTCGACACGGCCACGCGCGAGCGCAAACGTCGCGTCGCTGATCCACGTGCTGCCCGACGGTGCGTCCTGTTGCAGCCGCGCCGCCAGATGCACGGCTTCTCCCGCGGCGTCCAGCGTGTGCACGCCACCGATGCGAAGCTGATGCACCACGATCTCGCCCGAGTGAATGCCAACCCGAAGCGGGATCTCGAACCCCGAACGCGCCAGCGCCGCAGTGCATCTCGAGCGCCGCACAGCACGCGCCCAGTGCGTGCTCCTCGTCCGTGAAAGGCGCACCGAACATCGCCATCAGCCGTCGCCGGTCACCCGGTTCACCGTGCCGCCGTAGCGCTGCACCGCCTCTGAAAGCTGGCTCAGCGCCGGTCGCAGGATATCGAGCGCCACTTCGGGATCACGCGTGGCCACCATGGCCGTCGAGCCGACGATATCGGCGAACAGGATGGTGGCGTTCTTGCGCTCGTCGCGCTCCAGTACGCGGCCTTCCTGGCCGGGCGACCCTGGCAGCTGCCAATTGCCAGCCGGTGTCTCCGCACCGTGGCTCAGAGGTGGTTCGGCCGCATCCATGGGGTTCACCCGCCAATTCCGCCGATTGCATTGGCCGACGCTGTCAGCCCGTGCGCGACACATGCCCCGCGTATCGCCGGCACCGATCATCCAACACACGTCACGATTGATCAAGGATAGCACCGGATACCGGCGTCGATGGTGGGAATGATGCTGCATCAGGACGCCTCGACGCATGCCTGGCTGCCGGGAGATGGCGGCAAGCAAGACCTGGTGGTGACGATGGAAGATGCCACCAGCGAACTGTATTCGGCCTTCCTGGTGGATGAGGAAGGCACAGCATCGAGCCTGCGCGGGATACGGGAGGTGGTAGCGAAGCATGGTCTGTTCTGCTCGCTCTACACGAGATCGTGGCAGCCACTACTTCGAGACGCCGGAGGCAGGAGCTCGGGTGTCGAAGACGGTGCTGACACAGTTTGGCCGCGCCCTGAAGCAGCTCGGCATCGAACACATCGCGGCTTACTCACCTCAGGCTCGCGGCCGGTCAGAGCGTGTGTTCGGCACGCTGCAGGATCGGCTGCCGAAGGAGTTTGCGCTGGCCGGGATTACCACGGTCGAGGCTGCCAACCGGTGGCTCCGCGACGTCTACATCGCCGAGCACAATGAGCGGTTCTCGATCGACGCGGAGCAACCCGCAAACACCGAGCCGGCGCCATAGCCACGCGTCCCACGCACCCATATTGTCGTGCCACACCCTCGCAGCAGGTCACCCATGACCGTCTCGATCGACGCCGACCGCCTCTGGCAGTCCATCATGGACATCGCCCGCATCGGCCCGACGCCGGAAGGCGGCAGTTGCCGTCTCGCACTCTCGCCCGAGGACGCCGAAGCCCGCGCGCTGCTGCTGCGATGGAGCAACAAGCTGAACCTGCGCTTCGAGCAGGACGCGATCGGCAACATGTTCCTCCGCCGCCAGGGCAGCGACGACACCGCGCCGGCGGTCGCCTTCGGCAGCCATCTCGACACGGTGCCGACCGGCGGGCGCTTCGACGGCGTGTTCGGCGTGCTCGCCGGCCTCGAAGTGATCCGCGCGCTGGACGCCGCCGGCATCGCAACACGCGCCCCGCTCGAACTGGTCAACTGGACCAACGAGGAAGGCAGCCGCTTTCGCCCGGCGATGATGGGCAGCCGCGTGCACGCCGCCGACATGACGCTGGAGGACGCGCTCGCCATCACCGACGACAACGGCATCAGCGTGCGCGACGCGCTGCGCGACAGCGGCCAGGCCGGTCCGTTGGTGCCGTCGCCGCGCGGCTGGGCCTGCTGGCTGGAGGCGCATATCGAGCAAGGCCCCGTCATGGAGGCAACCGGCGCCGATATCGGCATCGTCACCGGCACCATGCACGCCCGCTATTTCCAGCTCACCGTCACCGGCGAGCCGAGCCATGTCGGCCCCACCACGATGGACCGCCGGCGCGACAGCCTCGCCGCGACGGCCGAGATCATCCTGGCGGTGGAGCGCATCGCGCTCGCGGCCGAGCCGGAGGGCCGCGCCTCGGCCACCTGGATCGAGAACTACCCGAACGCGCGCGGCAACGTCGCCAACATCACCCGCCTGCATTGCGACGTGCGGCATGCGCAGCCCGAGCGCGCGATCGCCATGGAGCGCGAACTCCGCACCGCGCTGGATGCCATCTCGGTCCGCCGGCGCGTGTCCATCGCGGTGGATCCCTACGCGACATTCGGGCCGATCGCGTTCGATCCCGCTCTCGGCAGCCTGCTGCGTGACAAGGCGCAGCAGCGCCAGCTCGCCACCCGCGACATGATCGCCGCCGCCGGCCACGATTCTGTCTTGATCGCACCGCTCTGTCCCAGCGCGATGCTGTTCATACCCAGCGTCGACGGCATCACCCACAATCCGCGGGAGTATTCGACCAAGGAGCAGGTGGCACGCGGCGCGCAGGTGCTGCTGGACGCAGTGCTCACTCTGGCAAGCTGAACCCTCTCGGGATGCGCTCAAGCGTGTCGCGGCGCTTCTTTTTCAACACGGATGAAGTAAGGCAAGGCGAGGACCATGGCGGATGCTCCAATAGCGTCAGCGGCCAACTGCGGTGCGACATCATGATGCGAGCAATGGTATTGGATGCGGCAAAACGCTCACTGCGATGCGTCGCCGTCGAAGTCCCCGAGCCCGGCCCCGGCCAGGTGCTCATCCGCGTGCACGCCTGCGCCGTATGCCGCACCGACCTCCACGTGGTCGACGGCGAACTCACCCAGCCAAAGCTGCCGCTCATCCCCGGCCATGAAATCGTCGGCAGCGTCGCCGCTCTCGGCCAGGGCGTTGACCGCTTCGCCATCGGCGATCGCGTCGGCGTGCCCGTGGCTCGGCTGGACCTGCGGCGCGTGCGAGTTCTGCCGCTCCGGCCGCGAGAACCTCTGCGCGCCAGGCGCGCTTCACCGGCTATCAGATCGACGGCGGCTACAGCGAGTTCACCGTCGCCGACCAGCGCTTCTGCTTCGCGATCCCCGCCAACTACACCGACCAGCAAGCCGCACCGCTGCTCTGCGCCGGCCTGATCGGCTACCGCGCGCTGCGCATGGCCGGCGACGCCCGCCGCCTCGGCCTCTACGGCTTCGGCGCCGCGGCGCACATCATCGCCCAGGTGGCGCGCTGGCAGGGCCGCGAAATCTACGCATTCACCAGCCCCGGCGACACCGATGCGCAGTCCTTCGCGCGCGAACTCGGCGCGGTATGGGCCGGCGGCTCTGACCAGTCGCCGCCCGAACCGCTGGACGCCGCGATCATCTTCGCCCCCGTAGGACCGCTGGTTCCGGCGGCACTGCGCGCAATCGAGCGCGGCGGCACCGTGGTATGCGCCGGCATCCACATGAGCCCGATCCCGAGCTTCCCCTACGACATACTCTGGGGCGAACGCGTCGTGCGCTCGGTCGCCAACCTGACCCGCGCCGACGGCGAGGAATTTCTTGCCCTCGCCCCGCAGGTGCCGGTGAAGACGCGCCCGCTGCCCTACCAACTGGAGCAGGCGAATCAGGCGCTGGACGACCTGCGCGCCGGCCGCTTGCAAGGCGCCGCCGTACTCGTCGCATAGATCGCGCAACACCTTGCGCCGCAATGGTTAACGCGCGATCGCCGCGTTGACGCCCCCAGGTCCCGCGCCTAGCGTGCGGCTCTCTCTTCGACAGTGGGGAAACACCCAGATGGCAAACAAACTCAAGGCGCGGCTTGCGGCAGGCAAGGCGTGCGTCAACGGCTGGCTCGCAATTCCCTCCGGCTTTTCCGCCGAGGTGATGGCGCAGTGCGGCTGGGACAGCGTCACCGTCGATATGCAGCACGGCGTGCAGGACTACTCCACGATGGTGCAGTGCTTCCAGGCGATGACGGCGCATCCGATCACCCCGCTGGTGCGCGTGCCGTGGAACGAGCCCGGCATCATCGGCAAGGCGCTCGACGGCGGCGCCTGGGGCATCATCTGCCCGATGGTGAACAACAAGGCCGAGGCGCAGGCGCTGGCGACGGCTTGCCTGTATCCGCCGACCGGCAAGCGCAGCAACGGTCCGATCCGCGCGGCGATGTACGGCGAGGCGAGCAACTACCAGAAGATCGCCAACGACGAAGTGCTGGTGATCCCGATGATCGAGACGCAGGAAGGCATCGACAACATCGATGAGATCCTGTCGGTTCCCGGCATCAGCGGCATCTATATCGGCCCGTCCGACATGGGCCTGTCGCTCGGCCTGTCCCGATCCTCGATCGCGAGGAGCCGCAGATCCTCGGCATCTACGAGAAGCTGCTGGCGAGCTGCAAGAAGCACGGCAAGTTCGCCGGCCTGCACAACGGCACCGCCGCATACGCCGCGCGCATGATCGGCATGGGCTTCCGCTTCGTCACCATCGCCAACGACAGCGGCCTGATGGCCCGCGCCGCGCGCGAGGCAGTGATGGCAACCCGCAAAGCCGCCGGCGACGTCGCGTCCTAGAGACTCAGCAGACCGCGCACGTCCGCACGACCGCCATGGCCGCACCATCGTCCCGGCGGCCTGGTGCCGGCCATCCACGTCTTTGCCGGACAACACACATGGCCCCACCCAATGTGATTCGCCTGCATCCCGACGACAGCGTGGTGATCGCACGAGCCACGTTGCTGCCCGGTGCATCGGTGGCGGACGGCGTGGCCGCGACCGAGCGCATTCCCGCCGGCCACAAGGTCGCGGTGCGTCCGATCGCAGCAGGCGAGCCGGTGCGCCGCTATGGCCAGATCATCGGCTTCGCCTCACGCGCGATCGCACCGGGCCAGCACGTGCACGTGCAGAACTGCGAAATGGGCGACTTCGCCAAGGACTACGCCTACGGCATCGACGCGAAACCCACCGACTACGCCAACACGCCCGCGACCTTCGAGGGCATCCGCCGCCCCGACGGCCGCATCGCGACGCGTAACTACATCGGTATCCTCACCAGCGTGAACTGCTCGGCGCACGTCGCGGGCCTGGTCGCCGATGTGTTCCGCCGCAATCCGTTCACCGGCGACGATCCGCTGGCAGAGTTCCCCAATGTCGACGGCGTGGTCGCGCTGACGCACAAGACCGGCTGCGGCATGACCGAGAGCGAGCCGTTGCGCGTGCTGCGCCGCACGCTCGCCGGCTACGCGCGCCACGCCGAATTTCTCGCACGTCGTCGTGCTGGGCCTCGGCTGCGAGGTGAACCAGATCCGCGGCCTGATGGAGGAACAGCGCCTCACCGACCGCATCCGCAACATGGACATCCAGTCGATGGGCGGCACGCGCAAGACGGTCGAAGCCGGCGTCGCGTTCGTGCGCGAGGTGCTGGCCGAGGCCAACCACGTGCAGCGCGAACCGGTGCCGGCGAGCGAACTGACCGTGGCTCTGCAATGCGGCGGCTCGGACGGCTATTCCGGCGTGTCCGCCAATCCCGCGCTCGGTGCGGCGAGCGATCTGCTGGTGCGGCACGGCGGCTCGGTGATCCTGTCGGAGACGCCCGAGACCTATGGCGCCGAACATCTGCTGACCCGCCGCGCCGTGTCGCGCGAGGTCGGCGAAAAGCTGGTCGCGCTGATGCGCTGGTGGGAGGACTACACGCGACGCGAGGGTGCCGAGATGAACGCCAATCCCTCGCCCGGCAACAAGGCGGGCGGCCTGACCACCATCCTGGAGAAGTCGCTCGGCGCGATGGCCAAGGCCGGCAGCACCAACCTGGTCGATGTGGTTGGCTACGCCGAGCCGGTCACCGCGAAGGGCTTCGTGTTCATGGACACGCCGGGCTACGATCCGGTGTCGGCGACCGGCCAGGTGGCGGGCGGCGCCAATCTCGTGTGCTTCACCACCGGCCGCGGCAGCGTGTTCGGCTGCAAGCCGGCGCCCTCCATCAAGCTGGCGACCAACACGCCGATGTATCAGCGCATGGAAGACGACATGGACGTGAACTGCGGCACCATCCTCGACGGCGACGAGAGCGTGCAGCAATGCGGCCAGCGCATCTTCGAACTGATGCTGCGCGTCGCATCCGGCGAACGCACCAAGAGCGAGCAGTTCGACTTCGGCGCCGCCGAGTTCGCGCCCTGGGTGCTGGGCGCCACGATGTAATCACGCCGGCGCTTCCCACGGTTCGACGATAACCTCCGGCCATATCGCCTTCGCGCGCTGCGCCTTGCTCGTGTGCGATACGGCATTATCCAGCGCGCGATTGGGCCGGATGACCATCGCGAACATGTCGTCGAGGCCAAACGGTGCGGCAACATCCAGGCTGCCGTCAGCTTCCAGCCGCACCCCGACAGCGTGCACGATCGACGCATAGTAGCGCAGCGATTCATCAGCGTTGGCGAGGCTCGGATAGGCGCAGCCGAAGCGCTCCGGAAACCACAGATGCACGCGCGCCTGGTTGCGCGCCTCCACCGGACCGACGCAATCGCGCGTCGCCGCCGCAACGCTTCGGATCACCGCATCCTCGGCTTCCCACGAAGCATCATCGCTGTAGTAGATCAGGTCATAATCCTTGATGCCCGTGCCACGTGGCCGATCGGTGAGCACATTCCATACAGTCTGATACAGGCAGCCGGCGACCAGCCGCCATTGCGGCAAACCCAGAGAGCGCACCGCTCCAGCAAATGCATAATATTCTCGTCAGCGCGGATGATGGACTCGAACCGCTTCCGCTTCACCTTTGGCCTCGTGTTTTGGTCGCGGGTAACAGCATCCCGGTCGCCACCTCTTGGGCTGCTGCGCTGCTGTACCATATGTACGTGGCATGCCCACCAAACCGCCGATCGAGAACGATCGTTGCGAGGATAAGGTAGATGAACAAGATCATTGTCGCTTCAGTTATCGGTTTAGGTCTTATAGCCTCCACTCTGGTAGCTACGGACGCTCAGGGTCAGCGTCGTGGTGGAGTAGCCGTATTTCATGGTCCAGCCGGAGGTACAGCAGTATTCCGTGGTGGATCTGCGTTCCATCCGTACTACGGTGGTGGATGGCATGGTGGACACTGCTGCTGGAATGGTTACGCGTGGGTCGCACCTGCCATCATAGGTGGAGCGATCCTCGGAGGGGCACTCGCTGCTCCGTACCTGTATGCACCACCTCCTCCGGTCTACTACGCTGCACCACCTGCTTACTATCCACCGCCCGCTCCAGCATACAATCCGTACTGGGCAGTCCCGCCTGGTTACCAGTATTGATCCTTGGGGGCACGGCGGTTTCGTCCGCGTCAGCGCCAAGTCGCCGGGGCCAACGCGCGGCGCGCGTATTTGAACAGCAGAGTGGAAACCGACGCACCGTATTCTCGGTTATCCAGCCCGCGAGGTCGGGCGGCCCTCGGCCTCGCTGCCGTCACGGCGGGAAGCCTCGCTGACCCTCCACCAGCGAGGCTTCTCACTTTGGCGTACCTCAGGCCAAGCTCCGCCCTCATTAATCCGATCGCGGCTTGGCACCACGCCCGGGTCAAAGCAGTGGCGGCGGAAATACGCCATCGTCTACAAGGTGCGTCAGGGTCAGGCACGATACGGCGTCTGGTGACACAGACAATGTTTACAACCGCTTGTCTGGCATTGTGCGGGGTACCACTGTGGGTAACATCACTTGCCACAGCAGACAACTACGACCCTGCCGTCGGACCACAACTGACCGGGTTCTAACCCGTCCTATTCATCGCATTGAAGTTGATGGTGCTGTCTGAGGAGCAGGCGCGTTGCTGCATGTCGCCTGTTTCATCGCGAAGTCAGTCAGGTTCATGACGGCGTTGGATGTTGGCGGGACCGGGTGTGTGCGGGGACGGAGCACCCGCCGTGTTACGGTCCGGCGGGCTGGAGGCAGATGGCGATGCGGCGAAACAATGCGTGGTCCGGGCATGCTGCAGCAAAGGCGACGCGGACGCGTGTGGCGGTCTCGGTGATGCGTGCGGCGATTTTGAGGAGGCGCGTGCGCAGGGTGGTGAACTCGGCGTTGGCGAGCGGATGCGGCTTGTCGATGGCGTCGCGCACCGTCAGCATCAGCCAGTAGGCGGCGGTATGCAGCACGAGACGCACCTGATTGGCGAGTGCCGAGCGACAACTGGTCCGATCGGAGGCAAGTTGGCTCTTGTGCAGCTTGATCAGGTTCTCGGCCTGGCCGCGCGCGCAGTAGAGCGTGTCGTAGAGCCACTCCGCGCTGCCGCCGTCCAGGTTGGTCACCACGTAGCGGATGTCCAATCCCTGGGTGCTGGCTTCGATGCGTGCCACCACGCGCCGCTCGCAGCCCCAGGATTTGGCGCCATAGCGGGTCTCGGTATAGCGGCGTAGCACCGCCGCCTGGGCTTCGGCGCGACGCACCCTGACATCGTCGGCAGCGATCTCGACCAGACGGCTCAGCACGCCGTTGCCGGGCAGGCCGAACACATAATCGACATCGTTGGCCTCGCACCACGCCATCACCTGGGGGCGGCTATAATGACCGTCGCCACGGATGATCAGCCGCGTGGTCGGCCAATGGCTGCGAATGCGGCGCACCAGGCGACGCAGATGCCGGCGGACTTCGTCTCCCGACGGTGTTTTGCCAGGTCGCAGCAGCATCGCGACCGGACGGGAGGTGGCGGTCTCGTAGACGTGGATCGGCAGGAAGCAGCGTTCGTCGTAATGGGCGTTGAACAACGAAAGCTGCTGGTGGCCGTGCACGACATCGACGGTGTCATCGATGTCCAGCGTGACAGCGACAGGCGGGCGTGGGTAGCTGGCGCAATAGGCGTCGATCATCGCGTAGGTCATGCGCACCACCTCACGCAAACTCGGCGCATTCTCCCAACGCGACATCGTCGGCTGAGAGCACAGATCATCACCGGTATCAGGCAGACGTCCGCAGGCCAGTTTGAAGCCGGGGTCGGTGCGCAGATGATCGAGATCGTCGGCGTCCTGGTAACCGCAGGCAATGGCGAGCATGCGCGCGCGCAGAATATCGACGACACTGTGTGTCACCAGCAGCGGATTGCGCGGATCGGCAATCAAACCTGCCAGGCGATGGGCAATCCCGATACGCCGCTCGGCAGCAGCCAGAAGCATCACACCGCCATCCGAGGTGAGACGCCCACCATCGAACGCAGCAGTGACTTTCTTGCGTCCGACGGCTGGAAACCAGAACGGCTCAGTCGTATCGTTGTGCATGGCGGGTGTGGCTCGGTGTGATCGGGTGAACGGGATGGTCTCGACACCCAATCCGTAAACAAGATCAGACCCTTATGCGACACCCGCCAGCGAATCCCAGCTATGCGGTGAATAAGAGCGGCTAGAGGGCTGAGAATATCGTTAGGGTTGCTGGGAGTATTTCTATTGCTCTCAGCGACCGTCTTCGTGGGTTTCCTTATCGTTGAACGCGGGAAAGACGTGCAGATTGGACCTTTCAAGGCCACGCGCCCCGAGACGCCGCACGAAAGAAATTGCCGTCTCGCTGCCGAAGAAGTGAAGCCGTGGTTTCAGAACGTCAATGGCGAGATCCTCGCCATTGAGTTACAAGTGGCTACGAAAGATCGCGAACTCTCCGAGGTGCGTCAGAAGTGCATTGCAGCGCATCCCACCAAGCCAATGACCAAGACAGAAGCTTGGCCTCAGTCTTTGTGCAAGACCGAGACCAGCGGTAAGAGCGGGTCTATGATTTATTTCGCCAACCCGGAGGGAGATTACGAGACGGCGCTTACTAGCATCGCATCTGAGCGTCGTGACCTCCAATCGAGAATTGAGGCCAAGGAAAAGGAACGAACGCAGCGACAACAATCGTGGGACCAACGCTGCCTAGGAAATCCTCAAGACTCCACAATAGGCACCCCGGGGCAGGCTTTGCCGCCCTCATCCTTGCCGTAGGTGACATCGGCCACGGTGTCGCCGTTCGATGTACAGCTTGGCGGCGGCGGCGCCGGGTTCGATACGGTGAGTTCAGTCATTGGCTTGGTCAAAGACGTACAGGGCGTTTTGCCCGCTGGCGATAAGAAGGATGCGATCGCCGAGTTGCTGTTCAGGCCGAGCGCCAGATGCAGCTTGCCGAAACGCAGATCGCCAAGGGTCTGGGTTATGCCCTGTGCGAGTGTGAATTCCCGCCAACACCAATGCTGACTGTCGGTAGGATTGAGCGAGGTTCCCAACGGCCGGTCCATCGATGACGCGCGCGGCGGCTTGAACGGGAATGGCTGGACTACGAGCGACCAAATCAGACCGAGGGACGTGCTCAAGGGCAGGGTCTGAGGCCTCAGCACCGCACTCGTCATCCGATCGCCCGATCACGTGCCAGGAGCCTACAGGCCAGTGTTGCGTATGATGCCGGTATCCGCCGCAAGACCTGCCCGCGTGGCGACCACGCCTGGCTAGACTAGTCCGCTGAACGACCTCTGGCGGCGCAGTCGAAGGAGGTCCCCGTCGATACAATACGGGGCAAACCCGCTAAGCCGGTGCCCTCGGCGACCCGAACTCGATGGTTTCCCTCCCATGCTCTACCGGATAAGCATACGTGCCAAGCAGATTGATGCCCACCGTCGCGATCACCAGCACTGCACCGGCGCCGATCAGGGCGGGCTGGTAAGACCCGGCCATCTGGAACATCACTCCGGCGGCGGCCGGCCCGACGGCGGTCCCCAGAGCGAAGATCATGAAGAAATATCCGTAAATCTCCCCGAACATGCGCTGTCCGAAATACCGGCTGGTTAAAAACGCGATCAGATCGATCTCCGACCCAAGCCCCAACCCCATCAGTGCGACGCCCACCGTCGGCCAGGGACCGGAGGCGGTGGCGAGCAGTGCGAACCCGAGCACCGGCGCCAGGAAAAACACGGTCGCGACATACGGCGCGTAAATCCGGTCAATGAGATACCCGACAAGAAGACGGCCAGCCAGGGTCGCGAGGCCGAACATGCCGAGCGTTGCTGCAGCCAGAGCCGGCGACAGGCCATGATCGGTCAACAGCGGCACGATATGGCCTTGCATGCCAACGATACCCAGCGCCACTAGGAAGAATGTTCCGCCCAGCAGCCAGAAGCGGAGTGTCCGCAGCGCCGCGCGCACTGTCAGGCCGGGGGCGGCGCCCATGACGGACCGCCGCTCGCCCTCGCCAGGGAGCGGCTCGCGAACCCACAGCGCGACCGCCGGAAAGGCGATGACGACGGTCAGCGTTCCCAGGACCGCGTAGGCGCCGCGCCAACCGAACCCGTCGATCGCCGCGCGGGTCACTTGCGGGACGACAAAGCCGCCAAGCCCGACCCCTGCCATCGCGATGCCGAGGGCGAGGCCGCGGCGGTGGTCGAACCAGGCGGCGATCGCCTTGGCATATGGCAGCGGGCTTTGAATTGTGCTGGCCACGCCGGCCAGTCCCATGAGGATCACGAAAGCCCAAAGACCGTGCGGCGAGAGCCCAACGGCGGCCAGAAGAACCCCGTAGGCGACGATGGCCGGAAGGGCGACGGCTCGGATGGTCCGGCGGTCCATCAGGCGGCCGAATACGGGAAACGCGAAGGCGGAGAAGAACGTGCCGGCAGATAACGCGAACGACGCCGTGCCGCGGTCCCATCCCATGTCTGCCATGATCGGCTTGAGGAACACGCCATAGGTGCCGACGAAGACTGGCCCCTGGCCGACGAACAGTCCGGCGACCGCGCCGACGACGACCCACCAGGGGTTGGTGAATTTGAATTTCATTGTGCCGTCTCCCCTCCCGTACCGCGCGCGGATTCTGTAACACCGGCTTGAACCCTACGTGGCCTTGGCGACGGGTTGAAGCTGGTTCTGCCGGAACGCCGCCGGACTGGTGAAAGGCGCGCTTCTCGATCAGCCACATCGTGCTGTAGGTCTCGCGGAACGCCAGCACGTCCTTCTCTGGTCCTCGATGCCCACAACAGATTCCCCTCGAGTGTCCGGATGGACCGCACACCAACGATCACGGATGATGTCGTTGGACAGGACCGAAACTCACGGTGCAGCCACGGCGGGGGCCCGACAGTTGTTGCTGTGTCAAAGACCCCGAGCAAGGCGACCATTTGTGGTCAGCAGCGCCTACTCCTGGCGGACGACCAATCGCAAGCCCGCCGACAATGCTGTGGTTACTGCAAGGATTGCGGCCATGGCGAGTAATCCCAAGACAAACGAGCCCGTCGAATCCTTGATCCAGCCGATCATGAAGGGGCCGAAGAAACCGCCGAGCGAGCCGATCGTCGTGATGAAGGCGAGGCCGCCGGCAGCGCCGCGTCCGGTCAGGAAGCTGGTCGGCACGGTCCAGAAGATTGCCCGCGCCGAGGTCACACCGACCAGCGCCACTGTCAAGCCGATCAGAGCCGGCGCCATGTCCGTCCACCCGACCGAGAGGACCAAGCCGACCGTCGCCAGCAAAAAACCGAGCGTCAGGTTGAGGATTTTACGACCGGTGCGGTCGACATGGGCAGCCCAGACCAGCATGGCCACGCTGGCAAACAGATACGGTATTGCCGAGACAAAGCCGACTGACAGGTTCGACAAACCATGCGTCTTCAAAATCTGTGGCAACCAGATGCCAATCCCATAAGAGCCAAGCGTATAGCCGAACTGAATGGCGGTCAGGGTCAGCACCCGCACGTCCTTGATCGCCGATACCATCGAGTGCCGCGCACGGTCGCGCTGCTCTTCGGCGAGCATCGCGCTCATCGCCGCGCGTTCCTCGACGCTGAGCCATTCCGCCTCTTCCGGGCGGTCGGATAGCATCCTCAGGACGAAAAAGCCGATTATGGTGGCAGGCAGACCCTCGACAATGAACATCCATTGCCAGCCGGCCAGGCCGGCCAGACCATCCATCTGCAGCAAGAGACTGGAGATCGGGCCGCCGAGAACCGACGATACCGGGATGGCGACCAGGAACCATGCCAATACCTGCGCGCGGTATTGCGCCGGAAACCAGGCAGCGAGGAAAAACGTGATGCCTGGAAAGAACCCGGCTTCGGCGGCTCCCAACAGCAGACGCACGATATAGAAGCTTGCCGGTCCGACCACAAAGGCGTTCGCTGCAGCAACCACTCCCCAGGTGATCATGATGCGCGCGATCCAGCGTCGCGCACCAAACCGATAAAGGATGAGATTGCTCGGGATCTCGAAGATGCTGTAGCTGGCGAACAGCAATCCGGCTCCCCAGCCGAACTCATAGGCCGTAAGCCCGAGGTCGCGGTTCATCGTCAGTGCGGCGATGCCGACACTGGTACGGTCGAGGTAGTTGAGGATATAGGCGATTGTAAGAATCGGCAGGAAGCGCCACGCCGCCTTGGACACCGCGCGGCGGCGCATTTCGGCGACCTCGGGGTCGGAATGCAACATCAGCCTATCATGTATTGCGGTCCTCATCCTCCCCCCCCGGAAATTTCGCGCATCGTTCGCCGGCGATGCCCGTGGCGGCTCACGTGTTCTTGCGGCGTCTCCATATATCGACGCGGAGGCGACACGTGCGAGCAACCCGGTACACCCTCGTTCGGTTCAGCCCCTCAAGTACTTGTTGAACCAATTCAAAGTATGCTGCCACGCTTCTTTCGCTGCTGCCTCGTCATAGCGGGGCGTCGTGTCGTTATGGAACCCATGATTGGCGCCTTTGTATATATGACCCTCGTGCGGAACCTGCGCCTGCGTGAGGGCAGCATCGAAGGCTGGCCATCCGTCGGTGATACGCGCGTCCATTTCGCCGTATTGCGCATTTATCGGTGCCTTGATCTTCGCCACGTCGGCGGCGCTGGGTTGGGCTCCATAGAATGGAACCCCGGCGGCAAGATCCGGGCCCATTTGCACCGCCAGCTGGTTGACGATTCCGCCGCCAAAGCAGAAACCGATGGCGCCGACTTTGCCGGTGCTGTCGGGGCGCGATTTCAGCCAATATGCCGCGGCGAGGAAGTCTTCCTCCATCTTGGCACGGTCGAGCTTCCCGAAAAGTGATAATCCCTTCTCGTCGTCGCCGGGATAGCCGCCCACTGATGTCAGTCCATCCGGCGCGAACGCGATGAAATTGGCAATCGCCAGCCGACGCGCCACATCTTCGACGTACGGATTAAGGCCGCGATTTTCGTGGATGACCAGGACCGCGGGCAGTCTGGTTGCATCGGCCGGCCGCACAAGGTAGCCCTTGATGTCGCCGTTGCCACGCGGTGACGCCACTGCGGCGGATTCCGCTTTGATCCGAACGTCATCTGTCGGCACCTGGATGGCCAAAGCATAGTTTGGCTTGAGCATCTCGAAGAGTGCGGCCGCAGTGATTCCGCCGACTGCAAACTTTTGCGCACCATCCAGGAATTTACGACGACTGATCACGCCGTGCACGTATCCGTCGAACAGGTCCAGCAGCTCCTGCGGGAAGTCCGATGCTGTCTTTCGTTCCATTCGTTTACCCCCCTGACATCTGACCGTAGACCGTCCTGCGCGCCTGCTTCGGGCCTTTGGCGCCAACCTATGGCATCGGCGCCACAACCGACCATTTCTCCATAAATCCACACACCTGGGAATCCGGTGGTGCCAGACAAGACACGGACAGACAAGCTGCTAACCTGACGATCGAGCGGTGCAATAAAGCGCTCATCCCCCACGCGTTGACCTTGCTGCCCTGCTGGTTGCGATGGTTGGTCATGGAAGTAGCGGCCTGTCGGTGCCGCCAATCGCCGGTCTCAAGGCAGTGGCACAACACTAACGTCCACTGTCAGCGCGTAATCGCGGCTGAACGCAACCACGAACCGATCTGGTCCGCTATAATCTAGGCTTGGCTTGTAGAATATCAGTGCCGCGCCTTTCGACATCCGGGCGGCCGCGGAACCATGTGCTGGCTCTGCGACGAGTTGTGGATCGGAGACAAACCCTCCACGAGCCGGGCCGTTCATCGCGAACGCCATTCCGCAGGACGCACCATTCCTCGCAACGGTAATCTGGCCCTGCGCGCTGCCGGTACCGGCGAAGGTCGACGACATGTGGACTACGCATAAGTCTGGTGTTAGCTCTTGCTGAGTACAGGCGCAGCAGAGCACAGTGAAGAGCGCCGCGGTAGCCCGTACTTTGGCTACCAGGATTGGCCGCAACGCGCCCATGGTTGCCGCTCCAGTGGATTCCGCCATTAGACAAACTGATGTCTACAAATCAACCCAATTATCGTCCGGGATGGGCTTGGGCGATCTCCGCGCAGTTGTTCCGTCGCGTGGTGTATTGGGGCTCCGGTATCTCATGTGCTCGATGAACGCGCGCAGCTTGGGCAATACCTGTCGTCTGTCGGGGTAGTAAAGAAAAACCCCGGGTGCTGTGACGGCGAAGCGCATCAGGACCGCTCGTAAACGGCCGTCCGCAATCGGCGCTTTGGCAAGCGGGGCGGGCACCTGCGCAAGTCCTAGGCCCTGGACCGCTGCTCCGAGCAACGTGGGGAAGTCGTGCGCGACGAGTGGCCCCGACACGATCGCCTCGACCGTCTTGTTGCCGTTGACAAAGCGCCAGGGCGCAATCGACCCGTCCGAGCGACGGAAGCGCAAGCAGGCGTGCTGGCGCAAATCGTCGATGCGCTCCGGCCGCTTTCGCCTGTGCAGATAGTCGGGGCTGCCAACGACAGCCAACGGGAACGGTGGCGTCAGACGCACTGCGACCATGTCAGCGGCGATGAACTCGCCCAGCCGGATGCCAGCGTCAAACCCCCGAGACGCGAGGTCGACGAGTTCCGCGCTTGCGGCGATCTCCACCTCGATCTCAGGGTAGGTTCGGCAGAAGGATGCGATCAGCGGCTCCAGCAGAATGGGCACGACCGCGCGCGGCACAGAGAGCCGCAACAATCCAGTTGGCCGCTGTCCGAGTTCGCGCGCAAGCTCGCTTGCGGCGACGAGTTCCTCGAACGCGGGCTTTGCACGAGAAAAGAAGCGTTCCCCGGCTTCGGTCAGGCCGACGCTGCGCGTTGTGCGGATGAAGAGCGCTGCGCCGGTGCGCGCCTCAAGCGAGCGTACCGCCTGGCTGACGGCCGACGGGGTTACCCCGAGTTCTGCAGCAGCTCTACGAAAATTGCGGTGCTGCGCAACGCGCAGGAAGGCCTCCACGCCGTCCAGCGCCCCTGGTCTGACTGTGAAGTTTTGCTTCATAACCCATGAACATTACCGCGGATAACCCCTCGCAGAAAGCGGTCCTATATCACCAGCCTGAAGCCTCAGAGGAACGCTGCAATGACCGATCTCCTTGATGGTGTGCGTGATCATTATCGTGCGACCGGCCTGACCGAGCGGCTGAAGACAGCGCTCAAGACCTTCGGGCCAGAGGAGCTGCGGCTCACGCCCCCGCAGCTGGCGACGCTCGATCAGTTTCACACCCGAGGGCTCGCCGCGACCACCGAGCTTGCCAGGTTGGCTGGGATTACCGCCGATATGTCGGTTCTGGATGTCGGATCGGGCATTGGCGGGCCGGCGCGGTTTCTGGCTGCGACCTATGGCTGCCAGGTTACGGGCGTCGACCTCAGCGAGCCATTCGTCGATGCCGCGCGCTATCTCACGGAGCGGACCGGACAGAGCGAGCTTGTTTCGTTTAACACAGCCAGCGCGCTGGAACTGCCGTTCGACGACGGCGACTTTGACGTGGTGCTGCTGCAGCATGTGGCAATGAACATTTCCGACCGTGCGCGGCTCTATCGCGAAATCCGGCGCGTGCTGAAGTCGGACGGCAAGTTTGCGACCTTCGACGTTGTGTTGAAGAGCGGCGATCCGCATTATCCCGTGCCTTGGGCACGAACGCCGGCCACGAGCTTTCTTCTGACCGCCGCCGCGACGCGCGAGGTGATTGAACCGGCCGGTTTTCGCGCGCTGGCATGGCAAGACGACTCTGATTCCGCCAACGCCTGGTTCGCCCAATTGCGCGCCTCGGGGCCGCCGCCCTCGCCGAATTTGGGCGTCGTGATGGGACCGGACTTCGTGCAGCTAACCGCCAACCTGGCACGTAATCTCACGGAAGGCCGGCTCGGGATTCTCACTGCGGTGTTCGAAGCCGCCTCCTCGAGGACCTGAACAGGGATCCGCAATGTCGCCGGCAACCATCTTCCAGATACATCTTATCCTGGGATACGTCCCGTGGCTGCTTGGTATTGGCGCATATGTCTGGCCGAGGCTCAAGACAATGAACCGAATTGAAGCGCAGCGCGCCATCGCCACTTTGCACAGCTTTCGCTTCTTCGGACTCGTCTTCATCATTCCTGGCGTCGTCGGCCCCAATCTGCCCAACGGCTTTGCCGTTTTCGCCGCCTACGGTGACTTCACAACCGGATTGCTGGCTATGCTGGCGCTTCTCACGGTACGAATACGTTCGGTCTTTTGGATCTTCGTCATAGCCTTCAATCTCGCAGGAACAGCCGACATCATCATCGACTATTATCACGGCAGCCAATTCGGCCTTCCGACGTTGGCAGGGGAATTGGGCGCCGCGTACACGATCCCGATAGTCTATGTGCCGCTGCTGATGATCACGCACGTCGCAGCATTCTATTTGTTGACGCGTCGTCAGATCCAAACGGTCCGCTCCCTCCCTGGCGGTGCGGCGGCTGTCAGGCGGATGGAGGGCTGATCCAATGCGCGCTACGGCCGCAACCGTGCCTGGACGGTCACCAGTGGCGCTGCATGCGGCCTGCAAGTGGTTCCCCAACAAACTACGCAGTCCTTCGACCGCCTCCTTGTGCAGGGGCGATCGGCGTCATGGTGGCACTCCGCTGCTCGACTGGGTCATTGTCCGTTGGATCTGACACTAGGCCTTCGGTTCACTTTGCTCGGCCGGCCTCATTGAGCGCAAGGACAAAGGATGCGGCGCAATCACCCCTGAGGGTCGACTATGTGCTGCTGAACCCCACGATCCTGGCGTGCTGGGCTGCGACGTTTTTGACGATCTCAGTCTCCCAAGCCGTCATTCTGCAATCGGCCAATTTGCACCCAAAGCGATCCTCCGCGTTGCCGCCCTCAAGACGTTTAGCCGGGAGTGTCACTCGGCCGCCGGTGGTGTCGGCTGGCGGCGCAGCCGCTCGACTTTGGCCATCGCGGCAGGGCCGGGCCATTCCTCGACGAGCCACTCGGGAAGCGGGTCGTCCGCGCTGCTCAACGGCAGCACTTCGTCCTCGTCGCCGCGACCGTTCGGGAACAGCTCCAGCGCCCGCGGCATCTCGTAATAGATCTCCAGGCCGTTGCCGTCGGGATCGGCGAAATAGATGCTGCGCTGGCAGACATGATCGGCGGCACGCTGGATTTCGACGTTGTTTTTGAGCAGGTGGGCGTAGGCTTCTCGCAATGCCGCATAACTGGCGACCTTGAACGCGATGTGCGCGAGCCCAAGCTGCCCGTGCCGCGGCCTCGGCGCGTCCTGTGGCGTGGGATGCTGCGCGAGGTCGATTGTATGGAAGCCCTCGCCCAAAGTCATGAATACACCGCCGTGCTCTGGATCCTGCTCGGCGATGCGAAACCCCAGCACGTCGCGGTAGAACCGCTTTGAGGCTTCTTCGTCGGCGACCCGCAACAGAACGTGGCCGATACCGCTCAGGTTGATCATGTCAGGCTTCCCCTTGTCGCACGACTACATCTTAGCCGCGCGACGTGGCGTGGAATAGCTATCAGCCTCTCATTCACCCCGGGCCCGAGCGCGCGGGCACCGGCCGATCTCCCTCTGAGTAACTGCCCCGCGGCCTTATTCTACACCTGTTGCGTGGCCTGGATATTTGGACCCGGCCGCAGAGCTGACCGTGTGTCGCATAAGGCCCATTACCTTAAGTGTGATGGCGCTCGACCGCGGCGTGGGGACGCCGACCGCTCAGACAAACCGCAACCGCGCCCACCCTTCATCGAAGGGGACATTCATTAGCGGCTGCGAGCGCTTCTCCGAAAACAGCCAAGACCCGTCCACTCGTCGGTAGTGCTCATGGTCGATGCTGGCACGCCACATCGCGCGATTTCCCTCCGCCACCGTGCACGGCATGAACAGATACCACTGCGCCCGCGCCGTATCACCATCCACGTAGATCTGGCCGTTCAGGCTGTAGTGGATAGCGAAGGAGAAGATCCCCCCAGCACCTCGGAAAAACCCTCGGATCGCCTCCCGGCCCTCGAACCGACCAAGACCCGGGCTGTCCCAAGTCGCATCCTCAGTGAAGAGTGCGGCGATCCCATCCGCATCATAATTGTCGTCGCACAGGGCGGCGTAGCGTGACTTCAGATTGCGGATCGCCTCGGCGTCCTCCAGCGACTGGAGCCGTCGTTCCATACGCTCAAGCCGTGTCAGATCGAAGTCACCCTGCCCTGCCATCGCGTCGTCCTCCCGAAGCTGACGGTTCCCTGCCCCGGCTGTGGGGTCAACCGGCTGCACAAACCTGGAGGCGATCTGCTTCAGGACCTCCTGGTCGGCAGGGACGCTCCGGCAGGCCGGAATGGCGGAAGGATTTTCGCCATGATTTGCCCGCTTCCAGCTCCGCGAAGCGTCTCGCTACGTGGTTCCCCGAGATGTGCAAGCTGCTGAAGAACCAGGGGCGCGCGCCTATCTTATCGTCACTGGGCGCTCTCGCCTCTACGATGCCGCCTTGCGTGACCTTGGCTTTCCCGCATCCATCGTCGGTACAGACGGCGAAACAGCCGCGGTATCCTTCGCAACTATCTGGCGGCACGTCCAATGTGCCATTCAGAAGCTCAGTTCTGCCGGCACCTGCTCCGACGTCACCCCATTCAACCCAAGGCCCGTGATCATCTGGTCTCGGATCGTACCGATGCCGCGGTTGAAGTCTATCCAGGCGTTGACGACTTCGACGAAGCGCGTGTCCGGCTCTCGCTGAACACCGTAACAACTTGGCAGCGACACCGTGGGCGTGTTCAGCAGATGATACGGGCCGAGGCTGGCATTCTTGCCGACGGTACTCAACCCGATCGTTGCGGCCAGCACCTCCGCATCGGCACGGCCGGACTGTAGCGCGAGAATGCATTCGTCTATGCTTTTGTAGCCGGTGAGCTGCGCCTTGGGAGCAAAGCGACGGGCGCATGCCTCGTGCAGTGATCCCAAAGCTGGAACAGGCCGATCTTGCGGTGCAGTTCGAGGATCGTCTTTCGCGCATGGTCGCCCAACGGCGCCTTGTTCCCACGCACAAACAACTCGCTCGCTTCATGTCCCAAAAACCGGAGCCGCCGCAGACTTGCATGCGACACGCAACGCTCTCAGGCTGAAGTTGGGTTCGAGAGGAAGGAAATCATACATGGATCGCGAATCCGTTGGTTGGAAAGGCTACTGGATTGCGGCTCCGACGCCCTTCACTGCGCAGGGCATCCTAGACGAGAACGCATTGCGCAGCGTCCTGCGCCTGTATCACGACCAAGGCGTGCATGGCGTGCTCGTAAACGGAACGACTGGTGAATGGTTCTCGCAAACCGAGGCAGAACGTCGCCGTGTGGCCGAAGTCGCGGTCGAGGAGCTCGGGGGCAAGATCCCCGTGGTGGTCGGCTGCACCACCTTCACGCCGTCACAAACAATAGCGCTTGGGCTGCACGCGCGCGAAATCGGTGCGGATGGAATGCTGTCCACACCGCCGCCCTATGTCGCACCGACAACGCGCGAGATTGTCGCATTCTTCTCGATGATCTCTGACTGCGTCGATCTGCCGATCATGGTATACAATTGGGCACGCGGGGTTGCCGTCGAGATTACCTGGGAAACCGCGATCGAGTTGGCAGAGATTGCCCGCGTTGTTGCAATCAAAGACAGCACGGTCAACAGAATCCAGGCTCTCACGACGCTCGAAAAGGTCGGCAACCGCCTACGCGTTTTCGGCGGCTTCATCGACCGTCTGGGGCTCTCAGTGCTGCGTGACCTCGGCGGCGACGGCAATATCGATGGCGGTGGCCTGGGCGCGAAGTTCGCAGTGGCATTTTACGAAGCGTTCTGGCGCAAAGACTTTATGGCCGCTCAACTTGCGGCCAGTCGCTACGTGGCCTTGATGACGAGGCTGATCCGCCCAGATTGGAGCGGCACATTCGGCTCACCGCAGGCGCAGATCAAGGCATGCATGAACATGCTCGGCCAGTGTGGCGGACACGTGCGGCCACCACTCCTGCCGATTGACGACCCGGAGCACCTCGGAACATTGCGCCGGATCCTCGATGAAGCCGGACTGTTTGCCGAAGAAGCGTCGCCAGAGGTTGTGCATGGATAGACCAATATGGCTTGCGGCACTTTGCGTACTACGGATCTTGAGCCATGGCCGTGCTGCGAATGTAACACCCGCCAGACCGAGAGTCAGGCCCTCAGCGGATTGGACTTCCTGCTACACGAGGTTCGCCGGCAATGATGGCCGGGCGCTCGCGCGCGCAGCAATCAAGCGCTGCTCACAGAATATCATCCCTGATGCACGCCTTGCTGTGTCCAGGCGCCACCTCCACCAAGACCGGTTCGACCTGCGCGCACGCCGCGACAGCATATCGGCACCGCGTCCCGGAACACGCCCCGTGCAGATCGGCTCAACGAGATCCGAGATCCTTGTCCTATTGGTCCTCAGCCGCCGTTTGCGCCAATGCCGGTCGCGCCTCGATCGACAAGAACGGAAATCGGCCTCACGGAACGCCCGATCAGGCTGGACGATCCATCCAGCAGCCACGCACGTCCCCGCCCCGGCTTGTCCACCGTCAGAAGATGTTCTCCGGCGCCAGTCCAAGCATGACCTGACCGACCGTCTCGTAGTGCAGTATCCGCCCCTGGCCCTGTTGCGCGACCGTGTCGATGTCGCGCAGACGGCGTTCGAATGGATTGTCCTCGAACACCGACATCGAGCCGCAGTCGTGAAACAGCGTGTTGACGATCTCGCGTGACGACTGAATGGCCCAGGTGGAGGCGAGGCGCAGACGGGTGCGCTGATCCAGGTCCATCGCGCCGCGCTCCTCGATCGTTTCCAACGCCTCGTCCGCCGCCGCGTGCAGGAAATAGCGCGCGGACCGCCACCTCGCCTCGGACTGTGCCACGTGCGACTGGACGACGTTGTTCTCCACCATCGGTCTGCCCGCGCCGCGGCGGGTCTTTTCCCGCGGCAGCGCCATGAACGCGTCCATCGTGCCCCGGGCAATACCAAGTGCCACGCCGCCGAACCCGATCGAATAGAGCTGGTTGCTGGTGAAACGATAAAGCGGGCTGTCGCTCCGGCGGTCGCGCGGATCGTCGCGATAGATCGCGCGCTCGTGCGGAATGAACAGATTGTCGACGGAATACTCGTTGCTGGCCGTGCCGCGCAGTCCGAGCGTGTGCCAGATATCGTGGAAGGTGGCGCTCGACTTTGGGTACAGGAAGGTCTTGGTTTCCTTGGTGCCAGCAACCCGCAGATGCGCACCAAGCCAGGTCGCGTTCTGACTGCCGCTCATGAAGCGCCATTTGCCGGTGATGCGATACCCGCCCTCGACCGGAGTGGCCTCGTATGGCGAACCCGGCGGTCCCCACGCGACGATCCCGTCCGGCCTCCCGAAAATCTCCTGGGCAATGTCCGGATCGAGATACGCGCTCGTGGTCGAGCAGCCGTTGCTTTGACTGACCACCCACCCGGTCGATCCATCCGCGCTGGCGAGCGCCTCGGTCACCTGGGCGAAGATCGAGGGTTTCAGCTCCATTCCGCCGACGGATTTCGTCTTCAGCATGGTGAAGAACCCGCCATCGATCAGGAGCTTTGACGATTGGCTTGCTGAGTTTCCGGATTTCGTCGTTTTCGTCCGAGGCCGCGGCGATCAGTGGACATGAGATCGCGAGCCTTCTGGACCTGCGGATGGACGGTCGGCATGGTGTGTCTCCTGTTCCGCGAAAGCGCGGTCCCGACCGATTACCAACGGGCCGGACGCCCTGGTCAAGCGATCGCCACACAGAGCGATGGATCAGTTTGGAAGACTGCGAGGTAACCCTGTACGCAATTGGTAGGCGCAAAGGCGGATCTTCAATCCTCGGTGGCCATTCACGAGCGGCTCGACCATCCTTCAGGACTGCATGTGCGAGAACGCGACACGGTGGCACTATGGGGTGCAACCACAAGCGACGAGGAACGACAAGATTACCATGCGCATTCTCTGGTCCAACATTCCGGCCGAATCCGAACAGCATAGGAAGCGACCGCAACGACGTGCGCGCGGCACTGGCACACTTCTACACGCCAGCCCGAGGATCCCTTGCCGCACTGAATGCCGCGCGCCGCAGCGAGGTGGCCGCAAAGCTGCGCCCCGGGGACGGTGCCCCGGTCGGCGTACTTCCACGGGTCGTGCTGCTCTGCTAACACCGCGACGACCGGGTGATGGTTTCGCTCGGCCTGGAGACGCGGACCGCCCTTCCCGAGGGGGCACGTGCTCGAGCGAGGCCCCGTTTGTTGCTCAGACCCGTCCGGGTCAGCAAGCCTTATTGGTGCCCGGGGACGTAGGGGCGGCAGGAGCCATTGTCATGTTTGGCATCAATCTCCGGATCAGCGGCCTCACCCTCGACGAACTGGCCGATATGGGCATGGCGGAGGCATCGGGACAGTGAAGCTCAGCCTGATCGTTCGCGGCCAGCATCCGCCCGGCGACACGGTTCAGCACCTGCGAGACGACCTCGACCTGGTGCGATGCGCCGACAGTCTCGGCTTTGACGGCATCGTCAAGGGTTCGCATTTCAGCGCGCATCCGTTCGAGTCCGTGCAGCAGATCCCGTTTCTCTCCTATTGCGCCGCAATCGCGCCACGCCTGCGGATCATCTGCGGCCTCGTGCTGGTGCCGTTGCACAAGCCACTTGATCTGGCCGAACAACTGGCGACGCTCGACCTCCTGTGCGACGGCAAGCTGGTCTTCGGCGCCGGCATCGGCTACCGCGATGTCGAGTTCAAGGCTTTTGGCGTGCCGCGTGGCCGGCTTGGCGCACGCTTTGAGGAATGCCTTATCGCTGTCCGCCGACTATGGTCCGAGGACTTCGTCACAATGAAGGGTTCGGATTTCGAACTCGACCACGCGACCTGTCCCGTGAAGCCATTGCAGAAACCAACCCCGCCGATCTGGATCGGCGCCAATGCCGATGTGGCGATCCGGCGCGCGGCCCGGATCGGCGATTGTTGGTATATCAACCCGCACAACACACTGGCGACGATCGAGCGGCAGATGGAGTTGTACAAGCGGGCGCTTGACGAGTTCGGTCGGCCATTCCCCAGCGAAGTACCGATGCGGCGGGAGGTTTTCGTGGCGAAGACGCGCGCCGAGGCAATCCGTCTCGCACAGCCCTACCTTGAGGAGAAATACAAGGCCTATCGTGCCTGGGGTCAGGACAAGGTAATGCCCGAGGGGGACGATTTCGATCACGCCTTCGATGAATTGCTGGAAGATCGCTTCCTGCTGGGCTCGCCGGGGGAGGTCGCAGATCAACTCAATCGTCTCAATCACCGGCTCGGGGTGAATCACCTGGTCGCCTCGATCCATTGGCCCGGAATGCCAAACAGCCTCGCGCTTGAACAGTTGCACCTCCTCGCCGAAGAGGTCCGTCCACTGCTCAGCTTCAACACATGACCGCGTAACCCGGGAAGGAAACCAAAAAATGCCTGATACGCCAACCTTTGGTCGTTATGCTGAGATCCCCTATGAACAAATGACGCCGGAGCAGCAGGAGGGCTACCGCGCAATGATCGAGAGCCGCGGCGGGCTCCCCGGGCCGAGCAAGATCTGGGTACACAATCCGAAGCTAGCGAAAGTCGCGGGGCCATTCGGCGCCCATTTCCACGCCGGCCGTTACTCGCTCACCGAGCGCGAGCGCGAGATCGCCGTCTGTGTCATCACCAGCAGGTTTCATTCGGCCTATCCGACCAGCGCGCATGAGCGGCGCGGCAAGGAGGTCGGGCTGCCAGCCGAAAAGGTTGAAGCAATCATTGCCGGCCTGCAAACATCATTCGCGGACGAACGCGAGCAGGTTATCTACGAAATGGCGATGGCGCTCTCCAATGCGCGCTGGGTCCCACGCGGCCTCTACGATCGCGCTGTCAAGGCACTCGACCATGTCGGCATCACCGACGTGATCACCTTGATGGGCCACTACAGCAGCGTCGCGATGACCCTGGCATTTTACGACGTGCCAGCCGGGGCCACCGGCATGGCGCGGTGAGTGAGACGGCGCCGTCTTCTTTTCCTTTTCCGACAGGATGAGTGTGGAGAGCGCCGCCTCGCGCCTTCCTCGCCTCTTCGCTGTTCCGGTCAACTCATGAGCTACGGGGCTCCGATCGCGACAACCGGGCGTGGTCGCTCGACGAGGAAGCGAGCCGCCCGCATATCAAACGCGCGCTCGAGTCCGGCATCAATGGAGGAGCGGTTCGACTATCAACAAGATCACCGACCACCAAGAAGAATGCTTCCAGCCCAGCCGGTGTGGCCATGCAGATCATCCGGACGGCAGCCGCAGATGCGTTCTTGAACGCATGCGGCGCGTCGGACGATGGTGAGCGTGTTGGTGAGATAGCCGAGCTGCTGCGGGTGAGCGTTGCGTATGTGTCGAAGGCGCTGACGCGGCGTCGCACGACGGGTGAGACGGCCGTGCGCGCTCAGCACGGCCACAAGCTGCCGAAGCTGGCGCCGGTCTACACAGCGATCCGCGGGTATGTTGCCGAACGTGGCGATACCACGATCGCGGAATTGCGGACGTGGCGTTGGCGACGCACCAGGTCGCAGCGAGCGTCGGGCTGATCTGGCACACGTTGAAGTTGCTTGGCCTGTCGCTAAAAAAAAGTCGCTCCGGGCCGCCGGGCAGGATCGACCGGGCGTCGCCAAGGCCCGGGCGGAGTAGCGCGAGAACCAGCCCAAGCTGGACGCGGGCAGGCTGATCTTCATCGACGAGACCTGGACCAAGACGAACATGATCAGGCTCTACGGCTGGGCCGAGGTGGGCCACCGGCTGGTTGATGCTGTACCGCACGGGCACTGGAACACCTCCACCTCCATTGCCAGCCTCCGCCAGGATGGCCTGGTCGCACCTTGCGCGTTCAACGGCGCGATCAATGGCGAGTTGTTCCTCGCCTATGTCGAGCAGGTTCTGGTTCCCACGCCAATAGGTGGCGACATCGTCGTCGGCACCCGCCGCGATTTCGATCAGCAACGCTGGATTGACCAGCGCTTTGACGATGATCGTCACCGAGCCGGGACGTGCATCACCGAAATGCTTGGCGCGTGCTGCGCCGGCGGCTAGCCACATCCTCTGAGCGAACGAGATAAGTGGTGATCTTCACCAGATCCTCGACCCCCATTCCGGCATCAGCGAGGATCGCGATGATGTTCCGCCAGCAAGCCTCGGCCTGCGCCTCAAGCGTCTCGGGCACCGTTCCATCCGGTAGCACGCCGACTTCGCCCGAGATGTAGAGGAGCCGCGAGCCCTCGGGCACCTCGACGGCATGGCTGTAACGGCCAAATGGCGCGGCAACCGAAGTGGGAGTGTGGCGGATATTCATGCTAGCTAGTCTAATATCGAATCAGACAGTTACCGAGATGTCTGCGACCAAGACTGCCCTTGACGCCGACGACACCGACGTGCTGCTGCATCGCTGCACCGACGGGGATCGTGCGGCATTTCGGCTGCTCTACAACAGATGGGTTAGCCGACTTTACGGCATCGCGCTCCGTATCACGCGACAGGCATCG
>CAVZNH010000067.1:0-146932 GCA_963776505.1 uncultured Alphaproteobacteria bacterium
TCTCGGAAAGTGCTCGGGGCCGCTGATCTGGTTGGAGCGGCTTTCTACAACCACCATGTGCGGTCGGGAGTATTTGTGATTGTAGAATCCTGGTAAACGCAGCACGCGGGCAGATGCTCTCGACCACGGCTGGGTCGGCCCCGGTCTCAGCTACTAGACCCGCGCTCGATCCCCTCGGCTTCCCCTCCTTTCGTTCGCAGCCTGCGATCTTCCAAATCACCTGCCATTTGTCAGGTGAGCTGTTGATTCAAGTAATTCGGTTCCGGCACACCGTGTCGCTGCTAATAGCTTCCCGTACGGCCGCCGTGCCGTCTTCGTCGAAATCCAGATACACGTGCCGGATTTTGGTTTACATCGGCTTTTGTTCGTCGATGAGTTCCCTCCTTCAGTGTATTCATGGAGATGTAGACTTCGTACTTTTGGGCGTTCATGTGGCGTAGCCAGGCCTGATATTCCGGCGCGACAACTCTCTCAATAGAAGTAAGCGACTCGTTGCAGCACGGCCCCCCTTCGCTTGTTTAGCAACACCACCGCAATGCGATCCTCAACATTGAAGTTATCGCGAAGATAACCAACTGAAATCTCGCTCATTGCAATCTTGCACTCCGTGATCGTGCGATCGATGTCATGTGTTGCGCGAGTCGTAAACCGATTCAAAGGCATACTTGTCCTGACTCGCGTCATAACGTATAAGGCGAAGAAACCTGGGCGACATAGCGGCGCCCGCTGCGTTGCTCCATGCGGGGCAAGAAGTCTGGACGGCATCGCCGATATTGCCGCGAATCGCCGCGTAGGGGAGCTCGATCCCAGACTGAAAGGATGCAGCTTATAAATCGAGATATGCCTGTTCGGCCGAATTGGCATGAATCGTGGAAAGCGATCCGGCATGGCCGGTATTAAGCGCCTGCAGAAGATCGAAAGGCTTCGCCGCCGCGGACCTCGCCCAGAAGAATCCGGTCCGGCCGGAGCCGAAGCGTGGCCCGAGGAGATCCCGCATAGTGACCGCGCGGAGGTCAGGCTTGCTCCCGTCGTGCTTCCAACCCTACCAGATTCTCGGCTTGCAATTGCAGCTCGGAGGTATCCTCGATCACCACGATCCGCTCTCTTGGATCATGAACGAGGCCAAAGCGTTCAAGAGCGTGGTCTTGCCGGTTCCGGTGCCGCCGGAAATCAGGATGTTCTGGCGATTCTCGACGGCGTCTCGGATGTCTTTCATGAGGCCGAGCGTGAGGGTTCCGATCCGGACCAGCTCATCGGGCGTGAAGCGCTCGAGTGAAATTTCCGGATGGTGAGGATCGTCCCCGGGCGCGAGCAAGGCGGGAACGCTGCCGCAACGCGTGATCCGTCCGGCATCGCGATCCAGGAGCGGCTTTTCCTCGCTGATCTCATCCCCCAGAGCGGGCGATATTGCGCACGGCCACCTGCAAAGACTTCTCGGAATTGGCATCAGGGACGGGCAGGAGTTCGCCGTGCTTTTCAATGAACACGCGCGAGGAGCCATTGACCATGATGTCGGAGATCTCCGGGTCCAGGATCAGCGCCTCAATCGGCCGCAAGAAAGGAATATGACCTCCCAGCTCATAGATGACCTCCGCCAGTTGCTCGAAATAAGATGGTTCCGGTCGAGGTAATAGGGTTTCAGGTAGCAATAGCACGGCGGCTGCGGATTCAGCCCGTCGTAGGCGAGAACGATGCTTGCGCATTTTTGAGTTCCGCGAAGACTTGGGCTCAAACAAGTCGCGCTGTACGCTATAGCTCTTGCAGGTCGAGATCGCGCCGGTGCGCGGTCGCCCGGCCGGTCAAGATGCTCACGCCGGCGTCCTGTCCGTTTTCCGAGATCGTGTAGCTGGGCTTGAGCTGCTCCTCTTTCCCACAGAGCTCGCTGGCGGTCCGGGCGCTGAAATCATCAGACAGGGTGAGGAAGATTTTGGTCCGGAAGGTCTGCAGAGCGTTCGCCAGGATTCGCCCGGCAAGGTCGACCGCAAGGAACTGATGCTCTGCGTGGCCACGATCGGAATGCACGTCGCCTGGCGCGAGAGTGCGAAGAACTTCTCATCGCCCGTGGGATCATTCTCCCCGGCGGTGGCAAAGGAGTGGTATTCGTCGCAAAGAAAGAGTACCTGCCCGCCAATGTGTCGTCGGGCTCGCGTTCCATCCGGGGAATGCGGTTCGATCACCGCGCGCTGAAATCCTGTTTCATGAGCGTGCCGATCGCCTTCGCCAGGCCCGGATTGAGCCGATCCGGAAAATTCAGCGCGCATACCGTCCCTGTTTCGATCAGATCGCCAAACGGCGGAAAGGGTGCCGTAGCGACCGTCCGATTGGCCCCCGGATCATAGGCTTCCTTCGGCGGGCAGAAGACGCGCTTGACCGCAGGGTTGTCGTCGAAGAGCGAAAGGAACACCGAGATGCCTTCCACGATGTGGTCCTCAGTCTGGGATCGATCCGTTTCCAGTCGTGGTGAAACCAGCGTTTGACCGCTTCAAACGTGCTGGCGTTTCTCGTCGTTTCATCGCGGGCCTGCCCCGCCGGGGCCCTCTCGATTTGGATCTCGTAGCGGAATCTCTTCCGATCCAGAAAACGCTCTAGCTCTTCCGTGCAGGAGCCTTCATCCGGTTAGTGTCCGCGTCCGCTCCGAAGGGAAACGTTTCAAGCTCGCGTGCGGCCAGAAGATCTGATCGTCGATCGAAATGTATCGGCGGTCGAAACAGCTGTTCTCCTTCGGCTGATCTTTTGTTCCAATTGAGCCGGGTTGATCGCGCATTCGTAAACATCGAACAGGGTCACGTAGTCGTACAGAACTTTGTGAAGCAGGATGATGAACTTGACCAGGTTCGTGTAGGCCTGCTGCCAGAATGGTTCTTTGCCCCTCCCGAAGAGGTTATTCAGAAGGGACGCGATGCCGTAGGCGAGCGCATAGGCGTCGAGGTCGTTGTAGAGCGGATTGTAGCGGTAGGGCGAGCCAGACTCACCTCGACGTAATCCTCTTCGCGCCCATGTTTTTCAGGATCCGCGGACCTTGTGGCAGAAGTCGCCTTTGACCTCAAGCACGAGACCCCCGATCCGGCGTTCAGCGTCGGGGCACGGTACGCCAGGATCTGTTCGGCAAAGGGATACATGCAGCCACTGGTCTTACCGGTGCCCATCGCGCCGAAGATGGCGATCCCGGTAAAAAGGCCACGCTCGGGCAAATGAGCCAGCGCGGATCCGCAAACGGCTGCGGATGCTTTGGATGATGGAGCTCGCCGACGACCAGGTAGGGCTGGTTACGACTTTCTGGCGGAAAATATGGTGCCAGCCGCGTGGGCCCAATTTCCTCTTCTCGCCGCATAACAAAATGTAGGTAAGTGAGAAAAGAATCGAAAATGCGATGTACGGTGTTGAAAACAGCATGGCAACAAAGCCATACTTGATTCCGTAGAACAGATGCGGTTTCTTAAGCAGTACCATTTGCAGCACATTGTTTTCGGCCGGAAACGGCCAGCCGCGAAACAGATACAGACCCAAGTGCGGTACTTACCACAAAACTCACAAGATTTCGGGTCTCGACCGTCGCCTCACGACTCGATCCTCTACTCTGCCTATGCTGATCGGTCTGCACCTCACCCATGATTTCTGTGCGATGGCGCTTTCCTCTTCTTCCCGCTGAGGTCCCAGAGAGGGGTGCTAAACCAGCAGAATCAGTGCGGCTGACCGTGCGTTCGGAATTGCTGCCGGCATTTCTCTCCTGTTCCACCCAACGGGCAAATTCTTTGTCCCGTTTGAATACCAGTTCTAGAGCCTGGCTGATAATGTAATCGCGGCTGTCGTCGATGAATCGTCCATAGCTTGTCGAGAGTGGCGAGCTGGTCCTGGTAGAGCTTCGCCGTGATCTGCTGCTTGGCTCGTTTAATCCTTTGGGGAATGAATGAGGATGACATGGGTTTCTCGCTCCTGACTTCACTGCGTTTCTATCGGTGCTTCTAAGTTCTCATCACTAGAGGAACGCATCACTGACGGCAGTTCCTCAAGGGCGGGAGCGACCCCCGAAGTGACGATAGGAACGAAGCGGGTCTGTGGCGGCCAAGGGCCGCAAAAACCGGGGTGTTCCCGCCCTTGAAATTTTTTCTGGCGTCTGTGCTTCCTGTATCAGTTCGTCTCCTCGCAGTGTCCTACCTACCTCTTCCAAGCAACGGACTCGGTCGGTGGGCGGACCGTTCACCGGATCATGATGTTTGCCGCCATGGTCCGCGATATCCCACATTGGTTTCATGCCGGTATCTTCCTGCTGAGCTCGCCAGTAGCTCGTAATCGTGATCGATTCGGTATGTCGCAAAGCCTCCTGACCGCCTTTCCAGACTTTCTGCGCCCCCACCCAAAATGCAATCACCGCGCTCTCGCCATTGGTAATACAGGGCTTCATATTCGGGCCTTCCGAACTCCGCCAACTCCTCTCGCAGCCGGTCGAGCCCCGCTTTACCAAAAGAACTCGTCTCCCGTCGCTCAAACAGATCACGAGCCCGAAAGTGCTCGCGCAACCGATCGAAATCCCGATCCCTAAGAACCGACACTGTCCGGCTCCCGTTGCCGCACAGCCGGCCAAAGATCCGCTCTGCCTTCGAAAACATCCGCTCATCCCCAGCCATATAGATGATCCCAAAATGGTCTAGCCGACTGAATAAGTCTCTGTACTGCAGCAGGTAGGTATCGAACCCCGAAGGCTTCCCTAGTGCTCCCATCCACATAACAAAACCCGACCACAGGCGATGGCGCGCTCGACGCGCCGGAGAGAAACAGCGGAAACTTGTCGACGAAATAGCGTGTGGTGATATTGCGGCCGTGCCGCGACCGATAGATACGGTGCGGAAGGTAGCAGCCATTCAGGCCCAGTGTGCCAGCAAAGTAGTCGAGCTTCTCAGCTTCGGTTGCTAAATAATGATGCTGCCGGTGGGCGAGAACAAAATCCAGACCCATCAACTTGATTTTGACCGAATAGGGCTGGCGCCAGCGTCGATTGCGGTTGTCTTCCTCCCCAATGGCCGTAAAAAACGGCTTGGCGCCCACATGATAGATCTGCGTCCGATTGGCTGATTCGTGAACGCGGACGTGTCCTTGGATGACCCCTTTCTCAATCATTCGGTCCGCATTTCCACCGCGTTGGCATTCCAGAAAAGCGTTGTACTGGCGGCGGAGGAAGTAACCGCCATGAAGAGCCGCGAGGCATAAGAATGCGGCTTCGCGTTCGGTGTACCCGAAGCTCTGGATCGCCAGCTTGCGTTCGTCGTCTCTCATGAGCACAGGCGTCATAAAGACAAGATCGTGGCGGTCAATTCCGGGCCGTCGTAAACCGAGCTGCGACCATAGGTAAGCGAGGCATTCAGTCGCGATGCGGATGCTCGATCGGCGTAGACCTTGAATCCCGCCTTGAGCTTTCCGGCGGCGTGAGCTCCGTGGTAATGCTCGGTGGCGAGCTCGAGGTCAACCTTTGCCATGTCGCCCTCCGCGGTTTCGTATTCAATCCGCAGATCCGGCAACTGGATCTGACCGTCGATTACTTTCAGTTCATTGTCTGCAGCCACCTCCGCCTGACGTTTCGCGTATTCGAGCGGAGGCAGGTTTCGTGCTTTCGCGAGTGGTTTGTAGACGTTCTTCTTGAGCTCGTAGTCGAGAACGATCCGCTTAACCGATCCACCTCGTTTTTCAATTTCTGCGGCTTCGACTTGGTACATGGGGTAGATGGCAGCATCGTGCGCGACTTCCCGGGGCTTCACGAGCCCCGCATAGAACCTCTGTCCCCGGGCGACCCGATATTCTTGCTGTACGAGGTGCTTGCCCGTTCTTGTCAGCACCAGGACCGAAAGCTTTTCCTGTCCCTTGCCGGCCATCACCCGACGCTGACGAACGAGCTTCTGGGCTTTGAGGTTGAGCAGATCCTGCCGCAATTTGCCCGCCTCGTTGGGGTAGCGGTGGCGAGCGAGATCCCCGACTGCAATGGTGCGGAATTTCCCAATCTCGGTCATCATTTCCCGCTCTGCTGCGCTGATGCGATAACTGCGATTTCGCACGAACACCAGCTCACGGGAGCGGATGAGCGCGGTGGGCTGCTCGCGTTCGGGAACAACGATGGACAATCGTCGGGACTCGGCAGTCGGCTGTCGATCGGAACGGGGGCCGGACCTGCTGCTCTTTGGCTTCATGGCTGGCCGATGTCGCTCCTCCACTGCGGCCCTGGGACAAAACCAAACTGCCCAGCTCCGGCGCTTCGTTCGCCTGCTCGCGCTCGTCTCTACTTCCGCTGCGGCTCATCGTCTCCCTCATTCCTCACTTAAACGGCGGCTTAGTTCTTCCGAAATGCTCTCCCCTGTCCGCAACTGCTTCTCGATGTGAGCTAGCTTGCGGCCGGTATCTTTTAGAAACAGTTTGCGCGCAGCGACGTACACACCGGCAAACACATTGAAGAAAACGGCGGCTGCGTAAACCGCGACTTGGGAACCGTACTTTTCGATCAAGAGTCTGCGAAACGGAATCAAGAACGCGCACTCCTGGACGAGAAAGAATAGAAGAGCTATGAACAGGATGGTCGTCGCAAAAAGGACATTGGCAATCACTAGTGCGCCTCCTTACTGGAAAAGAGGTGCCCTATGCGGGCACCCCGTCCTGAACCGGTTCGGCATCGAGGTTTTCGGCGGCCGAGCGCGGAGTATGTTCGAGTTTCGTGATCGAGCGGGCCCGCACTTCGGAAACGCGACGCTTGGTTTCGCCCGACACATATTCGCGGCTCTGAAGCTGGCCTTCGACTTCGACGTATGCGCCCTTAGTGAGCGACTTGGCAGATTCCGCCAAGCGGCCAAAGGCGACTACGCGATGCCAATCGGTGCGCGAGACGAACTCGCTCGACTGCTTGTCTTTGTAGGAGCTCTTAGTTGCGAGCGAAAGGACGACAACGGGTTTCTGGTTAGAGTTGGTGTGCTCGACCGCGTTCGTGCCGAGGAAGCCTTTGAGGGTGATCGTGTTGCTTGTAAATCGACATGTTGTTTCTCCATTTCTGTCCTGATCTACTCAGGGCACACCTGGGCGAAGCCATGCGAGAGGGCCCGGCTCCCAAGCCCAACGTCTGCTTTCTCGGAGGGACCCGCAAGAAATCTCCCCCAGGGCTCGGCCGCGTTTTTTGCGGCAGATTTGTTGTGGGAGACCGAGACCCTGAGGGCCAGGGGAAGCAGAAGACGGCCGTGGCGCCGGGCGCCGGACAAGCCCCGAAGCAGTGCCTGAGTAGAGCAGGGCGGAAATGAGAGCATGTTCGAGGCCAGACGCGATCACCTTCTCCGTGGCCCCAGGACGCGATCATCCCAAACCGCGACATAACGTCCCAGGCACCAGGTGAAAGTGAAAGAGCAAGCTCAGAGCTCCGCTGTGATAAACACCATGCAGACTGCATCATGCAGGAGAGCTTAGCCGTGCCTGGGAAGGAATTCTTTCACGTGCTTCGCGCGCATGTCGGATGTGATGGAAAGAAGGCGGGCAAAGACATGCGGCGCGAATATCCTTCGAAATCTAAGCCACATTGCGGAGAACAGCTGACTCTGAATCGCACGAACGAGGGTCGATTATTGCCGTGCGGATATGACGGGGACGCACTCCCAGGCATCGGAAAAGCAGTGGATCTGAGTAAGCACGTAGAATCTAGCGCGATTGCGGTTGAGCAAGGGGCGACTGAGCAGTTCCGCCGGGCGCGGCGACCCGAAGCAAGTTTTCATGGACGGCTACTCGCTCTAGTCGCCCGTAAGGGCGAGCACATCCTCAACGCTCAGCGCTTTACGTGCGTTCTCGATCTCGTCATCGATGCCATCTTGATCAACTCTGCTTTCCAGAATCACCGGGACATTCTCTGGCACCAGGTGCGAGACTCGTCGAAATGCGAGAATCGATTCGAAAGAGAGAGGGTCATGCTTGCTCTGCGAATTGACTTCACTCACGTGAAGCTGTCTCAGCCTGGTGCTGTAGCGCTGCAGAATCGCAATCGCTTCGCTCATTGTCGGATCCACTTGGCGAGCGTGACCGATATCGAAGCACAGCGAGGCGAGTGGCAAAGCCCCGAAGATATGAGCCAGGTCCGCAACCGTCTGGCCAATCGGCTTCCGCTTGTCCATGTTTTCGACACAAAGAAGATCTCCAAAACGAGCCCATTTTGCAGGTAGGTGCATGGCATCTGGGTGGATGATGATCGGCCACCCACGCAAGGCAACTTGTTCCAGGGCGCTTATCGCGACCGACTCAAACTCGCGATCCATGAGGCTGGGCGCGTGAAAGGCCTTGTACTTAAATTCCCTTAAATCCAGGTCATCCAATTGCTCTATCAGAGGAATCAGCTCGTCTTGTCGTAAAGCCGACAACTCCACCGCCCGTACATGACTTTCGGCCAACATCTGCAGGGCTCTGCGGAAGTCGTTCCTGGCCAGCGCGCCAGTGGAAAAACCTATCAGTCTCATCAAAAGACTCCGTATTTTCTCGTGAGAGGTGCCAGGTGGGAGTTCTCGAAAAAGACGTGGTCGAGAGCGCGTTCAAACTCCTCACTGATCTCCCTAACGTGCTTGAACGTGGGATCTGTTCTTGAGTCGGCAGCTCGGAGCTTCTCAAGCGCCTCGCGAGACTTCTTGTCATTAAGAACGTTCAGGAATTCCGCATACGCTCCGAACAACTCCCGTGCGATGGTGTTTGAAACTCCATGCCGCTCCACTGCGTTGGCTAAGATCTCCAGAGGTGTCAGCCGGACCTGTTCTCTAATGTGATTCACAAGATTCAGCTTTGTATCACTTTCTTCAGTGGAAATCTTTTCTTGCAAGGTTGTGTCCAAATTGCAGCCAAAGCAAACGAGCAGCCCGGAAGCGAAAATCAGTTTTCTAGACATCCGAAGCTTCGCGTTCCTTAAGCCCCACCCCTCTCCAGCGCGGTCTCTCTGCTTACTCGCGAAGTCGACGGCCATGGTTCGCCAGAACCGTACGATGTCATTGAGGAGAAATCGCGGGACGCGGTATCGCCTTGAGTCTCCGGTCAGCAAATGATTGTCTTCCTCGAGATAACGGTTTATAACGCCCCGGATTATTCGCTCATATGCCTGATTGCTCCTGCCGATGGTGGCAGACTCCAATAGCAAGAGGATTCTCTCCGTTGTATTCCTGTTGGTATCATTGTGCCCACCTATTTGATGGATGATGTCGTGGCTAAAAGCCATATTCCCGAATGTTCCCGTCTGGCCTGGCGGGCGAAATCTTTCTTTGTGGTCCTTAAGAATCTTTTGGATCTTCTGAGCGATAATCAAATGATCCGAGTTGGCCTGGCCATCGATCAAATACGTCCAATCCAAATCGCTCGCCGAAGTCCACTCTCCCCTGGCAAGTGAACCGAACACGACCAGGCTCGTATCTTCTGATGAGTATTTGCCGATTTGGGTGGACAACAGCTCGTCCAATTCCTGCCGAATTTTGAGAGCTGCGCCGCGAGCGGTTGGCAACGGAGCTAGTTGGAGGAAATCTGAAAGGCTTGCTGCTGTGCGGTCGGCACCGTTCATCGAGCCTCATTGTAGCAACCTTTGAGATGATGTTTAGTTGAAGGTATCTCCTGGAACACCAGGCATGAGATTCCGAGATGGGAGGGTCCCAGAGGGCAGTTCAACAAGAAAACCACCCAGCCTCTTACCTGACGTAGTCGGACACCGCCAATCTCCACGACTGTTTGCAGGGTTCCACCAGATCGCTCCGAAGATAAATCGCTTCTTCGTGTCTGAGTCTATCATATTTGCTTTTTGTTCGCTCACCCGACTGGTAATTTCTCTAGCGCGTCATGGGACGCGATGGTCTCCAGTCCGGCGAAACTCCGCGGGTCACGCAATTTATGGCACGAGTCGCTTGGGAGGCTTGGGGAGTTGGCGCGAGGAGAATCTCCATAGATTGAAGCCGGTAGTCCTTTTTGACCGAAAAACGCGGGTTGAATCCCTTTTAGCAGATCCTGTTTCTTGCTCCCGGGCCTTATCCCGGTCATTCGAAGGCCTGATCTTCTCGGAAGTAGATAATGGTCAGTCCCAGCGGATTAATGGGAATCAGTGCGTTGGGTACGCGCTCTTTGACCACGAAAACGAAGTGCCCGATGTAACGCTCGCGTTTGGTCTCGGCGTGATCTGGGGCGGTGTAGAACACTTTTTCAAACTCGACGGTTGCCTTGTAGGGTGAGTTTCGGAGATCTTCGATCGCGACGTTCCTTACATTGACTTCGATCTCATCGCCCCGGGAGGCGAGAAACGCCTCGATCGTTTTGTTCTTCTTGTTCTCTTCGATGGTCGCGTCGGCCAGTCGCCCGTCCATATAGTAGAGCGATCGCGCATAGTTTTCGCGGACGGTGGCCCGTACACGGCTGTAATGGCGCTGCACAAAATCCATCAGGAAGTATCGGATCTCTGCTTCCCGCGGCTGATATTGGAAGCTTTCGTAGGTAATGGCCTCGGCCCGTCCTACATCATCGATACGGATAATGAGAGGCCTCAATTCGTGGAGTGCTCGCGACGTTCGGATGGTTAGCAGTACCAGCGCTATCGAGACGGCAGTTAAGCACACCACCGTGATCTTCAAATAGCTGTTTGAGATCAACGCCGCGCCAAACTGCTCAACGTAATGACGCTTGGCGGCATTGAATTCCTCTAGGGGAGACGGCAAGGCTTGTGCGGCAGACATTGGGATCTCCATAGTGCCATTAGTGAGCTAGCGCCGTGGATTCACCTGAGCGCCCCGTAAAGAGCGAGCTCACCAGCGAAGGAATCAGCAGTACGCCCTCAGGTGAAAGCAATCAGCAGAAACTGCAATGGTCGGCTCGGGCCCTCAGGCGCTTCACCGAGGCATCGGTGTTCAGCGCCACCACCAGCCGTCGCAGCTGGCCCGAGCCTCGGTCAGCAGCCGGACATGGCCGGGATGGATCAGGTCGAAGCAGCCATTGGCGAAGCCACCCGCAAGCCCTGTGCCCGCCACGCCGCAGCACGCTGGACCGCCTCATCGCGGGTGGCGATCTTGCGGTCAGTCGCCACGAGGTCCTCCAGGTGCAGCACGCCGAGCAGTTCGTCGCGGCTGACTGTTGCGGTGCCTGGCTTGCCCACGGCGATTCCCGCGGTGATGTTGGCGAGCATCGCCGCCTCGGGCAGCGCGGCGCCAGCACCGAGCGCCACCGCCAGCGCGGCCACCAGCGTATCGCCGGCGCCCGAGACATCGGCGACCTCGCGCGCCCGCGTCGGCAGGTGCAACGCGGGTTCGTCGCGCCGCACCAGCGTGAGACCCTTGGCCGAGCGCGTCACCAGCACGGCCTCGCAGCCGGTGTCATCCAGCGCGCGGCGCCCCGCGCGGTCGGCCTCGCTGTCCTCGTCCGCCTCGATCCGGGTAGCCTGACGCACTTCGTACTCGTTCGGCGTCAGGACCGTGGCGCCACGATAGCGGCGAAATCCATCCGCTTCGGGTCGGCGATCACCATGCAACCGGATGACTGGCACTGCGCCAGCACGCGCGCGCAACACCGGATCGCTCAGTACGCCTTTGGCGTAATCGGACAGCACCACCACGTTCGCGGTCCGCAGCGCATAACAGAAGCGCTGGACCACACGGTCCGCAGTCGCGTCGTCGATTGATGCTGCCGTCTCCTCATCGAGCCGCAGCAACTGGTGAGTGCCCACCATGAAACGGGTCTTGGCGGTGGTCGGCCGCCCGGAGGCAGTCACGAGGTGCGGGACGATGCCACTGCTTTCCAGCAGTTGCGCCAGTTCCGCGCCTTCAGCGTCGTCGCCGATGACGCCGACCAACGCCACCTGGCCGCCGAGGGTCGCGACATTCAGGGCGACGTTCGCCGCACCGCCGACGGTCGCCCGCCTGGTAGTGGGCCGCAGCACCGGGATGGGTGCCTCCGGAGAAAGGCGGCTCGCATTGCCGCTGACATAACGGTCGAGCATGACGTCGCCGAGTACCAGCACGCGTGCGTCGCCAAAGCGTCGAACGACCTGCGCCAGTTCCGTATCGCCGCTCTGCCCAGCCACCGCGTCCATGCGCTATTCATATCACGCTTGCCGAGGCGATGCGCAACGACTGCGGCCGGGCGCCTCTCATTGCGCGGCCGACCGGCGGCCGCGCGTTGCCACCCTGGCGTGCGCCCGGTATGAGCCATGCATGGACGATGATGCGCTGATCGAACTTGCCGCCGCGCTGGCGCTTGATGCCAGTGTCGCGATTCTGGCCGTTCGCCGGCGCGGCTTTGACGTCGTCCGCAAGGAGGACCGCTCGCCGGTGACCGAGGCAGATCACGCGGCGGAGGCGATCATCGTCGCGGGCCTCCGCAATGCGGCGCCAGGCATTCCGGTGATCGCCGAGGAGGAGGTGGCGGCGGGCAGGATAACCGAGCCGACCGAGCAATACTGGTTGGTCGACCCGCTCGACGGCACGCGTGAATTTGCCGCCGGCAACGATGAGTTCGCTGTCAACATTGGCCTGATACGCGATGGCGCGCCCGCGCTGGGTGTGGTGGCGATTCCGGCCACGGGCGAACTGTTCGCCGGCATTGTCGGACGTGGTGCGTGGAAGCGCGTCGGCGCGACGCAGACCGTGGTCAGTGCGCGGCTTCCGCCGGAGGAAGGCCTAACGGTTCTGGCTAGCCGTTATCACGGCAGCAGCACGCGGCTTGACGATTTCCTGCGCGACAAGCGCGTGGCGAAGGTAATCAATTTTGGTTCGAGCGTGAAATTCTGCCGGCTGGCAGAGGGTGTTGCCGACCTGTATCCTCGCTTTGGCCGCACGATGGAGTGGGACACCTGCGCGCCACAGGCGGTGCTCGAGGCGGCCGGCGGCACTGTTCGAATGTTCGACGGCGCTGATCTGCGCTACGGCAAGCCGGCTTGGGAGAACCCGCACTTCGTCTGCACCGGGCGACTGCCCTAGCGAGGCGCGGGGATCGATCCAGTGCTTCGGCCAGGTAGTCTGCGATAACCCTAAGGCGGGATGCTCTGTGCGGCGTCAGCGAGCGGTCGAGTAGATACTTCGATGAAACCGCGAGCCGGCTGGTCCAGATCGACAATCAGCATGATCACCACGGCCACCATCAAGGACATTGTCAACGTGGCGACGCGCCCTCGAGTTTCGCGTCCGCCGGCGTGACAACCAGTGAAACCCATCGCCACCATCGCAATACCGATCAGCATGAACATGACCTCACCGGGAACGTGGTAGCGCAGGGCGGTCAGCCGACTTTCATGGATATTGTTCATTTCGTTCAGAGAAGCGACAAACCGATAAGCTGGCAACGATTGTGGTGCCGTCGCGGTCACCGCGACCGCCTCCTTCCAGAGCCTGGCTTGTAGATCCAGAGATCGGATGATGTCCCGTTCGAGTTTCGCCGGGTCGTAGGGGACACCAAGACCGATCCGCACGTCGGTGTAATCGCGGAGCATGCTGAGAATTGGCTTTTGCGCTGTCTCCGGCAGCATGAGCGCGAAGTTGGCGGTGCTGCCGATGGCATTGGCTTCTTCCAGAACCAGAGTGCGTCGCACGTCGAAGCGGGATAGCGAAAGCGAGAAGCTGAATCCAAGCAACAACGCAAGCAATCCCAGCGCGGCACCCGTCAGGGTGCTGATGTCGGTCGTGTCGCTTGCGCTGCCGCGCCGACCGAGCCATGCACCGAATTCCGCTGCTCCAACAATCAGGATGGCAGCCACAGGATACAGTACTTTGAGATCAGCTTGATAAATCCAGTCGAGCACGTTCCGCCCTTCTCCGCGTCGTGGATCCCATTCACCTGCCCTATTTCGTTGGAACTGCCAAGCGCATGAGTGCCGCGATTGGGCCAACCAAATTTTTCGGCACCGTTGTCGGTGGCAACGATGACGATTGCGAGTAACGCTCACGAGAGAGCGACGTGCCGTTGGCGACCAGTGAAGAGCCGCGGCTGGAAAATCTGGCAGGCCATTGAGTGATGCGCCGCCATCGAGTGCCTGTCATCACCGCGCGCTGCATCACCGACCGACGCTATGGCGGTTTGTGCAATTTTCCGCTGTGGGTGTAGCGTGGGCAGTAACATAACTCCGCATCGGGGGACGATTGCACAATGTCCGATACGATTCCTGTATATCGCGGGCTCGCCCAGGCCTTTCGGCTGGAAGATGTAGATACAATCTTTGTGCTGACGGGCGACGGCAACATGCACTGGGAGGCAGCGCTCTCGGAGGATGAGAAGGTAAGAGCCTTCCACGTCTGGCACGAGCATTGTACGGTCGCGACGGCGTCAGCCTATGCCTCAGCGTCGGGAAAGGTAGGCGTGGCATCGGTGACATGTGGGCCGGGTGTCACCCAACTGATGACAGCGTTGGCGACCGCCGCCAACAGCAGAATACCACTCGTCGTTTTCGCGGGTGAAAGTCCGATCAATGCCAGTTGGTACAATCAGGAGATCGGTCAGGGTCCGCTGGTCGAGGCCACGGGCGCCCATTACATCGCTGCTCACAGCCTCAGACGCATGTTCGAGTATGTATCGGAAGCGTTCTATATTGCCAAGACCGAGCGTCGACCAGTCGTGCTCGGTATTCCGATCGATTTGCAGCAGGTCCAGATCCCGACCGACATCAAATACGTGCCGTCTGCCAATCTGATTCCGGATACCGGACCCGTTGTGCCGCATCCGGATTACGTCGATCGGGCGGTCGAGGGCATTGCGCAAGCCGAACGCATCATCATTATCGCGGGACGCGGCGCTCAGTTGTCCGGTGCCAAAGCGCTTTGCGAACAACTGGCGGAAAGATGCAACGGCCTGCTGGCGACGACGCTCCCGGTGCGTGGGCTTTTCGAAGGCAATCCACGTTCCCTCGGGATCGCCGGAGGTTTTTCGCATCCGGCCGCGCGCCAAGCCTTTGCAGAGTGCGATCTGGTTGTAACTGTGGGTGCCAGTCTGACCCATCATACGACCGATGGAGGAAAACTCTTTCCGCAGGCTGCGGTCGTGCAAATAGATCCGGCCCCGCAAGGCATCAGGCACGGTCAGAGAATTGCGCGTACCTTTCTGCGAGCGGACGGCACCGAGGGTCTGTCTGCAATCATCAAGGGTTTGGGGAATGCGCCTTCCCACGGCCGCTCGGCAGCGTGGGACGCGGTCAGCATTGCCGGCCGTACCAGGACGGACCCTTTTGATACAATGTCCTTCGACGTTCAGGCCGGACTCCTCGATCCGCGCCAACTGGTGACTGAGCTGAGCCGGGTCATACCTAAGGACTGGGAATACGTGAATGGCTCGGGGCACAACTCATTTTTCACCGCACAGATGCAAGGCGTCAGTGCAGATCATTTCACGACGATCCGTGAATTCGGTGCTATCGGCAACGAGCTCTGTTATGCTGTCGGTGTTGCTGCGGCGAGACCGGACAAGCCCATCATCCTGACATGCGGTGACGGCGGCTTCATGATGCACGCACAGGAACTCGACACGATTCGTCGCTACGACCTTCCTGTCCTTATCTGCGTATTGAACGATGGCGCCTATGGCGCTGAAATTCATAAGCTGCGAGCCGACAAGCTGGATGACAGCGGGTCGATGTTCGGTCGTCGTCCGCTTGCGGGTATCGCCAAGGGTTTCGGCCTTCAAGGCGCTACCATCACCAGCCTCGATCAGATCGGTGGATTGCTGGAGGAGTTCAAAGCGAGCAAAGAACCGACGCTCTGGGACTTCCATATTTCGGACCAGGTTGTATCGCCCATGATGCGGCGCGGTGTGATGCGACCAAGGTGATACATTCCTTCTTCGGTCAGGCATCTCCCCGGCGGCGCTTCTCCGTGCGCCTGTCGCGCCGGGCATCTTTCGCGCCAAAAGCGCCTGCGTCCAGTGACCAAGTGTTGCGAGCGATCCCGGCGCGTGTGGATGCCAGCGGAGAATCGCCGATCCTGGACATCCCGGCGCGGCTATGTCTTTGATCGAGCCTTATAAGTCTGAATGGCGCGATATGACACAGCCCATCGAATTCATCGGCATGATCCATCACCGCCACGCCTCGGAAATCCATCCACCGGGGCCGCTGCTGTTCGATCGCGGCTACGTCCGCGACTTCGCTCAGGCAGCAGAGGCGGCCAGCTTCGATCGCGTGCTGGTGGGCTATTTCTCCGACGGACCCGATGGGTTCCTGTTGGCCGCGCACGCCGCAGCGCATACCGAGCGGCTCGGCTTCCTCGTCGCGCATCGGCCCGGATTCGTCGCGCCAACGTTGGCCGCGCGCAAATTCGCCACACTGGATCAGGTCACCGGCGGCCGCGCCGCGATCCATGTGATTTCCGGCGGCGACGATGTCGATCAGTTGCGCGATGGCGACACGCTGCCGAAGGACGAACGCTACGCGCGAACCGATGAGTACATGCACATCCTCAAGCGCATCTGGACCGAGAACGGTCCGGTGGATCATGCGGGGAATTACTATCGCTTCGTCGGTGCCTCGACCGCGATGCGCTGCGTGCAGCAACCGCGCATTCCGATCTACTTCGGCGGCGCCTCTGATTCGGCGATCGCCGTTGCGGGCAAGCACGCCGATGTCTACGCGCTTTGGGGCGAGACTCACGCGCAGGTTCGCGAACTCACCGAGCGGGTGCGTGCGGCGGCTGCACAGCATGGCCGCGAGGTGCGGTTCAGCCTGTCGTTTCGGCCGATCCTGGCGCCGACCGAAGACCAGGCCTGGGCGCGCGCGGAACAGATCAAGCAGCGGATCATGGAATTGCGCGCGAAGGCCGGGCTTGGTCCGCGAGAGCCGGCCAACGAAGGCTCGCGCCGGCTGCTTGCCGCCGCCGCACAAGGTGAACGCCTGGACAAGCGGCTGTGGACCGGTGCCGCGCTATTGACTGGCGCGCGCGGCAACACCACCAGCCTGGTGGGCACGCCGCTTCAGGTGGCGGAGGCGCTGTGCGACTACCACGATCTCGGTATCACCACGTTCCTGATCCGTGGCTTCGATCCATTGGATGATGCGATCGAATACGGACGCAGCCTGTTGCCGCTGACGCGGAAGCTGATCGCCGAGCGCTCGCGTCTCGCAGCGGAGTAGCGCTTGCCGCCGTGCGGCGCCCTAGCCCGCGTCGCTGCTCCGCCCCTCAGCCCGCATCCCGGCGCACCGCCTCGACGTCGTGTTCCTCAGGCGGTCCATAGCCACCGGAGCCGGCAGTGATCACCTCGATGATCTCACCTTGACGCAGTGCGCCTGAACCGTGGTCGAACGGCAGCGCGCCACCGCGCAGCACAACGTCCGCCTTGCCGCCAGGCAGTCCGCCGAACAGACCCCACGGCGCCGACAGCCTGCGGGCGATGTCCACACGCACGCGACACGGCGCCTCGGCGCGATAGACGCGACGCAGACCCATACCGCCGCGATGCCGACCCGGCCCGCCTGAGCCGTCCACCAGCTCATAGCGCAGCAGCGTGAGCGGATACTCGATCTCCAACGCCTCGACCGGCAGGTTCGACGTGTTCGTCATGTGCACGTGCACACCGTCCAATCCATCCTTCGTCGCGCGCGCGCCGGAACCGCCGCCGATCGTCTCAAGATAGACCCAGAGCGCATTGTCCTTCGGCTGATGGCCGGCGAAGGTGATGGAGGTGCAGGCACCGTTGGTCGCAGCGATGACGCGCTCCGGCACCGCGTCGGACAGTGCGCCGAAAATCAGATCGACCACGCGCTGGCACATCCCAAGCCTGCCGTTCACCGCGGCAGGATGCACGCAATTGACGACGCTGCCCTCCGGCGCGGTGACGTGCAACGGACGCGCGAGACCGGCATTCGGCAGGATCGTCGGGTCCACCAGCGTCTTCACCGCGTAATAGACGGTGGAAAGCAGCGCGGTATAGGTCATGTTGAGTCCGGCGCGCACCTGCGGCGGGCCGTCGAAATGCAGATCCATCTCGTCGTCCCGGACGATGATCTCGCACGACAGCGCGAGTTCGCCGTCGATCTCCGGACAGTCGTAGCGGTCGGCGAAGCGATAGGTGCCGTCGGGAATCGCCGCGATGCCGGCGCGCATCTTGCGTTCGGCGTAGTCCTGCAGAGCATCGCCAGCGGCGAGCACGGTGTCGCGGCCATACTTCGCGCACAGCGCCTGCATCCGCTGCACGCCCAGACGATTGGCCGCCATCTGCGCGCGGAAATCGGACAGACGCTCACGCGGCACCTGGCAGTTCAGCAGGATCAGCTCCTGCACGTCGCGTTGCAGTTCGCCGCCGCGATACAGGCGGATCGGCGGGATGCGCAGGCCCTCCTGGTAGATGTGCGCGTGGCCGCGATCGGCGAAGTCGGCGTGATGCGCCAGGTTCACCGCGAAGGCGATGATGCGGCCGTCGACGAAGATCGGTTCCGCGAGGACGATGTCGGGCAGATGCGTGCCGCCGCCCTCGTAGGCGTCGTTGCCGCAGAACACGTCGCCGGGCTGCATCTGCTCGATCGGATGGCGCTTCAGGATATGCGGGATCAGGCCGATGAAGCTGCCGAGATGCATCGGGATGTGCTCGGCCTGGCACAGCGTGTTGCCATGCATGTCGAACAGCGCCGTCGAGCAGTCGCGGCGTTCCTTGATGTTGGTGGAATAGGACGCGCGGATCAGCGCCTCGCCCATCTCGTCGGTGATCGAGGCGAGCGCACTGCCGATCACCTCGACGGTGATCGGATCGATCCCGATCGCGCCAGCTCCGGCGTCGTTCATGCTGCCTCCAGGATCAGGTTCAGATACGGCTCCACGCGGGCGATCATGCCGGGCAGCACCAAGGTCGTGGCGTCCATCTGCTCGATGATGGCGGGGCCGGCGATGCGGTTGCCGCATCGCAGCCTGTCGCGGTCGTAGACTGGACAGAGCACGAAGTCCGCCTGCCTCGGGCAGCCAGACGTCGCGCTGTGCGACAATGGCGGTGGAGGCATCGGAACCGGCGTCGGGATGTCGCTGGAACGACGCCTTCGGCACAACCCCGACTGCCTCAATGCGGAAGGTGACCAACTGCACGGGTTCGTCCGTCGGCGATGAAACCGTACATCCGCTGATGCGCGGCGGCGAAGCCTTCCGCCAGCGCGTCGAGCGTCGCAGGTCCGATCTCGCCGTCCGGCACCGCTACCGGCAATTCGTAGTTCTGTCCGGCATAGCGCATGTCGACCGTGCGCGTGATCCGGCGCGCATCCGGCGCGATCCCTGCTTCTTCGAACCATGCATCCGCCTGCGCGCGCAACGCGTGGAATGCATCGGCGACATCGGGCAACGCGGCGATCGACAGCGTGTGCAGCCGCGTCATGGCGAAATCGGCGCGCAGGTCGGTCAGCAGCAGACCCATCGCGCACAGGATGCCGGGATTGCGCGGCACCAGGATGCGGCCGATCTCCAGCTCCTTCGCCAGCCGCGCCGCGTGCAGCGGGCCCGCGCCGCCGAACGCCACCAGCGTGTAGTCGCGCGTGATCGTGGCCTCGCTGCACGCTGATCACCCGGATGGCGCGCGCCATGTTTGCGGTGACGACCGAGATGATCCCCTGCGCCGTCGCCATCGCGTCCAGGCCCAGCGGAGCAGCCAGGCGTTCGATCGCCGCGCGTGCGAGGTCCTGGCGCACCGCCATGCGCCCGCCCAGCAGATGCATCGGGTTCAGCGTCTGCAGCACGACATTCGCATCGGTGACCGTCGGTTCGTCATTGCCGCGCGCGTAGCAGACCGGTCCGGGATCGGCGCCGGCGCTGCGCGGACCCACCTTCAGCAGCCCGCCGCTGTCGACATAGGCGATCGAACCGCCACCCGCGCCGACCGTGTGGATATCCAACATCGGCGCCTTGATCGGATAGCCGTGCACCATGGCCTCGCTGGCGAGCCGGCATTGGCCGCCCTGCAGCAAGGCAACGTCGGTCGAGGTGCCGCCCATGTCGAATGTGATCAGGTCGGCAAAACCAGCCAGTCGTCCGACTTCCTGCGCGCCCACCACGCCGGTGGATGGTCCGGACAGCACGGTGCGCACCGGCAGCCGAGCGGCCTGAGCGAAGCCGATCACGCCGCCGTTGGACTGCGTCAGATGCGGCGTCGCGTGCACGCCCGAGATCGCGCGAGCCGTTCGCCGAGCCGTGTTATGTAGCTCTGCATGACCGGGCCGAGATAGGCGTTCACCACCGCGGTGGACATTCGCTCGAATTCGCGGAACTCGGGTGCGACCTCGTGCGAGACGCAGGCGAAGGCCTCGGGGAATTCCTCGGCCAGGATGCGCCGCGCGGTCTCCTCGTGCGCCGTGCGGACGAAGCCATAGAGGAAGCACACCGCCACCGCCTGCACCCCGGCGTCACGCAGGCGACGCACTGCCTCGCGGAACGCTGCCTCGTCCAGCGGCATTTCCACCGTGCCGTCGTGACGCATGCGCTCGGGCACTTCCAGGCGCAGGTCGCGCGACACCAGCGTCGAGCGGCTTGTCGGCCTGCAGGTCGTACAGGTCGGGGCGCTTCTGCCGGCCGATCTCCAGCAGGTCGCGAAAACCCGTCGGTGGTGATCAGCCCGGTCTTCACGCCGCGATGCTGGATCAGCGCGTTGGTCGCGACGGTCGTGCCGTGGCCGAAATAGCCAACCGCGCCCGGCTCCACGCCGACCTGCCGGACACCTTCCGCCACACCCTCTGCGATGCCGCGCGACGGATCGTCCGGCGTGGACGGCACCTTCCACACCTCGACCCGCCCGGTCTCCTCGTCGAACAGGCAGACATCGGTGAAGGTGCCGCCTGAATCGACGCCGACACGCCAGGCCATCGCGCGCAACTCTCCAGTGATCAGAGTTCAATGGTCAGTAACCGCTGCGCCAGCATATGCTCCCGCCCTATCGCATGTCGCCCCCAGTCGATCCTGTTCAGTCCGACACCGGCCTTCCCGAGCGCGCCGGGGTGGTGATCATCGGCGGCGGCATCATCGGCACCTGCACCGCGCTGTTCCTGGCCGAGAAGGGCCACTCGGTGGTGCTGTGCGAGAAGGGCCGTATCGGCGGCGAGCAGTCCAGCCGCAACTGGGGCTGGTGCCGCACCATGGGACGCGATGCGCGCGAAATTCCGCTGGCGATCGAAAGCCTGCGGCTGTGGCGCGGCATGAACACGCGCACCAACCGCGACACCGGCTTCCGCCAGGCCGGCATCGCCTATCTGTGCGAGACCGAGAAGGAGGTCGCCGCGCAGGAGGCGTGGCTGGCCGATGCGCGCCAGTATCAGGTGGATGCGCGGCTGCTGCGCGGCGCCGCAATCGACGCGCTGGTGCCCGGCGCGTCGAGCAGCTTCATCGCCGCCCTGCACACGCCGACCGACGGGCGCGCCGAACCGTCGCAGGCCGCGCCGGCGATCGCCGAGGCGGCGCGCGCCGCGGGCGCCACGGTGCTGACCGACTGCGCGGTGCGCGGCATCGAGACGCAGGCGGGCCGCGTCTCGGGCGTGGTCACCGAGCGGGGCCGCATCGGCTGCGACAGCGTCGTGCTCGCCGGCGGTGCCTGGTCGCGGCTGTTCTGCGGCAATGCCGGCATCGATTTGCCGCAACTGAAGGTGCTGGGCTCGGTGTTCCGCACCGCGCCCGCTCAGCGGCGGACCGGAGATCACCGCCAGCGGCTCGGTGTTCGCGTTCCGCAAGCGGCTGGATGGCGGCTACACGATCGCGCGGCGCAACGCCAATGTCGCCGACATCACGCCGGACTCGTTCCGCCTGCTGCTGCGCTACCTGCCGACGCTTGAAGCAGAACTACGGCGAGATCCGCCTGCGCTTCGGCCGGCGCTTCTTCGAGGAATGGCGCACGAAACGACGCTGGTCGCTGGATGAGGCCACGCCGTTCGAGGCGGTGCGCGTGCTCGATCCAGCGCCAAGGCAGGCGACGCTGGCAAGAGGCGCGCACGGTGCTGTCGCGTTGCTTTCCGGCATTCGCGCGGATGGAAGTGGCGGAAAGCTGGGGCGGGCTGATCGACGTGACGCCCGATGCGGTGCCGGTGATCGGCGAGGTGCCTGCGATTCCGGGCTTCTTCCTCGCCACCGGCTTTTCCGGTCATGGCTTCGGCATCGGCCCAGGGGCGGGACGGCTGACGGCCGATCTGGTCGCCGGAGATACGCCGGTCGTCGATCCCGCACCGTTCCGTTTCAGCCGCTTCACCGAGGGGCGTCGCCAGGCCGCGTAAATGGCGAGTGTCGCCGTCACCGTCCGTCCTGCGGTCTCTATGGCCACTCGCCAGCGAGCCCTGTTCGCCGTGCTGTGCTTTGTCTGGGGCACCACATGGCTCGCCATGAAGGTCGGTATCGCCGTGGTACCGCCCGGCGTCTTCGCCGGAACGCGCTGGACCACTGCGGGACTGATGCTGCTGCTGTGGCGGTTCGCGCGCGGCCAGCGGCTGCAAATACCCATGCGATTGACCGGTCGCCTGATTGTGGTCGCCGTGCTGATGGTGTCCTGCAATCAGGTGATCCAGCTCTACGGCCTGCGCTTCATCACCGCCGGACTGGCTGCCGTGCTGTCGTCGGCATTGTCGCCGATCTCCTTGCTCGGCTTCGCGGTGGTCGTCGGACAGGAACGCCTCGTCTGGCGCCAGGTGGCGGCTTTCGCCATCGGCGTCGCCGGCATTTTGGTGCTGTTCGGTCCGGCGGCGTTCGCGGGCCGGCTCGACATGAGCGAGCTGCTGGGTGCCGGCGGCGTCATTGTCGGCACGCTGTGCTATTCCGCTGGTTCGGTGATGGCGCGGCCGCTGATGAATTCGCTTGCGCCGGCGCAGATGGCCGCCATGACCAACCTGATCGGTGGCGCCATTCTGCTGGTCGCCTCAATGATCTTCGAGCCTGGAGCGATCGCGGCACTGATCCACCCATGGGGCTGGCATGCCACGTTCGCCTGGCTCTATTTGCTGCTGCCCGGATCGATCCTGTCCACGGTGATCTACTTCCTGCTGGTACGCGACTGGGGCGCCAGCCGCACCGGCACCTATGCTTTCGTCTCGCCGGTGATCGCGGTTGCACTCGGCACGACGCTGTTCGGCGAACGGCTTGATTCAGCCGATGTGGTGGGCATGGCGCTGATGCTGGTCGCCGCCGCGATCGTGCTCAGGCGGACATAGCGGCTAAATCCATACGTCGTTCTGCGCGGTTCGTTCGCCGCCCTCGTGTCCGGTATTGAGCACACCGCGCGGTTCGATCAGCAACAGTTTGACCTCTTTCTCAGCATAGGGCTTGTGCTCGATGCCCTTTGGAACGACGAACATCTCGCCGGCCGCGACCCGAACCGTGCCGTCGCGGAAGTCGATCCGCAATTCGCCTTCCATGACCATGAAGGTCTCGTCGGTGTCCTTGTGGTCATGCCAGATGAAGTCGCCCTGCAGCTTCACGATCTTGAACTGATAGTCGTTCATCTCAGCGACGACCTTGGGCTGCCACTGCTCGTCGAACAATGCGAACTTCTTGCCGAAGTTGATTGCCTGGTAGGTCATGCAATGCCTACCGTCAGGTCACGTGCAGCACCGCCTTGCCGGGAAACTCACGCGCGATCAGGCGGCGCGCAATCGAGGCGATGTCGGTCCACGGCGCCTCGACGTCGATATGCGGACGCAGCCGGCCGCGCGCGACCTCGCTCGCGAGCACCGTGAGGCCCTCGCCCGCGGGTTCCACGCGGCGCAGTTCGTGGAACAGGATCAGGCCATACAGCTTCACACCACCCTGGCGGAAGAACTCGCCGCTTTGGAACGTCGTTGTCGGCGCCTCCGAAACACCGAAGTGCACGCACGTGCCGTTCGGTTGCAGCATCGTCAACGCCGCGGACAACGCAGAGCCGCCGATCGAATCCACGATCAGGTGATAGGGGCCGCTCGATGCCGCCGCCCCGAGGTTGGACGCGACGATGATGCGCTCGCCGCACCACTCGCTGATCATCGCCTTCTGTTCGGCACGGCGCACGTGGCCATAAACCTCGGCGCCTGCCGTGGCGGCAAGTTGCACGGCGAGATGCCCGACGCCGCCCGTCGCACCATCGACCAGCACCTTGCGACCCAACAGCAGCCCGCCCTGTCGCAGCGCATGCAGCGCGGTCAGACCGGCAACAGGGAGCGTCGCCGCCTGCGCGTCAGTGACCGCGTCCGGCAGCGGCGCGACGGCATGGCTTGGCGCTCGTATGCGCTCGGCCCAGGCGCCGGTCGGCAGCATGCCTACGACGCGCGTGCCGGGCTTCGGTCCAGTGCCATCGGCTGCTGCCTCTTCGATGATGCCGGCAAAGTCCCAGCCGGGCCGCGCACCTGCATCCGACTGCGAGAGCGCACGGTTGACCTCGCCGCGGTTCAGCGAGATCGCGGTGACGCGGACCGTTACATCGCTGCCCGTCGCTGGCGGCAGCTCGACCGATTGCAGGGTCAGCTTCTCACTGCGGGATGGATCAACGACGACGGCGCGCACTGCTTGAGCCATAACGTCTCTCCCTTGTCAGACCTCTATCAGCTTCCCTTGAACCTGGGCTTCCTGCGTTCCCGCCACGCCTGATGCGCTTCCTGCTTGTCCTCGGTCATCTCCAGCATGGCGAAGCGATACAGATCGCCCAGCACCGCGTCAGCCAGAGGCACGTCGATCCCGCGATTGAGCGACTCCTTGGTGAGCCGCGTCGCCAGCGGTGGCAGCGAGGCTATGTGCTCGGCCACCTCCATCGCGCGCGCCATCAGCGCATCGTGCGGCACCAGCCATTGCGCGAGGCCGATGCGATACGCCTCCTCCGCCTTCAGCGGAAAGCCGAACGCCAAGCGCATCGCCAGGCCCTTGCCGACCCAACGCGCCAGCCGCGTGGCACCGCCCTGTGCCGGGATGATGCCGAGACCGCTCTGCGGCAGCCGCCACTCCGCGCGCTCGGACGCCACGATCATGTCGCAGCAATAGGTGACGATGCAGCCGATCCCGACAGCATAGCCGTTCACCGCGGCGATGATCGGCTTGGCGAAGTCGGTCAGCATCGGGATCGGATGCGCACGCCGTCGGTTCGGCAGATCCTTCAGGAACGCGGCGACCGAGTCCATCGTATGGGTGCGCGGGTTCTTCAGGTCCGCGCCGGCGCTGAACGCGCCGCCCTTGTCGTCGCCGGTCAGGATCACGCAGCGTATGTCGGGATCGGCCTCCAGCTCCGGCAGGCGTTCGCGCAAGCCGGTCTGGAATTCCTCGCACCAGGCGTTGCGCGCCTCGGGCCGGCTGAGCGTCAGGACGGCGACGGCACCGCGGCGTTCGCAGAGCAGGGGCATGGCGGGTTCCTCCTCACGCGCGATCCCACCGCAATGGTTCGCGCGTGACAAGCACCTCGCCGTTCGAGGTCAGCCGGATCACGTTGACCGTCCGCGCGAGATCGGGCGAGCCGGAGTAGTAAGCCGGCACCGTGCCGTCGCCGACGCGCTCGGGACGGTCCCAGTGACCCAGCGCCAAGTAGTCTGCCGCGGTCGCCGCGATCGCATCGTCGCTGAACAGCCAGGACGGCCGCAGCGGCGTCGCGAGGTTGTGCGGCGGCTCATAGTGGCCGTGCGCCATGGCGATCTGCCAGCGCGTGCTGCGGGCGCGCGGGCCACGCAGCGGGGCCATGTTCTCGTAGTCGCGATGCGCGTGCCCCCAGATCTCCAGGTCGTGGTCGCCAAAGCCGACCGCCTCGTCGTGCGTGATCCCGAGGACGGTGACGTTGGGAATGGACGCGAGCCCGCCACGGACGAATACGCTGTTGGGCAGCGCAGGGTCGTGGTTGCCTGGCAGGATCACCACCGGGATGCCGGCATCGGCGAGCAGCCGGCCGGTGCGGTCGAGCACCGCGGCGGGGACGCGGTTGTTGTCGAACGTGTCGCCGGCGAGCAGGACGAAATCGGCACCGGCGTTGCTTGCGGCGGCGAGGACGGCGGCCAGGCCGTCGGTGCCGTCGCCGTGCTTGGTGGCGTTCTGTTCGTCATCGACGTGCAGGTCGGAGCTGTGGACAAGGACGATGTCCACTGGGGACGGCTCGGGTCGGGGCATGGGTTTGTATCGTAAGGGTTAGGATGGCCGAGACAAGACCGCGGCTGAGACAGACCCGCACCGACCACCCAGCCGACGCTTCCGCTTGTTGCGCCTGGTGGCATTGATCCTGCGGCTTCGGTCAACCGATGCCGGTGATCGCGTCCCAATCGACCGCCTTCTGGTACGCGTAGGCGACCCGCAAGAGCAGCGGATCGGCCAGGAAGTTGCCGACGAGCTGCAGGCTGATCGGCATGCCGTCCACCTTGCCGCAAGGCACCGCAAGCGCCGGATGGCCCGTATAGTTGGTCGGCTTGGTGTTGTAGGCCATCGGCAAAAGCATCCAGTTGCGGCGCAGGTTCGCCTCGATTGCCGCGGTCGGATCGGTCGGTTCTTCCTCCACAAGAGGCGCGATGTTGCGCACCGTCGGCAGGGCCAGCACATCGACCTTGGCGAGAGCGCGGTCGAACGCCGCGACATAGGATGGCCGGACGTTGTGCGCCTTGGCATAGGCACCGCCGTGGTAGTTGCGCCGCGACAGCTCCGCGACCAGGTGATTGAGCTTGGTGCGCGGCGGCAACATGTCGCCATGCGCGCGCCACATCCGATCGATCGCGGTGATGACCGAGGCGGGATAGTAGGTCTTGGCGCCGATCCCGAAGAAGCCGACGTCATGGATCGCCCGCGCACCCTCGAACACCAGCGCCGCATACACGCTATCGATCTGGGCATGCTGCGGCACCGAGATCCTGCTGACCTCGGCGCCGAGTTTCTCCAGCGTGGCTATGGCAGCCATGACGCCTTTGGCGACCTCCGGCTCGATGGGCTCCGCAAAACCTTCCTCGAGGATGCCGATCCGCAGCCCCCGCACGCCGCCATCCAGGTCCGTCAGCGCGTCGATACTCTCCGGGATGCCGCGGCGCTGCCGTGGATCGTTGTCGTCATAGCCGGCCACCGCCTGCAGTGCGGCCGCGACGTCGGGCACCATGCGCGCCATCGGCCCCACATGGTCCACGCTGGGCTCGGCGGCGAAGCCGACCGCGAAGTGCGACACCAGTCCGAATGTCGGCTTCAGCCCAACCACGCCGCAATAGGCAGCGGGCAGCCGGATCGAGCCGCCCTGGTCGCCGCCGAACGAGATGTCGACCTCGCCCGCGGCCAGAGCCGCCCCGGAGCCTGACGAGGACCCGCCGGTGATCCGCTCCCGATTGTGCGGGTTCAGCGGCTTGCCGTAGTCGCCCATGAACCCGTTCATCATGTGCTTGCCGACGACCTTGCCGCCGGCCGACAGCACGCGGGTCACCACTGTCGCGTCCACGTCGGGGATGAAGCCCTCCAGGACCTGCGAGGTGAAGACCTGCGGAATGCCCGCCACACTGATGTGGTCCTTGAAGCTGACCGTCTTGCCGGCCAGCAGTCCGCGGTCGCTGCCTCCGACGGCGCATTTCCAGAGCCACGCCTGGTAGCGGTCCTCGGTCAGCGACGGTCGGTAGCCGGGGCCGCGCTCAGGGAACAGCAGCGGCGGTGCGGCCTCTTCGGCGCGAGATTGCACGAATTCGTCCAGTCCGCGCATCGCATCGAGGATGAACGGCAGGTAGAGCTGCGCTTCGCCTTGGCTGAGGCGCAGGTTGAGAGAGGCGGCGAGTTCGGTCAACTGGCCCGCGTCGGGCATGGCGAACATGGGATTCCCCTTCGGTGCGTGTGTGGTGCGGAGCGGTACCGACTTCGATGCCTAGCAAGCTACGTGCCGTTCTCCTTGGCAGCTTCGGCAGTTCCCAAACTCTGAGGCAATCGGTCGTCTTTCAGTACGAAGGCTCCTGCGAAGTTGCGGGCTGTGATCTAGTTCACAGCGCCGCGGCAATTTTTCCGTATGGGAGACACACGCCGCACGCAATACGCCTGAACGGAGTTGAAACCAAAGCAATCACGAACCACAGATCGGGGGCTGTCACATGAGAATTGTTCTCCAATGGGCCGGACGCAATGGCGCTGCTGTCGTCATTGCGGGAGTGGTCATCGGACTCTGCATTCCCTATCTGTCAGATCTGGCGAGGCCGTACCTCGCCGTCGCGATCTTCATCTTCACCTTCGGCTCGTTCCTGAAATTCGACGGCACGTCACTCGGCAACGAACTTGGCCGCGCCAAACAGATCGCATTGATGGTCCTGTGGGCCACCTTCGGCGTGCCGCTGGTCATCGTGCTGCTCATCCGTGTCACCCATCCGGGACCGGAACTCGCGCAAGGATTGCTGTTCTGGGCATTGGTTCCCGCGAGCCCCGCCTGTGTCGCATTTGCTGCCATCCTGCGCCTCAACATCCCGATCGCGCTACTGGCGACGGTCATCGGCACAGCCGCATCGCCCTTCTACATTCCGGCGCTCGCTGCGATGTTCGGCGGCTACAGTCTCGACATCGATCCGCTCGCGACGTGTCTGCATCTGGTGCTTCTCGTCGGTGGCGCTTTCCTCGCATCCGTGGCGGCCAAGCGCCTCGCGAGCAGCTTCATTCGGGAGAACCCGGAGGCGATGACGGGCATTGCCGTCTTCGCAATGTTCCTCGCCGGGATGGGGTCTATGCGAGGCATGCAGGCGCATCTGCTCGCGCAGCCGCAGACCAGCCTCGAGTTTGTGCTGCTGGCATATGTCATGCTGTTCGCGGCGGAACTGGCCGGAACGTTCCTGTTCTGGCGCTACGGTCGCAACGCGGCGCTGACGGCCGGCCTGATCAGTGGAACGCGCACCATCACGTTGGCCTGGGTCGTGCTGGGCAACAAGGTGCTGCCGCTCGCCGATCTGTTCCTGGCAACCAGCATGGTCGCGAAATACACCGCACCCGGTCTGACGAAGTGGCTGCTGACGCGCATTCTCGCGGCCGAGGTGACGCCGGCCGTTGTCCCGGCGTCCCAGGCTACCTATCGGTCCTGACGATCAGGCGTGCACTGCGGCGGCCGCTTTCGCAAGCGGCGCCGCAGGCTGCCATGTCTTCAGGACTGGCAGCACCTCCTTCGCAAACAGCCGCATCGAGGCCTCCGCCTTCGCCAGCGGAATGCCGCCGAACCGGAACGAGCTGTTCAGCTCGAAATCGCCGAGCAGCTCGCGTCGGGTCTCGTACGCGCGCAGCACCTGATCGGGCGTCCCTCGCACCGCCACCTCCAGCAGCGCGTTCACCAGCCCGTCGCGGCCCGCCGAACGCGCGAGCTCCGACTTCTTCGCATAGGCGTCGTAGCCCTTCGCAGTGGCGAAGTGCGTGCTCATCAGCTCGTAATGCTCGAGATTGCTGTCGACGAAGCTGGCCATGTGGCGCTCCGCCAGTTCGTTCGCCTCATCCGACGTGGCCGCGCAGACGCACTGATCGGCGGTCACCACCGGCGCCGCCGCGACCCCGTTGAATTGTTCGATACAGTGCGCGATACCGCTCGATCCCTGGCAGACGCGCCGGCCACGGGCGGTCGGCGAACATCAGCATCCGTGCCTTCAGCCGCGCAGCCGCCTCGATTGAGTCCTCGCTGGATGCAACCGCATAGGTGCGGCCCTCGAAGCTGCGTTCCGGGCGCGGCCGGATCTCGATACGTGGTTGCGGAAAGTGCTTGCCGTGTCCCTCGATAAACCCGGTGCGCAACGCCTCGACAATCATTGCGGACGCTTCGTCGAACCGCTCGCGTGAGTCATCCATGGTGCCGCGAAACGCAGCGAACTCGCGGCGCGCCAGGCCGCGGCCGATCCCCAGCCTGACCCGACCGTTGCTCAGCAGATCGAGCACCGACACCTTCTCCGCCACGCGCAGCGGGTCATTCCACGGCAGGATGATCGCCGCCGTGCCGAGGTCCGCATGCGTGCAGAGCGGCGCCAGATACGACAGAAGCTGCGTGTTGTCCGGGCAGAATGAGTAATCGAAGAAGTGGTGTTCCACTGACCAGATGACGTCGAAGCCGAGTTCGTCGGCCAACCGCGCCAGACGGATCTCCTCCTGCCAGGCCTCGCGGTCGCTCATGCCGGGCCAGCCATAGGTCGAGAAGATCATTTGAATGCCGACGTCCATGCGGTCCCCCTACTCTCTGTATGGACAGCCTACTCGTGGGTATGTATCCCTCTTCCGCGCGACCTGACAATGGGCGCAGGCTCGCCACGGACGGAGGAGCCGCATGACATCAGACATGCGCAGCCTGCGCGGCAAAGTAGCGATCGTCGGGATCGGCGAGACGACATACTATAAGCATGGCCAGTCGCCGGAACCCGAGTTCAAGCTGGCGCTGATGGCGATCCTGGCGGCGGCCGAGGATGCCGGCATCGACCCTCGCGACATCGACAGCTTTGCTTCGTACAGCAATGATCGCAACGATCCCTCCCGGCTCGCCGCTGCGCTCGGCACTCGGGAGTTGCGGCTGTCCAACATGCAGTGGGGCGGTGGCGGCGGCGGCGGTGCGGCTGCGGTGGGCAACGCCGCGGCGGCGATCGTCACCGGCCAGGCCGACATCGTTGTGGTGTATCGTGCGCTCGCGCAGGGGCAGTTCCAGCGTTTCGGCCGGGCCGCCGCCGGTGGCACCGTCGCCGGCGACAACGCGCTGATCAATCCGTACGGCATTTTCGTGCCTGCACAGCGCTATGCGCTGAAGTTCATGCGCTACATGCACGAACACGGCATCGGTCGCGAGGCGATGCGCGCCATCGCGATGGCGTCCTATCATCACGCGCAGTCCAATCCACGCGCGGTGATGCACGGCCGTCCGCTGACCGAGGAGATGTATGATTCGTCGCGCTGGATCTCGGAACCGTATCGCCTGTTCGATTGCTGCCAGGAGAACGATGGCGCGGCTGCGCTGATCCTCGTTTCGGCAGAGCGTGCGAAGGACTTCAGGCAGAAGCCGGCCTATGTGCTGGCGGTGGCGCAGGGCTCGGACCAGCGCAACGCCGCGCGTTCATTCAATGCGCCGGACTTCGCCTCCTCGAGCTTCGGGCCGGTGGCGCCGCATCTGTGGGAGATGGCGAAGCTCGGACCGAACGACGTCGACGCTCTGCAAAGCTACGAGAACTTCACCGGCGGTGTGCTGATGAGCATGGCCGAGCACGGCTTCTTTGAGCCCGAGCAGGCGAACGAGTTCCTCACCCTGGAGAACCTGCTGGCGCCAGCGGGCAAGCTGCCGCTGAATACCAGCGGCGGCAACCTGGCCGAATGCTACATGCACGGGCTCGAACTGCAGATCGAGGCGGTGCGCCAGATCCGCGGCCAATCGACCGCGCAGGTGCCCGATGCGCATGTCGGTTGCGTGATTGCCGGTCCCATGGTGACACCGGTATCCACGATGATCGTCGGCTCGCAGGAGACCTTGTGATGACATACCTGCCAGCAGGCTTGCCCGCGCCCGTCACGGAAGCTGACAAGCTCGATCTGCCCTATTGGGAGGGCACGCGGCAAGGCTTGCTGAAGGTGCAGCGATGCGGCGCCTGCAATACGTGGCAATGGGGACCGGAATGGCTCTGCCATCACTGCCGGTCGTGGGACATGCGGTGGGTCGCGGTGGAGGGCAGGGGACGCATCTGGACGTGGACGCGCTGCTGGCATCCAGTACATTCGGCGCTCCGGGATCACGGTCCTTATATCGCCGTACTGGTCGAGCTGCCGCACGCCGGCAACGTCCGTATGCTTGGCAACCTGCTCGGCGATCCGCGGCAGGACGTCACGATCGGGGCACCGGTCGTGGCCGTGTTCGAGCCCCACGATGACGCCGCTACACCGTATACACTGGTGCAGTGGCGCACGGAACGCAGCGCGATCTGACGATCGTCAAACTCCCTGCGAGCGGATCAAGTGCCGGTGAAGAGAGTATATCGATCGATTGACTTTATCGGTCGACCGATCTAGCACCCCGTTCCCTCAGAACGGGTCCCGGGATGTCCGCAACTGTAAGCCGTTTCCGCCCAGGGTACTACCAGCGCGGCGAAGAGACCCGCGGCCGTGTCTTGGAAGCAGCTCTCGAGCTGTTCGCCGCGAGCGGCTTCGAGGGCGCCAGCACGCGCACGATCGCCGAGCGCGCCGGGGTCAACCTCCCGGCCATTCAGTATTACTTTGGCAGCAAGGAAGGCCTCTACCGCGCCGTCGTCGAACAATTCAGCCAGGAGATGCAGGCTGGTGTCGCGCCGATCGCGGAGCGGATACGCACTGAACTGGCAACCGGTCAACCGTCGCGCCGGCGACTCGTCGGCCTGCTCTGCGACATGCTCGATATCGTGATCGCGTTGATCCTCGATGACAGCGTTCCCAATCGCGAGAGCCGGCAGAAATTCTTCGCGCGCATGGAGGTAGAACCGAATGCGGCGGTTGATGCGTTGCAGGACGACATGATTCGGAATGTGTGCAGCCCTTGCTGCGCCATCATCGGTCGCCTGATCGATCTACCGCCTGATCACGAGCAGGTGCTGCTGCATGCGATGACGATCATCGGGCAGGCCAAAATCTTTTGCGGATGGGGGACCAATCGGGTTCTCCACTGGGAGACCATTGGCGAGGCGCGCATACGGTCGGCGCAGTCCATTGTACGGCAACACGTACAGGCGATATTTCGCGGCACACGGAGCAGATGATCGTGAGTCGAGCAGCAAGCCTGGGCGCGGTCACCATCGCGTTGGCTATCGGTGGTTGCGCGGTTGGCCCGGACTTCGATCGTCCGCCGGCTCCGACCGACACCGGCTACACACCTGAGCCGTTGGCCACGCAGACCGCGTCCGTCCGCTCACGAGGCGGCGAGGCGCAGCATTTCCTGCCCGACCGCGATATCCCCGGCGATTGGTGGGCGCTGTTCCACTCCGCATCGCTGAACCGTTTGATCGATCAGGCCTTGAAGGCCAACCCCGATCTCGACGCCGCGCAGGCTGCCCTGCGGCAGGCGCAGGAGAACGTCTACGCCGAACAAGGCGCACTGTTCCCTCAGGCCAGCCTGGGCTTCCAGGCCGAGAAGGAAAGGTTCTCGGGTGCCACATTCGGCAATCCGAATACTCACGCGGTATTCGGCCTGGTGACGCCGTCGCTGAACATCTCGTACGCGCCCGACGTGTTTGGCGGTACGCGGCGGCAGATCGAGTCACTCACCGCACAGGCAGAGTATCAGCGCTTCCAGCTCGAGGCCGCCTATCTCACGCTGACCTCGAATGTGGTTGTGGCTGCGGTGCAGGAGGCATCGCTTCGCGGCCAGGTCGCCGCCACGCAGGACATCATCCGTGACCAGGCGCAGTCACTGAGGCTGGTGCGGGATCGCTTCAATCTCGGCGGTGCATCGCAGGCCGATGTGCTGACCCAGGAAGCGCAGCTTGCCCAGACTCGCGCCACGCTGCCGCCATTGCAGAAGCAATTGGCGCAGACGCGCAACCAGCTCACCGCTCTGGCCGGCCAGCTTCCCGCGCATGAGACGGCCGAGACATTCGCGCTCGACAGCATGCACCTGCCGCAGGACCTGCCGGTCAGCCTGCCGTCGCAACTGGTGGAGCAGCGGCCCGACATGCGCGCAGCCGAGGCGCAGATGCACGCCGCGTCTGCAGAGATCGGTGTGGCAACCGCGAACCAGTTGCCGCAGTTCAGCATCACCGGGTCCCTGGGTACCGCGTCGAACAGCTTCACCAACATGTTTGCCCCTGGCACGGGTGTGTGGAGTATCGCGGGCGGCGTTACGCAGACCCTGTTCGATGCCGGTACGCTGTTGCACAAGAAGCGCGCAGCCGTTGCCGCTTTCGAGGAGACGGCGGCGCAGTACCGCAGCACGGTCATCAAGGCATGCCAGAACGTCGCTGATTCGCTGCGCGCGCTGCAATCCGACGCCGATGCGATGGTCGCGCAGGCGGCCGCTGAACGTTCCGCGTTCGCGAGCCTTGATCTTGCACGGCGTCAGTACCAGCTCGGCGCCATCGACTATCTCACGCTGCTGAACGCGCAGAGAACGTGGCAGCAGGCACGCATCAACCTCGTGCAGGCCGAGGCCAATCGTTACGCTGATACGGCGGCATTGTTTCAGGCGCTTGGCGGCGGCTGGTGGCATCGCTCGGATGTCACGCAGGTTGCCGACAGTACGAAACAGCCCTGACGGAGACTGACATGATCAAGCGCATGATCATCATGTTGATTGCCGTGGGTGTTGTACTCGGCGGCTTCTTTGCATTTCAGAACTTCAAGGCGAACATCATAAAGCAAGTCATGGCGAAGCTGGCCAATCCGCCACAGACCGTCTCCACGGTCACGGCCGGGTTGCAGGACTGGCAGGCACAAATGGAGGCGGTGGGCAGCCTTCGCGCGGTGAACGGCGCCGATCTGTCGCTCGAGGTCTCGGGTATCGTCGACCAACTCCACTTCAACTCGGGTGATGATATCGCTGCGGGCACAGTGCTGCTGCGCCTGCGCTCTGACGACGATGCAGCGAAATTGCAGGCACTGCAGGCAACCGCGGACCTTGCGCAGATCACCTATGACCGTGATGTGAAGCAGTGGAAGGCCCAGGCGATCAGCCAGGCCACGGTGGATTCGGACACCTACAATCTCAAGAATGCCCGCGCTCAGGTCGAAGAGCAAAAGGCGACGCTGGACAAGAAGATACTGCGGGCACCGTTTGCCGGGCATCTCGGCATTCGAGCGGTCGATGTCGGGCAGTTTCTGAACTCCGGCACCACGGTGGTCACGCTGCAGGCGCTCGATCCGATCTATGTCGACTTCTTCCTGCCGCAGCAGTCTCTGGATCGGATAAAGATTGGCCAGGCGATCTCTGCCAAGGTCGATACTTATCGAGATCAGACATTCGCAGGAAAGATCACGGCTATCAACCCGCAGGTGGACATGAGTTCGCGGAACGTGCAGGTGCGCGCCACGCTCGGCAATCCTGATCACCGACTGCTGCCCGGGATGTACGCGACCGTTGACATCGACATTGGAGCCCCGGAGCGCCAGATCACGCTGCCGCAGACGGCTATCGCCTACAATCCATATGGCAGCACGGTTTTCCTCGTCCAGCAGAGCGGCGCCACACGCACGGCCCAGCAGACCTTTGTCACGACCGGTGCCACGCGCGGCGATCAGGTTGCTGTGCTGAGTGGGGTCAAGGAAGGCGATGTCGTGGTCACCGCAGGACAGATGAAGCTGCGCAACGGCTCGCCCGTGACGATCAACAACAGCGTGCAGCCTACGTCGGACGCTGTGCCGCCGCCAACTGATCACTGACGGATCGTACCATGCATCTCACCGATATCTTCATCCGTCGCCCGGTGCTGGCGTCCGTGGTGAGCCTGCTGATCCTGGTGCTTGGTCTGCGCGCGCTGGGCACCTTGCAGGTGCTGCAATATCCGCAGACGCAGAACGCCGTCGTCACCATCAACACGATCTACTACGGCGCCGATCCCGACGTGGTCGCCGGCTTCATCACCACGCCGCTAGAGAATGCCATCGCGCAGGCCAATGGCATCGATTACATGACCTCGACCAGCACATCGGGTGTCAGCACGATCACGGTCTACCTCCGACTCAACTACGAAGCCGACAAGGCGCTGACCGAGATCAACACCAAGATCAGCTCGGTATTGAGCCAGCTTCCCAGTGGCACGCAGCAGCCGACGCTGACGGTGCGGGTGGGTCAGACCATCGATGCGATGTATATCGGCTTCAACAGCAAGGTGTTGGCGCCGAACCAGATCACCGACTACATAGTGCGCGTGGTGCAGCCCAAGCTGCAGTCAGTGCCCGGTGTGCAGACGGCGGAAATCCTCGGCGGCAAGAATTTTGCGCTGCGCGCGTGGCTCGATCCAGACAAGCTGGCGGCCTACGGTCTGACGGCAGCTGATGTGTCGCAGGCACTGGCGTCGAACAACTACATCTCGGGGTTGGGCAATACCAAGGGCCAGATGGTGCAGGTGGACCTGACAGCTTCCACCGACCTGCACTCGCTCGACTCATTCCGCAACCTGGTGCTGAAGCAGTCCGGCGGGGCGATCGTACGGCTGAAGGATGTGGGTAACGTCACGCTCGGTTACGACGACTACGATACCGCAGTGGGCTTCGACGGTCAGCAGGCCGTCTATATCGGCATCCAGGTCGCCCCGGCGGCAAATCTGCTGGATGTGATCCGAGGCGTTCGCGCTGTCTTCCCGGGCATTCAGGAACAGTTGCCGCAGGGCCTGAACGGTCAGATCGTCTACGACTCCACGGCCTTCGTCAGCAGTGCGATCCACGAGGTGGTGCGCACGCTGGTCATGGCGGTGCTGATCGTCACATTCGTCGTGTTCGCATTCCTCGGATCGCCACGCTCGGTGCTGATCCCGGTCGTCGCCATACCGCTGTCGCTGATCGGCACCTTCACCATCATGCTGTTGTTCGGTTTCTCGATCAATCTGCTGACATTGCTGGCACTGGTGCTGGCGATCGGACTGGTGGTGGATGACGCGATCATCGTGGTGGAGAACGTCAATCGCCATCTGGAGGATGGCATGAGGCCGATCCCCGCCGCGATCCAGGCAGCGCGCGAACTTGCCGGCCCGATCATCGCCATGACGGTCGTGCTGATCGCCGTCTATGTGCCGATCGGCTTCCAGGGCGGCCTGACCGGTGCATTGTTCACCGAATTCGCTTTCACCCTGGTCGGCGCAGTCACCGTCTCGGCCATCATCGCATTGACGTTGTCGCCGATGATGACGTCGCGTCTGCTGCGTCCCAGCTCAGAGGTCCCACGATGGGAGCGACGCCTGATCGGATTCATCGACCGGCGCTTCAATGCCATCCATCGCCGTTACGAGCGCTGGCTGCACGGCAGTCTCGGCTATCTGCCGGTAACCACGGTGTTCGCGCTGATCATTCTTGGCAGCATCTATTTCCTCTACAACAGCGCCACCAGCGAACTGGCGCCGCAGGAGGATCAGGGTGTCATCATCACCTCCTCCACCAACGCCGCGGATTCGACGCTGCAGCAGCGCGAGCTGTACGACCGGCAGGTCTACGAGGATTTCGCCAGCTATCCTGAGACCGACCACGTGTTCCAGCTCGACATGCCCGGTCAGGACATCGCCGGCATGGTGCTGAAGCCGTGGGATCAGCGCACGCGCACCACCGCGGTGCTGCAACCGCTAGTGCAGCAGAACATGGCGAAGATCGCCGGCGCGCAGATCGTGGCTTTCCAGCCGCCACCACTGCCCGGCAGCCAAGGTTTGCCGATCCAGTTCATCATCGGCAGCACCGATCCATTCTCGCGCGTGAACGACGTGGCGCAAAAGTTCCTGCAGGACGCGCGGGCCAGCGGGCTGTTCATATTCCTCGATACCGATCTGAAGATCGACAAGCCGCAAACCACAGTGGAAATCGATCGCAGCAAGACCGCGCTGCTCGGCCTCAAGATGAGCGATGTCGGTGGCGCGCTGAGTGCGCTGCTGGGCGGCGGCTATGTCAACTACTTTGGGCTGGATGGTCGATCCTACAAAGTGATTCCGCAGGTGCAGCAACGCTACCGGCTGAATGCCAGTCAGTTGATGAACTATTATATCCGCACTTCGACCGGGGCGTCCGTGCCGCTTTCCACGGTCGCGCGTATCGTCACCCACACCGAGCCGCAGTCGCTCAATCACTTCCAGCAGGTGAACGATGCGATGATCCAGGGTGTTACGGCACCGGGCGTGGCACTGGGCACCGCGGTCCAGTATCTCCAGGAACTCGCCGCGCGCGAGCTTCCGCCTGGCTACTCGGTGGATTATGGCGGGCTGTCGCGGCAATACGTGCAGGAGTCAGGTGGCTTCGTGCTCACCTTCGGCTTCGCGCTGGTCATCATCTATCTCTCGCTCGCTGCGTTGTTCGAGAGTTTCCGCGATCCGTTCATCATCCTGGTCTCGGTGCCCATGTCGATCGCCGGCGCGCTGTTCTTTGTCGGGCTTGGAATTGGCGGGGCGAGCCTGAACATATACACCGAGGTGGGTCTGGTGACGCTGATGGGGCTGATCAGCAAGCACGGCATCCTGATCGTGGAGTTCGCCAACAATCTGCAGAAGGAAGGCCATTCGCGACGCGAGGCGATCGAGATGGCGGCCGGTATCCGGTTGAGGCCGATCCTGATGACCACTGCCGCAATGGTGCTGGGTGTTATTCCGCTGATCGTCGCGACTGGTGCGGGCGCGGTCTCCCGCTTCAACATGGGACTGGTGATTGCCTCCGGGCTTGCGATCGGCACTTTGTTCACGCTGTTCGTGGTGCCGGCCGTCTATATGCTGGTCGCTGAGGATCACCATACGCGGAGCCGTGTCGGCGAGCCGGTGCATGCTGCCTAGCGGCGAAGCCGGGAACTGAGCGCAGCGACGAGGCCCTCCAGCCAGGTGCGCACTTTGATGGGGAACCATGAGCAGACTGTGCCGCGCGCATCAAGGGAAGACCGTGGGTGGCTGGCCTTCGCCGGCCACGACGAATGGCGGTTTGCCTAGACTTGGTTCGCACTGCGTGTTGTGACTATCGCCGATAGTCCGAGCAGCAGCCACCCGACCATCAGCAGCGTGCCACCCAGCGGCGCGATGATCCCAAGTCGGATGCCGCTCAACGCAACCGCATAGACCGCGCCGCAGAACAGCACGGTTCCCAGCGCGAACGCCGCGCCCGCCCAATTGGCCAGTCTTCCACCGCTCGGCGACCATAGTCCGCAGGCCAGGAGGGCCAGCGCGTGCCAGCCTTGCATCTCGATCGCACTCCGCATCATTGCCAGCGCCGCCGGGTCCAACCTGTTCACGCCATGCGCTGACAGTGCGGCCATCGCGACCGCGGTGAGGCCGGCCAGAGCGCCCAGCGCGATCCAAATTCTTTGCATGTCGCTACCCTGTTCCACCCCGCGCAGGCTGACTATACCATCCGCCACCATGCCACGCGGCGACCTGTTCCCTGAGATCGGCCCGTTCGAGACCGGCTACCTGCCGCTGTCGACCAACCACGTCATGTACTGGGAACAGGTCGGCAATCCGCGTGGCCGGCCGGTGCTGTTTCTGCACGGTGGTCCCGGCGCCGGCGCCGGCGCGGTGCATCGCCGCTTCTTCGATCCTGAGTTCTGGCGGGTGATCATCTTCGATCAACGCGGTGCGGGACGGTCACGCCCTCTCGGCAGCCTGGAGAACAACACGACGCAGGATCTTGTCTCCGACATCGAAACACTGCGGCGGCATCTCGCGCTCGACCGCTGGTTGCTGTTCGGCGGCTCCTGGGGCTCGACGCTGGCGCTCGCCTATGCCCAAGCGTTTCCGGAGCGTGTCATTGGCTGCGTGCTGCGTGGCGTGTTCCTTGGACGCCCAGCCGAGGTGGACTGGTTCCTGCACGGCATGGCCGCGATCTTCCCCGACGCGCATGCCGGCTTCGCTGGTTTCCTGCCCGAAGCGGAGCGCGGCGATATTCTCGGCGGCTATCTGCGTCGGCTGACTGATCCCGATCCGTCCGTGCATCTGCCCGCGGCGCGCGCCTGGTCGGTGTATGAAGGCTCGTGCAGCACTCTGCTGCCCAGCCCGGAGACGGTCAGTTCGTTTGCGCAGGATCGCACGGCGCTGGGGCTCGCCCGCATCGAGGCGCACTATTTCGCGCATAACCTGTTCCTGCCGCCCGAGGGCCTGCTCGGCAACATGCAACGGATCGGTCGGGTTCCCGCCGAGATCGTCCAGGGCCGCTACGACATGATCTGTCCGGCGCGCACCGCGTTCGAACTGGCCGCGGCGTGGCCGTCGGCGCGGCTGTCGATCGTGCCGGATGCCGGGCATTCGGCGTTGGAGCCAGGCATCCGCCGCGCGCTGGTTGCCGCGGTCGAGCGCTTCCGTCACGGGAGATGACGTCATGAAGGTTGCGGTCATTGGGCTCGGCACAATGGGCATGGGCGCCGCGCTCAACCTGGTTCGCAAGGGCCATCAGGTGACGGGTTGCGACGTACGCGAGGCGGCGCGGACGGAGCTTGCCGCGGCCGGCGGTGCGGCCGTCGCGCGTGCTTCCGATCTGCCCGCTGATACCGACGCGGTCCTCGTGTTCGTGGTGAATGCTGCACAGACCGAGGACGTGCTGTTCGGCGCGCAAGGATGTCTGAGTAAACTCACGAAGGGTGCGGTGATCCTGTGCTGCGCGACCGTGGCACCGGAGGCTGCGCGGGCGCTGGAACCGAAGATCACCGCGGCAGGGTTTCTGATGCTGGATGCGCCGGTATCCGGCGGCAAGGCCGGTGCGCATGCGGGCACGATGACGGTGATGGCCTCCGGTTCAGAGGCCGCCTTCGCCAAGGCGCAGCCGGTGCTGGACGCGATATCCTCGAAGATATGGCGGCTAGGCGACAAGGCCGGCGTCGGCAGCACGGTGAAGATGGTCAATCAATTGCTGGCCGGCGTGCATATCGCAACCGCTGCCGAAGCGTTGGCGCTTGGCATACGCGCAGGCGCCGATCCACGCACGCTGTTCGAGGTCATCTCCTCGTCGGCCGGCAGTTCATGGATGTGGCAGAACCGCGTGCCGCATATTCTCGATGGTGACGACACACCGTTGTCGGCAGTGAACATCTTCGTCAAGGACCTGGGCATCGTGCTGGATCAGGCGCGCTCGCTGACGTTTCCGCTGCCGCTGGCCGCTGCGGCGCATCAGTTGTTCCTCGCCGCCGCCGCACACGGCGAGGGTGCCAAGGACGATGCGTTCGTGATCCGCGTGTGGCAGGCGCTGACCGGGATCGAGCTGCCATGAAGCCGGAACAGCGGCTGGAGTATCAGGCCAGCATCGACCGGCCGAGGCTTATGTTGCCGAACGACAAGCGCGTCGCGGTGTTCATCGTGGTGAACGTGGAGAACTGGGACATCGCGCGCGCCATGCCGCGTCAGGTACTGACCGCGCCACAGGGGGCGTCGGTCACTCCCGATCTGCCCAACTGGGCGTGGCACGAATACGGCATGCGCGTCGGGTTCTGGCGGCTGAAGGCGGCGCTGGATGCGCATAGCATCGCGCCCTCGATGACGATCAACGGCACCGTGCCCGCCGCTTATCCACGCGTGGCGCAGGCGGCACGCGACGCCGGCTGGGAGTTCATGGGTCACGGCTTCCGCCAGATCGCGACGCATCTGGTGGAGGACCAACGCGCGATGATCCGCGATGCGATCTCAGCACTGCGCGAGGCGGCGGGGCACGACATCGTCGGCTGGCTCGCACCCGGTCTTACCGAGACGCTGGAAACGCCCGATCTGTTGGCGGAGGCCGGCATCCGGTATTGCGCCGACTGGGTGGTGGACGATCTGCCATGCACGATCCGCACCGCGCATGGGCCGCTGCTCACCATGCCTTACAGCGTCGAACTTAACGACATCCCGATGATGATGATCCAGCATCACGCAGCGCGCGAGCTGTATGACCGGACGGTGGCGCAGTTCGATCGGCTGTACGCTGAGGCCGAGACGCAGGGCGCGAAGGTGATGGGCCTCGCGGTGCATCCCTATATCAGCGGGGTGCCGCATCGCATCGGCTGGTTCGAGCAGGCGCTGGGCTACATGGCTGCGAAGCCCGGCACGCTGTTCTGGCAGGGACGGCAGATCATGGACTGGTATCTGAAGGCGACGGCATGAACTGGGGCGCGATGAGCCGCGCCGAGCGCGATGCGGCTTACAACAATGTCGGCGGCGGTGAAGGACAGTCCGGCAGTTGCGTGCGTCGTGCGCGGCGGCATCCGAGGAGTTTCGTGCCGCGCATGCCGAACATCTCGACCTGCGCTATGGGCCGCGCGAGCGAAACCCGTGGGACCTGTTTCCGGCGAACGATCCGAAGGCGCCGTGCCTCGTGTTCATCCATGGCGGCTATTGGCAGCGCAACAGCAAGGACAGTTCGCCAACCTGATCGCCGGTCCCTATGCGCACGGCTGGGCGGCGGCGCTGCCCGGCTACACGCTGGCGCCCGACGCGACGATGACCGAGATCGTTGCCGAGATCCGCGCCGCGCTGGACTGGCTGGGCGAACATGGGCCGGCGCACGGGATCGCCGGTCCGATCGTGCTGTCCGGCTGGTCGGCCGGCGGACATCTGACGGCGATGTGCCTCGATCATCCCAGCGTCGTCGCCGGCCTGGCGATCTCCGGCATATTCGAACTGGGCCCGATCCGCGACACGCGATCTGGACGAGAAGCTGCGGCTGACGGATGACGGAGATCGCCACGCTGTCGCCACTGCGTCTGCCGGTGGTGCACAAGAAGCTGGCGATCACCTATGGCACGGCGGAACTGCCGCCGCTGGTATCCGACAGCCGCGATCTGCATGCGAAGCGCGCCGCGGCGCATGCGCCGGGCGTGCTGATCCCGGTCGCTGGCGCGAACCACTTCACCATCATGCACGAGCTGCGCGATGCGGACGGGGAGTTGACGCGGCAGGTGATGCTGCTGGCGTGACCGATCGGCGTGCTCACAGCGCCGCCTCGACCGCGGCGGCGATGCTGAACAGTCTGGCATCGCCCATCGTTTCGCCCACCAGCATCAGCCCGACCGGCGGCTCGCCCTCGCGGTGGCAGGGCAGGCTGATCGAGCAGCGGTCGAAGAAGTTGCCCAGTGCGGTGTTGCGCAGGATCAGCATATTGATCCGGTTGTACTCGCGCTCGTCGTCCAGGTCGGCGATGCGCGGCGGCACGATCGGCACGGTGGGCATGATCAGCGCATCGAACTCGCGCGTGCGCGCGTCGAAGGCGGCGATCAGCCGTGCGCGGGCGGCGACAAGTTCGAGGTAATCCACCGCCGTCATCCGCTCGCCGCGCGCGATGCGCACGCGGATGCGCGGGTCGTAGCCCGCGCCCTTCTCGGCGAGCAGGGCGCGGTGCCAGGCATAGGCCTCGGACGCGGCGAAGCCACCCTTGGCGTTCACCGCGGCGACTTCATCGAACTCAGGGAATGCAACGCGCGCGATGCGCGCGCCGGCGCGCGACAGCGCGGCGAGCGCGCGGTCGAATGCGCTGCTGACGGTCGCGTCCATGCCGTCGAGCACGACGTTGGTCGGAACCGCGAGGCGCAGACCGTTCAGACTGGCGGGCACCGGCAGCGCCGGCGTTTCGCCCGCCAGGACCGCGTCGATCACCGCGCAGCAGGCAACGCTCGGCGCCAGCGGCCCGACCGAATCGAGGCTCGGCGCCAGCGGCAGCACGCCGGTGATCGGCACGCGTCGCGCGGTCGGCTTGTAGCCGACGATGCCGCAGAACGCCGCGGGAATGCGGCATGATCCGCCGGTGTCGGTGCCAAGGCCGGCGATCGCCATGCCGTCGGCGACCGACACCGCGGTGCCGGAGGAACTGCCGCCGGGGATGCGTCGCGCCGCGCGATCCCAGGGCGAACGTGGCGTGCCGTAATGCGGATTGATGCCGAGGCCGGAGAAGGCGAACTCGGTCATGTTGGTGCGGCCGACCGGGACGAAGCCGGCGGCGAGCATGCGTTGCACGACCGGTGCGTGCGCCGTGGCCGGCGGCGCGTCGGCCAGCACGCGCGAGCCGGCCGGTGTCGGTTCGCCGGCGATGTCGAACAGGTCCTTCAGGCTGACCGGAATGCCGGCATAGCGGCTCGGTTCGCGCCCAACGCGACGCAGCGTGTCCATCGCGTCCGCCATCGCGCGCGCCTGCTCGGCGTGCACCTTGATGAAGGCGCGCGCGCCTTCGCCGTGCGGATCGGCGATGCGGGCGAGGCAGTCCTCCACCAGCGCGCGGCTGGTCGTGCTGCCGTCGGCCAGGGCTTGGGCATGTTGTTCGATCGTGCGCATGATGCGGCCTCTCCGTTCCGATGAAAGGATGCACAATGAGCGATAAGCCCGCAAAGCCCGTGCTGCTGACCGGCGCCTCCGGCGCGCTCGGCCGTGTGCTGACGAAGTCGCTGGCGGCCGAGGGCTGGACGCTGCGGCTGACCGATATTGCGCCATTTCCGGATGCGGTGCCGGCGGGCGCCAGCTTCACCAAGGCCGACCTGAACGATGGCGTGACAATTCTGCGGCTGGCGGAAGGCTGCGGGGCGATCGTGCATCTCGGCGGCGTATCGGTGGAGCGGCCGTTCGAGGAGGTGCTCGGGCCGAACATCCGCGGCCTGTATCACATCTATGAGGCAGCGCGGCGCGAGCAGGCGCGGGTGATATTCGCCTCGTCCAATCATTCGATCGGCTTTCACGAACGCGCGGAGACAATTGGTGCCGATACGCAGTTCCTGCCTGACGGGTTCTATGGATTGTCGAAGGCGTACGGCGAGCTGATGGGGCGGCTCTACTGGTTCAAGCATGGCGTGGAGAGCGTGTTCGTGCGCATCGGTTCGTGTTTTCCCGAGCCGACGAATGCGCGGATGCTGGCGACCTGGCTGTCGTACCCTGACCTGTCCCGACTGGTGGTGCGCTGCGTGATGGCCGAGCAGGTCGGATGCAGCGTGATCTGGGGCGCGTCGGGCAACCAGCGCATGACGTGGTGGAAGGATGACGCCCGCTCGAAGATCGGCTGGCAGCCGATCGATAGCGCCGATCCGTTCGCCGGGCAGCTCGCCGGCAAGGTCAGCGGCGATCCGGTCGAGGAACGCTACATGGGCGGCGGGTTCTGCTCGCTCGACTATTCGCGCGATGCGCCGGCGCCGCAGCAACTGTTCGATTGAGGATGAGGTCGATGCCTGAGGGTCGTCTGTATATCGGCAATCGCCGCTATTCGTCGTGGTCGATGCGCGGTTGGCTTGCGGTGAAGCTGGCAGCGCTCGATGTCGAGGAGGTGATGATTCATTTCAGCCGTCCGGGGCCGACCGCGGCGATCGGGAAGCTGTCGCCCAATGGGCTTGTGCCTTACCTGGAGCATCGAGGTGCGCGCGTGTGGGAGTCACTCGCGGTGTGCGAGTACTGCGCCGAGATCGAGCCGTCGTTATGGCCGGCCGAGCCGATCGCGCGGGCGCACGCGCGTGCCATCAGCGCGGAGATGCACGCGGGGTTCACCGGGTTGCGGCAGTCGATGTGGATGAATCTCGGGCGGGATTTCGCGGGGCTGGGTCGCACGCCGGAGGCGCTGGCCGACATTGCCCGCATCGAGGCGATGTGGGCTGACGTGCGCCAGCGTTTCGGCGCTGGCGGACCGTTCCTGTTCGGTGCGGCGTTCACTGCGGTCGATGCGATGTACGCGCCGGTGGTCACACGGTTCCTCACCTGGCGGCCGGAGATCGGTGCTGCGACACGCGCCTATTGCGACGCGGTACGGGCGCATCCGCTGGTGAGCGAATGGTATGCCGGCGCTAACGCGGAACCTGCCGAATGGCTGCTGCCGGACTACGAAGACGCCAGGTGAGCGGATTTGCCAAGCCTCCCGTCGGACGGCGGGGATGACTGGGTCGGGACCCTTGACCCAGCCGGCGCCCGTGGTTGCGCCGGATGCGCTGTACCAAACCGGCGCTGGCGGGATCGTGGATCGGCGTCAGCGCTGCAGCTTCACGTCGGTGCAGCTCACCACGCTTGAATGGGAGGGGCCGCCAGCCTGCATGTAGCAGAAGCTCAACACGTTATCGTCGCTGATGTCACCGACGACATAGCCATCCGTGTCGGCCGTGACGAAGTGCCGGTTGTCCTTTCCTGTTAGCTCGCCGACAAAGGGCTCTTCGGTTTTCTGGCCTTTGCCGGATATGATCACGCGGCCCCAAATACGCCGGTCGGACTGGCCCGTTACCTTGATCACGATGTCCTTCTGGTACAAGCCGGGCTTGTCGAACGTGCCTATGCTGTTGGGCCAATGTCCCCCGCGCCCCGCGATGATCGTGTCGGTCTTGCCGAGCCCAGTCGCCCTTCACGTTGGGCACCTCGGCGCCGAAAGCGAGCGCGGGCAGCGATACCGCCGCGAGCAGAACCGCAGCGGACGTCGAAGGACAACGGTGCATTGGGGTTTCCTCTATTGCAGATTATTGCGGCCTCAAAAAAGGCTAGAAATGCGATCCGCGATTTGGTGCGGGCGCGTCTGGCCGCAGTGCGGACACTTCGTCAAGCCCGCCAGCAACTTTCCGGCTTCCTGTTGCGCCATGGTCATCACTACAACCGACCGGCCTGGACGCTGATGCACCGGCGATGGCTCGCCGGCCTGCGGTTCGAGCACGCGGTGCATCACATCGTGCTCGAAGACTGCATTGCAGCGGTCGAGGCGGCAACGGCACGGCGCGACCGTCTGGAAGCCCACATCGCAGCGGCGCTGCCGGACTGGTCGCTCGCCATGGTGGTGCACGCGCTGCAGGCGCTGCGCGGCATGGCGCTGGTGGCAGCGGCAACGCTGGTTGCCGAACTTGGTGACATCACGCGCTTCGCCAATCCACGCCAGCTCATGGCGTATCTTGGCCTGGTGCCGTCCGAGCACTCCAGTGGCGGCACGCGACGCCAAGGCGGTATCACAAAGGCTGGCAACGGTGCAGCGCGGCGGATGCTCATCGAGGCTGCCTGGAGCTATCGGTGCCCGGCGAGGATCAGCCGCGAGCAGTTGCTGCGGCAGGAAGGTCTGGCCAAGCCGATCGGCGATACGGCGTGGAAGGCACAGGAACGACTGTGCCGGAGGTATCGCAAGCTTGCACGGGCAGGTAAGCCACCGACCGTGGTCACCGCCGCAATCGCGCGCGAGCTGGCAGGCTTCGTCTGGGCAATCGCCAGACAGGCGCAGCCCACCGACGCTTGATGTGCTGATGCTCGCTGAACACGAAGCAAGGAGATCACATCGCACAAACACGCATCCAAAGTTGGGCAAGGCTGGGGGCACGTCACGGTCTAGGAGAACCCTCGCATCCACTACCAGCCGGATCTCATCCGATGCTGGCCGCTAGACAGAGGAAGCTCCGCGACGCATCACCGGTCCGGCGGTACCCAATCCGCGCATCAGAGCATGATCAACCGTCGTTTCATGATCGTGCCTCCTGCCTTGCCCAGTGGCGGCCGCACTGAACAGCTTGGAGGAAGTGGAGCGAATTTAACACTTGGTGCCCGCGTCGGACAGCACCGCGCCTCTGCGATGCACGATCCGCGTATTTGGCATTCGCCTTCTGCCGAGCTTGGGGCTACCTGGCGCAGAGGGACTGGTCTAGGGTCCGGCCCGTCATGAGCGCCTCAATTGACCCTCCGCCGCGCGCGAGCCGGCCGGCCGCGTACGTCTACGGCATCATCGGACTGGTGGTTGCGGTGCTTATTCTGGGCACCGGCGCCTTCATCTGGTTGAACCAAGGCGGCACGGCGTCGTTGGTTGGCGGTCCGTTCGCGCTGGAGGACGGCAACGGGAAACGGGTCAGCGACCGCGATTTCCGTGGCAAGTACATGCTGGTCTACTTCGGATATACCTACTGCCCGGATGTCTGTCCCACCACGCTGAGCGATGTGGCCGACGCGCTGGACCGGTTGGGCGTCAAAGCTGATCGACTGCAGCCAATTTTTATCACGGTCGATCCGAAGCGCGACACAACCGCGGTGTTGAAGCAGTATACTGCTTCCTTCACGCCACGGCTGATTGGCCTGACCGGCTCGCAGGAGCAGATCGCCGATGTTGCGCGGGAATACCGGGTCTACTACGCCGAGCATCGCACTGGGCCCGGACCGAACGACTACGCGATGGACCACAGCTCGGTGCTGTACCTGATGGGACCTGACGGCAAGTTCATCGCACCGATCCAGGCGGACGAGGACGGTGCGCAGATGGCGGCCGATCTGAGTCGGCTGATGTCGTGATCCGTCGGTGCCGGCATCAGTGATGCCACCCACCACCGTGCCACCCACCACCGTGCCAGCCGCCGCCACGCCATCCCCATCCGCCGCCCCAGCCCCAACCGCCGCCAAAGCCGACGACGACTGACGGTGCGTAGTATGGTGCTCCGTAGAAGCCCGGATACGCGTAGCCGTATGGATAGGCGGGGTAGGGGTAGGGATAAGGGTAGGGATATGCGGCATAACCGGTGGGTGGTGCCTGCACGGTATCTCCGTGTGCGGTCATGCATTGTGTGTAACTGACGTCGTAGGCCTGTTGTACGCTGCCATACGCCGCGGCGGCATTGTTGGCGCCGATGGCGCTGCCGGCCACAAGTCCGGTCGCGCCGCCGATAGCTGCGCCTGCGCCTGCCGCGCCGGCCACAGAGCCGATCGCGGCACCTGCAGCAGCGCCGAGGGCGGTGCCTACGACCGCGCTGCCGACGGCGCTGTTGGTGGCCGCCACACCAGGCGAAGCTCCACCGGTTTGCTGTGACGCGTATTGCCGGCAAGCGATATCATCCTGTTGGAAGGCCTGAAAGTTCTTGCCCTGGCCGGGGAGCGCCATCACCGAAGGGCCGGGCGGTGGTGCAACGGCACACGCACTCAACGCCAGCGCGGTGGTGGGAATGACGCGAGTGATGATGCGGCGCATCCGTTAATTCCTTTGGTGGCCTGCGAGCGAACTGCCCATCCTACACTGAATTGACGCCTGGACTTCGTTGATCCAGGTCAATGCGCCGCGCGCCGTGATGCAACATAGTGCAATCGACATGGACAATCAGCATTCCCATTCCCCGCATGTTCGTCCGCGCGCACACGACAAGTATCTGCGCCTGATCGAGGCGGCGAAGAAGCTGCCGCCGGTCACGACGGCAGTTGCGCATCCCTGTGATGAAGTGTCGCTTGGGGGTGCAATCGAGGCACGCAAGCTGGGTCTGATCGAGCCGATTCTGGTGGGTCCGCCGGCGCGCATCCGCGATGTGGCGGCGCGATATGGGTTGGACATCACCGATCTGCCGATCGTCGAATCTGCGCACAGCCACGACTCGGCAGCGAAGGCGGTCGCTCTCGTGCGGGAAGCCAAAGCCGGCGCGCTGATGAAGGGCAGCCTGCACACCGATGAACTGATGGCCGCGGTGGTGGCCCGAGATACCGGCATCCGCACCGAGCGGCGGATCAGCCATTGCTTCGTCATGGACGTCCCCGGTCATCTCGACCCGCTGATCATCACCGATGCCGCGGTGAACATCGCGCCGACGCTGGAGGACAAGATCGATATCGTGCAGAATGCTATCGACCTGGCGCACGCCGTTGGCTATCCGGAAGTCCGTGTCGCGATCCTGTCGGCGATGGAAACGGTCAATCCTAAAATTCCGTCAACGATCGAGGCGGCGGCGCTGTGCAAGATGGCGGATCGCGGACAGATCACCGGTGCGTTGCTGGACGGCCCTCTGGCGCTCGACAATGCGATCTGTCCCGAGGCGGCTGCGATCAAGCACATTGTCTCGCCGGTCGCGGGCAGGGCCAATCTGTTGGTGGTCCCTGACCTCGAGGCGGGCAACATGCTGGCCAAGAGCCTGTCGTTCCTCGCCGGTGCCGACACGGCGGGTATCGTACTCGGCGCGCGGGTGCCGATCATTCTGACCAGCCGGGCGGACTCGCTTTTGGCGCGGCAGGCGTCGTGCGCGATCGCCTCGATGGTGGCGGCGGCGCGGCTGACGCGGACAGCGGCTACTTAGCAGCGGACTTCGCCAGCCGACGGGCGGTGCGCAGCAGAAGCTGGCGGTCTTCCGGCAAGCACTCGCGGTACAGCCGCAGCATTGCGAGTTCGTCGCCGCTGTAGGCCTGCCCGGCGGCTCGCGGGTCGCGGCCATACATCAGATATTCAACGCCGATGCCCAGCGCTGCCGCGACCCGCGTCAGGTTCGTCGTGACCTGACCGGCACGACCGGTTTCCCATTGCGCGACCGCGCTGCGCGACACGCCGACCGCGGCGGCCAACTGATCCTGCGTCCAGCCCTGATCTTCGCGCGAGGCGCGAATGCGGGCGCCAATGTCTTGCGGATTCGTCATCGCGGCAGCCTACGTCAGTTTTGCTAACGAAGCTATCTGTTATTTATATTGACAAAATACTAGACTGTTTTACTAACTTGCCATCGTTCCTGCTTTGTTCGGAGGTGGCATGCCAAAGAAGCTTGTCTGGACCGAGGCGCAGGACACGCAGATCAGGCGACTGAGGCGAGAAGGCGCGTGCTGGGACACGATCGCTGCCATCCTCGGCTTCAACCGTTGGTCCGTCATCGAGCGTGGCCGTCGCATCGGAGCCCGGCCGCCGCCACGCGAGTTCGTGCCACCACCAGAGGATCCGTCGCGTGATCCGCTGCCGGCGGGGCATCCGCGAAGCTGGGGCGTGATCACTGCCGGCACCTTGCTGGAGAACACGCCATACCCGCTACCGGTGTTTGCGCGGTGATGCCGCCCAAGGAACTCGGCCGATGAGCGAAGCGCGCGACGCAGAGGCGCGGCCATTCGACGCCCAATCGGTGATCCACCGGCTGGAAGAGGCAGGCGCGACGCTGCTTGCGCTACCAGGTTCAGGCTGGTCGACCAGGCTGCGCAGTTCATCACTGGAGATCGTACGCAGTGCTGTCGAAAGTTATGGCTGGACCTCGAAAAGCATCCGTCCGCCGATACCCCCGGCGGCGCAGATCACGCGCATGGACGAGGCGATGGGCTGGATCCCGCTGATCCCGGTGGACCGCTACGTGCTGAGGCGGATCGTCGGTGCCCGAGCCTTGGTTCACCCGATCACCGAGCGTAACCTTTACCCATGGCGCCGGCTGGCTGTCGCGATCGGTGCCGACCACAAGGCGGTGCAGCGCTGGCACGCCCAGGGAATCGCCCTGATCGTGTCCGCATTGAACGGGCGCGGCGGAGAAACGTAGTCCAATGCTGGACAAATCGTTCCTCAAGTCCAAATATGCATCATGACCTCGGCTGCGGAACCACAAGAGGGATCCAGGAAGCTACTTTCACCGCCTGCGTTGCGGGCGTTTTTCCGGATTGCCGAACTTTGGCAGCTCAGCATTGCGGAGCAGATGACCCTGCTCGGGGTCACCGCGCGGTCCACCTTCTTCAAATGGAAGAAGAATGCCGATGTCGAGTTGCCGAGAGATACGCTGGAACGGATCTCTTACCTCCTGGGTATCTACAAGGCTCTGCAAATCCTCCTGCCTGACCCTCACGCTGCGGACGCCTGGGTGCGGCGGCCCAATCAGGCGCCAGTGTTTGGTGGCCGATCCGCCTTGGAGCGGATGCTGTCCGGCCACGTCGCCGACCTGTTCGTCGTCCGTCGCTATCTCGACGCGCAGCGAGGCGGATGGGCGTAACGATCGACAAACGGCACGTCGTCTGGCAGCCCTGCTGGCGCATCGTTCCGAGCAGATTCCCACCGATCGATCTGTTTGAGCGGATCGCCGATCCGGCAGATTGGGAGGCGCTGATCGCGCTGGAATCCCTGACGAACGATCGGATCAGGGACGAAGTGGGGGACATAGCACTTGTCCCGGTGGCGGAACGCGTCAGTGGACCCGGCAGCTCGGTCATCATGGCGGCGTTCACTCACCCGAACCCGGACGGCAGCCGCTTCAGCGACGGCAGTTACGGCGTATTCTATGCGGGGGCGACCCTGCACACGGCGATCACTGAAACGAGGTATCACCGGGCGCGCTTCATGCAGGCGACCAGTCAACCACGCATGGAGCTGGACATGCGCGTCTATGCCGTGGACCTGGATGGCGAGCTGCACGACATCAGTGGCAAGCAGGCAGCACTGGCGCTGGTTTACCATCCGGACGACTACGCGGCCGGTCAGGCATTGGCGGTCCGGCTTCGCGCCGAGGGTTCGTCCGGTATCGTCTACGACAGCGTCCGGCACATCGCCGGCATCTGCGCCGCAGTGTTCAGGCCGCGTTGCCTGACCAATCCCAGGCAGGAACGGCACCTGTGCTATGTGTGGGACGGACTGGCGATCACCATGGTCTACGAAAAGCGGGTGATGTGAACGGTCAAGGATGCTTGTGGATGGGGTCCACCCAGTAGACCGCCTCGGGCTTCTCCACCGGCTCGATGTCCAGATTGACCACCACGGCCTCGTTGTCGCTGCGCACCAGCACGCATTCCAGCGTCTCGTCGGAGCTGGCGTTGATCTCCTGGTGCGGCACGTAAGGGGGAACGAAGATGAAGTCGCCCGCGTCGGCCTCGGCGACGAACTCGAGGTGCTCGCCCCAGCGCATGCGGGCCTTGCCGCGCACGACGTAGATCACGCTTTCAAGCGCGCCGTGGTGGTGCGCGCCGGTCTTGGCGTTGGCGTGGATGCTGACGGTGCCGGCCCAGATCTTCTGGGCGCCAACGCGGGCAGCGTTGATCGCGGCGGCGCGGTTCATGCCCGGCGTCTGCGCGGTGTTGGGATCGAGCTGGTTGCCCTTGATCACCCGCACGCCGTTGTGGCGCCAGTCCACGGTGCCGGGTGCCGGTGCCTCATGATGATGGTCGTGGTGGCTCATCGCGCTGCTTCCTTCGGCTGATCCGGACTTACTATCGGGATGCCGGCGCGGGAAGGGAAGGCGGTGGACGGATTTGTCGTGCATGAGGTGGCGCCGGACGTCGTGGTGCGGGTCGAGCGCGCCATGCCGGAGCTGCCTCCCGTGGTGGACCGGGAAGTGGAACGCCTATGGCGGATGGCGATCCAGCGGGTGGCTGCCGGCGGGGCAGGGCGGATGTTCAATGGCCTGGTGTTCAGCGCCGATACGATCACTCCGCGCCTCATCTCCGGCCATCTGACCGAGTACCGCCGCGTCGTCGCGCAGATGGAGCGGCCCGCGCTGTTCGCCGAGCTGGGCGTGCGGTCATTCGCGGTGTGCGGGGTGCTGCACTGTGCGGGTGGTGTGGTGATGGGGCGGCGGCACCGGGCGGCGATCTACCAGGCCGGCATGTGGCAATTGCCGCCGGCCGGCAGCGTGGACGCGGCTGCCATGGCCGCGGATGGCACTGCCGATCTTCGCCGCCAGTTGCTGAGGGAATTGCGGGAGGAGCTGGGGCTTTCTCCCGATGCGGTGGCGGGGGAGCCGCGGCCGCTCTGCGTCGTGGAGCATCCGGGCAGTCACGTCTCTGATCTCGGGATGGCACTGGTCACGAAGCTGAGCGCCAAGGCGGTGCTGGCGGCGCATCGGATGCACGGCAATGGCGAATACGAGCAGATGCTGGTGGTGCCGGAGGGGCGGCTTTCGGCATTTCTGGCCAAGGTTGGGGAGGGGCTGGTGCCACCGGCGCGCGAGTTCCTGATCCGTGCGGGACTGACGAATCGGAGTCTCGATTCGAGTCGTCGACTCTGAACGCTGGCTGGGAACAAATATGGAACACAGCCATGCGCACAACATCCTGCATCACGCAACGGCCTGCTGACGAATCTCCGGCTGTCGCCAAGGCCGAGGGCACCGTCCGGCTGGGCAGGTTCAGCCGGCCGAAAGCCTTGCCGGCTCATCTGGCTGGCTTGCTGGGGCCGGGAAAGACGCCCGGCGTCCTCCTGCCGTTCGGCGATCCTCGGGTGGATAGCTGCCTGGGCGGTGGCCTGCCGCTGGGCCAGTTGCACGAGATCAGTGCGGCCGGGCTGGACGGGGAGACCGCCGCGCTGCCCACGGGGTTTATCGCCGCTCTGCTGGCCCGCATCGTTCCCACCCGGCCGGTGTTCTGGATCGGCTCTGAGGGCGACCTGCATCCGCCTGGTCTGTTGCCCTATGGCTTCGATCCCAACCGGTTGGTGCTGGTGCAGCCTGCAAAGGATGTCGAGACGCTCGCCGCCATGGAGGTGACGCTGCGGGAGGGTGTCGCGGCTGCGGTGGTGGGCGAGGTGGCACAGTTCGACCGCACCGCCTCGCGCCGCTTGCAGCTTGCCTGTCTGCGCCATGGCTCGACCGGCTTCGTGCTGCGTCGCTGGCCGCATGGTCACAGGACCGCAGACCGGGAGGCCAGCGTTGCCGTCACCCGCTGGCATCTCACGCCGGTGCCCAGCGTGAAGGACGGCAAGGAACCGGGGCGGCCGCGCTGGCACGTGGCGCTGACGCATGCCCGCAGTGGCCGGCCGGGGGAATGGATCATGGAGGCTTCGGATGATGCGACGCATCCTCTCCGTGTGGTTGCCGCACTGGTCGATCACGCGTCTGAATCGCAGCGTTTCCGCATCGCCGGATAGGCCGCTGGTCACCGTCGAGGCCGCCCGCGGCGTGCGTCATCTGGTGGCGGTGGGCGAGCAGGGCGAGGCGCAGGGGCTGCGCCCAGGGCAGACGCTGACCGATGCGCGCGCCGTCTGCCCGACACTGGTTCCCCTCGATGCCGACCCGGTGGCGGATGAGGCGGCGCTGGCCAGGCTCGCCGCCTGGTGCGAGCGTTATACGCCGATGGCGGGGTCCGATCCCCCGGATGGACTGTGGCTGGACATCACCGGTTGCACTGCGGTGTTCGCGACGGAAGCGGAGTTGGTGCAGGACCTCGCTACCCGGTTGGAGCGGAATGCCGTTCCCTGCCGCCTGGCGGTTGCCGGCACCACCGGGGCGGCCTGGGCGCTGGCGCATGCCGGGGCGGATCGGATTGTTCTGCCGCCGGAGGAAGAAAAGGCGGCGCTGATCGAGCTGCCGATCGCCAGCCTGCGGCTCGATGCGGGCACGGTGGCAGGGCTGCGCCGGCTTGGCCTGCGGGCGGTACGGGATCTGCTGCGCATTCCGCGGGCACAGATCACTGCTCGGTTCGGCGCCATGCCGGTGCTGAGGCTGGATCAGGCGCTGGGGACGGTCGAGGAGGCGATCGATTGGCCGCGGCCGCCGATCGAGTGGCATGAACGCCTGGCCTTCGCCGAACCGATCGGCACGCCGGAGGACCTGGCGCGCTCGCTTTCGCAGCTTGCCGAAGGGTTGTGCCGGCGCCTGGCGGAGCAGGACAAAGGCGCCCGACGCTTCGTCGCGCGGTTCTTCCGGGTCGATGACGTCGTGCCGCAGATCGCGGTGGGCACCGCACTGCCGGTGCGCGATCCGGCGTATCTGACCAAACTGCTGCACGAGAAGCTGGACACCGTCGATCCTGGCTTCGGCATCGAGGTGGTGGCACTGGAGGCCGAGACCGTGGCGCCGCTGTCGATGCCACAGGCTCAGTTGGCTGATGTCGCTGCGCAGGATGCGGCCGATCGTCTCGCTGGCGTGGTGGACACGCTGACCAACCGTCTGGGTTCGGAGCGCGTTTCCCGTATTGCGCCGTTTGCGAGCCATGTGCCGGAGCGTGCGGTGCAGCGTGTGCCGCCTCTGCCGCTCAGGCAACCGTCCTGGGTGAACGATCCCGCCGCGCCTCGGCCGATCCGGCTGCTGCATCGGCCGGAAGAGATCACGGTGATTGCTCCGGTGCCGGACGATCCGCCGATCCGGTTCAGTTGGCGCGGTGTGGCGCATCGCGTGCGCGCCGCAGCGGGTCCTGAACGGATTGCCGCCGAATGGTGGCGTGGCAAGCCATCCGGCAGGCGACCAGAGACCGATCTGATCCGCGACTACTACCGGGTGGAGGATTCCGATGGTGCGAGATTCTGGATCTTCCGCGCTGGTCTGCATGCCGAGGAGCGAATGCCGCGGTGGTACCTGCATGGGCTGTTTGGGTGAGGGGAGGGGGAGAATTTATGCCGAGCTTCAGGTGGCGAGCGCTTTCTCCTTCCTACGCGGGGCTTCGTCGCCGGAGGAACTGGCGGCTACCGCGTCGGTGCTGGGGATTTCCGCCATCGGCGTCACCGATCTCAACAGCGTCGCTGGGGTGGTGCGGATGTGGGATGCGGCGAAGGATGTCGGCATCCGCCTGGTGGTGGGCGCGCGGCTGTCATTCCGTGACGGCACGCCGGATCTGCTGTGCTATCCGCGGGACCGCGCCGCGTGGGGACGGCTGACTCGGCTGCTCACCGTCGGCAAGGGGCGTGTGCCGCATGGCGATACCGGCGATGCTGCGAAGGTCACCAATCGCTGCTTCCTGCATTACGCCGACCTGCTGGAGCATGGCGAAGGACAAATTCTGCTTGCTGTCGCACCGGATCGGCTGGATGGCGCATTCCGGGAAAATCTTCAGCGCCTGAAAGCGGATTTTCGCGGCAGTGCATATCTTGCCGCCAGTCGCCGCTATCGCGGCGATGATGCCCGCCGTCTGCGCGCAATGGCTGAGCTGCCATTGCCGATGGTGGCGACCAACGACGTTCTCTATCACCTGCCTGACCGGCGTCCGTTGCAGGACGTGATGACCTGCATCCGGCTCGGCTGCCGCATCGATCAGGCGGGTCTCGCGCTGCAACCCAACGCCGAGAGGCATCTGAAGTCGCCGCGGGAGATGGAGCGTCTGTTTCGCGAATACCCCGAGGCGGTGCGGCGCACGGAAGACATCGTTGAGCACTGCGGCTTCTCGCTCGGGGAACTCGCCTATGAATATCCCGATGAACCAATTCCGCGCGGCTTGACGCCGGACGAGCATCTTGCGGATCAGACATGGCAAGGTGCTGCGGTGCGCTATCCCGATGGCATTCCGCAGCACGTGCGCGATGCCATCGAAAAAGAATTGCGCATCATCGCGCAGCTCAACTACGCGCGGTATTTCCTGACGGTACACGACATCGTGCGCTATGCTGTCAGCCGCGGCATTCTTTGCCAGGGCCGCGGTTCGGCTGCCAATTCCGCGGTGTGCTATTGCCTGCACATCACCGCGGTCGATCCGGCGCAGATCAACCTGCTGTTCGAACGCTTCATTTCCACCGAGCGCCGCGAGCCGCCGGATATCGACGTGGATTTCGAACACGAGCGGCGCGAGGAGGTCATCCAGTATATCTACGAGCGCTATGGCCGCGAGCGGGCCGGCATCGCCGCGACGGTGATTCACTACCGGCCGAAGCGCGCCATTCGCGAGGTGGGCAAGGTGATGGGGCTGTCGGAGGACGCCACGGCCGCGCTGTCGTCGCAGTCATGGCATTCGGGGGAGGGATTGTGGTCGGATGATTGTCTGACCGAGATCGGCCTCGATCCGCAGAGCTTTGTGGTTCGCCGCTCGATCGAACTGGCGCGACAATTGGTGGGACTGCCGCGTCATCTGTCGCAGCATGTCGGTGGTTTCGTGCTGACACGCGGAAGGCTGGATGAGACGGTGCCGATCGGTCGCGCCGCGATGGATCAGCGCACCTTCATCGAATGGGACAAGGACGACATCGACCGGCTGGGGATCATGAAGGTTGATGTGCTGGCGCTCGGGATGCTGACCTGCATCAGGAAGGCGTTCGAGCTGCTGGGAATCAAGGACCTGGCCGAGGTGCCGACGGAAGATACGGCCGTTTATGACATGCTGTGCCGAGGGGATTCGATCGGCGTGTTCCAGGTGGAATCACGGGCGCAGATCAACATGCTGCCGCGGCTGCGACCGCGCAAATTCTATGATCTGGTGATCGAGGTGGCGATTGTTCGTCCTGGGCCAATCCAGGGCGATATGGTGCATCCGTATCTGCGTCGGCGGCAGGGATTGGAACAGCCGGATCTGCCGTCGCCTTCGCCTGAACACGGTCCGGCCGATGAACTGGATCAGGTGCTGGGCAGGACGTTGGGCGTGCCGCTGTTCCAGGAACAGGCGATGCGCATTGCCATCGACGCGGCGAAGTTCACACCGGAAGAGGCCAATCAGCTTCGTCGCTCGATGGCGACGTTTCGCAATGCAGGGACCATCCATCGCTTCTTTGAGAAGATGGTCACCGGGATGACGGCGCGCGGCTATGCGCAGGATTTTTCTGAGCGCTGCTTCCACCAGATCGAAGGCTTCGGCACTTACGGTTTCCCGGAAAGCCATGCTGCCAGCTTCGCTCTGCTGGTTTATGTTTCGGCCTGGCTGAAATGCCACCATCCGGCGGCGTTTGCCTGCGCGTTGTTGAACTCGCAGCCGATGGGGTTCTATGCGCCGGCGCAGATCGTGCGGGATGCGCGCGAGCATGGGGTGGAGGTGCGGCCTGTCGATGTGGCCGCCAGCGCATGGGACTGTACTCTGGAAGAGGGGGCGCTGCGTCTTGGTTTCCGCCTGATCACTGGCTTTTCGCAGGAGTGGGCGGAACGGCTGGTCGAGGCGCGCGAGAAGAGGAAATGGGCACAGCCCCCTCCCCCCAGCCCTCTCCCGCGAGGGGAGGGGGAGAATTCTTCTATGGGATTTTCTGCACTGGTCGGCGTCGGACTTCCCCGCGCCGCTCTTGTGCTGCTGGCGGAAGCGGATGCGCTGCGGAGTCAAAAACTCGATCGGCGCGCCGCGCTGTGGCAGGTGCGTGGCCTGTCGGACTTGGCGGAGTTGCCTCTGTTTGCCCACCAGCCGGTTGCGATTCATCATGTGCCGCTGCCCGTCATGATGACGGGCGAGCACGTCATCGCCGACTATCAGACCGCGGGCCTGTCGCTGAAGTCACACCCGATGCGTTTCCTGCGCACGTTGTTCAGCGGCGAAGGTGTGTTGAGCTGTGCCCAGGTCGTGGTGCTGGCCGATGGTACCCGGCTCTCCGTCGCCGGCGTGGTGCTGGTGCGTCAGCGGCCGGGCAATGGCAATGTTGTGTTTTGCACCATCGAGGATGAGACCGGCATCGCGAACATCGTGGTCTGGTCCAGCCTGTTGGATCGGTTCCGCCGTGCCGTGATGGGCAGCAGCCTGCTGCAGGTGACCGGTCGTCTGCAACGCAGCCCTGAGGGCATTATCCATGTCATTGCCGAACGGTTGGACGACCGCAGCGCCATGATGACCCGGATCGCCGAGGCACCAGCGACTGCTGGGACGCTGCCGATGCGAAGTCCCGGGCATCCACGTCAAGAGCGGGTTTTTCCCCGGTCCCGCGACTTCCACTGAGCCCGCTTTCCATTGGGCTGGCCGGATTTATCGGTCAAGATAGCCTGCGTCCGCTGCCTCGTACGGCAGTCTGCAAAGGCGCCGAGCCCAGCCGATGCCGAAGGTCTTCCAGGTCGGGAGCGACGTCATGAAGGCCAGCCGTAATGCCAGGAACTCGGAACAGAGGTCGACGACCCCACCTTGTCTTGCGGCAGTCCGATCGATCGCGTGCACGGTCTGCTCACCGATCACGCCATCCTGCGGCACTTGAGCGACCAGTTGCAGCCAGTGTGCCGCTCGACTGGTGCCATTGTTGACTGCAGCGTCGAACACCAGCAGAGCGAGCGCGGCTGGCAAGAGATCCCCTGCGATCCGTTGCCAATAGTCGCGTTGGTAAAGAGCCTTGGCAGCATCGAGAGAAAGAGCGGCAATATCCAGGTCGGGGTACGCCGCGGCGCTGATGCCGAACCTGGTTCCTCGACAGGTTCCGGCACCGACCGTGCCACCTGTCCAGTTGCCTGGGTCGGCGGGGTTGGCACTGAAGTCTCCCTCGTGGCCGGCCACAATGTCGAACATTCGATCAAAGTTGCTCATGTTCAATCGGGCGTATCGCTGAGCGCGACAGGAATTGTCGTTGCTGCCAGTGGGAAGGACCAGCGCCAGTTGCTACCGAGATCGCCAACGATGTCCCATCCTGGTGGAGGCACCAGCGTCGAGAAATTGTCGGTTACCGCGTTGCCGCGGCCGATCGTGACATTACCAAACGGATAGTAGAGGTTGCAGGATGCGCTGGAATTCTGAAGCGGCTGCGCGAGCGTGATGGTCAGATGTGTGGCATCGATGCGTGCGCATTCGGTGGCTGGCACGACAGTGCCTGGACTTGCGGTTGAACCACCGTCCATCACGCAGAACCCTACTCCAGCCGCTGCCTGCAAGGGGACGATCAGATCGTTGCCGGCGTCGTGCTGGATCGTCAGGATCAGTGCGGTGCTGCTTTGTCGATACGCATGCACGATCTTGGGGCCTCCATTCACCGGCAGACCGGCTGGTATCGCATTCAGTGAGTCTCCTCCGCTGCTCGCCAGGATGGCGCGTGCTGCTATCGGCGCGGCCAGTTGGGCGAAGCGCTGATTGTCCGTGCTGTCGCGATGCGCTGAGTCGCCACCGGTGGCGATACCTGTTGTCGGGTCCCAGGAGGATCCTCGGGGGTTGCTGTCGCTTGTCTGAGGATTTCCGATGACGACGTTCTGCGTCGCATCGGCTGCAATTGCCGCAACAACCTCGCGATGCATCTGCATCCCGCCGGGGATGCCATATGGAATCGCATTCCACCAGATCAGCGGAAGCCTGTCCGCGGAGTGTCCAAGCATGCCGCGTTCGAGCGACAGGAAACGTTCGGCGGCCGCCAGGAAGGTAGCCTTCTCGCTGTAGTCACGCAGGCTGTCCGTCTCGCTCCACGGCCATAGCAGTGCACAGATGTCCTGCTGGTCTTCCTGAGTCAGTGCATTGATGGCCGACTGCGTCGCGAGGCCATCGGCACCAAGCTGCCAAGTGGCAGGGTTCGATCCGTCATTTGGATTGTTAACAAAACTGCCAGTGTAGATCCCGTCCACCGTGGGATAGAGGCCATGGCCGGCCATCATCGTGTAGCCGGTCGAGTTGGCATTCGCCACGACATTATAGGCCAGCGCACCCAGATACCAGGCGATACCCTGAACGATAAGCTGTGCGGCGCCGTCATTGATTGCATAGTTGATGGCGTTCGACTGACCATTGACCAACAGGCTCACCCCTCGGCGCGGACCGCGCACCCAGCACGTGGCGCATTGCAGCAAGGTTGTCACTTCCGCATCAGCGAGTGCGCGCTCCCACGTCGCGGCTTCATGGAGCCAGCATTGCGCGCCGCCCAGCACTGTCGTGTCGTGCAACAGCACCATCGGCGCCGATGTGCTGGACGATATTGGGTTGCCAACACCGCCCACCACGAATGTGCCATCCAGCCAGACGTCGACGCCGATGCCGGGGCGGTTGCGCAGGATGATCGAATGCGTGTGGCGCCGGGTTAGCGTTGTGGTGATTACGGTCTGACCAATGCCAGGGAACAGCAGCAGCCGGTTCGACCCGGACGCGCTGTCAGCCTGCAGCACGCGCGTGTCGCCGGACGTCAAGCAGTGCGATCGGATTGGTGTCGCGGCCGGAGTTCTGCCGCCAGTTCGGCCTGGACCACACAAGGTAACGGGTCCAGGCTGTGCTCGCCTGGAATGGCACATTGGCGACCTGAAAGCCCAGGTCCGCATCGAGCGCCGGAGCAAGTGTTCCGGATCCGCCAGCGACGCGCCCCAGTCCGCCAAGCAGACCGGACAGTCGAGGTGTGGCCGTTGGTAGTCCGCCCGCGGTGCCGAAAGAATACGGAACCGTCGGGGCGCCGTGCCCTGACTTGTCCGACAGGATGGCAACCGAACTGTTCCAACCGGAAATCGGCGTGCCGGTAAGGCCGAGAGCAGCCGATATATCGCCTGCATCCCACCAGCCGGACAGATCGCTGATCACGTTCGGCCGGGGCCCGCTCACTGTGCCATCGCCTGATCCGGACGAGCCACTCGCGGAGAGTTCGCCAAAGCGCCACACGTGCGCCGCCGATACTCATCGGCCGGCCCGCAGCGACGAACGCAACGCTCATGTCAGGTTACCGTGAACGGCGTCGGATATACCGTTGGCGTGCTGCCATCGGTGCCTTCGACCCAGGCGTACCACGTTCCGGCCGAAGCCGGCGCCGAGACATAGGCGCCCCACAGGTCAGTGTTTACAAACGCGTAGGTTGACTTCGCCGACCCTGGTGGCATCAGTACCATCAGGCGATCCATCTCGCCTCGAGACATCAGATCGAGTTGTTTGAGCAAAAGACGATGATGCGGCGCCGGGCTTTGACCAGTTCTTGCCATTACCCAGGATGCCCAGGTGAGGAGGTCTGAACCGATTGCTCGGTCCTGTCCGGGCTCCTCGGCCCGATCATCCGAAGTCGTGCGAGGAACCCGGCATCTCTAGGTGATGGAGTTCCCGTGTTGCTTGCCGCGACAAACAGCAGAGGCGTGCCGCGGGCGCGCGCCTCGCCTCGAACAATTCCTGTCACTGCCGCGGCAGCCGAAATCAGCGAAGTTTATCGGAAGGGCGTGTCGCGTGTGCGCAGCGCCATTGTGGAAGAATGTATACCAGGAACTGGGGCATGTGGGCAAGCAGAAATTGAAAATAATCCTAGGTGAGCCGCGCGGCCTGGCTTGCCCGGCTGTTCGGGCGCTGCTCCTTCTCGCTCTGATCACCGGATGCAAGGAGGATCTGAGCGAGCGTTTGCAGTCTGGTCAGGTTCTCGCCTGGCAGGGCTTGCAGGGACGGTGGGTTGGTCCGGTCGTCCCGACCGAGCATGCCTGCGGTGTTACAACGCAGGGGCTCATGTCGATCGGGGATAAGGGGTTCGCCCTTGATCCATTCCAGGGCACTACAGTGGTCCGTGGCGAGCTCGGCGATGGCGGCCATCTCAATGGCAAGCTGGTCCGTCAGGGTCCTGATAACCAGGACCTCTCGATCAGCTTCGAGGCGATGGCCGCGGGAAATGATGCGATCAGCGGTACGCTGCAATCGGGCAGATGTCATTGGATGGTGACTTTGCACCGCGGCTGACGACGCATGGCCATGCGTTAACGGTGTAATGCCGCACTTTGACGGTGTACTAACCGTTCAGCCACTTCAACCGGACTGACTGTCGAGGCACAGTGATCAGGTGTTGTCCTTCACAGGGGACAACCGAATTGCCGAGCACCTTTTTGTCGGAGTCGCAATGACCTACATGGACAGGAAGTTCGGTTTGCGTGTTGCTGCACGGGATAATGGCAGCGATGCGGGGAAGGCGACCAGAGAGCCGCTCGTGCTGGTGATCGAGGACGATACAAGCATGTTCAGCGCGTTTAGCAGCGTATGCGATTGCCTGAACGTTGCCGTCGTGCGAATGCCAACCCATGAGGACCTTGCATCGATATTACGTCTGCGCCGTCCCATGGCAGTGGTTGCCGAGATGGACGCGGCCGGGCAGGACGGTTGCCACGTACTGATGACAGTCGCCGCGCATGATCGCGATTTGCCGGTTCTGCTGATCACCGGCGATGATCCCGCCCTGATGGGTGCAATCGATGCTGTCGAGGAGATCTGGCAGCTCACTTCGGTCGATAAATGGCCCAGACTGCTTGGTATCGGCGCCCTGGTCGATTTCCTGTTTCGTGCCGGCCGCAAGGGTGATTGCATGCAGTTGATGTCAGTATGATCGCGCGTAATCACTGGTTGGTGGCCGTCAACGGGCAGCCACCGCGAGCACGTTTGCGCGTAGCGACAGCGTAGCCGCCGAAGTTGCGATCGGGAGTGTCATTGGGAATGGCGATCGTTGCCTCGTAGTCGGCCCATTCCTGCGCTCCGAAGCCCGCCATATCGGCAGTGGTGTCGATGGCGCCAAGTGTCACATCAGCATAGGCCACACGTGGCAATGGTTGAACCTGGGCCAGCGGAAAGTCTGCGCGGAGTCGGACTGGCACATGACTTCGGGTAAAGCGCAAATTCGTGAATAGCGGTCCGAACCAGCGATCAGTCTCAACGATCCCCTCGTACAAACTGAATCCGCCGGGCGATGGCAGATTGGCTGGGGCACGGATCAACAGACTCCAGTCCGCCGCGGTGCGCGCCATCAGGCCGGTCCAGATCTGCAACGTGCCAGGTTCAGGAAGCGCGGTCAGGAATGGTGGCGAACATCCAGCAAGCGAAGCGGGGGCAGCCTTGTCGAAGCGGGCGGAAAGGTCTGGGAATTGTGCTGCGGGCATCAGCGGCAACCAATCCTCCCAGCCGGTGCATTGCCAGAAGATATCGTGCCCATCCCACATGAACTGCAGATCTGTCGGCGGAAATAGCCACCAGCCAAACCCGGCGGCAGTGGTGACCGCGTCGCAATAGCGGTAGGCACGCGTGGGCAGGGTGCCTGCAGCCGAGCGATCGGCGCGCTGTGGCAGGCGAGCCTCATCGATAACGCGATAGAAATGCGCAATGGGTGTGCCGGAATGTTTCATGGCGACGACTCACCTCCCATTCTGTTGGTGGCCAAATGCGCAATACAGACGTGCCCCGCGGCCGCGAATCCGACGGCCACGGGGCAATCAGTGTCGACGTGAGATCAGCGAATCGGCTTGGCTGACGGGAGCCGGAAGCCGGCGCCGAAGCGAATGCGGCCGGTGTCGGTGGTCGCGGGCAAAGCGATCGAAGAGGACGACTTCATGGCGGAGAAATCCTTGTCTGGGTGGCGTCATCCCGGGCGCAAGGCGGTATCCCGTACGCAGACGCTCCCGATCGCACCTTGGAGTCGGGGCGTCGGGTGGCCTGATATGATCGGGAAACTAAACGGACATGGTAAGCCCGTTGACGTGCGTCGGATAACTTGTCGGACGCCGGCTGTCAAGGAATTTTTTCATAGATACTACAGCGTATTCGTCCACGTCTGGATGGCAAGGCTGGCCAGGGCGACTGCGATCCAGGTGACCAGGCCAAGGAGCACGGGACGCGCACCCGCGCCGGTAAAGGCCCGCCAGTGGCCCTGTAGCCCGACGGCTGCAAGCGCAACGACCAGGACCCAGCGTCCTATCAGCTGCACGCTTGGTCCGAACTGCCCCATCAAACCCAGTGTGTTCAGTAGCGACGCCAGCACGAAAAGGATGATGAAGACCGGCACCGCCTGATAGACACGTTGCGCCAGCGAGCCGCTCTCCCCCTCAGGCCGCGGCTCGAACCACGGCATCGCCAGTCCAAAGCCTATCACCAGCGGGATGATCAGCGTGGTGCGCGTAAGCTTGACGATCGTCGCAATCGTCCCCGCATCGTGACTGTAGGCGAAACCGGCTGCGACGACCGCTGACGTGTCGTTCACCGCTGTGCCTGCCCACAAGCCGAAGCCAGAATTGCTGAGGCCCATCAAATGGCCGATTGTCGGAAAGGCGAAGACTGCGAGCATGTTGAAAAAGAAGATGACCGAGATCGCATAGGCGATCTCTTCCGCCTTGGCGCGCACCACCGGTGCCAATGCCGCGATCGCCGACGCGCCACATATCGTTGTGCCGATACCTATCAGGCACCGCATACGCCAATGGACGCTCATCGTCCGACCGATCAGCAAGGCACAAACCAGCCCTACACCGATCGTCAGCAGGAGTACGGGGAGCGATTCGGCGCCGGTGCGCAGGATGACGCCCAAATCCAGGCTGGCGCCGAGTAAAATGATACCGCCCTTCAGACACAGTTTACTGACATCACCGACGCGCAAAATGCCAATGTGAAGGGGCCCGCGCAGCGTATTGGTAACGACGACGCCGATGGCAATCGCAATCACCGGCGCACCAATGATCGGCGCGAAGTCTGCGGCCGCAACAGCGGCGGCCGCGATCGCGACGCACAGCGAAAATCCGGCTGCCAACCGGACCCAGGGTGCTGATGCGATACGCGGCGCCGACGCAACTGCCAGATCCTGCTGTATCGCCATGTGCTGACCTCCCGCTGCCTGCCGCCTCAAGTGCGGAGCCTAACCGAAGTTGCCCTGATTTCAGAACCCCCAGTCAGGTTTGCGGGTCCTTGCATGACGGCGCCCCTTTGGCTAGCATTCCTGACGGTGTATTCGACCTGGAGTTGTTGTTGGGATAATATTTCCCGAAGAGAGAGGCGCTAGTATCACTATTCTGCACGCGGATGAGTTCGAGCGCTGTTGAGCCTGCGGTTCCTGCCGGGCCGCTGTTGCGGCTGTCGCTGTTCGGTCAGATGCGCGCTGTCGGGGCATCGGGCCACAATGTTCTGCCACGATCGCGAAAGACACGGGCGGTGCTGGCTATCCTCGCATTGGCGTCGCCAAGGCCGGTATTGCGGACCAAGCTGACCGGGCTCCTTTGGAGCCAGCGCGCCAAGGAGCAGGCCAGAGGATCCCTGCGGCAGTCGGTCCATGAATTGCAGCGCGCGTTGGGACAGAGCACCGGCACCTTGTTGCATGCGGACCGCAACCATCTGATATTATTCGAGAACGGACTGTGGGTCGATGTGCGTGCGGCGGCAGGAGCAACTGCCGCGGACCCGCGGGGCCTGGAGGTGTTTCGGCCCACCCTGCTCGATGACCTTGAGGGGCTTGATCCCGCATTTGACATCTGGCTCGCGGAACAGCGTCAACGAGTGACGCAACAGGCGCTTTCAGTGGCGGAGGCGGTGCTTCGTTCCGCGCAGGAGACTGAGCCGCGAATCATCGCGGCTGAACGGTTGCTGACGATCGACCCTATGAACGAACCTGCATGGCAAGCCCTGATCCGTGCGCAGCTGGAACAAGGAGATCGTGCTGCTGCGCAGTTAGCTTTCGAGCGATACTCTGGCGCCTTGTTGCATGTCGGCCTTGCCCCTTCACCCGAAATCGCAGCGCTGATACGCGGCATGCCGCGCACACAGATCTCGTCTCCAGCTATTACGAAACGGAATGGTGCCAATGAGGGAATTCGCCTGTGCGTGCTTCCGCCGCGTTCATTGGATGGTTCACAGCAGCATGTGTTGCTGCCAGGTTTAGCCGAGGAGATTGCAGCTGCGGTATCACGCTTCCGCTGGGTTTTCTGCGTCGCGGCCGCGCCACACCAATCGCGGACCGAGACGCCCTTGTATGGTCCTGATACAGACTATCTTCTCGACAGCACGCTGCAACGTTTCGGGAAGCGTACCCGCATCATCTTGCGCCTCCTCGACCTGCATACCGGCGGTAAGGTGGTCTGGGCGCTTCACTGCGACCGGGAAGTGGACGACGTCCTGGCAGTCCAGAGCGAAATTGCTGGCAAGACAGCAGCCCAGATCGACCCCGAACTGCTCCTGCACGAAGGCAAACGCCGAATGTTGCGGGAACCAGAAGAGGCAACGGCATTCGACCTCACGTTGCGCGCCATTCCTGCGATATACCGACTTGAAGCTTCCGGATTCCTTGCCGCAGGGGAACTGCTCTCCGCCGCGGTGGCGATGGAGCCGGGCAATGTGACAGCGCTTGCGTGGTGTGTCTATTGGCACTTGCTCTTGGTCGGGCAGGCCTGGGCGCGAGATCCGGTCGAAGCGATGATGCGTGCGAGTGAACTGGCAGAGCGGGCTGTCACACTTGACCCCGGTGACGCCCGCACTTTGACGCTGGTGGGTCACCTCCGTGGCTTCCTTCACCGGCGCGCCGAGGAGGCATGCGCTCTGCACGAACGTGCGATTTCGTTGAACCCGAACCTGTCCCTGGCATGGTGCTTCTCGGGGCTCGCAAACTGTTATCTCGGCCGCCACGCAACGGCGATCGAACAAATCGAACGCGCTCGGCAGCTTTCGCCGCACGACCCCCACGCGTTCTTTTTCGACATGGCGCTGTTGATGCCACATCTTCTACTAGGACGTTTTGAAGAAGCATTGGCGCTTGGGACGTCAATCGATTGAACTCAATCCAGGATTTACCTCCACGTATAAGGGTTATCTGGCAACGCTGGGTCACCTTGGTCGTGATCAGGAGGCGGCGCGTATCTTGGCACGCCTGCTCACACTTGAGCCACGGTTTTGCGTCAGGAGCGCACTCGAACGGTCTCCGATTAAACAACGGGCAGATCTGGATCTCTATGCGGAAGGATTGCGGCGCGGAGGTCTGCCGGAAAGCTGAGCCTCGGCTCGGCCGATATTGAAAAACTTCCTCGCCCATCGGAAAGTGTGCTGATCGATCGGCACGCGATCGCGGCCTGGCAGTGCCAAGCCGCAGATTGTGTATCGGCGCCTGGAATGAGGACTTCGCGATGGGTCAGACCGCATTGCCAGATCACGCCATTACGCATTTGGCAAAGGCTCCGCCGATCATCGTCATGAACAACGTGAACAAGTGGTTTGGTTCGCTGCACGTGCTGCGCGACGTATCCTTGTCGGTGGCCGAGGGGGAGCGCGTCGTGGTGTGCGGACCGTCCGGCTCGGGCAAGTCCACGATGATCCGGTGCATCAACCGCCTGGAATCGCATCAGGAAGGCACGATCGTCGTCGATGGCATCGAGCTGACCGATGATCTGCGCGCGCTCGATACGATCCGGCGCGAGGTCGGCATGGTATTCCAGTCCTTCAACCTGTTCCCGCATCTCACCATCCTGGAGAACTGCACGCTGGCACCGATCTGGGTACGCAAGATGCCAAAGGCCGACGCCGAGGAACTCGCGATGAGCTTCCTCACCCGCGTCAGGATTCCCGAGCAGGCCAGGAAATATCCCGGACAGTTATCGGGAGGGCAGCAGCAGCGCGTTGCTATTGCGCGCGCCCTGTGCATGCGCCCCAAGATGATGTTGTTCGATGAGCCTACCTCGGCGCTCGATCCTGAGATGATCAAGGAGGTGCTCGATGTGATGATCGAGCTGGCCGAATCCGGCATGACCATGGTCTGCGTCACGCACGAGATGGGATTTGCGCGCCAGGTCGCCGACCGTGTCATGTTCATGGACCGCGGCGAGATTGTCGAAAGCGGCTCGCCAAAGCGCATGTTCGAAAGCCCGCAGACCGATCGACTGAAGCTGTTCCTCAGCCAGATACTGCGCGGTCACTGACATAGCGCGGCGGCTGGAGGCGGCTACTGCCGGCTCTCGCCGATCGGTGGCACTTGTCCGGTCATCCCGGCAAGAACTTCGGCGACGTGGCGCACCTTCGTGCGGTGGCCCTCGCGCTGCAGGCGGCCCGCCATGTTCAGCAGGCAGCCAAGATCGCCGGCAAGCACCGTCTCAGCACCGGTGGCGACGATGTCGCGCACCTTGTCGGACACCATCCGCGATGGAGATGTCGGGATATTTCACGCAGAACGTGCCGCCGAAGCCGCAGCAGACCTCCGCATCCGCCATCTCGGTGACGGTGGCTCCGATCGCCTGCAGCAGGCGGCGCGGCTGCTCCTTGATGCCGAGTTCGCGCAGGCCTGAACAACCGTCGTGATAGGTCACAGGGCCGCCGATATGCCGGGTCTGCAGACGTTCGACGCCCATGACATCTGTCAGGAAACTCACCAGTTCGAATGTTCGCTCTGCGAGTGCATCGGCGCGCGCTCGCAGATTGGGATCATCATCGAACAGGTGCGGCAGGTGATGCTTCAACATGCCGCCACAGGAACCCGACGGCACCACCACGTAGTCATAGCCACCGAATGCATCGAGGATGGCTTCGCCAAGGTCGCGCGCCGTGGCCCGATCACCGGAATTATAGGCGGGCTGACCACAGCAGGTCTGCGCACGCGGCACTTCGACCTGGCAGCCGGCCTGCTCCAGCAACCGTATCGCCGCGAAGCCGACCGTCGGGCGATAGAGATCCACCAGGCAGGTGACAAACAGCGCGACGCGCGGGTTCTCGGAAGGCATATCAGACGTCTGCCAGGTCGAATTGCACGTGGTTCGCCTCGATGAGGCGGCGTCGGCCGATCGCCACGTAGCTCGGATCAATGTCGATGCCGATGCCGCTTGCCGCCTTCCAATTCGGCAGCGACCAACGTAGTCCCGGTTCCCATGAACGGGTCCAGCACGACGGCATTGCTACGGCCGTGCAGACGAATGCACCAGCGCGGCAGCGCCACGGGAAATGTGCCCGGATGATGGAACTTTGCGGCTTTGCTCTGCACCGTGTCGTACGGGATGAACCAGGTATTGCCGCGGCATCGCAGGTCCTTGGCGTGGTCGCGCCGCGCTATGTTCGATTTATCCTTGAACGGCACGCCGATCGCCAGTCGGTCGAGCTTCACGTCGCCCGACAATGTCAGGTGGAAGATGTGCTCGTGGTTGTGGTGCAGGAAACGTTGCCCACCCACCGGCTTGAAGTGCCCGACCGAATCGCTCTTGGTGGCGATCGACTTGATCCAGGTGATGTGGTTCTGCAGCACGAACAGCGGCCGCAGTCGGACGATCAGTTCAAACGGCAGCCAAGGAGCACTCGACGAGCCGGAGATGTTGAGGAAGAACGAAGCGTCCGCCTTCATGACACGACGGATTTCGCTCGCAACCCGTATCAGCCAGTCGAGGTACTCGTCCTCATTCCTTCTATCGTCAATAGTCACGGTAAGATAGTCCAAGGTTATACGGCGGCGACGTCACAACAACGTCGACGGTTCCAGCCTCCAAGTCTGGCAGAACAGTCAGGCAATCACCGCATATGAGGCGGTGGCTGCCTTGCGCACCGAACGGATCGGCCTGCGGCGACCTGCTCCATGGATTAGCGCGAGCACCCTTGCATCAGGCGCTGCGTGCAGACACCAACCGCCACACCGGATCGCGTGTCGAGAGGTTCCGCTCGAAAGTCCAGAGGTCGGTGATCTCGGTCACCGCGTCCGTGCCGGTGACAGGATGGCCATCCTTGTCCCGTGTGATGCTGGTCTGGTCGGAGACGAAACGCACCGTGATTGAGGCGACCTGCCCACGCAATTCCGCATTCTCGATCGTTGCGCTGTGGATGGCGTGAATGGTGCTCACCTGGGTCTGCCCACCGGCCTCCCGCATCGCGATCGCCTGCTCGAAGGCACGCCACGTGTCCTCGGACAGCAGACCCTGGAGCGTGGTCCTGATCCCCTGCGGCGAACGCGGTCACGATGATGCGGAACGCCTTTTCCGCTCCGTCGAGGAATGCCGCAGGGTCGAAGCCGCGGTCCACCGATTGCATGCGTCCGAGAGTTTGCCCGATTGCGCTGGTCGGCTCCGGCAGAGTTCGGGGGGTGGTCGCCGTCGCGGGCTCAGCCTGTCCCTCGATCACCGGGCCGGCGGCATTCTGGCCTGCCAGAGGCTGTTGGGGCGGTACCGGGCGCTCGAATCCAGTCCGGCGGCCCAGGATGCTCCGCAGCCGCAGCACCAGAAATGCCGCTATCATCCCGAACAGGATAAGGTCGATCGGAAAACTGCTGGCGCCCATCGGTGCCCTCCTCTCGGTCACAGATAAGCGCGCATCGCTCGGGACACAAACAATTCCAGTGCGGCGGCCGGGTTGCCCGCCTTGGAGCCGGCCTGTATTGCCGCGCCTATGATCCTGCTGCGCCATGGCCAAAGCGAGTTCAACCTGCATTTCAGCGCGACGCGGCGCGATCCTGGCATCGTCGATCCGCGCCTGACCGAACTTGGCCACGTCCAGGCGGCTGACGCGATCCGCCGCCTCGCCGGGGAGCGGATCACCCGCATCATCGCCTCCCCCTATACGCGGGCGCTGCAAACCGCGGCGCCGCTTGCCGAGGCGCTGGGTGTCAAGGTGGTAATCAACCCGATCGTGCGTGAACGCTATGCCTTTGCGTGCGATATCGGTACGCCGCGAACTGAGCTGGAGCGTGCCTGGCCCGAGCACGACTTCTCGACCATCGACGAGGTGTGGTGGCCGGCGATCGAGGAGCCGGCCGCCTCTGTGGCCGGGCGCGCCGCGTTATTCCGTGCGGAGATCGCCTCCTTGCCGGACTGGTCGGACACGCTGGTGGTCAGCCATTGGGGCTTCATTCTGTCGCTGACCGGCAAAAGTGTCATGAATGGTGAATGGCTGCGCTGCGACCCAAACGATAGGCCGCCCGCACAGATCACTTGGCGCGCCTGACCGGACACGCGGAACAGGATGGCGCCGCGCTGCCGTTCCGTGCTACCGGGCCCGGCCAAGCGGGTGCCTCAGCCCTGAGCCGCAACGATACGGAGATAGCAATGTCCGAGACGACCGCAGCACCCCAAGCGACCGGCCAGCAGCAGACGCCGCCACTGGTGGTCAACATTCAGTACGTCAAGGACCTCTCCTTCGAGGTGCCCGGCGCTCCCCAGATATTCACTCAGCTTCGCGCCCAGCCACAGGTTAACATCAATCTGGACGTGCAGGCCCGTCGCGTGCAGGACGGCCAGAACGTCTTCGAGGTTTCGCTCATTATCCGTGCCGAGGCGCATGAGGCGCCGGCACCATCAACCAATGGCCAGTCAGCCGCGGTACCGCCGACAGTCTTCGTGGCCGAACTTACCTATGCCGGTGTATTCACACTTTCCGGCCTGCCGGACAACGCGGTCGAGCCGGTGCTGTTGGTTGAGTGCCCTCGGATCCTGTTCCCATTTGCCCGCAACATCCTGTCCGACGTGACACGCGACGGCGGGTTCCCACCGGTGCTGCTGCAACCGATCGACTTCGTCGCGCTTTGGCAGGCACGTCGTGCGCAGTCTGGGCAGACTCAGGCAGGTACCTACGGCAATAGCCTGATCCTTCTCACGCCCGCAGCCAAACGGGATCCTTGAACTGCGCGACGAAGGCCGAATGCGCAGCCAGCTCGTCCTCGCTTGGCACGATCGGCCGCGGCGTCCGATCGTCTGTATGTGTGTAGACTACTAACTCGATCTTCGTCTTCTCGGTGGCCAGTGACAGACCACGCTGACGCCCGCCGGTAAGTTCCACATAGACATCGGCCAGGAGCCGGCAGTCGAGCAGCGCGTTGTGGGTCGTGCGCGCGCTGAGATCGATCGCGAAGCGCCGGCAAAGCGCGTCGAGACTGTTCGGCATTCCGGGGAAGCGCACCTTGGCCATTGCCAGCGTGTCGATCATGCGCGAGGCCGACAGGGTGGGGAGGCCGAGGCGGACAAATTCAGCGTCCAGGAACGCGAAGTCGAACGGCGCATTGTGCGCGATCAGTTTGGCCTCGCCGAGGAACTCGAGCAGATCATCGACGATCTCGTGCGAAGCGTGGCTTGCCGGCCAGGTCCGCCAGGGTGAATCCGTGAATCCGAGTGGCGTCATCCGGGATGTCACGCTCAGGATCGACCAGCGCGTGGAAATGCCGTCCCGTCGGCAGGTCGTTCATCAGTTCCAGCGCTGCCACCTCGATCACTCGGTGGCCGAGATCAGGTTCGAGACCGGTGGTTTCCGTGTCGAACAGGATGGCGCGATTCACGCGAGGACCTCTCTGATAACCCTGCTCAGCGCCTTCAGCGACGCGTTGCGAGACAGGCCTGTCCTGATGACAACGTCGGCGCGTCGGCGCTTGGCCGCATCCGGCATTTGCCTTGCTATCACGGCCTCGATGTCGGCGTCGCTCATTCGCCGTCGTGCCCGGATTCGGTGCATCTGCACAGCGCGCGGCGCCGACACGACGATGATACGATCGACACGCTTATCGCCGCCGGTTTCCAGCAATAGTGGGATATCGAGCACGACAGCGCGGCTCCCGTGGCGTCGGGCGCGCGTAACGAAAGCCTGCTCTTCTTGGCGCACCATCGGGTGCAGGATCCCTTCCAGCCGGGTCAGAGCATCTGGTTTCCCCAATACCGCCTGACGCAGTGCCGCGCGGTCCACCTCGCCGTCTCGGACCGTGCCGGGGAATTCGGCCGCGATCGCGCGGACCGCTCTGCCTCCGCGCCCCTGCATTCGGTGCACTGCGCCATCGGCATCGAACACTGGGATGTGCGCGCGACGGAACGCCGCGGAGGCAGTTGACTTGCCCATCCCGATGCCGCCTGTCAGTCCGAGGATGATCATTGCGCCAAGAGGTCGGAGGCGACGAACCGCCGAAGCTCGTCATCCACCCGGGGTTCAATGCCGAACCAGGCGTGAAAGCCGGGGACGGCCTGATGCAGCAGCATGCCGAGACCCTCGACACAGCGCAGGCCCTGCGCGCGGGCGGCTGCCAGCAATGGTGTTTCCAGCGGCACATAGACATTGTCGGCCACCACGAGCGAGGCCGGCGCCCGCGACAGATCGAGATCGAGCGGCGCGTGTCCGACCATGCCAAGTGGCGTGGCATTTACCACCAAGGCATGGTCGGCAAGAACCGCAACTCTGGTGTCCCATTCGGCGATGCGCAGCCCCGGTAGGTCGCGTGCCAACGCCTCGGCACGAGCAAGGGTACGGTTGGCCACGGTCACCGGCGCGCCCACATCGAGCAGGGCCGCGGCTACCGCGCGTGCCGAGCCGCCGGCACCGAGCAGCAGCACTGGTCCCGCCGCCGGGTTCACTCCATGCGCGTGGAGATTGGCCACAAAGCCATAGCCGTCGGTGTTGCTGCCGGCGATCCTCCCGTCGCTGAACACCAGTGTATTGACCGCGCCTGCGCGCTGAGCGGTCTCGTCGATTGTATCGCAGACCTCGAAGGCGACGATCTTGTGCGGAATCGTGACGTTGGCGCCGGCAAACCCAGCCGCCAGCAACCCACGCATCGCCGCCGGAAGCTCACCCGGCCGAATTGGCAGTGGGATGTAGGCACCATCAATTCCGTGGCGCTGCAGCCAGAACCCGTGCAGGCGCGGCGAGCGGGAATACGTGACGGGCCAGCCGGCAATACCGGCAACTCGGGCGTGACCGGACAGAATCGACATGCAAACACCTTTCATCGCTGTGCGGCGAAGATCAATGCCGAGTTCATCCAAACGACATGATCCGGATCACCCCTCCTGCTTGCCGCGCGGCCGGTTAGCTGCGCAGATTGTTATCGGTTCCCGCAACAAGACCGGTCTCATGCCCCCCGACGACACAACCCAACCAACACGACCGGCCTTCTCCGGCGCGTCGGTGCGGCTGATCGACGTCAGCCGCCGCTGGGGCGCGATGGCGGCACTGGATCGCATCTCGATCGAGGTCGAGCCCGGCCGATTCACCGTATTGCTGGGCCCGTCAGGCTGCGGCAAGACCACATGCCTGCGAATCGTTGCCGGCCTCGAAACCGCCACCGCGGGCCGGGTGGAGATTGCCGGTCGCGACGTCACCAACCTGCCGCCGGCCGCGCGCGGCGTTGCGATGGTGTTTCAGTCCTACGCCCTGTTCCCGCACCTGAGCGTCGCGGAGAACATCGTCTTCGGTCTGAAGGCGCGCAGGGTGGCGCCGCGAGAGCGCGCGCGTCGGCTCGCGCGTGCGGTGGAAATCCTTGGCATCGGCCACTTGGTGGACCGCAAGCCGGGCCAGCTTTCCGGCGGTCAGCAACAGCGTGTGGCTCTCGGTCGCGCCATCGTGGCCGAGACGCCGGTCTGCCTGATGGACGAACCGCTGTCGAACCTCGACGCGCAGCTTCGCGCCGACATGCGGCGCGAGATTCTGGCGCTGCAGCGGAGGCTCGGCATCACCATGCTGTACGTAACCCATGACCAGACCGAAGCCATGGGCATGGCCGATCAGATCGTGCTGCTGCGCGAGGGCCATATCGAGCAGGACGCGCCTCCCGCCGAAATCTACGCTCGGCCGGCAACCAGTTTCTGTGCGAGCTTCATCGGGACACCGCCGATGAATCTCTTTCCGCTTGAACGGCGCGGCAGCGGCATGGTTCTGCGCGGATCGGATGGCCCGATCCTGGCACCGCCAACTGCCGGCCAATTGCTTGGTGGAATACGGCCGGAGAATCTTCACCTCGCCGACCAGGGGATAGCTGCACGCGTGCGGCATGCGGAATACCTCGGCGCTGATACGGTGGTTGCCTGCACCGTCGGCGACGTGCCGCTCCTGGCACGGCTCCCGGGCCGTGTGGTGCTGGCCGATGGCGCGCCGGTATGTTTTGCCACCGAGGAACCGATCCACCTCTTCGACGCAGCCGTCGGCAGTCGCGTCGAACTCGCCCCGACAGCGAAAGAGGCTGTCGGCGCATGACCATTACCAAGGCTGTCGCGCAGCCACAGCGCAATGCGCGCGAAGCGCGCTCAACGGGGGAGGTCTCACCATGATCCGTCGCCGCACACTGCTCACTGTTTCGGCGGGTATGCTCGCCGCGCCCGCCATCTTGCGGGCCCAGAGTGTGCAGAAGCTGACGTTCTACTATCCGATCGCCGTCGGTGGTCCACTGCAGGCGATCATGGATGACTACTGCAAGGCGTTCCAGCAGGAGACCGGCATCGCGGTGGAGCCGGTGTATGCCGGCGACTATAGCCAGACGCTGATCAAGGCCCTGGCCGCCATTCGCGCAGGCACCGGCCCGCAATTCGCTGTGCTGCTGGCCGCCGAGATGCACAGTCTGCAGGACCAGGACATCCTTGTGTCGCTCGATGAGATCGGTTTGGACGCCGATGGCAAGACGTGGCTCGGCAGCTTCTATCCGGCGTTCATGGCGAACAGTCACGCTGATGGCAAGACATGGTCAGTGCCATTTCAGCGATCGACCGCAATCTTTTATTATAACAAGGCAGCGTTCCAGGAAGCCGGGCTGGACGCCGAGAACTTCCCCACGACTTGGGCGGCGCTTGCGACAACGGCGGAGAAGTTGACCAAGCGTGATGCATCGGGTCGCGTGACACGCTGGGGCATCAAGATGGCGGGCGATCTGGGCAATGCGCAGTGGACATTCGGCGCGCTCGCCAATCAGGCCGAGCAGAAGTTGATGAATGAAGCTGGTACCGAGGTGTACTTCAACCATCCGAAAACCATCGACGCGATGTCCTTCTGGCAGAACCTGTCCGCGGAGCACCATGCGACACCGGACGGCGTGTCAAATTGGCCGCAGCTTTCACCTGATTTTTTGGAAGGCAACACGGCGATCATCCAGCACACCACCGGCAATCTGACCAACGTGCGCGACAAGGCTCAGTTCCCATTCGGCGTGGCAGGCCTCGCTGGTAAGAACTCGCCGCACACCGTGGTCGGTGGCGGCAATTTGTATTTCTTCAAGAACGCCAGCCCCGCTGAGCGGCAGGCAAGTCTGCGATTTGCGCGCTGGGTGAGCCAGCCGGAACGAGCTGCCGATTGGTCCATGCGGACCGGCTACATCGCGACCAGTCCAGCAGCCTATGAGACACAGACGCTGAAAGACTTCGTCGTCAAATTCCCCGCGGCGAATGTAGCACGCACCTTCCTTCCGGTAGCGACCGGCGAGCTGTCCGTGCATGAGAATCAACGCGTGTACAAGGTTCTGACCGACAACATTCAGGCCTGCCTGAATGGCTCGAAACCTCCAGCCCGCGCTATGGCAGATGCGCAGGGCGACGCGGACCGGATACTGAAACCTTACAAGAGGACCTGATTGGAGAGGGCGTATGCGGCGCGAGACCATCCACGCCTGGCTGCTGTTGCTGCCCGCCCTCGTCCTGTTGGTTGCCTTCACCCACTGGCCTGCGATCGCAACGCTGCTCGACAGCCTGTACGCCACGCCACACGGAAGTCGGCCAGCGCCGTTCGTCGGTATCGACAACTACACAGACCTTCTGGACGATCCCGTGTTCTGGCAGGCGCTGCGCAACAACGCGTGGTATGCGTTCGCCACGATCCCCGTATCGATTGTCATCGCGTTCCTGATGGCCCTCGCGGTGAATGAGGCGCTGCCCGGCAGGGCGCTGCTGCGTATGGCTTACTTCCTGCCGACCATGCTGCCGATGATCGCAGTCGCCAACATCTGGTTGTTCTTCTACACGCCGGATTACGGCTTGTTCGATCGCATCATAGCACTCTTCGGCGGCGGTCGGCACAATTGGTTGGGCGATCCAAGCACAGCACTGCCGGCAATGATCGCGGTAGCAGTGTGGAAGGAAGCCGGATTCTTCATGATCTTCTACCTCGCAGCCCTGCAGACCATGCCGACTGACCTGCGCGAGGCTGCCGCACTCGAGGGCTCGTCGCGCTGGAACTACCTGCGTCGCGTCACCTTGCCGCTGCTGATGCCGACCACATTGTTTGTCCTTGTCAATGCTGTGATCAACGCATTCCGCGTGATCGACCACATCGTGGTGATGACCCGTGGCGGTCCGGACAATGCAACGACGCTGCTGCTCTATTATATCTACGAGGCCGGCTTCCGCTTCTGGGACACCGCAACCGCTGCGACAGCCACCGTGGTATTGCTGACCATCATGGGGCTGGCCGCAGCGTTCCAGTTCGGCGTGCTGGGGAGGCGAGTGCACTATCGATGATGGTCGCTCTATACCATCCAATAGGTCGCAATCTGGAGACCATTGGCGCCTGGCTGCTCGGCCTGCTGTGGATGCTGCCGCTACTCTACGCCGTATGGACCGCCTTCCACCCCGCAATATATGCGACGCATTTCGATCCGCTGGCGCCATTGACATTCGCCAACTTCAACGCGGCCTGGGAGGCGGCACCCTTCTCGCGCTACCTGATCAATACCGTGCTTCTGGTGACGCTGATCCTGGTCGCCCAGTTCGTACTCTGCACGCTGGCCGCATTCGCTTTCGCTCGTCTCGTCTTCCCCGGGCGCGATCTGCTGTTCGCCGTAGTACTGCTGCAACTGATGGTGATGCCCGACGTGCTGCTCGTGGAGAACTACCGCACAGTGGTGCAGCTTCATCTGGCCGACACGATTCCGGCGATCGCCTTGCCCTATCTCGGCTCCGCCTTCGGCATTTTCCTGCTGCGTCAGACCTTTCTGACCATCCCGCAGCCGCTCGATGACGCGGCGCGATTGGAAGGCTGCGGACTGCTGGCAAGGTTGTGGCGCGTCTATGTGCCGCTCGCCAGGCCAACCTACATCGCCTACGGCTTGGTCTCCGTCAGTTATCACTGGAACAACTTCCTCTGGCCGCTGATCATCACCAATTCGGTGACCACGCGGCCACTGACCGTGGGCTTGGCCGTCTTCGCGACGACCGACCAGGGTATCGATTGGTCGATCGTCACCGCCGCCACGCTGATGACGAGCGCGCCGCTGCTGGTTGCCTTTTTGCTGTTTCAACGACAATTCGTCCAGAGCTTCATGCGCGCGGGGATCCGATGACCGCACTTGCCGACCGGTTCGACACTGCTGTCAGGCTCGCTACTGAAGCCGCGGCGCTTGCCCTGCGTATGCAACCGCCGCCCGGCGCATCGTCGGCCACGCTGAAGGGTGCGCAGGATTGGCTCACCGAGGCTGACGGCGCAGTCGAAAGCCTGCTATCCGAACGCTTGGCGCAGGCCTTTCCGGCTGACGGCTTTCAAGGCGAGGAAGGTGGCCGCGCCCGCTCGGGAACCCTGCGCTGGGTGGTTGATCCGATCGATGGCACCGCGAATTTCATGCGCGGCGGCAAGCGTTTCTGCGTCTCGCTTGGTTGCCTCGATGGCGAGACCCCGGTGATCGGCGTCATTGTCGCTCCAGCACTCGGGGAGACCTTCGCCGCATGCCATGGCGCCGGCGCCACGCTGAATGGCACACCAATTCGCGCCGCAGAAACCACGGACCTCGCTCGCGCCACCATCGAGCTCGGCTGGTCGCACCGTCGGCCACGGGAAACCTTCATTGGACTTACCGACCGCATCATTGCCGCCGGTGCCATGCCACGGCTCAATGGCTCGGGGGCGCTCGGTCTCGCCGATGTCGCGGCCGGCCGCACGGACGCCTACGTCGAACTGCACATCAACCTGTGGGATGTGGCCGCGGCGCTGACGATCTTGGCAGAGGCGGGTGCCACGGTCAGTCCCTTCATGGCCGGTGACGGCGCGACAGCGGGCAATCGCGATCCTTGCCGCTGCCCCTGGCATAGCCGCGGCACTCTCCGCCGCCACATCGATCGCGCTTTGACAGGAGCAGCATGCGGCGCTTTCCTGCCTGAAGAACTCCAGGAAGGCAGATCCGACCGTGCGACCACTCGAAGGTATCCGCGTCGTCGCCCTCGAACACGCTGTGGCGGCGCCGATTTGCAGCCGTCACATGGCCGATCTCGGTGCCGAGGTCATCAAGGTAGAACGCCCGGGTGAGGGCGACTTCGCGCGTCACTACGACAGCTACGTGCACGGCCAGGCCAGCTTCTTCGTTTGGCTCAATCGCGGCAAGCGCAGCATTGCGCTCGACCTGAAGCATGCGGAAGCGGCGAATATACTGGATCGGCTGGTTGGCAGCGCCGATGTGCTGCTTCAGAACCTCGCACCCGGTGCCGCCGCCCGCCTCGGCCTGAGCCACGCCGACCTCGCGCCGCGCCACCCGAAGCTCATCGTCTGCGACATCTCGGGATACGGCGAGAGCGGGCCGTTCGCACAGAAGAAGGCATATGACCTGCTGATCCAGGCGGAATTCGGCCTGATCAGCGTCACCGGCACTCAGGATACGCCCTCACGCGTCGGCATCTCTGCGGCCGACATCGCCACCGGGATGTACGCACTGTCCGGCATCCTCGCCGCGCTTGTTCGGCGAGGGCGCACCGGCGAAGGCGCCAACGTCAAGGTCGCCATGCTGGACGCCTTGGCCGAATGGATGATGTATCCACTGTATCGGCACGCATACGGCAAATCGCCGACGCCGCGTTTGCCCACCAGCCATCCCGCCCTCAGCCCCTATGGCGCGCATGAAACCAAGGATGGCCAGGTCATCTTCGGCCTGCAGAACGAGCGCGAATGGGTGACCTTCTGCGCCAAGGTGCTGGACCGACCCGAACTCGCGACCGATCCGCGCTTCCGCGACAACAACGCACGCCGCGAGCATCGGCTCGAAATGACCGAACTGATCGAGGACTATTTCTCTAACATGACCTCAATCGAGGTGGTGAAGAAGCTGGATGCGGCGGGCATCGCCAATGGTCGGCTCAACGAGCCTGGCGATGTTTGGCAGCATGTGCAGTTCAGCGCACGCGACCGCTGGCGCGAGATCAATAGTCCGGGCGGCCCCGTACGTGCGCTGCTCCCGCCCTTTACCTTCACCGACGTGGAAGCTGCGATGGGCGATGTTCCGGCACTCGGCCAGCACACCGACGCTGTGCTGCAGGAGCTCGGATATGCCCCATCGGAGATCCACGCCTTCCGCGCTGCCGGAGCGGTATGAGCGACTTCGATCCGGCCGCGCATCGCATGGTCCCAGAGCAGCGCTGGTTCGATGACTTCCAAATGGGCGAACGCTTCGTGCTGCCAAGCAGGACGATGACCGAGGCGCTGTTCCTGGCGTTCCAGGCCGCGAGCGGCGACAACCATCCGATCCACTACAACTCGGAGTACTGCCGAGCTCACGGCCTGCCTGGCATGCTCGCCCACGGTTTCCAGACGCTGATCCAGACCGCGCCGGGAGCAGGGCTGTTCCCGTTCATCACCGAAGATTCGCTGGTGGGCTTCCTCGAGCAGTCGAGCCGGTTTCTGAAGCCGGTCTTCGTCGGCGACACGTTGTATCCGACACTGGAAGTGGACGAGCTATCGCCCAACCGCACCACCGGCGTGATCGGCCTCCATAGCACGGTGCACAATCAACGCCGTGAGCTGGTACTGGACGGACGCCAACGCTTCCTGCTGCGCAAGCGCCCCCGCTGACCTCCCTCGATCAGCCCGCGCCATCAACCATCACTGTATGATTCTGGCCAATCCATTCGCCGCTGGCGACGGTCATCCAGGTGAACACGATGGTTTGGCCCGACACCAGACCATTCGTCGGCAGATCAACCGTGTGAATTCCAATTCCGGTGTCGCGCGTCTGAACGTCGCTGCGCGTCAGCCAACCATCCGTGCTCCAGTGTACCAAGGCCTCGTCCGGCAAATCGAGCCGCAATACACGCCCCGCCGGCACCGACGGGGTTCGCCAGTCGGGCCGCCACGGCCGGCAGCGAGCCACGCGCTTCTCCCGGAGATAGCGTCGCACCGTTTGCGGCGGCCGATCGAATACTGCGCCGTCCGCGAGCGACCGCAGTAGCTTGATATGCTCGGCATGCGCCCACACCAGCGGCATCGCCGATCCGCTCGGTTGGCCGGGAAACAGCTCCAGCTCCGGGATCGGCGCGCCGTCCCATACCTGCTCTGGCAGCAGCCGACCCGGGCTCGCTCCAGCCTCTAACGCTGCCAGCAGCCGCTCTGCCTCGGCACGGCGGCCTGCCGCCAACTCGTAGTGCGCCCGCTCGCCGGCGAGCAGCGGCCAGACACGACCGACGCCTGTACCGTCGTACGGGCCACCGTCGTCATGCTCGCCGTAGCCGTCGCCGTTGTAGCGCCGCCAGCCAGGACCGTAGGGCAGATCCACGCACAGCACATGATCGATCACCTTCACCGTGTCGATGATCCGCGGATCGTCCGGCGAACGCAGCCCGAACCGCACCAGTGCCAGCGCATCTGTGCTGATCAGCTCGTCGGCCTCAACATGGCTTGCTTCAGCGAATCGATTGCGGACTTCTACCGTGCCGCGCAGCTCGGCACGCGCCTCACCGGGCACCTCGGGCGCAATCCGTATGTAATAGCCTGCTACGCCAACCTCACGCGTCAGCCGGGTATCGGTGACATATACCCAGTCCTCGATCTGCTCGTTCCACGCGTCCGCCGTGTCACGCAGGAAGTCGGCAACGTCATCAACGTTGCACGCGTCGGCAATATCGGCCGCAGCAAGCAGCGCGGCGACCTGCACGGCGAGGGTGAATGGCGTGTAGCCCGCATTTTCCTCCCATCGATCCTGGCTGGTACGCGGCCCGTGGCCGATGACAAACCCCGCCGCTCTCGCAACCATCGGCCAAAAGGCCGGCAGCACCGGCAGAGGCAACGCGCCCTCGCGCCAGGCCATGTCAAGCAGCAGCATGGGAAAGGCGCACTCGTCGAGCTGGATGCCGTGCCAATACGGTGTGCCATCCAGCCAGCAATTCTGCGGCCAGCTTCCGTCCTCCTCCTGCACCGCACGCAGGTAGCGTACGATACGCAGCACCTCGTCATGCGCACCGCAGGCGAGGAAGGCGCCAGCGGTCTGCGCCAAGTCACGCGGCCAAACCAGGTGATAGCCGCCGAGATCATCATCACCCTTGCTGCCGCCCCACGGGATGGACAGGCTGGCGATCAGACCGCCGGGGAACGTCGGGCTCTCGTGGCAGCGCAGCACCGCGGTACTGACGCGATAGACATTGTGCCCTTCCACCTTCCGGTCCAGTGAGCGAAGCCGCGCCTGCCAGGATCGCCAGCCGGTGGCATATTCCTCCATCTGCCGCTCGAGCGGCGTCTGCAGGCTGGCTCGCACCCGAAATGCCGCCTCGGAAGCACTGCGGCCGAAGCCCAGGGCGAGACTGAATTCCTCTTCCGGTGACGCGATCTCAGCTGTCAGCGCGATGTTGCCATCGGCCGCACGATCGTATTCCTCGCTCAACTGGCCGCTCCGGTGCAGCATCTGCCAGCCGTCGGAGGCACCCGACGAATCCGACCGAACGAGCGAGAAAGGGGCGCGAGCAGCCGAGTGCCAGCGTGGTCCCGTCACCCTCAGCGAACAACAGGTGATGGCCTTTGTAATCGCCCGTCCAGGCGGTGTTGTGCGCTCCGCCATTGACCAGATGGGGCGCCAATAGCGTGAAGAGGCGCAGAGGGCGGCCATCCAAGACCTCCAGCCTCACTTGCTGGATCACCACATCGGCGCGCTGATCGGTCAGAACATGCTTGTGGATCCGAAAGCGGCCGCCGGTATGCGTGTTGATCAGATGGAATGCCGGAACACCATCCTCTAGCCCGGCGATGGCAAAGGTGCAGTCGCGCTTTTCCTCGGCAAAGAACCCGTCGCCGTCGGTCACGATAAGGCCAAAGTCCCGCGTGCAGGCCTGATCGACGCGCGGATAGTAGATTTCGTCCAGGATCCCGTGGCTGAGGGTGAACCACACCCGGCTGACCGGGGACAGCGCCGTGCCCACGCCGCTCTTTGCGCTGGAAGTCCAGCGCGGCGCAATGCCTGGCCAGCCTGGTGCGTCGGTCACTCTCGCCTCCTTATGCCGCCTCAGTGTAGATTCCGGCTCTTACGGTTTAACGATTAACACACAGTCGTGAGCGATGGCCGGACATTCTCAGTTCAAGAATATCATGCACCGCAAAGGCGCCCAGGACGCGCGCCGGGGAAGGCAATTCGCCAAGCTGATCCGTGAAATCACTGTTGCCGCGCGGCAGGGTTTACCTGATCCGGCGTTCAATCCAAGGCTCCGTGCGGCAATGGTGGCGGCACGGCAGGCGAACATGCCGAAGGATACAGTGGATCGTGCGATCAAGAAGGCAACTGGCGGTGGCGGAGGCGACGACTACGCTGAGGTTCGCTACGAGGGCTACGGTCCTGCCGGTGTCGCGATCATCGTCGAGGCGTTGACAGACAACCGCAACCGGACCGCCTCGGACATACGCTCGGCGTTCGCCAAACACGGCGGGGCGCTGGGAGAGACCAACTCTGTGAGCTTCCTGTTCGACCGGCGCGGTGTGATCCGATATCCGGCGTCCGCGAGGTCCGCCGATGACGTCCTGGAGGCGGCGATCGAGGCCGGCGCCGAGAATGTCGAGAGCGACGCCGAGGTGCACGAAATCACTACGGCGGCCGAGGACTTCTTTGCCGTGCGCGATGCGCTCGAGTTGCGGCTCGGTGCGCCCGAAAGTGCGCGACTCGATTGGCGCCCGACCACCAGTGTGACGCTGGACGAGGCGCGCGCCGCGGCGGTGCTGAAGCTGCTCGATGTGCTGGACGAGAGCGACGACGTGCAGAGCGTCTACGCGAACTTCGATATCCCCGACGCGGTGATGCAGAAGCTTTCGGCGTGACGGTCGATTGGGAAGGCCAGTTCGTTATTCATTGGCCGCTCCCTTTGTTGGCCGCCTGTCGTATATCAGCACCGGTCATCAACGGGGATCCGATTCGCCCATGGTCCGGCTGCTCGGCGTCGACCCCGGCCTGCGATTCACCGGTTGGGGCGTGATTGAGGCGGATGGTAATCACCTCCGCCATGTCGCCGATGGCGTGATCGCCACCGACAGTTCGACCACCGTGCCGCAACGCCTGAAGGTGCTGCACGAATCACTCGTCGCTCTGATAGCGCAGCATAATCCGGACGAGGCGGCGATCGAGGAGACCTATGTGAACCGCAACGGCACCGCGACGCTGAAGCTCGGCTACGCCCGTGGTGTCGCGCTGCTGGTGCCGGCCCTCGTCGGCGTGCCTGTTATCGAGTATGCCGCCAAATCGGTGAAGCTCGCTGTCGTGGGTTCGGGCGGCGCGGAAAAGGCGCAGGTGCAGATGATGGTGCGCCGACTCTTGCCCGGGGCGGTGATCTGCCGCGCAGATGCGGCCGATGCTTTGGCCATTGCCATCTGCCACGCGCATCACCGCGCCAGTCGCATGGCGTGGAATGCCCGCACGAGGATTGCGTGATCGCCCAACTTACTGGCCGCGTCGAAGCGTTGGAGGAAGGTCGCTGCATCATCGACGTGAACGGTGTCGGCTATCTGGTGCACGCCTCCACCCGCACGCTCGCCGCGCTGCCCGCGGCACCTGACGTGGCACGGCTGCTGGTGGAAACGCATGTGCGCGAGGACGCGATCCTGCTTTATGGATTTGCTGATTCAGCCGAGCGCGACTGGTTCCGCTTGCTGACCACAGTGCAGGGCGTTGGTGGCAGGGTGGCGCTTTCCGTGCTGTCGGCCCTGTCGCCGCGCGACTTGGTCGCCGCCATAGCTTCTGGTGATCGTGCCAGTCTCACGCGAGCGCCCGGCGTGGGTGCTAGGCTGGCGGTGCGCCTGCTGACCGAGTTGCGCGACAAGGCCGGTGCGATGCCGACGGCGCCCGGCTTCGTCAGCCCCTCGCCGGTCGACGCCACGCCAAGGATCGCCGAAGACGCCATCTCCGCACTCCTGAACCTCGGCTACCGGAGACTTGAGGTACAGCCGGTGGTCGCGCGGGTCATCGAGCGCCTGGGCGAACCGGCACTGCTCGATGCGGTAATCCGCGACAGCCTCAAAGACCTCGCGCAAAGAACAGCCGGATGAGCCGCCCCGCCAAAAGCCCTCCCCCTCCCCTTGCGGGAGGGGGGCGGGGGGAGGGGGCGCCCGAGCATCCCGCTGACGCCCGAACCATCTCCCCCATTCGCCGGGACGAAGACGCGGCTGAGGCGAGCCTTCGGCCCCAAACGCTTGCCGAATTCGTCGGCCAGAAGGCCACACGCGAAAACCTCGCTGTTTTTATCCAGGCAGCTCGTGCCCGTGGCGAGGCACTGGACCACGTTCTCCTCCACGGTCCTCCCGGCCTGGGCAAGACGACCCTGGCCCAAATAGTCGCCCGCGAACTCGGCGTTGGCTTCCGCGCCACCTCAGGGCCGGTCATTCAGAGGGCAGGAGATCTCGCCGCAATCCTGACGAACCTTCAACCGAGGGATGTCTTGTTCATTGACGAAATCCATCGCTTGCAGCCCGCGATCGAGGAAGTGCTCTACCCGGCGATGGAGGACTTCCAACTCGATCTGATCATAGGTGAGGGTCCGGCGGCACGCTCTGTTCGCATCGACTTGCCATCGTTTACGCTGATCGGTGCCACGACGCGCGCTGGCCTGCTCGCCACACCGCTGCGCGACCGCTTCGGAATCCCGCTGCGCCTGATCTTCTACACTCCGGCAGAGCTCGAACTGATCGTGCGACGCGGTGCCATCAAACTGGGTGTCCCTCTGACGGCCGATGGTGCGGCGGAAATCGCCCGCCGCTCTCGCGGTACGCCACGGGTCGCCGGCCGCCTGCTGCGCCGCGTGCGCGACTTTGCCGCCGTGGACGGCGCCGCCAAGGTCGACCGGTCCGCTGCTGACACTGCGCTCAATCGCCTTGAGGTGGATGCACTCGGCCTCGATGCCATGGACCGCCGCTATCTCCGTCGCATCGCCGAGCATCACGCCGGCGGCCCTGTGGGTGTCGAGACACTCGCCGCAGCTCTCGCCGAGGCCCGGGACACACTTGAGGATGTGATCGAGCCTTTCCTGATTCAGGAAGGTCTCGTGCTCCGGACCAGCCGCGGCCGAATGCTGGGCGAACCAGGCTGGCGGCATCTCGACCTGCCGGTGCCGGCTCGTCAGCCCGACCAACTGGATCTTCTTCGTGAATGAATGGAAATCCGCCCTCCATCCCCTCGGATGGCAAACACCGCTATGCGGTGCGCGTCTACTACGAGGACACCGATGCCGGTGGTGTCGTCTATCACGCCACCTATTTGCGGTTCGCCGAACGGGCCCGCACCGAAGCCCTGCGCGACGTGGGCATCCCACATGCGGAGCTCGTGCGGCAATTCGCCACGATGTTCGTGGTGCGCCGCGTCGAAGTGGACTATCTCCGCCCGGCACACATCGACGACTCGCTGATCGTGGTAACTGAACCTCTCTCAGTGGGCGGCGCAACGATGACACTGCGTCAGGATGTCCGCGGGCCGGAAGGGTCATGTGCGGTGTTGATGGTGCGGCTCGCGTGCGTAAGGCCGGCGAGCGGGAAACCGGGGCGTCTGCCACAGCGCTGGCGCATGGTCCTCACCGATATGTGCGCGGCTGCGAAGGCTGCGCTGGACAAGGAGTAGCAGGTGGATCGAGCAGTTGATGCGGCGAACCTCGCCGCGCCGAACGTGGACCTCTCGCTCTGGGGCCTTTTCCTTGAGGCCGATATTGTCGTGAAGGTCGTCATGCTCGGCCTGCTCGCGGCCAGCGTCTGGGTCTGGGCCGTGGTGTTCGAAAAGTGGTCCAGTCTGCGCAAGGTCAATCGTGACGCGGACGGCTTCGAGGATCGTTTCTGGTCCGGCGGTAGCCTCGAGGAACTGTTCGAGCACGAGGCGACCAATCCGGCACACCCCATGGCCGCAGTATTCGGCGCGGCCATGGGCGAGTGGCGCCGCTCGGTGCGCGTCGCCGGTGCCGACATCAGCCGCACGTCCGTTCGTGAGCGGATTGATCGTGCCATCACGGTGACCGTCCAGCGCGAAATGGATCGGATGGAACGCTGGATGATCTTTCTCGCCTCGGTGGGCGCCACCGCGCCGTTCATCGGCCTGTTCGGCACGGTGTGGGGAATCATGCACTCGTTCTCTGCAATCGCGGCGATGCACAACACCAACCTCGCCGTGGTGGCGCCGGGTATTGCCGAGGCACTGTTCGCGACGGCGATCGGTCTGGTGGCGGCGATCCCCGCCGTGCTGGCCTACAACAAGATAAGCAACGACCTCGCCCGCTTCGCGGCACGCCTGGAGGGCTTTGGCGCCGAGTTCAGCGCCATCCTGTCGCGCCAGAGTGAGGAGCGCGCCTGAGCCATGGCTGTATCGCTGAATGGCCGACCTCTGACGCGAGGCAGATACCGGCCCCTGTCGGAAATCAATGTCACGCCGCTGGTCGACGTGATGCTGGTGCTCCTGATCATCTTTATGGTCACTGCTCCGCTGATGACGTCTGGCGTATCGGTTGATCTGCCAAAGACCGACGCCAAGCCGCTCAACACCGACAGCCAGCCGTTGACCGTCAGCATCGACGCGAGCGGAAAGATCTTCCTGCAGGATCAGCAGGTTCAGCTTGCGGAGCTGGTGACGAAGCTGCAGGCGATCGCGCAGAACAATCAGGATCGCCGCATATTCGTGCGTGGGGACAAGGATCTTGCCTACGGACGGATTATGGAGGTCATGGGCACGATCACCCAGGGTGGCTTCACGAAGGTAGCGCTACTGGCGGAGCAACCGATCGCGCAGCCCGCCGCGCCAGCCGCCGCGTCTCGTCCCAAGGCTGGATGAGGACAGCGCGTGCTTCAGCGCGTTTTGCACGGGGTTGACCATCTGGACAACCGGACAAGCGGCATCAGTCCGGGTTTGCGACGTGGCGCGGTCATCTCGTCGGCTCTCCATCTTGTCATACTGCTGCTCCTGCTTCTCGGCCTGCCATTCGCGCAGCCTGCACCGGAACCACAGGAGACCGCGGTCGCCATGGTGTTCGACGGCACAGCTGAGTCCTCAATGCACGCTGCTGCGCCAGCCGCCGTCCCTGCACCAGCCTCCGCCCCTGACGTGACGCCTGCACCGCAGGCGCAACAGCCGCCGAAGCCACAACCGACCGAGGCAGCGCCGCCGCCGCCGCCACCACCGCCACCACCACCTGTGCCTCAGGCAGCGGCGCCGCCGCTGCCAACGCCACCGTCGCCGGTCCCACCGCCAACGCCATCGCCCGCCCCTGAGATCGCACCCCCGCCCCCGGCCGCAGCACCTACCCCACAGCAGGCTCAGCAGTTGCCAACCCCGCCTCTGCCCGTGCCACCGCCACCGACGCAGGTCCCCCCAAGTCAGCAAAGCGCGACCTCGCAGCCCAACCCAACCAAGAACCCAGCGCCACAGAGCGATGCTTTGGAGAACACGCTGGAGAAACTGCGCAGCCTGCAGCGCCAGAACCAGCCGCCAAAGGCGCGCTACAATCCGCAATCCGGCGGGGCGCCGAATGGCGGCGGCAATCCGCAAAGTGATGACACCTCAGCCCTGAGCACATCACAGCGCGGCGCGATCGGTGACTTCGTCCGTCGTTGTTGGACAACCGACCCAGGAATGCTCGATCTCGACAAAATGGCAGTGCTGCTGACCGTTACAACTGACGGCGGCGGCGTCGTCCGCCGCGCAGTTGTGGCCCCCGAGGACGCGGGCCGCATCGCCGGCAATATGCGTCTTCGTGTGTTCTCCGAACGGGCCGTCCGTGCCGTGATGGACCCCAACTGCGCCAATCTGCCCCTGCCGCCGAACATGCTGGGCCAGGTTCGAACGTTCACCTTTCGATTCCGACCGTGAGAGGACTCACTTGAAGGAAGGCCCAGACATGTCAGGATTGCCCGTGCTTCCGTTCAGCCGGCGCTCGCTGCTTGCAGGCGCGGCAGGCTCTCTGTTTGCCACTCCTGCCGCGTTTGCTGCTCAGCCAGTCGCGCCGCCCCAGGCGGGTTCCGGAGGCGGGGGGCAGAGCGCGGTAATCGATGTGAACCGTGCTCGCACCGACCCCATTCCCATCGCTGTTCCGGCCCTCGGCGGCGGGGATGGCAACTCCGCCCAACTCGGCCAGGACATCGCGACAGTGGTGAGCAATGACCTCGCCCGCTCCGGTCTGTTCCGACCGATAGCTCAGCAGGCGTACATCCAGGCAGGCGCCAGCCAGGGCGAGGCACCCAACTTCCAGAACTGGAAGGCCATCGGCGCGCAGGCCCTGGTTACTGGCCGGGCCGAGGCACAGGGCGGCGGGCAGATCCGCGTCGAGTTCCGCTTGTGGGACGTGCTGCCGCAGACGCAGATTCAGGGCACGGCGTATACGACCAGCCAAGCCAACTGGAGGCGGATCGCCCACATTATCGCCGACGTGATCTATGAGCGGCTGCTCGGCGAGAAGGGCTATTTCGATACGCGCATCGTCTATATCGGCGCGACCGGACCGCGCGGCAGGCAGACCAAGCGTCTGGCGATCATGGACCAGGATAGCGAGAACAACCGCTTCCTCACGGACGGCTCCTGGCTGGTTCTAACGCCCCGCTTCCATCCGACGCGGGACGAGATTGCCTTCATGAGCTACGCCAATAACCGCCCCAGGGTGTATCTGTTCAACCTCGGCAACGGCCAGCAGCGGGTGCTCGGGGAATTCCCCGGAATGACGTTCTCGCCACGCTTCTCGCCCGACGGGAACAGCGTGATCATGTCGTTGGCGACCGGTCAGGGCTCCGACATCGTCAGCGTCGATCTCGGCAGCCACGCATCGCGGCGCCTCACCAACTCCGGCGCGATCGATGTCAGTCCTTGCTATAGCCCAGATGGTAGCCAGATCGCGTTCAATTCGGACCGCGGCGGCGATCAGCAACTTTACGTGATGGGCGCCGGCGGAGGCAGCGCAAAGCGGATCAGTTTCGGTTCTGGTCGCTACGCCACGCCGGTCTGGTCGCCGCGTGGGGATCTGATCGCGTTCACTAGGTTCGGCGGCGAATCCGGCAACTTTTCGATCGGGGTCATGCACCCGGATGGGTCAGGGGAACGCATACTGTCTGAAGGATTTTCGGTCGAAGGCCCCACGTTTGCCCCCAATGGCCGTGTCCTCATGTTCTGGCGTCAGACCTCGGCGCATGACAACCGGGGATCCGGGTTTTCGTCCCGTCTGGTCTCGGTCGATATCACCGGCTTCAACGAACGGGTGGTCGGTACGCCGACCGACGCATCGGACCCGGCCTGGTCTCCCCTGGCGGCATAGGCGGTCAATGCCAGGGTGTGCCGGTTGTATCGACCCCGATAAGGTTCGCGCGAACTTGACCCGATTCGGCACAACCGGCTAATCGCATCCAGTGGCGGAACGGATTACCGATACGCCGGTTTCGCGTGCCTTCCTCTGATGTTACCCTCAACCAGGGACCTAATGGCATGAACAGCAAGATCCTCGGCGCTTTGGCCGCCGTCGCCCTGTTGGCGGCGTGCGCGGATAAGAACACGGGTGCCTCGACGGGTGCGGGCGCGGCAACCTCGGGTCCAGTCCCGGGCAGTCAGGAGGACCTTGTCGCCAATGTGGGTGACCGTGTCTTTTTTGACTTCGATCGCTCGACGCTGAAACCGGATGCGCGCGCGACGCTCGATCGGCAGGCGGGTTGGCTCGCCAAGTATCCTCAGGTCAACGTGCAGGTTGCTGGCAATACCGACGATCGCGGAACCGAGGAGTACAACCTCGCGCTTGGCCAGCGTCGCGCCAACTCCAGCCGTGATTATCTCGTCGCTCGCGGCGTTGCCGATTCACGGATCAGCACGATCAGCTATGGCAAGGACCGCCCGACAGCTCTGGGCGACAACGAGCAGGCCTGGGCGCAGAACCGCAATACCATCACCTCGGTTCGCTGAACCCAGCGGGTCCCGAGCAGGCGGATTGACAGCGGGCTGGCGGCCCAACGCCGCCGGTTCCGCTCCGCGTGGTGTTGGCCACACGACCGCCCATGTCTGGCATCATTGGCGATCCAGTCGGCGGCGTGGAGAGTGAGAATGAGCAGGGCGTCGGCAACGCGGCTGATCGTGACTTTTGTCCTGCTGGCCTCGGCGATGCCGGCGGTGGCGCAGGTCGAGAGCCGCGAGGGGATCGCGTTACAGAACCAGATCCTTGAACTGCGGCGCCAGATGCAGATGCTGCAGGACCAAGCGGGCCGGGGAGGCGGGAGCCCGACCAATCTCGGCCGCACCGCGTATCCACAATCATCGACCGGCGGCAGCGACCTCGTGGCGCAACTGCTGTCCCGGGTCGATGCCCTCGAGGAGCAGGTGCGTCAGTTGAGGGGACGAGTTGACGAGACACAGAACGAGGTGCAGCGCCAGGGTGCCGACCTGGGCAAGCGGATCGACGACATGGCATTTCAGGCCCAGAACCCTCGGGGTGGGCCGCCCCCTCCGACAGCGTCGCCACAGCCTGGTAGCCTGGCAATGAAACCGCCGACTTCCTCGCTCGGTGCGCCAGCGGCTGCGCCGTCTTTGTCGGCGCGCCGGACGCCCGAGCTCGTGATGCAGGAAGGCAACGCTGCTCTGGCTCGGCGCGACTATTCGGCAGCCGAACAGGCAGCGCGTGAGGTGCTGACCAGCAATCGCGCCTCGCCGCGAGCCTATGACGCGCAATTCCTGCTTGCCCAGGCGCTGATAGGCCAGCACCAGTATTCGCAGGCCGCGATCGCCTACGATGACACCTACAACAGGTCGAGAAAGGGCGCGCATGCCCCCGATGCCCTGCTCGGACTGGCCAATTCGTTGACCGCCATCAACGAAAAGAAAGCGGCCTGCGATACCCTGGCGAAACTGCATGGCGAATATCCCAGCCCGCGACCCGATATCCGCGATGGGATGGCCGCCTCCAGTCAGCGCGCCGGTTGCAGGTGACCGGCCGCAGGTCAGTGGTCACAGACCGGGAATTTGCCGCCCGCATGGCAGCGCTAGGCCCGTTCGAGCCGGCACCGCGGATTGCCGCCGGTGTATCAGGCGGTGCCGACAGCATGAGTTTGGCTTTGCTGGCCCACTCCTGGGCACGGCGGCGCGGCGGATCGTTGCTGGCGCTTGTGGTCGATCATGGCCTCCGTGCTGGGTCGGGTAACGAGGCGACGGAGGCGGTAGGGCGCCTTGGCGAGCGAGGCATCGCGGCAAAAACTCTGGTCATCCAAGGCCTTGGACGCGGTCCTGGGCTCGCCGAGCGAGCGCGGCACGCTCGCTTCGCGGCGCTGGAAGCGGCGTGCGCCGAGGCGGGCATATCTGCACCTGCTGCTCGGACATCATGCGGGCGATCAGGCAGAAACCCTGCAAATCCGAGCGCTTGGCGGCAGCGGTCCAGCCGGCATGGCCGGGATGGCATCGCTCGTTGAGACGACAAATCTGCGCTTGCTGCGTCCCCTTCTGACCGTGCCGCCGGCGCAATTGCGCGCGACGCTGACATACGTCGGAGTGCGGTGGTGCGAGGACCCGTCGAACGCCGATACGGCAGCGCTGCGTCCGCGACTGCGTCTACTGCGGAGTGACAGCGAAGGTTCTGGCTCTGCGACGGCCGCTCTGGTTGCTGCCGCCACGGCGTCCGGCCACCTGCGCGCCGAGCAGGACAGGCGTGTCGCCTCCACGCTGGCAGAATGTGTTGCGTTGCGGCCAGAGGGCTTTGCCATGCTGTCGGGGCAGCCGATCGCGCCCGGTGTTCTTGCCGCATTGGTGCAGACAATCGCTGGGGCGCCATTTCCACCCGCTACCCGGGCTGTCTCTGTCCTTGCCGCCGCACCCAAGCCGGCGACCCTGGCAGGCATCCGGCTCGTGCCGGCGGGTCGGCTGGGAACAGGCCTGCTGGCGGTGCGTGAGCCGGCTGGCATGGCATCGCCAATCCCTGCACAACCCGGCGCCATCTGGGACGGGCGCTTCCGCCTCGGTGCCGAGACGCGGGTGCCGTCAGGCGCGACTTTGGGCGCGCTGGGGGACGATGCGGCACGATTCCGCCGGCTCTCGCCGCTTCCGTCGGCCGTGCTGCGGTCCCTCCCGGCCGTCCGATGCGGTTCCGTACCTTCTCGCGGTGCCACATTTGCCCTATCCTGACCGTAATGGATGGGAGTGCTTCCCAGTGCTATTCAGCCCGCCCGCGACCGGCAGCCGCCGCGCCGTTTTGGTTTGGGGATGCATGAAGGACGCTGACACCCTATGTTGACGTAAGCTGATACGGCCGGTTCACCTTTCGTTGCCATTCCGGCTGGCATCGTGTGCACCGCGTGGACGTGAGCAAAGATAGATGAGCAATTTCGGTCGCAATCTGGCTCTTTGGGTCATAATAGCCCTGTTGCTCGTGGTGCTGTTCAACCTGTTCCAGCCGGGCGCAACACACACCGCGGCCACCCAGGTCGCCTATTCCGACTTCATCAACGAGGTGAACGGCGGCCGGGTGCGGGACGTGGTGATCCAAGGTCGCACCGTCTCGGGCCAGCTCACCGATGGCCGCACCTTCCAGACCTATACGCCCGAGGACTCCACCCTGGTCCAGCGCCTGACAGACAAGGGTGTGCGGGTGATCGCCAAGCCCGAGGACTCCGACGTCAACCCGCTGCTGCACTACCTGCTGTCGTGGTTCCCGATGCTGCTGCTGATCGGTGTCTGGGTGTTCTTCATGCGCCAGATGCAGGCAGGTGGCGGACGCGCCATGGGATTCGGCAAGTCGCGCGCCCGGATGCTGACCGAGAAGCAGGGGCGTGTGACATTTGACGATGTGGCCGGAATCGACGAGGCCAAGGGCGAACTGCAGGAAATCGTTGAATTTCTAAGGGATCCGCAGAAATTCCAGCGCCTTGGTGGCAAGATCCCGAAGGGCGTGCTGCTGGTCGGCCCGCCCGGCACAGGCAAGACGTTGCTGGCGCGTGCCATTGCGGGCGAGGCCAACGTGCCGTTCTTCACCATCTCGGGCTCGGACTTCGTCGAGATGTTCGTGGGCGTCGGCGCGTCGCGCGTCCGCGACATGTTCGAGCAGGGCAAGAAGAACGCCCCCTGCATCATCTTCATCGACGAAATCGACGCGGTCGGCCGGCATCGCGGCGCCGGCCTCGGAGGCGGCAACGACGAACGCGAGCAGACCCTCAACCAGATGCTGGTCGAGATGGACGGCTTCGAGAGCAACGAGGGCGTCATCCTGATCGCGGCGACCAACCGACCGGATGTTCTGGACCCGGCATTGCTGCGCCCCGGGCGCTTCGACCGGCAGGTTGTAGTGCCAAATCCGGACGTTAACGGCCGCGAAAAGATCCTCCGGGTGCACATGCGCAAGGTGCCGCTGGCGTCTGATGTCGACCCGAAGGTGATCGCGCGTGGCACGCCTGGCTTCTCCGGCGCCGACCTGGCGAACCTGGTGAACGAGGCAGCGCTGCTGGCAGCTCGCATGGGCAAGCGCGTGGTCGCGATGGCCGAATTCGAGGCGGCCAAGGACAAGGTGATGATGGGCACCGAGCGGCGCTCGCTCGTCATGTCCGAGGCCGAGAAGCGGATGACCGCCTACCACGAGGGCGGCCACGCCCTGTGCGCAATGCACGAGCCGGAATGCGATCCGGTACACAAGGCGACGATAATTCCTCGCGGCCGCGCGCTAGGGCTGGTGATGAGCTTGCCTGAAGGCGACCGCTACTCGAAAAGCAAGTCCAAGCTCCTGGCTGAGCTGACCATGGCGATGGGCGGACGCGCGGCCGAGGAGATCATCTTCGGACCCGACAAGGTGTCCAATGGTGCGGCAGGCGACATCAAGATGGCGACCGACCAGGCGCGTCGGATGATCACCGAGTGGGGCATGAGCGACAAGCTTGGCATGATCGCCTACGGCGATAACAGCCAGGAGGTGTTCCTCGGCCACTCGGTGACGCAGAACAAGAACGTGTCGGAAGCCACGGCGCGTGAAATCGACGCCGAGATCAAGGACATCATCGATCGCGCCTATGCCAAGGCGCGGCGCATCCTGACCGAGAACGTCGAGGAACTACACCGTCTGGCTCGCGGGCTGCTGGAGCACGAGACGCTGAGCGGTGACGAAATTCGCACGGTGCTGCGCGGCGAGCCGGTTATCCGCAAGGTGGTGGACGAGCCGGCGCCCGAAAGCCGCCGCGCTTCGGTGCCGACAGCGGGCCGCCCGGCCGCACAGACCCCGCCGGCAGGGGGCCTTGGCCCGGCGCCTCAGCCGGGCTGACCCGGAAGCCCAACGACGAGACGGGGACAAGCCTCCACGGCTGCCCCAATGACGTTTACACCCTGGGCTTCGATCCGATGGCCAAGTTCACGGGTCACGTCCGCTGTAACCTAATCGTAGCGCGCGACGACATGCCTGGAACCTTGCAGGCGATACGGGCTTGTCAGACATTGGCATCGTGATTGTGCTTCCATTGCTAAGTCGATACATGCAACATGTCTTTCGATAGGTAAGGCGAACGATCTATGGCGTGCGTGAGACAATTGTTCGGAACCGATGGTATCCGCGGCACGGCAAACTCCGACCCTATGACCGCCGAGATGGCGCTCCGACTGGGTCAGGCTGCCGGTCTGCTGTTCACCCGCGGCAGCCACCGCCATCACGTCGTGATCGGCAAGGACACGCGGCTGTCCGGCTACATGCTGGAGCCAGCGCTCACGGCGGGCTTCATTGGAGCAGGCATGGACGTGACCTTGGTCGGTCCGCTGCCCACCCCAGCGATCGCAATGCTGACCCGCAGCCTGCGGGCCGATCTCGGCGTGATGGTATCCGCGTCGCACAATCCCTACGAGGACAACGGCATCAAGCTGTTCGGTCCGGACGGCTTCAAGCTCAGCGATGAGACCGAGAGCGAGATCGAAGCCCTGATGGCCAGCGATATGAGCCAACGCCTGGCGGCGCCCCCGTCGCTCGGCCGCGCCACTCGCCTGGACGACGCCGCCGGGCGTTACATTGAGTCGGCCAAGGCGAGCTTCCCGCGCGGCCTGCGCCTGGACGGCCTCAAGATCGTCGTCGATTGTGCGCACGGAGCGGCCTACCGCGTGGCCCCGACCGTGCTGTGGGAGCTTGGCGCCACCGTGGTCCCGCTCGGGGTCTCGCCCGACGGCTTCAATATCAACCGCGACTGTGGCTCAACGGTGCCGCAGTATCTCTGTGCCCAGGTCGTGGAGCACGGAGCGCAACTCGGCATCGCACTGGACGGCGACGCAGACCGGTTGCTGATTGCCGACGAGAAGGGTCAACTGATCGACGGCGACCAGATCCTGGCGCTGATCGCGCGATCCTGGGCCACCAGCGGTCGGCTGCGTGGCGAGGGCATCGTCGCGACGGTTATGTCCAACCTCGGGCTTGAGCGCTTCCTCGCCGGCCACGGGCTGACAATGGACCGCACCCGGGTGGGCGACCGCTATGTCGTCGCGCGCATGCGTGAGACAGGTATGAACCTGGGCGGCGAGCAGTCCGGGCATGTGATCCTGTCGGACTTTGCCACGACCGGTGACGGTCTCCTGGCCGCATTGCAGGTCCTCGCCGTTATCGTCGAGCAGCAGCGCTCGGCGCGCGAAGTCTGCCGCGTGTTCACGCCATTGCCGCAATTGCTGAAGAATGTCCGCTTCACCGGCGCCTCGCCGCTGCTCAACAAGAATATCCAACACGCCATCGCAGCTGCACAGGCAACGCTGAATGGCTGTGGCCGCCTGCTGATCCGAGAGAGCGGCACCGAGCCCCTGATTCGCGTCATGGCGGAGGGCGAGGACGAGGCGTTGATCAGCCACATGGTCGATGACCTGTGCGAGACGATCGCCGCAGCGACCCAGTGATGCAGGCTGACGTCTTCGGCAGACAATGTGGCCGCCAGTCAGGCCTCAGAAGGGCAGCAGGATATCCATCAACTGCTGGCCCCAACGGGTGTGTTGCACCTCGGTGAGTTCCCCGCGCCCGCCATAGGCGATCCGGGCCTCAGCCATACGGTCATGCAGCACGGTGTTGTCTGACGCGATGTCCTGCGGCCGGATCACGCCAGTCACCTGCAGTTCGCGTAGCTCGCTGTTCACCCGGAATTCCTGCCGCGCCGACACTACCAGGTTCCCATTGGGCAGCACCTGCGTCACCACGCCGGCAAGCCTGATAGTCACCACCTCGTTGCGCTGAATCTGCCCCGACCCGCCGTTGTTATTGCCGCTGCCCACGTTCAAGATCTTCGACGGATCGGTAATCGTCTTCGGTAGACCCGCTTGCAGACCGAAGAAGCTCGCCAGACTGCCGGTCTCGGCGCTGCTTCTGGTTGTCGTTGTGGCGTTCTTCATGTTGGCCGTGTCGTTCATAGCGATCAGGATGGTGACGATGTCGCCCACCTGCGCCGCGCGCTGATCCTTGAAGAAGGCACGCGAGCCGGACCGCCACAATGAGTTCGCCTCATTCGGGGTGGGCTCTCGCGCCGGCATTGGCATGCTGACAGGCCGCCACGTCGGATCCTTGGTCGGATCCGATGTCGGCGTCATCGCCGGCGCGCGCCCGACCTCGGACAGGCGGGAAAGCGATCCACAGCCAGCCAGGACCATACAGGCGAGCGCGGGCGCCAACAGTCGAACGGCTTGCTTCATCGCGCGCTCACTTTCAGCGGCATCGCGCTCGGCGCGACACGCACGCGGCCAGGCCCGGTCACCTCCGCCTCGATCACCGCGTGCGATACCGGATTGAGTATGCGGATGCGCTCACCGATCGCACCGGCCTCCATCGCCTGGCCCTGTGCGGTCAGTACGATCCCGGGACTGTCGAGCATCATCAGGACGGTGGCACCCTTTTGCACCATGGACGGGCGCATCAGTTCGGCCTCTCCGAGTGGCGCGCCGCCGGCAATCTGCCGCTTCGTCTGCATGCCGACTGCGTCAGCGATCCTGTGCACCACCTCGCCGTGGATCAGTGAGGTGTGCACGCGCGCCACGTGAACGTCCTCGGTGCGCAGAACGCTGCCTGCCGGCAAGCGCGCGGTGGCGACCGGCACTTCGATCGTGTCATCCACCTTGCCTGCGAGGCGCATGTAGATTGGTTCCATGGATTCACCGGCAACCGAAAGCATTGCGGTGAACCGACCGGCATTGGTGTCGTAGCTAAGGTCGGACACTACTGGCCGTGGATTTGATCTCGAATGGCACGAGTGGCGGCGAAAAGTCGGCCAGTTCGATGTCACAGTCAGGCGACGTGCCGCCTTCGATCAGGGCGCTCCTCAAAGCATCCAATACATCCTCGCGCTGCAGCGGACGGCCGGGCCGATCGAGCACCGCGCGATCAGCCGACGATGCCGGCCGCCAATCCACACCGAATTGCCGTGCGATGGCGCCAAGCTGCGCCGCCTCCACGACAATGCGTCCGCCCGCGCCCGGCCCAGGACCCAGCACACGGTTGGCATTGGCGCCCGCATCTTCGAACAGATCTGACAGCCGCACGGTCGGCGCGTGCAGCGTTGTCACCGTGCGCAGCGTCGCGGACTGCGCAGTCGTGCCCACAAGACAGATCGCCAGAACGGCGAATGGCAATCGGATCATCATGTCACCGCAGGTTGGTCAGGGTGGACAGCATGTCGTCGCTTGTGGTGATCACCTTGCTGTTCATCTCGTAGGCCCGCTGTGCGGTGATCAGATTGGTGATCTCGCTGACGACATTCACATTGGACGTCTCGATGAAGCCTTGCATGACCGAGCCAAAACCGGGCGAGGCAGGATTGCCGGTGACCGGCTGTCCAGATGCGGCAGTCTGCAGATAGAGGTTGTCGCCTTGAGCATCCAACCCGGCCTCGTTCGGAAACACCGCCAGCTGCAGCTGACCGACAGTCTGCGGCGCGGTCTGGCCGCTTATCGTCACCTGCACCTGGCCCGACTGGTTGACGGTCACGCCGGTGGCGTTCGATGGGATCTGCACTCCGGGCTGCACCACATAACCGTCCGCGGTGACGATCGTGCCGTCGGCCGCCAGGCCGAACGTGCCATCGCGCGCGTACGCGGTGTCGCCCGACGGCAGCGTCACCTGGAAATAGCCATTGCCCTGGATCGCCATGTCCAGCGTGTTCGACGTCTGCTGCAGGTTGCCCTGCTCGCTTATCCGATAGATCGCCGCCGTCTTTACGCCGAGCCCGACCTGCGCTCCTGACGGCACCAGCGTGCCGGTATCGGAGCTGTTGGAACCGACCCGGCGAAGGTTCTGATAGATCAGGTCCTGGAACTCCGCCCGACGGCGTTTGAAGCCGGTCGTGGTCATGTTGGCGATATTGTTCGAGATCACCTCGACATTGGTCTGCTGCGCCTGCATCCCCGTGCCGGCTATATCGAGCGAACGCATGTCGGGATCTCCTTAGCTCTGCTGCTGCGTCAGCAACTTGTCGATCGCTGACTGTTCTCGGTCGCTCTCGGCCTGGATGAACTGGGTCATGAACTGGAATTGTCGCTCGCCATCGATCATTCGGGTCATTTCGAGCACCGGCTGAACGTTGGAGTCCTCAATCGAACCCTGCACCAGACCGGGTGAGGTCACCGGCGCTGTGGTCGAACCAGAACTGAACAGCGTGTCGCCCTCAGCCGCGAGCTGCATCGGATCGGTTGGTTGCACCACGCCCACTTTGGCGAGCTGGCCATTCTCGCTGGACACGGTGCCGTCGCCCGCAATGCTGATCTGCGTATCGGCAGGCGACAGCGTGATAGGCTGCCCGTTGTTGTCCAACACCGCGTTGCCGGCGCTGTTGGCCATCGTTCCGTCGGGCATCAGGCCGAAGCGGCCATCGCGCGTCAGGCGCGGCCCGCGCGCTGTTCTGACGGTGAAGTATCCGTCGCTGGTGATGCCGAGATCGAACGGATTGTTGGTATGCGTCAGCGTGCCCGCGCGCAGGTCGCGCCAGGTCGCACGGTCCTGCGTATACGCGATGCTGCGGTCGCCTTGCGGCACGTCGGTGCCGCGCTGCCGACTGAGCCAGTCGCTGAACTGCATGCGTTCGGTCTTGAAGCCTGGCGTGCTCGCGTTCGCGATGTTGTCCGCGATCACATCCATCACACGCTGCTGTGCGACCAGACGAGAGGCGGCGACGTTGCTGACGATTTCCATGTCCGCGCTGTCGCAAGCAGCATGCCATTCGCCGCTGGGTCACGGTCGCGCTGACCCCACTTGGCAAGTCGTGGTGGACCGGCACAACGCCGGCCCTGAGGTGGTAGGAGACGTCCGGCACTGATTGCCCCACCCGGCCGAAATTGCCGGGCAAAGGTTTCTTAACAGCTCCCTGTCATCCTGCCGGTGCAATAGGTCAAAGGAGCAGCCAGTGGCCAAGGCCGCGGCAGCGGAAGAAACCAGCAAGCCCGACGAAGCACCCGAACAACCGGAGCCAGAGAAGTCGGGCGGTCGGCGCAAGCTGATCCTGCTCGCCGTCCCTGTCGCGTTGTTGGGCGTCAGCGCTGGCCTGTGGTTCTCCGGGGTCCTGCCGCGCCTGCTCGGTATGCAGCACGCCGAGACGCCCACCGAACAGGCCACGCCGCCAAAGCCCATCTATGTCGATCTGCCGGAGCTGATCGCCAACCTGAACAGCAATCCGCAGCGGCCGAGTTACGTGAAACTGACAGCGCGTCTCGAGGTGCAGAAGCAGGAAGACGTGGAACGCGTGAAGGCCGCCATGCCGCGGCTGCAGGACCTGTTCCTGACCTACATGCGTGAAATGCGCCCGCAGGAGCTGCGGGGCTCCGCCGGCACCTATCGCCTGCGTGAGGAACTGATCGCGCGCGCCAACTTGCCGCCGCCCCGGCGCGCATAACCGACGTTCTGTTCACCCAGATGCTGGTCCAATGAGCGACGCGCCCGACCAACCTCAGTCCGACGAAGAACTGGCTGCGGCGTGGGGTGCAGAGGCCGCGGGTGACGAGACCGTGGGTGACGAGGCTCAGCCGACCCAACCCGCGCGCGTGCTGAACCAGGCCGAGATCGACAGCCTGCTCGGCTTCGACGAAGGTACCGCCGGCGGCGAGAATCGCAGCGGGATGCAGAAGATCATCAGCTCGGGTCTCGTCTCGTACGAGCGCCTGCCGATGCTGGAGATCGTGTTCGACCGGCTGGTGCGCATCATGTCCACCTCACTGCGCAACTTCACCTCGGACAATGTCGAGGTAGGCATCGACAACATTCTGTCGCTGCGCTTCGGCGACTATCTGAACTCTATCCCGCTCCCGGCTATGCTCGCAGTGTTCAAGGCCGAGGAGTGGGACAACTACGGCCTGATGATCGTCAATTCCGCGATGATCTATTCTATCGTGGATGTGTTGCTGGGCGGCCGCCGTGGTACCGCGGCGATGCGCATCGAGGGCCGCCCCTATACGACGATCGAACGCACCCTGGTTGAGCGGCTGATTCAGGTGGTGCTGGCTGATCTTTCCGCCAGTTTCGACCCCCTCTGTCCGGTCACCTTCCGTTTTGAGCGGCTGGAGGTGAATCCCCGCTTCGCCACCATCAGCCGATTGTCGAATGCAGCGGTGCTCGCGCGCCTGCGCATCGACATGGAGGACCGCGGCGGTCGTATGGAGTTGCTGCTGCCATACGCCACGCTCGAGCCGGTGCGCGAACTGCTGCTGCAGCAGTTCATGGGTGAGAAATTCGGCCGTGATTCGATCTGGGAAACCCATCTCGCCGAGGAATTGTGGAACACCGAGGTCGAGCTGGACGTCGTGCTGGACGAACAGATGATGCGGCTGTCCGATGTAATGGCGCTCCAGCCCGGCAATCGCATCCTGCTCAACACGGCGCTGAGTGCGCCGGTATTGGTGCGATGCGGCACGGTGCCGCTGTTCGAGGGCCGCGTCGGTCGCCGCAAGAACCGCATCGCCGTGCGCATCGAGCGTGAAGTCCAGCGGCTGCAGCAGACCGAGCGCTGACCGTATTGGCAGTTTCCTAACACTACTGCGGGACAATCGCGGCCATGGAGTTGATCCTCGAACTCGTGTTGGTCGCACTTCTCTCGGCAACCCTGTTTCACGCCGTGCGTCTGGAGCGCGCCCTCGGCGTGCTGAAACGCGATCGTGTGCAGTTGCAGGAGCTGATCGCCGGATTCAATGCCAGCACGCGCCAGGCGGAGATCGGCATCGAGCGACTGCGGGGCGCCGCCGACGGCGCTGGTCAGCAGATCGCTCGTCAGGTCGATGCGGCGTTGTCGCTCAAGGACGACCTTACACTGTTGATAGAACGTGGTGGCCGTCTGGCTGATCGGCTGGAAGCGCTCGTGCGTGCCGGCAGACCGCTCGCCAGTGAAGCACCGCGATTGACTGTTGTCTCCAATGCAGATGCCACGGAGCCGCGCGTGCGAAGCCAGGCCGAGCGCGACCTGTTGAAGGCGCTGAGGATGGCAAGATGACCCTGCGCCTCAGTTCGCATACGGCTGCTGCCGATCACAATCTTCGCTCTCGCCGGCTTGCTGGCCATGAAGTCGGCGCAACTGGTTCGTGCGGCGGTGCCTACACCGGTTCACGAGGCCACGCCTCAGATAGTCACGACAGCGCAGGCCGCTGTACCAGCTCCGACGCACCCCGCTGCGGCAAAGTCGAGCGAGGAGACCGTGTCGCCTGTCGACGACGCCGAGCGAAAGGTGCTGCTCGACCTACGGCAGCGCCGCGAGGAGCTGGACCAACGCGACGCAGCTTTGGCGACGCGCAAATCAATGCTTGCCGCCGCAGAACAGAAAATCGCGTCGCGCATCGCCGAGTTGCAGGCATTGCAGACTAAACTGGAGGCACTGGATAGCGCGCGCAAGCAACGTGAGGACATGGGTTGGCAGGGCCTGGTGAAGGTCTACGAGACGATGAAGCCACGCGACGCCGCAACGATCTTCAATGACCTCGATATGCCCGTACTTCTGCAGGTGGTGAACCGTATGAAGGAGGCGAAGGCGGCGCCCGTGCTGGCGGCTATGCAACCTGATAAGGCGCGCGACCTTACCACGAAGCTTGCTCAGATGCGCACGCAACGTGACGGCCAGGTTGGCGGCTGAACGCGAAGGAGAAGGGACCGAACGACGATGCCGATCGACAAATCCGTAAACGTGCTGATCGTCGATGACTACAAGACGATGCTGCGCATCATCCGAAATCTGCTGAAGCAGATTGAGTTCAATAACGTTGAAGAGGCCAGTGATGGCGCTGACGCCCTGACCAAGCTGCGTGGTGGCAACTTCGGTCTGGTGATCAGCGATTGGAACATGGCGCCAATGACCGGACTGCAATTGCTACAGGAGGTGCGGGCGGACGCCAAACTGAAGGCCACGCCATTCATCATGGTCACCGCTGAGAGCAAGGCGGAGAATGTCGTTGCTGCCAAGCAGGCCGGCGTGTCGAATTATATCGTGAAGCCGTTCAATGCGGAAACCCTGCGCGACAAGATCGAGAAGGTATTAGGTCATGTCTGAGCCTGACGTGCTGGCCCAACGGCTCGCCGAGATCCGTGCGCGACATCCTGGTTCTCAACCCGAGATGGTCGCAGAAGTGGTGCGCGTCGTGCTGTCCACACTAAGCGGGGATCTGTCCGCGCAGGAGACCTCGCTGCTGGCCGAGGTGGAGGCTCTTGGCCACACCATCGCGCGAGCCAAAATCGAGATCGCCGCATTGCGGGTGGACGACATCACCGACAATCATATTCCCTTCGCGACCGACGAACTCGATGCCATCGTCGATCACACCGCAACAGCGACCAATGCGATCCTAAGCAGTTGTGAAACACTCGATGAGGTTGCGCGGAGCGTGACCGGCGAACCGGCAACGAGACTGCAAGATGCCACCACACGTATCTATGAGGCGTGTAGCTTCCAGGACATCACCGGCCAGCGCATCAACAAGGTTGTCGGGACACTGAAGACGATCGAAGCGAAGGTCGTCCAGATCGTCGCCACATTCGGCAACGGCGACCGGGAGACGCCAGTTGAGTTAGCGGGTGAGGCGGCCGCCGCAGAGCTGCTGAACGGCCCGCAGCACCCGGCAGTCGCCATGGATCAGTCCGACATCGATAAGCTGTTGGCCAGCTTCGAATGACCCATCCGCCGTCCCCCCCGTGGCGGTGGGGAGGCGGGGCAATTGCGCGATACGCGATCTGTCTGCTTGTCGTCTTGCTGACCTTCCCGCCAGTCGTGGCTTTCGCCGACAGCAAGCAAGACGCGCCAGTGCACATCGGTACCCATGATGGATACGGTCGTGTCGTATTCTATCTCCCGCCGGGAACCGATTATCATCTGACGCAGCAGGGCCAGCGCGTTGTGGTCCAGTTCGCTGGCGATCTGACGGTCGGCTCGTCGCGTGGCGTTCCGCGGAACGTCGTTAGTATCACCGGTGGGGCTCATCAGGCAGAACTGGTTGTGGCGCCAGGAACGGCCCTCCACAACTGGCGTCTCGGCGACATGGTTGTGATCGATGTGACTGGATCACGACCCCGTCAGGGATCCTCCGGCGCAGCAAGGACCCGTCGCTGCCAAATCTACCCCAGCCAAACCCGCTTCCAGCACGCCACCGACGACTGCTCCTGCAGCGGCGCCTCCGCCTGCCCAATCGTCCACGCCTAAGACCGAGCCGCCACCGAAGATCGAAGCGGCAAACCAGCACCCGGAACTCGCCCGGGCGGCCGCCGCGCCGCAACCGGCCACGCCGCTACCGGCCGTCTCGCAGGAAGCGCCTGCCGCTTCAGCATCTCAAGCGAGTCCGCCCGCCGCTGCTGCTAGCGCCGCAATGCAATCCACATCCAGCGTCGACTCCGAACTTGTTGTGCCAGCGGACTCACAGGTAGGCGTCGCGGTGTTCCGGCGCGGCTTTGCGGCGCTGATCGTGTTCGATCGACCCAGCACCATCGACACGGCATCGTTGCATGATGACCCGGTGTTCGGCTCCGCTTCCGTACAGACGCTGCCAACCGCGACTCTGATCCGCGTGCAACTCGATGGGGGCTCGGCGCTCGCTACCTCGCGCACCGCCGACGCGTGGCACATTTCGACTGTCGCACGGGAACCAGCGCTGCGTCCTATTCAGGCGACGGTCGCCGAGGATCGCCTGGTCCTGCTGGCTGCTGCGCCAGGAAGTGTCGTGAGCCTGGTGGATCCCGATTCGGGCGCCACCCTATTGGTCGGAACACAACGACATGAAGGCCAGAGCGTTCCGGTGCAGCGCCATTCGCCGGAGTTCACGTTGCTACCGACCTGGCAGGGCGTGGTGGTAGAACCAAACGCCGACACGGTGATATTGCGCCCGACCGCGCAGGGTTTCGTGATTTCTGGCGCCTCAGCCTTGTCACCGTCCTCCGATATCGCCGATCAACTCGCACGCATTGGCCTGACGCGGCAGTTCGACTTCCCTAGCCAGCCCCATGCAGTGCTGCTGCAACGCCTGCAGCGCCAGATGGTGGAGGATGCAAATTCACCACCGCTCGCCCGCGGCCCGCGCAGGCAAGCCGTGGCTCGTACGATGATCGCGCTCGGCCTCGGTGCCGAGGCACGTGCCATGTTGCATATCGCGGCAGCCGACGATCCACATGAGGCCAGCTCGCCGGACAATGGCGCGCTGTCGTCGATCGCCGCTCTGCTCGCTCATCGACCCGACGAGACAGATGGCTTGGCCGATCCGCGCCTTCCCCCTGCTGACGACATCGTACTGTGGCGTGCCGTGCGCCTGGCGCAGTTGCAGGATGGCTCTGCGCCGGCCGCTGCGATGTTCGCCGCGACGCTGCCGCTGGTGCTCGCCTACCCACCGGAAGTGCGCGATCGCATACTGCCGTTGGCGGCCGAGACACTGGTCGCGGGGGGTGAGATTGCTCCCGCTGAGGCCTTACTCCAGGCGCGCAAGGATGATGCCACGCTCGATTTAGCCCGCGCCATGTTGCAGGAGGCCCGGGGCGACAACGCTGGTGCATTGGCCAGCTACGAAAAGCTGGCGCAGTCACCGGACCAATCGGTACACGCTCGCGCTGCAATTCGTGCGGTGGAATTGCGCCTCGCTTCGGGCGCGCTCGATGCCAGGCAGGCAGCCAATCAACTGGAGAGCCTGCTGTACTCCTGGCGGGGCGATAAGCGCGAACTCGCGCTACGCGAACGTCTGGCGGCGCTCGATGCGCGCATCGGAGCGTGGCGTTCCGGACTTGCTTTGCTGCGGGACAGCGAGTCGGTGTTCCCCGATGACAAAGCCGCGATCCACGGCGAATTGGCCGATATGTTCGCCGGGTTGCTGCGCGGTGACGTGGCGGACACGCTGCCGCCGCTGGAACTGGTGTCGGTAGTGGAAGAAAACGCGGATCTGCTCCCAATCGGCCCGGACGGCGAAGCGTTGCAGGCCAAACTGGCCGATCGGTTGGTGGAACTTGAATTGCCGAAGCGCGCCGGGCCGCTTTTGGAGAAGCTGATGCAGGCGGCGAAATCTGGCATCGTTCGTGCCGGCTTCGGTGCGCGGCTCGCGGCCCTGCGGCTGCGCGAAGGTGACACAGCAGGAGCGCTGGAAGCGCTCGATGCATCCGTCGCGGAAGATCTGTCGCCGGATCTCATCGAACGCCGTACCCTTCTGGTTGCCGCCGCCAACGCGCGACGCGGCGACAACGACCGGGCGCTCGCGGCACTCGGCTCGCTCGACAGCGCGGCAGCCTGCGAGGCACGGGCGACGATCCTGGAAAGGGCGAACGATTGGCCAGCGGCCCAGCGGGCGCTGGCCGACTATGCCGCCAAGACAGTACCGCCCGACGGCAAACTGGACGATCCACAACGCCGGACACTCCTGCGCCTCGCCACAGCTGCCGCTCGCGCGGGCGACGATACGGCACTGACGGCGCTCCGCCAGCGTGAGGGAGGGCGGATGGAAACCGGGCCGTTGGCCGACATGTTCCGCTTACTGACAGCCGACAAGGTGCGCGGCGTCGCCGACCTGAAGCGGTCAGGGCAGGAGGCGACCCTGGCGCGCGGACTGCCAGGTGAGTTAAGGGCCCTGCAACCCTCCGGCGCAGCCGCTCAGTAATGCCGGCGTCGCAACAGACCAAATAGCCTCTTGCATGCTGCCCCCCCTTTCCCCATGTTCCGCGACCTTGGCCCGAGGGAACGGACGCCGCGAGCGGCCGTTCCAGAGGCTGTCTACTGGTAGGAACGGGGTACGCAATGGACGCACTCAGCCCGCTGGGGATGGTCTCGGACGCTCCGAGCGAGGATGCCCCGAAGGACTACTTTGTTCGTGAGGGACGGCGTGAAGTTCGCCGGCACGCATCTGCTGCTGGACCTGTGGGGAGCAAGCAATCTCACGGATCCGGAGCTGATCGATCGTGCGCTGCGGGATGCTGCCGAAGCGGCCAACGCAACGATCCTGCACAGCCATTTCCACCACTTCGGCCCTGATGGCGGCGTGAGTGGCGTCCTCGTGCTGGCGGAAAGCCACATCTCGATCCACACGTGGCCCGAGCGCGATTTCGCCGCCGTGGACATCTTCATGTGCGGCGCCTGCAATCCGTACCATTCGCTGCCAGTGCTGAAGGATGTGTTTGCCCCGAAGTCGATCCTGCTGTCCGAGCAGCGGCGTGGGCTGATTCCGTAGCGACTTTGTCCTTGGCGTGGTGCGCGGCCCGGATGCGATGCTCCGGGCCGTTCTGTTTGGAGACCGGCATGGCGACCGATAGTTGGATCAACGAGACGCTGTATCCCGACTGGGGACAGCGCTTCCTGGTTGAGCGTGAGCTGGCACGGGTGCAGAGCGACTTTCAGGACATCGTGGTCTTCGACAGCTTCTCGCATGGCCGTGTGATGGTGCTGGACGGGGTGATCCAGATCACCGAGCGCGACGAGTTCGTATACCAGGAGATGCTCACGCATGTGCCGTTGCTGGCGCATGGCGCGGCGGCAAACGTGCTGATCATCGGCGCCGGCGATGGCGGCGTGCTGCGCCGTGTGCTGCAGCATCGCGGCGTGCGGCGCGCTGTGATGGTCGAGATCGATGGCGAAGTGATCCGGCTGGCGAAGGAGTTTCTACCGCGGATCGGCGCCGACTCCTGGAACGATCCGCGCGCCGAGGTGATCGTCGGCGACGGCATCGATTATGTGAAGCGCGCACCGGACGCGACATTCGATGTAATCATCGTCGATTCGACGGACCCGATCGGTGTCGGTGAGGTGTTGTTCACCGACGAGTTCTACGCCAACTGCGCACGCATCCTGACAGCGCGCGGGTTGGTGGTGAACCAGTGCGGCGTGCCATTCATGCAGGCGGACGAACTCCGTCAGACCAGCGTGCGGCGCGCGAAGTTCCTGCCGCATGTCACGGCGTATGTTGCGGCGGTGCCGACATACGTCGGCGGTTTCATGACGCTGGGATGGGCGGCGAAAGATGCCTCGCTGACGCGGGTCGGTGCAGATGAATTGCGGGTGCGCGCGCAGTCCGCCGGCGTCCTCGGCACGACGCGCTACTGGACGCCGGAGATCCATGTGGGTGCCTTCAATCTCCCGCCCTATATCTCAGAACATCTCCCGCGTCAGGAGTGACCAGTGAACGATAACGTCATCATCACCCGCACGGATGGCGTGCTGGAAATTCGCCTCAACCGGCCAGAGAAGAAGAATGCGTTGACGCGCGAAATGTATGACGCGATGGCCGACGCTTTCGCGCAGGTTGATGCCAGTCCCACGCTGCGCGTCGCACTTCTGACCGGTTCGGGCGACACGTTCACCTCAGGCAATGACATAGCCGACTTTCAGGCACGCGCGACGGGGAAGCGAGAGAGCTCGGCGTCGCGCTTCCTGCCGACGATAGCGTCGATACAGAAGCCGCTGATCGCCGCGGTGAACGGAGCGGCGATCGGCGTCGGCACCACGATGCTGATGCACTGCGACCTCATCGTTGCCGCACGTTCCGCCCGCTTCGTGATGCCGTTCACCAGTCTCGGCCTGGTGCCCGAGGCCGCAAGCTCGCTGCTTTTCCCCCGCCTGCTCGGTAATCAGCGAGCCAGCGCGCTGCTGCTCCTCGGCGAGCCACTGGATGCGGCGACAGCGCACGAGTGGGGCTTTGTGAATCGCGTCGTCGATGACGCGGCGCTGCTGGAGACGGCTTACGAGATCGCACATCGGCTCGCATCTCTGCCGCCTCAGGCCGTGCGGCTTACCAAGCATCTTATCCGGCACGGCGCGACCGACCTCGCGGCGCGCATGGAGGAAGAGCTCAAGCTGTTCCGTGAACGCCTCGGCTCGCCCGAGGCAGCCGAGGCATTCAGGGCATTCATGGAGAAGCGCAAGCCTGACTTTTCCGGTTTCGCCTAGCGCGCGACCGGCTGCGATAGCAGGTAGTCCCGCAGGTGGCTCACGTGAATGTCGCGCGCCGCGTCGGGGCGGCCTCGGATGACGAAGTCCCACGACCCCGGCAGCGATCGGTCGGCAAATAGCCGGGCGAGCCGTCCGCTGGCGAGCTCGAAGTCGATCAGCGGCCGGCGCCCCAGTGCGATGCCGGCTCCCGCTATCGCCGCACCGATAGCAGCGTTGAACGTGTCGAACCGAACGACGGTTGGCCTCGCCCTGGCCGGGATGCCGAGCAGATCGAGCCAGGTGCGCCAAGCCTTCTCGCGGCTGCTGCCGTGGTCCTCCTGCAACAGGTTGTGGCGTAGAAGGTCCTGCGTCCCGCCGACCGGGAGCAGTGACGGGCTGCACACCGGAAATACCGTCTCGCTGAACAGCAGTCGGTCGCCCGCCGCAAGTTCCCCCGGACGGGAGCGCAGTATGGCGAGATCGAGGCCCTCCCGCACCATGTCCGGCTCTGGCTCTTCGATGGCTCGAACCTGCCACTGCACCGAAGGGTGCAGTGCTGCGAATGCCGCCAGCCGTGGCGCGAGCCACAGCGAGGCAACCGAACCATTGGCCGAGATCGCCAGCATCGGCCGTATGCCACGGGCACGTTCGCGTACCGCCTCGCAGGCCGTGGCGAGTTGAGCGAAGGTCGCCTCGACGGTGGCGAGCAGCGACGCGCCCTCCGGCGTCACTGCGGTGCGCGTGTGGCCGGCGCCGTTGCTCGCGCGTGTCAGCAGCCGTGTGCCGAGCGTCGCCTCGAGACCACGGATCTGGTGGCTCACAGCGGACGTGCTGACATGCAGCGCCAGTGCCGCCCGTGCGAATGAGCCGTGGCGCGCGACGGCAGCAAACGCACGCAACGCCGCCAGAGGGGGAATGCGGTCAGTCATCGCTGTCCAATATAACTCAACAGCGGTTGAAAATCTCGCGTTTGCGCAACACCATCGCAGACGCCCAGGATGCGCCCGCATCGCAGGAGGGCCGACGTGCATTTCGATCTGAGACTGTGGCGAATGACGCAAGGCCTGCGGGGGCGCATCGCCCTCGGCATCCTGCTCGGCCTGCTCGCCCTCGCCGTCGGCATCGCACGCTTCGCCTTCCTCGGCCAGTTCCTCGCCAGGTTGTTCCGCGCGGCACCGACTGCCCAACTGGTCATTCCCCTGGTCGGCATCCTCGCCGCCATTCTGCTCCGCGCCTGGCTCGACGACCTTCGCACCATGATTGCGCACCGTACCGCGGCCCGCGTGCAGGAGGCATTGCGCGTGCGCCTGTACGACAAGATCGTCGCCCTCGGCCCGGTATGGTTCGGTGCTGAACGCACCGGCGGCGTGATGCTGTCGATCATTGATGGCGTGGAGCAGTTGCAGACCTTCTTCGGCCAGTACATTCCCCAGGTCTCGATCGCCGCCTGCGCTCCGGTGGCAATCTTTGCCTTCATGGCGTTCTGGGATCTCCCCGTCGCCACTGTGATGCTCTGCGCCGCGCTGTTTACTCTCGCAGCGCCGACTGTCGTCCATAAGCGTACCGGCCTGGCATCGCGCGAGCGTCAGCAGGCGTTCAAGGCGTTCGGTGAGGAATTCCTTGATGCGGTGCAGGGACTGCCGACATTGAAAGCATTCGGCCAGAGCGGTGCGTTCGGTCGGATCCTTGCCGACAGGGCGCGCGCTCTGTCCGACAGCACTTTCCTCGGTACTCGGCACCAGCATACTCACTCGGGGCATCACCGACCTCGGCTGTGCCCTCGGTGCCGCCGCGGCACTCGCGCTGGGTGCCTACCGCGTCCGCCACGGCGAGATGAGCCTTGAGGCGCTGTTGATCGTGCTGATGGCCGGCACGGAAATCTTCCGTCCGCTGCGCGATCTGCGCACCGTGCTGCACCAGGGTCTGACCGGCCAGGCAGCAGCGGCCGGCATCAACGCGCTGCTGGATGAGCCGGTCACCGCGCCGAGCGCGCCGGCCAACCCGGCGCACGTCTTGGCACTCACGCCCAGCATCGCCTTTGACAACGTGCAGTTTGCCTACCCCGGCGGCAGACGTGCCGCGCACCAGGGACTTTCGTTCAGCATTGCCGCAGGCGAACGTGTCGGCGTGGTCGGACCCAGCGGATCCGGCAAGTCCACCATTGTGCGCCTGCTGCTCCGCCTGCATGACCCGCAGAGCGGCGCCGTGCGCATCGGTGGACAGGACCTGCGCGCGCTCGATCCGGATGCGGTGCGCAGGATGATCGCCGTCGTGGCGCAGGACACCCACCTGTTCCACGGCACGATTGAGGACAACCTGCGTCTCGGGCGGCCCGACGCCGACGAGTGCGAGGTCGTAGCCGCCGCGCGCGCTGCCAACGCGCATGACTTCATCGAAGCTTTGCCCGATGGCTATCAGACGGTGATCGGCGAGCGCGGCGCGCGCCTCTCGGGCGGGCAACGCCAGCGCATCGCCATCGCCCGGGCGTTGCTGCGCGACGCGCCGGTCCTGGTGCTGGACGAGGCGCTGTCATCGGTCGACGCAGAGAATGAGGCGGTGATCCAGCAGGCGCTGGATCGCCTGATGGTCGGGCGCACCACGCTGATACTGGCGCATCGCCTGTCCAGTGTCATCAACGCCGACCGCATCCTGGTGCTGCAAGAGGGCGTGGTGGCAGAGAGCGGTCGCCATGCGGAACTGATCGCGCACGATGGCCCTTATCGTCGGCTGATGGGTCCGCAGCTCGCCGAACGCACCGACGCGATCGCACCGGTCGGCGATTTAGCCGCCCCGAGCAGCGCGCCGGTGGAGGACACCACCGCTGTGGTGCACGACCTTGCCCAGGACGCCGCGGAGGTGGGCTGGCCCGAGACGATCCGTACGCTGCTGGGGTTCATCCGCCCTTGGCGGCGCCAGCTTGCGATCACCGTCTCCTGCGGCATCGGCCGCGTCATCGCCTTCATCGGCGTCGGCGTACTCGGTGCGCTGATCATCACGGCGGTGCGGGCGAATGCGCCATCGCTGCTTCTGGTCGTGCTGCTGATCGCGGCAGCGCCGGTCACCGGGTTGCTGCACTGGCTCGAAATCGTTCCTGGCCCACGACATGGCGTACCGGCTGCTCGCCGTGATGCGGGTCGATCTCTACCGCAAGCTCGATGCGCTGGCGCCAGCCTACCTCCTGAAGCGCCGCTCCGGCGACCTGGTCGCGCTGGCAACTCAGGATGTAGAGACCATTGAGTATTTCTACGCCCACACGGTCGCGCCCGCCTTCGTCGCGGTGCTGATCCCGGGAGCGGTGCTGGTGACGCTCGCCGTGGTTGCCTGGCCGCTCGCCCTCGCACTGCTGCCGTTCCTCGCCTATGCCGCCGGTTCGCCGGTGCTTGGCCGGCGGCGCATCGACCGCCTCGCGTCCACGGCGCGCCGTGCTCTGGGTGAGCTCGGCGCACATGCAACAGAGACCATTCAGGGCCTGTCCGAGCTGATTGCATTCGAAGCGACGACGCGGCGTCGCGACGAATTCATGGCCTGTGTCCGACAGTATCAGGCGATGCGGCTTGTGCTCCTGCACGATCTCACGCGGCAGACAGTCGGTCTTGAAGTGGCGACTGGCCTCGGCGGCTTGGCCGTCGCTGCGGTCGGCGCTTTCCTCGTCATGCACGGCTGGATGGCACCGACATTGCTGCCGCTGTTGGTGCTGGTGTCGATCGCCGCCTTCCTGCCGGTATCCGAAATCGCTCAGGTCGGCCGCCAGCTTGCCGATACGATTGCATCCACACGCAGATTGCATGTGGTGCATTCCGAACCGGTGGCGATCACCGACGGCCCGGTGCTACCCGCAGCGCCGCGCGGCGGCTCCACCGTGCGCTTCGAGCATGTGCGCTTCACCTATCCGGGCCGGCAGCGCCCCGCGCTGGCGGATGCGGACTTCGACGTACCCGCCGGCGCGACGATCGCGCTGGTTGGACCTTCGGGGGCGGGTAAGACCACTATCGCCAATCTGCTGCTGCGCTTCTGGGACCCTGAACAGGGCGCGATCAGATTGGACGGCGTCGATCTGCGCGAACTGACGTTGGACGGGCTGCGCGGCCGCATCGCTCTGGTCGCGCAGGACACCTATCTGTTCAACGACACGCTGGAGGCGAATGTCCGCCTGGCCAAGCCGGATGCGACACGTCAGGAAATCGAGACCGCACTTCGCCAGGCTGCCCTTGCGGAGTTCGTGGCCGAGCTGCCTGATGGTTTGCGGACGCGCGTGGGCGAGCGGGGCGTTCAGCTTTCGGGTGGTCAGCGGCAGCGCATCGCCATCGCGCGTGCCTTCCTGAAGGACGCGCCGATCCTGGTGCTCGACGAGGCCACGTCGCATCTCGACACGATCAGCGAGCAGCTTGTGCGGTCGGCGCTCAATGCGCTGATGGTGAACCGCACCACGATCGTGGTGGCGCATCGGCTATCCACCATACAGGCGGCCGATGTCATCCTGGTGCTCAATGCCGGCCGGGTAATCGAGGCGGGCACGCATACTGAACTGTCAGCGCGCCGTGGGTTCTACGCACGGTTGGTCGAGCACCAGACCGCCGGCGTTGCGGAGCGTCAGGCAGCGAATTGATCGATCGCGATATTCATGCCCTTGCCGAACCGCCGCGCAGCCTCCAGCGGATCGCCATACTTGCGATGCGCGGCACAATGCTGTGCGCAGGCGAGTAGCAGCCGGTCGCGTCTCGGACTCTGGTTCTTGGCAAAGTCCTCAAGCATATTCTGTGGGATTTCCTGATTGTGCGGATCGTTGCCAAGCTTGCATGCCGCCAGCGCCAAAGTTTGCACCAGAGGTGCGCGATCAGCAACGATGCCGCAATATGCCTGAACCCATGACAGGCCTTCCGGCCCGTTCTGTGAGCAGACAGCGGCATCGATCTGTTGCAGCAGTTCGTGCTCATCAAAGTTGCGAGCGCAGGCAGGCGTGAGAATCGGTGACGGAGCGAACGCGTCGATCAACTTCTGATGCCAGGCGGTCATGTTAACGAACTCGGCTGCCACGTACAGCAGCCGCAGCCGCCGAGGGTGGTCGAACGTGTCGTAAAACCAGCCGAGTGCGTTGGTGTATTCATAGCAGTGCATCGGCATCGAGAAATTGTTGACGCCATGCGTCGCCAGCACAATCTCGGCCGCGGCGATCTGGATCACGTCGACGATGCGCCGCGGATCCTTGCCAGCTTTCAGCATCTGCGTGACACAATCGAGATTGGCGGGCGAATGTTCGTGCAGCAGCGCACGCAGGAGCGCGAACTCGTCCTCTGCGGTCAGCGGCGCAGTGTTCCGCAGGACCGCCAGTTCCGCCTCGGTAAAATTAAAATGTTGGGTCGAAAATAATCCCCCGGAACCGGCTCGCTGGGCGGGAACACATACATTATCGTCGAAGATGGCGGGAAAGTCCATGTTTCATTTGGTGTCGTAGCCGCCGTTGTCAAACCGGAGCCATTCTGCTGTTCATTCCCTTGATTCTGCCTCAATTTGTCCGCGATGATGGCAGGCGATTTGAAATTCCCGAAAAATTTTCTGGGACAGCCGCAGCATCATCACGGAGGTCCTGTCTTTCGAAGGCTGTTGACGGGTCGCGACAGCGAATCACCGCTCAAGCGAGACGACTGGAAGGATCGAGAGCCAGCAGTCTCGGGCGCAGCCGCCCGACGACGCTCTCGTCGCCGTTGGTTGTAGCCCGTTGCAGCGGTCAGTAACGCTGACGAAGAGACGCCTCGTGTACACCTTCGGTTGGTGGTTTGTACGGATGAGCGGAAGGTGGCGTGCTGCAACATTCCGGGAGCGTGGGACTAAGGAGCGATCCCGCCGGGTCGTGATCGGCCGTGTTCTGGTCATGGGTGCTTGTCGCCGCGTGTGTGGTTGCGGTGGCTCCGTCGACGGCGTTGGCGGCGTTTCCGAGCGCGAATGGTGTGCTGGCGGTGCAGCCGCGGTCTGGGGGGATCGTGCTGGAGTCCGCGAGCGGGCACGGGGCGCACCGGAGACACGCGAAACCGCGGTGCGTGGTGCCTCGGGGGTCGCGAATACTTGCGAGATCTTCGGCGGCGATCGTTACGGTCAGCGGGCCACCCCCGCCGGCGCACCGGTTTGGGCCACCCCCGCTGGCGTACTGGTTTGGGGTCCCTGGCTTGTCGGTTTACGTCTACATGGGGTGCCTCCGGGCCGAGGGCCTGTGGCGCCACCTGCGAACGTTGAAATTGCAGCAAGCCGGGCCTGACGGTGATGTCGTGCACAGCGCGGTGGTCGCTGCGCCGTACGCGGCACTGGTGTTCGACTCCGTCGACCACTATGGCAATGAGGCGAGCACAGTCCAGGTATTCGATCTGCGAACCGGCGCCCAGCGGCCTGGGCTCGGCGGCGAGAGCCAGAGCTGCGACGAGCAGTTCCCTTGCCGCCTGACCGGGGTCGATCAGCTCGTGCTCGGTAGCGATGGCGTGTCCGCGGCCCGCGTGGGTAGCGTCGACGGGCCCGGCTTCGGCTCCAACTTCGGCGCCAACTTCGCTCTACGCGTGGGGGGTGTGACGTGTGCCCCGTCGGGCCCGCCCTGCCTGGTTGGCGGCAGCGGCCATTTCCCAGAGGAGTTCGCCTCGGGTGATCCGACCGGCGGCGCCGCGGCGTGGGCGGCAACACCCGACCTTGGGGGAGCTCTTGGTGATCCGTCATGCCCTTCAGCATCGCTCTGCGTCGCGAAGGGCCACACGCTCGTGTACACCACGAGTGACCCTGTTGCTGGCACCTGGACGACCGGCGCCGGCCGCCCACCCCCGTTCGGGTTTGGGTTCTCCGTGGCGTGCCCGTCAACCGTGATGTGCGTCTCACCGGGCTTCTCTGACGGCAGCATCAGCGTCGCGGCCTCGACCAATCCGGCGGGCGGACTCGACACCTGGCGGGTGACCAAGCTCAAGGGCGTGCCATACGTCGACACCCCCACCACCCTATGTTGGTCCAGCTCCGGCTGCTCGATCTCTGACGGTCCGGAGCTCGTTCTGACCTCTCGTGACCCGGCCGGCGGCGCAAGCGCCTGGACCGTCAACCGAACTACCCCGGCGTTCACAACCGGGTCGTGCCCCACCCCGACCCTGTGCGTCGCCCTGGCCGACAACCCAGCACGCATCCTCACCACAACCAACCCCGAATCCGGACCCTGGACGCAAACGCCGATCCCGGACAACCTCGTCAGCGTCTCCTGTCCGTCAACGACCCTGTGCGCCGCGGTCGGCGACAAAGGAGCGCTCTACACCTCGACCAACCCAACCGCCGGCGCCTGGACCAAAACAGCGATCGACAACGGCCGAAGACTAACGTCAATCGCCTGCCCGTCTGCATCGCTATGCGTCGCGACCGACGACGCGGGATACGTGATCACGTCTAAAGAGCCAACCGGCAGTTCAGCCCCGTGGACACCCGCTCGCCTCGATCCCTGCAACGAAACCAGATCGTGCAGCGACGAGGAGATGCAGGCGTCCGACGGCAACGGATCGCACATCATCGACGGAGCCAGGTTCCCCGGCACAGGCCAATTCCTGACCGACCTAAAACTCACCGGAGACACGCTCTCCTGGAAACACGCCGGCACACTCCGAACCGCGAAACTAACCCCCTAAACAACGGAACCTCGACGGCGGCCCGAAGAATCGGCGGCGACCGCACGGGGACGTTTGCACCAGTCCGGGCGCGTGCCACGGCCGCGTCGCGCAGATGCCGGAATGATCGAGATGCGAGCGCTCCGCACCGACGCGGCCGCCGCCGCTGCTCTCGGGCGAAGGGGAAGTGGGGTTGGCCGAGACCGGGCCCTGCTGACCGCGCCTAAGAGAGGTCTGCCGTGCGTGGAGCGGGCGCGTCGCGACATCAAAGCGGGTCCGGTCATGGGACGACCGCTTGCGTGGTGTGCGACGCGAGGTCGCACGTTGTGAGTGAACTACACGATTGGAGGATCGACCGGATGTGATGTTGAGCGTGTAGTTCCAGGTCCGTGCTCGATGGCCTGTCTCCACCTCGGCGTGCGTCGTCGGCTCTTGGTCGGCGGGGTGCGAAGCCCGGGGGAAAGCCCGAGGGCGGCCCGTTCCATCCGGGCGGCCACAGGCGAGGGGAATGGTCGGACGGGTGAATTGCTTGAACTCTCGTTGATGCCTCGTCAAGCGGAGCCCCGCGCGATGGGATGCCGGAGCGGGGTGCAGGGACTGGCCGCGGTAGAGCGGCAGGCGCCGGTCAAGGAATCGACTTGGCCGGGAAGAGCACCGCCGTCCCCGGGGTAGAGAGGGCACCCACCCTGGCCGCAGCTCACGCGTGCGGAACGCGGTAACCCCGTCGAGGTCGGACCCAGGTCCGGTAAGCCGACCGCAAGGAGGGCCCAACTCCCCGGCGGGAACAGGATGACCGAGAAGCGAACGCCGGTGGCCGAAAGGTAACGGGAAACCGCGGCAGATGACCGCCTCCTCCAGGTGGTCGTGGATAACCGGCCGGATACCGGGCCTCGTGCCCGGGCTCGAAAGGGCGCTGACGCGGTCAGGTGAGCCCGCGTGGAGAAGATGACGATGACGCCCCAACCAACGGACAAGTTAGACGCCGCGACGCTTGTCGCGGTGAACGGACCCGCGGACGATGCGCTCCTCAACGATGAGCGGATCGTACGGCCTCACGCCACCGGACCTACAGCGGCTTGCTTGAGCCGGATGCTCGGAAACGGGCACGTCCGGTTCTGAGGGGGACCCGGCGTCGCAAGGCGCCGGGTCTACCCGCAACCCGGAAGGCAGCGGTCTCGACGGGCTGAGTGTCGAGATCACGCGGAAGCAGCCGTGGCGCTGGATCTCCGGGGCTTGCGCTTTCCGTTGAAGCTGCACCCCGACGTCTGTTGACCGCGTGGGCGGGAGCACGAGCACCGCACCCTGGCCCCGCGTCGGTCGCGTGCCGCCGGATCCAGGCGGGAAAGCGGAGCGGAAGTGTTCAACGGCTCCAAGATGGTGGCGCAGGGCACCTCGCGTGGTGCCAAGACGTGGCAGCCGCCGTCGATCCAGAGACGCGCTAGCAGCCGGTGTCGTCGGTCCTTCCGTTGGGCATTACCGTCCCACAGAGCTTGGCGCCAGCGGGACCGAAGCCGCGGGCGTCCGAGAGGTCGGCGTGGTCTAGGTTGGCGCCGTGGAAGTCGGCGTATGCGAGGTTGGCGCGGTGGAAATCGGCGGCGCGGAAGTCGGTACCGGAGAGGTTGGCGCGGAGAAGTTTGGCGTCGGTGAGGTCGGCGAAGCGCAGCTTCGCGCCGGAGACGTTGGCGTATTCGAGGTTGGCGCCGGAGAGATGGGCGTCCAGAAGGTCGAGGCCGTGAAGGTCGGCGCCGCGCAGGTCGGCTCCGGGGCACTCCATGAACGACTGGATGACGCAGCCGTTGATCACGGGGGGCTGTCGTCGTTGATGGAGAGGGTGGCCCCGTCGAAGCTGCGCGGGGGTGTCGGGTACCACGGTCTTGGCGTCCGCGACCAGGGGGCCGGAGGTGACCGTGTGCGGGTCAACCCAGCTAGCGGCGAACGACAGCGTGCCGTGCCGTTTGTCATACCGCGGCCTGGTCAGCCTTACGATCACGCTATCCCCGTCTGGCTGGCCGTGGTGGAACGCCAGCGCCGCTTCAGGCGGCCGCGAGGCAAACCCAAAGCCGCTCCATCCCCCCGTCAACCCAGCATCAGGGAAACTCGCCGCCCTGATCCGCCGGCCGGTCGGCGAACCACACCACATCAGGCGCCAGGCGCTTGAGCGTCAGCGTGAAGCCATAGGGATGGTCTTGGTTGTCATAGCGGACCAGTTTGAGCGTCCCGGCTTGCGCGTCGAGCGCGAACAAAACAGATACGGCTCCCACCCGATGCGCTGGCCGTGTCGACGCTCCCGCAACACTCAACGTGCCCACAAGCATCGCGGCGGAAGTGACCGCAGCCGCCGTGGCCAACAGACGGCGCGACCCAAACCAGGCCAACCCGAACCCACGCTGAAAGGAACCCCGTCCCACGTGCGACCTCCATCCGTATCGACAGCTAAGCAGACAAAGGTCATCGGCCCACAACCGGCAACCAAGTCACGTCCCGCCGACGGCAGTCCGTGCTCAGCGCGGTGGCCCAAATCCAACCACCACCAGACACGGAGCCCACCCTGGCCAACAGGTTTCCGGATGAGCCACATCAGCAGTTTCCAGACGAGGACGCGTGCCGCCCCCTTTGCCACGAAGGAGCGGCGGCCCGCGGCACCCGCCGGGCCTCTGCCGTCGCGTGATCTCAGCAACGGGACGATCGCTTTGTCTCTCGCCCCGGCGTGATCGCGGCGACCGCAACGGCGACGTAACGATGTCGCGGCGGGCCAGGAACGGTGCGATCGGATTGCCACGGAAGCAACACTCATGCCGAGTCTGTGCAGACAGCTCCTGCGGGCTACACGCAGCGCTCTGATCGTGAGCGTGAGACCGCTGGATCCGTCCGGCGCTTCAGCAGTCGCCGGTAGCGTCCCGCCTCCCGCGCTTAAGAGGTCTCCGTGGCGGACCGACTTGAAGTACTGCGAACGAGGCAAAGCGGGTCTCGGCTCGGCCGGGATCGACGCCGATTTGACACCTGTCTCTGCCGCATCCCGGGAGCGCCCAGCAGCTCAGCGTCGTGCGGCCGCGCCATCGCGTGTAGCCCAAACCAGCAGTGATCGATCGGATTGAATTGAGGGTCCGGCTACCGTGTCGTTTGTGCATCCCGACCGCGAGCGCAGGATCGTCTCCGACATGAACAGCACCTATTTGAGCGCCGAGGCTCTGGCGGATATTGAGCGCCTTGGGGTCGAGCTTGTCGAAGGTGGCCCGATCACGGTCTGCGACTACGACGAACTCCAGACGAACCCACGTGGCTGGTCGTTGAGGGCGTGGCCCACTTCGATGCCGCACGCGAGGCATGGCAGATCGGTTACAAGATGGCTGACTGCCGCTGGGAACCGCGCGAGACGTGAGCCAGCCGAGGTGAGCCGCTGCCGGAATGATCGAAAACGGAGCGGTTTGATCTGGCGTGGTCATGGTCCTCCTCTCGAGCGGAGCAGAAGCGCCGGGCCTTGCCGACAGCGCGCCCTGCTGACCGCGCATTGGGGGGTGCGCGGTCGGCGCGACCGGGGTGCCTGTGCGGCCGGGAGAGCAGGTGTCTCGCGGGTCCCTCTTGAGATTCGGTCACGACCACGAGGGTGTGATCAGTAGCCCGAGGATCTTGTACTTGATTTGGGAGTGATTCAGCGCTTCCCCGGACAGCCGGCCGAGAGCTGGAGCCCCCTTGACGTCCCGGTGCGCGCTCTGGTCTAGGAGAGGTAGCCGAGCTTCCGGGCGTCGGCGGTCAGCTGCTCGCGGAAGCTCGGGTGCGCGATAGCGATGAGGCGCCGGGTGCGCTCGGCGATGGAGCTGCCGTGCAGCTCGGCGACGCCGTATTCGGTTACGACTTTGTCGACGATGTTCTTGAACGTCGTGACCGCGGCACCGAGATGCAGCTGCGGGACGATCCGCGAGACCGTGTCGTGTGTGGTGGTCGAGTGCAGCACGATGAAGGCTTGGCCGCACTCGCTCATCACGGCGCCGCGCGCGAAGTCGGGCTGACCGCCCGAGGAGGACCAGTAGTCGCTGCCGATCGACTCCGAGGCGCACTGCCCGAGGAAGTCGACCTCGATCGTCGCGTTGATCGCGATCATCATCGGCTCACGTGAGATCACGCCCGGGTCGTTGGTGTATTCCACCGGGTAAAACTCGACCCCGGGATTGTCTGCGACGAAGTCGTACACCCGCTGGGTCCCGAGCGCGGTCGTCGTGACGATCTTGTTGCGGTGCGTGCGCTTGCGCGTACCGGTCACCGCGCCCGCCTCCACCAAGCCGACGTAGCCATCCGAGAACAGCTCGGTGTGGACCCCGAGCTCCCGATGATCCGAGAGCTGCTCGAGCACAAGGTTCGGCACCGCCCCGATCCCCGCCTGAAGCGTGGCGCCATCCGGAATGCGTTCGGCCACCAATTCGGCGATTCGCCGATCGCGGTCCGTCGGCTCCGGCCCGGGGACCTCGACGAGTGGGCGGTCACACTCGCAGAAGCCGACTACATCACTGAGGTGAAGCTGGTTGCCGCCGAACGTCCGCGGCATCTGGGCGTTGACCTCGACAAAGAACGGCACCTCTCCGATCAGGGCCGCCGAGTACTCGGAATTTGTTCCGAGCGAGAAGTAGCCGTGCCGGTCGGGGGCTGAAGCCGCGGCGACCACCAGGCGCGGGCGAATCGCCTGGCGCATCATCCGCGGGACGTCGCTGAACGAGTTCGGGACGAGGTCACAATCTCCCCGGTGGAACGCGTCGCGGCTATCGGGCGATAGGAACCAGGAAACGTGGCGCAGACCGGGTCGGCGCCCGTCGATGTAGGGGCGCCGCCGCAGCGGAATCATCTGGTGAAGCCGCACTTCGGTGAGCGACTCAGAGGCCGCCTCAATCGCGTCCAGAACACCGACCGGCTCGCCGTTCGCAGCGCCAACGATGACGTCGCAGCCAGCTTCGATATAGCGCAGCACCTCGGCGGCCGAGCAGCGCTTCGCTGCGACTGCCCTGGGGATCGATCCAGACTCCATTAGCTCTCCTAAGGGTCGGATCGAGACACTAACTCGATCGCGCGGGAAGGGATCGCTCGGAACTAACCGGCTGGCGTCGCACGGGATCGGCGCCGGCCCCGGCGCTCACTCAAGCAAAGCCCGCCGCTACCGGGGCCTTCGCTCCTCAGGGAAGACAGGATTTGAACGTGCGACCCCCCGGCCGGGGGGAGGCGCCCGCCGGTTCCGGTCCGCTTGTGCGTCGTCGGGCCAGTTCGCCATGGAAGCGATGGGCCGGCCGTCGGATGTCGGGGGTGTTACCGAAGTACGGGCCGTTGCGAAACAGGCTGAAGTCGACGGTCGGCCCGTCGTCAACGGGCCCGGCTACGCAAACGCGCCTAGCCGCGGGTCCGAGATCCGTCGGCATCCCAGCCCGTGGAGACCGCGCGAAGCAGGAAAGCCTCACCGCCGACCGGGACCTAGCCGTCACGCACACAGCGATCCTGACGTTCTCGGCTATTGATGCGCGCGCGAGAACGAACGAGCAATTCCGCAAGCCGCGCTTCGGAGGGAAGTCGGCGCCACGGCCAAGATGCTCGTCGTGGATCCAAAGCAGGTCCAGATCCTTCCGGCCCAGTGAGCCCGCCGCCGCGCTGCCGCTTGACGTCTGAGGGGACAGAACCGTGCTCATGGCCCGTTCGCGCGTGAAACTGCAGTCGAACTGGTCGACATAGCGGCCTATCTGAATGGGGCGATCACGCTGACTCGGCCCGTGCCACCGAATGGATCGGCCGTCACGATCAGTAACGGGAGCCTCAGGGTCCTCTTGCTGTGCCCCGCGGTTCGGTTCCACTTGATCAGTGACGCCGCCGTTTCCTGCAGGGCAACGCTCTCGTGGAGCGCGTGAGCATTCAGGGTCACCTGGACGCTGTACGTGCTCCTGCTGAAGGTGATGACGAGCCGCCCGGCTCGCAGCGTCAGTCGATAGCTGGCACCGGCCACCGAGGTCCCTGCCTTCAGCTGCTTGCGACTGTCGGCGAACCGCAAACCGTGTGGAAGCGTGATCGTCACCGACTTCAACGGTGCGGCGTTGACGCCGGCGTCCACCGTCAAGCGAAGCCGTGGCCTTTCGACCGCCAAGGCGGCGAGGCTGCCGACGGTCGCGCGTCCTGTCGGCGTTCCCGTTTGCGCGGTGAACTGCGCGACGGAAAGCGGTGTCGTGGCGGTGATCACGTTCTGCGCTTGCACGGCGGCGCTCGTGACCCCTCCGGAGTCGGCGCCGTGGCTGATGCTCGCTGGAATGATCGCGCGGGCGGCCCAACCGCCGATCGGCTCGTGGAAGACGCTGAACGATGCGCACGAGGTAACGTAGTGGCCCTCCCCGCATTGCTGCTCGCCGAGCGCGACCAGCGTCTGACCGTCGACGAGGACGTTGACCCATCCGGTGCCCGTGCTCAAGCGCGCGGCCGGTTGCAGGGTGCCTGACCATCCCCGGGCGGGCTGGCTGAACACGTAGGCGGTGTTGACCCCGCCCGCGAAGACGTATCTGCCGCTGATGGCGACCGACGTTCCCGCCCCGCTCAGGGGGCGGGGACCGGGAGCCGCCAGCTTGGCTGTCGGAACGATGCGTCCGCTCCAACCAGCCGCCGGCTCGCGGAACAAGAACGCTTCGTAGCGCTCGGCGGTTCTATTCCATCCGCCGATCAAGGCGATCGAGCTCGAGATGGCCAGTGCGCCCGGCGCCGTCAGATAGCCTGAGGGCAGCTCGAGGCGCGCGCTCTCGTGAATCTGTCCTGCCCAGCCTGACGGCGGCTCGGAGAAGACGTAGGCAACACCCTGGCTGTTGCCCGCTGCGAGCACCATCGTCCCGGAGACGGCGACGCTGCTCAGCTGGCCCCCATCAGCCGCCGACAGCTGAGCAGACTCAGTCTGTCCGTCGGACCAGCCGCCCGCCGGTTTGGAAAACACGTACACCTTGTTGTCTCCGCTCGCCGCGATCGTCCCAGCCGATATGGCCACGTTCTCTACCGCTGCGTGATCCGATGATGTGAGCGTGGCCGTCTGCGTCTCGTCAGACCAGGCGCGAGCCGGCTGGGTGAATACGTAGAGGGAGTCCTCGGGGTAGTAGTCCGTGGTCCCCGGGTACCCCTCCTCGGGCTGAAGTGCCGTTGCGGCCACGGTCCCCTCCGACGCGGCCACGGCGCCGAACACGACGTCGTTTGGATTGCCTGACGGGCTCAGCGTGGCCGACGCTCCCGCGCTTGCCCAACCCTGCGTCGGCTCGCTGAAGACGAACGCGGCTGCGGGTCCGGCGAGCGGTGGCTGCGCGGGCGGGGCGGGTGGCGCGGTGAACTTGGCAGTCTCATGAATCGTCCCGGACCAGCCGCCCGGGGGCTCTGAGAACAGGTAGGCCGTGCCGAAGGAGATAACCGTCTGTCCCGAGATCTGGCCCCCACACAGCACGCTTTCGCCATCAACGCTGATCGGCCCGAGCGTTCCACCGTCTGAGGCGAGCGAGCTTGGCTGTCTCCTTGATCGTGCCTGACCAGCCTGAGGGCGGCTCGTGGAAGATGTAGACGCCGCCGTTCGTTCCAGACGCGAGCACCGTATGTCCCGAGATCACGGGACCCGTGACGCCGCTGCTATCCGAGGCGGTCAGCTTGGCTGCCGGGGTCAGTGTTCCCGTCCAGCCCCCAGCCGGCTCTGTGAATACCGCCACCTGTCCGGGCCCAGACGGAGCACTCGTCCCGCTCGCGACTGGCAGCGCAACCGTCGAGCTCGACAGGGCGATCGCGGTCGACTGACTCGAGGGCAAGCCGGGGAACAGTTGGCCGTTCGGGTCTGTCAGCTTGGCCGACTGGGTCGCGTTCTGCCATCCGCCAGAGGGCTCGCTGAACACGTAGGCGGCGGACGGTGCGGAGGGAAACGGCGGCGCATCGCCACCGACGATCGTCTGGCCTGAGATCGCGACATTCCGACCAAAGTTCAGGGCCCATGGAAGGCCTCCGCTGGTGTACGTGCTGGGATCGGTGATCGTGAGCTTGGCGGTCTCGTGCACGGGCCCAGCCCAGCCTCCTGCCGGCTCCTGAAACACGTACAGCGCGGACGCGTTCGGTGCACCGGTAACCAAAGTTGATCCATCGACCGCGATCGAGAAGCCGCCGAAGCCATCCCCAGGCTTGCCGTCGGACGGGCTCAGGGTCGCTGACTCGTGTACTTGCCCAGACCAGCCACCGGCAGGCTCGTTGAACCCATAAATCTCGCCGTGCGCGCGGCCGTCGTTGGCGCTTGGGCTACCGACGAAGAGGGTGCGGCCAGACACCGCGAGGGAGTCGCCGAAGCCGTCGGGCGCACCGTCGGACGCAGTCAGGACGGCAGTCTCGTGTAGTGCGCCTGACCAGCCGCCTGTGGGCTTCGTGAATACGAACACGGCGCCGTGGGCTCTTCCGCTGCCGACGGTGGCAAAGGGCGCACCGGCGAATACGGTATCGCCGGAGACCAGCAGCGACTGGAGTGTCTCACTCGTGTCGGTGGCAGCGAGGTGGGCCAGCTGGATCAGCGGATCCACGTCCAGCGGATACACGGCCCCTGCGTCACGCACGCTGATCGTCAGGCTGCGGCCGGCCAGCCGCATCCACGAGGGCAACACGCGACCCCGGGCGTCGCTCGCGACCAGCCCGCCGTAGCGCACAACGCTTCGGCCGGCGCGGTCACTGAGCAACAGCACATGCCCTTGCTGGACCAGTCGCGGCTCAAGCGCACCCGCGAACCGCACCGTCAACGTCACAGGCCGCCTTGGATCGCCGCGCGGGTGGCGGGCAACCCTGAAGCCCTGCTCGATGCCCAGCACTCCCCCGGCGTACCACGCCGTGGCGGCGCCATAGCCAAGGTTGATTCTGCTACCGACCGCGTTGACCCGCGGCTCGCCAAGCTTGACCTGCGCCCCGCGTCGTCCGAACCCCACAAGTCGCAGCGTCAGGTCACCACCGCGGGCGGCAATGCCGACGGCCGCATTCTTGACGTCAGCCGTAACGCCGCCGCCGCTCACGCGCCAGCGCGAGCCCGTTGCGTCGGACGGAAGCGCGGATCGCCAGCAGCCATCGCCGCAGAGAGCCTCGCCTGCGCCTGGAGCGACAACCCGCGTAGCGCGCTCAGTTCAACAGCGGATGCTTCACGATCCGCAACGCGTCCGCGTCCGGAGTGAGTTGTCGAGGCACAACCCACTGCGACCATGGCGACGAGCAGCAGCCCTGCGACTATCAAGCCCGCCCGCACCGCGCGAACCGCCCCGACCGCCTGCCGTTCCCCCGCACCTTCTTGCATACAGGCAAGAACGTGGTCGCCGGGCAAGAGTTGCTACGTGACCAGGCTCCAGCCCACGCAGCTGCGGAACGCTGCTGAGCCCGCAGTGGCGGCGTGGCAAGGTAGGGAACAAGAGCGAGTGTGCAGACGCCCCAGACGGCTGCCCGGCTTTCCGCCGAAGCAACAACAATTGCCCTGCCGATCACGGCGCGGCGCGCTCCTGGTGCCCGACAAAGCCAGCCGCGCGTCGCCGGGGTCGCCTGACACCCCCGCACGAACTAATGCAGGTCTCAACCCACCGTTCGCGAGCGTTGCGCTTATCGCCAGGAACGCGACCGTCCACAGGCGAGAAGTGGCCGAGCCGGCGAGCGCCCCGCTAGCCGCGCTGAGCAGGTCTGGGCTCGGCGTGGGTGGCATGCTCGTCGCTACCACGAAGCAGGACTGCCGTGACTCGTCAAGTCCTTGAGCGCGGCGGGCTGGAGGCAGCGCTGGTCGCGCGCGACGGCGCGGACCCTGGCTGATCGCGGTCCGGCTGGCTCGTCGGCGCCCGTCAGGGCTCCGGCGCGGCTCCGGGCCGCACGATCCCGGTCTCGTAGGCGAGTACGACCGCCTGGATCCGGTCGCGCAGCTCGAGCTTCTCCAGCACCCGGCCGACGTGGGTCTTGATCGTCGCGGTCGACACGACCAATCGCTCGGCGATCTCGGCGTTCGACATCCCGCGCGCGACCAGCGTCAGGATCTCCAGCTCCCTGGGGGTCAGCTCGTCGATCCCGGCCGGCGGGCTCGTCGGCCGGTGCTCGCGCGTGTATGCCTCGATTAGCCGGCGGGTCACCGATGGCGCCAGCAGCGCTTCGCCAGCGGCGACCGTGTGGACGGCGGCGATCAGCGACTCGGGGGCGACGTCCTTGAGCACGAACCCGCTGGCGCCGGCCTGCAGCGCGTCGAATACGTACTCGTCAAGGTCGAAGGTGGTCAGGATCAGCACCCGCGGCGCCGGGCTCAGCCTGGCTATCCGCCGGGTCGCCTCGAGGCCGTCCATCTCCGGCATTCGGATGTCCATCAGGACGACGTCCGGGCGCATGCGCCGGGTGACGTCGAGCGCCTGCTCGCCGTTGCTGACCTCGGCCAGGACGGCGATGCTCGGATCGGTCTCGAGGATCATCCGGAACCCCGCGCGGACCAGCGCCTGGTCGTCGGCGATCACGACGCCGAGGCTCATTGCGCATCCTGCCGGCGCAGCATCCCGAGCAGTGAGCGCAGATCGGTCAGCGTGTCGCGACCGGTCCGCTCGATCGCGCTCAGCGACGCCCGGGCCTGCTGGGGGTCGCTGCGGAGCAGCAGCCGGGCGCTGCCCGCTTGGACGACCATCGCGCTGACGCTGTGGGCGATGATGTCGTGCAGCTCGACGCTGATCCGCGCGCGCTCGGCGGTGACCGCCGACGCGGCCTCCTCTCGGCTGAGGGCGAGGGTCGTGTCGGCGAGCTCCGCGAACTCCCGGGCGCTCTCGGAGTTGTGGCGGATCACCCGCGCGACGCTCCACGTCGGGACGAGCAGCGCCACCACATAGTACGCCGGCTGGAGGAACGTGCTGAGCGTCGTCGCGCCCCCCGGGGGCATCAGTGTCCAGACGATCATCAGCCCGAGCGAGCTAGCCAGGGCGGTGACCGCGGGCCGGGTCGGCAGCCACGCGCCGGCGCCGTAGGAGAGGATCAGCAGCACGGCCTGGTCGCCATTCAGGCTCGTGAGGATCTGGCCGAACGGCTTCTGGATCAGGACGACCGCGACGCTGACCAGCAGCGCCTGCAGCGGCCAGCGGTGGCGAACGGCGAGCGGCGCGACGAACGGGACCAGCGCGATGGCGGTGGCGAGCCCACCGCCATCGGCGATGGTCGCGTGCACCACCTCGAGCACGGCGAGTGTCGCGACCGCCATGGCGAGGTCGAGCCGATCGACGGTGGCCGCTGTCGGGGTAATCCGCCGCGTGGTCATCCGCCCACCGGAATCAGCGCCCGGACCTCGAAGCCGCCGGTGGTGGTGTGGCCATGCTCCAGGGTGCCGCCGTGCATCGTCACCCGCTCGCGCATCCCGATCAGGCCGTGCCCGCCGCCCGGTGCCGGGCCACTGCCACCACCACCGCCGCTGTCGAGCACCTCCAGCTCCAGCTGGCCGGGGCCCCACCGGACGCTGACGTCGGCGCGTGCGGGGGCGGCGTATTTGATTGCGTTCGTCAGCGCCTCCTGCACAACCCGGTAGGCGCACAGGTCGAGCGCAGGTGAGATCGGTACCGCGTCGCCGTGGGTCCGCAGGGTGGTGTCGAGAGCAGCTGTGCGGGCGCCCTCGATCAACGCCGGCAGATCATGCAGGCCCGACTGCGGGGCCAACGGGCGCGGCTCGCTCTCGCCGAGCAGCCCGATTAGCCGGCGCATCTCCGCGAGCGCGTCATTGCCGGCCTGCTCGATCGCCCGCAGTGACGCCTCCGCCCGGTCGGCATCGGCATCCAGCACCAGGCGGGCTCCGCCCGCCTGGATCACCATCACCGAGACGTTGTGGGCGATCACGTCGTGCAGCTCCCGCGCGATCCGTCCCCGCTCCGCGGCCGCCGCCCGCGGCGCCGCGCGCTCGCGCTGGCGGGCGGCAGCCGCGGCGCGCGCCTCCTCGCTGCGCGCGTGGACGTTGCGGCGGCGCACGAACCGTCCCAGAAGGTATGGCGTGAACAGGCCGAGAGCGTCCACCGCACCGGCGGTGCTGAGACCGCCGCCCCCGGCCGCCAGCCGGGTGGCGCCGACCATCACCAGCGCCAGCAGCAACGTCGGTGCCGACCCGCGCGAGGGCACATATGCGCCGAGCGCATAGAAGACGAGGATCGTCCCTATCGCCGGTGTCGCCAGCCCGTGCACGACGCCGGTGTCTCCAAGCAGTGCCTGCGCCGACTGGGTAACCAGCACTAGGCCCACAGCCGCGAACGGGGCGTGGCGGATGGCGACCGCGATCCCGATCACGATGCCGACCACGACGGCGTCGACGCTCGCACGACCGGCCGCGGCCAGCTGGACGACAGTGCCGGACGCCACCGCCAGCCCGAGGATCGCGTCCAACACCGCAGGCCGCTTCGGTCCCTTGAGCATGACCGAACGCTACCGCCGCCCCCGAGCCGCCGGCGTCCGCCTGCAGCGGGATCCGGGGTCAGCCTGGAGGCGTACCCGGCCGGGACCCGGATCGGTCCGCGGGCGGATGGCGAATCGCCCCGCCGCCCGACGACAGGCGCGACGCGCGGCCGTAGCTTGCCGCCCCATCAACCGCGGTCCGATCGAAGGGAACGCTCAGATGAACAACAACAGCCGTCAACAAGGGAGCGAACACGGATGCGCAAGATGATCATTGCAGCGACCGTCACAGCGGCAGCCGCAACACTCGCCGTCGCGAGCATCGCCACGGCGACCTCGACCACCAAGACCGAGACGTTCACCGTGGTCACGACCGACCCCGGCTCCGGCGTGGCGAGCGTGATCGCCACCGGAGGCTTCACGGCCGGAGGGACACTGATGAACGGGAAGCACAAGCAGAACTTCCGCTTCGCCGCTGGCAAGTTCACGCTTGTGTTAGCTCCCCCGGGGTCTAAGCACGTGAGCCTGAACCCAACCACCTGCCTCTACACCAAGACCGGCTCCAGCAGCTACACGCTCACCGACGGAACCGGCGCGTATCAAGGGATCCGCGGCTCGGGCAAGATCAGCTTCACCCTGCGCGCCGTGTACGCGCTCGTCAAGGGCAAGTGCCCGTCAAACGACCAGCCCGGGGCGAACGTAAGCACCCAGACAGCAATCCAGTACACCGAAACCGCGAGAGGACCAGTCTCACTCCCATAACCGCCCGACAACGGACGACCCACCAGCCTCAGCCTCGAATCCGCGCGAGGTTGTTGCCCACGGCCAGCCCACGGCAACAGCCTCGCGCCCGAGAAGGGCAACCCCACACCCACACCAAGCAGGCTCCGCCCACGACGACACCCGTCGTCCTTGGAACAACGAGGCCCAGCTTTCATCGGAAGACGGGCGCGTGCGTGCGCCGACGGTCGGACCTGTATTGCGCGGAACCGCACCTGCGGCCGCAGGTGTTAGCAGGCTCCTAGCAAGCGATCCGGTCGAAGCGGAAGCCCGCGGCGAGCCGACAGCGCTGGCGCTCCGAAACGGAGAGTCTCGACCGCGCCGGCGCTGGGTACCGCCGCCGTACGAAAGCGAGTGCTTGCCGCTCACGGGCAGGTCCCCTCCTGTTCGCCAATAGCGCAACCAGCGACGGAGCGGGAGCACACGAACGCCATGAGCGCCCTGCCGCCCGCGCTTAGGGGGTCTCCCAGCAGACCGGCCTGAAGTACCGCGGTGCGAGGGAAGCGGGTCTCCCGAATGCCGCGGCGCACGGCGCTACTGCTCCCAAGGAAAGGGGCGGTCATGCGAGACCGCTGCTGGTCGATCGAAGGGGCAGTGTCCCGCGTCGGATCCGGTGGTGGTGAGAGCGCTGCTTGTTCGTGGGAGGAGAGCTGTGTGATGCCTTGTTGGGCGAGCGTGTCGATGAGCTCGCTTGCGGCGGCCAGCAACCGCTCCCCGCGCGGTACGAGCGTCAGAAGAAATCATGAGATCTCGTGCGCGGTCCTAGCGCGCGTCGCGGCGTACAGCGCGGGTGCGGTCAGTACAGCCAGTGCTGCGGCGAGCGCGATCGCGACCGTGGTGAGCGCAGCACCGCTGCTGATCAAGGCGCCGGGGATGACCGCCGATACACCGAGCCCGACGTAGGCGACCAGGAAGACAGCGGACAGCAGCGCCTGACGCTGGTCGTCTGCTGCTTGCGGCGCCATGCTGCGCATCGGGCCTTGAAATCCTGCGCCGAATCCGACGCCGGCGACGGCGCTGGCCACGAGGTAGAGCCAGGTCGAGCCGGACTCGATCGCGGCAACCGTGATTCCTAGGCCAACGAGCATTGCCACGGCGCCGATAATGGTCTGCGCACGGCCGTTCAGGCGACGCAGAACGATGGTCGTTGCGGTGGCCGCGGCCAGCAGCGCGAACAGCGGCAGCGCGCTTTGCCAGACCGAGTCGCTTCGCGAGAGGGCGCCGTAGAGGGCCGGGCTGAGCGCGGCGTAAAAGCCGGATAGGCCCCACACCGCGAAGACGACGGGAGCAGTGCTCATGAAGGTCGTCTTCGCGTCGGCGGGCACCGCGACCTGTGGGCTCACCGCCTTCCACGACAGTGGGCGGCGCTGTCCGCGCGGCATGACACGCAGCACGAAGAGCGCCTGGGTTGTCAGGATCGCAGCGAGGATGAGATAGATGGTCTGCCGCGGGTCGGGCAGAAACTGCACGACCAGCCCGCTGAGCAGGGCTCCTGACCCGCTGCCCGCACCCGGCGAGGCGGCGCTGGCGACCGTGCCGTGCTCGGCGTCGGACTCCACCATCGCCGCCGACAGCGTCCCAAGAGCCGCGCCGGACGCCAGACCCTGCAGCACCCGCCCGACCACGATGAGCGCAAACGAGCCTGCGACGGCGAATAACACCAGCGCGAGGACCTGACCGGCGATCGCGCCGAGCAGCACCGCTCGTCGTCCGAGCAGCGCGGGCAGCTCTTTGAGACAGAGAAGCCCGACAATCACCGCGACCGCATACGCCGCAAAGGCGATCGTTCCGATCAGCGGGCTCGCGTGCCACGCCGTCTCATAGCGCTCATACAACGGGCTGGGTGCGTTCGCGGCGGCCAGAAACGCAACCACGATCGAGCTCGCCAGCACCAGGACCGAGCGCTGCGCGCCGGTCCTGGTGCGGCTGATTTGCGAGGCCGACGCCTTGCCGAGTGCCGGGACCGTGATCGCCGCGGCGTGCGGAAGCTCGCCGGGCACGCGGGCGGGCGCGGCATGTTGCTTGAAGCGGTCCAGTTCTCGCTGCGTGGTCTCTCTGAAGCGGGGCAGCTGTCGCTGGGTGGTCGGCATGACGTCTCCAATCGCGTAACCGGTTCAACTGGTTACGAGCTTGACAGACGCGGCGTAACCTGTCAAGTTGGTTACATGAGCTCAACGTTCTTCAGCGGCCGATGCAGCCTCGACTACGTGGGCACGGTGCGCTGGCGTCGCAGCCATGAGCCCTACGAGTACCTCGCCGAGCCGTCGGACCTGGCTACGTGGGCGACCACGAAGGGGCTGGTCGATGAACCGCCGCGCGTCACACCAGCCCAGCTGGCGAGCGCCCGAGAGATCCGGGAAGCGATCTACCGAGTGCTGTCCGCCCGCGTCGCCCACGTTATCCCGACCGCGGCTGACGTGGCAGCGCTTAACACGGCAGCGCAGCGCCCGCCGGTACAGATCTCACTAGGCGCTGACGGCTCCGTCCATCGCGTCGGTACCGTCAGCCAGCTGCTCTCCACGGTGGCACGCGATGTCCTGGACCTGCTGGGCAGCGACCAGATCGATCTCGTCCGCGAATGCGACGGTCATGACTGCACCCGGCTCTACGTCGACTCCTCGCGCGCCCGGAACCGACGCTGGTGCAGCAACACCGAATGTGGGAACAAGGCGAAGGTCTCCGCGTTCCGCGAGCGCGCTCGAGAGTCCATCAGTAGCACCGAGCACAGCCACTAGAAGGCCGCACGAGACACGAGCAGCCCGCCGGGGTGCGTCGCCGCCGGCGTTTCGCTGCTCGGACCGTTCGCTTGTACTTCGACGAGCGTCGTCGCGCGCGCGGGCGATCGCGAACTGCCGGACCTTGCGTTTCACACACACAACAGAAGAAGGAGACACCCAACCATGAGCAACGAAACGAGAGCGACGCGCATACCTGTCGGCGAGTTCGTGTTGCGCTCGGAACCCTCGCGGAAGGTGGCGGTGACCAGCGACAGCGCGGCCGAGGCCAGCAGCGCCGCGCCGAGGCCCTGGATCGCGCGTGCGGCGATCAGCCACGCCTGGTTCTGCTAACCACGGGTACCACCCGAGCGGCCAGGGAGCCGGATGGCTAAGTGCTGCTTGTCGTAAGTTCATTCCGGGTCAGGCGGCGAGCGCGAGTCGGGCTGCTTGTCGGTCGGCGAGCCGCGTGAGTAAGTCGTTGAGATCGTTGCGGGTGAACTTCCATCCGAACGGTTCGGCAATCTGGTTGTAGAGGTGCTCAAATTCGTGCAGCCTGCGTGCGACGGTGGCGAGCGAGTCGAAGTCGTTGGGGGTGAGTACCTTGCGTTGGACGATCGAGAAGTAGATCTCGATCTGGTTGACCCAGCTCGCGTGGACGGGTGTGTGGACGAGGATCAGGTTCCGCCAGCGGCCCTGGAGCCGGCGAACGGATGCCTGCCCGCGGTGCGAGGATCCGTTGTCGACGATCCAGAACACGCGACGCGCGGAGGCGTAGGGCTCTGTGGTCATCACCTGGGAGACGAGCCGGTCAAACGGCGCGATCCCGCCCTTGCGTTCGGTGCGACCGAACACCCGGCCGCGGCGGACGTCCCAAGCAGCGAGGTAGGTCAGTGCCCCGCCGCGCTGATAGGTGTGCTCGACGCGCTGACCGCGACTGACGCCCGGCGCGGGCGGGAGCGTTTCGCAGATCCGCTGTCGTGCTTGGACCGAGGGCTTCTCGTCGGCTGAGATGATCAAGTCGCCCGGCTCAAGCAGCTTGCCGTCCCAGCGTCCCTCATAGAGATCGAGGATCCGGCCGGCCTTCTCAGCGAACTCAGGATCGGTCGGGAAGATCCACGAGCGGTACCGCCACGGCCGGATCGCGTCCTCTCGCAGCCAGCGCACGATCGTCGAGTGCGACGCACCGCAGATACCGCGCTCCAGGACCAGACGGTGAACGTCAGCCGTTGACCGGCGCGAGAGCGGGCAGCCCTCGCTCGGCGGCTCGCACGCGACCGCCTTGACCTCGGCGATCTGCTGAGGGGGGAAAGCGGCGCGGGCGACCTGACCGCGCTTCATCTGCCAGACCCTCGAGACGCCGCTCGTGAAACCGTCGTCGCCACCGACCCACCGCCTTGGTGCTCATCCCCAGCCGCTCACCAATCTCTGCGTTACTGCACCCCTCCGCGGCCAGCAGCACCAGCTTCGCGCGCAACACCTCACGGTGCGGCCGCGTGTAGCACGCAGCGCGATGCACAAGCTCCTTCCGCTCGTCGTCCTCCAGCACGATCTCCTGAGCACTCGGACCCGGCATCGCCAACCAGATTCGCCGCCAGTGTTATGACTCCTTCAAACCCAGACGGGATTTACGATCGCGAGCACTAAGCACGCACTTGCAGTTAGCCCATCGCTAGCTCTTATCACCCGCAGCTACCGCCACACAAAGGAGAACCAGCACCATGCGGGATGATCAGCGAAATCGTTAGCGACCGCATCGCCGAACTCAACGTTCCTCTGACCCACGTGATCCGGGCTGGCGACTACGTCTTCATGTCGGGCCAGATCGCCGCTCGCTCAGTCGGGACGTTGGTGATAGGGGACTTCGCCGCGGAAACCCGCGCGGTTTTGGACAACGTCCGCGCAGGAGTCGAAGCCGCCGGCGGGACCCTCTCCGACATCTGCAAGACCACCGTGTTCTTGATGAATGCCGCGCTGTTCGAGCCAATGAACGCCGTTTACCGGGAGTACTTCAAACCGCCCTACCCGGTTCGATCGACAATTGTGGCGCCATTGTCTAACCCGGACCTTCGTATTGAGATCGAGGCGATCGCGTATCTTCCAGTCGGGATGTGAGCCACACGGCGCGGACGCTCCATGATGTGCATTGTCGTGACGGGCCGCTGAGAAGTGCGAATGAATCGGGGTAGCAGACGGACCATGCCGCAGAGTAGGCAAAGACTCCGGCGCCTGCCATCCGCCGACGACTACCACCATGGTCAAGCAGCTCGAACAACGAGGCCTGGTGAAACGAGAGCGACAAGCTGACGACGGGCGTGTGGTCTTGGTCAATCTGACCCACGCCGGGAGAGTCACGCTCGAGGACTACCGCTCGCGGGTCCGCGCGGTGCTCGGCACTTACCTCGCCGAGATCCCTGACGAACAGGTCCAGGCGCTCGCCGCCGCCACGGACGCATTGGCGCGACTAGTCGCCCTGCTACGGCGGCGACCGGTCCGATGAGCGCCTGCGAACATCCCCGAGTTCGAGCCGCGCGGGCACTTTCCCCGGCGCCGCCCGGCCCGAAGCGCTCCAGAAGCTGCGTCTCGTGGGCGAGTTGCTCGAGGCGCAGATGATCGACGCGCACGAGGGCTTTCGGCCAATCGCCGACTACGGCCTGCTGGCCGACTGCAACTCGGCTGCGCTGGTTGACCGCGATGGGTCGATTGGCTGGCTCTGCCAGCCCCGCTACGACAGTCCGGCCGTGTTCACGCAGATCCTCGACCCCGAGGGCGGGCACTGGCAGATCAAGCCGACCGGGGCGTATCGCAGCGACCGGCGCTACCTACCGGGAACCCTCGTGATCGAGACGACGTTCGCGACTGAGTTCGGCACGGTGAAGCTGATCGACGCAATGGCGTTCGCCGAGGGCCAGCGTCATCATGAGCTCGGCTTCGGCGCGCCGCACCTGATCCTGCGCCTCGTCGAGGGGATTCTCGGCGATGTGGAGTTGAGTTTCGAGCTGGCGCCACGGCCCGAATACGGATTGGTCAAGCCGCTGTTCCGGGCGAGCGAGCGCGGCGGCCGGACCTTCGGCGGCCCGAATCAGGTCGTCGTCAGCTCCGGCGTCCCCACCGCGATCGAGGATTCGACGATGGTCGCGACCTTTAAGGTCTCGGCCGGCAAGCGGGTGGGCTTCGCGCTGCAATGGTCTCCGCCCGAGGGGCCCGCGCCCGAGCCGTTCTCACCAGACGGGGTAGCAACGAGGATCGCGGACACCGTCGAGGCGTGGCGCTCCTGGGAGGCCGAGCACGACATCTACAGGGGCCCGCACCGCGAGCTGGTGCGTGTGAGCTCGCGCGTGCTCAAGGGCCTCACCTATCGGCCCACTGGCGCGATTGTCGCCGCCCCCACGACCTCGCTCCCGGAGACCGTAGGTGGGGAGCGCAACTGGGACTACCGCTACGCCTGGATCCGCGACGCCAGCCTGACGCTCGAGGCGCTGTACATCGGCGCCTGCTCGGACGAGGCCGAGGACTTCGTTTCGTTCATGACCAGCTCGGCCGGGGGACGCGCCAGCGAGCGCTCGCTACAGATCATGTACGGGATCGCCGGCGAGCACGACCTCACCGAGCGCGAGCTGCCCCATCTACGCGGCTGGCGGGACTCCGGCCCGGTCCGCGTCGGCAACGGCGCTTGGGGCCAGACCCAGCTCGACGTCTACGGGGAGCTGCTCAACTCGCTGTATGTGTACCGCGAGCAGCTAGGGGACCTCCACACGGAGATCCAGCGGTTCGCCGCCGATCTCGCGAATACGGCTGCGCGCCGCTGGCGCGAGATGGACGCCGGCATGTGGGAGATGCGCGGCGAACCGCGCGATCACCTGTCGAGCAAGGTGCTGTGTTGGGTGGCGCTCGATCGTGCGATCGCGCTCGCGCCGCAGCTCGGGATGCACGCCGAGGTCGACCGCTGGACGGCCGAGCGTGACGAGATCCGCGAGGCTGTGCTCACGCGGGGCTGGAGCGAGGCACGGCAGGCGTACGCGCAGTCATTCGACTCAGACGATCTTGACGCTGCGCAGCTGCTGATGCCGATCCTCGGCTTCCTGCCCGCCACCGACGAGCGGATGCGCTCGACGATCGACGCGATCACCGACGGCCTGACCGACGACGGGTTGGTGCTGCGCTATCGAAACGAGGAGGGCCTCAATGCCGACGGTCTCACCGGCGAGGAGGGGACGTTCGTGATCTGCTCGTTCTGGCTCGTGTCCGCGCTGGCCAAGGCGGGCGAGATCGACCGGGCGGAGCGGCTGTTCGACAAGCTGGTCGCCTACGCCAACGACCTCGGGCTGCTGGCCGAGGAGATCGACACCGCGAACGGCGAGCTGCTGGGCAACTTCCCGCAGGCGTTCAGCCACGTTGGGCTGATTACCGCTGCCTGGGAGATCGACAAGGCTCGAGGACGGGTCTCGTGATCACCACCGCCGCCACCGACCGGCGTTCGTCGCCCACGCCGCCGAGTTCGACCAAGTCCTCGGCCCTGCCCCACGGCTGTCGCTGCTCACCGAGCTCGACGAGCGCGAACGTACCGGAGGTCGCGGACGCACGGACAAACCGGGACGGCTTTCAGGGATCAACCTTCGGGACGCGCCGGCCCGTGTGCTCGCGGCGGGCGCGCCCGCACGCCGCAGGGCGTCCCAGTTCCAAGGAAATGGGAACGCCGCCTCGCTGCGCCGAGGAGCGAGGAGCAAGCAATCACGCGAGGGACTCCCGCTCGCGGCCGCCGAATCCAGCTCTCTCTCCGAGATCGCCCTCGGGCTGCCAGGCTGGCGCGTAGCTCGGCGGGTCCGAGTTTGGGGTTGGTGAAGCTGGCGTTGACGGCGGTGGGCTCGTAGCCGGAGTGCATCCCGCATTGGCCGCAGCGGGAGTCGTTGCCGTGGCCGTAGCGCCCCCAGGGAGTCGTCGAGCAGGGAGCCCGTCGGTCTCGACGGGTCGTCCGGCGGGCCGCTTGGTCTGACAGCTGCCAGAGAGCCGGATGACCGCATCAAGCATGCGCGCTACGTGCTCGACCGTCTGCGTGCCTTTGCTGCTGGGGCGGTGTCGGCCGTGGCGGGGTCGTGGGTGAAGCGCAGCAGTCCGGCGACTCCGCGCTGGAAGGTCTCGCGGGCTTGGGAGGGGTCGCCCAGGTGTCCGGCTGTCGTGGCTCCGTCGCGGAGCATCACGTAATGGCCGGCCGCCTGGTCGGGGTCTGGGTGGCCGGCGGCGGCGAACGCGTCGCGGACGAGTGCCTGAAACCAGCCGCGGTGGGCGAGGACGGCACGGAGGATCGGGCCGTGTGGGTCTTCGAACTCGGAGGCCGCGTTGATGAACGCGCAGCCGCGAAAGCCAGGCTCCAGGAGCTGTGCGGTGATGTTGTTGCCGATCGAGCGGAGAACGTCCCCGGGGTCTTCGGCCGCCTCCTGCGCATTCGCAGCCCGGCCCTCGAAGTCGTCGTGGACGCGCTGGAGATAGGCGAGGACGAGGTCCTGTTTCTTGGGGAAGTGCCGGTAGAAGGTGGCCAGGGTCACACCCGCCTCTCTGATGATCCGGCTGACGCCGACGGTGTTGATGCCCTCGGCGTAGAAGAGCTGAGCGGCGGTGTCCAGCAGGCGTTCGCGGGCCGCTGAGCTCTTGGCCGGTGGTAGGTCGGCGATCTGCATTCGCCCGACTATAGCACAAAAGAGAGAACGCTCGCTCTTGACAAGAGTGGAAGGCTGTGCTTTAGTGCGCGAAATAGAGCGAGCGTTCTCTCTTCTGAACTGTCCGTCGCTCGTTACATTCGCTTCACCTCCGATCAGGAAGGACCCCTGCCATGTCTGCTTCTTCTTTCGCCGCCGGCCGCGCCGCGCCGGACGCCCCGCCGTCGCGGGATACACCGACACGCATCGCCGTCGTGCGTGCTTTGCTCGCGCTCGCGTGGGCAGCGGCGCTGCTGATCGCGATTGGCGGTCAGGTGCCGAGTACCAGTTCTGACTTGCCGACCGCCGCGGCCCTCGTGCTGGCGTCTTACCCGGCGATCGACGTGGTCGCCTCGATCGCCACGGCGTTGGGCACCCACGCGGCCAGGCGCGTGCTTTGGATCAACGCCGCGATCAGTGCGCTCGCGGTCGCCGCGGTCGCCGCCACGGCCTTCGGTGCCGACGCCGGCGCCACCTTGGTCGCGTTCGGCGCGTGGGCGGCCCTGTCCGGCACGATCCAGCTCGGCGTCGCCGTCCACCGCCGCCGCGCGAAGGGCCGCCAGCTGCCGATGATTGTCAGCGGCGGGCTCTCAACCGTCGTAGGTATCACCTTCATCGCGAGCTCGGGCATGCACGACGCTCGCCTGACCAAGGTCGCCGGCTACATGGCGCTGGGAGCGCTGCTCTACCTGCTCTTCGCATACCGCAGCCGGACGGCCCCGCGAGCGACCCAGTAAACGACCACGACCATCACCGAAGAAAGGGTCGCTCATGGACCGCGCACGGAGTCCGTACGGGCGTTTCCGGCAACCGCACAACACGGTGCCGCCGTCGTCGCTGCCGCATGACAAGCAAGGGTGGCGGGTCGCGCCGGCCCCCGACGGGCGCGGCACCCCCGACCAGCACACGCCTCGCCCGCCGCACCGGCTACGCGGATTCTGGATCGTCGTGGCGGTGCTGCTGGCGCTCAACTTGAGTTCGGTGCTGCTCTCGATGCCCGCCGGCCAGCCGCGCGTGAGAGTGCCGTTCAGTCCGTACTTCGTCAACCAGCTCAACGCCGGCCAGATCAGATCGATCTCCTCCACCGGAGACACGATCCAGGGCACCTTTAACAGCAAGCAGCGCTACCCCTCCGGTGACGCCGAGGCGACCCCAACGACGGTGTTCTCTACCGAGATCCCGACCTTCTGGAACAAGGTCGAGCTGACCCACGAGCTGCAGTCCAAGGGGGTGGAGGTCAACGCCCGGTCGACCTCCACGCACACCTCGCCGCTGGCGGAGCTGCTGTTGGGGTTCGGGCCGACGCTCTTGCTCGTCGGGCTGTTCATATTGCTCGCCCGCCGGGCGCAGCGCGGCGGCGCCGGTGGACTGGGCGGGTTGGGGAGCTTCGGCCGCTCGCAGGCGCGCCGGATCGATCCCGCACGGATCCGCGTCACGTTTGCCGACGTGGCGGGGATCGACGAGGCCAAGGCCGAGCTGACCGAGATCGTGGACTTTCTGCGCGACCCGGCTCCGTATCAGCGTCTCGGTGGCCGGATGCCGCACGGGGTGCTGTTGTCCGGACCGCCCGGCACCGGCAAGACGCTGCTCGCGCGCGCGGTCGCCGGCGAGGCCCACGCGGCGTTCTTCTCGATCGCTGCCTCGGAGTTCATCGAGGCGATCGTCGGGGTCGGTGCCGCGCGGGTACGAGACCTGTTCGCCAAGGCCAAGGAGGCCGCGCCGGCGATCGTCTTTATCGACGAGCTCGACGCGATCGGCCGCTCCCGCCAGGGCTCGGCGTCGATCACGGGCGCCAACGACGAGCGCGAGCAGACACTCGACCAGATCCTGACCGAGATGGACGGCTTCGAGTCAAACGAGACGGTCGTGGTGCTCGGGGCCACCAACCGGCCGGAGGTTCTCGATCAGGCGCTGCTGCGTCCCGGGCGTTTTGACCGCCGGATCGTGGTGGCGCCTTCTGACCGCGCCGGGCGCCGCCAGATCCTCGAGGTCCACACCCGCGCGCTGCCGCTCGCAGACGACGTCGACCTCGACGCGCTCGCGTCCTCGACGCCGGGCATGGTCGGCGCCGACCTTGCCAACTTGTGCAACGAAGCGGCGCTGCTGGCAGCCCGCCGGCAGCACACCCAGGTGCAGATGGCGGACTTCACCGACTCGTTGGAGAAGGTCTTGCTCGGTTCGCCACGCGGGATCGTTCTCAGCCCCGAGGATCGCGAGCGCACCGCCTATCACGAGTCTGGACACGCGCTGGTCGGGATGCTCACGCCTGACGCCGATCCGGTCCGCAAGGTTTCGATCATCCCCCGCGGCAGCGCGCTCGGGGTGACGCTGTCGACGCCGTGCTCAGACCGCGTCTCCTACTCGCGCGAAGAGCTCGAGGCCAAGATCAACGTTGCCCTCGGTGGCCGCGTTGCCGAAGAGGTCGTGTACGGCACGATCACCACCGGCGCCGAGTCAGACCTCCAGCAGCTCACTCAGATCGCCCGCCAGATGGTCGGGCGATGGGGGATGAGCGACACCGTCGGGCCGGTCACGGTGCTCCCGGGCGATGGCGACGGGCCGCTGCGTGCGGCCGCCAACGAGGTCTCGCCGCAGACCCAATGGCTGATCGACGACCAGGTACACCAGCTCGTTGACAACGCCCACGCCGAGGTCACCCAGCTGGTGGCCGAGCACCGCGACCAGCTCGAGAGCCTCACCCGGGCGTTGCTCGACGCAGAGACGCTCGATGCCGTCGACGCGTACGCGGCGGCCGGCGCACACACGCGAGCCGGCGAACCACGGTCCCCGGACGCCGTCGACCCGCGCGCCCCGATCGCGGGGTCGCCAGCCTGAGCGCCCCCTCCGAGACGAACGATCGCTCCTTTGATGCTGCCTGAACCCATCCCCAAACCCCAACCAACCAAAGGTGAAAAGAACATGTCCGCTACCTCATCGCTCCCCGACACGACCACCGAGCAGTCCGCCAAGCCGACGATCGTCCTGGTGCACGGTGCGTGGGCTGACTCGTCCAGCTGGGCGCCTGTGATCAAGCGGCTGCGTGCGAGCGGCTATCCGGTGTATGCGATCGCGAATCCGCTGCAGGGGCTCGTCAGCGACACCGCATGTCTGTCCAGCTACCTGGCGACGATCGAAGGCCCGTCGCGCTCGTCGGGCACTCCTACGGCGGTGCGCTGATCACCAACGTCGACGCGTCGGCGTTTGACCTCAGGTCGCTCGTGTACGTCGCCGGCTTCATCCCGACCAAGGGCGAAACGGTCGGACAACTGGCCGCGCAATCCAGTCCGCCGCTTCCGCTGGTGTCCGTCGATGTGCCCGACGGCACAGAAGTCGCGATCGACCCTGTCGGCTTCCGCGACGCGTTCGCCGGCGACATCGACGACGAGACCGCGGCGGAGCTCGCGATCGTGCAGCGCCCCGCCAACGTCAAGGCCGTCTCCGAAGCCGTCGCCAACGAGGCGTTTCGTTCAGTCCCCTCCTGGGTGCTGATCACCCGGCACGACCGAGCGATCAACCACGACCTGCAGACGTTCATGGCCGGTCGCACCGACGCCCAGATCACCGAGGTCGACGCCGCGCACGCAGTCATGATCAGCCACCCCGACGCTCGTCGCCGACGTGATCACGCAAGCCGCGAGCTCAAGGACCAGCAGTCATGCCTGAGTTCGATGTCATCGTGATCGGCGCCGGGCCGGCCGGCGAGGTTCTCGCCGGCCGTACCGCCGCCGCCGGGCTCGCCACAGCGATCGTGGAGGAGCGCCTCGTCGGCGGCGAATGCGGCTTTTACGCGTGCATGCCATCCAAAGCACTGCTGCACCCGGGGGAGATCCTCGACGAGGCCCGCCGCGTCCCCGGTGCCCGCGAGGCGACCGACGGCCAGCTCGCCGTCCAGGCAGTGCTCGATCACCGCGACTCGATCATCTCCGACCTCGATGACTCAGCACAGCTGCCGTGGTTGGACGACAACGACATCTCCCTCTACCGTGGCCACGGGCGGATCGCCGGGAAACAGCGCGTCGCCGTCGGCGACAACACGCTTGTGGCGAAGGTCGCGGTGGTCATTGCGATTGGTTCTGAGCCAACGTTGCCCAGCGTAGAGGGCCTGTCGGAAGCCAACCCGTGGACCAACCGTGAGGCCACGACCTCCAAGGTCGTCCCCGGACGCCTGCTGATCGTCGGCGGCGGCGTGGTCGGGGCCGAGATGGCGCAGGCCTACACCTCGCTCGGGGCAAAGGTGACACTGCTGGCGCGCGGCACGCAGCTGCTGGCCAAGGAAGAGCCGTGGGCCGCCGAACAGGTCACCGCTCGACTGCGCGAACAGGGCGCCGAGATCGTGCCCAACGTCGAGGTCGCGAAGGTCAAGCGTTCCGGCGGCACCGGCCAGGTGACCGTGCAGCTGCAAGACGGCCGGTTGTTCACCGGGGACGAGCTGCTCGTCGCCGTCGGGCGGCACATCGACTCAGACCACCTTGGCCTTGCCACGATCGGGATAGAGCCGGGCAAGCACGGCTACCTGCCGGTCGATGAGCACCTGCAGGTCCCAGGCCACGACTGGCTTTGGGTCGTCGGGGACGCTAACGGTCGCGCGCTGCCTACCCATATGGCCAAGCACCAGGCCCGTGTGACCGCCGACCGGATCTGCGGCAAGTCCGACGCCGCGCTCTGGGACCGTGGCGACGGCGCCGGCGCGCCGCGGGTGACGTTCACCGAGCCGCAGGTAGCGGCCGTCGGTCTCACCGAGCAGACCGCGCGCGACAGGGGCATCGATGTTCAGATCGTCTCCGTCGGCACGTCAGCCAATGCGGGCGGCAGCTTCTGGGGCGCAGGGTCCGAGGGCACCTCGCAGCTCGTGATCGACAAGCAGCGCCGGGTCGTCGTCGGCGCGACGTTCACGGGCTCCGAGGTGCAGGACATGCTCCAGGCTGCGACGTTCGCCGTTGTCGGCGAGCTGACGCTCGAGCAGCTGCGGCACGGCATCGCCCCCTTCCCGACGCGCTCAGAAATCTGGCTGAACCTCCTGGAGGCAACCGGCTTATAGCGCGAGCGCTAGCGACGCACGACCCGCAAACGCTGTGCGCGGCCAGCCACGCAGACCCGGACGATGCTGCCGGCAGTCGAAGATCAACCCGACGCCTGTTGGCGGCCGCGAGCGGCGTGCGAACTCAGGTATCGAGACGACGCCGGGGATGTCACGCTGGTGCTCATCGCGCTCCCTCAGCTTTCTCGTTGGACTGACCGCCGTGTGAGGCGGTCAGTCCAGCTGGCCGCTGGCCTTGTCCTCTATGGGGTCGCTACGCGAGCTCGGCCAAGCGGCTTAGCGTGCGTTTCTGTTCCGTTACTACAGGGAGGCCCATCACGACTGCCGCTTTGGGCTTACTGGTCAAGCAGCAGGCGTCTTGCCGCCAGCATCAGATCGCTCCTTCCGCCTGGCGATGCGAAAGTCCGGCTCCGGAGGCGCCTCCCTGACTCTGCTTGCCGCGCAATTAAGGTCTTCGGACCGAGCGAGCCGAAGTACCGCGGCGCGAGCGAAGCGGGACCGCCCGGGCTTCCACAGACATCCGGCTAAGCAGCTGTCAGCCTCGCTGACACGAGCGCAGATCCTGCTAGATCAACCCACTCGTCGGCCAGGTGCGAGAATGGTCGCTGCTTTCGGCCCTAATCCGGCAGCGCGACGGCTTGAGTCTTGGCACCTGCGGTGCGTATGCAGATCCCGGGCGGGTGCGGCGGGACGGCGCCTGTGCGATTCGTCCTTCCACTAGCGCCTCCCGGGGAGTCGTCGCTAGAGAATTCCGGCCGAGCAGCAGTGCGAGTGCTATAGCTGGTGGCGGTATAACCGTCCGGCAGAGCGGAGCCACTTCACGCGTCCGTGGCCGTCGCGCACGAAGTTGGCTCTAGGGCCGGTGGGGCGGCCGTCCTTGAGCGCCAGCACGTAGTCCTTGCGGTAAAAGACATGGTCTGGCTCTTTCGCGGCGCTCTCGGGATCGAGCACCGGCATCTCGCCGACAACGGGCGTGGAGCGCAGCCCACCTCGGTGCCCGCGAAGCTCGTACACGTTCTTTCCCACCGTGCCGTCCGTCGCGATGTACTCGTCCTCGTAGCGACCCTCGTACGGAGCGAGCTCGCGTCGGCTCAGAACCCGGGGAACCGCGCGCAGGTTGCTGAGGCCCGTGAAGGTCCTCAGCGCCCAGTCGTCGTAGAAGAGCTCTGCGATCAGCGGTATGCCGCCGTCCGAGTTGGTCAGCGCGGTCAGCGCGAAGCCCTGTTCGGGAACCATCATGAAGCCGGAGCGCTGCCCGGGCCAGTCGCCTCCGTGCTGGATGATCCGTACGTGCTGTCGGCTCGGCCGCAGCATCCAGCTGACGCCGATGCCGTCCAGCTCGACGAGCAGAGTTCCGCCGGGGCCTGGGTGCGAGCGCATCCGCTCCAGTGATCGTGGCGTAAGCAGCCGCTTGCCGTCCGGGGCTCTCCCGTCGCTCAGATGAAACCGCGCGTAGGCCAGCTGATCCCGGACGCTGGAGATCACGCCGCCGGTCGGGTTGAGGCTGCGCGGGACCTCCCAGAATGACGGGTCCACCACGGGCTTGCCGTCGACCAGCTTGTGCGAGGCGGCGATATTGAACCCGATGATCTCGTCGCTGAAGAAGCGACTGTGGTCAAGCCCCAGCGGATCGATCAGCAGCGAGCGCACCGCGTTCTCGTACGTCGCGCCGGTGGCCACCTCGATCAGCCGCCCGGCCACGCACAGCGCCGGGTTGTTGTAGAAGAACACCCGGCCCAGCGGCGTCAGCTGCGGAATCCGCGGATAATCGACGTTGGTCACCCCATACCCCTTCAAATACTCCCGCCCGCCGTACAGGACCCCCACCGCCAGACCCGGAATCCCGTAGGCCGCCATCCCCGCCTCGATCTTGGCGTCCAACTGAGCAAACAGCCGACCGGCGTCAGCACGCGAGGCCCGGCTCGCCGAACGAGCCATCGCCCGGGCAGGAAGCGAGACCGCAGCGGCACCGGCCAGCGTCGCCTGCACAAAGCTCCGGCGGGTAAGCCGTGACTCGATTTGCTCTGACCCCATCCGATTGCCTCCTTGCGTTGCCCAGTGGTCTTGGAGTGGCATGTAGTATCGGCTCTCTTCGGGTTGGGTGGCCGGTTGAGCTCTTCAGGCGGCGCCGGGCGGGGCGGGGGTGAGCCCGTGGCGACGCATTACCTCGCCGATCGCGGCCAGATTCGGGTGGCCGCCGGCGCTGGCGGCGAGGACCTCCGCGATCTCGCGGAAATACGCTGGCCCGAACACGGCCGGGGTCGCGATCGCGAGGAACGTCGCGTCGAGGGCGCCGTGGTTCTCAAACCCGTGGATCTGTCCGCGCCGTACGCATACCGCCTCGCCGGGCCTGACCTCGACGGGCTCGCCGTCGATCGTCCAGGTCGTGGTGCCCTCGAGCCCGTAGATCGTCTCCTCGAAGCCGTCGTGGCTGTGGGGCGCGGGCATCCGCGAGTTGGCGGGGACGTAGCACTCGAACACCGACGCGGTTCCGTTCGAGTCTGCGGCCTCGACCAGGAAGCGCACGCTCAGCGCACCCACTGTGATCGTGTCTTGGTCCATGGTCTGGTGCATGCTGGCTCCTTTCGGCGGTCTGTACATGCGGCTCCTTCGGGACGAAGCGCAATGAGTAAAGCGACTTGACCAGGGTATGCTGCGCGCCATGAGTCTGTCAAGCGGCTTTACTCAATCCGATGTCGGGCCTGCGCCGCCGCCGCCGCTGATCGGTGCGCTGTTGCGAGTCCCGTGGGAGACGGTGCGCGAACGAATGCTCGCCGGCCTACACGAACGGGGCTTCACCGACCTCGTCGCAGCGCATGTGGACGTGTGGCGGTACCCCGGCCCCGAGAACCAGCGCCCCCTGGATCTTGCGATCCAGACGCGCATGACCAAACAGGCGCTCAACTACCTGCTCGGCCAACTCGAGCAGCTCGGATACCTGACCCGCGAAACCGACAGCAACGACCAACGCTCCAAGCGCGTCCGCCTCACCCCCAGAGGCCATGCTGCAACCAGAGCAATCTACGAAATCGTCCAACAGGTCGAAACCGAATGGGAACAACAACTCGGACCCCGAAAGTTCGGCCAGCTACGCCGCCTACTCACCCAGCTCTACACGATCACCACGCCGACGAACGACCAGGCCTAAAGGGAACCAATCAGAACGGGCGGCCAACCTCCCAGCACGCACCCGGGCCTCCGGGACGCTCCCCAGAGGAGTCGTCGCCTCTCCCCTGCTCCGAGAGAACCCACGGTCCAGCCGACGCCCGCGCCGATGCGAAAGCAGGGCCGGAGCTCAAACTCGATCTAGTCGCGCAAATCGC